>CAWBBL010000019.1:0-178975 GCA_963786985.1 Ilumatobacteraceae bacterium | reverse complement strand
GTGAGCCAGCCGTTGACGCGGCGCATCAACACGGGATCGCCCTGGATCGACGCCCAGAGGGATCGAACAACGTTCATTGGTCGCCCTCACCTGTCGATGAATCCGGGAGGTTCCTGAAGCTCGTGCGCTTCTCGATCGTCCCCTCGGCGTCGTGCACGATGTGGTCGGTCTTCTCCTCCTTGGCCCGCTCACGCCCAGCCGCTTCGGCCTCCGGCTTCGTCGAGTGCGGATCCCGGGCTCGTGGCCATCCGTCGCAAACGTTGGTCCAGCCGTCGTCACGACACACGGTGTGAATCGGCGGTTGAAACGCGCTCATACGCCGCGCCTCATCAGCAGTAGGACGACCAGGACGATCAGGATCACGAGAATGACGCCGCCGCCGATGTAGATGCCGTCCGCCAAAATTGTTGCTAGTGATCCGTTCATAGTGGGCTCTCCCGTACCCCTCCGGACACGCCGAGCAAACACCGCCAAAGCCGGCTGTTTCACTTTTGCGTCAGGGCCATCGCGGCGTGTGGGGATAGGCAGCTGCGCCGTCGGGTATCAGTCTGAGACGCGGCGGCGGCCGCTGTATCCAAGTGGACAAGGGAGAGATCCATGGAGACGATCAACAGCTATGAAGGCTGGGTTGGCACCGATGCCTACGGCGTCAACGGCGACAAGATCGGCGCGATCGACGCCATCTACTACGACGACCAGACCGGTCGCCCCGAGTGGATGGCCGTTCGCACCGGGTTCTTCGGGTTGAACATCAGCTTCGTCCCGATCGCCGGTGCAACGGCTCGTGATGGCAGGTTGCGCTTGCCGTACAGCAAGGATCAGGTCGAGGACTCCCCCAACGTGGCGCCCAACGGCCATCTCAGCGCTGGCGAGGAGCGCGACCTGTTCGAGCATTACGGCTTCGCCTGGGACGCTCGTGGCTACGGTTAGTGAGCGCTTCGACAGCGAGTACGACGTGACCCAGCCAACGCGCAGCGAGGCAGAGGTTGCCGAGATGACGCGTTCGGAGGAGCAGTTGCGGGTCGGTACCGAAAAGGTCGCTACGGGCAAGGCCCGGCTGCGCAAGTACGTCGTCACCGAGCAGCAGAACGTCACCGTGCCGGTGACCCGTGAGGAAGTGCGCGTCGAGCGTCAACCGATCAACGGAGACGCCGACGACATCGGTGACGACGAGGCCGAGGTGACCACTTATGCCGAGCGCCCCGTGGTGAGAACCGAAAAGGTGGCCACGGAGAAGCTGCGCTTGGTCAAGGAGACCGTCACCGACGACGAGACCGTTTCGGGCAAGGTGCGCAAGGAACAGGTCGACGTCGACGTGGACGACGACGCCCTGCAGCGCAGGCGCTAATCCCACGGTGGAGGAGGCACCGCTCGGGTGCCTCCTCCACATTGAACGGCTGATAGCAGGCTGACTGTTGGGTCGACTGCTCGCGTGCGTTGGAAGTCTCGGGTTGGCCGCGAACTTTCTGGCCACCGCTCAGTGACGTCCGGGGGCGTACCCGGTCAGCGTGGGTTGCCGAGGACGATTCGCACTCGGTGACTGACGCCGTCATCTGCGAGTGGGATCGTGTGAACGTCCGGCAGGTCCTGTCCGTCGAGCTCGGCGGACGCAATTCCGCGGCTAACGGCGTGCGGGTTCTCGACGGTGATCTCGTACGTCGAGCTGTGATAGCGAAAGTTGATCTGGTATCCCGGCCATCGTTTTGGGATGCACGGATCGAGTACGAGCGACGTGCCCCGCAAGCGGAATCCAAGTATCCACTCCAGTCCGGCCTGGTACATCCACCCCGCTGCACCCGTGTACCACGTCCAGCCGCCGCGGCCGGTGTGTGGTGGTTCAGCGTAGACGTCAGCTGCCATCACGTACGGCTCGACCGTGTAGCGGTAGACACCGGCGCGGGTGCTCGAGTGGTTGAGTGGATTGAGGATGGCAAACAGTTCGCCCGCCTTGTCGCCGTCGCCGAGGGCGGCGAAGGCGAGAACTGACCAGATCGCGCCGTGGGTGTACTGACCACCGTTCTCGCGGACGCCCGGCAGATAGCCCTTGATGTAGCCGGGATCGGCGTCGGATTTGTCGAAGGGCGGGGTGAAGAGGAGGACGAGTCCGTCACCGCGACGGATGAGGTACTCGTCGACAGCGGCCATCGCCCGGGCTGCGCGCTCACGGGCGGCGCCGCCCGACAACACGCTCCAGGACTGGGCGATCGAGTCGATGCGGCATTCGACGTTCGACGTCGATCCGAGCGGGGTGCCATCGTCGAAGAAGGCTCGGCGGTACCAGTCACCGTCCCAACCATGTTGCTCGAGCGCTCGACGCAGTGCTCGCATGTGTGTTCGCCAACGCTCGGCCGACGTGTCGTCTTGGCGGGATTCGGCGATCGGGGCGAACGCAGCCAAAGCCACGTACAAGAACCACCCCAGCCAAATGCTTTCACCCCGGCCCTGGTGGCCGACGCGATTCATGCCATCGTTCCAGTCGCCGGATCCGATGAGCGGCAAACCGTGGGCGCCGACTGCGAGGCTGCGGTCGAGTGCTGCGGCGCAGTGATCGAACAGCGTCGCCTCCGTCGGTGCTCGTTCGGGCTGGAAGTAGGCGTCCATCTCACCCTTGGCCAGCGGCGGTCCGTCCAGGTACGGAATCATCTCGTCGAGCACCCCGACGTCGCCCGTCACCTCGAGGTATCGATGGACGGCGTACGGGAGCCAGACTCGGTCGTCGGAGATTTGGGTGCGAACGCCGCGACCCGACGGCGGGTGCCACCAGTGCTGGACGTCGCCTTCGACGAACTGTCGCGCGGCCGCTCTGAGCAGATGCTCGCGGGTCAGCTCGCGCTTGGCGGTGACCAACGCGATCACGTCCTGTAACTGGTCGCGGAAACCGTAGGCGCCACCAGCTTGGTAGAGCGCCGTCCGCGCCCAGAGCCGGCAGGCGAGCGCCTGGTAGATCAGCCAGCGATTGAGCATGATGTCCATCGAGCGGTCGGGTGTCCGCACCTGGATGGTGCCCTGCGTGTCGTCCCAGAACCTCGCCACCGCCGCTCGCGTCACCCGGTGGTCGGCAGTGCGCCCGCGTCGGATGAGCTCGACGGCGGCGGTGGTCCCGTCGGCTTGGCCGAGGAGTACGACGACCTCAGTGCGCGATCCATCGGCGAGCTCGAAGGTCGTCTGGAGGGCTGCGCACGGATCCAACCCGGCGCCAGAGGCTCCCTGGAGGCGTGAACCGCCGGCGAGCGCAGCGGGGCGCTCGGGACCACCATTGCGTCCGAGGAACTCCGTCCGATCGGCCGTCCAACTGGTTTGCCGACCGCTCAGATCGAGGAAGGCGACCCGACCGGCGAAGTCGGTGTTCCACGGGTTCCTGGCCAGCAGCGCCTGTGTTTCCGGCTCCTGCTCGGTGATGATGTGCGGTGCGTTGGTATCACGCGTCGTGCCGAGCACCCACTCGGCGTACGCCGTGACAGACAGGCTTCTCGACCGACCGGATTGGTTCTCGATCGTGAGCACCGAGACCTTCAGCGGCTCGTCGAGTGGGACGAACTGCACGAGGTCGAGAAGGATGCCGTCCCGCACGTGCTCGAAGCGGCTGTATCCGGGACCATGGTGGGCGATGTAGGTCGACCCCTCACACCGGATCGGCTGCGCCGTCGGGCACCAGACGTCGCCGGTGACGTCATCACGGAGGTAGAGGGCTTCGCTTGCTGGGTCGCTGACGGGGTCGTTGGACCACGCCGTCAGCTTGTTTTCTCGACTGTTCTCGGCCCAGGTGTAGCCACAGCCGGACTCGGACACCTGGAACCCGAACGACTGGTTGGCGATCACGTTGAGCCAAGGAGCTGGGGTCGATTGACCGGGCCCGAGAACCGTCACGTACTCACGGCCATCATCACCGAAGCCGCCGAGGCCATTGAAGAACTCCAGCTCCGGCGGCGCTCCGACGGCGCTGTCCCCCACGGGCTGGCTGGCGACCGTGTGAACTGTCGACCGCGCCAGCGGGCGGTTGGGACGCTCGAGGCGCGTGACCTGATCGGCAAGTTGTCCACGGCGGGCGAGCAACACGACCCGAGCGACGGCCTGGAACAGGATGCGGTCCTCCTCGGTGATCTGGGCGCCGCGCAGGACGAACACACCTCCGTGACTGCCATGGGCATCGTGTCCCAGGCTCGACTGACTCTTGCGAACGAGGGCCTCCAGTCCGCCCTGAAGGTCGTCGGCGTAGGTCGCGCCTTGTTCGTTGATGATGATGAGATCGACGGCGAGCAGCTTGAGCCGCCAATACTCGTGGGCGCGCAGCAACTGTCTGACCATGCCGAGATCCTCGGCCGTGTCGATGCGCACCACCACGATCGGGAGATCGCCAGAGATACCAAAGCCCCAGAGCGCAGGCGCCCCCCGTTCGTTACGGGCGATGACATTGCCCGCGGGGCGCAGGGACGGGTCCGAGTAGACGATCCTGTTGGCCAGCCGTTGGAACAGCTGGGCTTCGTCGGGCTCCACGCCGAGGTGATGGAGCTGGACCTGGGCATGTGTCCAGGCCAGCGTGGCCGCCCGTTCGAACGTCGTCGGCGTGCGGTGCTTATCGGCGAGTTCGAGGACGTGCTCACGCGAGTCGGCGACGACCGTGGAGAAGATCGAGTGAACCGTGTCGCCGGGCTCGATTTTCACTCTGGTCCGAAGGCTGAAGATCGGATCCAACACCGGACCTACCGTGTTCGACAGCGGGCGCCCGCCGATGACCGAGATGGGCGAACGGAACGATCGGCCGCGTCCGAGGAATCGAGCGCGATCAGTCTCGTACTGGATGAAGTCGACCGTCTGCTCCTCCATCGTGACGACATGGGCGGCCCACACCGGCTGTTCCTCCGCGGACCGGGGACGGCGGGTTGCCAGCAGGGCGCCGAGGTCTGGAACGAACTCGGTTTGCACGAACAGGTTTTGAAACGCTGGGTGAGCGGTGTCCGCCGCCTGCGGTGAGAGGGCGAGCTCTTGGTACGACGTCAGCTCGATCTCGCGAGTGCGCGAGCCCAGGTTGGTGAGCGATACACGACGGATTTCGGCGTCATCCTCCGCCGACACGACGACGGTCAAGCCGGACACGATCGACCCGTCGCGGCGAATGAACTCGGCGTGGTCTTCGTAATAGGTGACCTCGTAGGTGTCGGCGTCGACGCCACTTGGCTGGTGAACGGGTGACCACACCGCCCCGCTGTCCATGTCACGCAGATAGACGAAGCTGCCCCACGGATCGCGGGTGACGTCTTCACGCCAGCGGCTCACCGCGACGTCGCCCCGGCGGCTGTAGCCGGACCCGGCAGTCGTCACCATCACGGCGTAGCGCCCGTTCGACAGGAGGTGTGTCCTCGGAACGGTGTCGTGGGGAGACGTGAACCGGCGGGAGATCGGCGGCACCATGTCGCGCACGTCGGCAGCACTCGTCACATCGGGACCGGATCGGGCCGCGAGCGAGTCACGGGGCATGCGCTCCTGGAGCAGTAGTTCGGTTGCCTCGACGGCCGGTTCGGCGTGAAAGCGCTCGACCATCGCTCGGTTGTTGACGACGTTTCCGAGGGCCGCGACAACCATGCCCTGGTGATGCGCCATGTAACTGTTGACGATGGCGACCGACCTCCCTCGAGGAACGCGACGAGCGGTGTAGTCGAGCGCTTCGCGGAGTCCGTATCGCCCGGCGGCCCCGCTGGCGGTCAATCGGGCGAAGTTGCGTACCGCGGCGTCGGGTCGGATCATTGCTGCGAGAGCGGTCGCGTAGGGGGCGATCACGAGGGCGTCGCTCAACCCTCGTCTGATCCCCAGGCCGGGCACGCCGAACCCGGAGTACTGGTATTTCTGAGCGAGGTCACGGGCGTTGAATCCGGACTCGGAGATTCCCCACGGCACTCCGTACTCGCCGGCGTAACCGATCTGGCGGTCAACGACCAGCCGATAGGTGTGCTCCAACATGCTGCCGACGGGGGATCGCATCACCAGGGCCGGCATCAAGTATTCGAACATCGACCCGGACCACGAGAGCAGGGCGGAGCCACGACCGACGGGCGTCAGCGGGCGACCGAGGCGGAACCAATGTTCGGCATCGACGTCGCCCTTGGCGATCGCCACGAAGCTGGCGAGACGGGCCTCCGAGGCGAGAAGGTCGTAGTAGCTCGGATCCAACGCACCGTCGTTGACGCGAAACCCGATCGCGAACAGCTTGCGGACGGGATCGAACAGGAAGTCGAATTCCATCTCCCAGGCGAGTCGTTGCGCCAGGTCGGCGATCGCCTGGAGCCGGCGAACCAGCAGGGCCGCCGGAGGTGGTCCCTCGCCGGTCACGTCGGCCGGCGGATCGGATGCTTCGGCGAGTGTCGGGAACTCGGTCCAGCGCCCCCCGAGCTGGAGAATTGAGACGTCGCGAACGTGGCTCTGCACCGCTGACTGCACTGCTTCGACCCAGGTCACCAGTTCGCTGTCACGGCGATCAGCACGTTCGTCACTCGAGTCGCCGGCGACATCCGGCAACATGCGAGCGGCCATCGACAGCTTCTCGAGATCGTTCGCCCAGGTGTCCACCGTCGCCGGAACATCGGCGGTTACTGCCAGCGATGCGAAGGAGTCGTCAAGACGCCGCCGAACCTGCACCTGGCTCCGCTGCTCATCGTCGATCGTGCCGGCTGCCCGACGCACGAGCGCGATGGCGTCACCGATGCCGGCGATCGCCGCGGCGACCGGAAGTGGCCGGTCGATCATCTGGCGACAGGCGTTGGACACGGCGATGAGGTGGCCGGCGAGGTTGCCGCTGTCGACCGTGGACACGTACCGCGGCTCCAGCCGCTCGAGGGTACGCGTGTCGTACCAGTTGTACAGATGGCCGCGAAACCGCTCGAGTGAAGCAACGGTCGACAGCGTCGCCTCGAGGCGTTCGACCGTCTCCACCGTCCCGATCCAACCGAAGTCACGGGCACTCACGGTGGCCAGCAGATACATCCCGATGTTCGTCGGCGACGTGCGATGCTCGATCGCCGGGTGGGGGTCATCTTGAAAGTTGTCCGGAGGAAGGCCATGGTCGTCCGGGCCGACGAACGTCTCGAAGAACAGCCACGTCCGACGGGCGAGGAGGCGCAGTCGTTCGATGTCGCCATCGGCGAGTTGCTCGGGAGCGGATTCCGCGGCGGGCATGCTGACCCAGCGGGCGATGGCCGGCGCCGACAGCCACAGAACGACGAAGGGCGCGGCGATCCACATGGCGTCCGGATCGATGGCGAAGACAAGCAGTGCAGAAACGACGGCGATCACGACTCCACCGGCCATCTGGCGGTAGAAACTGCCCAACGCGAGATTGTGTTCGGCCTTGACTTGCGCGGCAGTCTCCCACTCGAGCAGGTGTCGCCGAGTGACGTACACCCGCGCCAGCGTCCGCACGATCGCGTCCACCATCAGCCACGCCTGGTGGGCGAGGAACGTGATGCCGAGGACGACGTGAGCCGCGGCGACAACGACGTCGCTGCGAACGGCGCGCAGATGGCCGCGCATCGAGATCCCGGAACGACGCGGCACGACCCCCGCGGCCACCGGCAGTGCCGCAGGCACCATGAACGACGCAACGACGAACGCCGTCCACCACCCGGACGACGCCCCGGACGACGTCCAGGCGGCGACCAGAGTGCCGACGGCGAGGGGGGCGGACATCGTTCGTCGCAGGTTGTCGACCATCTTCCATCGGGCGACGCCGCCGATACGGCGACGACTGCGGGGCTCGGTGCTGCGGCCCGCTCGGCCCAGGATCCACGGCAGCAACTGCCAGTCCCCCCGCGCCCAGCGGTGTTGACGGGAGGCGCTGACCAAGTAGTTCGACGGGTATTCGTCGAGCAACGCGACATCGGTCACGAGGCCGGCTCGGGCAAAGACTCCTTCGAACAGGTCGTGACTCAGCAGGGCGTTCTCCGGCACGCGCCCGTCCAGCGCCGCCGCGAAGGCATCCACGTCGTAGATCCCCTTGCCGGTGAAGCTGCCCTCCTGAAAGAGGTCCTGGTAGACGTCGGAGACCGCCGACGAATAGGGATCGATGCCGGCCGGTCCGCCGAAGATGCGTTGAAACGTCGAACCCTCGTGCTCCGCTGGCAGCGTCGGCGCGATCCGTGGCTGGAGCAAGCCGTAGCCGAGTGTCACCCGTCCGGCCCGACTGTCGAAGCGCGCCTGATTGAGCGGATGCGCCATCGTTCCGACGAGTTGTGCCACCGAACCCCTCGGGAGCCGGGTGTCAGCGTCGAGCGTGACGACATAGCGCACGGCGGGCGGCGGGATCGAGGCGGCGCGTGTGCTGCTGGTCAGAAAGCTCGTCGTCGTCGAGCCCCGCAGCAGGGCATTGAGCTCTTCGAGCTTGCCGCGCTTGCGCTCCCAGCCCATCCAGCAGCCCTCGCGGTCGTTCCATTGTCGCTGCCGATGGAAGAGCAGAAATCGGGCTCCGCCGCCGGGCGCCTCGCCGTAGCGTTGGTTGAGTTGGTCAATTCCTGCCGCCGCGGCGGAGAGCAACTCGTCATCGCCCGCGACGCGTTCGCTCTCTGCGTCGAGCCAGTCCGAGAGCAGGGCGAACCGCAGGTCTCCCTCGCGGTTGCTCAGATAGTGGACTTCTAACTGGGCGATCTGGGCCTCGACGCCTGCTGATGTCGTGAGCAGCATCGGAACGACCACGAGCGTTCGCAGGTTGGTCGGCACGCCGTCGTCGAGATCGAGTCGCGGCAGCGGCCGGGGACCTAGCACGTGGGTGACGGTCCAGTTGACGAGGGCTGTCGCCAGCTCGGATGCCGGGCCGAGGGCGAGGATGCCGACCGCGATCGCGGCACCGGCGTCATGGCCGGCGAGCACCAGGGGAACGGCGACGATGAGTCCCGTCAGCAGTGTCAGAGACCCGAGATAGAAACCGGCGCCCGCTCGTAGCGCGGCGCGCCGTAACCGTTTCAGCCGGCTCACCCGAACGTGGAGGGAGCGTTCCAGAACGGAGCGTCCGTCGGCGACCAGGTAGTAGCCGGGATCGTGGAGCCGAGACAGCATCGATGTGTCGCCGTCGTCATCGGACTGGACGTTCGCAGTCAGGGCGATCGCCGCTCGGGCAACGTCGACCTCCGTGCGGCCCGACCCCCGGGCCAGCTCTTCCACGGCCTTCCGATAGTGGTCGCGCGTGGCGAAGTCCATCTCGGCGAACGCGCTCCCGTCACGAAGCACTTCGTCGACCACACTGACGCTCTCGACGAACTCAGCCCAGTCGAACCACGAGATCAGCCTCATGCTGGTGATCACGTTGCGCACGGTGACATTCATGGTGGCCATGCGCTGGTGCTGTCGCTGGACGAGCTCCTCGGTCGTGACACCCTGTGATTCCACGAACCGCTCGAGCCAGGGCAGCGCCGGTGTGACCGCCGGGTCCTGATCACGGAGCCGTTGGAACAGCTGGACCTGCGCCGACGTTGTCAACTGTGCTCGCTCCAGCAGGCGCACCGACATCGAAGCGTCGGCAGGACCGTCCGTGCCCAATCCGAGCAAGATGTCGGCCAATTCATCGGCGAATTGGCGCTCCGCCCGGCCGCGCACGATCCGCTCAGCGAGGCGGCGGAGGTTCTCGACGAGCAGGATGCGCAGGCTGATCGCAATCGCCCACAGCTCCCCGATCGTCAACGGCTCGACCTGTTGATACGCCCGCACCATTCGCCGCAGCGTCTCGGGATCGAAGCGGCTGTCGGTGTGGGCGACATAGGCCCACGCCAACCCCAGGACGCGTGGGTAGCCCGCCAAATGGCCCTCGGCGACCTTGGGGAGCTCGCGGTAATAGTCCGCCGGCAAGTCGTCGCGGATCTCGCGAACTTGTTCATCGACGATCGTGAAGTTGTCGACGAGCCATTCGGCCGCCGGCGTGATCGCACGCTCCTCCTCGATCGCCCGCGCCAACACTCGGTATGACTCCACCAAGACGCGAGCGTTCTCGACGACGCGAGGCCGGATCGGCACCTCACGGCTCGAGGAGGGCGCGACAGTTTGGGCGGCGGCAAGAGTCCGCGCATGCTCCTCCAGCCGCTCGACGCTGAACAGCTCCTCGACGATCGGTTCATCGACGACGGTCTGCGCGCGATCCCGCTCACGACCCTTGCGCGGCGCCTCGGGAAAGTATCGCCGCGACCCCCTCGCCCCGCTCATGACGCCTTCCGGCCCTCCGTGCAGTCCCGTCCTCCCCGCATATGTCCCGCGCGTCGAGAGCTAGGAACGCCTCCCCGCTGGAGGGGCGGACTCCCGGCGATCCACGTCGCGTCCGGCGCGGTGGTGCCGATCACCTGGGGGTCTGGGGGGACTCCCCGACGAAGATGAGCAGCTCATCCTGACGCGGGTCTCGACCGAGCAGCACTTCCGGCGTCCCCTCGGTGGTTGTTGCAAACAGGGTCACGAACCCATTGCTCGTCGTACCGCTCGGCGTGTAGATCTCGGCCAGGACGTACAACAGCCCGTTGATCGTGAGATCCGGGTTGAGACCGGCCGCTTCTGCGGCGGCGGTCAACTCCTCGGGTGGCGCCGAGTCGTCCGGCAGCCGATACTCGCCGATGGCGTCGCCGACGACTGAGTCCGAGACGTCGAGTCCGTAGATGACCTCCGGAGCAGGATCCGCAGGGTCGTCGACGAAGAGGATGACGGTTGTGCTGGAGTAGACCGACGGCTGCCAAACCTGTTCCACTCGATAGCGCTGGTCGCCCGTCGTGACGACTTGCGGCCGTTCCGTGACCTGGAACTCGATCTCGAACGTCAGGGCGGCCTCGAAGCGGTAGACCTGGTCGCCGGCTGTCAGCGCCGGTGGTCAGCAGGTAGAGGACCGCTTCGGCATCGTCCTGGTCGGTGCTTGCCACCTCGAACGGTCCGATGCAGCCGATTCGAGTCAGTGTTCCGGCGTCCTCGGGCGCCTCAGACTCGGCAAAGACATAGGCGACGCCACCGAACTGGATCAGCGTCGGCAGGTGCTCCGGGATCCCCTGCGCGTTGAGCTCGCCGGGGTTGCCGCGGCACGGTGTTGTCGTGGTGTCCGACGGCTCCGTCGTCGTGGTGGTCGACGTAGTCGCCGGTGTCGTGGTCGTTGAGCTGGTCGACGTCGATGTCGTCGACGTCGAGGTCGTCGACGCTGGTGCCGTCGTCGTCGTGGAGGTCGACGTGGTCGTGGACGTCGAGGTGGTTGTCGGCGGTTCCGTTGTCGTTGTTGTCGTCGACGTCGAGGTGGTCGTCGGCGGTTCCGTTGTCGTTGTTGTCGTCGACGTCGAGGTGGTCGTCGGCGGTTCCGTCGTCGTTGTTGTCGTCGACGTCGTCGTGGTCGTCGGCGGTTCCGTCGTCGTCGTGGATGTGGTGGTTGTCGTGGACGGCTCCGTCGTCGGCGGCTCCGTCGCCGGCAGCTCCGTTGTCGGTGGCGCGGTGGTCGACGGCGTTGTCGTGGTGGTCGTCGAGGTCGTGCTCGTGGTCGGCGGGTCGGTCTCCTGTGCCGGCGCGGCTCCTGCGTTGGTGAAGCTGAACAAGCGCGTACCGGCGAGTACGTAGAGCTGGGTGAAGCCGGCGTCGACCGTTTCGGTCGGGGCGAAGACCGGGAACGCAGTCGAGCACCCGACCTTCGTGAGCGAAGCGCGGTCAACGGTGTCGGTGGCATCGGATTCGAAGGCGAACGCGGTCCCGTCAAAGGCGAGCGACTCGGCGATCGACGCCGGTCGGCCATCGTCGCCCACCAGGACGAAGCGAAGCAGTCCGTCACTGGATGAGAAGAACAGCTCGGGGAACGGCTGGGCGCCGTCCGGATCCGCAAAGACCGGCTCTCCGTTGTTGTCGCCGACTTGCTGGAGTGAGTCGGCGGTGAGGTCGGTCTCGATTCCAGCGAACGCGTACAAGGAACCGCTGGCATCGACGCGCTCGTAGTCACCGACCTCTGCCGGGCAGGCGACTTCCGCCGATCCGACGCCTTCTGGAAGGTACCTGACCAGCTCGTCCTCACTGCGATTCGGCACCGACAGGTAGATCGCCGCGAACGGGCCTTCCTCGGTTCTGGCGTAGGCGATGGTTTCCTGCTCCTGGGCCACTCTGAACAGCTCCTGTCGGCTGAGTGGGACGACCCGATCGAACAGGAACCGGGCGTCGGCGATCACAAGCTCGCGAGGCACACCCTCGGGTTGCCCGCCACTACCGAGCCCGTCGACGAGCTCGATGCCTCGGTCGACCTGCCCGGGCGGCGAACTCGGCGGCCCGGCCACCACGCCCGTGCCCGCCGCAGCAAGCTGGCCGACCAACAGGGTCAACACGCTGCCAACGAGCGTGCCTACGACCGCAGTCTTGATGGAGCGTGTGCTCACGGATCCCCCTCTTAGTGACCCCCACCGTCTGTGTCCCCTTGGTTACCCGTCGACGGTCACGCCAGACATCGCGCGCTTACACGAATCAAAACCACGCGCTGTGGGTACGGGGCGCCGGGGGCAGGCGATGCACGCCTGGCGGTCAACAGAGAGGTGGATGCGGTGACGACAACAATCCAGACCTGGATCACCCGGACGATGATTCTCGGGGCGTTGCTCGTCCTCTGCGCGGCGAACCTGGTGGTCCAGGCGCCGAAGAAGGCCCTCGCCCAAGCGGAACCTGGGACGGAGGTCAACGTCGAGCTGGTCATGGACTCGTCTGGATCGATGGCGGCGGAGACGGACACCGGTGAGCCACGGATTGACGCTGCCAAGCGCGTGCTCAACCAAGTGATCGACGCGATTCCGGTCGATCGGCCGGGACTCAATGTCGGCTTCCGGGTGTTCGGACACCTCGGTGACAACACCGAGGCGGGCAGGGCCGAGAGTTGTCAGTCGTCCGAACTGACAGTGCCGGTCGACGGCGTCGATCCGGAGGCCCTGCGCGAGCAGGTCGCCAACTATCAGCCGGTCGGGTGGACGCCGATCGGGCTCTCTCTCGAGCGTGCCGCGGCCGATTTCCCGGCCGCCTCGGACTCGGTCAGCAACGCGATCATTCTCGTCACCGATGGTCTGGAGACCTGCGACGCCGATCCCTGTGCAATCGCCACCTCGTTGAAGGAGAGCGAGGCGGCGATCACGGTCTACGTGGTCGGTCTGGGTCTCGACGAGGAAGAGCTGCGGATCACGAGCTGCATCGCCGAGAACACCGGTGGTCAGATCGTCGGGGCGCAGAATGCCGATGAGCTCTCGGTGGCGCTGTTCACGTTCCTCGAAGAGCTGGAAGTCGTCATCACGACCGGGTTCCTCGAAATCGAGTCGATCGGCGGGCTCTATCCACTGGCCACACTGACCTGTGCCGAGCAGCCGGCGACCGACAGCAACCCGCAGGGCGGGGAACCGTTCACGTACACGTTCACCGAGGACACGAACAAGGTCGAGGTGCCGATCGGCGTCTGCGACTTGGCCTGGACGAACCCGAGCGGCAACGAGACCACGATCCAGGTCAACATCGAAGCAGACCGAACGACCTTCGTGCGCGGCTCGCTGATCAAGTTCCCACAAGGCGCAGGAGAGATCTACACCCTCAAAGCTCAAGACGGCACGGTGATCTGGCAGGACCAGATCGAACAGGGCGACTGGGTGTGGGTGCTGCCCGGGATCTACGGCTGCGATCTGCTCGAACTGGTCGGCGATCCAATCCTGATCTCGTTCACCGTCCAGACATTGCCGGGCTCGGCAACCCAAGTAGAGATCTTTACGGCGCCATAGCAGGCGAACAGCCAACCGCCTGACAGCGGAACGGGAGGGACTTCGCGACACCGACGAACGTGGTCGATGTACTGGAGATTTGCTTCCGAACACAGCAGTTGCACGGCAACGAGCACACTTGCCGGCGTCCTCCGACCCCGGTAACGCACAGCGAGATCGTCGCCGGGCGACCCGACAACAGAGTTCTGCGGGCGAACGATGACCGCCGCGGCCACGACGTCCACCACCCATGCCGAGAGCGGCGCCAACATGGCGAGCGCCGCCCCGCTTCTGGCCGGCTCAGGCTCTCTTTGGATCGACCACATCCTGTCGATGCGAACGGGAAGCGGACCAACGTTGAGAACGCTTGCGCGAGTAAGCCCAGCCCTCGCAGCCAAGTGCGGCACCTGGTCAAGATCGGCCCTCGAGGATCCCGGGCGGTGGTCGTCCACGCCATCGCCTCGTGGCGCGTAGTTGGCGACAGCCATCACCTTGGAACGTCGGAATCTGGAGCGCGAACTCCGTGACGAGGCTGTCGGCGACCAGGCCGATCACGAAGATCCGTTGGACCTGGTCGGCGCCGGGCAGTTACCCCGGATCCACGATCTGTCCATGATCTTCGTCAAGCGGTCACCTAGATCTTCCAATACTCCCGAGGTCCAGCCGCACAACTGGCTGATGCCACTCGACGACCGAGCTCACGCTGCACGTCAGCGGTGCCGCCGGGCGGCCGGCGACGACTCGGTCTTTGTCGGCCAAAGCGAGGCGCTCGACCACCTCGTTGAGCAGGCGACCTGATGACGCGGACCGGTGACGAGAATCCACGGAGCGCTGAGGGCGCTGACGACGAAGGAGCGAGACGACATGACGAACACGGGCATCGATACGAGCGGCATGGACACACCACCGGTGGTCTCGCCCGAGGAATGGCAGGCGGCACGTGACGCGCTGCTGGACAAGGAGAAGGCGGCGACGAAGGTTCGCGACGAGCTGGCGGCGGAGCGACGCCGGCTGCCGTGGGTCGAGATCGACAAGGACTACCGGTTCGTCGGACCCAACGGTGACCTGACGCTGGCGGACCTGTTCGACGGCAGGACGCAGCTGATCGTGTACCGGGCGTTCTTCGAGCCGGGTGTCGAGAACTGGCCTGACGGCGGCTGCTCGGGGTGTGCGATGTTCATCGACAACGTCGGCCATGTCGCTCACCTCAACGAGCGCGACACCACGTTCGTCCTCGTCTCGCCGGCACCTATCGACGCCATCGACCGTTACAAGTCGCGGATGGGCTGGGACATCCCCTGGTTCAGCACCCTCGACGATTTCTCGGCGGATTTCGGCGTCGACGAGTACTTCGGGCTCAACGTCTTCATCCGCGCCGAAGACCGCACCTACCGCACCTATTTCACGAACGGCCGCGCCGTCGACGCCATCGGCAACGTTTGGAGCCTTCTCGACATCACCCCCCTCGGACGCCAAGAGGAGTGGGAGGACTCACCCGACGGCTACCCGCAGGACCCGCCGTACACGTGGTGGAAGCTGCACGACGAGTACGAGGGGCCCGACGAGACCTCGGCGTCGTAACACGGGCGCCGTCGTGCAAACCGGGTTCGCCTCGAGCGCGCGGGTCGAGGAGGTGCCGTCGGTGAAAATCCTGCTCACCGGGCGGCGACGAGTCGTCGACGAAGGAAGAATTTTGCCCGCCTTGTAACAGTTGTCGGCGACTTCTGTTCGACAGTTCGGTCTCGCAGCAGTGTTGGCGGACCCGCGGACCTGCGTTCGGTCGAGCTTGTCACCGGCTGTTGATGCTTTCGTGGGTGGCTTCGCGGGCACGGCGTGCCGCGACGCGTCTTGAGCCGGCGGGGTCGGGGTATCTGGTCGCGGCATGACGATGCACGTGGTCCTGTTGGGGCTGATGGGTGCTGGTAAGACGTCGGTCGGTCGTGTCGTCGCGGAACGTCTGGGCCTCGAGCTGGTCGACGGCGATGAGCGGCTCGCCGACTACACCGGTGGTCGGACGGCGGCGGACGTGGCTGAGACTGAGGGCATCGACGCTCTGCATGCGATCGAGGCCGAAATCGCTCTCACCGCGCTGGCTTCTGGCGATCCCACGGTCATCGGTCCGGCTGCGTCGGTGTGTGAGTCAGCCGTTGTCCGGGATCACATGGTCGGCCACGCCGTGGTGTGGCTCACCGCCCCCATCGAGCACCTCGTCCGCAAGGCGGTCAAGAAGAGCCATCGACCTCTCGTAAATGACCGAGACCCGGTCGAGCTATTGACTCGTCAGCGAGCGGTCCGGGAACCGCTCGTGCTCGCGCTCGACCCGCTCGTTATAGATGTGTCAACGACCGAGGACGCCGCCGCCGCCGACAGGATCGTGGTGTTTGCCCGCGAGCGGGGCCACGGCGTGAGCGGCTAAGGGCTGAGCTCCCACCAGTGGGTCCTCAATGGCCCGCGGTCCATCGGACTGGCCGCACCGAACGACGCCGCCGGCAGATTCGACACGGTCACCAAGCGCCATCCCGATCGACAGTCACCGCCTGCCATTCCTCCTGGTCACCCGGTTCCTGGGCGGTGGGCGGCAATGGGCGCAGATGGTCACGTCGCCGCCGTCATCGGGCTCATGGTTAGGCGATGCGTTCGCACGGCCGATTCGCCCGTATCTGAAGGCAGAGCGACGCGGGAACGAGCCCGAAAGCCCGCTGGCTGTCGATTGTTGCGGCAGGCCAAGTGGCGTCGGTACCGTAGATTTCGTCTTCAGCAGCTAGGACATCCGGACTCGCCTCAAGACCTCGGGAGGGTTCTTCATGTCACTCGATGTTCCGTTTCGGATCACGTCTGAAATGCAATCCCGAGCCGCCACCGTCACGGTGTGCGGCGAAATCGATCTGGAAAACGTGGCAGACCTCCGTTCGACCCTTGACGAGTTGGTCGCGTCAACCGACGGCGACATCGTCATCGACCTGTCGGAAGTCTCCTATCTCGACTCCACCGGATTGCATGAGCTGCTATCGGTGCGGTCGCACGCCGCAGCATTGGATCGTCGACTGATTGTGCAACGACCCAGTCCGGCCGTCTGTCGTCTCTTCGAACTCTGCGACGTGAACGAGCTATTCACTGTCAGCGACGACGGCGACGGCACGATCACCTCACACCCGGCCACAGACGCAGAGTCCCGGCCGGGTGTCGACAGCTGACGTCTGCTCGACGGTGACGCTGCTTGGGCGCCGTGTCGGTCAGCAACGGACCAACGCCCACACGACCTTGCCGCCCGCCGGCCGATAGCCCCAACCCCACGACTCACTCAAGCGATCGACGATCTTCAGACCGAATCCGCCTTGCGCCGTCCCGACGTCGCGTTCCATGGGGCCCTCGGTGCTGTCGTCATGTACCTCGATCCGCACAAATCCGGGTTCGCGCTGACCGATCAATGTCGCCGGCGTGTGGGCGTGGACGACGGCATTCGTGACGAGTTCGGCGATCACGAGTCCGACGTCGGAGAGCCGTTCAGCTGCGCATCCCAGCGACTCGAGCCAGCCCTGAATCGACCGGCGGGCCAGGCGCGGAGCGCCAACCTCAGCGCCAAGGTCGATCTCAATCCGTCGATCAACCATCGTCGATGCGCCTTCGCTGCACACGAGCATCGCCGAAGCGCTCATCGATCGACGTCACGAGGCCGACGGTGCCCCGATCTCCACCGGACACCCATGTCGATCTCGGTGCCTGACCACCGAGTTGGCGGCTGCTCAACCGCCATCACCGCCTCCGTCGGCCCGACAACATGGTGCGTCGTCTTCGGCTTGTCCGGCCGGACAACCCGTTCCGCTGGTCCCGGCTCCAAGCGCTGCTCGTCGTTCGAGTCCACGCCCCTCCTCACGTTGCGTTGCGAACGTACCCAGCGCAACACTTGGCGAGACGGCCCGAGTGGGCCAGCCCCCCCAACGGCGACAAGACGTTGCTTCGTGATCGAGCAATGGACCGGCGGTAGCGGCTTGCTTTGAGCTCCGCGACTCCGTGTCCGAGCTCGTCCGTTCTCGCTGTGGTCGCCACCGAGTTGACGGCGGATTTGGCAGGAGTACATCAACCGACGACAACGATCCGAGTCGCCGCTCATTGTTTCCCCGCTCAGCGGCCCTTCGTGCAGGGCGCGTGCTCGACCCTGGACGCGTCCTCGACACCGCAGTTCCGTATCTGACGTCGATCAGTTCGTTGGCGCGCCGGGGGTGGTCGATGGCGACCCGGCGGGCGTCAGGCACGAACCCGAGTGGCCGGCCACGACCGCTCGCTCGATGTCGAGGGCGTCGAGGAAGGACATCACGTCGGCGGCGAAGTCCTCCACCCAATAGCCGCGTTCTGTCGCGTAACCGGCGCCCGATACTTGGCCGGCAACGGTCCGCTCGGTGCCGCCATTGAGCTCCCGGACGGGTGCCTGCGCCGAGCGCCGACCCGTCGTTGTGCAAGCTGAGTAGCAATCGGAGCGTCGGGCCGGCCATGTCGTTCTCGCGCGGCGTTGAGGCCGCCGACGGCGATGTTCGGTGTGTTCGTTCTGGGCTGTGGCGACGCCTTCCACAGGCGTACTACTGCGCAGCATCGGTGAGCGAGAATGCGATGTGGCTGGCAGCGACGAACGGCGTGCAGTGCACGAGTACTACGAGTTAGGCCTGGAGCTAGCTCGTCTCGACAGCGGCGCCGGTCTGCTCGAGTTCGAGCGGACCAAGGAGATCGTCGGTCGCCATTTGCCCGGCGCGCCGAGCGTCGTGGCGGACATCGGCGGCGGCCCGGGCCGGTACGCCCTGTGGTTGGCCGGGTTGGGTCACACAGTGCGACATCGCGATGTGGTTCCGATCCACGTCGAGCAGCTGTCCGGCGCGGCCGGACGCGGTGACATCGAGACCGCCGTCGGCGATGCCACCGAACTCGACCTCGACGACACCTCAGTCGACGCCGTGCTGCTGCTCGGACCGCTTTACCACCTTCACCGACGCACTGACCGACTGCAGGCGCTGCGCGAGGCGAGACGCATCGTGAGACCCGGAGGCCCGGTATTCGTCGCGGCGATCTCCCGGTGGGCAGCGCATCTCCACGGTGTGCTGGCCCAGCAGTTGTATCGAGATCTGCCCGACGTCCTCGACGAGCTCAGCCACGTCGAACGCCGCGGTGTGTTGCGCCCACTGTTCCCAGGGTCGTTCACCGGGTACACGCATCGACCACGCCAGCTCGCCGGCGAGGTGCGAGCAGCCGAACTGGAACTCGTCGATCTCGTCGCCGTCGAGGGAGCAGCAGCGCTGCTCGCCGATCTCAACGAGCGAATGCACGACCCCATCGATCGGCGAGTCGTGCTCGATGTGAGCCGGGCGCTCGAACGCGTCCCCGAACTCATCGGCGTCGGTCCACACATGCTCGCCACCGGGCGACGAGCCGACCCACGACTGAACGCCGGCAGCGCCACTAGACCTGATACACCGGCACCGAAATCGAGAGCGTCGTCGGCGCGGCTGAGCGCGACCAGCTAATCGTCGCTGGGGTCGCGAGACACACAGCGGACGGGAGGTCTGCGGAACGGGAGGGATTCCGCATCGGGTCTCTCCTTAGGGCCATACGCTGGCACTTTGCCTGGCGTGAGCGCCGTTACACAGTAACGAGCACAGTAACCGCACCTTGCTTCGCGCGTCTGTCCGAAGTCGATCGGTTGACCAGAACGCGCCACGGTGGTCACAGCCAGTGGATCTGATCGGTGAACCGCTCGGGTGCCGTGGCCAAGAAGGCGCCGAGCGCCTTGACGAGGTTGTCGGGGTAGGCGGAGCTACCCCTGTGAAAGCGTCGCGGTGAGGTGAAGATCACGCCGGCGTGATGCGTACCAGACTCGGCCCGCTGGCGAACGAGCTTCGAATGTCGCGTCGCGTCGACCGCCACCACCGACCCGACCGGGTCGACGGCGGCGCACACCGATGCCGAACATGCGACGGACACGACTGAGGTGACGCTCGCCGTCGATGGTTCGGCCGAGCCGACATCGCCTGAGGCCGAGGCGTTCTGCGCCGCTGAGCTGGCCGCCGAAGTGGCAGTTACGTTCGAGGACGAAGCGCAGCACGCCACAGTCGTGGACCCTCGGCACGACCGCAGCCGGCCGGGGCCAGGATTTCAGCAGCCTGCGAAAGGCGATCGGTGTCAAACTACTGTCGCTTCTCGCCGAGTCGCGGTAGACCCTGCTCGATCGATCGAGCCTCCAGCGTCACCAACGCAAAGAGGGGAAGCACGACATCGCGGACGGTCCCTGGCATTGACGGAAAGATGGCGTTGAGCAAGAAGTCGCGCAGTTCGAGAAGTGTCTCCCCACTCGCTGTCCCGATCGCGGAAACCAAGGCGTCAAGCTCGGACGAGCGTTCCTGCTCAATCCCCACTGGATCGCTCCTCCTTACGGGCCGCTACAGCCACTTGGTTAGTCCAACGGGCGTCACGACGGCTCCTCCCGAAGGGTCGATCCGGTAATCGCCCGGGACGCACTGCCAGGACCGTTGCCGGTGCGCCGTCAATGCCGCTCGAGGCAGGGTTCAGCGTTCGTGGGGAGCGTGAGCGATCGCCCGGCTCGCCGCCTGGCGAGATCTCTGCCCACGGTGGCGACGACGACGGCAAACATGACGAGACCCACGCCGACGATGCACCCACAACCAAATCGACCTCCGATCTGTTGACCCGCGACAGCACCCGTCTCGCCACGCTGGTGAACGAAGCGGGTGCCGCCGTTCTCTTTGGGGTTGCCGCCGCCCGTGGTAACCGCCGGTGGCCATGCTCACAACCACTCCAATCGTCAGTCACCAGGACTGGCCGTCACAGCTCGTCGCCCGAGAGGATCATCGGCACGGTGGCCTCGACACGACCCTCGGCGACTTTGTTGCCGTCGACGAACAGAGTTGCCGTGCCGGCCTTGCCGGGTCCGTGTCGACGGGCGACCACCAGGTGCGCGTCGAATTCACCTACGACGGCCGCATTCCTTTCCAACGAGGTTGCCGCAGTTCGAGCCGGTGCCGGCTGGTCATCGTCGGGGCGGACGTTCAGTACATGCCGGATGCCCCAGGTTCGGTCCCGCCCCGCTCCGGACGACGAAAAGCGGGAGGACCTCATCGCAGTCGTCCACGACCCGGTGCAACGTCGGGTGGTCAGCGCGACGAGATCGCGACGAAGCCAGACGACACCGACCGTTCGTTGTGATGCCATCAGCGGACGCCGCGTAACATGGCGATGAGTGCTGGTGATCACTCGATCGGACCCACCAGGAGGGCGCCGCTTGTTGACGATGTGACGCCTCCTGCGGCCTCTCGGGTGACTACGAGGGCGTCGAGTTCCCCTTCTGCGGCGAACGGTTCGATGGCCGGGCGGTTGCCCATGACGCCGAGTGAGATCACGTCGCCGTCGCTGTACACCCCCCACAGCTGGTAGGTCTCGGTCGCCGGCAGCTGCGGCAGTGTCGCGGCGGACAGGAAGCCGACGCCGTCGGGCTGCAGGACCGCCTCAGCGCCCAGCGACCCGTCCTCCGAGGACAGGTTGACGAGGCGGCCGTCGGGGTCGTCACGCGCCGACTCGTATGCGTCCTCGATCGACTGCGTCGTTTCGGGCTCATCTGCGGCGTCGAGGACAAGCGCGGTGACGACTCCTGCGGCGGCGGCGATGAGCACGGCGGCGGCCGCCAACAGGGCAGTAAGCGGCCGTCGTCGGCCCGTCGACTTGGGAGCCGGCAGGGGCCGGTCGAGGTCCGGGGGCCGCTCCTCCAGCGTGTCGGCGATGCGATCCCAGATCCTGTCGGGAGCCGGATTGCCGCTGTGGGCGAGCATCGACGCTGCCTGGCGCATCTGCCAGACCTCGGCACGGGCCTCGGCATGTTCGGCGAGGTAGGCCTCCACCCGCCGACGCTCGAGGTCATCGACGGCGTCGAGGGCGTAGGCTCCGAGCAATTCGTCGAGGTGGTCGTCGGGCGTCATGTCCCTACCTCCACGCCAGCAGCCACGAGTTCCCGGTGCAGTCGACGCAGGCCGCTGCGGATCCTGCTCTTGACCGTACCCTCCGGCACGTCGAGGCGGGCCGCCACTTCGCGGTACGTGTAGCCCTCGAAGTAGGCGACCTCGATCGCCGCCCTTTCGTCCTCGGGAAGATGGTCGAGGGCACTGCGCACCTTGGCCGACACGACGAGGTCGCCGACCTCGTACTCGAGGTCATAGGGGTTGGCCGCAGTCTTACGGGCGTCGCGATCCTCGCGTTGGCGTCGGGATGCGTCCGAACGCAACAAGTCGACCGCCCGCCCGTGGGTGTCGATGAGCAGGAAGCTGCGCAGGCTGCCCCGATCCGGATCGAAGCGCGTCGGATCGTTCCACAACCGGAGAAAGACCTCCTGGACGACCTCCTCGGCGAGGGCTTGATCGACCAGCAGACGGCGGGCGAGGGCGAACACCGCACCAGCGTGTCGCTTGTACGCCTCCGCAAGAGCGGACTGTTCATACCTCGAGACGGCGATCGCCAGTGCCGCGTCAGACGCAGCGTCAAAGGTCGGCCTCACGTCAATTATTCGGTGTGACCGGCCGTTCTGGATGAGCTCGCCTTGCTCAGCAGCAGCTGGGACATGGTGACTCGCGGCGGCCAGTCACGTCCCCAGTGCCGAGCCGATCAGACCGCTCGACCCGGAGACCACGACGGGTTTCTGTTCTACGTTCAACGGACCGTCCTTCGCGTGGTGGCTCCACCTGACGCTGCCTGACGTTAGCCACATCACGTCATCCAGCTGCGGCCACGGCACCGAATCACTACTAGTCCGAAGGAACTCGCCGAGGGCTACCCGTCAGAAAGGGACATCCAAAATGATCCGCACTTCCCGCCGCCTGAGCGCCGGCTCACTGATTGCCGCCGCCGCACTGGTGTGCTCAGCTGGCATCGCTTCCGCAACCACCGAGCCACCCACCGAGCCGATGGGCTCTGAGCCGATGACGTCCGAACCGATGGCGGCCGGTCCCACCGGAGCGGCGTGTGCTGCGGTTCCGACCGACGGCGAGGGCAGCGTGGCCGGCATGGCAGACGACCCCGTCGGCACCGCGGCGACCAACAACCCGCTGCTGTCGACCCTCGTGGCTGCGGTCTCGGCCGCCGGCCTCGTCGACACGCTCAACACAGGCGGGCCGTTTACCGTCTTCGCCCCGATCAACACGGCGTTCGACAAGATCGACCCGGCCACCCTCGAGGGCGTCCTCGCCGACACCGAGGCCCTGACCGGGATCCTCACCTACCACGTCGTGCCCGAGCAGCTCAGCGGTGCCGACCTCGTCGCCGGCGGAACGTTTGCGACCGTCAACGGTGCCGAGCTGACCGTCGCTCAGGTCAACGACACGCTCGTCGTCAACGGCGGAGCCGCGGCAGTGCTGTGCGGCGACGTCCCCACCGCCAACGCAACGGTCTTCCTCATCGACAGCGTGCTGATGCCTCCGGCCTGACGCGACCCGCTCGGCACACTCCCCCCACGGAGCCGAGCGACAAGGGGTCGGCTCGACGGAAACGGCGAGCCGACCCCTTTGCACGCGTCAGACGCGCTGGAAGGTGCGGTAGCCGCCCGGGGTGAGATGTCCCGAGGCCTGTCACCAGCCGGCTGGCCGGCACGGTTCAGAGCTGCGGAGCTGTGCCAGACGATTTGCCGGGCACGTCACCAGCTGGGATGGGTCGCGGAGACCGGTCAGGTGGACCTGCGGACGTCGTCTGTGGTGTACGTGATCCTCAGCCACTCCCGGGCGTCAGCTCGCCACAACTTCTGAGGCTGTCCGGCGCGGCGGACTCTTGCGTTGCCGCGTTAGCACTGTCCCCAACCACAGCTCGGGCGGCGCCGGTAACGCATTTCATGAACGATGACCCCAAGCTCCTCATCGTCGTGTCGTACGTGGTCGTCGCGCCACTCCTCGGACTCGTAGAACCGGTGGGCGCGGTCGTCCTAGGGAACGACCCACAGCACCGCTTCCCAGTAGAGGGCCCGGCCAACTCCGCGGTCTTGTCGCGCAGCAAAGCTCGACCGAGCCACGGCCTCACACCTGGAGTCGAGGTTGAGCATTGAGCTCGCCGATGCCCGCGCCAACTGTCGTCGTGTTCCGGTCCGACTGCTGCGAACCCCGACGACGCCGCCGTCAAGGAGGCGGCTGGTCGTCGTTCTCAGCTGCATTACCCGGACGCCAACTTTGCGCTTGAACGGCGGAGTCCTGCGTGTGGCCGCCGGCCTGCGATCGCAGCGGATCGCGGCGCCGACACGACAAGTGATTGCGCGGAGACCCGGAGCAACGGAGGGTCGACCACCGTCAGCGAGGCCGGGTGGCGACGATCGAGCCGGTTGGCGGACGTGCCAGCGTTGGCTGATGACGAAGTGGTCGCGGGTCAGCTGACGAGGACGTTGGCGAAGATCTGCCAGGCGAGCAGGCTCTTGGCGGTCAAGCTGAGCCAGACGTAGATGCGCTCGCCGAACAAGTAGTCGGCCCATCGACCGATGGCGCGGTACTGCAGCAGCTGGTTGACGGCAAAGCAGTTGAACAGGACGAAGATGGACACGAAGATCCCGTAGACGAAGTTCGGGACTTCCTCGCCGGCGCCGAACAGGTACACGCCGATGGCGATCCACGGCACGATGCCTGCAATGCAGCCGAACACGTAGGGCGACCAGTCCGCACCTCGCCCCGGGTCATTTGTCGTCTCCATCAACCAACCGAACAGGATCATCGACGCGTTGACGCCGAACAGCGCAACCAGCGCGGCGACGTCGGTGATGCCGGTGATGCCGGCGATCAGCACGATCATCAGCGACGCCGACAGTGAGTATTCGACCCAGCGGAAGCGGTTCTGGCCACCGGTCAGCTCGGCGACGTAGCGCGGCCAGCCCCAAGGAGAGACGATCAGCAGGTGGAAGAACGCCGACAGCAGCGAGAACAGCGCGATGGCCGGCCCGAGCGGGTAACTGAACAGGACCTCCAGTGCACCGGGATCGACCGGACTCCCCGGCGGTCCCGAGGCGAACATCGCCGTAACGTCGAGGTCGACGTCCTCAGACAGCACGATGAACACCACGGCCTGCAGAAGGTGGGCCAGGCCGAACACCAGGTTCAGCAGGCGCAGCCGACCTGGATCGATGACGTCGAGTCGGTCGGGTACGGCATCGATGATGCGATGCGGATCGATGGCGGGGGTCATGGTCGGTGTGTTTTCCTTGTGCTAGCGGTTCAATCGTCGGCTGGCGACGGCGCGAGGTCCAGAAGCGCCGAGGGCGGGTTTGACGTTGGCAGGCACACGGCGTCGACCCCACCGTCTTGCGTCGCTTGGTGATGGTCGGCTCCGGTCCCGTAGAGGTAGAGGGCTGAGGCGACGACAAGGATGCTGCCGGCGAGAAGGGCAAGGTCTACGTGGTCGGTCACGGACCCTTGGGGCTTGCTGCAGCAGTTCGCTGACAGACGAGCACAACGAGTTTTGGCGACTCGTTGCTCGAGGTCCTCTAGGTCGCGCACATGCAGGTGGCGTGGGCCCGTCCTCGAGGTGAGACGAAGCGGACGACGGACATCGGGCCGCGGCGGTTTTGTTTGATGCCGGCGTGTTCCGGCACGAGGTGAGCTCGTCCGACCGGTCTGACAGCGCGCGCTGGCGACGCGCGGGCAACTGCCGTGGAGCGGTGCGACTTCCTCGCTCAGCGGCGCTCGTCGCGTCGGTCCCGGCGATCGTCACGACGGTCGTCGCGTCGGTCGCCGCGCCGTCGGACACCGTGGGCGACCACTGCTGCCGTTCCGACGACGGCGGCCGTGCGCGCCACTGGGCGACCGATCACCCCGCGCCGTCCAACTCGTCCAGGTCCGAGGGGCATGTCAATCTCCTTCGCTCATCGAGGCCTCGTCGGCCTCCATCGACGCCAAGATCGCCTGGATCGGGATCCGGCCGTTGGCGATCAACTGACCGCCGGCGCGGCGAGCCGCCGACGCGAACGGCGCCGCCCACCGATTCTCCCAGACGAGCACGCCCGCCACGCTGCCAGGCTCCATCGCGGCCGCAAGGTCCGCCACGTCGTCGGCCGCCAGCAGGTTGGCCAGCTCAGTCTCCAACGCCCGCAGCTCATCCAGACCCTCGAAGTCGTCGACCTCGAAGGCGTCGATCGTGCCGTCGTCGTCCTTGGTGATGATCATCAGGTCGAGGATGCGGATCGTGCCGGCGGCGACCAGCGACGACAGCTCGGCCGCCATCTCGCCGCTGAAGTTCGCCCGACCCGCAGGAAACTCGACGACCAGATAGTCGACCGGCCCCAGCTCATCAATTTCGGCATCACTCATCGCAACGCACCTCCCTGTCCTTGCGCGACCGGACTCCGCGCCGCCCCGACATCATTGCCTTTCGTCTGCACGGCCACACAAACGACAATGGGGGATGCATCGGTTGACGAACCTGCTCGTGTCTTGGCCGACAACGCCACGATCTGTTCCAACCCGTTGATGCTCAACGGTGCTCCAGCACGGGCGCCTTTCAGCACCACGAAAAGCGCGTCACTGGCGGTCTCGGGCCGCTGATCGACAGGTAGTTCGACAGGCTCCCAAAGAACTGCCCTTGCCATCGGCGATGAACACCCGCCGGTTCGTCGGCTGCAGATCCTCGAGCCGCAGTCCGACCACCTCGCAACAACGCAGCCCGCCCAGCACCATCGCTGCGCCGCGATGAACTCGAACAAGTCCGCCGGCGCCACCTCGACGGGCTCCTGTCGATCACTGTGAAGAACGCCTTGAGATCCGACACCGTCGCCAGCACCGTGTTCGGCCGGCACCTCCCAGCCACGAACTCGACATAGCGAGCCAACAACCCAGCCCCCCAGACCGACCTACAACAACCTCCAACGACGACATCCCGACTCCGATCAGCCACAAGCGCTCCTCGACGAGAAGCAGCCCGCAGCCTCACTCGATCACCGGGGATATCTACAGATCTGGGCGGGCAAGTCACCTTCAGCGCAGCGTCTTGCAGTCGGCGGCGCTCGACGTTGCCGACCGAAGCGACCCCAGAGAGAGCGAGAGCGACAAAATGGCGTAACGCAGCGAGATGGACGGGGGAGCACAATGGGATGTGGCGACGCGGAACATCACCGTGATCGCGGCCGGGTTGTTGAGCGCGTGTGGCGAGGAGAAGAAGAATCCGGAGTGTCGCCATTGACGAACGAGGCGTACGGCGTCAACCACCTGTACGACGTCAGAAGGAGACGGCTGATGGCAGATCCGATCGAGGACATCATCGGGGACTACCGGGCATTCGCCGCGCAGCAGCGAGACCGGCTGGCCACACGCGGCATCGACATCACCCCATACGGACTCAGCCACCTCGCGTACCGTGTCCCCGAATGGGACCAGTACGTGCATGTGCGGGGGCTCATCGAACGCCACGCGGTCGCCAATCGCGAGAATGTCTGGAACGGCCGCCCGATCTCCTTGATCGTTCCCGCCGAGCCGCTCGACGTCCTCGACGGCAAGGTCGTCCCGCTCATCGAGCTCATCCCGCCCGTGCACCAGCGTGTTTACAAGATGGGGTTGGAGCACCTCGGCGTCGTGCTCGGTGACACTTTCGACGCGTTCGTCGGAGCCCACAAGCCCGTCCTGACGGGACAGCAATTCCAGGGCCCGAACAGCACACCCGACCCCGTCTACATCTTGTTCGAGGACTTCACCCACGTGAAGTTCTATCGACTTTCACTGAGGGCATCCGTCGAGCTCGATGCTGGCCCGTTCGACGACGGGTTCCATCACGTCGACGACTGGGTGCCCCAGCGGCTCGTGACGGCGACCGGCCCGAACCCGCTGCCGCGATGACGGAATTCCGCTTCACCACACCGACTGTCATGATCATTCGCGAGATGGCCGCGCTGGGGACAACGGCACTTCGATGACGCGCCGCCCTCTCTGTGGCCGCCGATTATCGGCGACGCCTCATCGGACACGCACCCTGGGCAAGCGCGGACTGAACGCCGCGGGACGCCGTTCGGCGCCCTCTCAAGGCGGTTGCTCGCACCCACCCACAAGCCGCCGTGCTCGAAACGCGCCCACGCCGATCGCCGATTCAGGGGCGCTTCGTGGACGGACGGTGGGGGCGCTGACGCGTTTCCCGAATGACGGTTCGGAGCTGCGTGATGGCAGCGTTGCGGTTGTGGTGGGGTCGTCGGCTACTGGCGCGCCATGGCGACACGCAGTCGTTCCTCGGGGCTGATGAGGTGTTCGAGTTCTTCGGTTCCGGCGTCGAGTTGAATCCAGTGGGTTTGTCCGGTGAACTCGCTGTTTTTCGGCCCGTGGTCGTCGCTGACGGGGGTGTGGCGCTGTCATTGCCGACATCGGTTGTCTCGTCGGCGGTGAAGGTCATCGGTTGGGTGGCGTCGATGCGTCCCTCGTCGACTTTGATGCCGTCGATTTAGAGGGTCAGGTCGCCGCCTTTGGCGAGGCCGTCACCGTCGTGGGCAAACTCCGCCCTGCAGACGGAGAGCAAGAACGACAGGATCGAGCGACGAGAAAGGGGATCTGCAGTCGCAGGGCAGGGAACAACGTTTTTCATGATGGACCTTCTGAACGGACCATCGTCTTAACAGTGCTTACTCGTATTTGTTTGGAATGGCCTCGACCGGCTGCCGGACGGCAGCGCTCCGGGCGAGATCGATCAACTCGGTGAGGTCGTTGCCGAGGCCGCCGACGATCGCCGGCGTTCCGGCTGTTCGCAGCCTGGTTGCCGTTGCGTCGGCGGTCGCTCGCGTTTCGGGGTTCGTGACCGTGATCACCGCAACGTCGACGTCGTACGCTTCGCAGAAACCGGTGATCTCGTCGGGCGGCAGGTCTGCCCCGAGGTGATGGACGTGCCAGTTGTCGGCCCGCAGGGCGATGGCGGCCATGGTGGTCGGCAGCGAATGGCGATCGCCAGTCACCGTGGCGACGACGACGACCCCACGGCGACGACCGCGTGGGTTAGGTGCCAGATGACCAAGGAGTCGCTCGACGATCGCCGATGCGCGGTGTTCGACCCAGACCGTCAACTCGCCGTGCTCCCACGCGTGGCCGATCTTCTGGAGCGGCGGCACGAGCACGACTCGGATCAACTCGATTGCGGGTGCGCCCTCCTCGGCTAGGCGTCGGATGATCTTGGCGGCGGCCGGCTCGTCGCCGGCCACGAGCGCGTCGTACATGCGGTCGGTGGCGTGCTCGAGCCGGCTCTGGCGCGGCGGCGTCGGGGCTGCCGATGTGTGGCGGGCACGGTCCAACTCGGCGATGTCGGTCGAACTGATGAGGTATTTACCCCCGACCAGTTCCGCGTCGAGCCGTCCGTTGCGTACCCAGCGATACGCCGTCTGGTAGTGCACTCCGAGTTCGTCCGCCGCTGTCTGCAGGTCGACTTTGGCGTTCGTCGGTGCACCCATTCGAGAACTCTAGACCGCACTTCAGGATTTTCGAACTAACTCGTACTAAAATAGACTAAAGAAGACTAAGATCAGCCTGGTGATGTCGCATCGCGTTGACGAGCCGGCTTGTGCCAGAGCCGTATTCCACCCGATCGTTGACGAGCTCCGAACGCTCGTGGACGGCGGCGACTACTCGATGCTGCTTCGGCGGTCGTCGCAGCTGGCCGAGCAAGTTCGGCGGTCTCGAGACCAAGAGCTGCTGGCGCACGAGCTCGGTCGGTTGGCTGCCGCCGGACCGATCTCGGCGATCGTCGCGATCGAGTCCCTCGCCGAAGTCGACCACCGACTCGCCGACGACCGCTTGACCGACCTGTTGGCACACCCTCAACAGCTGGTTCGCCGGCATGCGGCGTGGCGCCTCGGCGATCGCCACCCGAGCGAGCGGGCGCTCCCAGCGTTGGTCGAGCTCGTGGTCGTCGGCGGTATCGACACGATGCATGCTCACCGAACGTTGCGGCGCTGGTCGGCCGTCTTTGGTCACACGATCGTGCGGGCGGCGATCGCCAAGTTGTCGGCCGGGGGCACCCCGGCAGCGAGGGCGCGACTGGTCGATCTGCTCGGGGTCATCGGCGAGGATGCGGATCATGTGTTGCTACACCTCGTGCTCGACGATCGGGAAGCCCCCACCGTCCGGGCAGCGGCGATCGGAGCGCTCGGGGAGCGGAGTAGCCCGGCAATCGACGCCGCGTTGCAGCGCCTCGCCGCCTTCGATGACATGATCGGAACCGATGCCGCCCTGGCGCTCAGTACCCGCCAACACCGTGAGTCGCCGCTGGATCGGGACGGTCGAAGCGGCCTGCGGATCGCTCAGCTCGTGTTGACGGGTGGACTCGACGGTCAACTCAGCCTCGGTGGACGCGGCGACACCGGTGGTGTCGCCAGTCTGCTGGTCTCGCTCGGTGAGGCCTTGGCGCGTCGAGAGGACGTCGACCACGTGCTCACGATCGGGCGCGGAACGCTCACCGACGCCGTCATCGGTCCACTGTCGTCGAGTCGGATCCCCTTGTCGTTCGGGATGGTCGCCTTCGGTGACGACACTCGTCCGGCCGCATCCGCCAACGACGCGTGGGAGCACCTGCCGGCGATCGAACGCGGCATCCGCCGAGCGCTGCGGCTGGCGGGGCCGGTCGACGTGTTGCACCTGCGCATGGCGGACGCCGGCACGCTCTCCGGTGCCGACGTGGCGGCCGAGTTGGGTGTGGCGGTCTGCTTCAGTGTCGCTCCCGACCCGCACAACGTGATCGAGTCGCTCCAACGACGCGGGGAACTCGACGACGAATCGTTCGTCCGGCTGGACACAGATGCGCACGTCTGGTTTCGGGCCCGATTGATCGAGCGCATCGCTCGCGACGCCGACCAGCTCGCCTTGTTCCCCCGGTCGAGGCCGATGGAGTTCCTGGAACGTATCGATGGCGAGCAGAGCTATCAGAGCGTTTCCGTTGTGGCCGAGGGCATCGACATCAGCCTGCTCGACCGTGCGATCGAGACCGCCTGTACCCCGTCCGACAGTGCCCGCCGGGGTGATGTGCTCGACGAACTCGCTGCCAAGATCTCGCCATCACGGCGGGGTCTCCCGCTCGTCGTCAGTGTGGGCCGCTTGAATCCGGTCAAGGGTATGGACCGCGTCGTGTCGGCGTGGGCTGCCGATCCGAGGCTCCACGACACGTGCAATCTCGTGATCGTCGGCGGTGATCTGGCTGCTCCGTCGGCGACCGAAGCCGCCGTGCTCGAGACGATCGATCAGCTCGTTCCGCCCACCGATCGGCGTCGAGATGGTGTCATCCTGCTCGGCGGTCGGCCGCACGTCGATATCGGCCGTCTCCTGATCTCCACCGTGTCCGGCCGAGGGGGAGACTGGGCCGCCGGCGGCGTGTACGTCGATGGCGCGCTCAAAGAAGAGTTCGGGCTCGCGGTGCTCGAAGCATTGGCTGCCGGGCTGGTCGTGGTCGCCCCCAGTACGGGCGGACCGTCGACCTATGTCGAACACGGCGACACCGGCGTGCTGGTCGATCCGGGTGCCGACCTCGGCGTCGCGATACGAGATGCGTTCCGGCTGGTGGCCCGCAGCGGTCGGGCCGAACGGGCGCGGGCGATGGTCGAGCAGCGCTATTCGATCGAAACGATGGCGGCGCAGCTCGTCGAGCTCTACCGACCCACGATGGCGATGCAATGAGCCTGCTCGTCATCAGCCCGGATTTTGCGTCGCACTACGGGCCGCTCGCCGTCCTCGCCAAGGCTGCCCACGACGCTTTTCAACGGGTCGTGGTGGCGACCGGACCAAATCAGCGTCGGCGCGTCGAGGCAGATGGCTTCGAGTGGCGCTTGCTCCGCCTGGGTGCCCGCTCGAACAGTGGCGTTGCCGTCTGTGATCCGAGTCTCGAAAGGTTCATCGCCGCGACGTCTGCTGGGCCAATTGCCACCATGCGCCGTCAGGCACTCGATCGCGAACGGGATCTGCTCTGGCAGCCCGAACAGGTGGCCACCGAAGTGGCTCGCCTGTGTGACGAGATCAAACCCGAGCATGTGATCGTTGACCACGTGTCGTTCGCATCGACGCTGGCGATGTACGCCACCGAGCGTCCATTCGTGACGCTGGTCCCGGGCCACCCCAGCCAACTTCCGGTCGGGTCCGAACGCTACGGGGTTCCCGAGACCTGGCCACTCCGGATCCGCCCCGATCCGCATCAGCTGGCCGAACTCGACCAGCTCGTCGACCGAGTGACCGGCGTCTTCACCGAGAGATGGAATGCTGCGCTCGCCGCTGTCGCACCCGGCCGCCCGGCCGTCGATGATGCATTCCGCGTCCGTGGCGACATCGTGCTCTACAACAGCATCCTGGAGATGCAAGCGCCGTCCCGCACGATGACGCTCCCCGATGATCACCACTTCGTCGGGCCGCTGGTCCGTCACGAACAGCTCCCGACCGAACAGAGCAGCTGGGCGACCCGCCGTGACGATCGCCCACAGGTATACGTCGCGCTCGGTACGTTCCTGTCCCACCGCGGTGACGTGTTGGGCCGGATCGCGGAGGCGCTGCAACATCTCGACGTGCGCGCTGCGATTGCGACCGGCGCCACACCGGTCGAGCGGTTCGGTGACCTTCCCAACGACTGGTTGATCGCTCCCCAGCTCCCGCAGGTCGCAATGTTGCGCAGTGCCGACATGATCGTGCATCACGGCGGCAACAACAGCGTCCAGGAGGCGCTGGCGACGGGTGTTCGACAGGTGGTCCTGCCGTTCTCAACCGACCAGTTCTCCAACGCTGCCGACCTCGAACGGATCGGCGCAGCCTGTGTTCTGTCGCCCAACGAAGCGACCGCAGCTGTTCTGGCGCCGGCGATCGACGACGGTCTCAACTCGATCCGACGCCCTGCCACCGAGGTCGTCGCGATCGACTACCTCGTCGATGTCGTGTTCGGGTGAACTCGGGGGGAAACGACCATACCGTGACCTCCGACTTGTCGACGAACCGCCGGCCGCTTCCGGCTACGGCCGAAGTGGTGATCGTGGGGGCCGGGCTGGCGGGTCTGGCAGCCGCCAACTCCTTGCATCGTGCTGGCCACGATGTCGTGGTCCTGGAGGCATCCGACGGTGTCGGCGGCCGAGTCCGCACCGACGTCGTCGACGGGTTCCGGCTCGACCGGGGATTCCAGGTGCTGCTCACGGCATACCCAGAGCTGACGACCCAGTTCGATCTCGACGCGCTCGACTTGCGTCGATTCGAGCCCGGCGCGCGCGTGTGGAACGGTACGTCGACCGATCTCGTCGGTGATCCGATCCGGCGCCCGCGTACGTTGCTGAAGACCGGGCTCGCCCCGGTCGGCACCATCGCCGACAAGCTGCGGATTCTCGGCCAACGAATCCGCCTCATGAGGTCCACCGCCCCCGAGCTGCTTCGCCAACCCGACATCAGCACCCTCGCCGCACTCCAACTGCAGGGCTTCAGCAACCGGATCATCGAGCGCTTCTTCCGGCCGTTGATGGGTGGAATACAGCTCGATCCGTCGCTGCGCACCAGCCGTCGCATGTTCGACGTGATCCTGCGCAGCCTGGTCGAGGGAGACGTCGCCGTGCCGGCGCTCGGGATGGGAGCGATTCCAGACCAGCTGTCAGCCCGCCTCCCCGACGGGTTGATCCACTTCGACACGGAGGTCATCGGCGTCGCACCGCGTCAAGTGTCGCTCGCCGATGGCCGCACGATCAGTGCCACACGAGTGGTCGTGGCGGTCGAAGGCCCGCGTGCGGCGTCGCTGCTCGGACTGCCACCAGTCGAGTCGAATCCGGCATCGTGCGTCTGGTTCGCGGCCGACGCCGCACCGATCCCCGATCGCTACATCGTGCTGGACGGCACGGGTACCGGTCCGGCGCTCAACACCGCGGTGATGAGCAATGTCGCTCCCGAGTACGCCCCGCCCGGCTCGGTTCTGATCGCAGCCGCCTGCCCCGGCGTCGACGATCCGGACATCGAGCCGGCAGTGCGGGCCCAACTTCGGCGCATGTGGGGCCCCGCCGTCGACGGTTGGCGTCACCTCCGCACCGATGCGATCACCCATGGCCAACCTCGCCAACATCCCCCGTTCTCTCCCAAGCAACGGGTCGATCTCGGCGACGGCATGTTCGTATGCGGCGATCACCGTGACACCGCCTCGATCCAAGGCGCCCTCTACTCGGGGCGACGCTGCGGTGAAGCCGTCGTCGCCTCGCTCACCTGAACCAACGATCGAACCATCCTGCACCCATGCAACCTCCCAAGCGCCGAATTCCCGCACGGGAGCAGGACCGTCTGCAGATCAGACTTGCACCCGTCCAGAAGGACGGTAGTGGCGCGGGCTCACTCGTCGCGCCGGATGACTACGCGTGGCGGTCACACCATCCGCGAAAGAACGGATCCGCGCTCGCGACGACGCCAGCGAACAGCGCGAGGTCGGCGCCGCCGGCGAGCCCGGCCTCGCAGTAGGCGTCGCACAGAACGCCGCCGACGCGTACCCAAATTATCCCGAGCGATAACCCGTCGTGAGCCGGTAACGCCGGCTGTACGACACCGAACATCGGGTCGGGCGGTTCGGTTCGTGGCGGTGCTCGACGGGGCAACGCCGATCGCCTAATACACGGCAGGTATGGCGCGGTTCCGAGCGTGGAGCGCCGTTCACCGTGCAGCCCGCGGAACAGCACCGAACGCCGATTCGGCTGCCAGGCGTTGTGGTGCTGGCCTTTGCCGGTTCAACGCTGGTTGTACTTTGCGAGGCCCTGCCAGTCGCCCTTAGCGGCGTAGTTCGCCTGCATCGCCCACGTCGCCACGTTGGAAGGGGCAAGGATGTGTGCGGCGTAGAGCGCCTCACGGACGGCAGGCTCGCTCGTCGCGGCGAGTGCCGAGTAGGTGCTGATTCCGGCCGCGTTAAGGGCCTCGGCGGACTTTGGACCGATACCGGCGAGTTGGGTGAGATCATCCGGCTTGACCGCCGCCTCGTCGGACGCCGGCGGCGGCAAGGGTGCCTCTGGCGCCGGAGCCGGTTCTGCCCCCGGAGCCGCTTCCGGTGGTGCGGTCGGTTCCTCAGCAGGCGTCGCCTCGGTGTCAGCGGCGACCTCGATTTCGTAGTCCGTCACGGTCTCCTCGCCGCCGAGGTCGTCGACCGCGGGTGCGACGAGTGCCTGTAGTGCTTCCGCCTTGTCGGCGGGGAGCGTGCTGTGGATCAACTCGGCTTGGTCGACGCGGACGGCGTCGCTGATCGCTTCGATCGACGCAGCCCAGTCGCCTTCGTACTGGACGAAGACGGCGCTCTTGCCTTGATCTATGTCACCAGCGACCTTGCGCATGAAGCTGTCTTCGATTCCGATGTCGCGCAACCGCGCATACAGTCCCGCCAGCGAAGCCCCAAGGGCACCGCCGACCACCGCTCCTGGCGGACCGCCCATCACCGCACCGGCGATCACTCCGATCGACCCGCCGCGGAACCCTCCCTTGCGACCGCTGACATCGTGCGTCTGCTTGACCGTCACCTTGCCCTTCGTGTGGTGATCGGCCACAGCGGCGTCGACGATCTTGACGTTCTCGTCACCCTCGTCGATCTTCTCGACCGCGTCGAGCAGTCGTCGCGCCGCGTCCCCGCTGTCGAGAAGGAATACGGCCAGGGTGTAATCGGTGGTGTCGCTCATCGCGACCTTCCTTTCTGTCAACGCTGTGGAACGCAGCTAGCACTTGATCCCGGACTTGTTTGCTCTGGTGTGCATCGCGTCGCGAGCCGACCCTAGACGCGAGACGACGACCAAAGATCATGCCGCAGGACACAATCAGCGCTGGACAGTCCGACCGATGGTCCGCGATCCACCATCGCCACCTCAGTCAAGGACGACCCACACCCGATGCATCACGACCGTTCGGCACGTCACCGCGCCGCCTCGGCCAAGCGACGCTTCACGCGGCCGAATGCCCAGCGACGCACCGAACGCTCGGCTGCCGACTGTCCGAGATCCGTAGGGAACAGGCCGGTTCCGCCATTTCTGGAAACGCCGGATGTGCGGGTGATCGCGAACAGAACGGCGGTGTGCGCCGTTCCGTGTGCAGCCGCCATCGAGGCGACCGGGCGGGACTCGGTGGTCGCGGCCAAGTGCGTGGTACGACACGACGAGCACACGCGGAACGCTCGTGCAACTGCAGTCCGAGCGCCGTGGGTTGGGCGGGCAAGCGCACCGAACGCGCCGGACGCCGCCATCGGATAGTCGCGGGGATAACACTCCGGGCCGCGCAGCCGAGAACGCCGGACGCCAGGCACCTGTTGCTGCTGTGAGTGGCATCTGCGGCGGGCACCGGCACGTTGTGGCAGCACGTAGCGTTCCGGGGATCGGTGCGTTCGATGACCTCGTCGACTTGTGGATGAAGGGCATGAACGTCGTGCACCGCAGCCTGTCTGCGGCGTCGGGCGGGCGACTCGGTACGACGGTGATGGGAATGACCGCCGTCGAGCTGCACGTCATCGGACGCGCAAGTGGTCGTCGCCGCTCGGTCATGCTGACGGCACCGATCTACGAACCGGAGCGGGTCGTGCTCGTCGCGTCGAAGGGTGGCGACGACCGTCACCCCGAGTGGTACCGCAATCTCGTCGCCCAGCCGGACGTCGAGCTCACCGTCGGTGGCACGACCCGGCCGATGCGGGCGCACACCGCCGACGCGACGGAGCGGGCCGAGCTGTGGCCACGCATCGTCGCCGCCTATCGCGGCTATGCGGGCTACCAGCGACGCACGGACCGAGAGATCCCCGTCGTCGTACTCGTTCCCCGTTGAATCAAGTCGCGTCACCGTCCACCCACCACGCCAGTCCGCCTCGCTGGTCGCGGCCGGTGACGAGGGCGAACCGCGGCCAAGTCGTCGGTAAGGACTGCGACCATGGCTCCGACGTACTCCTTACCCCACCATGCGTGTGATGCGGTCAGACCTCTCGGCTCGATCGCGACCGCATGGAGATGCGCGGTGGGCGAGCCTCGTGCGCGACGTTGTGGTCGACGAGGTGACGGTGGACGGCGACCCGCAGGGCGGAGCGGATCACAAAGTCGCGTCGTAGACGGTCCTTGGGTGACGGCCGGCCACCCGTGCCGCCATGGTCGAGCAGCTCGACGTAGAGCCGGTCGAGGTGCTCAGCTCGGAGTGCGCTGAGCCGGAGGGAGCCGATCGCAGGCGCTGCCCTCGGGGCGGGATCGAGGGGCTGGGTCGAGCGCGGCACCGCATGGGGTCCGGTGCGGTTTCTCGAGGGATGCCGCCGCGTGCTGCGCCTTCGGGGCGCCACGGCGGTGGCTTTTCGCCAGACGCTGACGTTCTTGTTCACAGACGTCGAGGCCTCGACGCGACGGTGGGCCGCAGACCGCGAGCGGATGTCTAGGGAGTTGGCGGCTGACGACGAGATCATGCGAGACCTGCGCGTCGGCGCAACGACGCGACGAACCGTTCGGGCTCGGCGAGTGTGAGGGTGATCCCGGGGTGGCGAAGCGGGCCGACGGGAGTGAGGCCCGGTACGGGTTGGCGCAATAACACGCAGACACCACCTCGAGTTGTCGTGCCGAAGGTGAGTCCACGGTCGGCGAACGACCCGCGCGGTCCGATGGCCTTGTACCAGTGGTAGGGGCCTGTGCGGCACACGTCGCGCACATTGCCGATCGCGGTTTCGCACGTCCACGGCCCGAAGCGGGCCACGAGCCGCTCCGCCGTGAGCGTCACGTGCGCCGTACCGGAAGTGACACCGATCAATGCGAGGAACGGACGGAACTGCGAGTCGAACGCGAACTCGAACTGCTCGATCGACAACAACTCCGCCGCACCCGCATCCTGGGAGGAGTCAGCGGTGAGCGCCGCTCGCAACTCGGAACCGGAGCGTTCGCTCACCGGTCCCGTCGTACGCCATCGCAACCGGCCATCCGCATCGACCAGCAACACGGTCACGGTATCGGTGGCGTCGATCCCGAGCGCGTCGGTCACGCGCCGCACGTCGGTGTAGACCGTGAGCGTGCGACGGCGCGCCTCCTGCTCGCGCACAGCCTGAGCCATACCGCCGTCGATAACAGCACGGGCAAGAGACCAGCGCGTCGCCATCACCGGAATCTCATAACACCGCAGGCTCGGATGCTCCGCCGCGATCATCTCCCACCACGCAATCCACGAGTTCACCATCGCCTGTTGCTCGCGTCGAAACGCAACAACCACGAGATTGGACGCCCCCGAGAAGGCGTCGGGAAGCTTGAGCGAGCGACCTTCCAGGTCGCGTGCTGCGAGATGCGGGAAACGAATGGCCCCACACACGTTCATTGCCGATTCGCTCATGGTCTCGTTCACCTTGTCGGCCGGAACGCGGTCGCGGTCTGTCACATCATGTTGTGGCGTCGAAGTGGTCGACTGCCGCACGCGCTGACGTCGTCCAAGTGTCGCCGCCGAGCGAGATGGCATGGGCCTGATCCCGGATCGCGACGCCGCCGAGTACGACGGGCCCGGCGTGATGGGCCTTGATTGTTGCGATGGTTGTGGCGATGAGTGCGTCGTCGACAGGTGTCGACACGACGACGCCGACTCCGACGATGCGTTGCATGCCGGCGACGGTGTTCGCCCACGAGGCAGCGGGCGTGTTGGCGCCGAGATCGGTGATCGAAAAGCCGCGGCCGCGTAGTGGATCGGCGACGAGCGCGGTGGCGAGACCGTGGGGGTCGCCTACGGGTGCGCCGAGCACGATGGCCCCGCGTGTGGTGCCGCGGCGGGCGAACAACGGGCCGAGCCGGCCGACCAGTCGATACATCACGACGGTCGGCGCGGTGCTCGTCGGCGACGTCGAGGCGGCCGGTTGCCCAGTCGTCGCCGACGCGCCGCATCGCCGGGCCGAGGACGTCGAGGTAGAGGTCCTCGGGGCTGTACGCGGAACCTAGTGCGGCCTGTAGGAGTCGCCATGCTTCGGCCTCGTCACCCTGCACGAGCAGCGATGTAAGTCGACGCACATAGTCCTTCTTCGGCGTCCGGCGCGTGGCCGCGTTGCGGCCGGCCGGCGCCGCGGCTGTGATCTTGTCGAGGTCGGCGTGTCGCACGTGCCAGTGCGCTCCGACGCGTGTGCCGGGAAGCCGGCCGGTGCGGACGTATCGATACGCGGTCATGTAGTGCACGCCGAGCAGATCGGCCGCCTCCTGCAGCGTCAGGTCCGGTTCCCGACTGCCACCGCCCTTCTCGGCCGTCACGTTCGCACCAGCTCGGGTCCCCAACCGTGATGCACCGCCTCGGCGCTCGCCGCGGTGCGAAGCGCCGGCGGGCGCCACGCCGGCGCCCTGTACAGCAACTGCACGTCGCGGACGTAACGTTCTTCGAACGCGGCCTCGCAGTAGGAGAAGTAGAACTCCCAGAGGCGCACGAATCGCTCGTCGAGGCCGAGCGCGTCGAGGTCGTCCCGGGCGTCGGTGAGGTTCCTTCTCCATCGGCGCAGCGTCTCGGCGTAGTGCAGGCCGATGTCGTCTTCATGCGCGTGCGAGAAGCCGTTGTTGTTTGCGGCGGCGGTGAGCGCTCGGACCGAAGGCAGGCAGCCACCGGGGAAGATGGCGGTCTTGATGAAGTCGGTGTGGCGCTTGATGCGGTCGAAGCTCTCGTCGCGCACGACGATCGCCTGCATTGCCAGCGCACCGGCGTCGTCGAGCAGGCGTCGGCAGTGAGCGAAGAAGGTGTCGTACTCGCGCCAGTCGACGGCTTCGATCATTTCGATCGCGATGATCTTGTCGAAGGTCCCCCCGAGGTCGCGGTAATCGTCCGCGAGCACCGTCACGAGGTCCTCGAGTCCCGCGTTCTTGACACGCCGTTGCGCGAACTCGTGCTGGCGTTGCGAGATCGTTGTCGTCGTCACGTGGCAGCCGTAGTGCGTCGCCGCGTGGACGGCGAAGCCGCCCCAGCCGGTTCCGATCTCGAGCACACGATCGCCGGGTGCAAGCGCCAGGAGGTTGGCCAGACGATCGAGCTTGTGCACTGACGCCTCGGCCAGCGAATCCGTCGGCCGTTCGAACACGGCGCACGAGTACATCATCGTCTCGTCGAGGATCCGTTGGAAGAACTCGTTCCCGAGGTCGTAGTGGGCCCTGACGTTGAGGGCGTCTCGGTCCTTGTCGGCGCACCGTCGTCGGGCAACGGGATCGACGGCGGGTCGTAGCCAGCGGTGCAGGCGGTCGCGTGCGGTGTGGGTGCGCGCCACGCTCCGGTGCGCGAGGCGCAGGAAGCCGGTGAGGTCGTCGGTGTCCCACCAGCCGTCGGCGTACGACTCGCCGAGCCCGACGCTGCCCTCGTGCAGGATGCGGGAGTACACACGCGCGTCTCGTACGCGAACGGTCACGTCAAGACGGGGCGAAGCCGGCGGGGCGGTGTCGTCGCCGAAGCGCGCGTCCCCGAAGGGATCGACAAGGCGAACGGTGCCGCCGGTGAGCCGCCTGAGGAGTTGCATGACAACCGCTCGAGCGAGACGCCCGGGTGCGTTCGTAGTGGAAGTCATGGGATGCTCCTTTCCAGCCGTCGGGAGGGATGCCGGTACACGGGTACCCCGCGAGTGAGGAGGCGCACGGCCTTCGCATAGATCCCCGCCGATACTCGTAGCGTGAGCATCGGGTAGCGCGCCAGCACGGTGACGGCGCGCCCGCGGTTGACAGTCGTTCGGCGCAATGCGAGCTCGGCGTCGAAGACCGGCGTGTGATCGCGTTCGACCTCGATGCGCAGGTTCAACTCGGCATCGGGGACCGTCCAGGTGATCCGGTAGTCGACGTCCATGGGAAGGAACGGTGAGACGTGCATCGCCTTGGCGGTTGTCGTGGTGGTCATGTTGCGCCTGCGCGTCGAGCACATACCAGTGGCGTTGGCCCCACGGGGTGTTGGTCACCTCGAGCACGATCGCGTCGAGGGCCCGACCGTCGGGGGTCCAGCAGTAGTAGACGGCGAGCGGGTTGAACAGCCAGCCGAAGGTGCGGAGCTGCGCGAGGAGATGGACAGGCCCCGTCGGCCGGCGCCCGAGCCGTGCCTGCACGAGGTCGCGTACGGCGGCGCCGAGCGGCCGGTCGGTGCCGTCGAGGAAGTCGCGAGGGCGGAAGCGCACGGGCGCCGGGCGGCGCGCCGACCAGAGCGGCAGGCGGTCGAGCGAGCCCGGCAGCGCGTCGACGTCGAGATAGGCGAGGAACAGCTTCGGCGCGAATTCACGCAACGTGGGAGCGAACCTGCGGTGTCGTACCGTTCCCTCGTAGATCGCGACGGGCGGATGTTTGCGGGCAACCGACCGCACGGCATCGGACGTCAGGCGTTCGGGGGGCGCGAGGAGCGCGGTCATCGGCGCGACTCGAGCAGTCGCACGACCTCGAGTGCGCTCTGCACGCCGTCTTCATGAAAGCCGTAGCCCCAGTAGGCGCCCGCGAAGTAGATGCCCCGGCGGCCTTGGATCTCGGCGCGACGCCGCTGCGCCGCCATCGCCGGAACGTCGAAGACGGGATGGTCGTACTCGAACTCGGCGATCCGCATGTCGGGCTCGATCTCGTCGGGACGGTTCAGCGTGACGAGCAACGGCCGTCGAGTCTCGATCGACTGCAGGCGGTTCATCCAGTAGGTCACCGTGGTTCCGCGCGCGTTCTCAGCGATCGCGTAGTTCCAACCTGCCCGCGCACGCGGGTTGCGCGGCAGCATGCGTTCGTCGGTGTGCAACGTCGCGATGTTGCGCTGATAGCCGATCGCGCCGAGAACCTCGCGCTCGGCGGTGCTCGTGTCGGCAAGCATGCGCAACGCCTGATCGCTGTGCGTCGCCACGATCACACGGTCGAAGAGTTCCGGGCCGCGGCCCGTGAGCACTTCGACGAGTTGGGAGCCGCCGACGCCGTCGTGGGTGACGATCTTGTGCACGGGCATGTCGAGATGTATGCGATGCGAGAACGGGGCGGTGAGGGCCTCGACGTAGCGTCGGGAACCGCCGGTCACGGTGCGCCAGTCGGGCCGCCCGGCGAGGTCGAGCAGCCCATGGTTGTCCATGAAACGCGCATACGCGCGCACGGGGAAGCGCATGAACGTCGCCGGATCAGCCGACCAGATCGACGCGCCGAAGGGGATCAGGAACTGCCGCACGAATGATTGCGAGAACCGGCCTCGACGTACGAACTCGGCCAAGGACTCCTCGGCGTGGGCGTCGAACCCGCCGCCGTCGGGGAGCCGGTCGGGTCCGTTCCAGCGCGCCTCACCGGCGACGAGCCGGCGGGCCGCGCGGTTGAAGCGCGTGACGTCGGCGAGCAGCCGCAGAAATGATGGATTGGCAAGATTGCGGCGCTGGGCGAAGATCGTATTGAGGTTCGAGCCGCGAAACTCCAGGCCGGTACGCGCATCGCTGACGCTGAAGCTCATCTCCGTGGGTTGGGTCGCGACGCCAAGCCGATCGAGCAGTGCACGGAACCCGGGATAGTTGCGATCGTTGTAGACGATGAATCCGGTGTCGACCGCGACCGACCGGCCGTCGACCTCGACGTCGACGGTGTTGGCATGACCGCCGATTCGTGTGTCGGACTCGAACACGGTGATCTCGTGGTGAGGGTGGAGCAGGTGGGCCGCGACGAGGCCCGACACGCCGGTGCCGACGATGGCGATCTTCATCGCACCGCCTCCAGCGGCGCAATGACGCCGGCGCTTTCGACGCACCAACTCCAGCATCGCTCGGCATCGGCTTCGCTCGTGCGGGTGCCCGGCAGCGGGGCGACGGATCGCGGCCGGCGGTCCAGCCAGAACTGTCCGTTCGTCTCGAGCGCGCGCGGGTCGGCGGCCAGCCACACCATCGTGTCGGCTCCCTGACTCGGCGTGCGCAGCAGCGGACCCATCAGCGCGCGAAAGCGCGGCAGCGACTCACGCAGACCGGGCGTGTTTGCCCAGCCCGGGTGCATCGCGTGGAACCCGACGCCTGCCGCGCCGTGGTGTTTCGACCAGAGTTCGTTGAGCACGACCTGGGCCCGCTTGGCGTTGGCGTAGGCGCGCACACCGTTGAACGGGACTGCGGGCGTGGCGAGCGCGTCGAGATCGAGACGCTGGGTGTACATGCCCCCCGACGAGACCGTGATGACGCGGGCGTCGCCCGTGTTCTGCAGAATCGGAAGCAGCGCGGTCGTCAGCAGGAACGGTGCGACGACGTGGACCTGCGCGGTGACCTCGAGACCATCGACCGTGTACCGCAGATCGTGCGTGAGCGCGCCCGCGTTGTGGATCAACACGTCGAGCCGCGGTACCGACCGATGGACGCGGTCGGCGAGGTTCCGAACGTCGTCGAGGACCGCGAGGTCCGCGACCGCGGTCGTCACGCTGGAATCAGGTGCGATGGCAGCGATCGCGCGCCGGGCTGCTTCGATGCGCTGCGGGTCGCGCCCGACGATCCAGACGTCGGCGTTGCGCTGCGCGAGCGCCGTCGCCGCGGCGACGCCGAGACCGCCGGTCGCGCCCGTGACCAGCGCGACCCGGCCGCTCATGTCGACAACGGGCTCGGCATCCCAATCGAACAGCGCACGGCGTGCTGCGAATCCGATGCGACTGAAGCTGCCGACGACCGTCGCTTCGAGCGCGGCGTCGGCCAGCCGGCGCGCACCGTCAAAGCGCGTCACGCCGGCACCGCCGCGAGACACGTGCGCAGGCCGGCCGCGGCGCGATCGCCGATGCGGCGAAAGACGAGCGCGAGCAGCGGGTCGGCCAGCCGCCCGATGCCCTTGGCGTCGAGTTGCGCGTCGTAGACCACGACGGCGCCGCGCTCGTCGTCTTCGAACGTGATCGTGTCGACGGAACGGACCGAGCGGTTCTCGGCTCGCAACACGATCCGTCTCGTCGTGCTCGAGCTCCACGATCTCGTACTCGAGGGGTATGCGCCGCCCGAGGAATCGGGCGACGAGACGGAACCTCGAGCCGACCCCGACCGGCTCGGGCGTGACCATCTCGCCGGCCTCGACGCCCGGATCCCATTCCGCGGCGCGATCGAAGCGACTGAGGTAGGCGAACGCAGCGGACCGCGTGCCGGAAACCGGAATTCTTGCGACGTAGTGAGCCATCGACCCTTCCCATTCGGTAGAGCGACTACTTTAGCACTAAACTAGATCTTGACACCTGTCGAGAATCCGACTCGGGATGCGCCACGGCGCCCGGCATGCCGCACGAGGTCGGCCGGGTGCGGCCGGCCCGATCGAGAGCGTCGAGCTCCGCGCCGCCGTTGTGATCGTCTCCGGCTCGGCGAGCTTCGAGATGCTGCGCTCGCCACGCGGGCAGGCACCGAACCCGGAAGGTACCGACAAGGACTTTCCCGGCCCTGACTTGACCGCCCAATACTTTAGTGCTAAATATTGCTGGCCGGAACGTCCGGTTGCAACCTCCGACACCCTCGGGAGACCCTTATGATCCGCAAACTCACCCTCGCCACCGCCACCGGTGCACTCACCTTCGGCCTCAGCGCCGCCCCGGCCCTCGCCGCCGGCCCCACCGTGTCCGGCAACGCCTGCCAGCGCGCCGGCATGGCCACGGTGAAGAGCCTGGGCAAGGGCGTCTTCCCCTCGATCGCCAAGTCCGGCGTCGACGCGGGCACGCTGAAGACCCTCGGAGTCCGGGGCATCGACACCGTGCCGAACTCCACCGTCTTCACCCTCCCCCAGGTCCTCGAGCTGCACCGCACCAGTCCCCAGCTCTTCCCCTGGTGCGACTAACAGGCCCGGTCCGGCCCCGCAACGCGTCGACGATGCCGGGCCGGACCGGCTCCGGTTCGGGTTCTCCATGACCGGCCTCCGCACGCTCGCGGACCGCGATTGCGTCGGCATCGTCATCGTCGACCATGGTTCGCACCGGGCCGACTCAAACCGACGCCACGAGGACTTCGTCGCGGAATGGAAGCTGCGCAGCGGGTACACCAACGTCGGAAGCCGCGCACATGGAACTCGCGGAACCATCGATCGGCACCGCCTTCGACGCGTGCGTCGCCGCTAGGGGGCAACCACCATCGTCGTTGGCCCCTACCTCCTCTGGCCCGGCAACCATTGGGAACGCGACATCCCCGCACTCGCCACCGAAGCCTCCACCAGTGCCGTCCAACCGGCGGTATCGGATGATCGACGGCGGGAGACTCAGGCGCGTTACACGGACGCTGCGAGGACGAACCGGGATCGGGTCCGAGCCGCCGGGCCGTCGCCAGCCCAGTCCGCGTCGAACGTCTCGGTGGTGTGCCGCGGCGACCGGTTCACTCGTTCCGTTGTCACGGGCTCTTGAGCCGTAGGCAGCGTCCGCCTCGGTGCCGGGGCGTGCCTCAACCGCGGCCATGTCGTTGGTAAGGAATGCGACCATGGCGCCGACGAACTCCTTACCCACCATGCGCCGTGCAACGTCAGTCGTGGTCACCGGCGCGCCGGCGGCGTGGACTCGGGCCCGACCCGTGTCGACGACGCGTCCGGCTGCCACAGACGCCCAACAGGTCAGACGCCAGTAAGCCCGACAACGCCGCAGTCCGGCGCCACCGAACGTGACAGGTCGCTGTTCGGTGCACGAGGGATCGAAGGGTCGACAGCCCGGCTGGGCGGCCGACGGTTGATGAGCAGCCGCGCTAGCGGTGGGGACGACCACGCCGAACGCCGAGTACGGGCGCGGTGAGGTGCTCGCGATAGCAAGCATTCAGGCTGTCGCCAGCCCTTCGCACGCGCCATCGAGCCGGCGTTTCCGGACGGGTCGCCGCGGTTCGCCCCAACGTTTCCGGACAGGGGACTGGCCTCGCGTTCGGTGTGCGGACTCGGGTGGTGCCGCTGAGTGCCGTCCGGACATTTAGCACTCGGCCCACAGCGCGCCGCCCGCCCGGCAGGGGTTCAGCAGCATCGTATACGCGGCGTACCGTTGGCGTCTGCAGTCGCCGAGGGGGGTCAGCGTGACAGATGAAGAGTGGACTCTCGGCGCAGCCGTCGTGTTCGCAGGACTGTGGTCTGGCCTGTTGGGGATGCTCACGCTAGTGATGCATCCGATGCTCGCAGCGATGGACGGCCGGGACTTCGAGCGCTTCCTAGAAGCCTTCCTCCCGGTTGGAAGGAAGGCCTGGTTCAACTACCTGTGCGCGATCGGCATGGCCGTCGCGCCGATCGTCGGGCTCGTGACGCTCTGGGACGACCCGAGTTCCGCCGCATTCATTCTCTCCGCGATCGGGCTGGCTCTTGTGATCGTCGGCGTGTACGTCGTGTCCAACGTGTGGAAGGAACCCCACTACGACGTGATGCTCGCCTGGGACGCCGACGGATGCCACCTGAGTGGGCGGCGGGCCGGCGGCACTACTTCATGCTCAATTGGATCCAGGCGGCAGCGACCTGGACAGCGTTCGGCCTCTTCCTGCTTGCGTTGATCTGCCTCTAGCAGCCTGCCCCGAGCGTTCGACGCAACGACTGGATCAGTCTGCGACGCATTGACGAGCTCGAAGCCGATCGTCCTGCTCGGGCACCAGACACTATCGCCGAGACCCGGCGATATCGGGCGCATCCCTACGCAAGTAGACGACGCGGATTTCGGACAGCCGGTTCGGCCCGGGTGGGCGACGACATCAGCGTAGGCGTCTTCGTCGACGAGCTGGCGGCCGAAATGCCGATGTTGCCACGCGACGAGCGGGCCGTCCTTGCAGCTTCGATGCAGTCATCGGGAGATGGAGCACCGTTACAGGCCCGCGAGCGGCGACCGCCAGGATCGATAAACACGATCATCTACTTGACAGGCTAACATCGTTAGCCTCCTCTAGCTAACAACGTTAGCTGGAGGAGGCGGTAGTGATGTTCACCGAAGAGTTGCGGGCCGAGCAGGACATGGCGGCCGCACCCGAGACGGTGTGGGAGGTACTCACCAAGTTCGACGAGTTCGCCGAGTGGAATCCGTTCATCGTGTCGATCCGCGGAGACTCGGCCGTCGGCACGAGGCTCACGGTGCGACTCGAGCCACCCGGTGGTCGGGGGGCGACCCTGCGCCCAGTCGTGACGACGAGCGCGCCCGGCAAGTCCTTCGGCTGGCGCGGCCGGCTGGCGTTTCGCGGGGTGTTCGACGCCGTGCACCGATTCGAGCTCGAGGCGCTGCCCGCAGGTGGAACCCACTTCGTGCAATCCGAACATTTCAGTGGCCTGCTCGTGCCACTGCTGCGGCGCTCGCTGCGCACGCACACCCTGGCCGGTTTCGAAGCCATGAACCGGGCGCTGCAAGCCCGCGTCGAGGGGCGATGAGCGCACTGACGGAGCTCCCGCCTCGCGCCCGTGAAGTGGTTGGTGCGGCGCGGGAGCTCCTCGAAGCGGAGGGTGCAGACGCCGTGACCATGCGCCGCGTGGCAGAACGCCTCGGCATCCGCGCCCCCTCGCTGTACAAGCACCTGCCGAACAAGGAGAGCGATCGAAATGCACCTCGTCGCCCTCGGCTTCGAGGAGGCCGCCGAGGCGTTCGAGGCCGCCGTCGCCGGCAGCACATGACCATTGGCCGACTTTGCCTCCGCCTACCGCAACTTCGCCCTCGAGCATCCGCACCTCTATCGACTCCTGCACGATCGTCCGCTCCGGCGCGACCTGCTGCCGACAGGCGTCGAGGCGCGCGCCGCAGCGCCGCTCCTCGCGGCCACCGGCTCGACCGATCGAGCACGAGCTGTGTGGGCCTTCGCCCACGGCATGACGATCCTCGAGCTGAACGGACGCTTTCCTCCCGACGCCGACCTCGATGCGGCATGGCACGACGGGATCCGCGCACTCACCAAACGAGACACCCGATGAACGGGCTCCGCACAGCAACCCTGACCCTCCGGTTCATCAGCGAGCTCGGCATGCACGCCGGGCTGTCCTACTGTGGCTTCACAATGGTCGACGGCTCGCCGGGCATCGCCCTCGGCGTCGGTGCTCCACTGCTGTCGGTTGCCATCTGGTGGATGTTCATCGCCCCCAAGGCGTTCAGAGCGGTAGATATCTCCACCCGGCTGATCCTCGAAATCGTGCTATTCGCCACAGCCGCGTCAGCACTCGCATCCGCCGGGCACCCCACAGCAGGCACAGCCCTCGGCCTCATCGCGCTGACGACCTCGCTGCTGAACACCGCGCACGAACGACGCAGCCAACGAAAGCTGGCATGGTGACCATCCTTCGCGTGCTCGACTCACAGCCGGCTGATGTCGATCCATCGGCCAGTTCGCAGGATTCATCCCGAAACGACCCTCACAGACGGCGAATAGACCTTCGCAGGCCACAGTGCCGGCGTTCCAGGCCGCTTGGGCAGTCCGCGGAGACGCGTCATTTTCGGGCACGCCCGAACAAACTTTCAGAGGTCTTGGTCGGACCATCGGGTCGGCGACCCGGTGAGCTCACGGTTGCGTCGGCGGCGCCAGATGACGTTCCAGATGAGGAAGAGGAGCCCACCAACAGCCGCTGCGAGTCGCCCGACGTCGCCGAACAGGTGTCCCGCCAGCCGGACCGACAGCGCGCCTACGAGCATTGCGAGCCACAGGCCGACCGTCGGCGACGGCTACGGGCCGATCGAGCGTGGCGTCAGTCCGTCGGTTGACTGGTGGGGGCTGTGACGTAGCAGGAGCCTGCGTCGTCGTGCACGTTCCGTAGCTGATTCTTGGACGGGTCAGCTTCGCCGCTGGGTTGTCAGTGGGCGCGACGTCGTTGCGGTGACGACGTCGACACTGTGGACGTCCGTGTTCGCTGAGCACGGAGGGCTCTGGACTCGGACAGCGGTGCGTTGGCACGGCGGGCTCGCTGGCACCGGCCGGGCCGGTGTTGCGTCGAAGTTGCTCGTCCTCCGGGACTCTGCGTGCGTAGCGTCACGGGCGTGGATACGGCGTGGCTGGAGAAGTTCCTCACATCGCCCGGCAACGACGGCAGGGCGTTCTGCGGGGTGGTCGACGTCCGTCGCGAAGGCGAGGTGCTCTTCCAATCCGCCTGCGGCCTGGCATCACCGCGCTGGGGTGTACCGAACACGCTCGACATGCGCTTCGACGTCGCCTCGATCAGCAAGCTGTTCACCTCCGTCGCGGTGCTGCAGTTGGTTGCCGCTGGGCGGCTGGACCTCGATGCGTCGATCCACGAGTACGCCGATCTGACCGGCACCGCCATCGCCCCCGAGGTGACGTTGCGCCACCTGCTCACGCACACCAGCGGCATCGCCGACATCGCCGAGGAGGACGAGGGCGAGAACTACGCCGAGGTCTTTCGCGTGGTGCCGTGTCACACGATCGTGACCCTGCGCGACTTCCTACCCCTGTTCGCGAACAAGCCGCCACACTTCGCGCCAGGCAGCGGGTCTCGCTACTGCAACGCCAGCTACATCGTTGCGGGGATGGCTGTCGAGCACGCCTCGGGCCAAGGTTTCCGGGAGTACGTCGAGGCCGAGGTGCTCGCGCGGGCCGGCATGACCCGCTCTGGGTACTTCGACAAGCGCTACGCGATCTCCGACCTCGCCGAGGGGTTCGACCCGACCGACGACGGACGGCTCGAACAGAACCTGTACGCCTATCCACCCCAGGGCGCACCCGACGGTGGAGCGTTCTGCACCGCCGGCGACCTGCACGCCTTCTTCGCAGCGCTTCGCGAGCGGCGGTTGCTGCCCGCCGACCTCACCGACAACTTCCTCACACCCCAGGTCGCCAGTGCCGACGGCGGGCCCGCCGGCCAGGGTTTTGGGCTCGAGTTCAACGACTTGGGCTACTACAAGGAAGGCGAGAGCGAGGGCGCCAGTGGCATCTTCTCCCATCTCTCGGTCTGGAACGCTGACATCGTGATCCTCAGCAACACGATGGACGGGACTTGGCCGCTCCTCGGCGAGTTCGTACGGCGCGCCCGCGAGGCTCGCGGCGACAAGCGCTCGTCGCTCTAGACGAGCAGGCTGGTTGACGAGACCGCCCACAATCGACCTCGGTCAGGCCTCGGGCTCGCGAGTCGTCATGGCCGGGTCGCTCGGAGATGTTGACCATCCCGACGATCTTGCCCCGGCTATCGACGGTCCGACTGTGCGGCCGGCGCCGCTCACGTTGCCGGCGCAGGCTGGCGACCAGCTGCTTCTTCAGCTCACCCCGGGCCTGGACGTAGATCGCTTGGTAGATCGCTTCGTGCGACACCCACCACTGTGGATCATCGTGATGATCTCGCCGTAACCGGCGAGCCACCGCCTTCGGTGACCACTTGTGGTCAATGATCAGCCGGCACACTTCGTCCCACAGCCACGGCCGTTGCTCGAACCAGTGCTGCTTGGGCCGGCGGGTTGCCTCATCGGCACGGCCCTGAGCGCGGAACGCCCGATAGCGGTCACGGCCACCATTGCTGCCGATCTCCCGGCCAATCGTGCCACGATGACGCCCCACACGGCGGGCGATGTCAGCGTCGCTCTCACCACGCTCAATCCCCGCTCGAATCTCTTCACGCTCCTCCAGTGTCAACGCGTTAACCCGCCGAGTTCGCTGTCGAATCACCACCACAGCTTCCTCGGCGAAGCGCCGCCGAACAGTGTTCAACGACACCCCGGCAACTTCCGCCGCCCCCTCACACGTAGCGCCCCGCGCCAACGCCATCAACGCCGGCCACACCACCGACCGCGGAATCCTCGGAGCACCCATCGACACCTCCTCAACCAAGAGCTGTCGCGGTCACCCTCTGACCCGAACAGGGCGTTTGGCGCCCAGATTGGGATTTGGATCGCAAGAGTCGTCGACTGGCGTGACGCTTTTGTCCGATGCCCAGCGCGAGCATCTCGGGGACGATGGCGACGTTCTAGCCCTGGGTCGACCTCAGCCCGATCGGGCTATGACCGATCGAATCGCGGATCCAGTCGACCGTTGCGGAGAGCCCTTCGTCGAGACCGACCCGCGCCGTGAACCCGAGCGTCTCGGCGGTGTGGGCCACGTCGGCGACACGTTCCACCTCGCACGCCCTATCCGGCAGTGTTCCGAACGGCGGCTCCCCGTCGAGTCCGAGCAGGTCCCACAGTCGGGTTACGACTCCGCGGATCGGCACCAGATGTCCCGAGCCGATGTCGACACTCTTGCCGCCCAGATCCGCCGTGCTCGCAAGCATCAGGAGGGCGTCGGCGACGTCGTCGACGTACACCCAGTCGACACGCCTGCTGCCACTCGACAACTGGATCGGGACGCCGCGGAGCCCATCGTGGATCACGGAGGGGATCAGCTTGGTGTTGTCCTGGTGTCCTGGGCCGTACACCATGAAGATCCGCGCCACGCCGCAGTTCAGCCCGTAGTGCTGGCCATAGAGCTGTGCGTAGTGGGTCGCCGCAGACTTTGCGGCGGAGTACGGCGAGCTGGGCGGTTCATCACGCCGGTCAATCTCCTCCAACGATCCGGCCTGCACGAATGCCTCGCAGCATCCGGACTCGACGGCCGCGTCGAGCAGCGTGACCGCCCCCGCCAGGTTGGTTTGCAACATCGGAAGGACGAAGGAACGGTCACGCGACCCGGCGACCAAGCTGGCCAGGTTGATCACCACGTGCGGCTGCACCTCGGCGACCAGTCGACGGGCGGCCTCGGCGTCGACGAGGTCGACTTGGCGCCACTCCACCCGCTCGATCGGCCCGGCGTCGGCAGCCGGCGCGCGCCGCGACACGCCGACCGTCTCCACCCCGCCCAGCACGAGTCGCTCGCAGACCGCCCGGCCGACGAACCCGGACGCCCCAGTGACGAGCACCCGCCGTCCACGCAGAATCGCCGTGCGATCGCTCACGGCGGTCACGACGGCCGACCGAGGAGGAGTCCGAGCCTGCACGTTCGGCAGAGCGGATCGAAGGCACTTCTCGCGCCGAACCAATTCCCGATGGGACAGTCGCTCCAGCAGAACACCTTGTAATAGATGGCGCGTTCGGTCCTTCTTGTCAGTCACTTGGGTCGCCCGCCGGCGTGATGGGGCCACTGTAACAGAGCCTGCCTGGTTCGCTACGGTGCCGGGTCTAGTGATCGTCGACGTACACCTCGACGTCGAAGCGCTCGAGTACGGCGCGATACATCGCCACGATCCGGGCTGGCGTGACGACCGCCAGCCATTGGCGAGCACATCTCGGTCGTTGCGAGCAATCGCGGTCCGACTCGACTTCGTCGACAGGCACGATGACGAAGATGCTGCCGACATGCGCGCCAGCATCGCGTCGACGTCCTCGAGATCAAGGTGCGCCGGCGAGCGTAGATCGGGTTGACGAAGGTGTCCGGAAGTTCACCGCCATCGACGGCCACCGACAGTCAGGTTTCCGCAGTCGAGAGGCTTATCCAGGGCCGACTGGCGACCATCCCGCCGCCGCCGCCGATGCCTCGATCGCGCCCGCATCGATCGCGAGCGCGAACACCTCGACACGGCATCGTCCGAGCGCCTCCGTGAGGCCGGCCCTGTATACGCGCCGCCCCGACACGGTCGGATACGGGACATCCCCGCTCAGCCACAGACAGCAGACATCCGTCGAACGCCGAGACACGGCTATAGACATCTACCAGGTAGTTCGTGAACAGTGGTGGACATCGGCAGACATCAAAACACCTGCAAGCGGAACGGGAGGGATTCGAACCCCCGGGCCTTGTGGGCCTCCCGCTTTCAAGGCGGGTGCATTTGTCCGCTCTGCCACCGTTCCGGCCATCGAGGCTAGCGAGCCGCTCCACGCGCTGATGTCGGCTGAGCAGACCAATTCTGGTCCGCTCGGCCGACATGCAAGCAGGCTCGAGAGGTGTCACCGCGTGACGGTGGACCGGTGGACAACGACAAGTACGAGGTGAGGCGGCCGAGTTCGGGTTCCGCCGCGAATCGCTAGTCGGGCTGCAGGCTGACGAGGACGTCGGCGAGCGTGCTCGCCGGCACGTCGTCGGTGACCGACGGGTCGCCGATGTCCCGCAACACGACAAAGCGGAGCTTGCCGGCCTTGCGCTTCTTGTCGCGATGCATCGCTTCGACGAGGGCATCGACGGGCATCGCCGTGGGCAGCGTCGTCGCCAGACCAACGCCCCCGATCAACGCCTCGACGCGGTCGGCGAGGCCCGACGCGGCCAGACCGAGCTTCTCGGACAGGCGGGCAGCGGCGATGAGCCCGACGCCAACGGCCTCACCATGGGTCAGTGCCCCACCGCCGACCTGCTCGAAGGCGTAGGCGAACGTGTGCCCGAGGTTGAGCACCGCCCGGCGCGACTCCTCGAACGGGTCGTCTTGGACGATGGCGATCTTGACCTGGATCGCCTGGGCGACGAGAACCTGCAGCCGGCCGAGGGCATCGCGCTCGCTCATGGCTCAGCCCGTGCCACGCTCCGCTCTCCAGCTCGGTGAGCAGCGGAGACCCGGCGAGCAGCGCATGCTTGACGACCTCGGCCATCCCTGAGGCAAAGTCACGTCCGCTGAGCGTCTGCAAGGTCGCCACATCGGCGACCACGGCACGCGGCTGCTTGAACAGCCCGATGAGGTTCTTGCCGTGGGGAACGTCGAGTCCGACCTTGCCCCCGATGCTCGTGTCGACCATGGCGATGAGATCCGTCGGACAGTGCACGAGATCGAGCCCGCGCAGGTACGTGGCGGCGACGAAGCCGGACACGTCGCCGACGTCGGAGTCGCCGAGCGAAACGATCGTCGCCGACCGGTCGATGTTGGCGTCGAGCAAGGCGTCGTACACGTGCTGCACGGCGGCCAGCGTCTTGGGACTCCCAGCTCCATTCGGCAGCGTGACGGCGAGGTCGACCGCTCCACAGCTCGCCAAGTACAGCTCGCCGACCGCGGCACTGGTGACGATCACCAGCGGACCGTCGATGTGGGCGAGCTGACGAACGAACGGCAGCACTGCCGCCCCCACCGAGAACTCATAGCCGCCGCTCGGGTTGTCGATGGCGAAACGGTGCGGATCGGACCGCGCCAGCGCGGCGAGGTCGGCAGCGACCGTGTCTGCTCGGACCATGTCGGTCGTCAGCTGGGCGAAGCGTCGATACTCCGGACTGCGCTCGGCGAGCAGTTCGACGATCCGTTGCCGCGGGTCGGGCACCGCCAGCAGCGGGCGTTCGATCCTCGACTCGTCCTTGACGATGCGGTCGAAGATCTCATCGGGGGTGGCGACGAGACAGAAGACCCGTCCGTTGCGACTGAGACTGGTGACGTTGCGCGGATCGAGCATCAGCCGGCCGCCGGTCGAGATCACCAACCGATCACGGTCGCCGAGTTCGGCGGCAAGGTCCCGCTCGATCTGGCGGAAGGCCTCCTCGCCTCGCGTCCGAAAGATCTCGGCGATCGTGCCGTGGCGTTGTTCGATCAACTGATCGGTGTCGACGAACTGATAGCCGAGCTGATCGGCGAGCAGACGACCGACGGTCGTCTTGCCGGTGCCCATGAAGCCGGTGAGCACGATGTTGCGGGAGTCCGACTTCGTCATCGTTGACTGCCAGGCTAAGCGTCTACGGTGGGATGACACCCGACACTCGGGTCGCACCGCACAGTAGCCAGGCGCCGATGAACAGAACCGTGCTCGTCCTCAACGGACCGAATCTCAACCTGCTCGGAACGCGAGAGCCCGAGGTGTACGGCAGCGACACCTTGGACGACATCCTCACCGACCTGCGGGCGTACGCCGCCAAGTCCGACGTCGACCTCGTCGACTTCCAGTCGAACATCGAGGGCGAGCTGATCGGCCGGCTGCACGACGCCCGGGGCAACGTCGACGGCGTGGTCTTCAACCCCGGCGCGTTCACCCACTACAGCATCGCCCTGCGCGACGCGATCGCCGGTACCGAGCTCGTCGTCATCGAGACACACCTGTCCAACGTCCACGCCCGCGAGTCGTTCCGGCACACGTCGGTGCTCGCCCCGGTGTGCCTGGGCGTCGTCGCCGGATTCGGCCGGCACAGCTACTTCGTCGCCCTCGACGCCTTGCTCCGCCACCTCGGCTGAGCAGCAGCAGCTCGCTACACGAGCGACCGGTGCGGTGAACCGACCACCCGACGGGCGACGTCGGTACGCAACCGAACCGGCGCCGTGTGCTCGTCGACGGCATCGAGAACGCGGTCGACCTCCCCGGCGATCTCGCCGACCTGGGTCCGGCCACTACCGGCGACACGGACTCCAACGACGAGGCCCACCGGTGCGGCGACGAGGAGTAGCGGGGCCGTCAGCGCGGCGAGGGCGACGGTACCCACCGTCGCCACCGTGGCGACCGCCGCGCCGGCCGCCGCCGCCGTCTTGCGTCCGCGTCGGCGATCGACTTCGACGCGCACCATCGTCGTCCCCGTTCCGGTGTCGCCGGTGCTCACCCAGACGTGGCGCATCCGCCCGAGGCGTCCCTCACCCGTCGCCACGCGCACCTGGCGAACGGTGCGCCCGACGAGGCCCTTGCGCATCGTCCACTCGCCGCGTCCGTCGCGTACCCGGTGGCGATGCAAGTGGTGGCCCTCGACGAGCCAGGCGTCGAGACGGGCCAACACCTCGGGCGCCGATCCGGACACTTCGGCGTCGACGGCCACGATCGCCGCACCGACGAGCCGGTCGGTGGGCCGGGGCCGGGGCAGCGGATCGAGGCGCTCGACGGCGATCGCCCGGTGCACCGCGGCGGCCGGGATACCGACCTCGGCGGCCGCCTCGACGAGCGCCCGCTCGTTGACCACGTCGGGCGGAGGGAGCGCGCCAGACTCCTTGTCGGCGAACTCGCTGGCCCGCCGCAGCACGCGCCCGACGGCGTCGCGATCGAGCATCCGCTCTGTCACCAGCACCAGGTTAGAGCGCCGCAGTGCCTCCTTGTGCCGCTGGGTCCGCGCGCGCGACACACGAAGTCCCGACAAATCGCGCTCACTTCGGCCCGCGTGGTCGGGACTTCCACCAGAACCGCGCCCGCTGAGGGCTCACACGCGGACGCAGACGAATAGTGTTGTGGTCCATGAGCACCGACATGACCGCCGACCTGTCCGGCTCGTATTCCATCGACCCGGCCCACAGCCGCATCGGCTTCGTCGCCCGCCACGCCATGATCACCAAGGTCCGCGGCTCGTTCGACGAATTCGAGGGCAGTGGCTCGTTCGATCCCACGAACCCGGAAAATTCGAGCCTGCGCTTGAAGATCAAGGCGGCGAGCATCGACACCCGCAACGCCGATCGCGACGGCCACCTGCGCAGCAACGACTTCTTCGACATGGAGAAGTACCCGGACATCACGTTCCAGAGCACCGCGGTGAAACCCGTCGACGCGACGCACTTCGACGTCACCGGGGACCTCACGGTCAAGGAGACGACCAAGCCGGTGACGATCCCGCTGGAGTTCACGGGCAGCGCCGTCGATCCCTTCGGCAACCACCGCATCGGCTTCGAAGGGTCGACGGAGATCAACCGCAAGGACTGGGGCGTCAACTGGAACGCCGCGCTCGAGGCCGGCGGTTTGCTCGTCAGCGAGAAGGTGACCCTGGAGTTCGATATCTCGGCGATCAGGGACACCTGAGCGGGTCGGGGCGACCGAGGGGTGATGAAGGGTCGCCGCAGGACCACGACCTCCAACTTCGGCGTCGGCTCCCGGGAGAGCCACGACTCGTCGCCGTTCTACGATCGATTCCGCGCCCCGGAGCTGTCCGACGACGACCGGGTGCTCGCGCCGCAGCCGGTCGATGAGCCGTTCGTCCATGGCGACGCCCGGCACATGGACCGCATCGCCGACGGGTCCGTCGCCCTCGTCGTCACGTCACCGCCGTACTTCGCCGGCAAGCAGTACGAGGAGGAGCTCGAACGCGACGGCGTGCCGTCCTCGTATCTCGACTACCTGACGATGCTCACCGAGGTGTTCGCCGACTGCGTGCGCACGCTCGAGCCGGGAGGGCGGATCGCCGTCAACGTCGCCAACCTCGGCCGCAAGCCGTACCGCAGCCTGTCCGCCGACGTCATCCGGATCCTCGAGCACGACCTCGGCCTGTTACTGCGGGGCGAGCTGATCTGGCAGAAGGGCGAGGGGGCCAGTGGGTCGTGTGCCTGGGGCTCGTTCCGCAGCGCGGCGAACCCGGTGCTGCGCGACCTCACCGAGCGGGTGGTCGTGGCGAGCAAGGGCCGGTTCGACCGTGCCCGCACCGTGCGCCAGCGGAGCGCCGACCGTTTGCCGCACGAGAGCACGGTGTCGGCCGACGACTTCATGGCGATGACCCTCGACGTGTGGTCGATCCCGGCCGAGAGCGCCCGGCGGGTCGGCCACCCGGCTCCCTTCCCCGTCGAGTTGCCCGAGCAGTTGATCCGCCTGTACACGTTCGCCGACGACCTCGTCCTCGACCCGTTCATGGGCAGCGGATCGACGTTGGTGGCCGCCGCCCGCCTGGGCCGTCGCTACGTCGGCTACGACCTCGACGCCAGCTACGTCGACATCGCTCGTCGGCGCGTCGCCGAAGAACTGCACGACGACGGCGGTTGCGCGATGGGACCCATCGATGCCAGGACCGCCGGGCGCCTTGCCGCCGACGTCCTCGAGGACGCCGGCTTCACGATCGGGGCACGCGACAAGCGGGTCCGCAGGTCGGCCGTGACGATCGACGTCGTCGCCACGGACGCCGACGGCGCGCCGTGGTACTTCGACGTCGCCGGCTCGCTGACCAGTCACCGCGGCGGCATGCTGCGATCGGACGTCGTGTGGCGGTCGCTCGGGCGGGCGCACGCCCTGCGCGGCGTCGATCCGGACACCCCCCTCGTCGTGCTCACCAGCCACCTGCCGCCGCGGCCCAGCGACGGCGACACCGCACTACGGGCCGCCGGACCACACGCCTTCTTCGACGCCATCGAGCTGCGGTCGGAAACGGGCCTCGAACGGTTGCGGCGCTACGCCAAGGGTGGGTTCACCGACAACCCGCAGCCCGGGTTCTGGACGCTCGCCGACCTGCAGCGGCGCAGGACGCGCTAGGTGGATGCGGCGCAGTCGATCGATCGGCTGCTGTCCCCGACCAACCCGAGGATCGCTCCGGGTGCGCTGTTGTCGCACGTGACGACGTTGTCGAGCGATGGGTACAGGCCGATACCGAAGCCGGGGATCTGGCCTTCGACGACGTTGTTGCGGAACACGTTGCCCGTCCCGTAGCCGTCGTAGACGGAGTGCGCCTGGTACCCGTCGGCGAACTCGCTCGGGCGCAGCTGTCCCTCGTCGGACCACTGCGCATCGGTCTCCGACACCACGTTGTCCTCGACGACCCAGTTGTTGCCCTTGGCATCGACCGCCGAGTCGGCGCTGTTCTCCCCGGACAGCCCGGCGCGACGGAACACATTGCCGCGGACCGTGCCCGAATCGGTGCCCTCCTTGAGATCGACGCCTTCGGCGGTGATGTCCTCGAACACGTTGTTCTCGATGAGCACGCGCTCGGTGTTGTCGCCCTCGTCGACACCCTCGAGCGGATCGGTGCACTCGTAGTCCGACCAGTTCGAGTTGGCCGAGCCGACATACGCCCCTTCGCCGTACTGCGGGCTGTCCCGACCGGTGTCATGGACGAACGAGTTGCGCAACACGCCGTCGCTCGAACAGGCGCGGAAGTGCACCGCTTCGTCGCCGATCTCGTGGACCTCGACGCCGTCGATGACCGTGCCGATCGAGCCGTCGAGGACGATCCCCTTGGAGGCGTGGGCGATCGTGATCCCCTCGATCCGCCAGTGGTCGCCGGTGACGTGCAGGCCGTAGTCGTCCGACACGTCCTTCGTGCGGATCATCGCCGCCCGCGTGCCGCGCAGGGTGATCGGTGCCGAGTCGACGCCCGACGCGCTGGCGACGAGGCGTTCGTCGAACAGGTACTCACCGTCGACGATCTCGATGACGTCACCCGGGCGAGCCGCGGCGAGGGCCTCGCGGACCTCCTCGGACGTGTCGACGACGATCGTTGCCGTGCCGCCCGTGGCTGCAGGCGGCGGCAGTGCCGACGTCGCAGTGGTGCTCGCTGCGCCGTCCGCGTCGACGGTGCCGCCGACCTCGAACTGCGCCTCGACGCGTGTCTCCGTGCCGTCGACGTCGGCGCGCACCCGAGCGCGATGGGCGCCGGTCGTCAACGAGAGCGGGAACTGCAACGGCGGCTCGACGTCCTCGCCGACGTACTCGCCGTCGACGACCAGCTTGGCGCTGGATGCCCCAGCGATATCGACGTCGAGGACGAACTCGGCCGGGACGGTTGCTCCGTCGAGGGCGGACAGGGCGACGAGCGGGGCGGCGGCCGTGGCCGGGCTGACGAGCGACGTCGCCAGCACCGCGAGGATCGACCCGATCGGGTGCACTACGGCTGGGCGAGGTTCTCGACGATGTCAGCCCGGTGGTGCTCGACCTCGTGGACCGCCTGCTGTCCCATCCACAACAGCGACCGCCGCGTCGGAGACGGGACGCCGTACTGCACCGGTCGGGAGAGGTACTGCGGATCGATGGCGTCGAACAGGCGGATGAACATCGCCGTTGCCGAGCGCAGCTCACTGGCGACCGCATCGGGCGGGTCGGGGTCGTAGAGGCCGAGATCGACCCGCTCGTCGCGATACATCGGCTTGAACACCGGCTCGTCCTCGACGATGCCGATCACCATCCGGTCCCGCAGCGTGTTCAGAACGTCGCGAACATGAGCGGCGTACTGTGTCGCCGACCATCGTTGGGCGCTCGGGCGAACCGCCGACCTGGCCGGATCGGCGACGATGATGGTCGGCGATCTCGCGTGTTCCGCGGTCGACTCGCGGCCCGATCTCGTCGCGGCCGACGGTCTCCCAAGCGAACCCGCACACCTCACACTGCTCCACGAGGTCCACGCTACGAGATTGCGGAGCCGGTGGGCCGTGTCGCGTAATGTCCCGGATCGGGACGGCGAGCGGCGCGCCCGGAACGGAGGGAGAGCGGCATGGCGAGGAAGACACGGCGCTGGGCGGTCCTGGCACTGGCGGCGGCGGGGGTTGCCCCACTGACGGCGGTCGGCGCGGGTAGCGCCAGTGGAGCACCCGAGGACTTCAAGTTCGGGATGATCCTCGTCGGACCGCAGAACGACCGCGGTTGGTCACAGGCCCACTACGAGGCGGGCCAGTACGTCATCGACCAACTCGGCCTGGCCGACGACGCGATGATCGTGCTCGACAAGGTGAACACCGCCGACCGCCCCGACACCACCATCGAAGCGGTCGTCGACGACATGATCTCCCAGGGTGCCCAGCTGATCTTCGCCACGTCCGATGACATGCGCGACGGGATCATCGGCGCCGCCGCCGCGCATCCCGACGTGCCGATGATCTGGGCGTCCGGAGACAGCGCGTGGGCGGAGGGACAGAACTACCAGGCCGACCTCACCAACCTCGGCAACATCATGGGCAAGATCGAGTACGCCAAGATGATGGGCGGGTGCGCCGCCGCGTTGACAACGCAGACCGGTCGCATCGCCTACCTCGGACCACTGATCAACGACGAGACCCGCCGCCTCGTCAATTCCGCCTACCTTGGCGCCCGCCACTGCTGGGAGACGTATCGCGGTGAGGACCCGGCGTCGCTGGGGTTCGAGGTCACGTGGATCGGGTTCTGGTTCAACATTCCCGGTTTGACGCTCGACCCGACGCAGGTCACCAACGAGTTCCTCGCCGGTGGCGCCGACGTCGTCATCTCCGGCATCGACACCACCGAGGCGATCGTGCGCGCCGGCCAGGCCGTCGAGGCCGGTGAGGACGTCTGGGCCGTGCCGTTCGACTACCGCGGGGCCTGCGACGAGGCCCCCGACGCCTGCCTCGGCGTGCCCTACTTCAACTGGGGTCCGTCGTACCTGGAGACGACCCAATCGGTCATCGACGGCAACTTCACCGCCGAGTGGCAGTGGCTCGGACCGGACTGGGAGGACATCAACAATCCCGACACCAGCGCCGTTGGTTGGCTCAGCGGCCCGGCGCTCACCGACGAGTCGGCGACGATGCTCGACGAGTTCATCGCCGGACTCGCCAGCGGGGAGACCAACCTGTTCGTCGGACCGCTCAACTACCAGGACGGCACCGAGTACCTCGCCGACGGTGTCGAGGCCACCGACGCCGACATCTGGTACACCACCCAACTGCTCGAGGGCATCGAGGGGGCGTCAGCACCAGAGTGAGCGGCGACCTCCGCGTCTCCGACGCATGACGCTGAAGCTGCGCGGCATCACCAAGACCTACGGGTCGCTGCGCGCCAATGACGGGGTCGACCTCGACGTCGCCGGTGGCGAGCTGCACGGGCTGCTCGGGGAGAACGGCGCCGGCAAGTCGACGCTGATGAAGGTGCTCTCCGGGTTCGTGCGGGCGGACGCCGGCGAGGTCGAGCTCGACGGCCGGGTGCTGTCGATGGCGTCGCCGCGCGACGCCATCGCCGCCGGCATCGGGATGCTCCACCAGGACCCGCTCGTGTTCGGGCCGTTCACCGTGCTCGACAACTTCTTGCTGGCCAGTCCCGGGGGCGTTGGGCTCGACCGCGCCCGGGGACGCCAGCAGCTCGCCGACGCAGCCGAGCGATACGGCTTCACGTTCGACCCCGACGCTGTCGCCCGCACGCTGACGGTCGGCGAACGTCAGCAGTTGGAGATCGCCCGCCTGCTGTGGCTCGGTGCTCGGCTGCTGATCTTCGACGAGCCGACCACCGGGATCTCCGCCGACCAGCGCGACAAGCTGTTCGACATCCTCCGTCGCCTGGCCGGCGACGGACTGATGGTCATCTTCGTGTCCCACAAGCTGGAGGAGATCGAGCTGCTGTGTGATCGCGTCACGGTCATGCGCGCCGGACAGGTCGTCGGCCGCGAAGTCATGCCCGTTCCGGAGGAACGGCTCGTCGAGATGATGTTCGGCGAGGTCCTCGTCATCCCCGACCGGCCGCCGGCGGCGCTCGGGCGCACCGTCTTGGAGGTCCGTGACGCCGGCTTTGCCGATCGCATCGAGGTCACCGATGTGACGATCGACCTGGCCGAGGCCGAGGTACTCGGGCTCGCCGGACTGGAGGGCAGCGGTCAGCGGACGTTCCTGCGCGGCTGTGCCGGGCTGATCGCCGCCGATCGGGGCTCGATCTCCGTCGACGGCGTCGACCTCACGACGCGCCGCTACAACGCCTTCCGCAGCGCCGGGATCCACCTCCTGCCGGCGGGGCGCCTGGAGGAAGGACTCGTTCCCGGCTTGACGATCGCCGAGCACTTCGAGCTGGTCAGCGCCAATCGGTCGTTCTTCGTCGATTGGAGCGCGGCGGATTCGTCCGCCCGTGAGCGCATCGCCAGCGACTCGATCAAGGGCACGATCGACTCCACCGCCGAGTCACTGTCCGGTGGCAACCAGCAACGGCTGCTGCTGGCGATGCTGCCGTCACACATCCGCCTGTTGTTGATGGAACACCCGACCCGCGGCCTCGACATCGAGTCGGCGGCGTGGGTGTGGTCGCAGCTCCTCGAACGGCGCACCGATGGCACCGGGATCATCTTTGCCTCCGCCGACCTCGACGAGCTGATGCGCTACAGCGATCGCATCGCCGTGTTCTTCGAGGGTCGGATCATCGACGTCGTCGACGCTGGGGCGACTGACTCCGACGCTCTCGGCCACCTGATCGGCGGTCGGCGTGTGCGCAGCCGGGGAACGCAATGACATCTGTCGTCGAGCGCTCGGCCGTTGCGGTCGTCAGTGTCGCCATCGCCTTCGGCGTGGCCGTGCTGCTGCTCCTGCTCGTCGACGCTCCCCCGCTGGAAGCACTGCGCCTGCTGTGGGACGGCTCGTTCGGAACGTTGGCCAAGTTGTCGGACACGTTGATGACGTGGATCCCGCTGGTGCTCGCGGCGGCCGGGTTGATCGTCACGTTCCAGGCCGGCCTGTGGAACATCGGTGCCGAAGGCCAGATCGTCGCCGGGGCGATCGGCGCCTCGTGGATCGCCCGCTCGCTCGGCGGGCCGTCGGCCGTCGTGATCACGGCCACGATCCTCGTCGGTGCCGCAGCCGGAGCCCTCTATGCCTTGGTTCCCGGCTACCTGCGCTCGCGGTTCGAGGTCCACGAGATCTTCTCCGGGGTCGCCCTCAACTTCCTCGCCGGGGCGTTCGCCGTGTACCTGATCATCGGCCCGTGGGGGCGAGCCGGGACGGCCTCGACGAGTGGCACCGACCCGATTCCCGAGCGGGCGTGGTTGCCGACGCTCGGCGCGCAGCGCATCTCCCTCGTCGCCATCGTCGCGGCCGTCGTGGCGATCATCGCCGTGGCCGTGCTGATCGGTGGCACGCGCTACGGGTTGCGCGTCAAAGCAGTCGGCCGCAGTCCGGCGAGTGCCCGCCTGATGGGGATCTCGCCGCAGCGCTACACGCTGTCCGCCTTCGTCATCGGCGGGGGTCTCGCCGGCATCGCCGGTTCGGTGCAGGTGACCGGGTTCCACCACAAGCTCGTGCCATCGGTCTCCGGCGGGTACGGCTTCCTCGCCGTGCTCGTCGTCCTGCTGGCCGGGTTCCGGGTCGCCTGGATCGCGCCGATCGCCCTGTTCTTCGCCGCCATCCAGGTCGGCAGCACGCAGCTGTCGCTGCGACTGTCGATCGACTCGTCGCTGGCCGGGGTGATCACCGGCGTGCTCGTTCTGTCGATCCTCCTCGTCGGTGGCTGGCGATCGCGGCGCACCCTGGCGCTCGCCACTCGACGGCCGGTGGTCGAGTGATGGAGACGCTCGCCGGGATCATCGCCGCTGCCGCCCCGTTGATCTACGCCGCGCTCGGGGAGACGATCAGCGAGAAAGCCGGTGTCGTCAACCTCTCGCTCGACGGCAGCATCCTGCTGTCGGCGATGACCGGCTTCGCCGCCGCCGTCGCCAGTGGCAGCGTCCTCGTCGGGTTTGCCGCGGCGATCGGCGTCTCCGTGGCGATCGCTGCCGTCGTCGCCTTCTCCGGGATCGAACTGCGTCTCAACCAGATCGCCGTGGGCTTCGTGTTGTTCCTCCTCGCCCGGCAGCTGGCCCTGTTCCTCGGTGACTCCTACGTCGGCCAGAGCGGTCCGAAGGTTCCGGCGTTCGATGTGCCGCTGCTGTCGGAGATCCCCTTCTTCGGCACGGTGCTGTTCTCCCACAACCTGTCCGTCTACGGCGCGTACGTCGCCGTCGCCGTCACCTACGTGTTCATGTACCACACGCGACCTGGCTTGACGCTGCGCGGCGTCGGCGAGCGCCCAGCGGCGGCGTTCGCCCGCGGCGTGCCGGTCAACCGCCTGCGCTACGTCTACACATTGGTCGGCGGCGCACTCGTCGGTGTCGCCGGGGCGGCGGTGAGCCTCGACCAGATCGCCGGGTGGCGGGAGAACCTGACGACCAACCTCGGGTGGATCGCCTTGGCGTTCGTCATCTTCGGCGGCTGGCACCCGGTGCGCGTTGCCGGAGCCTGTCTGATCTACCGCGGGCTGCTCTACGTCGCCAGCGAGCTGCAGGACACGTTCCCGTCGCTCGTCCAGATCCTCGCCCAGCTCCCGTTCCTGCTGATGATCTTGATGCTCACGGCGATCCACACGAACTGGTTCCGACGCCTCGGCGACCGTCACCCGCGCTGGCGCAACGTCCTCGGCAGCAATGCCCCGAGCGCCCTCGGCACGGCGTTCCACCGCGAGTGACGTCACCGTCTCTCGACCCGAGTGTTTGCGGCGGGGCCTTTCGGCCGCCAGCACTCGGGTAGCCGGAAACACTCGGGTGGTTAGACGGCGAGGGCGGGGGGGTGGCCGATGTGGTCCTCGGCCTGGCGCAGGAGCATCTGCGTCTCCGGCTCCGGCTCGACGCCGAAGTCGTCGAGCAGGGCCACCGTCGTGGCGACGGCGTGAGCGATGGCCTGCCGGTCACGGCGGTGGATGTGGGCGGCCAATGCCAGGCGGTGGGCGCGCTCGTCGTACGGCGACGAGCGGGTGACCCGGTCGGCCCACGTCGCCGCCTCGTCGAAGTGGCCGGCGACGAGGAGCAGTTCGCCGAGCCGCAGGGCCGTGGTGCTGACGAGCGTGCGTACCTCCTCGACGGCGCCGGTCAGCTCGTCGGTGTCGAGCTCGACGAACGGATCGCCCCGCCAGCGGGTACACGCCCGTACGAGGTCGGCGATCGCCGCCTGGCGATCGCCGCGCCGTTCGGCATCGTCGGCGGCGGCGACGTCGTCGCGGAACTGCCAGAGGTCGACCTCGACGTGGGGTGGCGGTCGGAGCGACACGACCTCGTTGTCGATCCGCAGGACCCGTGGCGTTCGCCGTGTCTCCCGGCCTGGTTCGAGGATGGAACGCAGGCGCGACAACGTCACCCGCACATTGCGCCCGGCAGCCACCGGGTCGAGGTTCGGCCACATCAGCTCACCGATTCGTTCGCGCCGCAACGGCCCGGCGATCACGAGCAGCTCGAGCAGGGTGCGGACCCGCTGGCGACGGAGGTCGGCGAGCGTGGCGGTTTCCTCGGCGGCGCCGCTGACCTCGACCTCGAGCGGGCCGAGCACGGAGATCCGCACCGGCGGGTGCGTCGCATCGGGCAGCACGTCGAGCAACTCCGCGGCGCCCCGCCTGACCATGTCGTCACCATGTGCCGCGGCATGCTCGAGCTCCACGCGTAGTGCTGCCGGCGCCAGCTCGGCCAAACCTTCGGCGAGGGCCAGCCCTGACGAAGACCCCACCGCGACGGCGCGGGCCGCCAGCTCGGCCGACCAGGGCAACGGAAGCGTGGTCAACACGACGGCGGCCGGCGCCAACACGTGATTCACCCCGAGCGTCGCTGCCCGCGCCGCGAGCAGGTCGTCGGCGACGTCACGCTGGCGGGCCAGCGACGGCCCCAGCTCGAGGTGCCGCCAGCGTTCCCGAACCCGCTCGTCGCACACGTAGGGAACCGCGAGCATGCGGCGCAGCCGCCCGTCAGCGACGCGGTCGTCCGCGGGATGAGTGTCGACGTGCTCGGCGATCGCCGCGGCGGCCATCGCCTCGTCGTGGTCGGCGACGTGACGGACCGCCCGGGCGTAGGCGAGCATCGTGTCGTCACGGACATCGATCGTCGCCGCTCGCTCGACCAGCGCGCTGAGCGCCTCGATCGCCGGACGGTTGCCGAACGACGTGGTCACAGCCATCCCGTAGAGGGCGTGGTACAGGTGATAACGCTCGTTGGTTCCCGGCGGCACTTCGACGTCGAAATGCCCCCCGGGGAAGCCCCCCGGGTCACCCGCCAGCCAGCGCACCTTGGGATGCAGGGTGCGGACGTACGGGCTCGGCGAGTCGAGCATCGGCGCGGCCACCGGCACCGCCTCGTCGGCCCTCCCGCACAGGCACAGCATGTTGGCGTGCAGGCGGACGACGAGCTCGCTGATCGGCGCCGACCCGTCGCCCATCGAGATCGCCTCGATGGCCGCCACCGAGGCGTGCGGATCGCCTTCCAGCGAGGCGGTCGTGGCGCGCATCGCCCCCCGCAGGAAGCGCAGGACTGGGACGTCGTCGGCGCCAGGCAGCGTTCGCGCCCGCTCGTCGACGGCGAGCAACCTGGGAAGGTCACCGCGCATGTGGGCGATGGCCATCCCGAGGACGAGGGCGACGACTGCCCCGTTGTGATCCGCAGTCCGCACGTACTCGTCGATCACCTTGTCGAGCTCGCCGTCGAGGCGCAGGTCGTCGTAGTCGCGGGCGTGATGGAGGGCGATCCGCAGCAACCGGAGATCCGGCGAGTCGCGGACCTCCTCGGGGGCATCGCCCAACCAGCGCGCCGCGGTGTCGACGGGCAGCGCGCCGGCGGTGTCGTGGACGAGGCATCGACACGCCACTTGGAGGGCCGCGGCGTCGCCCCAGCGCAGCGCGCTCCACCCGGTGCGCAGCGTCTCCTGACGGCGCTGGAACAGCCCGAGGGCCCGTCGTCTGGTGCCGGCCCGTTCCTCGTCGGTGAAGATCCGCTCGACTGCGTCCTCCCACAAGTGGTGGACGCGGTACCAGCCGTCGGTGTCCCCGCTGACCAGCGGGACACATCTGGCCAACGACTCCAGCCGGGCGTCGACGAGCGGGTCGCAACCACCATCGCCGACTCCGGCGACCCACGCCACGTCGCTCGCCGTGCCCCAACCGAGCGTGGCCAGAGCGAGCAACAGACGTTGCTCGGCAACCGGCAGGCTGGCGACGATCTCCTCCCACAGGAACTGTGGCGCCGAACCGTCGGGTGCCGAGAGGGCGAGCCGAACGAGCGACGGCCATCCGGCGAAGCCTCCCAGCCCATGCTCGGTACGCGGGTCGCGGCCCACCGACCGGACCAGGGCATCGACCTCCGTGGCGGTGAAGGCCAGCTCGTCGATCCGAATGTCGATCACCTCGCCCGCCGCACGGCGCAAGTCAAGGGACATCGGCGGCGCTGACCGGCCGGCGAGCACGAGGTGGACGTGCGGCGGCAGCCGGGCGACCAGCCCGCCGAGCAGCTCGGCGGCCGTCGAACCGGGGGGCAGCTCGTGGACGTCGTCGATCACCAGGCACACATCGAGCGGTGCGAGTTGACCGACCGCATCGAGGACCCGTTCGAGAGGTTCGCCGCGGTCGCTGACCCGATCGACGGCGGTCACGATCGCCGACCCGAGGTACTCGGCGTCGCAGTCGGCCGGTTCGCACGAGAGCCAGACGTCGATACCCCGAGGGTCGGCGTGATTGGCGCGAATCGCCTGGGCCAGCAGTGTTGACTTGCCGAAGCCGGCGCCGGCGACGATGACGGTGAGCGGTGCCTGGAATCGGCGATTGACGACGTTCAGCAGGCGCGCCCGAACCAGTTCGCCGTGGACGGCCGGTGGCGGTGCCGGCGACCGGCGGCACGGTGCGCTGGGCGAGTCGGTCGTTCATGCGTTCCCCGGCCACGCAGGCCGTTCATTGCGTTCCCCGGCCACGCAGGCCGTTCATTGCGTTCCCCGGCCACGCAGGCCGTCGCTGGCCGCTCCCTCGCTGGCGCTCGGTCGCTCGCAAAGTCGGGTTAGCGCCTCGTCGCTCGCATCGGAGGACAGGTGAACTTCCGTACATCGATCAGGCCGCCGATCCGTAGCGTTCGAGCTGATCTTCGGCCTGCCGGAGCAGCATTCGAGTCCCCGGCTCCGGCTCGACGCCGAGCGTCTCGAGCATCGCCCGTGCTTCGCCCACCGCCGCGCCGACGGCTGGTTGGTCACGGCGCTGCAGTTGGGCAGCGATGGCCAAGCGATGCGCCCGTTCGTCGAGTGGTGAAGCCCGTTTGACGCGCTCGGCCCACGACGCGGCGTCGCCGAACCTTCCGGAGACGAGGAGCAGTTCACCGAGGCGCAATACGGTGTCGGCGACCGTCCGGCGTACTTCGCCAATCGCCGCGGACAGTTCGCCATCGAGGTCGACGTCGGGGAACGGTTCACCGCGCCACAAGGCAGCGGCTTGTTCGAGGGCGGCGACGACCCCCGCTGGGTCGTCGTGGTGGGCGGCAAGGTCGGCCGCTTCGACGTGTCGACGGAACTGCCACAGGTCGACATCGACACACGGCGGCGGAGCGAGGGCGACGGTCTCGCCATCGATGCGCAGCGCCGGGCACTTACCGCCCGTCACCCGTCCGGGTTCGAGCACGGACCGCAAGCGCGACATCGTCACACGCAGGTTGCGTCCGGCCGCCAGGGCGTCGAGATCCGGCCACAGCAGGTCGGCGAGCCGGTCGCGGCGCACCGGACCGGCGAGGACGAGCAGCTCGAGCAGCGAGCGCACCCGACGGCGGCGCAGCTCGGCGACCTCCACCAGCTCGTCGCCGTCCGTGATCCGCAGTGGTCCGAGCACTCCGATCGTGACAGTCGGTCGCTCGGGGTCGGGCAGCGCGTCGAGCAGTGCGGTCGCACCCTCACGCAATGGTCCATCGGCGGCGGCAGCGCGCTCCAGCTCGCCACGGACGGCGGCCGGCGCCAGATCGGCGAGGCCGATGGCCAGCCGTTGGCCGCCGGGAGCGCCAGCGGCGACGGCGCGACACGCCAGCTCGACGGACCACGGCAGCGGGAGCGCGGTGAGCACGACTCCGGCTTCGGCGAGGTGCTGGCCACGGCCGAGCTGCCCGGCGCGGGCGGCGAGGAAGTCGTCGGCAATGGCCCGCTGGCGGGCTTGCGTCGGGCCGAGCTCGAGGGCACTCCACCGACCGCGGATCCGCTCGTCGCTGACATAGGCGACAGCCAGAAGGCGACGCATGTGCAGATCTGCCAGCCCGTCGCGCTCGTCATGCTCGTCGGCGTAACGAGCGATCGTCCGGCGCGCCGCGTCCTCATCGTGTTCGACGATCTGGCGAACCGCCGTGGCGAAGGCGATCATCGCCTCATCGCGGGCGTCGATGTTTCCCGTGGAGAACTTCTCGATCGTCGGCCGCAACGCCTCGACCGTGGCCCCGTCGCCGAACGAGGCGGCGACGGCCGTGCCGTAGGTTGCGTGATAGAGGAGGTAACGCTCATTGGTCCCGGCCCCGGGGTCGACGGTCAATCGGCCGCCGACGAACGCTGAGGGATCTCCGGCCAACCAGCGGGCGTGGTCGGGGACCGTCCGCACGTAGGGGCTCGCCGAGTCGAGCAGCGGGGCGGCGGCGATCACGGCCTCGTCGGCGCGCCCAGCCATGCCGAGCATGTTGACCAGGTGGCGGGTCTCGAACTCGGTCATCACGGTCGGAACCTCGTCGAACGACAAGGCGGTGATCGCGGCCACGGCACCGTCGGCATCGCCACGTAGCGACGCCACGGCGGCTGTCATCATCCCGGCGAGGAAGCGCAGCATCGGCTGGTCGTCGGCGGCGACCAGCGACCGGGCCGCGCCATCAATGGCCAACAGGCGCATCTCGTCGCCGCAGGTGTGGGCGACGACGGCACCGAGGCCCAGGGCGACTGCGGCGCCCTGGTGGTCGTTCGACGCCATGAACTGCTCGACGACCGCGTCGATGTCCTCGCCGAGCTGCGCGTCGTCGTAACGACGCGCCTGGCGCACGGCGAGCGCCAGCAGCCGCAGCTCGGGGGTCGCCCTCGCCGCCTCTGGGGCGGCCACCAGCCAGCGCTCGGCGCTGTCGATCGGCAACGCCCCGATCGTGTCCCGGACGAGATGGCAAGCGGCCGCGCGCACGGCATCGACGTCGCCCCAGCGCAATGCTCGCCAACCGCCGCGCAGGGTCTCGCCGCGCTGCTCGAAGAGTTCGAGAGCCCGTCGCCGCGGGTCACCAAGTTCGGCGTCCGGGAAGATCCGCTCGACGGCGTCCTCCCACAGGTGATGGGCGCGGTAGTGGCCGTGGTCGTCGCGCTGGATCAGGGGCACCGCGGCGGCGAGCCGGGCGAGGTCGAGCGGACCCTCGTCGGCGACGACTTCGACGTCGGCCGGCGTGCCCCAGCCGAGCGTTCCGAGGGCCAGCAGGGCCAGGCGATCGCTCGCCGGGAGGCCGGCGACGATCTCCTCGAGCAGGAACTGCGGCGCCGCGTCGACCGGGGCGGAGAAGGCCAGCCGGATCAGCGACGGCCAGCCACCCATCCTGTCGATCCCCGCCAGCCGGTTGGAGTCCGCACCCAGCAGGTCGGCAAGGGCCGCCGCTTCGTCGTCGGAGAACGCCAGGTCGTCGACGCTGACGTCGACCACCTGTCCGGCTGCCCGGAGCCGGGCTAGTGGCACCGGTGGCTGCCGGCGACCGGCGAGGACGAGATGGACGTGGGGTGGGCGGGCGCGCACGAGCTCGGCGAGCAGGTTGCTCCCCGACGACCGCTCGGGGACCTCGTGGACGTCGTCGACCACCAGGCACACGTCGAACGGCGCAAGTTGGCCGAGGGCATCGAGTAGGCGGGGCAGCGGATCGCGGCGGTCACTGTGCCGGCCGAGGGCGACGAGGATCGCGTTGGCCAGATGGTCGGCGTCGCCGTCACCAGGCTCACAGGAAACCCACGCATCGATGCCGCGCGGGTCGACGCTGTTGGCCCTAATGGCTTGGCCGAGCAACGTGGATTTTCCGAAGCCAGCGCCACCGACGACGGTCAACAGGGGCACCGAGAAGCGCCGACCGACCTGTTCGAGCAAGCGGGCGCGAACGAGCTCGTCGTGCAGGGGGGGCGGCGGAGTTGGTGCTCGACGCCCGCCCCAGGGCAGAGCCTCGTCGCGCATCGGCGCGCGACGCTACGCCTTCGCGTGGTGCTCGCGCATCCCTATTGCTCGCCGCCCGCGAGTACACCGACATCAGCAAGCCACGGGTCATCTGCAGACCTCCTCGGTCAGACGGTGAGGTCGACCACGTCGATGTGGACGACCTCGATCCCGGCGATGGGCACCTCGTCGCCGGTGAGCGCCGGCTCATGTTCGGCGATGACGAGTCGGCGTGGCGTCCCGTCGTCCGGTGCATCGATCGTGCCGCTCCACGTGGTGGTCGCGCCGTTGGCGACGCGTTGCAGCCGCACTGCCGACACGTCGACCTGCCAGCGCAGATCCTTGTCGGCGATTGCCGAGTCGACCCGTTGGTGGGTCACGACGACCTCGTTGGTCAGCAGGTCCGCCGACCCGTCGTCAGCGGACATCCCGCCGTGATCGGGACCGGTGACGGTGACGTCGAACGTGTCGGTCGCCTGGCCGGCACGGACAAGCGTGGTGCGACTGACGCCGAGACGTACGGGATCGAGCGTGACCGTCCGGCTCTGCGCCTCGCCGGCGATCGAGTCGACCTGGTAGCGGGCGACCACCAAGCGCAGGAATGGCCGGTACATCGACGTCGTCACGGCGATGTCGGTGTACCAACGCGACGTCGCCGCGTCGTACTGCACGTCGTGGACCACGAGGTCGTGCAGCCCGTCGGCCGACTCGGCGACGGCGACGTTCCGGGTGAACGACGCGGGGGTCAACGCCACCGTCGTGCCGTCGACGATCGGATCGCGACCGACGCAGGATGCCGCCGGAATCTCGCCCGGCGACCGTTCGAGAAGCACGGCCAGTTGCTCTCCGTCACCGGTCACGTTCCACGGTCGCTCCAGGTACAGGCGCAAGACGCCCCCGTCGTGAACGACGACGTGCTCGCTGTCGCCGTTCTCGCCGCTCGTCGTGCGTTGGCGGGAGAAGGCCGGGACGACCTCGACGACCCGCGGCGGAGGCGGCGCCTTGGTGCTCGGGAACACGAACTCGAACTGCTCGGAATGCTCGCTGCTCGTGCGACTGACGGGCAGTGGTACGTAGCGGACGGTGATTCCCCGGCGGTCGCGTGCGAAGCGTCCCTTGGGCAACGCAGTGATGGTCCCGTTGGCGTAGCCGACGACGAAGTCGACGCCTTCGGTCGCGGTTCGCCCATCGGCGCCGACGACCTGCACCGTCGCTCTGGCGAAGCCACGCCGGTCGACGACCGTGGGCGTCCGCGTGGTCAGCTCGGCTGCTCGCTCTTCGGTGAAGTAGGAGCTGAAGCTGCTGAACGCCTCCAACTCGATCGTCGCCGCATGCCGACGGGTGTCACCGAGCTCGGCGCGATGGTCGGCGATCTCGAACCTCGGTGGTGACGTCGTGTCGCGGGGGGTCAGGAAGCGGCCCAGTGGCACACCGCCGCGGCGCGGTTCAGGCCCCGCGGCGCGGACGTCGTCGACGAGGTCGACCCAGTGGGCATCGAGGGTCAGGCGGGCGGTGGAGCGGCGATCGATCTCGGCAGTGGTCGTCAACGTCACGCCGGTGGAGTGCCGATCCCGGCTGGCAGCCCACCGCGGCGTGGGGTCGTCGTCGCTCACCGGCGCGACCCGCGGGGCCAGCAACGGTCGGCGCACGGCGTGGACCAAGGTGACCGGTGCCTGCGCCGAGAACATCCAGTGTCCCCCGTTGTCGATGACTGTCCGCAGCTCGGACTGGGCGGTGGCTTCGAGCTGGTGCCAGAGCCCGAACTGCTCGACGCCGCCCTCGATCGGCGCGTAGCTGAGGTCGATGGTGTGGATGTCGGCCTTGGCGACGCCGACGCGCAGCTCGGTGACGTCGTCGGGATTGACGTCGGTCGGCGCGTCCCCGGCGACGACCTCGACACGTGCTGAGTTGACCGCCGGCCAAACGCCCTTGATCGCGGCGAGGTACTCGGCGGACTCGCCGTGATGGAAGGCGCGCAACCGCCCGATGTGGGGGTCCGCCAGATAGCGCACGAGCTGGCGGCGGCGGCCGCCGGCGATCGGCTCGCCGGTCACCGGATCGGTGGTCCACGGGTCGTCCGGATCACCGGCGTCGCGAGTCGCCAGCAGCCGGTAGCTGCCCGGGTCGACGCCGCCCTCGGGCACGCCGTGCAGCTCGCAGAGGTCCTGTCCGACCTGGCCCGGGAACAGCAGGCGCTCCTGCGTGGCGACCTTGGCATCGTCGATGTCGTAGTCACTGCGCAGGACGATCGTGCGGGCGTCGTCACCGACTCCCGGTACCGGGCGTGGGCTCCGGCGCACGACGAGCGGGGCGGCGATCGGCTCGAGCCGGCCGAACGTCTCCACCGGCGGCAGGGCCAGCGGCGGGACTGCCGCGTCGAGCGGCCGGGAATCCCCCGAGAGGTCGACGCAGCGGGCCCGCATCAGGTACTGGCGGCCGAAGCGCAGCCGCGGCAACGAACCGGGGACCACCTCGTAGGTCGCCGAGAACTGGACCGGGTCGCCGACCGGGGGCACTGTCGGTTGCGTCGGAGCCTTGCCTCCGGATCCGTCGACGGCGCTGCCCGGCGGCCGGACCGCGCCACTCCAACCATCCCAGCGATACAGCTGGTCGTCGAGCCGGCGGGTTGCCAACGGTACGAAGGGGTCTTTGACGTCGGGGTCGGGCTCGGCGAACGTCTCGACCAGTTCGGTGACGAGCGTCGTGGTCGTCCATCCCTCGTCCGGCTCGGGGATCCGGTCGAGCCCGTTGCCGGTCGGGAAGTGATACCCGGCGGCGTCGGTCTGCCGCTCGAACAGGCTGCGCCACACGGCGGTCGGGCTCTCCGGCTCGAACACGTCGATCCGGTGGCCGATCGCCACGTCCTCGGCGAACAGCTCGACAGGCTGACCATTGCCGAGCGCTGCGGCGATGTCCTCCTCGATCTGCCACTGCCGCTCGGTGCGGTTCTTGAAGGCGCTGACGAGGTCCGGGCGCACGAGCGTGAGCGCGCGCGTCCGGAGGGCCGGCAGTGTCCCGGTGTGGCCGGGGAGCCGCTCGTCGAGGTCGTACAAGCGGTCGGTGCTCGAGCCGACGTCGACGATCGATTGGAACGCACCCTGCTCGGAGAGCCGGAGGAAGCCGTCCTGCTGTTCGGTGAACGGCTTGGTCGGGTTCGGTTGTGCCCAGAAGTCGGGCGTCGTGTGCATCACGAAGTCGACGGCCTGGCGGAACGTTCCGTTGTCGTAGTCGGTGTGCACGCGCACGGTGCTCGGGTTGGCGGGGAGTTCGACGTGTAGTTCGACGGCGATGCCGAGGATTCGCAGCAGTTGCGGATGGTGGCCGAGCAAGCTGACGAACTCGTGGAAGTCCCATTCGGGGTCGCGCGGCTCGGCGATCCGCTGGCGGTCCTCGTCCTCCATCGGCTTGACGTAGGCGCGGGCGTCATCGAGGGCCGGGTCGCTGAGCACCGACGCTTCCGGCAGGGTGATCGCCTCGTCACCCGGCGGCGGTGCCGTCGGATACCGCGTCGCAAAGGCGGCGTACAAGCGCAGGATCGCTTCGGAGAAGTCGCCGCCCGGTCCGACCTGCAAGCCGTCCTGGGCCAGCCGGCGCCAGTCCGTCGGCCGATAGCCGGACACCGGCGTGTCGTCGGCGAACACCGCCTGCCAGGCGGCTGGCTCGGCGAGCGGCGTCACCCGGGTGAACGGTCGTGACGCGCCGTTGACGATGACATCGATCGACAGCTGGGTGTTGACCGTGTCCGGCCAGTGCTCCCACTCCGCGTAGTGCCACAGTGGGCCGCCCTGCAACAGTCGTGGCGAGAAGTACACGGTGAGCAAGCCGGTCGAGCCGGTGCGCCCGTGGGGCAGTGGGATCGCCAGCAGCTGGCGCTCACGCGGCGGGTTGGGAGGGATTCGCGCTACAGCCATCGTGACTCCTCACGCCGCGAAGGCGGCGCAGTAGTTGGACCATTGGGGCTTGGTGAAGTGGTCCCCGAACGACAGGTCTTCCGGAACCTCGTCCGTCGCCGGCAGGCTCGCCAGTCCGGCGATCCGCAGCGCTCCGGCGCCTTGACCGAGGGGCACTTCGACCTCGACGTCGCGAGTGACGTCCTTCTTGCCGAAGATCGACGACACCTCGGCCGTCACCGCCCCGCAGCCACGCAGCACCTTGCTGTTGACGCTGTACTCCAGGGCCACCGTCACCTTGCCGGACACCTCGACGATGCCGATGAACGACAGGCTGCCGCGCAGCTCGGCGTAGGCCCCGAGGGTCACTTCCCCTTCGGGGAACTCCGGGGTGCGCTCGAACTCGACGTAGACACCGAGTGACGCCGACAGCGCGGCGGCGACGAGGAACACGTTGACGGCGAGCTCGTAGGTCACCGCCAACGAGCCCTCGATGAGCACGATCTGGCGGGCGTCGACCTCGAGGCCGAACGAGCCGTCGCCGCCGAAGCCCATGATCGTGATCTTGAACGGGTCGTCGCGGGTGCCGACGGCGAGATCGACCGAGCTCGTGCCGCTGTCGGGGAGATCGAGGCCGAGGTCGACACGCAGGCCCGTCACTCCGAGGACACCGAGCGAGAAGCCCGGGATCGGGATGCTGTAGTCGACGAAGATGCCGGCGTCGAACGTCGGTGCGCCGTTGTCGAGGAGACCGGCCAGCACGTCCTTGAGCGGTTCCAGCCAGCTCAACGCCCCGATGAACCGCCAGTCGGCGACCTTCGCCTCGACCGACGACGAGCCGTTGACATTGCGATAGGTGACGTGCTCGAAGTCGATGGCGACGACGGCGACCTCGGGGGGCAGCTGCAGGGTGAACCGTTCGATGGCCGCGGTGAACGTCGTGTCCGCTTGCGGTACGCAGGTCGTCAGCGCCAACAGCACGTGGGTCTTGTCGTCGGCCACGAACGTCGGACTGTCGGTGTCCTGGGGGAACGACTGGACCTTGGGCTCCCACGTGAAGTGGACGCACACCCCGGTGGGGATCTCCGGCACGTCGGGATGGTCGAACTGTGGCTCGACACGGAGCTTTGGAAGCTTGCTGGCCGCCGATGGGTCGCGCAGGTCGATCTTCGGCAGCAAGTCGGCGAGTTGCAGCGAGCCGAGCAGTTCGGGCAGCCCCCCGTCGACGCCACCGAGTGCCTGTGCCGCGTCCCACATCCACTCGATGCCAGGCCCGCCGATCTCCGGCACTTTGAACCCGGCGCCGAGCAGTTGGCCGAACGTGCCGACGTTCAGCGACGCCGCCAGCATCCCCAGCGCGTCGGTCGTCGGCAGGACCACAGACGGCACGTCGAGGTCGAGGTAGCCGAGGTCGACGTTGTCCGGCCCGACGTGGAAGTCGAGCCATCGTTGGGCGACGGTCACGGCGATCTCGGGTGGATCGCCGCCGAGCGCCGCGGTCGACGCCTGGTCGACGATCCACGCCATGGCGACACCCGGGTAGAAGGCCGGCCGGCGGAGGTCTTCCAGCGTCGCCGACACGTCGGCAGGTGGGGCGCCGCCGGTGTCCGGGCGATCGAGGGCGATGCGGATGCGGTTCGTCGTCTGCACCGATCCGGATCCGCCGCTCGATGTCGAGTCGGCCCAGGCGATCGCCTGGCCGCCGAGCTGCACGTCGCGCCGCGAGTCCTCGGCCCCGTCGGCGTACCACGTGGCGATGCTGGCGAGCACCGTGGGGAGCCCACCGACGGAGTCCCTGACCTCATATGCCACGGCGTCGGCGACGAACACGGCCGGCAGTTCGAAGGTGATGCCGCCGTGACCGTTGCGATCCGTCGCCGTGTAGGTGATCGCCAGGTCGGCGCCACCGCGGGTCAGCAGGCAGGCCGAATCGAGGGGGATCGTCGACCGATCGGGCAGCACGATCTGCTCCGTGCCAACCGGACCGCGATCCTCGTCGACGGCGACAATCGTCGTGAGCGGCAGGCGGCGTCCCTCGAAGGGCATGAAGATCGTCGCGTCTGCTGGGTACGTCACGGTCGGCGAGCCGATCGCCAGGTAGGTGTCGGCGGTCAACGAGGCGGTGAGGTCGCCGGACTGATCGGTGCGCAACAGTCGTTCGGTGAGCGTCGTCAGGCTGGCGGCGTGTCCGAACGGCGCCAGGTACCCGCGGGTGACGATCTCGACGTGCAGGTCGCGGCCGTTGATCGCCCGGTGCCGATAGGCGGCGAGCAGGCCGTCCACCCACTCCCCGTCGAAGTCGACGGTGGCCCCGTGCGACGACAGGGCCAGCTCGTTCACGCGCAACGGCACACCGAGCTCGCCGGTCGTCTGTTCGACGAGGAGATCGAGATCGTCGTCGGGAAACTCCTTGGCGTCGGAGCGCCGAGCGATTGCCCGTGCCGTTGGTGCTTGACCGTCGGCGCCATCGGCCGTCAGCCGGGCCCGCCACAGCTCGCTGACGTCGCCGCGGACGATCGGCAGGGGTGCGGCGACGAACTGTGCCCGGGACGGCGGCGACAGGATCAGCGACGCCGGAATCTCTATCGACGTGACGTCGCTGGCCGGTTCGACCCGTACATCGCCACGGCGCAGCCGGGCACCATCGGCGCGGGGGTCGACGTGCAGGGCGTATGCCGCGAGGTCGAGGAGGCTGCCGACGGTGAACGGAGTGCCGGCAGGGATCTCCACGCTCACCCGAGACGGCAGCGCCCGACGATGAGCGAGCGGCTGGTCCGGTGGAGTGTCGGCGATCGAAACCGTGTCCTCAGTCGTGTGCTGGGAACCGAACGCGACGACGTAGAAGATCGGCTCCTCGGCCAGTAGCGCCTGGATCTGATTGCTCGCCGGGTCGACGGTGCCGTTGAACAACTCGAACGTCAAACGGACCTGGTCGTCGGGCCGAATGAGGCTGCCGGCGAAGCCGACCTTCACACGCGGATCGCCAGCAGCGTGCGGCAGCTCGGCGAGAGTTCGTCTTGAGCGAGTGTTCGTCGCGGTCATCGCCGCCACGATGCGCGAAGACCGTTACCCAGGTGTTACCCGCTGGGACCTGGCCCCGGTGCAGTGCCCGTCAGGTGACCGGGTAGTACGGTCGTTCGCTGCGGCGCTGGCGCGCCGTGGGGTGAAAGGGAGTCATCGATGTCGAACCACCAATCCGACGCGACCGCCGCAGGGCAGCTGCCAGCGAGTGGCGGGGCGCACCGGCGGAGGGCTCGGTCGATCGTCCTCGGCGCGGCGTTGCTGGTCGCGGTTGGTGGGTTGGCCGCCTGCGGTGACGACGACGACGACGCCAGCGACACGATCGGTGGGCTGACCGACGAGACCACGGTTGCCGACGCTCCGACTACGACGGCCGCCACGCCGGCCACCGCCGCCGCCCCGACGACCACCGCTGCGACTCCGTCCACGACCGAGCTGGCTGCAGCCGAGACCACCGAACCAGCCGCCGCCGAGGCCGACGCCGCTGAATCAACCGCCGCCGCCGACGCCACCGACACAACCGCCGCCGATGCCACGGAGCGAGCCGCCGCCGAGACGACGACGGCTGAAGTGGCGCCCAGCGACGCCCCGAGCGACGAAATCGCTGCCGACTCCTCCGGCCCGGCGGCGACGACAACGACGGTGGCCGCGACAGAGACCTCGGCAGCTCTGGCGACCGAGAGCTCGGCGGCGGCTGTCGACAGTTCGGCGCCGGTGAGCAGCGCCCCGGCCGGCTCCGCGCCAGATTCCTCCGGACCGCCCGCGTCGGTGGGGCCGACGACGACCGGACCGGAGTGCGAATACGTCGAGAACGACGAGTTCCCCTTGGAGCGCTGTGATGCCGGGCCGGCGATCGCCGCCGTGCAGTCCGTGCTCCAGGTCCTGGAGTACGAGATCGGAACCGTCGACTGCCTCTACGGAGACCAGACGCTGTACGCCGTACGGGCATTCCAGACCGACGAAGAGTTGCCGGTCACCGGCATCGTCGACGCTGACACGTGGGCCGCCCTCGACATCCTCGACGAGTGGGGCACCGACGCCGACGGCAACGGAACGATCGAGCCGGGCGAGATCACCACCATCGAGTGCGCCTAGCACTCGGTGGTGGCCGCACCCGCATTCGAGCCACGTGACGGGTCGGTGGCTCGGTGGGTGAACGAGTCCGCTACCGCGTGATCGTCAGCGGCGAGGTGCAGGGCGTGTGGTTCCGCCAGTCGTGCCGCCGCGTCGCCAGTGAGCTGGCCCTCGGCGGGTGGGTGCGCAACCGCCCCGACGGCACCGTCGAGGCGGTGTTCGAGGGGCCTGAGCCTGACGTGGCCAAGGCGGTCGCCTGGTGCCGCGTCGGCCCGCCGGCCGCCAAGGTGACCGGCGTCGACGTCGTCGCCGAGCCACCAACCGACCTCGGCGGCTTCTCCGTGCGCTGATCTCGGCGCGACGGTCACGGCGAGGCGCCGAGCATCGCGGCGACCTCGGCGAGCAGCCTGGCGACCTGCGCCTTGCGCGATGCCCGCAGCACCTGTGCGGCAACGACCTCGGTGCGGCTCTGGGTGATCGCCGCGGCCCGGAAGAAGCGTCGGCGCACGTGACCGACGACGACCACGGGATCGCCCTCGTGCAGTGCATCGGCGAGCGAACCTGGATCGAACCAGGCCACGGGCACCGATGCCGACCCGGACTCGCCGCGAGTCGTGACGTCGAGTTCGACGAGCACACTGCCCGACGGCAGCGCGCGTCGCCGCGGCGGACCGGACAACTGTCCTTGGACGACAACCACGTTGGTGGCGTCGCTCGAAACGGTGGTCATCATGACCTCCCACATCAGCCCGTCTGGCGGGCATCGTTCAGCGCGGGAGATGTCGGTGAGGTCGACCGTAGCGGTGGGGTGTCACGGTGTCCTAGGACTCGGCGCGCTCAGCGCGGGATGCGGCACGTGTCGCCTTACGGGCGGCATCGGTGGCCGATCGCTGGGCGTCGCGGAACTGCCGGCGCGCCTCGGCGAGCTGCTTGTCGAGTCGTTGCACCTCCTCGGCGAGTCGGTCGCGCTCTGCTTCGACGGAGTCGACTCGTTCGCCCAGCTCGGCCGCCAAGGCGGCCGCCGACTCGGCGGCCTCGAGTGCCGAGTCGGCCTCGGCGCGCAGCATCGCCGCCCGCGCCTGCTGCGCCTTGTCCTCGACGGCTGTGTCGGTGACGTCCTGCGCCGCACGTCGGCGACCCGCCGGCTGGCGGTCGGCCCCGGAACGGCCGCCCGTGACGACGGTGAGGCCGCCGAACGCGCCGAAACCGGTCGGCGCTTCGAGCGGGCGGACCAGCCGGCCGGCGCGCAACTCGTCGGCGACTCGTCCCTCGGCTGACGCCGCTTCGAGCGTGGCCGCGATCTCGGCACGATGACCGTCGCTGATCGGGCGGCCGGTCAGCTCGGCGGCGGTCTCGGCGGCGCGGCGGATCGCCTCCTGGCGGGCCCGCTGGGCGGCGCGGATCTCAGCTGGGCCGGAACCACCGGTGTGTGCGGCGCGCAGCTCGCTCCCCCGGTCGACGACCTCATCGATCACCTCAGGGTGCTCGGCGACCAGCAGGTTGACGGCCCACGCCGAGACCGACGGCTTGGCCAGCTTGGCGAACTCGGCGGCCGCCTCGGTGTCGCCCGCCGCCTTGAGGGCGCGGGTGCCCTCGCCACGGACCTTCACGAAGTCGTCCGGCGCGCTCGTGTACAGCCGGGCGGCGAGGTCGTCGAACGTCACAGCGCCAGCCACCTCCCTACTCTTGCGCGAGCGGACTGCCGGGCCGCGTTCTTGGTCGCGGTGAGGACGGGCGTCCGGACATCGACCAACGAATCGAACGCCGCCCAGATCGGTGCGTCAACCTGCCGAGCAGGCTCGCCAGAAGGCCCGGTACGACGGATATTCGGCGGCGCCGGTGACCCAGCCGGCGGCGACCAGCTCGGCGTGGAAGCGCGGCAGGTTGCGCCACGGCACGCCCATGTCGACGTGATGGGCGAGGTGCCAGCCGGTGTTGTACGGGACGATGCACAGTCGGGCGATCCACGACTGGTGGATCACGTGGGTCGTGTGGCGGCGGTCCGCCGCGCGCTCCATCCCGCCGTGCTCGGCGATCGCCCGGAGGCGGTTGGACACCTTCCACAGCGTGCACCACGACCCGAGCCACACGACGTAGGCGAGCGGGCGCTGGGCAGCGACCGCGACACCGGCGAGCACGAACTGCACCCCGAGGATCTGCAGGCCCTCTGGCGCTCGCTTGCGGGCGGCGGCGACGAGCACTTTGACGTTCTTGTAGGCGCTCTCGCCGGTGGCGTCGCGGCGCAGCTTGCGGCGCCACGACGCCTTGCTGATCGGGTACCCCTGATAGAGGTCGGTATCCGGTTCGTCGGGGCCCAGCTCGTCGCGGTGGTGGGCGAAGTGCGCGCGCCGGTAGGCGTAGAACGGTTGCAGCGTCGGGTAGCCGAGGATCCAGCGGCCGATCTGATCGTTGGCCACACGGTTGGGGAACAGCAGCCGGTGAGCGGCCTCGTGGGCGAGGATGTTGAGCAGGGCGTGACCGCGGCCCATCCACACGAAGGCGACGACCCACGCCCACCACCTGTCGATGACCGCCGCCGTGACCACGACGCCGTAGGTCTGCACCACGGCGCCGACGACGGCGACCACGTTGCGCGAGGTCGGGATCCGGCGAAGCTCGTCACGCCACGGACGCCGTGCCACGCCTTTCGCCGTCAGTCGCTCGGTGGGCAGCACGTCGGGAAGCGCCGCGGCCGGGGGGACCATCGTCGCCGTCACGATCACCAGCCTACAAGTGATGATCGTCGCGATCAAGAAGTGTAACGACTAGCGTCGCCGTCGTGGACGCTGCCGACCTCCGCCCGCTCAACGCCAGGTCTCTCGTGTTGTCGGTGCTGCTCGGCCTCCCGACACCGCGCCTGGACACCTCGGCGCCGGCCCGCCTCGCCGAGCTGTTCAGCATCGCCCCGGGCACGATGCGCACGGCCATCTCGCGGATGCTCGCCACCGGAGAGTTGGCCGTCGCCGACGGCGGCTACGAGTTGCGCGGGCGGCTCGTCGACCGCAAGACGGCCCAGGACATCGGACGACGCCCAGCCGGCGATGCCTGGGACGGGACCTGGTGGATCGTCACCGTGACGTCGCCGAGCCGCGACCTCGCCGCTCGTCGCGACTTCCGCACGGCGATGGCCAACACGCGCATGGGTGAGCTGCGCCCGGACACGTGGCTGCGCCCGGCCAATCTCGCCGGCCCACCGACGGTGCCCGGCACGATCGTGGTGCGCGGTCCGGTCACCGGTGAACCGTCCCCGGCCCTCGCCGCCCGGCTGTGGGATCTGGCCGCGATCGGCCGACGGTGCTCCGAACTGCTCGACACCGTCGACGATGGCATCGCCGCCCTCGCTGCATCACCCGGCGACGGTCTCGCCGACGGGATCATGCTGGCCGCCGCGGCCGTGCGCTTCCTGCGCAGCGAACCGTTGCTTCCCGCCGACTTGACCCCGACCGGCTGGCCGGCCGATCGCCTCCGCCAACGCTACGACGTCTACGACCGGGCCCTCGGCCGGGCGCTGCGACAAGCGCTCGATCAGCCGCTGCCGTAAGGGCGGGTGATGATCTCCAAGAAGTGCCCGTCGGGCCCCCGCCAGTAGACCCCGCGCCCGCCGTCGTGGTGGTTGATCTCGCCCGGCCGCGAGGCCATCGGGTCGGCCCAGTAGTCGAAACCGCGCTCGACGATGCGCCCGAAGATCTCGTCGAACTCCGCCTCGCTGACGAGGAAGGCGTAGTGCGTGGTCTGGATCTCGCCGTCGCGGTGGTCGTCGGCAAAGTCGAGCTCGACGTTGTTGGCCAGGCGGACCTGGGCGAACGGCCCGAAGTCCGTCGGCGGATCGAGGCCGAGGACCTCGGCGACCGAGGTGGCGGCGGCGTGACGGTCGCGCACGTGAACGATGTGATGGTTCAGCTCGACACTCATGGCACCACGGTAGAAGCACAGGTCGGCGGCGACCCGCCGATGCGACGCACGTCACGACCCTCCAAGCTGGAGTCAGCGTTCGATCATCGCCTGGAGGCCGGCGACCCACTGTTGGGCGGCGCTCCAGCGGGCGTCGTGGTGGTCGCCGCCGTCCTCGTGGGGCGGGCCGGCGGCGGGATACGACCCGAGGAACTTCACCCGACCCTGCTTGAGGTGCAGGGCGCGCATCGCGTCGGCGAGCAGCTCGTCGTCGATGTGCGCGTCGGCATAGATCACGAAGCAGTTGTCGCCGAGGCCGCCGTCCTTGGTCGGCCGGCTGAGCAGGTTGGACAGGTTGATCCGTCGGGCGGCGAACTCCTGGAGGATCGACACCAGGCTGCCGGGCACGTCGGCGCGCTGGAAGACGACCATCCCGGTGCGATCGTTGCCCGAGCGCCGCGGCACGCCTTGGCGGGCGACGACGACGAAGCGGGTCTGATTGCCGGCGTGATCGGCGATGTCGTCGGCGATCACCGACAACCGATAGCGCTCGGCGGCAACCCGCGGGGCGATGGCCGCCAATCCGGGCTCCGGTCCGACCCCGTCGTCGCCCTCGCTGACGAACTTGGCGGCGCTGGCTGTCGACTGGGCGGTGCGCACCTCGACTCCACGCAGTTGCTCGCGCAGGAAGCGGTGGCACTGCGCCGTGGCGACCGGGAAGGACACGACGGCCTTGATCTCCTCGAGGGCCAACCCGTCGGCACCGACCAGGCAGTGCTCGATGTCGAGGACGATCTCCCTCGTGATCAGCAGGTCGTAGTCGAAGACCAGGGCGTCCTGGGTGAGGTTGACGACACCTTCGATCGAGTTCTCGATCGGCACGACCCCGCAGTCGACGTCGCCGGACTCGACTGCGTCGAGCACGTCGGGCACGGTCAGGAAGTCGACGAGCTCGGCGGCGGCGAGATCGGTCTGGGTGCGCACGGCCTGCTCGGTGAACGTACCGAACGGCCCGAAGAAGCCGACGCGGTTGATCGGGCGAGACGCCATCGAGTCAGGCTACGGCGCCCCGACCGCGCCGACCGATGGGTGTTTAGGGGACGGAACGGACCCCTGAACACCCATCGGTCGCTCTTCGGCCGGGTTTCGTACGATGGCGGGGTGCAGGAGACGACGTTGCGGGAGATGCTCGACGACCTCACGGCCGGACGGATCAGCGCCGATGAGGTGGTCGTCCGGCTGCGCCGGCTGCCGTTCGCCGACGTCGGCGACGCCCTCGTCGACCACCACCGGGCCTTGCGCCAGGGCATGCCCGAAGCAGTGTTCGGCCCGGGCAAGACACCCGAGCAGTGCGCCCGGATCGTCACCGAGTTGCTGGCGCACGGCGACGGGCCGGTTCTCGTCACCCGCGTCTCCGGCGACCAGGTGAAGGCCGTCGAGGCGGCGGTCGGCCCGGGACTCACCGCCGCCGGCTGCCTGCTGTACCGCCCTCCGGCCACCACCGGCGACGCCACGGTGCTGATCGCCACCGCAGGGACCGCCGACCGTCCGGTTGCCGACGAGTGCGCGCTGACCTTGCACGCCTACGGCATTGCCACCCGGCGCCTCGATGACGTCGGCGTGGCCGGTCTGCACCGCCTGCTGGCGCACGTCGACGACGTGCAGGGCGCCGACGCCGTCGTCGTGGTCGCCGGGATGGAGGGCGCCCTGGCCAGCGTCATCGGCGGCCTGACCGCCGCACCTGTGTTCGCCGTGCCGACGAGCGTCGGATATGGCTCGTCCCTGGAGGGCGTCACGGCGCTGCTGGCCATGCTCGCATCATGCGCCAGCGGCGTGACGGTGGTCGGCATCGACAACGGGTTCGGCGCGGCATGCGCCGCAGCCAGAGCGCTCCGATCACTGCGTTCCCCGGCCACGCAGGCCGTTGTTGGCCGCTCCTCGGCTGGTGCCTCGTCGCTCGCCATCGAGGAATCTCCCTGAGCACGATCGCCTACGCCCAGTGCAGTGCCGGCGTGGCCGGGGACATGCTGCTCGGCGCCCTCGTCGACGCCGGGGCTCCCCAGGCGTCGGTGTTCGAGGCGATCGGCGGACTCGGCGTCGACGGCTACGCCCTGACGTTCGAGCGGGTCCAACGTTGCGGTGTGGCGGCGACGTGGGCCAACGTCGTCGTCGACGAACACGATGATCGCCACGAGCACCGCCCGGCGAGCCAACTTCGCAAACTGCTCGACGGCGCCGACCTCGCCGACGGCGTGCGGCGCCGAGCCCAGACGGTGTTCGACACCCTGGCCACGGCCGAGGGGGCGATCCACGGCATCGACCCCGATGACGTCGAGTTCCACGAAGTCGGGGCCGTCGACGCGATCGTCGACGTCGTCGGCATCGCCGCGGCGCTCGAGGCGTTGGGCATCGATCAGCTCGTCGCCGGTCCGGTGGCCACCGGGCGGGGCACGATCGCGGCCGCCCACGGCAGCCTGCCCAACCCGGCGCCGGCCGTCGCCCGACTGCTCGCCACGCGACGGATGCCGGTGATCGGCATCGACACCGACGTCGAGTTGGCCACGCCAACCGGCGTCGCCGTTCTCGCCGCCCTGGCCACTTCGTTCGGCGCGCTGCCGGCGATGACCGTGTCGGCGGTCGGCTACGGCGCCGGTCGCGCCGACACCGCCGGCCGGCCCAACGTCGTGCAGTTGATCGTCGGCGAGGCCGCGTCCGACCTCGTCGCCCCGCCGCCCGGGCGGGCAGCCGTGCAACTCGACGTCAACGTCGACGACATCACCGGCGAGGTCATCGCCCACACGATCGCCGCCCTCGTCGCCGCCGGGGCGCACGATGCCTGGGCGACACCGATCGTGATGAAGAAGGGCCGGCCGGCCCACGTCGTCTCGGCGCTCTGCGACCCCGCCCTCGTCGAGACGGTGGCCGCGGTGCTGGTCACCGAGACCGGCAGCCTCGGTGTTCGCGCCTCGACGGTCGAGCGCTGGCCACAGCGCCGACGCGATGCCGTCGTCGAGGTCGGCGGACACCGGATCGCCGTCAAGATCGCCGGACATCGTGTCAAGGTCGAGCACGACGATGCCGCCGCCGCCGCACGGGCCCTCGGCCGTCCGCTACGCGACGTGCTCGACGAGGCGTCGCGCCGTGGCGCCGAAATTGGTGACGTCGGCGCCGCCGGCACTTCCTAGCGTTCCCCGACCGTGGGCGCGATTCGCGTCAGCCACCTCGGCTGGCGTCTTCCCGGCGGCATCGAGTTGCTGCACGATGTCAGCTTCACCGTCGGCGACGGCGAGCGGGCCGCGCTCGTCGGGGCCAACGGCGTCGGCAAGTCGACGCTGCTGGCGCTGATCGCCGGCGACATGAATCCGACCAGTGGCACGATCAGCATCGATGGCCGGCTCGGCGTCATGCGCCAGCTCGTCGGCGTCACCGACTCGGCCGGCGGCCCGCAGACCGTCGGCGACCTGCTCGTGATGCTCGCTCCGGCGCCGCTGCAGCGGGCCCACGCCGAGCTGCGGGCCGCCGAGTCGACTGCCGATGCCGATCCGCTGGGCTACGCCCACGCCGTGGCCGGATGGAGCGACGCCGGCGGTTACCACGCCGAAGTCCACTGGGACGAGTGCACGACCCGGGCCATCGGCCGCCCGCTCGACGAGGTCGCCGGACGACCGCTGCGGACGCTCTCCGGCGGCGAGCAGAAGCGTCTCGCCCTGGAGGTGCTGCTGCGCGGCGACGCCGAGGTGTTGCTGCTCGACGAGCCTGACAACTTCCTCGATGTCGAGGCCAAGCGCTGGCTGGAACGCGAGCTGCAGGCGACGCGCAAGACCGTCCTGTTCGTCAGCCACGACCGCGAGTTGCTCGCCGCCACGGCCACCAAGATCGTGACGATCGAGGCCCACGGGGCGTGGACCCTCGGCGGCAGTTTCGCCGGCTACGCCGAGGCCCGCCGCGCCCATGTCGACAAACTCGACAAGGATCGCTCGCTCTACGACAACGAGCGCAAGCGTCTGGAGCAGCTCGTCGCCGAGATGCGTCGACGAGCGAGCTTCTCAGAGGTCTTCGCGCCCAAGCTGAAGGCCGCCGAGAGCAAGCTGCGCCAGTTCGTCGAACGCCGCGACGAGCCCGTCACGGTGCGTGAGCAACGCATCGCCATGCGCCTCGGCGGGGCACGTACCGGCAAACGGGCGCTCGTCGTCGAGGACCTCGAGCTCGACGGCCTGACCGACCCGTTCGATCTGCAGGTCGACTTCGGCGATCGCGTCGCGGTGCTCGGCGGCAACGGCGCCGGCAAGAGCCACTTCCTGCGCATGCTCGCCGGCGATCCTGTCGAGCACCACGGCGTGTTCCGGCTCGGGGCTGGGGTCGTGCCCGGGCTGTTCCACCAGACTCACGAGCACCCGGAGTGGCGTGGCCAGACGCTGCTGGCGATCCTCCACGATCACGACGTCATACGCGGCCCGGCGATGTCGATGCTCCGTCGCTACGAGTTGCAGGGCTGCGCCGAGCAACCTTTCGACACGATGTCGGGCGGCCAGCAGGCGCGTTTCCAGATCCTCCTGCTGGAACGATCTGGGGCCACGATGTTGTTGCTCGACGAGCCCACCGACAACCTCGACCTCGTCTCCGCCGAGGCGCTGGAGGCCGGCCTCGCGTCGTTCACCGGGACGGTCATCGCCGTCACCCACGACCGCTGGTTCCTGCGTGGCTTCGATCGCTTCGTCGTGTTCGGCGCCGACTGCACGGTCACCGACCACCTCACCATCCCCGACGCCTGGGCGACGGCACGACCGATGGGTGTCTAGGGGACGGAACGGTCCCCCGAACACCCATCGGTTGGTCAGGACTCGGCGACGAGGGCCTCGGCGATGGGGGCGAAGAGATCGACAGGAACCTCACCCGACAGGCGCTGGCGAACGAGGCCGTCGGCGTCGATGAACACCAACGTGGGGTACGACGTCCCGCCGTACGCCCCCATCGCCGGCGGGGGCGACTCGGCGTCGGGGGCCTCGTCGTCGACGAGCACCGGCCACTCCCAATCCATTGACGTCAGCCACTCGTCCGGCGGGTAGTTCGGCGCGTCCGCCGACACTCCGGTGCTCACGCCGACGATGTTCAAGCCCTCGGGGACCCCGCCGGAGTCGCGCCACTCGTTGAGCACCGGGATCTCGGCGTTGCAGTGCGGACACCAGTGGGCGAGGAGGACCACCATCGTCGGCCCGTCGGTCGCCGGATCGATGGTGACCCTGTTGCCGGCGTAGTCGTAGCCGGCGACGATCGGGGCGTCGCGGCACCACGCTGTATCGGGCTGCTCGCCGGACCGAACCTCCGGCGAGAACGGTGGCAACGCCTCGCCCTCGACGGCGACCGGCTTGTAGATGTCGTCGTCGGGGAACGGCGCGAGCTCGATCGTCCCGGTCGGCGCAGAGGGCCCTCCGGTGGGGCTCGCGGTGTCGTCCGAGCACGCCGCGAGGAGCCCCGACATCGGCACCGTCGCGGTGGCATCGTCGGAATCGTCGCCACCCCCGACGACGAGGGCCACGACGACGCCGATCACGGCGACCACGGCGACCACGGCGGCGATGAGGATCACCGTGCGCGTCTGATCGCGGGGTGCCGGCGAACGCGTCGAAGGTTGCCGCTGACGTCCCGACTTGGTGGCCACTCAGCTACCCGGTCGTTCGAGGGTGTCGTCGAGTTCCCCGGCCGTCGCTGTCGCCAGCAGGGCGATGATCGCGGCGAAACCGCACAACGCCATCAACGACAGCGTGACGAAGCCGAACTCGCGGAACCACACGAGCGAACACGGGTTGGTCGGGTCACACGCGTCACCTTCCAACTGCGGATGCCACTCGACGAGGTAGTGGTAGATCGACACGCAGGCGCCGAGCACGGCGAGCGGAATCGCGTACCAGCGGATCGCCCGATCACCGCGCAGGGCGGCGATCAGCAGGATCACGGCCAACGGATACATGGCGATGCGCTGGAACCAACACAGGCGGCACGGCAGGTAGTTGGCGACCTCGGAGAAGTACAGGCTCCCGGCCATCGCCCCACCGGCGACGAGGAAGGCCAGCCACAGGGCCGCGTCGTCGATCAGGTGCAGCGCCTCGTCGAGCAGCCCGGCGCGGCCACGCAGGAGGCGACCGACCACGACGAACACGGCCAGTGCCGCGGCCGCCAGGGCGAGCATCGCGGTGAACACCTGCATCGCCTCGACCGACATGGCCGCCAAGTATGGGCGCGTCGACAACACCGTTAGCGTCCCCAGCCAATGTCCACCTCGTCGACGGCGCTGCACGAGATGCGGCGCACCCGACAGAAGCGTCGACTCGGCGAGCTGGAATGGTTCGAGATCGCCTATCGCGTCTACCTCGCCGCCCTGTTCGGCGGGCTCGCCGTGATGTGGCTGAGCGATCTGGTGACCGACGAGCCGGCCACCGCCGACCAGCTCGCCGACGTCGTGGAACGCGGCCCGGCAGTGATCGGCCTCGTCGTCATCGCCGCAGTGGCCCTCGGCCTGCGCAGCGGGAGCGACGGGGGCCCGATCTCGCTGGAGGCCGGCGACGCCCGCCACTTGATGCTCGCCCCGATCCCCCGCCGTGAGGTGCTGTTGCGACCTGTCGGTCAGCGGATGCGCGCCGTCGCCTTCGCCGCGGCCGTCACCGGGGCGATCGCCGGACAACTGGCGTCACGCCGGCTCCCCGGATCGGCGGCGGCATGGGCGGCCAGCGGAGGTGCGGCAGCGGCGCTCACCGGGTTGGCGTTCGTCGCCGTCGCCGTCGTCACCCATGCGATGGGCGTGCCGCGCTGGGCCGCCACGGCGCTCGCCCTGGTCTTGCTCGCCGTGCAAGGTGCCGCCGTCGTCTGGGGGTGGCCAGGACCTGGTGACGGTCTGGGCAGCCTGGCGATGTGGGGAATGCGCAGCGAGCCGGTCGATCTTGTCGCCGCCGCCGTTGTCGTGCTACTGGCTGTCGGGGCTCTCGTCGTCGCCGATCGTTTGCGCCTCGAGCCGTTGACCCGGCGCGCTGATCTCGTGTCGCAACTGCGCTTCGCCGTCACCGTCCAGGACCTGCGCACCGTGGTGTTGCTGCGTCGCCAGCTGCGCGGCGAGCGCCCGCGAACCACTCCGTGGGTCGGCATCGGTCGCTGCTCCCCGGCAGCCGGCCCGACCCAGGCCGTCGTGCGCCGAGGACTGCGCGGTCTCTCGCGCTACCCGGCCGCACGGCTGGCCAGGATGGCCGCCCTCGCCGCCCTCGCCGCCCTCGCCGTCGTCGCCGTGCTCCGTGGCACCACACCGCTCGTGCTCGCTGCCGGATTCGCGCTGTACCTCCTCGGCCTGGAAGCCATCGAGCCGCTGTCGCAGGAGATCGACCATCCCGACGTTGCCGATGGTGTTCCGCAACCGCGGGGCTGGTTGCTCCTGCGCCACCTCGGTGCTCCGGTCGTCGGGCTGCTGCCGTTTGCCGCGCTCGGCGCGGCGGTGGTCGCCGTGGCGCAGCCATCGGCCGCTGCCGCCGCCTTTGCCCTCGCCGTGCCGGTGACCCTGGGAGGCGCCTGCGGTTCCGTCGTCAGTGTGGTCCGTGACGCCGCCGACCCACTTGCCGCACCGAACGCCGCTGTCCCACCGGAGTTCGCCGGGGCCTCCTCGTTCATCCGTTTGGCGGTGCCGATCGTGATCAGCACGATCCCGGCGCTCACCGCCCTGGCGATGCGTGAGTTTCCCGAGCCGGCCACCGCCGTGCGGTTGGCCGTGGCCGACGTACTGCTCGTCGCGGCGACTGCCTGGTGGGTCCGCCGCGGCGATGAGTGGCGGGCCAAGCTGCGCGCGTTCTCCCAGGCCGGGCGGCACGCGTCATGACGGCCGCCAGCGCTGTGTCGACCACCGGCCTCGCCAAGAACTATGGCGATGCTCCAGCGCTCGGCCCCGTCGACCTCGACATTGCGGCCGGCCAGCGGGTCACCCTGCTCGGGCACAACGGCAGCGGCAAGACGACGCTGCTGCGTCTCAGCGCCGGGCTGCTCGACGCCACGGCGGGGACCGTCGCCGTCCTCGGGCATCCCGCCGGGTCGCTCGATGCGCGCGCCTTCACCAGCTACCTCGGCGACCAGCCGGTGTTCTACGACGACCTCACCGTGTGGGAGCACCTCGAGTACATCGCCAAGCTGCACGCCACGGAGGGCTGGGAGCAACACGCCGCCGACCTGCTCGAGCACCTCGGGCTCACCGACCGTGGCGATCACCTGCCGACGACGTTCAGCAGGGGACTGCGCCAGAAGGCGGCGATCGCCATCGCTTTCGTCCGCCCCTTCGAGGTGCTGCTCGTCGACGAACCCTTCGTCGGTCTCGACCAGCCCGGCCGGGAAGCGTTGCTCGACCTGTTCGACCGTGCCCACGGCGACGGAGCCGCGCTCGTCATCGCGACGCACGAACTCGCTGCGGTCAGCGCCGCCGAACGGGTTGTCGCCCTCCGCGACGGGTCGGTGATCTTCGACGGTCCGGCGGGCACGGCCGATCCCGCCGCCCTCGTCGTCCGCTGACATCCTCGCGTCGCGAGCGCAGTCGTTACGATTGCCGCCATGTACGACTTCGAGTCCGTCAGCGTGTCCTCGTTCGAGGCCGCTTCGCTTGCTGCCACGCTCTCCGAGAAATCGGCTGACGGATGGGACGTCGTCGCCATCGTGCCTGCCGGGTCCGATGTGATCGCCTACCTACGCCGCTCGACGGCGACCGAGATTGGCGCTGACACGGACGCGGCGGAGGATGCCCTGACCGCGGCTGCCGCAGGCGTTACCGACGGCACGAGCAACACCCTCGAGTCGTCGACGTCGACCCCCGACTCGGCCGCCGAGCTGCTGACGCCGACGTCGGCGAGCAGTTCGCCGACCGATTCGAGCGCCGACATCACCACGCCAACGGCGACGGCGCCAACGTCCGCGGCGTCGTCCGATACCGGTGGCACCGGGTGGGGCGCGACCACCGACACCACCGACACGACCGCCACCTCGACGGGTGGTTGGTCGGGCGGCTCGGAGTCCACGACATCGTCGTCGTGGGGCGGCTCGGCGCAGCAGGCCAGCACCCCGGCCACACCGGCCGTGCCCGCCGGCTGGTATGCCGACCCCGCCGGGCGCTTCGAACTGCGCTACTGGGACGGCACGGCGTGGACCGAGCACGTGTCGCGGTCAGGCCAGCAGTACACCGATCCGCCGGTCGCCTGATCCCTCGATGCGGCGCCTGATGCCGCTGCGGCAGCGCAGCTGTTGATGCGCGCCACATCGCTCGGCCAGGCCGGCATCCTCATCGAGACCGCCCACGGCTCGATCGTCTGCGACCCGTGGTTCGTGCCGGCCTTCTTCGGGTCGTGGTTCGTGTTCCCGCGCAACGACCAGCTGGGCGACGAGTTGCACGAACGGATCCGCAGCGCCGACTACCTCTATGTCTCGCACCTCCACGGTGACCACTTCGACGAGATCTGGCTCGCCGACGAACGCAACATCCGCCGCGACATCGGCGTTCTCGTGCCGGGCTACCCGAGCCGCGAGCTGGACACCAGGCTGCGGGCGCTGGGCTTCACGAACCTGATCCGCACCGTCGACGGTGAGGAGTTGCGCCTCGGTGGCGACGACAGTGAGCTCAGCGTGGCGATCCATGTCGAGACGTCGATCACCGACGGCCCTGGCGGTGACTCGGCGATGGTGGTCAGCGACGGCACGAGCCGGCTCGTCAACCAGAACGACTGCCGGACCACGGACCTCGCGGCCCTCGCCGCGCACGGGCCGGTCGACCTCCACTGGCTGCAGTACAGCGGAGCGATCTGGTACCCGATGGTCTACGAGATGGACGGCGCCACGATGCGCCACCTCGTGTCCGCCAAGATCGAGAGCCAGTTGACGAGGGCGATGCGCTACGTCGAATCGATCGACGCCCGGGCCGTCGTGCCGTCGGCCGGTCCCCCGTGTTTCCTCGATCCGGCGTTGTTCCATCTCAACGTCGTGACCGGCGACGAGCCGAGCATCTTCGTCGACCAGCGCACGTTCCTCGGCCGCCTCGCGGCGTCCGGGCACGGCGGCGTGCTGGCGATCCCGGGGACGACGATCGACGTCGGGCCGGACACCATCTCGGCCAAGCACCCGGTGGCCGACGACGAGGTGACGGCGATCTTCGAACGCAAGGGCGAGTACCTGACGAGCTACCAGGCCGACTGGCTGGGGTGGCTGACAACGATGCACGAGCGCTGGGCCGGCCAACCGGAGACCGATCTGCTGCCCACGCTGCAGGAGTGGTGGTGTCCGTTGCTGGCGGCATGTCCCACGGTGCGCGAAGGGATCGGCGCGGCGTGCCTGCTGCGGGCCGGCGAGGTGGAGATCCTCATCGACTTCCCCGCCGGGGACGTGCGGGCTTACGCCGGCGAGCGGTATGGGTTCCGCTTCGACATCGAACGTTCGCTCGTCGAGAAGGTCGTCGCCGAACGGGCCGTCGACTGGAGCAACTCGCTGTTCCTGTCCTGCCGTTTCCGGGCATGGCGGGAGGGCGAGTTCAACGAATACGTCTACAACTTCTTCAAGTCGCTGTCCCCGGGCCGGATGCGGCGCACCGAGGCCGAGGCGCTGCGCAAGATGCACCCACCGACGGAGACCGAGCCCGACATCGAGCTCGACGGCTGGGTGATCCAGCGACGGTGCCCGCACCGCAACGCCGACCTCGAGGTGTTCGGCGAGGTCGACGGATGTGAGCTGACCTGCACGCTGCACGGCTGGCGCTTCGACCTGGAGACCGGTCGGTGCCTCACGAGCGCCGGTCACGAACTGCGCGCCCGCCGTCGGGACGAGTGATCTGCGGAGCCAGATGCACCGACGTGGTGCAGTGCGCTCTGCGGATCGTCAGTTGGCGCCGTGGACCCAGACGGGAATGTGCAGGGGCATGATGTTCGACTCCCAGATGTAGTCCATCGCCGGGATCGACACCCGCACGCAGCCGTGTGACGCCGGGTAGTTGGGAACGTTGTTCGACCCGTGCACGGCCTGCCCGCCGCTGAAGTACTTGGGCCGATAGATCCGCCCGAGATCGCCCTCCCACCAACCGACGGGGCGCTCGCGGTACACCTCGTGGAGGCCGTTGCGAGTGACCGACACCCCCGTCTGCACCTCGCCGGGGGTGTTCTGATCGGCTTCCGTGTACGGCTGTCCGTCGCCGGTCGACGTGTTGTAGATCCACACGGTGCGCCCCTTGTGGACGACGTACAGCAGCTGCTTGTCCTTGTCGATCTCGACCAACGTGCCGGCGTCCGCCAGCCCGTGGGCCCGGAACCGGGCGTTGGTCAGCGCATCGGCGGTCGCTTGGTTGACGTACCCGGACGCTTCGAGGCCGAGGTACTTCTGGAAAGCCATCACCGCCTGGCTCGTCGTCAATCCGTACTCGCCGTCGGCGCCGGAGTTCCAGAAGCCGAGGTCCAGGAGGCGCTGTTGGATCCGCCCCGTCTCTCCACCGCCGCTCGACCCGACCGCGACGTAGGGGTAGTCCGGGGCGGCCACCGGAACGATCGCCGGCGACGGCGCGGTGGTCGTCGGAGCAACTGTCGTCGGCGCGGCCGTGGTCGTCGGCGCCAGGGTGGTCGTCGGAGCCACTGTCGTCGGCGCGGCCGTGGTCGTCGGGGCCGCGGTCGAGGTCGTCTCGGCGATCTGCGTCGTGGTGGCCATCCGCGGCGACGCCGCGGCGATGATCGCCGTACCACCGAGCAGCATCGTGGCCAGCCCGAGACCGCCACTGACGACGATCAGCCGGTTTCGAGAGGAGTCGCGTCGCTCGTTGGAGGAGCGGTTGGCGGCCCGCATCGCACCGAGGCTACCAAGACGGTCCACCCGATCCGGGCGATACCCGGCGTCAGCCAACGACCTGCTCGATCAGCGCGACGAGCTCGTCGAAGTGCACCGGGCCGCTGCTGTGGGCGAGGAGCATGGCGACGTCGAAGCGGTCGACGAGCTGGTCGGCGGTCACCCGTTCGCCGACCTCGGCGAGCCCGAGCGAGACGCCGAGCGCCGAGCGCACGGCATCGGCGCCGACCCCTTGGTCGGCCAGTTCGGCGAGCGTCGTCGCCCCTTCGCGCTTGGTCAGCCTCCGGCCATCGGCGCCGATCACCAGTGGTACGTGGGCATAGCGGGGCGGGGGCGCCCCCAGGGCCGCACCGATGGCCAGCTGGCTGGGCGTCGACGACAGCAGGTCGTCGCCACGGGTCACGAGATCGATCCCCGCTGCGGCGTCGTCGACGACCACCGCCAGGTTGTAGGCCGGGACTCCATCGTTGCGGCGCACCACGACGTCCGCCGCAGCCCCGACGACGTGTCCGGCGATGACGTCGTCGAACGCCACGGCCCGGGCATCGGCGCGGAACCGGAGGGCCGGCGGGCGCTGCTCCCGGCGTCGCTCCCGTTGGCGTTCGGTGAGGTTCCGGCACAGCCCGGGGTAGGTCAACGACGAGTCGTCGTGCGGGGCGGCGGCAGCCTCGCGGATCTCTCGACGCGTACAGAAGCACTCGTAGATGAGACCGGCCCGACGCAACGTGTCGAGGGCGTCGTCGTAGTGTCCGAAGCGCTCGCTCTGGCGCCAGACGTCGCCGTCCCAGTCGATCCCGAGAGCGATCAGGTCCGCGCGTTGAGCCGCCTCGTGAGCCGGCGACGAGTTGACCCGATCGAGGTCCTCGATGCGCAGCCGGAATGAGTCGCCGGCGGAACGCGCCAACAGCCAGGCGATCAGCGCGGTACGGAGGTTGCCGACATGCAACGGACCCGTCGGCGACGGCGCAAATCGACCCGGCATCGCCGACAGTGTGCCGAGTGCCTGCGGGCGGCGGGCGCCTTCCCATAGGCTCGACGGCATGCAGTGCCACGTCTGCGGAACCGCTGTGCGCCCGGAGCACAAGTTCTGCATGGAGTGTGGCGCCCGCCTGCGGCGGCCGACGAGCGACCTGGCTCTCGCTCCGCCGGCGATCGAGTCCGAGGAGTCCGATCGACTGCCGGTGCTGTCCACCCCGGCGAGCCACCCGATGTTCGATCCGACGACGGGGCATCTGCTGGCCATCCCCCCGCCGCCGCCACTGCCGCCGCCGGACGAGGACGCCACCAACGTGCTCCCGGCGGTCGGGGCCCCGCTGGGACGTGGAGGGTTCGGACCGCCAGACGTGTCGGCACAGGGTCCCGGACGATGGGATCACCCGTCGGACAGCGGGCCGCTGTGGCCCAGCGAGGCGCTCGGCTACGCCGACGAGGCGGCACCGGCGACGACGATGCAGCCGCCGTACCGCACCGAGTACGACGGCGCCGGTCACTACGACGCCACGGGACGGGTGCCGGCCACCTACGTGCCGTGGGAAGGGCCGGTAGCCGCCCCGTGGGAGGCCGCCGAACCGCCGACCGCACCGCCGGCCTTCCGGGTCAAGCCGCTGCTGATCATCGCCATCCTCGCCGCGGCGGCCGCCATCGTCGGCATGGTCGCCCAGATTCTCGACGTCGACGGCACGGGAGTCGGCACTCTCGACGGGGCGTGGAAGCTCAACGACTTCGGTACCAACCTCACCGTCGCCGGCATCGTCACCGCCGTGACGATGATCCTCGGGGCGGTCGCCTGGGGCGCCGGGTTCCGCTGGGGTGCCGGCCTCGTCGGAGGTGCCGGCGCGGCCCTCGCCGGGTGGGTCGCCATTGCCATCGGTCAGGCTGAGCTCGTCGTTGGTCAGGCCGAGCCGGCCGGGGCCTCCGTGGCGGTGACCCGCGACGTCGGGTACTGGTCGCTCGTCGCCGCCGGCGGCATCGGGCTGATCGCCCTGTTCGTGTCGCTGCTGCGCACCGGCGACGACGGTCGGGCTGGGCTCGACCCGTGGGTCGCCGCCCTCGGGGCGATGGCCACGATCGCCGCCGTGATCGGGCCGCTGCTCCCGGTCGACGACGCCGACATCCAGCTCAACTGGTCGAGCGCCCCGGGGACCGACGTACCGACGTTGTGGTTCGTCGCCCGCTTCGTGCAACTCGGACTGCTGCTGCTGTGCGGCGTGTTCGGCTTCCTGTTGGTGCGCCGCTACGGACTCGGTCTGGCGATCGGCGGCACGATCTGTGCCGGCTGGCTGGTGCTCACGGCGGCGACCGAGCAGACCGCCCGGCCGATCGGATTGGCCGTCGGCAACCCCGACTTCACCGACCTCGAACCACACATCGTCACGATCGTCGGCGTCGGCCTGATGCTCTTCTTCGGCCTCGTCGCCACCGCCATGGCCCTCATCGACGACCGCTGACCAGCCCCACCCGAGTGTTTGCGGTCACCCGAGTGCGTGCGGACGGAAGGTGCCTCCGGTAACACTCGGGTCGCCGGAAACACTCGGGTCAGGGGGGCCAGAGGCGGGCGGCGACCTCGGACCACAGCGCGGTGAACGCCATCCTGGCGCGGCTGCGCGGGGCGACCTCGCCGAGCGGGGCGCGAGCCGCGGCCATCCGCTCGATGACGCTGGCGTTGGGGATTGCCGTCGCCAGGAACGGCGGCTCGGCGCCGGCGAGTGACTCGAGCAGTTGGCGGTGCAGCGTCTTGCGCCGGTCGAGCATCGACACGAACGGCAGTACCTCGGGCGCCGCATCGTCACCGTCGAGGAACGTGCTCAGTTGGTCGAGCGTGCGCACCGACAGCGTCGTCGGCACCGTCGGGACGAGCAGGGCGTCCGACGCTCGGAACACTGCCTCGCTGCCCAACGTGATGCCGGGAGCGCAGTCGAGGATCGCCACGTCGTAGTCGTCGTCCAGCGGTTCGAGGAGGGTCTCCAGGCTGGCCATCGAGCCGGTCCCGTCGGCGAGGCGGACGTCGAGGTGACGCAGGGAGAAGTCGGCGGGAACGAGGTGCACCCCGACATCGGTCTCCTTGCGGTTGACCGCGAGCCCGCCGTCACCGCCGAGTAGCCGCCGGACGCCACCTTTCACCCGCGGCTTGACCCGGAAGAAGTACGTCGCCGCGCCCTGCGGATCGAGATCCCACAACAACACCCGTGTCCCGGTCGTCGCCGCCTCGAAGGCCAGGTTGACGGCCGTGGTGGTCTTGCCGACCCCGCCTTTGATGCTGTACGTGGCCAGCGTTCTCACGAACGGGCCTTGGCGCTCGCCAGGAGGTCCTCGAGCGCCTTGACGGTTTTCTTGGTGTCGAACTCTCCGAATCGTTCGGCGAGCTCGTCCCTCGTGGCCACGCGGCGCTGTTCGAGGCGCTCGATCAGCTGACCGATCGCCAGGAACGTCTCGGCGTCCCAGTGCCGCTGCCGATCGTCGGCGATCGTGCGCAGGGCGTGGGCGTGGACCTCGGCATCCTGGTGCTCGCCGAGCGTGTCCTGGAGCGCCTTGAGGCGCCCGACGAAGGCGGTGCGCACCGGCTTGTCGTACAGCCCACCGAAGCACTCGACGAGATAGCGCAGCTTCTTGGCGTCCTTGCGCAGGTCGTGGACCGTCTCCGCCGGTGTCGCCGGGGTGATCGTTCGGCCGCGCTCGATCATCACCCGGTGAGCCCGACGAATCCGCCGGGCCACGGTCTTGTCCAGCCGATCGAGGCTGCGCTTGCCGAGTGTCTCGGCATCGACCGGCGTGTCGAGCCAGCCGTTCCACGCCTCGACGGCGGCACTCGCCCGCCCCGAGGAGAGCTGGGCGGAAAGCTCGGCGTGGGCGGCGGCGCGTTGCACGGCGAGGTGCTCCCGCAGCGGGACGAGGGCCTTCGTCGCCTCGGCATCGAGCGTCGCCGTGTAGTCGGGCCATTCGATCTGGTACACGTCGAGGTCACGAGCCGCCCCGGAGATCTCTCCGAGCCACGCGAAGTCGTCGCGGGCCCGTTGACGGACGTCGTCGGGGAGCACCTTGGCGGCGTTCGCCAGCACGACCCGCGTCCGGCGCACGGCGACACGCAGATCGTGAAGGAACTCGGGGTCGACGTCGTCCACCGTCCCGTCCCAGTTGGCGAGCAGCGCGTCGCGCAGGTTGGCGAGGACGGCCCGATATCCGTCGATCGCCGGGTCGTCGTAGGTCAGCGGGATGCCGATCGACACGCCGTAGCCGTCCAGTGGGACACCAGCGCTGGCCGCGGCGAGCTCGGCCAGATCTCCATCGACGGCTCGGAGACCGAGTCCGTCGAGCAGGTCGCGCAACTCGCCGGCGGACTTGGCGTAGCCGGTCAACTCGATCGCCTCGACGACGACGCGGTCGAGGACGACTCCGTCGACGGTCGGGACGTCGTGGACGGTGACGGCCGCCGTGACCTTGCCGTCGGCATTGCGCTTGGTTCCCGAGGTCCGCTGCGACGTGATCTCGACGAGTCGCAGCAAGGCCCGCACGTCGAGGAGGCGCGTGAGGCGGCGGCGCAACGGGCCGGGGGGAAGATCGTCGGCGACCCGCGGTTGCCCGGAAACGGTGATTCCCGCCGGGACGCTGTCCTTGCCGCCGAGCGTGAGCTGGCGCCCATCGACGAGTTCGAGGCGCAGGCCGGCCTCGGCGATCCGCCCATCGAACGTGTCGAGCACGGCGATCGTCGAGGCCGTCGGCGGCTCCGTGACGAAACCGGCGCGCTGGAGGGCATCGAGAACCTCGTCGGTGCCCGGTTTCGACGCGGATGGTCGGTACGTCGTCGTTCCGGCGGTCATCGGAGCCCCATGCTCGCACCGTTGACCCTCGTCTGCGGAATTTCCATCGCTCGTCGTTCTGGGCGGTCTCCGGTCCGATTCCGATCTGGGCGGCATCGACTCCCGAACATTGGCGGCTGTGATGACGTTGGCGTCCGGATTTCGACCAATGAACCGCAGGCCGCCCAGATCGGCGGGGGCGCTCAGGTCGACTGACCGCGGTCGAGGAGGCCGTGGCGGTGGGCGACGTCGACGGCGGCACCCCGAGTGGGCACCGCCATTTTGGTGAGCAGGTGCGACACGTGCACCCGAGCCGTCTTCTCGCTGATGAACAGCGATTCGGCGATCTGCTTGTTGGTCCAGCCGCGGGCGAGCAGCTCGAGCACCTCGAGCTCGCGGGCGGTGATCCCGAATCCGTCGTCCGTTCGGCGGCGCGGTGCTGACTCGGCGACAGGGACGGCGACCGCCACCCGCGCCCGTCGCGCCGACTGCTCGATCGCCGCCGCCAACGGCTTCGCTCCGAGATCGAGCGCTCCGGTGCTGGCCAGCTCGTACAGGTCGGCGGCCTCCTCGCGGTGACCGCCAGCCGCCAGCAGCGCCTCGGCGTGGCGCCAGCGGCAGTAGACGGCCGGGAGCGGGAAGCCCGTTGCTTCCCACGCGGCGACTGCCGACGCCCAGAGCTGGGGTTCGGCAGGACCGCGCAGCCGAGACAGCTCGGCGTCTCCTGTCGCCGCTGCCGAACGCAGCTCGGCAGCCGGACCGAGGCCCAGGCGGTCGGCGTAGGCGGCGAGGTCACGCAGCGTGCCCACCCACCGATCGACATCGCCGCCGGGGCCACCGCTGTCGGCGGCGCGCAGTCCGACAAGAGCCAGCCACGCGACCATCTCACGGTCCGTCGTGCGCTGCATGCCCTCGTCGACGATGGCGGCAACTGCTCCCGCGTGTCCGCGGCTCCATGCTCGCTCGGCCAGGCCGCGGAACAGCAACCCGTCGAGACGCCCGTCGCGGAACCCCAGCGTGTTGGCGCGGACGAGCTCGAGGCGATCCCCGGCCCGATCGAGCTCGCCGCAGTCGATGTCCAGCTGGGCGGCCACCACCAGCTGAACGATCCCGTCGAGCCGTTGTGGATCGAGGTCCCCGAACAGCTCGGCGGCCTCCGCCCAGCGGCCCAGTTGGTGGCAATAACCAGCGGCGATGGCATCGAGCACCCCGGCCAGCACGGGCATCGCCGTCGCCCGCGCCGTCGCGGCGTCGGAGGTCGTCGCGTCGACCAACTCGGCGCCCCGGCCCTCGGCGACGAGGAGCCGCCAGAGATGACGATGGATCCCGGCGACGTCGGCGACGTCGGCGCCGCGGACGGCGAGGTCGAGCGAGCGATGCAGCTCACCCAATCCGCCGGCCAGATCACCGGTCGCCGCCAACGTCACGCCGAGCGTATGGCGAGCGTGACCCTCGTCGGCGGGCGAGTGGGCGGCGACGGCGACGGCGACTGCCTCGGCGGCGCGAGCGGCCGCCAGCTCGGGCTGATCGAGTCGGTCGAGGGCGTCGGCAGTCGCCGCCAGCACGCGCGCCCGAGCCGCGGTTGGCGGCTCGACCGGGACGAGGGCGATTGCCTGCTCGTAGGCATCGAGGGCATCGTCGTCGCGGCCGCGCTGCAACAGACACCACCCACGTCGCTCATGGAGGATCGCGGCGCGGGCGGCGTGATGCTGCAGATCGGTGTCGGCGAGGGCGTCGGCGATCAGCTGCGCAGCGCGGTCGAGGTCCCCGGCGCGGCTGGCGACGTCGGCGGCCCGATCGACGATCTCTGCTCGGGACACCGGCAGGTCGGCAGCCTGCGCATTCTCGTCGGCATCGAGCGTCGCCAACAGCCAGTCGTAGTAGCGCTGGGCCTCCGGCAACGCATACGCCAGCTCGGCATCGACCGCGGCCGCCAAGGCGGGGGCCACGGCGCGGTCGTTGCGACCCGCCGCCGTCCAGTGGTGGACGAGAGCGGCCGCCCACCCGGCCCCGACGAGGCCGTGGTCGAAGTCGATCGCCCGGGCAAAGGCGCCGTGCACGGCGGCCCGCTCACCCGGGAGCAGCTCACCGAGCACCGCTTCGTGGACCAGGGCGTGACGAAACGCGTACCCCTGCTCGTCGATGAGCAGGAGGTGGTTCTGACGTGCCGCGCGGAGCCCGGCGTCGAGCACATCGGTGGGCAGCTCGACCGCCGCGGCCAACAGACGATGGCCGATCCGGCGACCGCCGATCGCCGCGGCGCGCACGACGAGCTGGGCGCTCTTGTCGAGACGATCGAGACGGGCCAGGAGCAATTCGTGGAGCCCCGGCGGGATCTTCCCCTGCCCGGACGCGGCGGCCAGCTCTTCGGCGAAGAAGGGGTTGCCGTCGGAGCGTTCGAGCACCTCGCTGACCAACGCGGCCGGCGGTTGGGTGCCGAGGATGCCGCGCAACTGCTCGGCGACGTCTCCTGGGCCGAACGGGCTCAAGCGCAGGTGTTCGACACGTTCGGCGCGGTCGAGCTCAGCGAGCAGACCACGCACCGGGTCGCCGCGCTCGAGCCCGTCGGCGCGGTACGTCGCGATGAGCAGCACACCGGGGAGCTCCGGTCCACCAGCGAGCACGGTGAGCAGGTCACGTGTCGACCGATCGGCCCAGTGGACGTCCTCGATGACCAGCACCACGGGTTTCGTCTCGGCCACCCGGCGCAGCGCCGCCCGCAGCGCGTCGGCGGGTCGGGTGTCGGCGTCGGCGTGATCGCCGAGCTGGGCGAGCACCTCGTGGATCGGGGCGTAGGGAGCTGCGCCCTCGGCGACGTCGAGGCACTGCCCGGTGAGCACGACCGCGCCGGCCGATTCGGCGCGCTTACCCAGCTCGGCGACAAGGCGCGACTTACCGATTCCCGCGTCACCGCCGACGAGCACGGCCACCGAGGACCCGGCGATCGTTGCTTCGAGGGCGACGATCAGGTGCCGCAGCTCCTCGTTTCGTCCGACGAACCACGGACACGACATCCGTGAGGCCATCGATCATCTCCCCGCCCCGGCAATCCGCCGCGGGCATCGATCACCGAACCTACCGGGGGATCTCGGCCCCTCCCGGTGGAATTCCGGGGATCGATCGCCTGCGACTCCACGGAGCGGGTCGATCTATAGTCTCCGGATCAGCGGCGCCAGGGCGGCGCGTTCGGCGGGAAGGGGAGGAACACGCAGATCGTGAGCGACTCCGCCGCCTCGGCCACGGTCGCGCCGGCAACCGCCGAGCAGCTCCTCCCCGCCAGCCCTCGACCGGCGATCCAGCTCGTCGGCCTGAGCAAGCGCTTCGGTGACGTCGTCGCGGTCGACGACATCGACCTCGTCATCGACGACGGCGAGTTCTTCTCGCTGCTCGGTCCGTCGGGCAGCGGCAAGACCACCGTGTTGCGCCTGATTGCCGGCTTCGAGGAGCCGTCGGCGGGTGCGGTCCTGCTGGCCGGCTCCGACGTGACGTCGAAGCCGCCGTACGACCGCGACCTGAACACGGTGTTCCAGGACTACGCCCTGTTTCCGCACCTCGATGTGCATCGCAACGTCGAGTACGGGCTGAAGGTCAAAGGTGTGCGCAAGGGCGAGCGCCGGCGGCGCGCCGGTGAGCTGCTCGAGGCGGTCCGCCTGTCGGGTTTCGCCAACCGCCGACCGAACCAGCTCAGCGGCGGTCAACGCCAGCGGGTCGCGCTCGCCCGGGCCCTCGTCAATCATCCCAAGGTGCTGCTCCTCGACGAGCCGCTCGGCGCCCTCGACCTCAAGCTGCGCGAAGAGATGCAGGTCGAGCTGAAGACGCTGCAGCGCGACGTCGGGATCACGTTCGTGTTCGTCACCCATGATCAGGGCGAGGCGCTGTCGATGAGCAATCGGGTCGCCGTGTTCAACAACGGCCGCCTGGAACAGGTCGGCACGCCGCGTGAGGTCTACGAGGCCCCGCAAACGACGTTCGTGGCGTCGTTCGTCGGCACGTCGAACGTGTTGTCGGCCGAGCAGTCCAAGCGACTTCTCGGCATCGACGCAGCGCACTCGTTGCGTCCGGAGCGGGTCCGGCTCGACGGCCCGCCCCCGGGTGATGGCGATGTCACGGTCACCGGTGTGCTGCGCGACGTGCAGTACCTCGGCTCCGACTGCCGGGCGCGGGTCGACCTCGACGACGGCAGCCACCTGCTCGCCCACGTGCCCAGCGAGGCGGCGACCGAACTCGCCGTCGACAGCATCCGTGCGCCTGACCTGGCCGCGGCGGGCGGCGTTTGCCGTCGCCGACACCGGGACGATCTCCCAACCAACCGAAATCACAGAAGGAGAACCTGATGAGCAACGGACATCGACAGACTGACGGGTGGAGGCGCCGCCGAACAGCGGCGGCGGTCGCCGTGGTCGGTCTCGGCCTGGCCACCGGCAGTGTCGCCACGGCGAGCACGGACACGACCGTGCCCACCGAAGGCACCGCGCGGCGGCGGCGAGGTCGACTACCAGTGGACCCCGAACGCCGACCTCTTGGCCGGCGGCCGAGGGCGAGGTCAACCTCATCGCATGGGCGGGGTACGTGGAGGACGGCTCCACCGACCCGGCGGTCGACTGGGTGACACCGTTCGAGGAGATCACCGGCTGCGCCGTCAACGACCAGCTCGGCGGCTCGTCGGACGAGATGGTGACTTTGATGCAGAGCGGTGAGTACGACGCCGTCTCGGCGTCCGGTGACGCCACCGAGCGGCTGATCGCCGGCGGCGCAGGTCGGTCCCCTCGACGTCAGCCAGATGTCCAGCTACGAGCAGATCTTCGACGACCTCAAGCTGCAGCAGTGGAACTCCGTCGACGGTGAGCCCTACGGGATGCCCCATGGTCGCGGCGCCAACCTGCTGGTGTGGAACACCGAGGCGTTCGGCGAGGAAGCGCCCGATTCGTGGGGCGTGATGTTCGAAAGCGGCACGCCGGCCGATGGGGCGGTGTCGGTGTACGACAACGCGATCTACATCGCCGACGCCGCGTTGTACCTGATGGCGACGCAACCAGACCTCGGGATCACCAACCCGTACGCCCTCGACGAGACGCAGTTCGCCGCGGCGATCGAGTTGCTCGGAGCAGCAAGCAGGCCTTGTCGGCCAGTACTGGGCCGCCTACACGGATCAGCAGGCCGCCCTCGAAGGCGGCACCGTGCTCGCCGGGACGACGTGGCAGGTGATCGTCAACCTGGCGCACGCCAACGGAGCGACGATCGACGCCGTCAAGCCGGTCGAGGGAGCGACCGGGTGGTCGGACACGTGGATGGTCTGCGGCCGAAGCGGCGAACCCCAACTGCGCGCTGTTGTGGAACGACTGGATCACGTCGCCATGGGCCAACGCCCAGGTTGCCGAGTGGTTCGGCGAGGCGCCATCGAACCGTGAGTCGTGCGCCCTGACGGCGAACCCGGACCATTGCTCGGTCTTCCATGCCGAAGAGACCGAGTACTGGGAGGACGTGTGGTACTGGACCACCGCCACCGAGGAGTGCCTCGACGGTCGCACCGACGTCACCTGCGTCCCGTATGCCGAGTGGATCAACGCCTGGAACGAACTCCGGTCCTAGTCGACTCGGTGCCTCCACGGAATCTGGGGAAGTTGTGAATCAGGGCCTGACACGCATCTTCCCCAGATGGCTGGATGACACGGATCTTCCCCAGAACGAGGGGAGGTCTGGCGATGAGTGATCTCGTCGTCATGGCCGGGGGGATGGCACCGCCGTCCCGCCGGCCGTGGCGCGGGGTCAACCGCCTGTTCCGGCGACATCGCCCGCTCGCCGTCAGCGCGCTGATCGGACCGGCCGTCGGGTGGCTGCTGGTCATCTACGTCGCCTCCCTCGTCCTCCTCGTCATCAGCGCCTTCTTCCGCCTCGACGGGTTCACCGGCGAGCCGACCAGTGAGTTGACGATCGACAACGTCAAGCGGGCGTTCACGACACGTTCGTTCCTCGACGTCGTCGTGCGCAGCGTGGTCATCGCCGCGTCGGTCACCGTGCTGTGCCTGGTGATCGCCCTGCCGGCAGCGTTCTACATCGCCAAGGTCGCCCGGCCGTGGGCCAGGCGAGGGCTCGTGGTCGCCATCCTGATGCCGTTGTGGGCCGGCTACCTCGTCAAGGGCTACGCGTGGAAGGCGATGCTGCGACCGTCCTCGCCATTCGGCGTCGACACCAGTGGTGGCGTGCTCGACGCCGTGTTCGGCTGGACGCCGGGGTTTGGCTACGTCGCCGTCGTGCTCGCCCTCACCTACCTGTGGCTGCCGTACATGGTGATCCCGATCTACGCCGGGCTCGAGCGGCTGCCGCAGACCGTGCTCGAAGCGTCCGGTGACCTCGGCGCCAGACCGTGGCGGACGTTCGCCGGGGTGGTCGTGCCGATGCTCATTCCGTCGATCGCCGCGGGGAGCATCTTCACGTTCTCGCTGTCGCTCGGCGACTACATCATGCCGCGGCTCGTCACCGAGGGCGGCGTGACGATGGTCGGCAACATCATCTACAGCACGTTGCTCGCTCCCAATCAGCCGCTCGCCGCGGCCTACACGCTCTGGCCCCTGCTGATCATCATCGGGTACCTCATCGCCATGCGCCGGGTCGGCGCGTTCGACAGCCTCTGATGCGGTTCTCCTTCCTCACCAAGCTCACCCTGCGGGCGTGGATGGCCGTCACGCTGTTGTTCCTGTACCTGCCCCTGGCGGTCGTGGCGATCCTGTCGTTCAACACGGCGACGTCGCTGTCGTGGCCTCCTCAGGGTCTTGACCCTCGACTGGTGGCGCCTGGCCTGGGAGACCGACGGGCCCCGCGAGGCGCTGTGGAACTCCGTCAAGGTGGCCCTGGCGGCGACGGCGATCGCCCTCGTGCTCGGCACCCTGGCCGCCTTCGCCATGCAGCGCTTCCGGTTCTTCGGGCGCAACACCTACTCGTTCCTGTTCGTGCTGCCGATCGCCCTGCCCGGCATCGTCACCGGCGTCGCCCTGCAGAACACGTTCTCGCGCACGATCAACCTCGGACTGTTCGAGTTCCGCATCGGCTTCGGCTTCCATTCCCTGGTCATCGCCCATGCCACGTTCTGCATCGTCCTCGCCTACAACAACGTCGTCGCCCGCCTGCGCCGGTCCAGTCCCAACCTGCTCGAGGCGTCCGCCGACCTCGGCGCCCACGGCACCCAGACGTTCCGCTACGTGACGTTCCCGCTGATGCGCTCGGCGATGCTCGCCGGCGGGATCCTCGCCTTCGCCCTCAGCTTCGACGAGATCATCGTCACGACGTTCACCGCCGGTTCGGGCTACGAGACGCTGCCGCAGTGGATCTTCGCCAACGTCAGCAGGCCGAACAACGTGCCGTTGGTGAACGTGATGGCGACGGTCGTGATGGCCGTGTCGATCCCCCTCGCCTGGCTCGCCCAGCGTCTCAGCGACTGACCGCGCCGGTCGAACCGACGCCGAGCCAGGCCGCCGACGTCACCTGAGAGTCGCCACGGCGCCGCCCACCCGACTAGACACGGTGTTGTGGCCAGAGAGATCGAGCGCAAATGGGTCGCCGAGCGACCTCCGAGCGTCGAGTTGCTCGGCCGCGGGACGGCGCTGCGCCAGGGCTACGTCGCCATCGACGGCAACGTCACCGTGCGCGTCCGCATCACCGAGAAGCAGGCGTGGCTGACGATCAAGGCCGGTGAGGACGACCTCGACCGAACGGAGGTCGAGGTCGACCTCGACCTCGCCGAAGCAGAAGACCTGTGGCGGCACACCGGCGAACGGCGCCTGGAGAAGACCCGCCACCGGGTTCCGGTCGACGAGTACACCGCCGAAGTCGATCTCTTCGATGGCCCGCTCCGGGGCCTCTGCCTCGTCGAGGTCGAGTTCCCATCGCGCGATGCGGCCGCGACGTTCGCCGCCCCGGACTGGTTCGGGCGGGAAGTGACCGGCCAGCCGGGCTGGAGCAACGCCGCGCTCGCCCGCCACGGCCTCCCCGCCGATTCCGAGTAGGGCGCGCCACGTCTCCGATCTGCGGAGCGAGATGCACCGCATCGGTGCGCGTCGCTCTGCGGATGCGGTTCAGGCGGGTTGGTGGAGGGGGATGGTTGCCGTCAGCAGTGCGCCGCCGTGCGGTGCGTTGGCGGCGGCCAACGTTCCGCCGTGTCGCTCGACGAGTTGACGGGCGATCGTCAGTCCGAGCCCGCTACCACCGGAGTCGGCGGCGCGGGCGAAGCGATCGAAGATCCGCTCCGGGTCGCCGGCGATGCCCGGTCCGGTGTCGGCGACACTGAACACGGCACGCCCACCCGCCTCGGCTGTCGTCACCGTGACGACACCACCAGGCGGCGTGTGCCGCACGGCGTTGGTCAGCAGGTTGGTCAGCACCTGGACCAGTCGGCCCGGGTCGCCGTCGAGCTCGACGTCGGCACCGGTGACCGACACCGTGACCTCGCGGCTCGCCGCCGTGGCCGCGATCGATGCGACGGCGTCGACGGCGATCGCCTGCGCCGACACCGGTTCGCGGTGCAACGTCAGCTGACCGGCGTCACCAAGGGCGAGTGTGCGGAGGTCCTCGACGAGCCGGTCGAGGGTCCGCGTCTGGTCGCGCAAGATCGCCAGGTGCTCGTCGTCGCGCCGGTGAATGCCGTCGACCTGAGCCTCGATGCCGGCCTGCAGCACGGACAGCGGTGTGCGCAGCTCGTGGGTGACGTCGGCGAGGAATCGGCGGCGGGCCGACTCGGACGCCTCCAGCCGCGTCGCCATGTCGTTGAACGCCGCCCCGAGCGTCCGCACCGCCCGCGGACCAGACGGTTGGACCCTCGTGTCGTAGTTTCCGTCGCCGATCCGCTCGGCGCCTTCGAGCAGTTCGCTGACCGGGCCGGCGAGGCGCCGGTAGGCGACCACCGTCGCCAGCACGGCGGCGCCGACAACCGCCAACGCCATGGGCGGTGGGCCACGATCCTCGTCCGCCCCGCCGTTGCGGTCGGACAGCACGCCGAAGAGCACCCCGACGCCGATCCACACGACGATCACGATCACGGCGAGGCGCAGGAAGCGGCGCCGCCACCACGCCGCCCCCGGGCCGCGCTGGCCGGGGCCCGGTCCCGACCAGCCGGGCGCGGTCATCGATCCGCCAGCCGGTAGCCAACCCCGTGCACCGTCAGCAACAGCTGCGGGCGACGGTGATCGCCCTCGATCTTGCGACGGATGTTCTTGACGTGGGCATCGATCGCCCGCTCGCCGGCATCGACGGCGACCCCGTGGATCGCCTCGAGCAGCTGACGGCGTGTGAACACCCGACCAGGCGCGGCGACCATCAGGGCGAGAAGATCGAACTCCGTGGCGGTGAGCTCGACCGCCGCGTCGGCGACCGTGACCCGGCGACGCGTCGGGTCGACGGCCAACTCGCCGACGACGAACGGCCCATCCGGGGTGGACGAGGCGGACGCCGTGCGGCGGAGCACGGCGCGGATCCGGGCGAGCAACTCGCGAGGGCTGAACGGCTTGGCGACGTAATCGTCGGCGCCGAGCTCCAAGCCGGCGACGCGATCCGCCTCGTCGGACCGCGCCGTGAGCATGATGATCGGCACGTTCGACGTCTGGCGCACGGCGCGGGCGACGTCGAGACCATCCATTCCCGGCAGTCCGAGGTCGAGCACGACGAGGTCGGGGGTGATCGAGCGCACGTGGCGCAGCGCTTCATCCCCCGACCTGGCCGTGGAGACCCGATAGCCGGCGTCGGCGAGGTAGTCGCGGACGACCTCGACGATTCGTGGCTCGTCGTCGACGACGAGCACGTGAACCATGCTGGACATGATGCTTCGTCGGCGACGTCCGCGGGTGACGGTCAGCCGTCACCTGGAGCCGGTGGCGGCGGCGGTGCGGGTCTCACCGTGCGCCCGACGGTGCCACTCGTCGAGTGAACCGTTCGGGCCATATCCGTCGTGGTACGGACGCGGTCCGTACCACGCCTGGCGCCGGGAGGCGACGAGCAGCACGATCCCGATGATGATCAGCGGGAAGACGAAGAAGCCGGGAAAGAATCCGGCCCCGCGGTGCCAGTCGTCGACGATCACGGTGCGCACGGTCTCCCCGCCTTCGCGAATCACCGCGACGTCGTTGGAGTTGCGCTCACCAGCTCGGTAGGCGCCGGCGCCGACGAGAATCAGTGCCGCAGTCACGAGGACGCCGGTCCCGATGCCGAGCAACCATTTCCTGTTCATGTCCATTCCTCCTGTGTTGTCGGACGACGTCCACAGTGCGACCGAGATGTGAAGGAGTTGTGAGCGCCTGACGAGGATTCGGTGAGCGATCGAGTGGTCAGACGTAGGTCGTGATCGCCGCCGCGGCCGCCCCGACATAGCCGCCACCGAACTTCACGGCGTGGATCACGAGGGGGGCGATCTGATGGAGGGCGATCCGCTCCGGCCACCCTGCGGCGAGCGGATGTACGTCGTCGTAGGCCGCAAACGCGGCGTCACCGAAGCCGCCGAACAGACGCATCATCGCCAGGTCGAACTCGCGGTGCCCGCCGTGCGCCGCGGGGTCGATCAACCAGCTGGCGCCCTGAGCATCGACGACTCGATTGCCGGCCCACAGATCGCCGTGCAGTCGAGCGGGCGGTTCGTCGGCGGCGGCGAACTCGTCGAGCTTTCCGGCGAGCAATTCCAAGCCGGCGATCGCCGCCGGCGGCAGGACGCCGTGGGCGAGGCGGGCCAGCGGCAGCAGGCGCTGCGTCCCGTAGAACTCGGCCCACGCATCGCATGGCTCGTTGGGCAACCCTCGACTGCCAGTCGTCCGACGATCCTCCCGGCCGAACACGGGCGAACCGGCCCGGTGCAGTTCGGCGAGCTGGCGGCCGAACTGTGATTCGTCGGATGGGCTGCGGCGACCCTCGTCGATCCACTCGAGAACGAGGAGGTTGGAGGGCTCGTCGCGCACAGCAAGCACCGCGGGAACCGCCACCGCCTGTGCGGCAGCGAGCCAGCGCAAGCCGGCGGCCTCGGTGGAGAAGAACAGAGGTGGTGCCGTCGGATGGGTCTTGGCGAAGACACGTCGGCCGTCGTCGAGGTCGACGCGCCACGAGCTCGCCACATCGCCGCCGCGGACGCGCACTGCGCTGACCACCTCGTGGCCCAGTTCGGCGGCGATGGCACCGCGCAGCGGCTCGTCGATCACGATGCGCCCGACGGTACCTCGCGCCCGATTTGCGTCAGACGAACGACCCGGCAGCGGTCGCCAGGCTGACGTCAACGAGGCGCACCGCGCCCCGCGCCTACATTGCAACGTCGGGACGTGAAAGGGGCAGGCCCGGGTGATGCAGCGATTCTGGTCATGGTTGGCCGTCGAGCTGGGTAAGCGGGCCGGATTGGTCGCCCTCGTCGGACTGATCCTCACCCTCGTCCTCGGCTTCGGGATCACCCGTCTCGAGTTCGCCACCGGGCAGGACAGCTACCTCAACAAGGACGACGAGGTGTACATCGAGAACGTCGCCTACCAGGACCTCTTCGGTGGCCAGGCGATGCTCGGGCTGATCACGATGGATGACGGCCACACCATCGACGAGTTGTTCGACGCCGACGGGATCACCCAATTCCGGTCACTGCACGACGACCTGATGGCCGACGACGCCTACGTCTCGGTGATCACCCCGCTGACGGTGCTGGAGTACACCGACACGCTGGTCCAGGGCGACACGCCGGGCGGTGACCCGACCCGCGGGATCGCCGGGACGATCACCCTGCGCGCACTCGCCGAGGCCGAGCCGGGGAGCGACGAGGCGACGGCCCGGCAGGAGGACTCCGTGCGCACCCTCGAACGGGCCGGCGAAATCCCTCCCGACGAGCGCACGATCGACAATCCGGACTGGATCGATTTCCTGCTGTTCGACAACACCGGGGCGATCCGCCGATCGCAGTTGACGTTCCTCAACGACCCCAGCCACGCCTCGATCGTCGTTCGCCTCCCCGGCAACCTGTCGATCGACGACGAGGGCGTGCTGGCCGTCGCGGCGATGGAGCGGATGAACGAGCTCTCGTTCCCGAACGCCACCGTCACGGCGACCGGAGCGCCGATCCTCCTCGACGACATCAACCACTACCTACGCGGGGGGATGCTGATGCTCGGCGGCATCGCCGTGGCGATCATGACGCTGATCCTGCTCGTGCTGTTCGACGTCCGCTGGCGACTCCTCCCTCTGGCCGTGATCCTCGTCGGCGTCGTCTGGGCTTTTGGCCTCGCCGGCTACCTGGGCATCCCGCTGACGATCGTGACGATCGCCGGACTTCCGGTGATGCTCGGTGTGGGCATCGACTACGCCATCCAGTTGCACGCGCGCGTCGAGGAGGAGGTGATCCTCGACCGCTCCGATCATCCGATGCAGGAGACGGCGCGCAACCTCGGACCAGCACTCCTCGTCGTGACGTTCGACGCCATCTTTGCCTTCCTCGCCCTGCGCTTCGCCCAGGTGCCGATGCTCCGCGACTTCGGTCTGCTTCTCGCCGTGGGCATCGCCGTGATCTGTCTCAATTCGATCGTCATGCCGCTCGCCGCCCTGGGCATCCGCGAGTACCGCTCGCCGACCACCGGTCGTGACTTCCGGCAAGGCGCGCTCGGCCGGCTGACTGTCTGGCTCGGGTCGTTGCCACAGGTGTGGGCGATCCCGCTGGCCGTCGCCAGCGTGGCAATCTTCATCGGCGGCATCGCCGTCGAGGACGACCTGCAACTGCAGACCGACCCGATCGAGTGGGTCGACCAGTCGTCCCAGACCGTGCAGGACATCCACACGATCGAGGATGAAGTCGGCACGTCCGGGGAGCTCGGCGTCTTCGTCGAGACCGACGATCTGTACACCAACGAGAACCTGCAGTGGATGCACGACTTCCGCATCGAGCAGTTCGACAAGTTCGGTCCACAATCCGGCGCGCCACGCCAGCTGCTGACGGCGAACAGCATCGAACAGGTGCTGTCGGACATCACCTACCTCGACGGCTTCGGCAGCATCGCGCCGACCGGCGCCGAGGCCGAGCTGGGCTGGGCGGTGGCCCCGGCGGACATCCAAGCCAGCCTCGTCGTACCCGACGGGACGGCCGGCAACATCGTGTTCCGGGTCAGTCCCGGATCGATCGAGGACCTCGCCGTCATCGTCAACGACGTGCGTGACAACATCGCGCCGCCGGAGGGCACACAGGCCACTCCGTCGGGACTGGCTGTCGTCGGCGTCGGTCTGCTCGAGAACCTCGAAGCGAACCGCGTCCTGCTCACGTACCTGGCGATGCTGTTCGTGTTCCTGTTCCTCGCGGTGCGACTTCGTTCGGTCATCCGCGCGCTGCTGTCGCTCGTTCCCGTGGCGATTGCCGTCGGTGCGGCGTCGCTGGTTGCGTGGATCGCCGGGTTCAACCTCAGCCCGATGACGGCGGTCGGCGGACCACTCGTCATCGCCACCTGCACCGAGTTCACCTCGTTGATCCTGTTGCGCTTCGTCGAGGAACGCGCCCGCGGCATCGAACCGCAGGAAGCGGTCGACGTCGTCGCCGGGCGCACCGGCCGGGCCTTCATCGTCTCCGGCCTGACAGCCATTGCCGGGGTTGCGGTGTTGTCGTTCTCGACGCTGCCGTTGCTGCGCGACTTCGGACGAGTCGTCGCCATGAACGTCACGGTCGCGTTGCTCAGCGCCCTCGTCGTGCTGCCTCCGCTGCTCGTGTGGGCGGAGCGCCGTGGTTGGGTGTCCCGCGGCCTGATCAAGGAGCCCGCTCCGTTCATCGCGACGCCCTACGAGCACGCCGGCCCGGGCACCGACACCGCCCCGGCACCTGGCAGCTGACGGTTTGCGTCTGATGAACGACTCATTGTGAGCCGTCGGGCTGACGCAAGCCGAAGTCAGACCTCGATGACGTCGCCCTCGACGGCGGCGGCAACCTTCACCGGTGACCCGCGGTACTCGTCGACGAGGGCGTCGACCTCGTCGTCGGTGCGATCGGGGTCGTGGTGGTAGAGCAGCAGCCGATCGACGTGGCAACGCTCCGCCAGAGCGACGGCGTAGTCCGCCGCCGAGTGACCGAAGTGCGGCCGGTCGGCGAGTTCGGCGGCGGTGAACTGGGCATCGTGGAGCAACACGTCGACGCCATCGGTGAGCTCGCACACGGCGTCGTGGTACGGGCCCCACCCGTCGGGGCCGGACCCGAGGGCGATCGGGCCGTGATCGGAGATGTAGGCGATCGTTCCGTCGCCGTCGCCGACCCGGAAGCCGAACGTCCGCCCGCCGGTGTGCGGGATCTCGCGAACCAGCACCGTGAATTCTTCGACCTCCAGCGATCCCTCGTCGAGGGCCTGGAACGACCACCGACCGTGTAGCTCACTGGCCTCGATCGGAAAGAACGGAGGAGCCATCAACCCGTCGAGCCCGTGGGCGGCGTCCCCGTCAGCGACCGGCAGATGGACGTCGACGCGAGCGTCGGGGCGGTCACCGGCCGCGAAGAACGGGATCCCCTGGGTGTGGTCCCAGTGCAGGTGGCCGAGCAGCAGGGCGCCTTCGAACGGACCACCGTCGAGCAGCTCAGCGACGCGCCGCAGCCCGGTCCCGCCGTCGAGCAACAGTCGCGGCGCCGGCTCGGCGCGATGGGCAACGGCGACGCACGACGTGTGCCCTCCGACGCGGGCGAACGCCGGACCGGGTGCGGGGGTCGAACCACGCACGCCGCACAGGTGCAGGCGCATTGCCCGTTCCTATCAGGTCTGGCCCGGCGCGTCCTCGTGACGGTGGTCGGCAGACAGCAGGAGCAGCTGGTCGCGATCGACGGCGTCGAACGGGACCGCGGCGACGCGACAGGCGGTACGCGCCCGCAACGTGGACGTCCGCGCCCCTCCCTCGAGCTCGGCGCGCTCCCCCAGCACGGCACCCGGGCCGACCTCGGCCAAGGCGCTGCCGTCGACCTCGACGATCAGCACTCCGTCGAGGAGGAGGAACAGCTCCCCGCCGGGTGCGCCCTGCTCCGTGAGGGTGGCCCCCGGCTTGACCTTGCGAATCGCCGGCTTGGCCGCGCCGTGCATCATCACCGCCGAGAGCTTTCGCTCGAGCGCCGTCTCGACCGCACTGACCACCGCCGGTGATTCCTCGTCGCCCCACGGCGTGTGCTTCCCGAAGGCCGTCCCCGCCCAGTCCTTGTAGTCGATCACACCACTCTTGGCGACCAGTGCACCTGCCGCGTCGTAGACCCAGTGACGCGGAAACGGCGACGCCCCGACGAGCCGGCACTCACTGCGCCCGTCGGCGTGCACCGTCAACCCCAGCGTTGACCACGCGATCGGGGCGAAGTACTGGACGAACGGCGCATGTCGAACGGCGCGGGGTGTGGGGATGCCCGTCCGTCCACCCGCTGATTGCACGAACCGAACCCAGCCGTCACCGATCTCGGGTTCCAGCTGCCGGTCGGGAAGGCTGACCGCAGCCACCGCGAACCGCTTGCCGAGCCGTACGGTCGTCGAGCCGATCATCCCGCCGCCGCGATAGCCGGCGTCGACGACGGAGCCGTCGTCGGCGAACTCGGCAAAGGCCGCCAGGTGATTGGCGAAACGCAGCCGGTCGGCAGCCCGCAACGCCTCCAACGTTGCCGGGATGTCAGGACCGATGTCGTCGGGCGGGGCGTCGTCGTAATGGCTGAACCCCACCTCGAAGACGCTTTTGGTCATACCGGCGACCGCTTCCGATGGGATCCACGAGACGCTCGTGACCGAGCCTTCCACGCGCATGGCAACCTCCTGTGTTCCGCCAACTGCCTCTGCCGATCGTGAGCGTCGGAGGCTACCCGCACCAGCGAACTGGCATGCGTCGCACAGTGTGGCTGACACCACCGCAGGAGGCATGGTGGTCCCCTGGTGCTCAGTGGCGTCGATTGGTTGTGTTGCTGGCGTGGGGGCGATCACCGTGTTTCTGGCCGACGACAGCGTCATCATCCGTGAGGGAGTGCGGGCGATGCTCGCTCGCGACGTCGACGTCGAGATCGTCGGGGTTGCTGAGGACTACGACGAGTTGGTCGCCGGCGCCAGCAGCACGGCTCCCGACGTCGTCGTCAGCGACATCCGCATGCCGCCCAACTTCCAACGCGAGGGCATCGACGCCGCCAAAGAGATCCGCAAACGTCACCCGGGTACTGGCATCGTGATTCTCAGCCAGTTCGACGACCCCGACTACGCCGTGTCGCTGTTGTCGGAGGGGTCGGCCGGATATGCCTATCTGCTCAAGGACCGCATCGCCGAAGGCGATCAGTTGGCGAGAGCGATCCGCGAGGTTGCCACTGGCGGCTCGATGCTCGACCCGGTGATCGTCTCGGCGCTGATGAATCCGGTGCGGCGCACCGGCGGGCTGACCCCCGAGGACGACCGGCTGCTCGAACAGGTCGCCACCGGACGCACGATCAAAGCCATCGCCGGCGTCGAACGGTCGACGACGGCCGCGATCGAGGCCCGCGTCGAGCGTCTGTTCCGGCAGCTCGCCGAAGGCGTGTCAGCTGGTGAAGCCGGCGCCCTCGACCGCCTGCGCCGGCTGCACCAGGCCATCGTCGAGCGCGAGGAACAGGGCGAGACGCTGAGCCGTCTCCTTCCTACCGGGATCGGCGCCAAGCTACTGGCCGGAGGCCACGGCATCGGCGAGACGGAGCGTCTCAATGTCACCGTGTTGATGAGCGACATCCGTGGCTACACGTCGATCGCCGAGCACGCCGACCCGGCGGTGCTGGCGCAGCAGCTCAACCGTCACCGGGCGGAGATGAATCGTGCCATCCTTGGCGTCGGCGGAACGGTGATGCAATACGTGGGGGACGCGGTGATGGCGGTGTTCGGCGCTCCGGAGGTGAGCCACGACCACGCGTCGCGAGCCCTCGCGGCTGCGGCCGAGATGCACGCGGCCCAGCTCGTCGTCAACACCGAGTGGGCCGCCGAGGGACGCGCGCCGTTCGGCCTCGGCATCGGTTTGAGCACCGGCGCGGTGGCCGCGGCCCTGCTCGGCAGCGAAGAACGAGTGGAGTACACACTCGTCGGCGACGCGGTCAATCTTTGCCAGCGGCTGCAACAATTCGCCGAACCCGGGCAGACTGTGCTCAGCGAAGCGACCTGGCAGGCGCTCGCCAACCCGCCGGCGGAGGCGGAGAAGCTCGAACCCCAGTTCGTCAAGGGTCGTGACTCCCCCGTGGTCGCCTTTCGCATCGGACCACAACCTGGAAGGAATCGACCAGCATGACGATCACGGCCCAAGCGCACGTCGACGCAGCCCGGACAGCGACCGCGCTCGCCGTCGAGGTACGCGCGGCGTACCGCACGTTCGAACAGGACACCGCACCGGTGCGCGCGTTGCGTGGTGCCGACCTCGAGATCGGCCACGGCGAGTTCGTCGCCGTGATGGGTCCGTCGGGATGCGGCAAGTCGACGCTCCTCAACCTCGTCGCCGGGCTCGACGTCCCCGACGAGGGCGAGGTCCTCATCGCCGGGGAGTCCCTCGCCGGCATGGACGAGAGCCGCTTGGCGATCATGCGCCGCAAGCACGTCGGCATCGTCTTCCAGTTCTTCAACCTGCTGGAGGGCATGTCTGCGATGGAGAACGTGGTCATGCCGGCGGTGATCGCCGGCAGCAAGCGTCGGGCCGCCGAGTCGCGTGCCCGTGACCTGCTCGATCTGCTGGGCATCGGCGACAAGGCGCGGCAGGCGCCGGGGGTGCTCTCCGGCGGCCAGCGTCAGCGCTTGGCAATTGCCAGAGCGCTGGCCAATGAGCCCACCGTCGTGCTCGCCGACGAGCCGACCGGAGCCCTCGACAGTGAGGGCGGGGAAGAGGTACTCGAGCTGTTCCGCCGTCTCCATCAGGGCGGTCAGACGATCCTCCTGGTGACCCACGACCAGCCGGTCGCCGACGCCGCCCAGCGGATCGTGCGGATGAAGGACGGCCGCGTCGTCGACGACGGCATCGTGCAAGTCGTGGCTTGACACCCTGAGAGAACTGAGCGGCGGACATGGGGGGAATCACACTTTGGGTACGCGCCGAGTGGCGGCGCCGGTGGCCGGTGCTGGTCGCCCTCGCCGTCCTCGTGGCGGTCGCCGGCGGTGCCGCAACCGCGCTGTTCGCCGGAGCCCGGCGCGCCGACACCGCGTTGGTCCGCTTTCGCGAGCAGGTGGCCCCGTACAACCTCGAGGCGTCGGTCCAATTCGGCGCCGAGAAACCGTCGTCCGCAGCCGAGCTCGAAGCGCAGCTCGCGGCCCAGCGCGCCGCCGTCGGCGAGATCGCCGGCATCGACGGCGTGGAGTCCGTCCGCGTCGAGTCGTGGTGGGGCATCAGCGCCTTTCCTGACTTCGACGATCCCGGCACAGTGTCGGCCTGGGCAACCGGAACGTCAGCCACCTACGGCACGCGTCACACGCCGATCGTGCTCGACGGGGCACTGCCGTCGGCGGACGATCCCGACGCGGTCGTTGTCGGCGAGCACGCAACCGACGTGCTCGGTTGGGAGGTTGGCGACCGATTGACGTTCGCCACCGCTTCCCCGGACCAACTGTTCGACTGGTTCAGCAACGACGCCACCTTCGGATCCGCCGAATCACTCGAGGGCCCGGTGATCGAGGTCGAGGTGGTGGCCGTGATCCGCGACGAGGCCGACATCGCCGATGATCGATTCCCGTCGATCCTCTTCCCGGAAGGCTTCGCCAGGGCCCATCGTGACGAGATCGCCCACGTCGAGCCGATCGCCATGATCCGCGCCGACCCGGCACGCATCGACGCCGTCGCCGAGGAGGTCGCGGCGAGCCTCGGCCCGGTCGGGATGGACGTCGAGCAGTTGCCGCCGCTCGGCTACGCCGGAGCCGCGGTCGCCCCGACGGTCGCCGTCGAGGTCACCACGCTGTGGATCGCCATGGCCATCGCCGTGACCGCCGGGGTCTTCGTCGTGGCCCAGGCGGTCGGACGCCAACTCGCCGCCGGTGCCGCCGAGGACCGGACGCGCACTGCACTCGGAATCACCACGACGGGACAGGCCACGGGCAAGTGGCTGGCGCTGGCGCCGGTCGCCGTGATCGGTGCCGCCGGGGTGCCGGCCGTGGCGTGGTCACTGAGCGGCCTGTTTCCGACCGGGCTGGCGCGGCGGGCCGAGCCGCAGCCAGGTCTGCGCTTCGACGTCGGCGCGGTCGGTGTCGGGGCGGCGACGACGCTGGCCGTGACCCTGATCCTCACCGCGGCCCTGGCGTGGCTCGGATCACGCCGCCGAATTCAGCCTTCTCACGGCACGGCGCCATCGCCACGCCTGTTCGCCCGCCCGGCCGTCTCCCTCGGTGCGTCGTTCGCCGTCGATCCCGGGGGTACCGGTCGATCACGCGCCGGCTCGTTGGCGACGGTGGCAGCCATCGCCCTGGGGGTCGCCGCCGTGCTGGCCGTGACCACCCTGGACTGGTCACGGGGCCACCTGACCTCCACGCCGCGCCTCTATGGAGCGGCGGCCGAGCTGGTCAACGAATCGAACGGGATGTTCGGCGTCGACGAGACCGTCGAACGCACCGTCGCCACACCCGGCGTCGAGGCGGTGTCCACACAGCTGATGATCAACGACGACACGATGCCGGCGACCGGAACCCGCATGGCGGAGGTCGCGCCCGAGGCCTTCGAGACGACCCTCGGTGGCGCTCGGCCGCCAATGTCCGACGGACGCTATCCAGAAGGACCCGACGAGGTGGCCCTCGGGAGGGCGACAGCAGAGGACCTCGGGGTCGGGATCGGCGACGACGTGTCCATCGCCGCCCTCGACGGATCGAACACCGTCACGCTGCACGTCACCGGCACCGTCGTGACGTGGGGGGACGACGACGCCACCCATGGGTTCATCGTGACGGTCCCCACGCTGCATTCCCTGATTTGTCCCGGAGCGGCCCCCGACGACTGCAACCTGACCGCCGACGTGTTCGCCGACGTGACCGACGATGCCGCCGGCGAGACCGCCAGGGCGACGTTGCTCGACCGCGGATTCCAACGAGTCTTCCCGCCGGGGAGCGTCGATCGGTTGGGCGAGATCGGCGCCATTCCGGCCTATCTCGCCGGGTTCCTGTGCATCCTCGCTGCCGCGGCGATGCTCCACCAATTGACGATCACGCTGCGGCGACGGCGCCAGGATCTCGCCGTCGCCCGGGCCCTCGGCCTCACTGCCCGCCGCGCGGCATCGGCCCTCACCTGGCAGGCGATGGTGACCGGCATCGCCGGAGTCACCCTCGGAGCGATGGTCGGGGCGATCGGCGGACCGCTGGTGTGGCGAATCACGGCCGAGAGCGTCGGCGTCCAGACGGTGACCCGGTTCCCCGTTGTCGGCATCCCGATCGCCGCCCTCGTCGGCGCGGCCGTCGCCGTGCTCGTGTCGCTCGGCCCACGCATGCGAGCAGCTCGCCTGCCCCTCGCCGCAACATTGAGGGCCGAGTGAAGCGCGAGACGCGTCGACAGTCGCGAGCGGCCGAAGGGCCAGCGGAGGGCGCTGCCGAGAGCTGCGTGCATGGCCGGAGAACGCCATGATGGCTGCGGCGCTGTGGGCGTGGTCAGACATCAGGCGACGGCATTGGTCCCTGTTCGCCCTCGCCGCGGTGGTCGCCTTGCCCGTCGGATTCTCACTCGCCCTCGTCGCCGGTGCCCAGCGGGCGGGCGCGTCGGTTGACCGCTTCGTCGAGTCGACGGGACTGGCCGACGTCGTCGTGTTCACCGGCGGCGAGCCTGGCCCAGATGTCCTCGAGCGGATCGCCGCGGATCCGCGCGTCACCGCGCTCGAGCGAACGGACACCGTGGTGATCGTCCCGTCGCCGATGGAGCTGGGAGAGTCCGGATTCGCGCTGGTCGGAACGGACGACTCCCCGGTGGGAGGCCTGCGGTCGCCGATGCTGCTGGCGGGGCGCTACCCCAGCGCAGGTGCCGCAACGGAGATCATGGTCAACGAGCGGGCGGCGCAGAAGTACGGGTTCGAGGTTGGGATGCGGGCACCCTTGTCGGGGCTCGTGTCGTTCGACTCGTGGGAGGCACGTCCACTCGGTGAGGCGACGATCGTCGGGATCGTGCGTACCCCGTTCGATCTCGTCGACGACCCGTCGACGGAGTCATTCGCCATCGCCGGCCCACGTCTCATCGAGGGCGAATGGGGCGGGCTCGCCCGCCCCGGAACGATCCTGTGGCTCCACCTGGACGACCGCGCCGACATCGGTGCCGTCGTCTCCGACCTGTCGACGATCGTCGACGGCGACGTACGAGGTACCGCGGACATGCTGAGCACCGCGGAACGTGCGGCCAGCCTGCAGCGGCGCGGGCTGCTCCTGGCCGGCGGCGTCGTGGCTGCCGCGGGGTTGCTTGTCGTTGCCCAAGCGGTAGCCCGGCATCTCGCCGTACGTTCGGAGGACAGCGACGTGCTGGCGTCGATCGGGCTGACGCGCGGCGAGCGGTGGAAGGCCGCGACCCTGAGCGTTGCGCCGGCCCTCACGGCCGGAGCCGTGATCGGGACGGCGTTGGCCGTTGGGCTGTCGCCGTTGCTTCCGCTCGGCCTCCCGCGCCGAGCCGATCCCGGCGTCGGGTTCCACGCCGACTGGATCGTCATCGCCCTCGGTCTGGCCGCTGCCGTCGTGCTCATCGCCGCGGCGACGGCGCCGGCCATCTGGCGATGGCTACACACCGCACAGCACCGGGTCGACGAGCGGCCGGCACTGGCTGGACGGCTTGGTTCGGCGCTCGGATTGCGACCGGTCCCGCTGACCGGCACGCGTCTGGCCCTCGAGAACGGCCACGGCCGACGCCGCATGCCCGCAGTACCGACCCTCGTCGCCCTGGTAGCGACGACCGGTGTGGTGGTTGGATCGTTGATCGTGTCGGCCGGCCTCGACGGGCTCGTCGCCAACGCCGATCGCTACGGCCAGCCGTGGGACGTGTTCGTCACGAGTGTCCACGAGGCGGAGCTCGCCGACGCCGGACGGCTCCTCAGTGAGGACGCCCGCGTCGCCGGTGTCGACCTCGCCCGAAGCGGCGAGTTGAACATCACCACCCCCGCCGGGACGACAACGCAGATCGGGGCGATCGGGCTCGACGGAGCGACTGGTCCGATGTGGCTGGCCGTGCTCGACGGACGTGCTCCCGGCGGGCCGGCAGAGATCGCCGTCGCATCGCGAACGATGGACCAGCTCGGCCTCGAAGTCGGAGACAGCACGACCGTCAGCGGTGCATGCGGCGAACGCTCGGTGACGGTCGTCGGTCGGGCCATCGTCCCCCTGATCCTGACCGGTGATCCCGACCACGGGGCGGTCGTCACCGGCGACCTGTTCGCCGAGCTGTGCGGAGCCGAGCTGATCGCGGAGATCGACCGCGAATACGGCGCGCTGATCCGGCTGCACGATCCCGCCGACACCGATGCCGTGCTCGACGAGCTGTTCCCGGAGGCGGCGTTCACCCAGCTGCCCGGGATCCCCAGCTCGGTCACCACACTGGCGGAGATCGGCCAGGTCCCTCTGATCGTCGCCGTCTTGGTCGCCCTCATCGGCATCGCCGCGGCGGCCAACTCACTCGTGCTTGTCGGGCGCCGGCGCGGCGCGGACCTCGCCATCCTCCGCGCCCTTGGAATGCGCCCCGGCGATGTGCGCCGAGCGTTCAGTTGGCAGGCAGTGACGATGGCCGCGGTCGCCGCGACGATCGGTGTTCCGGCCGGCGTGATGCTCGGTCGCTTGGTGTGGACCGGCATCGCTCGACCCGCCAACGTGCTGATCCGCGTCGACATCGGACCAGCCCCGCTGGTGGTGGTGCCGGCTGCGTTGCTGGTCGTGCTCCTCGCTGTCGCGGTGTGGCCGGGGTATCGGGCAACCCGCTCGTGTCCAGCTCAGGTGCTGCGGAGCGAGTGACGATGATCAATCGGGGAGCGCTCATGTGGACCCGCGGCGATCTCCGCCAACGGTGGCGTGGCGCGCTGTTCGTCGCCCTCCTCGCAGCCAAGGGCACCAGATCGGTGTGGCTGGCACCACCAACGTGCGCCAGGCAGCGCCCTTGTCGCCGACCGGGCCGGTGGTGTCGACTGGGACCACCATGGTGATCACCCTCGACCGCGACGCGCAGGTGTCGGCGGCCACGACGAGCCCGTCGGCGTTCGCCGAAATGCATCCGGCCTACTGCCTGCTCGGTGCTTCGTTGGCAACGGCCCTCGCCGGCGCCGGACTCGTGACCAGCGCCGTCGACGGACCGTCGGCGGTGGAGATCGTTCGGCCGATCCTCGTCGTGCTGTGGGCTGCAGCCGGGCTACTGCTCGGGCTGCGCCGCCGGCACGAACGGCTTGCGCCGATCGTCCTCGGCGGGGCGATCGTCGGGTCGGTCGGGACGCTCGCCGCAGCGGTGATCGCCCACCGTTCACTCGATGCGTCCGCCGCCGCGGCCTGGGACACCACGCTGCGGCTCGCCGCCGGGAGTCTCCCGGCGATCGCTCTTCACCTGCTGTTGGCCCTGGTGGACGGGCGCCTGGCGACGCCGATCCGGCGCAACGCCGTGATCGCCGGCTATGTCGTCGGAGCCACGATCGGTCTCGTACTGCTGGCCGACCGGGAGCACCTCATCGTCTGGCCGGTCGTCCTGCTCTGGCTCGTCGCCCTCGTCGTCGGCCTGTACGCCGCCCACGCCCGCTATGTGCAGGCCGGTGCCGAGGACCGGCGCCGGATGCAGTGGATCGGCTGGGGCATGGTGGTCGCCGCCGAGGCGACCGTCGTCATCGTGGCGCTCCACGTGCTCACTGACTGGCCGGACAACGCCGGCGCCATCGCCCTCGGCTTCACCGGGTTCGTCCCCGTCGGCCTGGCATGCGGGACGCTGCCCCGGATGGTCGCCCGGGTCGATCGCCTGCTCACCCACACCGTCGCGCTCGCCGGACTGACAGTGCTCGTCGTCGCCATCTATGTCGTCGTCATCCTCGGCCTCGGCCGCTCGCCGTCGGAGGACGAACGTGGACTGTTGTTGTGGTCGATGGTCGCCGCCGGCCTCGCTGCGCTGCTGTACCTGCCGGCGCGGCGCTGGTTGACGGAACGAGCCAATCGACTCGTGTACGGCGAACGGGTTGCCCCGGACGAGACGCTGCGCACGTTCGGTCAGCGGTTGACCCGCTCGATCCCGATGGACGAGCTGCTCCTCCAGCTCGCCGAGAGCTTGCGCAAGTCGATGGTGCTGGAGTCAGCCGAGGTGTGGACCGGACAGGCCGGCACCTACGAACTGATCGCCGGTGTCCCGCATCGCCAGCCGGCACCGATCACCATCGGTGCCAAGGAGCTGCCAGTGATCGCCCGCGCCGGTATCAACGGTGGGACGTGGCTGGACGTGTGGCTGCCGCAGTTCGTCGGACGCGGCGGCTCGGCGGCAACCCGGGTGGCGCCGATCGCCCACGGCGGTGAACTGCTCGGCGTCATCGCCGTGACCCGGCCGCCCGACGGCGAAGCGTTCACCGAATCGGAGGACCACGTTCTCACTGAGCTCGCTCGGCAGATCGCTCTGGCGTTGCACAACGTCCAGCTCGACGCCGCCCTGCAGGCCAGCCTCGAGGAGCTCCAACAGCGCAACGAGGAGTTGCAGCACTCACGGGCGCGCATCGTCGCGACCGGCGATGCCGAGCGGCGCAAGTTGGAGCGCAACCTCCACGACGGGGCCCAGCAGCATCTCGTCGCCCTCGCCGTCAAGCTGCGACTCGCCAAGGATGCGGTCGAGGACGATCCCGCCGACGCCCTGGCGATGATCGACGAGATCAAGGGCGACCTCCAGGGCGCGATCACCGAGCTGCGCGCCCTGGCCCATGGCATCTTCCCGCCGCTGCTGATGTCGGGGGGTCTGGCCGAGGCGCTACCGGCGGCCGCGACGCGAGCCGATCCTGCCGACCACGGTGGACACCGCGGCGATCGGCCGCTACGGCGCTGACATGGAGGCGGCGGTGTACTTCTGCGTGCTGGAAGCGCTGCAGAACGCTGGCAAGCACGCCGGTGACTCGGCATCCGTCGCCGTTCGAGTCTGGGAGGCCGACGGGGTGCTCGGGTTCGAAGTCGGTGACGACGGCGCCGGGTTCGACACCACCTCGGCGTCGGGCGACGGCCACGGATTCCTCAACATGGCCGACCGCCTCGGCGCCTTCGGAGGCGTGTTGGCGATCCGATCGCAACCGGGGCACGGCACGACCGTGACCGGCACGCTTCCACTCCCTCGCTGAGACCGACGCGCGCGGCGTTCGGCGGGCGACCGCACCACGTCGGTGCGCCCACGTCGGGGTTGCCGAAGATCGGACTACCAGCTCGGTGCTTCCCACAGGCGACGAACGACCTTCGGTGACAGCTCGTCCTTGTTGACGTAGCCGACCGCGCCGCTCGCCTGCGCGCCAGGCGGTAGATCGTCGAACTCGTAGGTGGAGACCAGGATCACCTTGGTGTCCGGGGCCACGGTGGTGATCAATCGTGTCGCGGCGATGCCGTCGAGCTCGCCCATGTTGATGTCCATCAGCACGAGATCGGGCGCGTCGGCGGCGCTGGCGGCGACCGCGGCCTCACCGGACTCGACCTCGGCGACGAGCTCGAACCCATCGATGCGATCGACGACGGCCCGCGCCGCAGCGCGGAACGGGGCCTGGTCGTCGACGATCATCACGGTCACGCGCTCGGTCACACTGTCTCCTCCACGTCAAGTGTCCCACGGAGCCGGGCATCGGGCGATGGTGCCACTACGCCAGTCCGGGGTGTTGCTAGCTTCCCGCCGCCGAGAGGTACACGAGCACCGCCTTGACGCGCCGATTGATGTCCGGCTCCTCGGTGAGATGGAGCTTGGAGAAGATCGAGTTGATGTGCTTCTCGACCGCCCGTTCGCTGAGAAACAAGGTCGCCGCGATCGCCGCGTTGCTCTTGCCCTGGGCCATCTCCCCGAGGATCTCACGCTCCCGGGGGGTGAGCCGCTCGACGGGCGAGCTGGAACTCTGCGATCGCGCCGCCACCAGTTGCTCGACGACCTTGGCATCGATGACCGATCCGCCAGCCGCCACGGCGCGCACGGCGTCGACGAGATCGTCGGCATCGGCAACACGATCCTTGAGGAGGTAGGCGCGGCGATCCGATCCAGCTTCGAGGAGCGCCAGGGCGTACGACGGAGCAGCGAACTGGCTGAGCACGACGACTCCTGTGGCCGGGTGACTGTCGCGCAACCGGGCCGCGGCGCGAATGCCCTCGTCGGTGCCCGTCGGCGGCATCCGAATGTCGGTGACGACGACGTCGGGGGCGAGCTCGTCGACGAGGGCCAGGAGCTCGTCGTACGAGCCGGCGACACCCGTGACGGTGAGGTCTTCCTCGGCGTCGAGCAGGCGGGCGACCGCCTCGCGAACCAGGTAGCTGTCGTCGGCGATGACAATGCTGGTCGACGCGAGATCGGACGGCGCGGGCACCCATTCGACGATAGGTCAACGCTGCGCCGCACCCGCTGCTGACGCGTCGCGTCAGTCGAGGCAGCCGGTGCGCACGAGGGCGACCGTGCTCGGTACGTCGCGCTCGGCGAAGGCTGTTTGGGCGGCGCGGGCGTCGGCCTCCGTGCCGAAGTACACGCTGACGGTCACCGACCCCGCTGGCGCGCCCGTCGCGGCGGCGGCGCCCTCGTCGCAGCCGGTCTGGCCCGTCGCGTAGCCGACGGCGTGGGCGGCGTCGACCGCGGCGACCAACGTCGGATCGTCGATCATCGGAGCGGCGGCGAGGATCACCGCCCAGATCTCACAGCCCTCGCACAACGGCGGGCTGTCCTCGGGAAAGCCGGGCACCTCCGGTGTCGGGTCGAGCTCCCACGGATCGACAACGCCGCTGCCATCGTCGTCGGTGCCATACACGAACTCGGCGGTCAACGCCGGCCACGTCCGTGGTCCGACGAGGCCGTCGACGGCCAGCCCGGCGGTGCGCTGGAACTCGCGAACGGCGACCTCCGTGCGCGGGCCGAAGTAGCCGTCGATCTCCAGCTCCGGGGCGACCGTGCTGCGCAGGGCCAGCTGGGCGACTCTCACCGCCTCGCCCGAGTCGCACCGCTGCAACGGATACTCGTTGTTGTCGACGTACTCGTCGCAGACGCCGGTTCCGGCGAGGGACTCGTCGAGCCGGGCCAGTTCGACGGTGTCGCCCACCCGGCGGGCGAAGACCGTCCCGCCGATGTCGCTGGCGGCGACCTGCCATCCGGTCGGAACGGTGTACCAGGCCCCCGTCCCGTCGGGATTGAGCACGGCGATCACCGGCATCGTCTGGGAGAACTCGTCACCCTCGATCGGCGGGCCGACGTAGGTCCAGTACACGCCGGCGTTGTTCGCGGTCGGCGCCGGCGGCGACTCGCCGGCGAACGGCGGTTGCCAGGCGGGGTGCCGCTGGATTGCCAGCGACCACTGCCGGGAACCGTCGGTCACGACGTTGTCGGCGTCGATCTGCCACAGCGGTCCGGCGACGGTTCCAACCGGGGCGCCGTTGACGTCGACATGACCGATCATCACCGCACCCGTCTGGCGGATGCGGTCGACGACGCCGTCGGCTGTGTTGCCGAACGCCCCGACGGGCAGTTCGAGGTACGGCGACGGATCGGCGATGGCTTGGCGGGCGACGACCTGGCCGGCGTTGGCGCCGGCCAGAGAAATGGCGACGAACTCGAGGGCCCCGCCCGCGGTGGACTGCAGTCCGTACACGACGGGCCCCGGGGTGGCGACGATGAACTTCGGTGAGCCGTCGAGGGCCACCGACGATGTGCTGCCGTCACGGCCGACGAGGTAGGCGATCGGCTGCTGCTCGTCGACGAGGACCACGCCGCCGTCGGCGAGCACGGCGGCCTGCGGGACGTTCGTGCCGACCTGCAACTCGGGCGCGACCGGGATGTCGACCACGGCGAAGGGCACGAGATCGAGAGCCGGAGGCAGCGCGTCGTAGCTCACCGCGATCGGCGCGGCGGTCGGCGGCTCGGCCGCATTGACCAGTCCGTTGCTCGCGGCCATCACACCGCACAGCGCGGCAGCGACGATCGCAGTTCGGCGCATGCTGGGGACCGTACCCGTCGGCCGGGTGCCGGCAACCGCGAGCCTGGTCAGGCGTTGCCGGCGCTGACGAACTCGGCGGCATCTCCCGCCGCCGACGGATCACCGCGCCCGGCGACGTTCTGGCGTCGCCGGGTGGGCACGGGCACGACCATCGGCGTTCCGGTCAGCGGATCGGGGAGCACGCGGCAATCCAGTCCGAACACCTGAGCGACCAGCTCGGCGTCGACGATGTCGGTCGGCCGGCCCTCGGCGACGATCGTTCCGCAACCCATCGCCACGAGATGGTCGGCGTAGCGACATGCCAAGTTGAGGTCGTGGAGCACCATCACGATCGTCCGGCCGTCGCGATCATTGAGGTCGGCGAGCAAGTCGAGCACTTCGACCTGGTGAGCGAGGTCGAGGAAGGTCGTCGGCTCGTCGAGCAGCATCAGCGGCGCGCCCTGGGCAAGAGCCAGGGCGATCCACGCCCGTTGCCGCTGCCCGCCGGAGAGCTCGTCGACGAGCCGGTCGCCGAGCTCACTGATCCCCGTGACAGCGAGGGCCTCCTCGACCGCTGCGGCGTCGGCCGCCGACCACTGACGGAACCAGCGTTGGTGGGGATGGCGGCCGCGGCCGACGAGGTCGGCGACGGTCAGGCCGTCGGGAGCGCTCGGCTGCTGGGGCAGGATGCCGAGCCGGGCGGCGACGGCGCGGGTCGGGAGTCTGGCGATGTCCTGGCCGTCGAGGAGCACGGCGCCGCTCGTCGGGGTGATCAGCCGGGCGAGTCCGCGCAGCAGTGTCGACTTGCCGCAGGCATTGGCGCCGACGATCGCCGTCACCTGACCGGCGGGGATCGACAGCGACAGATGGTCGACGATCGTGCGGTCGTGATAGCCGAGCGAGACGGACACGGCGTCGAGCGACGGATGGCGGTCGGGCACCGTCATCCTCCGGTGAGCCCGCGGCTGGACCGGGCGATGAGATAGAGCAGGTACGGGGCCCCGAGCACCGCCGTCACCACGCCGACGGGCAACTCCGTCGGGGCGAAGATGCGGCGGGCGACGAGATCGGCGGCGACGACGAGCAGGGCCCCACCGGCGGCCGCCGGCAACAGGCCGAGCGAGCGTCCGCCGACGAGCTGGCGGGTGATCTGCGGGGCGATCAGGGCGACGAAGCCGATCGGGCCGGCCGCCGCCGTGGCCACAGCCGCCAGGGCGACGCCGGCGAGGAGCAGCACGGCACGCGATCGTTCGACGCGGACGCCGAGTCCACGGGCGGCATCGTCGCCGAGCTCGAGGGCCCGCAGCTGGCGGGCAACGACGATGACGATCGGCGTCACGACGGCGAGGGTGACGGCGATCGGCCGAAGGTCGTCCCAGCTTCGTCCGTTGAGGCTGCCGGTCAGCCAGACGACGGCCTGTTGGGCGTCGTAGATCTCGGCCCGCGTGAGGAAGTACTGGACGAGGGCGTTGAGCACCGCCGCCACTCCGATCCCGACGAGGATCAGGCGATAGCCGGTGACTCCTCGCCGGTACGCCAACAGGTACGTGGCGATCGCCGTCACGGTGGCCCCGACGAGCGCGGCGGCGGTGACGGCCGGTCCGCTGGCGTGTACGACGACGATGGCGAAGACCGCGGCTACGGCGGCTCCGGCATTGACGCCAATGATGTCCGGGCTGGCCAGTTGGTTGTTGGCGAGGCGTTGGAAGATCGCCCCTGACAGACCGAACGCGGCTCCCACTGCCAAGCCGGTCAGCCCGCGGGGTAGGCGCAGGGTCCGGACAATGAACTCGTGCTCGCTGGTGCCAGTGCCGCGCAGCGTCGCGATGACGTCGGCGAGGCCGATCGGGAAGTCGCCGATGGTCAGCGACCACACGAACACGGCGAGCGCCGCCGCGCTGAGCATCGTCGTGACAGCGACCGCCCGCACGTGCACGCGCGCCGTGATGCCGAACGAACGCGTGTGCACCGTGACCATGCGGTCGCCACGGCGCCGGCTGAGCGCGTGGGTGGCGACCGTCATCGCCGGCACTGCCACGTCATAGTTCCACCAGGTGGCGGCGGCGGACCAGGGCGATGAAGAACGGCGCCCCGATGATCGCCGTGACGATGCCGACTTGAAGTTCTCCAGGGCGGGCCACGAGGCGGCCGATGACGTCGGCGCCGAGCAACAACGTCGGCGCGAGGACCATCGACCACGGCAGGATCCAGCGGTAGTCCGGCCCGCAGATCGCCCGAGCGACGTGCGGCACGGTGAGCCCGACGAAGGCGATCGGTCCAGCGGCGGCCGTCGCCGCCCCGCACAGCAAGACGACGGCGAAGGCCGACACGGCGCGAATGACAGCGACCCGCTGGCCGAGCCCGCGGGCGATGTCGTCGCCGAGCGCCAACGTGTTGAGGCCCGATCCGACACCGACGGAGAGGACCGCACCGACGGCGATGAACGGGATGACGTCCCAGATGATCGCGTCGTCACGCCCAGCGAGCGAGCCGACGACCCAGAACCGGAACTGGTCGAGAGTTGTGACGTCGAGGAGCAGGACCGCCGACGTCAGCGACGACAGCAAGGCGGCCACGGCCGTCCCCGCCAGCGCCAACTTCAACGGCGTCGATCTACGGTGACCGAACGAGCTGAGGCCGTAGACGACGGCGCTGGCGGCGGCTGCCCCGGCGAACGCGAACCACACGTAACCGCTCAGCGAGCCGATGTTGAAGGCACTGATCCCGGCAACGACGGCCAGCGAGGCGCCCGCCTCGATGCCGAGCAGCGCTGGATCAGCCAGTGGATTGCGGGTGACGCCCTGCATCACGGCGCCGGCCAGCCCGAGCGCCGCGCCGACAAGCAATCCGATGATGGTGCGCGGGACGCGCAACGAACGGACGATGAGGTGGTCGTTGTTCTGCGGATCGAAGTCGGTGAACGCATCCCAGACCGTCTGCAGCGGCATCGCTTTCGCTCCGTAGGCCAGCGAGCACGCCGTCACGGCGGCGAGCAACACGATGGCGGCGAGGAGGCCCACCGACCGGGTCCACGCCCGCGACCGGACGGAGGGACGCCGCGCCACCGCGTCGGCGACCGCAATCGTCATCGTCTCGGCTTCCTCTCGTCCTCTCTTCGACGCTGCTACTTGCAGATGTTCGGCAACCCTAACAGCGAACGAGAAGCCGTCTCCAAGGTCGCCGTCGTCGTCGCCGTGCTACGAATTCGGACGGATGGCGTACTGGCTGCTCAAGTCCGAACCCGACGTCTTCGGGTACGACGACCTCGTCGCCGCGCGGCGCGAACCGTGGGATGGCATCCGCAACTACCAGTCGCGCAATCACCTGCGAGCCATGCGCAAGGGTGACCAAGCGATCTTCTACCACTCCTCGACCAACCCGCCGGGCGCGGCTGGGATCTGCAAGATCGTCAAGGAAGCCGAGCCCGACCCGACGCAGTTCGACCCTGCTGCGAAGTACTACGACCCGGCTTCGAGGCCTGACGACCCACGTTGGGACATCGTGACCGTGGCGCCGGTCAAGAAGCTGCGCTACGTAACGCTCGACGAGCTGCGGGCGATGCCCGAGCTGGCCAACTCGCGCTTGTTGGCGAAAGGCAACCGGTTGTCCGTGCTGCCGCTCACCGACGATGAGTTCACGGCCATCGTCATCGCCGGCAGCCGCCGGCGCTGATCACCCCTCCGTTGTCGGGGTCGATGCCGGCGCCGAAGTCGCCGTCGGGCAACCGGTGCCCAACTCCTGGAGCAGCGTCCCGGCCGTCGACACGACGTTGCCGAGGGCGGTCACCGCGTCGCGGACGCTGCCGCCATTGCCGATCGCCCCGACGGCCGTCTCCAACTCGGAGATCGCGTCCTCGACGTTCTGCACCTGGCTGCGCAGCTCGGTCCCAGCTGCCGAGCGGACGGTACCGAGGTCCTCCCTGACGGCGTCGATGGCGTCGGTGACCGTGCTCGCGCCGCCGGACACGACCGCGCTGATGCTCACGTCACCGAGCGCACCGATCGAGTCCGACAGCTCAGCGCGGGCGGCGCACACGTCACTGGTCGGGGCACTCGAATCCGGGGCGCTCGAGCCAGGCGTGCTCGACTCGGCGGCGATCGCTTCCGGGGCACTGGATCCCGGGGCGGTGCCGCTGGCCACGCTCGACTCGGCGGCGATCGCGGTCGGAGTGCTCGAGGCTGAACCGTTGTCGATCGACGCCGTCGAGTCAGCCCCCGCCGACGTTCCGGTCGTCTCGATCGGTTCGGTGTCCTCGGTGGCCGCGGTGGCCTCCACAGCGGCCGGCGCCGTTGTCACGGCCGCGGCGGCGTCAGTGGCCTCGGCAGCTCCGGAAACAACCGCCGTGGTGGTGTCCGACGCCGCATCGTCGTCGTCGTCGCCACATGCCGCGAGCAGCGCGCTGACAGCGAGGCATGCGCCAACCACTCCGACGATCCGTGTCCGCTTGCCTGACGCCATTGCCCACCTCCGTGATGTCGGCGCACAGCATGCCACGCGCCGTGCGCTGGGGAGCGAGACCACCGCGCTGCAGACCCGGCGATGAGTGATCTGCGCATGGAGGTCGCAGGTCGCTCATTGGGTCGGCGGGCGCGGCGACCACATCGCGGCGACGTGCCGGATCGGTGCCGCAACAGCCACCGATCAGCGTCAGGTTCGGCAGTCGGGACCTTACTGGGCCGGCGACCGCATGAACACCGACGTCGTCGCCGGCCTCGAAGCCGGGCTCGAGACGGTGCTCGTAGTCTCGGGCGTTTCCAGGATTGACGACGTCGACCGCTACCCGTACCGGCCGACTCGCATCGTCAGCTCAGTGGCCGACCTGGCCGACGAATTCGACAACGCGGACGCTCTCGGCGATCCACACTGAACGTGTCGGTTCAACGTCGGAGTCAGAGCTCGTGACCGATGGTGCTGTCGACGTGTTCGGGAACCTCACCGTCGTGGCGGTCACCGGTCGTCAACGTGCCCGTCGGCTCGAACATCAAGATCGAGCCGCCGGGTGAGGACGGCTTGTGTTCAGTCCCGCGTGGCACGACAAAGGTGTCGCCGCGCGCCAGCTCCACCGTCCGCTCGACACCGTCGGCGTCGCGCCAGGCCACATCGAATCGACCGTCCAGGACGAGGAAGAACTCGTCGGTGTCTTCGTGGGTGTGCCACACGTGCTCACCAGCGACGTGGGCGATACGCACGTCGTAGTCGTTCACGCGGCTGACGATGCGTGGGCTGTACACGTCGTTGAACGACGCCAGCGCTCGATCGAGGTTGACAGGTTCCTTGACGGTCATGCGATCAGCCTCGCGCGGTGCCACCGCCGGAGCGCCCCAGAGCAGGTGTGCTCGGTTCTCACTGATCGGTGGGCGAGGGGGGACTTGAACCCCCACGAGGTTGCCCTCACTGGCACCTGAAGCCAGCGCGTCTGCCATTCCGCCACTCGCCCGAGTGGAAGTCACACGCTATCGCTGGCTCGAACGCGCAGCGCAGCGCGCCAAACAACGGAACTGGGCGGCCAACCGCCCGAAAACCGGACCGGACGCCGCCCAGAACGGGGAATGGATCGCAGGCCGCCCAGAACGGGTGGCGTCGGGACCGACGTGGCGGCGAACGGTACAGTCATCCAGCTAGATGGTCATGCAGTCCCTCGAGCGCCGGCTGGAGCGTATCGTCACAGGCGTGTTCTCCCGTGGTTCACGAACCAACATCCGCCCGATCGAGTTGGGTCGACGGCTGGTGCGCGAGATGGACGACCAACGCTCCGTCGACGTCAAGGGCCGGCGGGTCGTTCCCAACGACTTCGTCGTGCAGTTGGCGCCGAAGGACTTCGAAGGGTTCGGGGAGATCTCCGACGTGCTGCAGACCGAGCTCGTCGAGGCGGCACGCGAGTACGCCCGCAGCGAGGGCTACCACTTCCTCGGCCCGGTGAAGGTCGAGCTGTCGGTCGACGAGAGCCAAAAGGCTGGCCGCTTCGAAGTGGTGGCGACGTTGCGTCAGGCGGCTGACGGAGCGGCTCCCGGCGACGCCTCGTTGATCCTGCCTTCTGGCCAGCGGGTGCCCCTCGGCGACACCCCGGTCACAGTCGGGCGCCTGTCCGAGTGCACGATCCCGCTCAACGACAACAATGTCAGCCGGCGCCACGCCGAGATCCGGCCGAACCGCCAGAACTTCGTGGTCGTCGACCTCGGGTCGACCAACGGCACGATGGTCAACGGCACGCGGATCTACGGCGAGACGGCACTGAGTGACGGCGACATCATCAGTTTCGGCTCGACCTACGTACGATTCGAGGCTTCCTGAACCGCCAGCTCGCGAGGCTGCGGGCTCACCGCATCGCCGACCATCCGACCTGATCCGACGACCATGCGCACCGAACTCGCTCTCGACATCCTCAAGCTCATCCTGCTGGCCGCGTTGTATCTGTTCTTTGCCCGCGTGTTGTGGGCCGTGTGGTCCGAGGTGCGTACCGATCGCCGGGTCGTCGCCAGCCACGCCGTCAACGAACGCTCGCCGACGCGCGCCGCTCCGGTCCCGAAGCAACGCAAGGCGCCCAAGGGCCGGGGCGGCAAGGTCGGGCGGATGGTCATCCTCGAACCGAAGGCCAAGCGCGGCACGACATTCGCCCTCAACGGCGCCGGCGAGATCACCATCGGCCGCGACCCCGGCTGCACCCTGACCATCGACGGCGACACGTTCGTGTCCCAACGCCACGCCCGCATCTACGTCGTCGACGGTCAGCCAATGGTCGAGGACCTCGGCTCGACGAACGGGTCGTTCCACAACGGCAACCGGCTCAACGGTTCTCGGCTCTTGCATCCCGGCGACCGCGTGCAGGTCGGGTACACGGTGCTGGAAGCGCAATGAGCGTTGAACTGCGGTGGGGGGCCGTCACCGACTCCGGGCGCATCCGCCAACAGAACGAGGACAGCGTGCTCGTCGAGCCGACGATGTTCGTCGTCGCCGACGGGATGGGCGGGCACAAGGCCGGCGAGGTCGCCAGTGCCCTCACCGTGCAGCTGCTCAAGCGCCGCCTGGAACCGACGAGCACTCTCGACGACGTACTCGGCGCCGTCGTCGAGGCGAACAACGAGATCTTCCAGGCGGCGACGTCGAACGTCGATCACCAGGGCATGGGAACGACGCTCACCGGTCTGTTCGTGGTGCGCACTTCGAGCAGCGCGCCGGCGACAGCCTCCGTCGGCGACCAGGCCGCCGCAACCACGACGGCAACGACGACGGCCGCGCCCGCCGAATCGTTCGCCCTGATCAACGTCGGTGACTCGCGGACGTACCTGCTCCGTCATGGACGGCTGCGGCGGATCACCGTCGACCACAACTACGTCCAGGAGCTCGTCAACGCCGGCCACATCACCGACGACGAGGCGCGCACCCATCCGCGGCGCAACATCATCACCCGGGCCCTGGGCATTGATCCCTCCGTGCGCGTCGACGCCTGGACACTGCCGATCGTGCGCGGCGACCGCTTCGTCGTGTGCTCCGACGGGCTCTCCGACGAGATCCACGACAACGAGATCCACCAGATCCTGACGACGCTGACCGACACCCAGGCAGCCGCCGAAGAACTGGTCGCGGCGGCCAACCGGCAGGGCGGGCGCGACAACGTGTCGGTGATCGTCGTCGATGTCCTCGACGGAGTCGACCCACCGGCGGCCGATGAGGAGCTCGACATCGAGCCGGTGTGGCAGCCCGAGCCGATGGTCGGATCGTGGGCGGTTGCCGATCCGTCGGCGACCGAGCCGGAGGCGTTCGAGGATCTCGCCGCCCTGGCCAACGCCCAGGGCATCCGCATGGTCACCCCCGCTGGAGGGACCCGCGTGATCACCGCCGAAGTCCCCGTGATCGGCGGCCCGCCGAAGAAGCGTCGCCGTGTGGCCGGATTCCTCCTGTCGGTGCTCGCCCTGGCCATCGTCGTGACGGCGTTCGTCATCGCCGCCGCCTACGCCCGCAGCACCTACCAGGTCACGTTCGACGACGACGGCAATGTCGTCGTCTACCGCGGCCGTGACTTCTTGTGGTTCGAGCCGACGGTGGAGGCGGTGTACCTCTACGACCGCGACCAGCTCGACGACGACTCGATCGAACTCGTCGAGCGCGAGTACGAGTTCACCAACGCCGACGACGCCGAGGACTTCCTCAACGCCCTGACCCCGACGACGACCACGACGACCACGACCACGACCACCACTACGACGACGTCGACCACGACGACGACCGAACCGCGTTCGACCACGACGCGTCCGTCGGCGTCGCCCGCCCGCACGACGTCGCCCGGCTGAGCGGCGCCGATGGCGACTGCCTCTCCGCTCGCCCGGGCTCGGCGCTCCACCGAGCTGTCGCTGGTCGTGATGGCCGGGATGATCACGGCGATCGCCTACACGTTTGCCTCGCTCGGCCAGTACACGCAGATCCCGGCACGGATCATCCCCTTCCTGCTCACGTTGCTCGGTCTGCTGCTGCTCGCCCACCTCGCCGTGCGCTCGTTCGCCCGCGGCGCCGAGCCGACACTGCTACCGCTCGTCGCCCTGCTCCACGGCATCGGCTACGTGATGATCACGCGGCTGGAACCCGAGCGGCTCGCTGGTCTGCAGACGACGTGGAGCATCATCGCCATCGTCGCCTTCGTCGTCACGCTCGCCGTCGTGCAGCGGGTTGCCGACCTCGCCCGCTACCGCTGGACGTTCCTGTTCCTCGGCGTCCTCCTGCTCGTGCTCCCCCTCGTCCCCGGCGTCGGCAGTTCATTCGGGGGCGCCCGCATCTGGGTGAGCTTCGGACCGGTCAACTTCCAGCCAGGCGAGTTCGCCAAGATCGCCTTTGCCATCTTCTTCGCCGGCTACCTCGCCGACAACCGCCAACTGATCGCCGGCGGGACGTGGCGGGTCGGCCCGTTGCACCTTCCCGAGCCGCGGGCATTCCTTCCCGTGCTCGCCGCCTGGGCGTTCGCCGTACTCGTCATGGTCGCCGAGCGCGATCTTGGTTCGTCGCTGCTGTTCTTCACGCTCTTCGTGGTCATGTTGTGGGTGTCCACCGAGCGGGTCATCTACCTGTTCCTCGGTGCGGCGATGTTCTTCGGGGCGGCCTTCGTGTCGTGGCGGCTGTTCGACCACGTCAAGCTGCGCGTCGACATCTGGCTCGACCCGTGGAGCGACTGGCAGGACGACGGCTTCCAACTCGTGCAGGCGTTGTGGGGGATGTCCGATGGTGGGCTGATGGGCACCGGCCTGGGTCGCGGAAGTCCCGATATCGTGCCGGTGGCCGAGAGCGACTTCATCTTCACCTCGATCGGTGAGGAGCTCGGCATGTTCGGCGCAGCGGCGGTGCTGATGTCGTACCTGCTGATCGTCGGCGCCGGACTGCGCATTGCCCTGCGCACCGACAACGCCTTCGAGAAGCTGCTCGCCGTCGGCCTGACCACCATCATGGGAATCCAAACGTTCATCATCGTCGCCGGCGTGATCAAGCTCGTCCCGCTGACTGGGATCACCCTGCCGTTCGTCAGCTACGGCGGCTCGTCGCTCGTGTCCAACTACATCTTGCTGGCGCTGCTGATCCGCCTCAGCGACTCGACCGCCCGCCGTCTTCACGAGGTTCCCGACGACCCGACGATGACCGAGCGCTGGGCGGCGCGCAAGCTCCGGCGCCGGGCGCGCAAGGGGCTGGCCGCGGCGGGGAGTCCGGCATGAACCGCAGAATCCGGCAACTGGCGGCCGCTTTCATCGTCCTCTATGTGGTGCTCTTCGCGGCGCTGAACTACTGGCAGGTCGGCCGGGAGTCCGAGCTCAACGCGATGGGCGGCAACACGCGGGCGATCCGCCGCGAGTTCTCCCGGCCGCGCGGAGAGATCGTCAGCGCCGAGGGCGTCGTCGCCGCCCGCTCGATCCCGCTCCCCGACGACAACGAGTTCCCGTACCAGCGCGAGTACCCGACCGGCGAGCTGTTCGCCAACGTCACCGGCTACTACTCCCTCGCCCTGGGGGCCACCCAGCTGGAGCGCACCCAGAACGCCGTGCTCACCGGGCAGACCGCCGAGCAGCGCATCGGCAACCTCGAAGACATCGTCACCGGCGGCGAAGGCACCGGCGACGTGCACATGACGTTGCGCGCCGACCTCCAGGAGACCGCCCGCGAGGCGCTCGCCGGACGTCGCGGCTCGGTCGTCATGCTCGACGTCCAGACCGGTGCGGTGCTGGCGATGTACAGCAACCCGACCTACGACCCCAACCGGATCGTCGACCCGGACTTCGACGCCGCCCGTGTCGCCCTCGAGGAACTCCTCGAAGCTCCTGGCAACCCGCTGCTCGCCAACGCCTACCAGGAGCGCTACATGCCCGGTTCGACGTTCAAGGTGCTGACCACGGGGATCGCCTTGGAGTCCGGCGTCGTCTCCCTCGACAGCCAGTTCGACCGGGTCACCGAGTGGACGCCACCGCAGACCTCCAACCCGATTCAGAACTACGACGGCTCGAACTGCGGTGGTGACCTGCGCGAGGTGTTCCGGCGTAGCTGCAACATCCCGTTCGCCCAGACCGCTCTCAACGTCGGCATCCCCGGAATGATCAGCGGCGTGCAGGCCTGGGGCGTCGGGGAGCGGGTCCCGATCGATCTGCCGCGGTCGGCGGCCAGCACGTTCGGCAACACCGACAACCTCGACCAGCAACTGCCGCTGCTGGCGATGCGCGGCTTCGGCCAGCAGGAGGACCAGATGGTTCCCCTGCACATGGCGATGGTCGCCGCCGCCGTCGCCAACAACGGGGTGATGATGAAGCCCTACGTCGTCGCCTCGACCACTGACAGCCAGGGACGCACGCTCACTCGCACCCGGCCGGAAGAGTGGAAGCGCCCGATCAGCCCGCAGACGGCGGCGACGCTCAACTCGCTGATGCAGAGCGTCGCCACCGACGGCACGGCGAGCTGCTGTCTGCAGCTCAACGGTGGCGTTCCGGTCGCCGCCAAGACCGGGACGGCGCAGCTCAACGAGGCCGGTCAACCCGAGCGGTCGAACGCCTGGATCATCGCCTTCGCCCCGGCCAACGAGCCGCGCTACGCCGTGGCGGTGGTGCTCCTCGACAGCCCGGAGGTCTCGGCGGGCACCGGCGGCCGCCTCGCCGGGCCGATCGCCCAACAGCTGCTCAACCAGGCCCTGGCCAATGGCTGAGCGACCGACGATCGTCAACGATCGCTACGAGCTGGTCAAGCGCATCGGGCGTGGCGGGATGGCCGACGTCTTCGTCGGCAACGACCGCCTGCTCGATCGCCAAGTGGCGATCAAGATGCTGTTCCCGGAGTTCGCCGTCGACCCGAACTTCGTCGAGCGCTTCCGCCGCGAAGCCCAGGCAGCGGCCAACCTCAACCACCCGAACATCGTCAACGTGTTCGACTGGGGCAAGCACGCCTCGACGTACTTCATCGCCATGGAGTACGTCGACGGGCGCACGCTGGCCGACATCTTGCGGTCCAACGGCCACCTCAACTCGAAGCAGGCCGCCGAGATCGCCAGCGAAGTCGCCGCCGCCCTCGGTTTCGCCCACTCCGCCGGGCTCGTCCACCGAGACATCAAGCCGGCCAACATCCTCATCGGCACGAACGGGTCGGTGAAGGTCGCCGATTTCGGCATCGCCCGAGCCCTCAACGCACCGACGGAGTCGAACCTGACCCAGGCCGGGGCGGTGATGGGCACGGCGACGTACTTCTCGCCGGAACAGGCCCAGGGCGCCCAGCCCGACCCGCGCAGCGATCTGTACTCGCTCGGCGTCGTGATGTACGAGATGATCGCCGGGCGTCCCCCATTCACCGGCGACAATCCGGTGAGCATCGCCTACCGGCAGGTGCACGACTACCCGACACCGCTCAACCAGCTCGTCGCCGACGTGCCGCGGCCGTTCGAGGCGATCGTCGCCAAGCTGCTGTCGAAGGATCCGGCGGTGCGCTATTCGACGGCCGACGCGCTGCGCGAGGACCTCCGTCGCTTCCGCATGGGCGAGCGTCCGGTCGCCCTGCAGTCGGCGGCCAACGCCCGCTCCGGCACCGACCAGACCGCGGTGATGGCCGGGCGGGCTCCTGATCCTCAAGCGGCGTGCGCACTGGAGTGCAGCGTCCCCTCCCCGCCGGCCAGCGCGGCGGCGGTCCGCGTACCGGACCGCCTCCTACCGGCGTCAACGTTCCGGCCCGCTACCGCGAGCAGTCGAGGACCGGCTGGTACGCCCTCGCCGCCTTCTTCGCCCTGGTCGCCCTCGGTATCGGCGGATTCCTGCTGTTCAACACGCTGGCCAGCGACGACCCCCCGTCGAGCCGCCGGCTGCCCGACTACGTCGGCCGCGAGCTGGCGGCCGTCGTCGAAGACCTCACCGATCGGGACCTCACCTACACGATCGTCGAGGAGCAGAACGACAACTTCCAGGATGGCGTCGTGCACAAGACCGACCCCCGTGGCCGGGACGGTGATGCCCGAGGGTGGCCGGGTTCAGCTGTTCGTCAACCCGACCAACGACACGGCGGTCATCCCCGATGTTGCCGGGATGACCCTCGACGAGGCCCGCCGGGCGCTCGAAGCGGCCGGCTTCCGGGTCGTCGATGCGGTGAGCGAACCCAGTGACGACGTCGACGAGGGCCGGGTCATCCGCACCGACCCCCCCGAGGGCGAAGAGGTCGGTGTTCAGGACCCGATCACGGTCGTCGTCTCCGGGGCGGCGGCCGGCGTCGGCGACCACCGAAGCGGGTATCGCCGTGCCGTTCGTCATCGGCGACAGCGAAGCCAACGCCCGCCAGGCGATCACCGATGCAGGGCTCGAGGTGGAGGTGGTGTACATCGACCGTCCGGCCGGCGACCAGTACGACGACGAGGTGATGGACCAGAGCCCGCGAGTGCCGGCGCGGCTCGCGGAGGGCGAGGTCGTCACGATCAACGTCGGACGGGCGGCCGATCCGCCGCCACCCACCCAGCCGCAACCCACCCAGCCGACACCGACGCAGGCGCCGCCCACCCAGCCGCCGCCCACCCAGCCGCCGCCCACCCAGCCGGCGACCACGCAGGCGCCGCCGACGACAGCGGCGCCGCCGACGACGACGAGCGGGCCATGACCGAAGCCGGCCCGCTGTGGGGGAAGCAGACCGAGCTGGCGATCGGCAACTTCCCGATCGCCGAGCGAGCGCTCGACGTTCGTGTCGCTCGAGCCCTGGCGACGATCAAGCGCCATGCTGCTGTCGTCAACCTGCGATTGGGTGTCGACGGGCTCGACGCCGAGATGGTCACGGCGATCGGTGACGCAGCACGGCACGTGGAATCCGGCGAGCTGGACGAGTCGTTCCCGGTCGACGTCTACCAGACGGGGTCGGGCACGTCGACGAACATGAATGTCAACGAGGTGATCGCCACCCTGGCATCGCAAGCGCTCGGGCGGCCGGTGCACCCCAACGACCACGTCAACGCCTCACAGTCGTCGAACGACGTCGTGCCGACAGCGATCCGCCTCGCGGCGATCGCCACGTTGGCGGGCCACACCCATCCGCGGCTCGACACCCTCGTCGGCGCCCTGCGTGACCTCAGTGAGCGCACGATGGGCGACGTCAAGGCTGGTCGCACACACCTGATGGATGCCACGCCGGTGACGATCGGCCAAGAAGCAGACGCCTGGGCCGGCCTGCTCGACCGGGCGGTGCAGCGTTCGCGAGCGGATCTCGGAGCCCTCGGCGAACTGCCCCTCGGAGGAACTGCCGTGGGCACGGGGATCAACGCCCCGACTGGGTTTGCCAACGAGGTCGTCGCGGCGCTCGCCGCCGAAACCGGATTCGAGCTGCGCACGACGCCCAACCCGATGATCCACCAGGGTGGGCAAGGCGCCCTCGCCGAGGCATCGAGTGGGCTGCGCGGCGTTGCCGTGGCCCTCACCAAGATCGCCAACGACGTCCGCCTGCTCGCCAGTGGCCCCGCCGCCGGACTCGGCGAGCTGCTCCTGCCGGAACTGCAGGCCGGCTCGTCGATCATGCCCGGCAAGGTCAACCCGGTGCTGTGCGAGTCGGTCAACCAGGTGGCGGCGCGGGTGCTCGGCAACGACGTCACCGTCGGTTACGCGGCATCGCAGGGAATCCTCGAGCTGAACACCTATCTGCCGGTGATGGCCGACGCCCTGCTCGAATCGGCAACGTTGCTCGGCAACGTCGCCGCCGTGTTCGCCGAGCGCTGTGTCGCCGGGATCGAGGTCGACCAGCAGCGCACGCGCGGCTATGCCGAACGCACGTCAGCGCTGGCCACGGCGCTCAACCCGCTGATCGGCTACGAGCGGGCCGCGGCGATCGTCAAGCAGGCCCAGGCGAGCGGGCGCTCGATCATCGACGTCGTCGTCGCCGAGGGCGTGCTGTCGGCCGACGAGGCCAAGCGCGTCCTCGACCCGCTACGCGCCGCCGGCCTCGGCTGACGCCGGACGAACCGAAGGGTGCCAGTAGGACGTTTCCGTCACATTGGCACCCTTTGGTCGATACGGGCTGGGGCGCAGCTCGTCAGGAAGTTGGCGAGCAGCTCGTGACCGCATCCGGTGAGGATGCTCTCGGGGTGGAACTGGACGCCCTCGACACGGTGGTGGCGGTGGCGCACGCCCATCACGGTGCCGTCGTCAGCGGTCGCCGTCACGACGAGGTCGGACGGGATCGTGTCCGGAGCGAGGGTCAGCGAGTGGTAGCGCGTCCCGGTCAACGGCGACGGCAGCCCGGCGAAGACTCCTTTTCCGTCGTGGCTGATCTCGGACGTCTTGCCGTGCATCAGCGTCGCGGCGCCGACGACCGTCGCACCGTAGACCTGTCCGATCGCCTGATGGCCGAGGCACACGCCGAGCACCGGGACATCCCGAGCAGCGAACGCCGGAACGAGGTCGCACAAGATCCCGGCGTCCTCGGGCCGCCCGGGTCCGGGTGAGAGCAAGACGCCATCCGGTTCGATGGCGATCGCCTCCTCGACGGTGATGACGTCGTTGCGGTGGACGATCGGCTCGGCGCCCAACTCACCGAGATATTGCACGAGGTTGAACACGAAGCTGTCGTAGCTGTCGACCACCAACACCCGCGCCGCCCGTGTCGCCATCGCCGCCACGATACGGACTCCCCCACCTCCCATCACCCGAGTGTTTCCGCCCACCGGAGTGCTACCGGACGCCCCTCCCGTCTCGAAACACTCGCTTGGACGGAAACACTCGGGTAGGGCAGCCGTAGACTCGCGGGCCGTGGCTCCACCAAAGCGCAAGACCGGCGGGCGGACGACCCCTGCAGGGACCCGTCCGACCGACAGCAAGCGCGCCGGCACGGCGACCGTCGGTGAGCACGGCGACACCGCCACCCATCACTACGAATCCGGCCGCTACACGGCGCCGATCCCCCACTCCCAAAAGGAGAGCCCGCCGTGGGTGCCGGCCTTGATGCTCGGCCTGCTGGTCGTCGGCGCCCTCCTGATCATGTTGCGCTACCTGGTGTGGGACGACACCAACCTGCCGATGGTCCTCGGCATGGCCTGCCTCCTCGGTGGCCTGTACACCGGCACGAAGTGGCGCTAGCGGGTGTCCAACAGCTGAACAACGACTTACAAGTCTGTAAGTTGTCCCCCGAGATGTCCCCAAGCTGGGGATAACTACGAGCGTCAGTCGTAGAGCGGGGCGACCTCGACCATCTCCTCCAGACAGTGCTTGGGAGCCGGCGGGTCTTCGTCCGGGGCCAGCGTCATCTTCAGCTCGACACCGCACACGTCGCAGCGGTATCGCACGTTGATCCGCCGCATTTCCCCTGGTGGCGGAGGTGGAGGCAGTGGACGGCTGAGTGACCCAAGCATGGCCGTGCCGACCTTCCACAGCACCACGGCGGCGATCACGCCGATCGCCACCCAGATCACCGTGGCCAGCGCGGGCATGTTTCAGACGCTAACGGCGTTCCGAGATATCCCCAGCTAGTCACGTTGCACCGGCCAATACAGTGGCGGTCCGATGGCGAGTTCGCTGCTCCCCGACGCGACGGTCGAGCGCCTCGACCTCGACGACCGCAGCTGGGTCGATGTCGTGCGCGGCCTCGTCCCGGGCGGTGACGAGGTCCACGATCAACTGCTGTCCGGAGTTGCCTGGCAGCAGGGACAGGTGTTCCGGTACGAGCGCTGGATCGACTCACCGCGCCAGATGGCCGCCTACCCGCCCGGCACGCAACCGGCGATCGACGACGTCGACAACTGGCTGCGCAGCCGGTATGGGGTGCGTTTCGGGTCACCGGCGCTGGCGCTGTACCGCAATGAGCGCGACAGCGTCGCGTTCCACCGCGACCGCGAGCTGGGGTGGCTCGACGACACGGTCATCGCCGTGCTCACGTTCGGAGCGAAGCGTCCATGGTTGCTGCGACCGCTCACCGGACGGCGTAACTACGTCGACGACGACATGGCGGATGTCCTCGACTTCTCCCCGGCCAGCGGCGACCTGCTGGTGATGGGCGGGGCGACCCAGGCGCGGTGGCTGCACGCCGTCCCCAAGGTGCCCGGCCGATGCCGAACACGAATCTCCGTGCAGTGGCGCTACACGTCACGTCGTGGCAAACGCGACACGAACCCGTCGTTCTACGCCCCCCGCCACTTCAGCAAGTCGCGCTCGAGGTTCACAACCTCTCGATGATCGTGGCGTTGGCCAGGCCACCGCCTTCGCACATCGTCTGCAACCCGTAGCGACCTTCTGTGCGCTCGAGCTCGTTGACCAGCGTGGCCAGCAGTCGCGTGCCCGAAGCGCCGAGGGGGTGGCCGAGGGCGATCGCCCCGCCGTTGACGTTGACGCGGTCGCGGTCCGCCTTGATCTCCTGCTCCCAGGCGAGGACCACGGAGGCGAACGCCTCGTTGATCTCGACGAGGTCGATGTCGCCGATCGCCAGCCCGGCTCGGTCGAGCACCTTCTGTGTCGCCGGGATCGGGGCGGTCAGCATCAGCCGCGGGTCGGCACCGGCCACGGCGAACTCCACAAACCTCGCCCGCGGCGTGAGGCCCAGCTCGGCGGCCTTCTCCTCACTCATGATCAACACGGCCGACGCCCCATCGGTGATTTGTGACGAGTTGCCAGCGGTGATCCGGCCGCCTTCCTCCTCGCTGCGGAACGACGGCTTGAGCTTGGCCAACGACTCCACCGTCGTGTCCCGCAAGCCCTCGTCGCGAACGACCATCGACCCGTCAGCGCCGAGCACCGGGACGATCTCGCGTTCGAAGCGACCCTCGGCAGTGGCCGTGGCGGCGAGCTGCTGGCTGCGCGCGCCGAACTCATCCAGCTCGTCGCGCGTGAGGTTCCACCGGTCGGCGACCAACTCGGCCGAGATGCCCTGGGGGACCAGTCCGCCTTGATCGGCGTAGCGGGCGCCGACTGCCGGTCCGAACGGCCAGCCGAACTTGCCGTCGGCCATCGACGAACCCATCGGCACTCGGGTCATCACCTCGACACCACCGGCGACGACGACGTCGTAGGCCCCGGCGAGGACTCCCTGGGCGGCGAAGTGGGCCGCCTGCTGGCTGGAGCCACACTGCCGATCGACCGTCGTGCCGGGAACCGTCTCCGGCCAGCCCGCCGCCAGCACGGCGTTGCGGGCAACGTTGATCGCCTGCTCACCGACCTGCATCACGCAGCCCAGAACGACGTCGTCGACGAGGGCCGGATCGACGTCGTTGCGCTCGACGACCGCCTTCAACGTCTCGGCGGCGAGGTCGACGGGGTGCCAGTCACGGAGTTGGCCGTTGCGCTTCCCGAGAGGCGTGCGCACGACGTCGATGATCACTGCGGCGGTCATGGACGAACGGTACCCCGAGGGTTCGGCAGGAACCCATGCGGAGCGTCGCCCGTCGATGGCCCGGCCCTCAATCGATCGCCGGGGCCACCTTTCCGAGCACCGCCCGCAGCGCCGCCACGTCGCGATCGCCGAGCCAGCTGGCGAAATTCTGCTGCACGGCACGACGGTAGGTCACGTTCATCTCCCTCCACAGCAGGCGGCCACGTCGGGTGAGCTCGACGGTCACGGCGCGCTGGTCGTCGTGACTCCCCTCGCGGCGCACGACCCAGCCTTCCTCGGCGAGGCCGTCGAGCCGGCGACTGAGGCTCGAGCGCACGAGACGGAGCTCGACGGCGAGCTCGCTCGGACGCGCCGCTCCACCGCAGCGCTGCAGGGCAGCCAGGACGTCGAACCAGCCGAGCGACAGGTCCCACTCGGCGCGCAGCTCGGCGTCGATCACCCGTTCCAGCTCGGCCGCGATCGTCTGCAGCTCGCGCCATCCGGCAACACGGGCCGCGTCGAGGCGGGGCATTGCCGGACGCTAGGGCATCGCCGTAGGCACCGGTGACACACGTGAGAGTCTGCAGCGATGAACTTCCTCAGCACGCTCACCGGTTGCTTCGCGCAGCCCGCCGCCGAGAACCCGACGGTGGCGATGGTCGAGGCTGCGTACCGTGCTGCCGGACTCGATGCCCGCTACCTCAACTGCGAGGTCGCCCCGGCCGATCTCGGCGACGCGGTCCGCGGGGCCCGGGCGATGGGCTGGGCGGGGTTCAACTGTTCGCTCCCCCACAAGGTCGCCGTGATCGCGCACCTCGACGAGCTCGCGGCGTCGGCGTCGATCATCGGAGCGGTCAACTGCGCCGTGCGACAGGGAGACCAGTTCGTCGGTGAGAACACGGATGGGCAGGGCTTCCTCGCCTCGTTGCGTTCCGTGGTCGACCCCGCCGACAAGCACGTCGTGGTGTTCGGCGCAGGCGGCGCGGCGCGGGCCATCACCGTGGAGACCGCCCTCGCCGGCGCGGCATCGATCACCGTCGTCAATCGCAACCGCCAACGCGGCGGCCAGCTCGTCGAACTACTCGACGAGCGGACACCCGTGATGGCGACGTTCGTTCCGTCGACCGAGCCATATCGCCTGCCCGAGTCGGCGGACGTCGTCGTCAATGCCACGTCGGTGGGCCTGTTTCCCGACGTCGATGGGCACCTGAACCTCGACGTCGACTCGCTGCGACCACACATGGTCGTCGCCGACGTGATCCCCAACCCGCCATCGACGCCGCTGTTGCGGGATGCCGCGGCTCGCGGTTGCCGGACACTCGACGGGCTCGGCATGCTCGTCAATCAGGGCGTGCTCGGAATCAAGCTGTGGACCGGTGTCGACGCCGACGCTCGGGTGATGTACGAGACGCTCCATCGTCTGTTCGCCGGCTGATCCCTCAGCCGGCGAACTCGGGCGCCGGCGGCGCCGCTCCAGTCATGATCGCCACGGCGTCGTGGGCCGAGTGGGTCTGGGGGGTGACGACAGCGACCCGCCGGCCCAGCCGCTGGATGTGGATGCGGTCGGCGACCTCGAAGACGTGCGGCATGTTGTGGCTGATCAGCACGATCGGAACACCGCGACTGCGCACCTCGCGGATCAGGTCGAGCACCCGTCCGGACTCCTTGACCCCGAGCGCCGCCGTCGGCTCGTCCATGATGATCACCTTCGAGGCGAACGCCGCCGCCCGAGCCACGGCGACTCCCTGACGTTGGCCGCCCGACAGGGTCTCGACGGTCTGGTTGACGTCCTGGACCGTCACCAGTCCGAGGGCCGTCATCTCCCGACGAGCCTCGCGATCCATCGCCTTGCGGTCGAGCAGCCGGAACAACGACCCGGCCAGACCCGGACGCCGCCGTTCGCGGCCGAGGAACAGGTTGGAGGCGATGTCCAGCCCAGGGCTGACCGCGAGGGTCTGGTACACCGTCTCGATCCCCCGCGCCCGGGCGTCGAGCGGATCGTGGAAGAAGGCAACCTCGGCGCCGTCCATCCACAGCTCACCCTCGTCGGGTTTGTAGGCGCCGGTGATCACCTTGATCAGCGACGACTTCCCGGCCCCGTTGTCACCGATCACCCCGAGCACCTCACCGGGCAAGAGGTCGAAGTCGGTGCCGGCGAGGGCGGTGACCCGCCCGAAGCGCTTGATCAGGCCGCGGGCAGCGAGCACCGTGTCGGCTTGTGGAGGGCCGGCCGCTGGGAGCAGCTCCTCAAGGCCACGGCCGGTGGTGGTGTTTCAACGCGTCATGCAGCAACCCTCCGAATCCATTGATCCAGGGCAACCGCGACGATGACGAGCACCCCGATGGCGAACGTGCGCCACAGTGGCTCGACCCCCGCTTGGGAGAGGCCGCTGTCGAAGACGCCGACGATCAGGGCGCCGAGCAGCGAACCGAACACGTTGCCCCGCCCGCCGAACAGGCTCGTGCCGCCGATCACCACGGCGGTGATCGAGTCGAGGTTGGCGTTCTCCAGTGGCTTCGGGGACACCGTGCCGATGCGGCTCGTCCACAGCCACCCGGCGATGCCGCAGATCAAGCCACTTCCGATGTACACGGACATCAGCACTCGGTTGGTGCGGATCCCGACGAGGCGCGCCGCCTCCCGATCGTCGCCGGTGGCGTACACGTGACGGCCCCACGCCGTGCGTCGCAACAGGTACCACGCCACGACGAACAGGGCGAGCATGAACATCGAGCCGTACGTGACCCGGAATCCGTCGATCGGCTCCCACGTGTGATCGAACCACAGCAGGATCGACGCCCGCGCCTTGAGGTCTTGGTTGCGCAGCGTTTCGTTCTCGGAGAACCACTGGCTGAGGGCGAACAGGATGTTGAACGTCCCGAGGGTGGCGATGAACGGCGGGATCCGCAGGCGCGTCACCAACGTGCCGTTGAGCGCGCCGCACGCCGTTCCGATGGCGATGCCCAGAAGCAGCGCCATCACCGGCGCGTAGCCCCAGCCAAGGGCCAGCTTGCCCATCACCACCGACGACAGGACGGTGATCGAGCCGACGGAGAGGTCGATGCCGGCGGTGAGCACGACGAGCGTCTGGGCGACGGCGAGCGTGCCGATGATCGTGACCTGGGCGAGGATTGTCGACAGGTTGCGTGCCGTGAAGAAGCTCTCGGTGAACAGGCTGAAGTAGACGCCGGCGAGGACGAGGACGAGCGTCGGGCTCGCCAGCGGGTGACGGTGCAGCCAGCGCTGCGCCGAGTCGAGGGCGCTCGAGGGGCCTTCGAACTGGGCGATGGTGTCGGCGGCCGCCGCGGCGGCCGGGTCAATCGTCGTCATGCGTTCCCCCTCCGAGCCGGCGTCCCGCCTCAGTGTGACAGGTCACGAACGGCGTCCGGGGCGGGCAGGCGGGAGGCCCGCCCCGGAGCGTCCTGTACGAGCGCGCTCAGACGCACGCGACCGAGCGCCGGCCGACGAGCGGCCGGCGACCGGCGTGGCCGGGGAACGCAGTGACGTTTCAGCCCCAGCAGTTCTCGAGTCCCCAGGTCGTGTCCTGCGACTCGACGCCCTCGACCGGGTTGTCGGTGATCAGCACCGCGCCGGTATCGAGGAAGTCGAGGCCCTCGGTGTTCTCGGGGATCTCGCCGGTGGCGATCGCTTCCACGCCGAGCTCGGCCATCAGCAGCGGGAATTGCATCGACGTCGCTCCGATGAGCCCGTCCTGGACGTCCTGCACACCCGGGCACCCGCCGTCGATCGACACGATGAGGGCATCGCTCCCGGCGGCGTCGAGAGCCAGCCTGGCGCCAGCGGCTGCCGGCTCGTTGATCGTGTAGACGAGGTTGACGTCGGGATCGATGGCCAACAGGTTCTCCATCGCCGATCGGCCACCGTCCTCGGCGCCACCGGTGATGTCGTGACCGACGATGCGCGGGTCGTCCTCGTCGCCCCACTCGTCCGGGTCGCCGACATCGATGCCGAAGCCGGTCAGGAAGCCTTGGTCGCGCAGCACGTCGACCGTCGGCTGGTTCTCGGCGAGGTCGAGCATGGCGATCTTCGCCGCGTCCGGGTCCTCGATCGTGGCCGCCGCCCACTGCCCGATCAGCTCACCCGCTCGGAAGTTGTCGGTGGCGAACGTGGCGTCGGCCGCGTCGATCGGCTCGAGGGGCGTGTCCAGAGCGATCACCACGAGTCCCGCCTCGCGGGCCTCCTCGATCGTCGGCACGATGGCCACCGTGTCGCTGGGGGTGATCATGAACCCGGCGGCACCGGCGGAGATGAGGTCCTCGATGGCCGTCACCTGCGCGTCGTTGTCGCCGTCGAACTCGCCGGCAAACGAGCGCAGCTCGACGCCGAGCTCGTCGGCCTTGGCCTGGGCGCCTTCGCGCATCTTGACGAAGAATGGATTGGACTCGGTCTTGGTGATCAGCCCGATGATCGCCCCGTCACCGGACGGTGCCGTGGTTGCCCCGTCACCGGACGGTTCCGTGGTTGCCCCGTCACCGGACGGTTCCGTGGTTGCTCCGGTACTGCCAGCGCCGGCAGCGACAAGTCCCGAGACGATCAGCGTGGCGGCGGCCAGCCGCCACGTCCTCGTAGTACGCGAGCGGGTCAGCATCATGCGTCTCCTTTGTTTCCCCCGAACCCCGGTGTGGGTTCTCGGCCGTTGTACTTCGTTTTGACAACGTTGTCAAAGAGCATAGGATCTTCTTGACAACGTTGTCAAACGACGAAAGGGGGTCCATGCAGCGGCGACCGACGATGCGTGACGTCGCCGCCGCTGCCGGCGTGAGCGTGAAGACTGTCTCGCGGGTGGTCAACGACGAAGCGTCGGTACGCGAGGCAATGGCTGATCGTGTGCGCGTGGCGATCGACTCTCTCGGCTACCAACCTGACCACCGTGCCCAGTTGCTGCGCCGGTTGGACACCGGCAGCGCGACGATCGGCTTCATCCCCTACGACGTGTCCAACCCATTCTTCTCGGCGATCTACCGGGGGCTCGAGGATGTTGCGTGGGAACGCGGCTACGTCGTCGTCGCTGGCAGCTCGGACGGCACGCGCGAGCGCGGTGACGCGATTCTCAAGCGGCTCATCGGCGGTCGCGTCGACGGCCTCGTCATCGTCCCGGCCGGCGACGACCACACGCTCATCGCCGAGGAGGTCGACCGCGGCACGCCGGTGGTGCTTCTCGATCTCGAGGTCGACGAGTTGGCGGGGGTCGATCTCGTCCGTTCCGATCACCGCGGCGGTGCTCGTCACGCCGTGCAACATCTCATCGACAACGGCCACCGCGACATCGCCTACCTCGGCGACGTGGCGTCGATCTTCTCGGCCGGCGAGCGCTACCGCGGCTACCTCGACGCGCTGCGCGAGGCCGGGATCGCGCCGCGGGCGGACTGGGCGTGTCACGGTCTCGACCTGAGCGCGGCGGCGGCGGCCGTGCGCGCGCTGTTCGCTGATGGCGTCGAACCTCGGCCCACCGCGCTGTTCAGCGCGCAGAACTCGGTGACGATCGGCGCCGTCCAAGCACTCCACGACCTCGGCCTGCACCGCGACGTCGCCCTCGTGGGCTTCGACGACGTCGACATGGCCATTGTCATCGAGCCCGGGCTCAGCGTCGTTCCCCAGCGCCCCGTGGAGCTCGGCCGGCTCGCTGGCGAACTGCTCCTCGATCGCATCGGTGGTCACCGTGGGCCGGCTCGGCGGGCGATCCTCGCCGACCAGCTGATCGCTCGCGGCTCCGGGGAGATCGCCCCGCGATGATCGTTGGCGCGATCGGCTAGCGGGCTGCCAACTCTTCGGCCAGGGCGCGAGCTTCACCGAGCGGCGCCCGGCGGGCGATCAGCGCCCGCAACTTCATCAGCGGCCGGGGCAGGTTCAACGCCAACGCCCCGCGGATGACCCCAGCGTGGTGGTACACGGCGACGAACCGACGGGTGGCGACCGATCCGAGGACGATCTCGCTCGCCGCCGGCGAGCCGTCCGGGTCGGTCACCCGGCCGACGACCTGGACGCGGTGGTCGTACTGGTCGCTCCACACGTACGGGACGCTGGCGAGATCGACGACGGTGCCCCCGGCCGCTTCGGCCAGCAGGTTGGTGGCCGCCAGCGCCCCCTGCTCGCCGGCGTTGGTCCAGTGCTCGACACGCATCTCCTCACCGAAGCACGGGTTGGTCCAGCGCACGACGTCACCGGCGGCGAACACTCCCGGTGGGCCAGCCGACAGCGACGGCCGGGTCACCAACCCGTCGCCGAGTTGCAGCCCGGCGCCGTCCAACCACGACGTCGCCGGCTCGACCCCGATGCCCACGACGATCGCGTCGGCGGCGATCGTCGAACCGTCGCCCAGATCAACACCGTCGGCGCGCAGCCCGGTGACGTTCACACCGCAGCGGATCGCCACGCCCTCGTCGTCGTGGATCGCCGCCAGCAGTGGACCGATGTCTGGTCCGGCGCCGCGGAGCAGGGGGGCGCCAGCGGCCTCCACGACGGTGACGGCACATCCGGCGCGGCGGGCGGTGGCGGCCACCTCGAGCCCGATGAACCCGGCGCCGACGACCACGAGTCGGGCACCGTCACGGTGGATCACCTCGCGCAGCGACATGGCGTCGTCGAGCGTCCGCAACTCATGAACGTTGGCGACGCCGAGCTGCCCCGGCAGGCGCCGCGGTTGCGTCCCAGTGGCCACGATCAGGCCGTCGAAGGGAACGTGGGTGTCGTCCGCCAGCACGACGGCGCGGGCGGTCAGATCGAGGTCCGTGGCGGGGACGCCGAGCCGCGTCGTCAACCCCAGGTCGTCGATCGGTTGGAGCTGGCGCAGCCACACCCGGTCGACGTCCCAGATCCCGGCGAGCAGCTGCTTGGACAGCGGGGGCCGGTCGTAAGGCTGATGGGCCTCGGCGCCGATCAGCGTGATCGCCCCGGCGAACCCGGACGACCGCAGTGTCTCGCAGGCCCGCAGCCCGGCCAACGAGGCGCCGACGACCACGACGTGGTCGAGCCGCTGCGGGTGGGCCATCGCCCTCACCATGTCACAACTGCGTTCCCGCCCACGCCGGCGTCGCTCGGCGCTCCTTCGCTGGCGCTCAGGCGCCCGCACCCGCGAACCTGTTCGATGATGATTGAGCCGATGGCCGACCGCCCACTCACCCCGGAGACCGTCAACGAGGTCGTCGCCGAAGCGTTCCCGGGGAGCAAGGCGGTGTGCGTCGAGCTCGGCGAACGGTTCGCCGTCGCCAAGCTGCCGACCGACGACGATGACATCCGCCCCGGCGGCTTCGTCGCCGGGCCGATCCAGTTCGCCCTTGCCGACGCGGCCCTGTGGTATCTCGTGTTCGGCGCGCTCGGGCGGATCGAGCCGATGGCCCTGACGTCGGAGTTGTCGATCCGCTACCTGCGGCCGGCGATCGGACCTGTGCTCCACGCCCGTGCCGACCTCGCGGCGATCAGCCGGCGCAGCGTTGTCGGCTCGGTCACGGTATGGACAACCGACGAGCGCAAGCCGACGGCTGTCGCCCAGGGCACCTACGCCTTGCCGCTGGCGAAGTGATCATCACCGACCCCGACGACGAGCGGCTCGCCGACTTCCTCGAGCTCGCCGACCCTGCGGCACGCCGCCGCCGCGAAGGCGACGACCTGTTCGTCGCCGAAGGGTTCATCGCCGTGGCCAAGCTGCTCGAGTCGGCCCATCCAGTGCGGTCGATCCTCGTGACGCCGAAGCACCGACAGCGTGTCGTCGCGCTCGTCGGTGACTCCGCCGAGGTGCTCGTCGCCGACGAGGGGGTAGTCGCCCGCACGGTCGGCTTCCGATTCCACCGTGGGGTCATCGCCTCGGCGCAGCGGCTGGCCCTCCCGAGTGTTGCCGAGGTCGTCGCCAGGTCGCGTCGCGTCGCCGTGCTCGAGGGGCTCAACGATCCCGAGAACCTCGGGCTGATCGCCCGATCTGCCCGGGCGTTCGGCATCGACGCCCTGCTGCTCGATCCGACGTGCATCGACCCGTACTACCGGCGGACCGTTCGGGTGAGCATGGGTGAGGTGCTGCTCGTCGATGTCGCCCGGTTCACCCACTGGCCGGCCGGGTTGACCGTGCTCCACGACGCCGGCTTCGAGACGTGGGCGCTCACGCCGGCCGCCGGTGCGCTGAGCATCTGGGAGGTCGAGGTGCCCGACCGCCTCGCCCTGATACTCGGCGCCGAGGGCCCTGGGCTGGCCGCCGAGTCCCGGCAGCGAGCATCGCGGGAGGTCCGCATCCCGATCAGTCCCGACGTCGATTCGCTCAACGTCGGCCACGCCGCGGCGATCGCCTTCGCCATCACGCAGCGGCTGACGTGACGATCCGCCGAGTGGAGACGATGGGACTCGAACCCACAACCCCCACCTTGCAAAGGTGGTGCGCTACCAATTGCGCCACGTCCCCGGGGGATCCTCAGGCTAACGGGTGGACCACGTTCTCCGATGCGAGCGACTGCGCGCCAGCGAAGGTCCGGCCAGCGATCATTCTGATGGCGCGATCCGGCAGCTGGTTGCCGAATCGCGGTCGGCGAACGATGCGACGGCCGGCGTGGCCGGGGAACGCAATGAACGACGTCCTAGTCGTCCTTGGTGGCCACGGCGTTCGGCGTGACGTTGACCTTCGGCTCGTACTCGGCGAGCTGGATCACCCGGCCCTCGGCGCGGAAGGTGTCGCGCAGCGCCGTTCGGCACTCGTCGCACGGTCCGTAAAAGCGCTGCTGCCGGTTCTGTCCACACCGGGGACAGGTGACCTCGATCGTCTCCATGTGTCCGAAAGCTAGTCAGTCGAGTGTTTGCGGCCGACCTGTCCCGCCGCAAACACTCGGGTGACCGCAAACACTCGGGTGGGGTCAGGTGATGAGGACCTCGGCGCCGATCGGGGTGAAGCCGCAGGAGAGGAAGGCGCGCAGCGAGCGGGCGTTGCCGGGAGCCACCTGTGCCCAACACCACGCCCCGGCCGGGACGCATCGAAGTCCGGAGGCGATCAACGCCCGCCCGGCACCCGCCGACGCCGTCGACGGGTCGAACAGTTCAACGGACAGCTCGCGTCGGCCCACCAGCCCGCAGCCGATCACGGCAACACCGTCCGGTTCGACGACGACGGCCACGTCGCGTCGATGGCCCAACGCCCGCTGCACCCTGGGGTGCTCGGCGACGCCGTCGTCGAGACGAACGGCCTGGGCCGCCGCGCCGCCGACGCCACGGGCGACGAGGACGACGTCGACGGTCCCGATGTGGCGATCACCCTCGCCACTGTCAGCCAACCAGCGCAGGACGTCGGGGTGCAGCGCTCCGCCGAAACCGCCGGTCCCCGGTTCGGGCAATGCCTGGTCGAGCGCAGCCGGCGTGACGTCAGCGAGGACGTAGGCGTGGCCGGTGAGGGCCACGACGGCCCGCGTGCCATGGGCGTCCGGTGGAAGGACTTCGACGTTGCCGTCGGACACGGGGAAGCGGCCCATCGCGGCCGCGTCGAGGATCGGCACCAGCGGGTGGGTCTCGGTGGTCATCAACGCAGATTCGTACCATCCGGCGCTCGCCGCCACTCCGTATCGTGGACCCCATGACCGCCGTCGAGCCGAACACTCGCGTCGTCCACGGGACGTGCCACCACGACTGTCCGGACTCGTGCGGCTGGCACGTGACCGTCACAGACGGCGTGGCGGTCAAGCTGCGCGGCAACCCCGACCACCCCTACAGCGAGGGCGAGCTGTGCCCCAAGGTCAACCGGTTCCTCGACCGCGTGTACAGCCCGGATCGCATTCTCACGCCGCTGCGCCGCGTCGGACCCAAGGGATCCGGCGAGTTCGTGCCGACGACCTGGGACGACGCGATGACGACCATCGCCGCCCAGCTCCATCGGGTCATCGACACGTACGGCGCGGAGTCGGTCCTGCCGTACAGCAGTGCCGGCAACCAGAGCCTGCTGTCGGTGATGGGCCTCGACGCACGCTTCTTCCATCATCTCGGAGCCACTCGCCTCGTGCGCGCCCTGTGTGGCCCGACGGTCGGGGCCGGCGTGTCGATGACCAACGGCACCGGACGAAGCCTCGATCCGCTCGAGCTGCGCCACAGCCGGCTGATCATCCTGTGGGGAACGAACACGCGCCTCACGAATCGCCATCTCTGGCCGACGATCGAGGCCGCCAGGGCGGACGGGGCCAAGGTCGTCGTCATCGATCCGTTGCGGACGATCACCGCCGACGCTGCCGACGAGTTCGTCCAGCCGCTGCCCGGCACCGACGTCGCCCTGATGCTGGCGATGATGCACGTACTGATCCGCGATGGACTGACCGATGAGCCGTGGATCGCCGCGCACACCACCGGCTTCGCCGAGTTGGTCGACCACGTCGCCGACTGGACCCCGCAACGCGCCGCCGCGGCGACCGGGCTCGACGTCGACCAGATCGAACGGCTGGCCACCGACTTCGGCACGATCCGACCAGCAGCGATCCGCGCCCTGATCGGTGCCGAGCACCACCACAACGGAGCGATGCTGTACCGCTCACTGGCCGTGCTGCCGGCGCTCGTCGGCGCCTGGCAGTACCGCGGTGGCGGACTGTCCCGGAGTGTCGGCACCTATCAGGACGCGCTGATCGACGACAAGGCGCTGACCCGGCCCGACCTCCTCGGCGACCGACAACCGCGCTGGCTGAACATGAGCCGGCTCGGCGAGATCCTCACCGACGACACCCTCGATCCGGCGGTCCACGCCATCGTCGTGTGGAATGCCAATCCCGTCGTGGCGGTCCCCAACGCCGAAGCGATCCGTCGGGGACTGCAACGCGATGACCTGTTCACCGTCGTCCACGAGCAGTTCCTCACCGACACCGCCCGGTACGCCGACATCGTTCTGCCGGCCACGACGCAGATCGAGCAGGACGACGTCGTCGCCGCGTGGGGCCACCTGTGGCTCGGCTGGAACGGCAAGGCGATCGAGCCACCGGGCGAGACATGTAGCAACACCGAACTGTTCCGCCGGCTCGCCCGGGCGATGGGCTACACCGAGCCGGCACTGTTCGACGACGATGCCACGTTGCTCGCCCAGGCGTTGGGGGGCGCCGTCGACCTCGACGAACTGCGATCGACCGGCTGGGTCCGCGTCCCCTACCCCGACGACGGTCGGCCATTCGGCGATGGCCAGTTCCCGACGGCATCAGGCAAGGTCGAACTGGTCAGCGAGCGGTTGCCCGCGCTCGGCCAGCCGGAGCTGCCGACCTATGTCCCCGCGCCGGAAGGGCCGCACGGCGATCCCGATCTCGTTGCCGCCTACCCCCTGCAGCTGATGGCCCCCAAACACCACACCCGCTTCCTCAACAGCAGCTACTCGCCACTCCCCAAGCACGGCCCCGCCGAAGGTGCGCCGTTCGTCGAGCTCGCCGCCACTGATGCCGCCGCCCGCGGCCTGGCGGACGGCGACAACGCCGACGTGTTCAACCAGCGATCCTCGGTCACCCTTCCGGTGCGCATCAGCGAGCGCGTTCGGCCCGGTGTCATCGCCATCCCGTGGGGGTGGTGGGCGACCCAGCATCCCGATGGCCGAGCCGCCAACGCCCTGACCAACGATGCGCTCACCGACTGGGGCGGAGGGGTCGCCTTCTTCGACACGCTCGTCGAGGTCCGGGCCGCCGCCGCGGTGTGATCGCGACGCCTCGCGCCTGATCGGGCAATAGCCTCAGGACGATGGCCGGCGAGCTGATCTACGCCTTCCGCGTGATGCGGTTGCCGCTGCTCGACGCCGGCGGTGCGGCGATCGGGCGGATCAACGACATCGTCGTCGTCCCCGGCAATACTGGACGACTGCCGCGGGTGGTCGGCTTCGTCGCCGAGGTCCAACGCCGCCGCATCTTCGTCAACGCCAACCGCCTGTCGAAGCTGGCCGGCGACGGAGCGCGGCTGGGCAGTTGGGACGTCGACTTCCACCCGTTCAAGCCGCACTCCGGCGAAGTACTGGTCAGCGCGATCCTCGATCGGAAGATCGGCGACCAGAGCGTGAGCGACGTTGCGCTCCGAGAGGTCGTGCTTCCCGGTGGTCCGGTGTGGGAGATCGCCAAGGTCCGCCTGGTGCGCCGCAACGCCTTGCGCCGCCGCCCGAGCTACCGGCTCGTCGATGTCGACGAGATCGCCGGACTGATCCCCGCGGCGAGCGAAGCCGACGCCGAGGCCGCTCGACTGCGCGACCTGCACCCAGCAGAGGTGGCCACGATCGTGCGGGCCATGCCCTTGGCCCGACGGCGGCAGCTGGCGGCGGCGATGGACGACGAACGCCTTGCCGACGTGCTCGAGGAACTGCCCGAGGACGAGCAGCTACGGCTCGTCGAAGCCCTCGACCTCGACCGGCTGATCGGGGTGCTCGAAGAGATGGAGTACGACGATCTCGTCGACCTGCTCGGCGAGATGCCCGGCGATCAGCGCACGAGGATCCTCGAGGCGATGGACGTCGAGGACGCCGATGTCGTTCGCCAGCTGCTCTCCTATGAGGCGGCGACAGCCGGCGGGATGATGACGCCGGAGTTGATCATCCTCGGTCCGACGACCACCGTGTCGGAGGCCCTGGCCCAGATCCGCCAACCGGATTGGGTCGTGAGCATCGCTGCCCAGGTGTTCGTCTGCCTCCCGCCGTTCAAGGCGCCGACCGGCAAGTTCGTCGGCACGGCCCACTTCCAGCGGCTGTTGCGTGAGTCGCCGAGCCAGCAACTGCGCCACTGCGTGAGCAACGATCCGGTCGTGGCCCCGGACGCCACCGATCGCGCGGTTGCCGAGGTGCTCGCCAGTTATGACATGCTCGCCGTCGCCGTGTGCAACGCCACCGGTCAGCTGCTTGGTGCGGTGACGGTCGATGACGTGCTCGATCGCCAGCTCGGAACGGGCTGGCGGCAGCGGCCGCGTGTGTCCACCGAACGAACGAGATCGGCATGAACGATGGTAAAGCGCGAAGACCTCAGCGCCCCACGGGCATCGCGCCGGCTCGGCTTCGGCTACGACCCCGAAGCGTTCGGCCGGTTCTCCGAGTCGATCGCCCGCTACCTCGGCACGGCGCGATTCCTGGTCTGGCAGTCGGGCGTCATCGTCGTGTGGATCGCCTACAACAGTCTCGCCCCGGAGGACTGGCAGTTCGACCCGTGGGAACGCGGTCTCGTCCTGCTCACCCTGGTGCTGTCGCTGCAGGCGTCGTATGCCGCGCCGTTGATCCTGCTCGCCCAGAACCGTCAGGAAGCCCGCGACCGTGTGCAGTCGGAGAACGACCGCGAGGTCGCTGACCGCACGAAGACCGACACCGAGTTCCTCGCCAGGGAGATCGCCGGGGTGCGCCTGATGCTCGCCGACGTCGTGACCGGCGAAGAGTTGCGCGAGCAGTTGGCGGAGTTGAGTGCGGCGATCGACGCCGCCGTCAAGCGGCTCGAGAGCACCCCGCCGGGCGAGCTCCCCTGAGGTCGGCCGGCGCCGGTCGCTCAGCTCGTGGGGATCCCGGTGAACTCCTGCAGCCGGACGCCGTGTCGTACCACGTTGCGGACGATGACGGCAGCCGGCAGCTCGGGATCGGCGGTGGTCATCACACCGCCGTCAGCGGATCGACCGGCAACCACGGCGACCATCGCCGCGGCAGTCGCTGCCGCGGCGGTCCCGATCAACTCGGCAACGCCGACCACATGGGTCACCCGTGCGTCGTTGCTGTCGCGGCCACGCGCCTCGACACGCACGGCCCCGATGCCGCCCTCGAGGTGCGGCGGGCTGAGCATCGGCAGGCGTGCTGTCAGCCGGTCGCGACGGGTCGCCGACCGCCTGACGCTGATCCGGGCAACTTCTGGAAAGGCGCGGTGCAGCACGACGGGGTCGGCGAGATCGGCGCGATAGCAATCGCGGGCGCCGACGGGCTCGGGGAACCAACACAACTCTCGGCCGCTGCCGGCCGCCCGCTCGATCCATTGGCCGTCGTGCCAGCCGACTGCCCAGCCGGCCAGCGTCTTGTGGTGCTCGCGGGCACAGGCCGGCCCGGCGGTCCCGTGCACGGCGACGTGCAATTCGTCGCACGTCGCCATTCGCGTCACGAGGTGCCGAGCCAACAGGCCAGCCAGGCCAGGGGACACCGCCGCGCCGACGACGAGCGTCGATCCGTGCTCCCGGGCAACGGCCTCGAGGTCGAGCAGCTCCCGAACGTCGTCGGGATCGCCACTCGTCGAAACGACGTGGGCACCGCGGCTGAGCAGTGCTTCGGCGGCGCGGACGTGCGGGCCCGGGCTGGCCAGCACGACGATCTCGGCGGCGAGGTCGCGGGGCACCACTCGGAAGTTGCCGGCGAGGTTTCGCCGCACACGCTCGCCGACCACCCCTCCCCCAACCACGGCGACCGAACTCATCGTCCGCTCATTGCTGGTCGAGGTCGATCGGCTGCCAACCGCCGTGCTGCGGCGGCGTGCCGCCCCGGCCGCGCAGGCGCAGGGCGCTGGCGATCGCCGCGGCGAGACCGATGGCGGTCAGGGCGCGGCGAATCAACCTCACGAGCGTCGAGTATTGCATGGCCGTTCGGACCGCCCGTGGCGCGGTCGCCGACGGGCCCCGAGCCGCGAACTACTCAGTGATCCCCGGCCGCGACACTGTCGGCGATCGCCACCCGCGGGTCACGGTGCGGATCGTCCGTCGCCGCCAAGGCATCACGGAACAGCGTCATGGCCCGCAGCGTGGCATCGGCGTCGAGGCCGGCGTTCATGATCCGTTCGACCGAGGGAAGTACGTCGCGGCGGTCGTGGACGATGTCGTAGGCGATGCGGTTCGCCGGCCCGAGGTCGTCGGGCGATGCCGTCGTCAGGTAGGGGTTCGGCGCCACCTTGGCGGGTCGTTTGCGGATCATGGTTGGTGCTCCTTGGCGGGGTTCATCGGACGTCGAGCTGCTCGGTGAGTTCCTGTTTGGTCGCCTCGAAGTCCTCGAAGCTCATCCCACCAGCTTCGAATCGGGCATGCAGGTCGGCCAGATCGGCGAGTACTGCAGATTGGTCGCGGATCGGCCCGGACGGCTCCGGGACCTCGGCATTGCCCCGTTCGACTCGTTTGGCCCACTTCGCGGCAGCGCGCTCGCGCCGCGCCTTCTCTCGCTGTTGCTTCTGGAACCTCGCCTGGCTCACTGCGCCGGACCGCAGCGCCAGTCACGCATCGTCCCGAGGTGACCACCGTGTGTCGTCACTGACGTCGACGTCGCCATCGGTATCTCCTTCCGTCGATGCTCGGAGGAGACACCGCGCTCATCGCCTCAACGAGAGGGCGGAGTCGAATCCAAGGAAGACCAGCCTAGCGGGCTCCGGCCAGCAGGCTCGGGGCAGTCCAGCCCGAACGACAGGCTGTGTTTCCGGCTCCTCGACCGCCGTGACTACATCTGACCCGCCCGTCGAGCCGGCGTCAGTGTTCCATCAGCGTGCGAAGCGTGGCCAGGTCAGCGTTCACCGCGTCGACGTCAGCGGCCAAGTCCGTCTCGCTCATGCCGAGTCGCCGGCGCACGGTGAAGACAACATCGCAGCCGTCGCCGTTGGGCATGACCCGCATCGGGTTACGCACCGTTTCCCCGATCGGAAGGGTGACGTCGTGGTCGAGGATGCCGAAGTCGTTCGATGGAGCGAACGCCACGACGACGCGTCCCATCGGTGAATCGACGACCCACTGGCCATCGATCAGCTGGACCTCTTGATCGGCGAGACCGGCCGCCCAGGTCGACAGGTTCCGGGGGTTCGAGGCGTAGTCGTAGACCTCACCGGCAGGACAATCGATCGTCGTGCTGACATGGACGCTCTCGTACACCATCACCCCAGTCTGGCCACACACCACCCACGTCCCGCCAGCACCCACCAGCAGGAGCCGGTCCGGTTCCCTCGTCCTTCTTACGGGTTCGCCTGAGACTCCGTGCAGACCGCTCGACATGCGGCGCAGCAACTCAGATCGCGAGTTCGCCGCCCCTGTCGACCACAAATGAGCCGAGTCTCAGCGCCGCCAAACCTCCGAAATCGATGTCCGATCGTCACTTCCCCTACCGCCCTGGAACGCCGGTTGGCAGTCCCTCGCTACCGAACGGCGCCGGGAGCCGTTCGGCCGGCGGCTGTGTGCCTGCGAGATAACGCAACATCGGGCGACGCGGGTCCGGCCGTGGGGAAAGACATCGACGTTCAAGCCTCGCTCGGCCCGCACGAGCATCCTGGTTGCGCTGACATCCGGCAACAAGGAGATCATTATGACGAGGGTCGTCGCGCGGTCGGTCCAATCCGATGACGAATCCGTCGTCCTCGGCTTTTCCGACTGAATCAGCGCGAGTGTCGCGCCGGGTGGTACTCCGACAGGGTGTGACTGCCGGCGCCCTGCTGACGGTGGGTCGCCTGGTCGGCCCGGGGTCGTCGGCGGACGCGATCGACGCGACGTCGACTCCGGATTTACCTGTGAACAGCGATGGTGAGTGGCCTGCCTACGGTCGTGACCCGCGGCGGGATGCGTCACTCGACGCTGGCCCAGATCAACCGGGACAATGTTGCACAGCTGAGCGTCGCCTGGACCTACCACACCGGTGAACTGGCGACCTATGAGGGCACAGACCTGGCGGACAGAGCGGCGTTCGAGGCGACACCGCTGATGGTCGACGGCGCGCTCTACCTCGTCGACGCCCACCAACCGGGTGATCGCCCTCGATCCCGGCACTGGTGCCGAGCAGTGGGTGTTCGACCCTCGCATCGACCTCACCAGCAACTACACCGAGGTCACGTCACGCGGCGTGTCAACCTGGGTCGATGGCCACAAGTCCGCTACAGATCGTGGATACCGGCGGCTATTCATAGGCACGCTCGATGGTCGCCTGCTCGCCCTCGATGCCGACAGCGGCGAGCTCAGCGCCGAGTTCGGCCAGGAGGGTGCTGTTGACCTGACCGAAGGCGTCAACCTGGTCGCTGCCGGCGAATACGTGGTGACCTCGCCGCCGGCCGTGATCGGCGACGTGGTCGTGGTCGGCTCGGCCATCGGCGACAATCGGGCAGTTGAGGTGGAGCGCGGCATTGTCCGCGCGTTCGATGCGCGCCACGGCGCGCTCCGTTGGAGCTGGGATCCCATCCCGCGCCGGGCCGACGACGCGGGGTACGACACCTGGACAGGGTCCGGTCGCCCACCGCGCCGGTGGCGCCAACGCCTGGCCGCCGATCTCGGCGGACCCTGAACGCGAGCTGGTCTTCGTGCCGACTTCGGCGCCCAGCCCCGACTACTACGGCGGCGAGCGGCTCGGCGAGAACCTCCATGCCAACTGTGTTGTCGCGCTGCGCGCGACCACCGGCGAGGTGGTCTGGGCGTTCCAGACCGTCCACCACGACATCTGGGACTACGACGTCCCGATGCAGCCGGCGCTGATCACACTCCAGCGAGACAACGAAAGCGTGCCGGCGGTTGCCGTGGGCACGAAGCAGGGACACATCTTCGTCCTGCACCGTGACACCGGGGAGCCGCTGTTCCCGATCGAGGAACGACCGGTGCCCCAGACCGACGTGAGCGGCGAAGAGTCCTGGCCAACGCAACCGTTCCCCGCCCGGCTCCCTGTATTCGGCCTGCGTGAGTTGACCCCGGACGACGCCTGGGGACCGACCCCAGAAGACCGCGAACGTGGCCGCCAGGTGATCGCCGCGCTGCGCTCGACGGGCCCTTCACCCCGATCAGTGTGCAGGGCACGATCCAGGCCCCGAGCAATGCCGGCGGCTTCAACTGGGGCGGCCTCAGCTACGACCCGACCCGGCAGATCCTCGTTGGTGCGGTCAATCGCGTCGCCGCGGTGATGCAACTCACACCGCGAGGCGAGTCCGAAGCAGGCGAGACCACCGGCGAACGATTCAACCCGGAAACCGGGCAAATGGTCGGCACGCCGTACACGCTCACGCGCAGCATCCTCTTGAACCCGGATACTGGCCTGCCGTTCAGTCCTCCTCCGTGGGGCACCCTGGCCGCAGTCGATCTTCGCCACGGCACGCTTGCCTGGGAGGTCCCGTTGGGATTGGTGGCCGATCCAGCTCAGGTGCCGCAGGCCAAAGACTGGGGCTCACCAAGCTTCGGCGGGCCAACGACCACGGCGGGCGGGCTCGTCTTCATCGGCGCCACGAGAGATGGATTCTTCCGCGCCTTCGATATCGAGACCGGCGAAATTCTCTGGCAGGATCAACTCCCGGCGGGAGGGCAGGCCACGCCAATGACCTACGAGGACGGCGGCCGTCAATACGTCGTCATCGTGGCCGGCGGCCACGGCCGTCTGGGCAGCGCACAGGGAGACGCGGTGGTCGCCTACGCGTTGCCGAGAACCCCATGATTGAGGCCCACCGCGCTTGGCCGCCTCCGCCGGCGTGACTGGTTCGTCGCGCGATGCCAGACGTCAACAGCCGTCGCGGAGGCGGCGGCGCAACACCGACGGCGGCTCGCCGAGTTGGGCGACGACCGCGCGGGTCATGTGGCTGTGGTCGGAGAAACCCACCGCGTTGGCCAGTGTGGCGAGGTCGTGATCACCCTGGCTGAGGCGGTAGAGCACGGCACGCACGCGCAGCCGCAGCCGGTACTGCGAGATCGTGCTCCCGGTGATCGCCCGGAACACCCGACTGAGGTGGAACGGCGACGCGCCGACGCGACGGGCGAGCACCTGCACCGAGACGGCGCCGTCGGTGTCGTGGAGCACCTCGATCGCATCGCCCACAAGGCTGCGCCAGTTCGACTCGGTGGTCGGGCGCGACCCCCGCACAACGTCGACGTGGCACTGACTGACGACAGCACCGACGAGCCGGATCATGTCCTCTTCGGCGCCGTCGTCACCCGCCGCGATGTCGCGGAGCAGCATGCGGTGGCGCAGGTCGACTTCGGGCGTGACGGCGAACGGGCCGGCCGGCAGGGTCGGGATGGCGAACATCGAGCCGAGCACGCATGACTCGAGCTCGATCACCGTGAACTCCTCCGGCGCACCGGTGAAGTTGGCGACCGACACCTCGCCGCCGCCCTGGCGGAAGCACCCCGTGTTGGGGTCGACGACGCTCTCGATGCCGTCCGCGCGCCGGCGATAGGCGCCGTAACGCATCAGGACCACGGCGTCGGTGGTGTCGTGGTGCGGCTCCTTCCACGCGTACGGCTCGGCGTGGTATCGCACGGCCGTGAGGTTGACGCCCTCGCCGTGCCACCGCATCGTGGCCTCGGCACGTTCCCACATCGGTCCAAGTCTGGCACCGTGCGTTCGGCGTCACGGGCGCGATACCGATTCGCGCAGCGATGTCCAAGCCCGTGGCGCGATCCAGCAGGATCCTCCAAGCACCACCAATCGGATGTTGCCACGCTGGCACCAGAGTGGATCACGCACAGCACCCCCATGTTGGACTCACCGCCGAGCACGCGGACTCTGCCACCAACGACGCGACCGAACGCAACGAAGGGCGATCGGAATGCGCATTGGCGTGACCGAGATCTACGTCGACGACCAGGAGCGGGCGTGGGCTTTCTACACCGACCTGCTCGGCTTCAAGGTCGCCACGGACACCGAATACGGCGACCGGCGGTGGCTCACGGTCGTCGCCCCCGGAGCTGCGCGGGGACCGGAACTGCTGTTGTCGCCGGTGACCGACGCGGCCCGGGCGCTGCAAGAGGAGCGCCATGTGGCTGGCGCGCCGGCGCTTTCGTTGACGACTCGGGACTGCCGCGCCGCCTACCGCGAACTCGTTCGGCGGGGCGTCCGGTTCGTGTCCGAACCGGTGTCCCGAGAGTACGGCGGTGTCGACGCCGTGTTCGAGGACGGTTGCGGCAACCTGCTCAACCTCCACGAGGAGTGACCACGATGGAGGTCACCACTTGTCCTTGGCCCTGTCGGCGTGTCGGACATCGGTCGAGCCACGGCATGGTTCGCCTCGCTGTTCGACGGGGCTGCCGACGCCGAGCCCGTCGAGTTGTGACCGCACCATCGACTCTTCGGAACCGTCAGTCATCAGCGGACAAGTAGTGGGTGGTGGAACTAGACGACGAGGACTTGGTGCGGTGCTCGCTCGATGACCCGGCGCGGTTCGCCGTCATCTTCAACCGCCACCACAAGGTCATCTGGAGATACGTCGCTCGACTCGCCGGCCGGCACGTCGCGGATGACCTCGCAGGCGAGGTGTTCGTAACGGCGTTCGCCAAGCGGGCCAGCTTCGATCCGTCACGTGGAGAGGTGAATGGCTGGCTCTTCGGGATCGCCACGAATGTGCTGCGAAGTCGCCTGCGTAGCGATCTGCGGGCACGGCACGTGTTCTGGCGGGCCACACGGCAGCGGATGGACGTTCCTGACGACACGATGATGGTCGACGAGGCGCTCTACGAGGCCGGCACGATGCGTGCCGTAGCGGCGGCGATGTGCCGTCTCAGCAGGGCTGATCGCGAGCTGCCGATCCTGTACGCGTGGGAGGGATTGACGTACCAACAGATCGCCGTGGCCCTCGACGTCCCGACTGGAACGGTGCGATCACGTCTGGCAAGAACTCGTCAGCGTCTGCGCTACCTCGTTGCTCAGAGCGGCGAACATCGAATCCAGCCAGCGGTCAGGGGAACAACGTGATTGACCTCGACGAGCTCATCACCGCGCAACTGTTCGTCGGCGAACCTCGACGAACTGTTGTCGAACGTCACCGGGCCCAGCTGGCGGCCGCGATCAGCGCTGCCGAACGTGGAGATCCCGAACCAATCGGTCCGAGCCGTTCCCGACGTGCGGTGCAGCCTCTACTCGCGGTCGCGGCGGCCGTGGCCGTTGTCACATTCAGCGTGCTTGCGATCGTGCCGTTCGCTTCGACGGGTCGGTCTGCCGACGCGATCGCTGTTGACGCGGCCACAGCGACGGCTGATCGTCTCGCCCACAGCGCACGGGCACAGGTCTCGACCTCCGACTCCAGAGGCACTGAGGTTGCCACGTTTGCGTTCGCCGGCGACGACTGGTCGATGGCCCGCGACGGCCAGGAGGTCGCCCGCGTCGTGGACGGCACCCACTACGTCTACACCGACGACTACGGCGACGACGCGGCGTACCGATGGTGGGCAGATGGCGCAACGGTGAGCAATGACATCCCGGACTTCTCGGGATTACTTGCGGTGCTGTCACCCATGGCGAACTTCGAGATCCTCGACCAAGCGATTGTCGGTGATCGCCCCATCACGCACCTTCAGGCGGCGACTCCTACGGCGATCCCCAGCGAAGCGTTTGGAATCTGGCGACTGATCGACGGCTCTGGCGGTTGGTCGGTTGACGTGACCGAACTGGACGTGTGGATTGACGATGAGGACATTGTCAGGCGGATCGACGTGTCTTGGACGTCGTCGAGGGACGGTTCGTCGAGCAGCTTCCTCACCTCGATCGAGCTCAGCGATCTGGGCGCCGCCGTCCACGTCGGGGCGCCGTCCCAATTCCAAGTGCTGTCGACCGACATCGCCGACTGATGGTGATCGCCGTGTCGCTGCAGCCGTCCTTTCCAGGCAACCCAACCACCCACCCACAAGGAGAAACCATGACATCGATCATCTCGCGAGCCGTTGCTGGTGCTGTGATCGCCGCCGGATTCGCTTTGCCGGCGGCGAGCGCCGCTCCCGCCGCCGCAGCGCCAGGTATGCACGACCTACCAAGTCAACGATCAATATCCCCTGGGGCTCTGCGACAAGGGCGAGGCCGTCAAGGTGCTTCAGGTCGGCTTGCGCATCGTCGAGCCGAACCTGGCGGTCGACGGCTACTTAGGCCCGAACTCGCATCGCGCCGTGCTCAAGTTCCAGCAGCACTTCGGCCTCGAGGTCGACGGTCTCGTCGGACCAGTCACCTGGGAGGCGGCGACGCGCACAGTCGTCAACGGCACTGATGCGAACAGGAACGGACGGATCGATCCCGCTGAGGCGACGCTGGCACCCAGCACACGGCCAGGTGGTGAGACGTGTCACCGTTACCGGTTCAACAACGACTACCCGTTGCGCATGTGCGACAAGGGTCCAGCCGTTCGCGTCGCCCAGGCATTCCTCAGTGGCTGGCAGCCCTTCCACGACCTTGACATCGACGGCTACTTCGGACCGCACACGAGTCTGGCCGTGCGGTCGTACCAACGGCATCTTGGTTTGGAGGTCGACGGGCTGATCGGTCCGCGGACCTGGCCGAGGATGACGACCGGATTCCGGTGTGGAGTCGACAACGATCGCAACGGGATCATCGACCCGGACGAGATCACCGCCGACCCGAGCGGGTTTCCCACCACGGCGCGATTCCTCGAGGCATGCGGGAGCCCGTTGTGACCAAGTTTCGAAGAGGTCGATACGGAAACACGGCGCCGACAGCCGGAGTTTGCCTAATAACTAACAACAACGATCCTGAACTCCCTCGACCGCTGTCCACAAGTCGCGTAGCTCGAGCACACCGACGTTGCCGAATTCGGCTCCCTTGGCTCCTGCGCAACGAGGACGGTGAATGGAGACTTCTCTGAGCGCACTCATCGTTACACCAGCCGCTGATCAGGGACCGAAACCGATGATTGAGGCGTGCGCCCTTCAGACCGAGCCTTCGCGTTGCCGGCCCTGGCACGACGCCGCGATTGATCACGTTGGCCCCGGACGCATTGTCTCCCACTCATGCCGAGTCGCTGAGGAGGAGCTGCGTGTAGGACGACCTGGCGGTGGTCACGTCGGCGCGGTCGTTCGTTGTGGGTTGTGACCGTCAATCGGGGTTTCGGCCGTTGGCAGCGGGGACCTCGACCTCGGTCATGTAGACGACCCCGGTGCGAGGACCCTTGCCGATGTTCTCGGGGCCGTTCCATTCGTTGGCGACCATGAACAGCGTTGTCCCGTTTGGTCCGCCAAGTGCCACGGAGAAGGCCGGACGGTCGAGCTCGATCTGTTGGAGAATCTGGCCGCCCTGAGCAAGCCGCGTCGGCTCCGCCCTGTGTGGCACACCACAGGGCACCGTCGGCGTCGAGGCTGACGCCGTCGGCGCCGCCGTCGATCTCTGCCCACACCCGCCGACCGGTGAGGCTGTGGTCTGCCTCGACGTTGAAGGCGGACACCCGCGAGGCGAACGATTCGGCGACGAGCAGGGTCGCCCCGTCGGGCGTGATGGCCATGCCGTTGGGAAAGGCGATGGTGTCGGCAACGATGCGGGTGCCGCCGTCGGGTGTGACGACGGCGAGAGTCCACGCTTCGAACCCAGCTCGAAGTTCATTCCGTCGGCGCCCATCATGTCGAAGTTGATGCCGTTGACGTAGGCGGCGCCTGAGGGGTGCACGGCGATCTCGTTCCAGCCGTACTCGGAGAGCTGCGTCAGGTCGGTGTGGGGCACGAGCCGCCCGTCGGGGCCGAGCCGTTCGAGTCCTCGGCGACCGGTCACAAGCAGCTCGTCGTCGACCGTCCAGTCGAAGCAGAACGGGAACGATGTGGAGCGTGTGGCGACGGTGGGTTTGCCGACGTTGGCACCGTCCACGGCGACGCTGAGCACCTCGCCGGCAACCCAGTCCGCACACCAGAACCGCCCACCGTGCCAGCGGGCCGATTCGCCCATGGCGAGGCCTTCCATGAGTGTCGTGATCGAAGCCATGTGCAGTTTCGACCAACAGTCCCAATCGAACTCATCGCGGCGATCTCCCGGTCATCGAAACCGATCGCCGGCCACAGCCTGACACCGCCACCGACGCGACCGCAGCGGGCCACTTCTCAGCCGATGACAGCCGACTGCTGGCCGCCCATGGACGGGTCCGATGTCTCTTGACGGGCCTGCCAAATCGCGCCGACTTGCAACACTTGCGATCAGCTCGGTCACGAACTCTCTGGACTTCGTCCGGACGGTCGATGTGCCACCATCGGGAGCGACTTCCACCAGCGCGCTTGTGAGATCGACGGTTGACCGGAAGCGCGCCCGATACCTCGTCAGCTCGGATCGCGGCGTGACCGAAGGGCAGCCCTGTCGAAGGCGGCTCGCGCCCGCCTTGCGACGTCTTCGATCCGATCGTCCGGCGGGACGTCGCCTTCGGCGAACATCGCCACCTGGAGCACCGGCCCGTGGGATCCGTGTCGGTCCATCAGGTCCGCCGTGACCGGCTGCACGACGTAGTGGATGTGGACTGGCACCGCGTCGGCGTGTGACCAGAGGCAGTTGTAGACCTGTTCCGCGGCGACAAGCTCTCCGGCGACCATTGACGCGGTGCGAAGTAACGGACCGAGCTCGGAGGCTTCGTCGTCGGCAAGGTCCGCGACGCTCGTCACGTGGCGTCGAGGCTTCACGATCAACGTCCCCAGACCTAGTGGACCAACGCAATGCTCGACAAGCCAGTGGGTCGTCTCATAGATCCGCCCACCCGGCAACGGCACCTTCCTGTCAGCGAGGTCACAGGCGAGGCAGCTCTCCATCATGCGAGTATCACCGCCCATTCCGGGATTGCTCACTTGAGCGGGTCGGCGATGTCGGTCAAGTCCGCGCGTGGTCTGACGACGAACCCATCTTCTTCGTCGCCAGTTCTACACGGCTGACCTCGGGGTGGTCACCTCCTTGGGTCGGTCGTCGGGGCCTGTCGAGGGGGCCGAGGCGTGCTCGGGTGAGGCGGTGCTTGCGCGCCCGAACGCCGCTGCGTGATATTCGGTTCGGTCGGTTTCGGATGCGCCGCGTCGGCCGGGAGACACCGATGCAGCCTTCACTCACCGGCGCATCAGCGCACAACCCCGAATCAGGGTGCAGCGACGTGCTCGCGATAGCAAGCGTTCGGGCCGTCGCCAGCCGTTCGCAAGCGCCGTCGAACCGGCGTTCCGGGGCGCTCGACCTGAACGTTTGTCCCCGTTGCTATCGGCGAGTGGCGGGATGGGAGTCCAGCTGTCTGGCGGCCACTTCACGCCGCGTCGTGAGGAGTACTCCAGAGCCGGTCGATGAGGCGCTGGTTCTCGTCGTACAGCCAGCACTCGGCGAGCTTGCCGTCTCGCACGGTGTAGACGAACAGCCGTCGCACCAACGTGACCGGATCGCCGACGCCTTCGCGCGCGACGATTGCGGCGAATCGGTCGCCACCAAGCACGTCCTCGATCGCGTCGAGCTGGCGCTGCGACCGCGACGTCGCCTCCATCAGCACCGCAATCGCGGCATCCCTGCCGATGTGATCACCGGCAAGGGCACTCTCACCGAAGTAATGGAGCACGAAGTCGTCGTGGTACGAAGCGAGCACGGCATCGATGTCGTTCGCCTGCCAGGCTTCGGCGTATCTGCGGACGGTGTCGAGCGGATCCATAGGCACAGCGTGGCAGCGCATCCCGGCGTCCGTGCATGTCGCCGAGACACCATGCCGCGGTGCCTGACTGCTGGCGGTAGAGGACGCGGCGCGCCGGCATGTCCCCGTCGTTCGAGGACCTCGCTGAGTTCGTTCGGTGCGCCGTGTCGGATTGCCGGCGCGCCTGACGACTGACGGCAGCCGATGCCGGCACGGCGGTTCGCCATCAGGGTTGCGGCGTGCTGCGGGGTGCCACCAGGCCTGATTCGTAGGCGAGCACCACGAGTTGGGCGCGGTCGCGGGCGTGGAGCTTGGTCATGGCCCGACTGACATGGGTCTTGGCGGTGGTCGGGCTGATGACCATGCGGGTGGCGATCTCGTTGTTGCTCAGCCCGCGGGCGACCAGGGCCACGATCTCGCGCTCGCGGTTGGTGAGTTCCTCGAGGGCGTCGGCGGCCTGGCGGTCGGGTGGCCGGGACATGTACTCGCTGATGAGCCTGCGGGTGATCGCCGGCGCCAGCAGGGCGTCGCCCCGGGCGGCGGTCCTGACCGCGTGCAGCAGGTCGGCCGGCTCGATGTCTTTGACCAGGAACCCGCCGGCGCCGGCGCGCAGAGCGTTGTAGACGTGCTCGTCGAAGCCGTAGTTGGTGAGGATGACCACGTGCACGCAGGCCAGGCGCGGGTCGGCAGCGATGCGTCGGGTGGCCTCGATGCCGTCGAGGATCGGCATCTGGACGTCCATGAGCGCGACGTCGGGTAGGTGCTCGCCCGCGAGAGCGACGGCCGCGTGGCCGTCCGCCGCCTCGCCCACGACCGCAATGTCGTCCTCGGCGTCGAGCAGGGCGCGGAAGCCGCCCCGGATCAGCGGCTGGTCATCGGCGAGCAGGACCCGGATCACGAGGCCGCGCCCGTCCCGTTCCCGTTGGCCGGGAGCTCGGCCCGCACCGTGAAACCGCCCTCGGGCCGTGGCTCGGCGCGCAAGCGCCCGCCGAGGGCGATGACCCGCTCCCGCATGCCGATGAGCCCCGTACCGGGAACGGGCGTTGCGGCCGGCGTGGCCTGCCCGTCGTCGTCGATCTGTACCGCCAGGCCGTCGGGGCGGTAGTTGAGTCGGACCGACACCGTGGCCGGCTGCGCGGCGTGACGGCCGATGTTGGTGAGCGCCTCCTGGACGATCCGATAAGCGGCCCGATCGACCTCCGCCGGCAGCGACCGCTCGGCTCCGCTCACGGTGACGGTGGCGGGGACGCCTGCGGCTCGGGCTCGCTCGACCAGCTCGTCCAGCCGGTCGAGTCCGCTGCCGGGCGAGGCGTCGCTCGCGGCGTCCGCCATGTCGGTCCGCAGCACGTCGAGGGTGGCGCGCAGCTCGCGGGTTGCGTCGCGGCTCGCCTCCTGGATGGCGAGGAGCGCATCGGGTACCGCCTCGCCGCGCTTGCGGGCCAGGTGAACGGCCACGCCGGCCTGCACCTTGATCACAGAGATACTGTGGGTGAGCGAGTCGTGCAACTCTCGGGCGATCCGCAACCGCTCGTCGCCAGCCCGACGGCGGGCCGTCTCCTCCCGCGTGCGCTCGGCCTCGGCCGCCCGCTCCTCAGCCGCCCGGACCGCCGCCTCCCGCTGCCGTGACACCTCGGCGGTGACGCCCGCGGCCACGATCCACCCGAGAGGAAGCCGCCGCTCCATGACATCACGGATCGTCTCGCCGACGTCGGGGTTGGCCGTAAGCATGCCGACCACCAGCGCAGACCCGGTGACCGCGACCGTGAGGGCGCGGCGACCGGCGCGCACCGCGGTGTACACGGCGACCAGCACCGGGACGGCTGTGACCTCGGGATAGTCACGCAGCTGGTAACCGAGGACGCACACCAGCACCACCATCAGAACCGCAACCGGCGCACGGCGGCGCAGAACGAGGACCAGCGCGGAGGCCACAGCAGCAGGTACCCGAGCCCATCGAGGTCGGTCTCGCCTGCCGTGCCATGCGGCGCAGCCACCACGAGAAACACGGCGCAGCCCAGCGCCAACGCCGCGTCGCGCCAGTCGGGGCGCCAACGACGACTGGGCTTCATGCGTCCGACAGTAAACGCAGCGTGCCGGCGTCTGCATCCTCCCCGGGAAGGTACCGCGCGCTACTACCAGCGATGTAGGCGAGGACCGACTGCATCCCAGGCAGCAGGTGCAAGAGCCTTCCCAGGGCCGACGACAGGGCACTCGTTGGGCCGTCACAATGCGGGCCATGACCCCTCGAAGCGCCACCGAGACCCGGACAACCGGCGACTCCGCACCAGCCGAGCGGGCGCTCATCGCGGAACGCGTCGACGTCCGCCCCCCAGTCGTGCTGAAGCACCTACACCCCCGCGCCGACGCGGTAACCGCGTCAAACCTCGACACCCCACCCCCAACCTCTCGGAGGCACCACCATGTCCACATCCCACACCGGTCAGCTGGTCCCTTGGCCGTCGCCGAGCGGCCCGCCGACGCTGCCAGCGCACGCGCTGCGGGCGGCGCAAACCGCAACGCTGGCCGCGCCGCGCCTGCACTACGACCCCTTCTCCCGCCTGATGTTCTTCACCGTCAACGTGCTCTACGGCCGGCCACCTTCGCTCACCAAGTTCTTGGTCCTCGAACACCTCGCCCGCATCCCCTACCAGACGTGGGAACGAGTCGCCCAACGCGCGATCGCCCGCACCGAAGGACGCTCACACCTCGCCCTGCGGATCATGAACCGCGTCGTCGAGGCCCGAGCACAGCAGGACAACGAGCAGTACCACCTCCTGATCATCGACGAACTGCTCATTCGTCGTGGCGCCGCGCCGGGTCGTTTCCGCTACCGGATCCTGCCGCGACTGCTGGCCGGCCCGTGGCACGCGTTCACCTGGCTGCTCCATCTGATCCGCCCTGCATGGAGCTACCGGCTCAACGCAAGCTTCGAAGACCACGCCGAACACGAATACATGCACTTCGTCGCCTCGCATCCCGAGCTCGACCACGAACCCGTCGTCTGTGACGCCGCCGACGGCTACGGACGCTTCGACACCCTCGGCGACCTGCTCCGCCAGATCGGCCACGACGAACGAGTCCACAAACTCGAGAGCCTCGCCGCCCACGAACGACTCCAACCCTCGAACGACGCCCACCGCGACGACTCTCGCCGCGAGGCAGACGCGGCGTGACGATCATCGACAACGCCGACGCGGTGGCTGTGATGGTCGATCTCACGGATGTCGCTGACCAGGCGATGGACCGCACCCACATCCCTCCGTCGTGCGGGGCCCTGCGTGGAGACCCCTCGCGGCTCCACGGATGTGAGGGGTTCGACCGGTCCCGCCGGACGCGAGCGGCAGGAGGCGGCGAAGGACTGAATCGTCTCGTACCCGCCCTGGGCACGAAACTGGTTGGGCACCCGCTGTTACTCCACGTACCACACGAGGTTGCCGATGAGCGGCAGGAGAGCCAGTTGCCCGGAGGACTTTCCCGACAGCGGCGACGACGTGGCCCCACCATCTGGCTGGCGTTGACACATCGTTGACGCTCGATGAGCGAATCATCACGGCCGGTTCACGCGGCTGTGGGCAGTCGCCTTCTCGGGGCGCAGTGATCGAGCCGTTGATGCGTCGACAGGCTTCGGGACTGTGGTCGGCTGTCTATTGGTCGGTCTGGTCGGGGTCGACGATTCGGTAGCCGACGCCGGGTTCGGTGACGAGTCGGGGGTGCTCCGGGTTGTCGCCGAGCTTCTTGCGAAGCTGGCTGGCGTACACACGCAGGTAGTGGGTTTCGGTCTGATACTCGGGTCCCCACACCTTTTCGAGGATCATGCGGTGGGTGTAAATGCGGCCAGGGTGTGTGGCGAGTAGAGCGAGGAACTCGAACTCCTTGGGGGTCAAGGTGATCGGTGTTCCTGCGAGGTCGACGCTGTGGCGGGCGCGATCGATGTGGAGGTCGCCGACCTCCGTTGTCGCCTGGGTGCTGGCGGGTGTCCGATTGCGATGGTGGCGCAGCGCGACACGTAGTCGAGCGAGTAGCTCGGGGGTCGAGAACGGTTTGGTGACGTAGTCGTCGGCGCCGTCGTCGAGGACTTCGACCTTGCGATGTTCGGTGTCGTCGGCGGTGAGCACGATGATCGGTACGTCTGACCAGGTCCGGATGCGCCGACAGACCTCGACTCCGTCCACGTCGGGTAGTCCGAGATCCAAGATGACTGCCGACGGTGTTTGCAGGGTTACCGATTCGATCGCCGCGCTGCCGGTGCGCGCCGCGATGACGCGGTAGCCACGCGCTCCGAGGGCGGCGATGAGAATCCGGATGATCGCCGGTTCGTCGTCGACGACGAGGACCAGGTCGCCGTCAGCCACGGTGGACCGGGAGGGTGAACGTGAACCGGGTGCCCGGCTGGCGGCGGTCGGTACCGACACCGTTGACGCTGATCTTGCCGCCGTGCGCCTCGACGAAGGCTCGACAAATGGCGAGGCCAAGCCCACTTGACCGGCTACCCGGGCCGCGCTCGAACGGGCGGAACAGGCGCTCGACGTCGCCAGCATCGAGCCCCGGGCCTTGGTCGATCACCGACACCTCGATGAAGTCGCCTGTGCGTTGGCCGAGACGATGATCGGCGACCCGGGAGGTGAATGGCGACTGGCGTTCTCCAAGAGATTGGTGACGACCTGTTCGACCATCGTGTAGTCGGCGCTGACGAGAGGCAGGCCGGGATCCGCCTGCACGGTGACGGTGGCGTCGCGCAGCAGCGGGCGGAGCCGTTGGACCCGGTTGTCGAGCAACTCGTCAATGGCAACGGCTTGGCGTTCTGGCTGCAACGATCCGGCTTCGATGCGGCTCATCGAGAGGAGATTCTGGACGAGGCGGTCGAGCCGCTCGGCTTCGTCGGCAACCAGTTCGAGCAATTCCTGTCGTGCTGCGGCGTCGTACAGGACTTCGTCGCGCAGATCGGAGACGACCGCCCGGATGGCGGCCAGAGGCGTTCGCAGGTCGTGCGAGACTGACCGCAACAGCGCGCTGCGCTGCAGGTCGATGGCTTCCAACGCCTGCTTCTCGGCGGCCAGACGGGCCTGCTCGGCCTGCATCTCCGCGTTCTTCCGCCACAGCGCCTCGACCTCGATCGTGCGCTGAACGGCGGCGCGCCGCCGTTCTCCCTCGCGGGCAACCAAGGTAGCGACGGTCAAGGCGACGAGTCCGAACACGACGAGGGCGATGGCCTCGTCGACCGAGGCAACCTTGAACGTGCCGAACGGCTCGAGGAACACGAAATTGAACGCTCCGGCGGCGAACACAGCGACAGCGAGCCCCACGGCGCGGCCACCGACCAGGGCAGCCAGCACGCAAGGAACGACCAGTACCAGCGCGGGCGTCGCCGACGTCACGTCATCCCGGAACGGCAGCAGAACCGCGGTGACGACGACCACCAACGCGGAGCCGGCGACACCGCCCCACACGCGTCGCGACGAGGTGCTGGTACCCAGGGGCACGCGGCAATTCTGCACCTGGGCGCGAAGAAGACGTAAGGAATCAGACACCACGCGTAAAGCGAGTGTCAACGAGCCCCCTGCGAACCCGGCGTGGTGCTAGCCCTCGGAGCAGTGAGCGACGACGTCGAGTTGGCAGTGGGCTGGGGTGTCGCCGCGTTCGGGCCGTTCACCGTGGTGGCCGTGCTGACGCCGTTCCGCCAGCAGATGCACGCCGCCGCGTTCGTTGTGGCCGTACTCATCGTCTTGATCGGTGCCGCGGCCACGCTGGCCGGTCCGACGGCAGCGACCTTCGCCACGATCATGGCGGTCCTGTCGTTCGACTTCTTCTTCCTTCATCCGTACCTGGTGTTGAAGGTTGACGCCGAGGACAGCATGTGGCCGGTGGTCGTGCTTTCCCTTGCCGGGTTGTGCGCCGTCGCCGTTGCACGACAACGATCGCGACGGTCGAGGCGCGCCTCGAACCCGTCGACCGGACCCGGCCCGAACCAGTCGCGACACATCGAACGGATCGTCCGCCTCGTCGAGCAGCGCGTCGACTCCGACGACCTCATCTTCGCCGTGCAAGCGGAGCTGACCGGCCTCCTGTTGGCACACAGCTGCCGATACGAAGCCGGTGAGCCGACCAGCGTCCTCCCCCGAATCGAACGCAACGGCACGGTGGCGGGGAGCCCTGCACTTCTGCCATCGCAGGCCGAGGATCTGGAGCTTCCGGTGAGCCGTGGCGACCGCTATGTGGGCCGCTTCGTGCTCAGTCCGACCGTCGGCGCTTCCGTTCCCCAGGAGAACTGGATCGTCGCGGTGATCCTCACGGATCATCTCGCCGCCGCGGTGATCACCCACAAGCCGGCGGCTCCGGGCTGATCCGACGAGAACCGCGATGTTCCAACTCGTCAAGCGCCTGATGATCGGCCGGCCGATCCCGACCAGCGAAGAGCACCACCAACGACTGCGCAAAGTGGTCGGACTCCCGGTCTTCGCCTCCGACGCGATCTCCTCGACGGCCTACGCCACCGAGGAGATCCTCGTCGTCCTCGTACCTGTCGCCGGTCTCGCAGCGTTCGGATATCTCGTCCCGATGGCCGTCCTGGTCGTCATCTTGTTGACGATCGTCGTGCTCAGTTACCGCCAAACGATCTATGCCTATCCATCGGGGGGCGGGTCGTACATCGTGTCCCGGGAGAACCTCGGCAAGATTCCTTCGCTTGTCGCCGGTTCGTCGCTGCTCGCCGACTACGTGTTGACCGTGGCCGTGTCGATCGCCGCCGGCGTCGGGGCGATCACCTCGGCCTTCGCAGACCTGCGTCCGTTCCGCGTCGCCCTGTGCCTGGTGGCCGTCGGGCTCATGATGGTGGCCAACCTGCGTGGGGTGCGCGAGTCCGGGCGCCCTGTTCGCCCCGCCCACCTACATCTACATCTTCGCTCTCGCCGCGCTCGTCATCTACGGCCTGTACCAAACGTTCTTCCAGGACCTCGGCGAGATCCCCGGCCAAGAGGACGAGCTCGCCGCCCTCACCGGGGGCAACGCGGCACTGAACACGAGCGCGTCACTGTTCATGCTGATGCGCGCCTTCTCGTCGGGCGCCATCGCCCTCACCGGCACCGAAGCAGTCTCCAACGGCGTGCCTGCCTTCCGCAAGCCAGAGGCTCGCAACGCCGCAACCACCCTGGTGTGGATGGGTGTGATCCTCGGCTCACTGTTCTTCGGCACCGCCGTGTTGGCACACCACCTCAAGCCCGTACCCCAAGAGGGCGGCGAAACCGTGCTCTCGATCATGGCCAGAGCCGTGTTCGGAGGAGAGACCTTCATGTACTTCCTCCTCCAATTCTCCACCTTCGCCATCTTGATCCTCGCCGCCAACACCGCCTACGCCGACTTCCCCCGGCTGTCCGGGATCGTCGCCAGCGACGGCTTCCTGCCCCGCCAACTCGCCAACCGCGGTGACCGGCTCGTCTTCTCCAACGGCATCCTCGTGCTCTCCGCCCTCGCCGGAACACTCATCGTCGTGTTCGGCGGTGACGTCTCCAACCTCATCCCGCTCTACGCCATCGGCGTGTTCACCGGGTTCACCCTCTCCCAAACGGGAATGGTCGTCCACCACTGGCGCCTCCGCGAACCCCACTGGCAAGCCGGCCTCACCATCAACGCCGTCGGCGCCGTCGCCACCTTCATCGTGTTGCTCGTCGTCGCCATCTCCAAGTTCACCATCGGCGCCTGGATCCCCGTCGTCCTCATCCCCGTCATGGTCCTCGTCCTCAACACCATCGGACAGCACTACGACAAGGTTCGCCAAGCCATCGCCATCCCCGACGGCTGGAAACCGAGGCGCTACGAACACCTCGTCGTCGTCCTCGTCGGCACCGTCAACAAAGCCGTCCTCAACGCCGTCACCTACGCCCGCTCGCTCGCCCCCGACCGACTCATCGCCCTCAACGTCGTCGCCAACGCCGACGAACAAGCAGCCATCACCGCCGCCTGGGCTGAACACGACCTCCCGGTCGAGCTGCACACCATCTACTCGCCGTACCGGGAACTGACCCGACCAATACTCGACTACCTCGACGAACTCGACGCCGAGTCACCCGACGACATCATCACCGTCGTCATCCCCGAGTTCGTCACCACCGTCGGCACCCAATGGCTACACAACCAAAGCGCCCTCGCCATCAAGCTCGCCCTCCTCTACCGGCCGCACACCGTCGTCGTCTCGATCCCCCTCCACGTCCACGTCAGCGGCACCGACCCCCACGTCCAAGGCCTACTCGACCGCAACCACACCAATGCCCCGGCGGGCAGCTCTGACCACTCGCGACCAGGTCGACCCTCATCGCCACGCTAGAAATGGCCGGACAGGCATCACCAGCCGGCACTCAAGTCGGGCAAGGATCGCCGGCCATGGCGGCTACGGGGCGGGCCAGCTGCTCATCGGCTCAGCCGGCCCGGGACTATTGTCGATCGACTCATCCCGTTGGACGAGGTGTTGCGTACGGCGTCAGACGCACCGCGCAACTTCGACGGAACTTCAGCGGACGAGGTAGAACGGATCAGTTATCCACAGCACAGTTCAACACGCCGATTCGTGTAACACCAGTTCAGAGTACGGAATGGACGGCGGTGGACGCCCAGGTACCCCTCGAATCGGAGTTCAAGTCCCCCTTCGCCCACCTACCAAGCCTGTTCAGCCGGTGTTCTTGGGTGGCTGAAATTTCGGCCGCCCGATTGTCCACGAACGTGGCGGCAGGAGATGGTCCGAGGCGACACTGCCCGTCACCCGGGTGCGCCGTTGCCTGCTCGGACCGGATCGCCGACACCACACGTCACCGGCGGACACGTCGGCGGTCGCTTGAGTTACCACATTCAAGTTGAGTCGTCGACGGCACCC
>CAWBBL010000018.1:0-429600 GCA_963786985.1 Ilumatobacteraceae bacterium | reverse complement strand
AGGTCCAGACCCAGGCCAGTCACGTCCGCGCGCTGGCGTTCGAGCTCGTGCCGGATCAGCTGCGACCGGCGACCGCCGACCGACTTGTCGAGCTCGTGCGTTCGGCGGGCACGACAGTGGGAACCGGATTCCTGTCGACGAGCATGCTGCTTCCCGCCCTCGCTGAGCACGGGCACGTCGACGTCGCCTACGAACTCCTGCTCCAACCCAACGCACCGGGCTGGATGTACATGGTCGACCGTGGTGCCACCACGGTGTGGGAGCGGTGGAACGGCGTTGACGAGCGCGGCATCGCCCACGAGTCACTCAACCACTACAGCAAGGGCTCCGTAGCGTCGTTCTTGCACCGGCACGTCGCCGGGCTGGTGCCGACGTCGCCGGGCTATCGAACGTTCATCGTCCGGCCCCGCCCCGGCCGCGGCATCAGTCAGGTCTGGCAGCGACTCGACACCCGTCACGGACGCATCGATGTCGAATGGCACCTGGCGGGAGGTCGCTTCTTCCTGTGCGTCGCCGTCCCGACCGGCACCGAGGCCGCCGTCCACCTTCCCAGCGGTGAGCGGCTGACCGGCGCGCCTGGAACGCACACCTGGACGTGTCGGCAATCGACTTGAAGCTCGGCGGTACGCCGCTCGTTACCGTGGGCGGCGATGTCGACCGTCGGCGAGTCCCGCATCGAGCTGCGCAGCGACAACTCGGTCGGCGTCGCCCCGGAGATCCTCGCCGCCGTCGCGGCAGCGGACGAGGGCGGCGCGATGGCCTACGGCGCCGATGCCTGGACCGCCCGGCTGCGCGAGCGTCTTGCCGAGGTGTTCGAGCACGACGACGTCGCCGTCTTCCCGGTCGTGTCCGGCACGGCGGCGAACTCGCTCGGACTGTCGGCACTGTGCCCGCCCTGGGGTTCGGTGCTCTGCCACGACACTGCCCACATCTTCACGAGTGAGGGCGGAGCGACCTCGCTGTTCACGAGTGCGGTGATGCGCGGGCTGTCCGGCGACGATCATGGCCGGCTGACACCGGCGGCGATCGAGGCGGCGCTGGCAGCGACGCGCTGGGGCGACCCGCACCACTCACAGCCGGCGGTGGTCTCGCTCACGCAGCCGACCGAAGTGGGGACGGTGTATCCGCTCGATCAGCTGCGTGCCGTGATCGACGTCGCCCGGGGGCGCGGTCTGCGTGCCCACCTCGACGGAGCGCGGTTGGCCAACGCCGTCGTCGCCCTCGGCTGCTCGCCGGCCGACGTCACGTGGCGTGCTGGCGTCGATGTGCTCTCACTCGGTGCTACCAAGAACGGGGCGCTGAGCACGGACGCCATCGTGTGCTTCGACCCGGCGCTGCGTGAGCAGCTCACGTACCGGCTGAAGCGCGCCGGGCACGTCGCGTCGAAGATGCGTTTCCAGTCAGCTCAGCTCGACGCCTACCTCCACGACGGCCTATGGCTGCGTCTCGCTGCGACGGCGAACGCGGCGATGGCCCGGCTCGTCACTGGGCTCGGCGAGCTCGGCATCGAGCCCGTGCACCGGCCGGCGGTGAACATCGGCTTCTTCGAGCTCGCCCCGTCGATCATCGACGCGTGGGCGGACGCTGGGCTCGACTTCTACCGGATGGGCAAAGATCGTGTCCGTTTGGTCACCAGCTTCCGCACGACGGCGGTCGAGGTCGACGAGGCGCTGAGGCGTATGGCTGCAGCGCTCGACCCTCGCTGACGCTGGCTTCGACGTCCGTTCGCCACGGACCGATCGCTCTGACGGCGCGATTCGGCAGCTGGCTGCCGGTTCGTGGCCGGAGAACGATGGGACTGCCGGAAGGGCGCGGCGGGTAATGACTGCGCATGGTCGCGCACGCCTCGGTGTGGATTCCCCGCGTGGGTGCACCCTCGTTCCCGTCCTTGAGCGGCGATGTGGTCACCGATGTCGTGGTCGTCGGCGCAGGAATCAGCGGGTTGACGACAGCCGTGTTGTTGCAGCGAGCGGGCCATGACGTCGTCGTGGTCGATATGCACCGTGTGGCGACCGGGACGACCGGTCATACGACTGGCAAGGTGACGTCGCAGCATGGCTTGATCTATGCGCGCCTCGTCGCCGAGCACGGCGAGGAGAAGGCCCGGATGTATGGGGAAGCCAACGAGGCCGGCCTGGCGATGGTCGCCGAGTTGGCCGCCGAGGCATCGGCCGACTGCGACCTCACCCGGTCACCGGCGTACGTCTATACAACCGACGACTCTCGCGTCGCGGATGTCGAGCGGGAGGCAACGGTCGCCGCCCGCCTCGGACTTCCCGCCGTTCTCGCCGACCCCGCCGAGGTCCCCTTCGAGCACGTCCGCGCCGCAGTGCGGTTTCACGACCAGTTGCACCTTGACGCCTATCGCTACTGCACGGCGTTGGCGACGTCGATCGTCGCCGGCGGTGGTGCGGTCTACGAGCAGAGTCGGGCGACGCGGGTGCGGGAACGTTCCGACCAGGTCGTCGTGGAGACCGACCACGGCTCGATCCGCGCCAACCACGCGGTGATTGCCACGCTGTTGCCGTTCGTCGACGCCGGTGGCTTCTTCGCCCGCGCCCGCGCGAGCCGTGCCTATGGTCTCGCCGCACGACTCCGGAGCCCGGCCCCCGCCGGGATGTTCATCACCGCCGAGCAGCCCACCCGGTCGGCACGGCCGTGGCTCGCTGGTGGGCCCAACGGCATCATCGTCGTCGGCGAGGAGCACGAGACCGGCAGCGATCCCGACACGGAGATCCACTACCAGCGCCTCGAGGAGTGGGCCCGGACGACGTTCGACGTCGAGTCGATCGACTACACGTGGTCAGCCCAGGACTACACCACGGTCGACCACATCCCCTATGCCGGCCGTCAACCGCTGCGGCGGCGGACGTGGGTCGCTACCGGATATCGCAAGTGGGGGCTGAGCAATGCCACTGCGGCGGCGATCGTGCTCGCCGCGTCGATCGACGGCCAGTCGCATCCATGGCGGTCATTGTTCGAGCCGAGCCGCGTGGGTGGTCACCGCGCCGTCGCCCGCCTCGTACGAGACAACCTCAAGGTAGGCGGCCATCTCATCGGGGACTGGCTCGGCCGGCTGCGGACCCAGCGAGTCGACTCGCTCACTCCCGGTCAAGGTGGCATCGTCCGGCACAACGGAATGATCATCGGCGCCTATCGAGACGAAGCCGGTGCCGTTCACGGCGTGAGCCTCACTTGCACCCATCTGGGCTGCACGGTGCGCTGGAACGTCGCCGAGACCACCTGGGACTGCCCGTGTCACGGCTCCCGCTTCGACCGCGACGGCACCGTGCTGCAAGGACCGGCGGTGCGGGATCTACGACGGTTCGACGTCTCCGACGAGGACCGGTAGGGAGCGTCGATGGCTTCTCCGCCGACAGGAGTGCGTTCGGCCCTGTGGTTCATCCCGGTGATGTGCGTCCTCGGCGGGATCGTGTTGTCGCTGGGAACGGTGGCCATCGATCGGGCCTCCGGCTTCGAGGTGATTCCGAAGTGGATGACGGGTGGACCAGACGCCGCGTTGGCGATCTTGACGACGATCGCCGTGTCGATGGTGTCGTTGGCGACGTTGGTGCTCACGATCACGATGGTCGTGGTGCAATTGGCGATGGGCCAGTTCTCTCCGCGAATCGTGCAGACGTTCCTGCGCGATCGGCCCAGCCAGTTGTCGATCGGTCTGTTCGTGGCCACGTTCGCTCACGCGATGATCGCGATGCGCGAGGTGCAGTTCGACGGCGACGGCCAAGTCCCCGGCGTGGCGATCGCCGTGGGCTACGTCCTGGTGCTGACCAGCATCGCCATGCTCGTGCTGTACGTGGATCACATCGGCCGATCCCTGCGCGTGTCGGCGTTGATCGAGCTCGTCGGCAACGACACCCGACGCCTGCTGGATGCCCACTATCCGCACCGGCTCGTCGCCGAGGTCGTCGATCCGCATGTCATCACGGCACCGAAGTCAGGGGTCCTCACCGGCGTCGACCGGGACCGCCTCGTGGCGTTGGCGTCCGATGGGCACTGCGTTCTGCACGTGGTCCCGGCCCATGGTGAGTTCGTGGCCGCCGGTGCCCCCCTGTTGCGCATCGAGGGCCCGACGGACAAGGTCGACTCCGACGCCGCCGTGGACGCCCTGACGTCGGCACTGGAACGGACGCTGGACGAGGATGTTGCCTACGGATTCAGGATGCTTGTCGACATGGCCGAGCGGGCGCTGTCGGACTCGCCGTTTCTCGATCCGACCACCGCGGTGCAAGCGATCGACCGGCTTCATGACGGGCTCCGCCAACTCGCCGTGCGAGCGATTCCCGACGGCCACTACCACGACGATCGTGGAGAGCTGCGGTTGACCGTCCCGGTCATGAACTGGGATGCGTACGTGCGGCTGGCGTTCAACGAGATTCGCCTCGCCGGTCAGGAGTCACCACAGGTGACGAGGCGCCTCATCGCAGCACTCGACGACCTGCTCGACATTGCGCCCGACGAGCGCAAGGCGGTACTGCTCGAACAGCTCGACCTGATCAACGAAGCCGGACGCCAACTCCGTCGCGACGAACGCGACACAGATCTGGCACTCAGCCCTGACCCTCAGGGGATCGGCGTGGCCGTTGGGACAAGTCGCCGTCACGCTGTTCGATGACGACCGCCAGGCGGCGCAACGAGCGATGGTTGCGTACGTGGGTCGCCGGATCCATCACCGGCCGGACGAGGTTGCCAATCGTCCTCAGCGCCGGCTCCTCCTGAAGCGTGATCACGCAACGACTGTCGGTACCGATCACTCGGAACGTCGCCACGGCGGCGATCAGCGGACGGGCGCGGACCTCGAGCCGGAGCATCATCGCTGATTCGTCGATCTCGAGCACTTCGCTGCTGTCGGCGAGACGCAGCGGGCCGATCCCAACGACGTGGTGGAACTTGCTGCCTGGCTTGGGCCACGCCGGGTCCACGCTTCGAATCGTTTGCGCCCCGACGAGCCAGCGAGGGTAGGTCTCCGGATCGATGAGTACGGCGAAGGCTTCAATCGCGCCGGCCTCGATCTCCCTGCTGGTGTACGCCATCGATGCCCCTGGTTCCCCACCGTGGTGTCTCCCAACCCGAGCGGCCGACGGGCGATGCCGGTCCACGCGACCGGCTGGGAAGCCGAACGGCGTTTCCAGACCCCGGGCCGCTGGGTACGGGTCCGCGCTGACCGATCAGTTCCGGATCGCCTCGGAGTCGGATAACACATGACCGCTCACCCGCATGTCGAGATCATCCCCCGCACCCACGCCCGCACCCGGCCACCCGACAACCCGGACCTGCCTGCCGCTGAGTGGGCAGAGCTCGAGCGTCTCCTGCGCGAAGGATCCGCCACGACCTGGCTCTCCGTACCCACGCCGCACGGCGTGCACGTCCGCCCATTGTTCGCCGCGTGGACCGGCGCGACGTTTGTCTTCGCCTCCAAGGCGAGCGCCGCGAAGAGCCGCCACCTCGACGCGGATGGCCACTGCTCGCTGGCGATCGACCTCGGCCGCGCGCACGTGGTGGTCGAGGGCACCGCCGCGCGGCTGACCGGGGCGGCGGACCTCGCCCGTGCGTCCGGCGCGCTGTTCGACGTCTATGAGTGGCCGACGACGGTCGTCGGTGACGAGCTCGACGCGCCGTATGCCGCCCCGACGTCCGGAGGCCCGCCGTTCCGTGTCTACGAGGTCACGCCGGCGCGAGCTTTTGCATTCCCCACCGACGACCAATTCGAGCCGACCCGGTTCACGTTCGGCTGACGACTGGTCAACGGCAACGGTTGGCGGCACCTCCAATCCCACCAGACCAGAAGAGGAGCACACATGGTCATCGTCGCAGGACACATCACCGTCGAGCCCCAGCAGCGCGACTCCTACCTCGGGGGCTGCGTGAGCATCGTCGAACAGGCTCGCCGCGCAGCCGGCTGCCTCGACTTCACGATCTCCGCCGACCTGATCGACCCGGCCCGCGTCAACATCTTTGAGCGCTGGGAGTCGCAAGCGGCCGTCGAGACCTTTCGCGGCAGCGGTCCCAGCAACGAGCAACTCCCGGCAATGCTCTCGGCGTCGGTAGCCGAGTACGACATCGCCGGCGTGCGGTCCTTGTTCGCGGACGGAACAGCATGAACCGGCAGCAGCGACCGAACGAGATCCATGGCACGTCGTGGATCAGGGTTCATGACGGAAGCGAGGAGTACAACGCGGTCAGCGAGCCGACTACGACGACCTCGAGCGCCTCGGCAACCCGGGTTGGGGCTGGACGAAATGCTGCCGATCTTCAACACGATCGAGGACAACGAACTAGGTGCTTCCGACGTACGCCGTGCCGGCGGACCGCTGCATGTGGCGTCCGTCGGCGAGCGCGATCCGTTGCACGAGGACGTCATCACCGCCGGCGAAGCGCTCGGTTGGCGAGTGTCCGACCTCAACGAGACCGACGTGGAGCGCATCGACTACGCGATGGCGACAGTTCGCAACGGTGTGCGGGTGAGCGCCGCTCATGCCCTTCTCCACCCGATCATCGCCCGCCCCAACCTGACGGTGTGGGTGTTGGCGTTGACCGCGGCGACCTCGTTGGGGTGTTCAAACCGGGCCGGCCGTTCCGCCGCCAACCGAAGTCGGGCTGATGTCGCGCCGTTCTCGCCGACTCGCCCGGAATCGTCGCCGCAAGTAGGTGTCGAACCGCCGCGACGGGCTGTTCGGGTGGCATGACAGGTTTGGTTCGTCGAACCTCCGGGCATCACTCCCGACACCGACGTGAGGAGCAGCGATGAGTGACCCGATGAAGCAGGCTTGGGACGGCGTTGCCGACGGATTCTCGACACTGGGCCGGATGATGAAGGAGCGCTACCAAGAGAGTGGCGACAACGGCGAGACTGCCACGGTCGGTGGGGCGTCGGATGCGGACGCCGCCTTCCGGCAAGCGTTCGAGCGATTAGTCGCCGCCGGTCGTGAACTCGGTGCTCGTGCCGCCGACGTAGCCCGCGACGATGACATCAAGGAGCAGGCCAAGCTGGCCACCTCCTCGCTCAGCGACGCACTCTCGACGACAATGAACTTCCTCGGCGAAGAAGTCGGCGGCCTTTTCAGGCGGACGAAAGGTGAGGGTGATCCAACCGAGATCCCCACCTCCGAGCCGCCGGCCGGCGACGTCCGCCAATAGTCCTGCGGACGCCCGCGACGATGCTGCTGAGCCACGCTTACCGACATTCGAGCGCGTGCTCACCACGTGACGGTAACGACGCGCTCTCGGGTACGGCGACCGCCGGCCGAGTTGACGAGGATGAAGCCTTATGGTCCAGCATCCACGGTGCCGGGAGCGCCGCCGACGTCTCCCGAGGGGCGGCGCAGTTGCGGATCATGATTGTTGGGAAGCTCTGATCGGCAGGGCCGGCGACACGTCACCGCCGATCGTGGCCGGCGTATCGCCGTTCGGACTCGGCCGGGAACCGTTGTCGTCAAACGGGTCGACGCCTGGTGGCGGCGACTGCGCTCTTCGCCGCCGGGACCGTCGCGGGCACCACGCGGGGGCATGCCGACGCGACGACTTCAACCACCGTTCCGGTGTCGGCGTCCCCATTGCCGGGCGGTGGCGACGTGTTGTTTCCGGGTCGGCGCCTCGTCGCCATCTACGGGCACCCCGGCGACAGCAACCTCGGTGTGCTCGGCGAGCAGCCGGTGGATGCCGCGCTCCAGCGTGCTGGCGAGGTCGCCGCTGGTTACGACGCCGTCAGCGAGGAGCCAGTGGTCCCGACGTTCGAGATCATCACTACTGTCGCGTCCTCTGAGGCGGGCGCCGACGGCGACTATTCGTCCGAGAGTTCCCTCGACCACATCCGTCCGTGGGTCGACGCGGCCGGGGCGGCCGGGTTCTACGTCGTCCTCGATCTGCAGCCCGGCCACGCGGACTTCCTCACCCAGGCCATGCGCTACGAGGAACTCCTGGCCTTTCCTCACGTCGGCCTCGCTCTCGATCCGGAGTGGCGGCTCGCCCCTGGTGAGCAGCACATGGTGGACATCGGCCAGGTCTCCGCCGACGAAGTCAATCGCGTCGCGACGTGGCTGGCCGAGCTGACCCGGCGCCACCACCTGCCACAGAAGCTGCTGGTGCTGCACCAGTTCCGCCTCGACATGCTCCCCGACCGCGCCAACATTCGCGTCGAGCCGGAAATCGCCCTGGTCGTGCAGATGGACGGCCTCGGCGCGCAGCAAACGAAGCTGGAGACCTGGCAGGCGATCACCGCAGGCGGCCCGACGGGTGTCAACTTCGGCTGGAAGAACTTCTATGACGAGGACTCGCCGCTTCGTTCCCCGGCCGACGTCGTGGCGCTCGTGCCGTCGCCTGTCTACGTCTCGTACCAATAGCTTGCCGTCACGCAGACAGACTCATAACGGACGCCTATCCCGCCGAACACGCCTGGCGGCAGACGATGACGACGCTGTTGCGGCTGATCGCCCTGGTGGTGTTCTCGCCTCGGGCGGGTACACGCCGCCGAACACGCAGTCGAAGCGCTCGCTGCACCGGTGCCACCGCTTGAGTTGATGACCCGGCTTGCGGAGGCGTGTCAGAGGACTGACTTGACCCAGCCGTACAGGCCACGGGGGGCGTCGACCAGCCGGCTGACGACCGCCACCCGGGGCTGATGCGATGGTCGGGATGGTTCGGGCGCAACGTGGCCACGAACCAGATTTGTTCGATGGTCGGAGGCCCGGTGGCGAGCTGCTCGAGGCCGAGGGATTCTGGCCCTGGGCGGCCTCGAAGGCGGCGGCAATGGAGGTGGAACGACCCACACCGCCACCGCAGTGAGTGAAGACACGGCCATCGGCGTCGCAACGAGGTCAAGAAATCGCCGAACCTGTGCTGGTGTCGGCACGTGGCCGTCGGTGACCGGCAGTTCCGCATGGTTCACACCCAGGGCGGTCAACTGCTGGGGATCGTCGGTGCTGAGGTCGGCAACGCCGCCGGTACGCATGTCGATCACCAACGTCACGTTGCGTTCGGCGAGTTCGCGGTACTGGTCCGGCGATGTCTGACCGCCGACCAACAGCCGGTCGCCGACCACCCGCAGGTTGGTGATGTCGGGCCAGTGGTCGTCGTGCACCCGAGGGTCCTTGCCGGCCCACCGGCGGCGACACCAACGAGGCGGACGATCATGTTGACGGCGAGAAACAGACCCAACCAGCCGCTCACGACCACACAGAACGGCCGCACCGGAGGGGGGATCCGCTGAACGACATCGACCGCCCGACACGCCGTTACCGGCCAGTTCTTGCGCTGAGGCACGCAGACACGATGCCACGGCCAGGCGAGCCCGTCATCGAGCGCGTGATCGATGACAGACGGCGCGATGTTCCGCCTTCCGACTGTCGGACTGATGACCGGGGACGGCAGAGCCCCGCTGGTCGAACAGGCCTTCTCGCGAGCGAGTTCAGGATCCCCACCGGCGGACTTCGTCATCCCGCGCCTCTCCGGCAACGACGGCGTGAGGTTCGAACCCCAGTCGCACCGCGGTGGTCCGGTGGTCACGGACGCGAGCAGCCTGGTGCGCCGACGTGTTCGCTAGGTCGTGGTGTCCCGCGACCGCGCGAGTCTGGCCCGGTGCAGTGGCTCGTAATCTCGGTTGGTCTCTCGGTGGTTCTCACCGTGCTGCTCAACATCGGGCTACGAGCGTTCCCCGAAGCCGCCCACCGCCTGGCACGAAGCTTCACAACGTTCACGTCGCCGAATGCCGATGCTCGGACGAACAACCGGCGCGTCCGCGTGTTCATCCCGTGGAAGGCGATGGTACTCGGCTCGCTGATCCTCACCCTCGTGGTGAACATCGTGCTGTGGATCGCCTGAGCACGGTCGTACCAACACCAACTCGCCTGACGACACGCTGCACAACCCCCGGGTGTTCGATGGCGCCACCGCTCGGCATCGTCTCGCCCGTGGCCGGTTGGTCGTCATCGGGCGGCGTTCAGTGCACGGATGCCAGGAGGGCTGCGGTCCGCGACTCACCGACGACGGGCTCACAAGCGCTTTCTCGCGCACCCGCCGTCGAGGTCTGGCCAGCAACGGCCGCCATTGAACTCCCGGGCGGGTGTCGGCGCCGAGCGCCGCACCGTCGACAGGTCGCGACATTGGCGAACTCGTGAGTTCTTGCCGGCGGCGTCCGCGTCGCGCGAGAGTCAGCACGCGGGGCCGCGGGATCGATCGGTGATGATCGGGATGGCGTCGAACGACCGTGGCGGTACCCGACACCATTGCTCGTGAGTTAGCGCACTAGCACCACGCAGCGACCCGACGTTGTGAGCGGGGACCGTACCGTCGAGTCAGCCGCCAAGGGCCTTCAACGACGTGAGCTTGATGAGGGCGACTGCGAACAGCCACGCTCCCGCCCACGCGAGCACGAAAGGCCGTGCCCTGGGGATCCACATCGCCGCCAGCAGCGCCGCGCCGATTGTCAAGTCGTTGACGGCGACGACCCATACGACCCACCGACCGTTCATCGCCGGGATCACTCGTCCGACGAGGCTCTGCTCGACCAATCCGGTGACGTCTGTGGGCTCGACGATCACGACGATGGCGTTCACGACAAAGAGGCCCGCTAGACCGGCGATCAGCACGAGTTCGAGCGGCTGCAGTTGTAGCGCGAGCCGTCGAATCGGCTGGGCAGGATGCTGCGCACCACTCGAGCCCATCTCGGTGCCGGTCGGGTCTGCTCGGCTTCGAGTTCGAGGGCGCATCGGAGAAGCCATCGCATTGACCAGTACGACGCAGGTCGCGTTGTTGGTTCGTGACCACGTCGTCAGCCCTGCACACCTGGGTGAAGTTGTTGCGTGCGTTCAGCAGCTCGCCAACGAGATAACTCGACACGCTTGGGAGCGTCTCTCGCTGTCCGTCGGTCACTTCTGCTAGCATCGGGGGGCGGCGGCACGGCGGAGCCAGCGCTTCACGATGCGTTCACCCGACACGGCCCGCTTGTTCGTTCTATGATGGCCCCTGTTCAGTCGCATGCGGCAGGCGTACTGTCGAGCTATGCGTGCTCTCAAGCCCATCGTCGGCGGCGGGCTCGCGTCCTCGTCGCCTTTGTCAGCGCTTCTGTCTCCGCCGTGGACAACGTGACGTTGCCGTTCACCGTGTCACCTGGCTCGTTCGTCGAGGTCAACGTGACGTCGTGTCCTGTCCCCGGGACGGCTACCGCCGTCGCCCGGTTGGCGCCCGAGGGCGGCGCTGTCCAGGTCGAGGTCACCGGCGACGCGTCCAGTGGCGGCGCCGAGCTGCAGGCGTTGTTGCCGACCGATGCTGCACTTGGGACGTGGACGGCTGAGGCTTCGTGTCTCGACGCCAACGGTGATGTCGTCGACGGTCCGGTTACCGCCGAGTTCACCGTCGCCACGTTCGGCTTGTTGACGATCGCTCCGCGTACAGGTCCCGCCGGCAGCACCGTCACGGTCTCAGGCTCGGGTTGCCCGACCGGCACGACTGCATCAGTGTTCGCACGGATCGAGGGTGCGAGTGACGATCCGGTTCCGGCCTTCGACCAGACAAACCCTGGCATTCCGCTCGCACTCGGCTCGGGCGGGTCATTCAGTGGACGGTTCACTGTGCCGGCCAACTCACCCGAAGGCGAGAACCGCATCTGGGTCTACTGCGTCAGTGAAGGTGGCGAGCCTATGGCAGGACCGATCGTCGGTGTGTTCGTCGTCGACAACAGCCTCCCACCTACCGGTGCACCACTCGTTCCGCTGGCTCTCGCCGGACTTGTCGCCGTTGCCATCGGCCTGACGCTGCACATCCCGATTCGCCGCCGGAGCTGACGTCCGGAGAACCGAAGCCGGCGCAAACACAGGCGCCGCACTTCGCACGACACGACCTCGTGGTCGACGTCGCCGGACGTTGTAGAACATTTCTCCTCGCTGTCGTGGCCGAGATCCAGGTTCGCCGGTCGCACGAGTAGCGTCTCTGGCGTGAACCCGGTGCGTCGCACCAGGATCGTCGCCGATGCCGTGCGCGCCCGGGTGGCGCTGATTGGCGCCGATCCGCTTGACGACGAGGACACCCGCTCCAGCAAGGCGCTCCTGGTCCTGATCTCCGTGCTGATCCTGCCGATCGCTCTGCTCTGGGGCGTCCTCTACCTGGCGTTCGGATCGCCGGTCGGCTTCGTGCCGCTCGTGTATTTCGTCGTCCTGCTCGGAGCGCTCGGCGTCTTCTCGCGTAGGCGCGACTTTGCCCTGCTGCTCCGCGTGAACCTGTTGGACATCCTGTTCGCGCCGACGCTGTCGATGATCCCGCTCGGTGGCTTCCTCGACTCCGGGGGCGTGGGCTTGTGGGGCATCCTCGCGCCGCTGGGGGCCCTCGTGTTCAGCGACGTCCGAGCGGCGGCAAAATGGTACGCCGCTTACGTCGTCATCTTCCTCGGCTCAGGAATCGCTGGAGAGGTCCTGGGCGGCATCACGCCGGCGCCGCCAGTCTGGTTCACGAGCACGATGCTCGCGCTCAACGTGGTGGTCGGGGGCACGATCGTCTTCACGCTGTTGGCGCTGTTCGCGCAACAGCGCCGCGACGCCGTCAAGGCGCTTCGGAGCGAGCAGGCCAAGTCCGAGAACCTGCTCCTCAACATCCTGCCGCGTTCGATCGCCGAGCAGCTCAAGGCGCAGACGCAGCCGATCGCCGATCAGTTCAGCTCAGCCTCGATCCTCTTCGCCGACGTGGTCGACTTCACGCCGTGGTCGGAGCGTCGCGCGCCGGCCGAGGTCGTCGGCATCCTCGACCAACTCTTCTCCCACTTCGACACCCTTGCCGAGAGGTACGGACTCGAGAAGATCAAGACCATCGGCGATTGCTACATGGCGGCCGCTGGCGTGCCGACACCACGGCCCGATCATGCCCGGGCCCTGGCGCTGATGGCGCTCGACATGCTCGACGCGATGCGTGCCAGCGACGGCGTCGGCCAGTTCGGGCTGGATCTGCGCGTGGGGATCAACTCGGGACCGGTCGTGGCCGGCGTGATCGGCCGCAAGCGGTTCCTCTACGACCTGTGGGGAGACGCCGTCAACACCGCCAGTCGGATGGAATCGCACGGGACGTCGGGGCGGATCCAGATCACGCGGGCGACCTACGAACTGATCGCTGACGAGTTCCAATGCGAGCCGAGGGGCACGATCGCCGTCAAGGGCAAGGGGGCGATGGAGGCTTGGTATCTCGTCGGTCGACGGCCGAGCCGCGCCTCGGTCCCGCTCGGCTCAGCGACGACAGCAGGAACGGGCAACCGCAGCCTCCGACCGTCAGGGCATGAGCCGCGCGCCTCGCCGCGACCCGTAGCAGCGATGGCTCGTTACGTGATCGATGCCCCGCCCCTGCTGCACCTCGTCGCCCACAGCGTGACGGTCAGTCCTGAGCATCAGATCGTTGCCCCGAACGTGATCCGCTCGCAAGCGCTCCCGGTGAGGCAACCGCCGCTGTCGCAACTCCGTCGGACACTCATGCCGCACGGAACTCTCGTGATCGTTGGCCGGGGCGTCCCGTCGCCTCGATTCGCCGGCACCGGTTCCCCGCGCTCCATGCCTTGACGCCGCTGTGCGGTGCGGATGGCCTACTGTCCCCGAATCAGACCGGTGTCGGTGCGCCTAGCGGATGAGATATGTCGCAGTCGCCGACATCGGTCGTGCCTGTGAGAGGACGACAGCCGTCGGGTGGCTCGTCACGCGGCGGTGCCCGCCGAGCATTGGAGGCAAGGCGGGCACCTGTGATCGCCACCGCGCCAGGCAGCGGCGACCGCGACCTGAAGCGCTGGGTGGTTGCTGCCTCCTCTGGCGACTGCCTCGAACTCGGACATCTCCCGGCTGACGATGTCCCGCGGGCGGTACTCAAACCTTCTGGCAAAGCATCGGCCCCGTGCCTCCATCGGTCACGGGGCCGTTGCCTGCTGTCTTGGCAGACCGGGCGTAGGGCTTGGCCCGGCGGAGGAGCGATACCCGCATCGACCCACGAACCAGACAACCCGGACACCCATCTTGTGTCGTGTCAGTCAGACCCATTGTGGTCTTCCCCGCGTCGACCACAGATCGTGCGGTCGGTCGGCGCTCGCCCGAAACACCCAGGGGACCCGCCGCCGAGATATCTCCCGCGGCCCGGAGGAGTCCAGGTAACCCCGGGCCTGTCGGTGATCTCCCTCGACGATCGGTCGAGCGCACCGGCGACGGTGGTGTCGATCGTCCACCGTACTCGCCGACGACCGTCCGACGGGACGACACCTTGCACACAGTGACGTCCCGCACAGCTGTCGGCCGTGCCTCTTCACTTCCCTACACGCCTCGACAGACCGCACCGCCGGCTTCATCCCGGCACCAAGCTCTCGCTCTCCACCGTCAAGACGCACCTCAACGAGCATCCAGAACAAGCTGCACCTCCGAAACCGCGTCGAGATCGAACATCGTGACCAGATTCCGGAGGCCTGGCCGGCCCCGGCGGAACGGCGACATCGAGTCGTTCACCAGCCGCGTCCGCGGCGGATCCATTCGGTCGTCAGCCCTTGTCAGTTCCTCCGCAGGACATCGTCCCGCGAGTTGTCGAGCATTGCCCGAACCAGGTCACGGATGTCGGCCGGTGCCTTCGAGGGAGCGCCCGCGTCGAACGGGGGCTGCGGGTCGTATTCGATGCCGAGCTGGATGGCTTGAGCGGTCTCCTGGCCGGCCAGGCGCGCGACGAGAGTGAGTGCAAGATCGATGCCGGCAGAGACACCGGCGGCGGTGAGGATCTTGCCTTCGTCGACGACGCGGTCTTCGGTGGGCGTGGCGCCATGGCTACCCAGCGCGTCGTAGTACGCCCAGTGGGTGGTGGCGCGCCGGCCATCGAGGAGGCCCGCTGCGCCGAGCAGCAACGCGCCGGTGCAGACCGACGTCGTGTACGTGGTGTGCGGGTGCACAGCTCGGATCCACTCGATGATCGGGTCTCCGTCGCGGACCATCCGGTGGGTGATCTGGCCACCGGGGATGACGAGCACGGCGGGAGCGGGAACGTCGTCGAATGTGGCGGCAACATCGAAGCGAAGCAGTCCGTGTTCGTCGGCGACGATGCCGGGACGTGCCGCGCAGACCACGACATCGGCGCCCGGCAAGTAGCTGAAGACCTGATAGGGACCGACGGCGTCGAGCGACGTGAGCCCCGGGAACAGTCCGATCGCGATCTGCATGAGTTCTCCTGTGTGAGAGTGCCCGCCTCGACTCGTCGGACCCGAGCGTGTCGCCGGATCGACATCCCGACATGTCCCTGGAGGTGAACGGTACCGCGCCGACGCGGCACGGGTCTTGAACGGATTTCACCCCTGCCCCGACGAGGCTCCGTACGTCACGTCGGCTGGAGGATCTCGACGTAGCCCGCGGTGCCGTTCACACGGATCCGCTGCCGATCCTGGATCAACTGCGTGGCGTGCTCGACCCCGACGACGGCCGGCAGGCCGTATTCCCGTGCGATCACGGCGCCATGTGTCATCAGGCCCCCGACCTCCGTCACCAGGCCAGTGATCGCGACGAACAGGGGCGACCAGCTGGGGTCGGTATGCGCCGTGACCAGGATGTCGCCCGGTTCGAGATCGGCCTCCGCCATGTCCAGGATGACTCGGGCTCGCCCTTCGACGGTTCCGGCAGAGACCGGTAGGCCCACCAGCGCACCGGTTGGTAGGCCAGCGCGGCGGTACGTTCCGGCGATGGCACTCGCCGTCCGATGTGAGTACCCGGGGTGGCGTGAGTGCCTGATATGACCTGAACGCGTCCTTGCGCCGACGGATGAGCTCGTCATCGACCTGGTTCGTCTGGACGACGTCGTGAAGCTCCTCGAACGTCAGGAAGAAGATGTCTTCCTTCTCACGCAGCACGTCGGCCTGCACGAGTCGCTCGGCCTCATCCAGCAAGGCGAGCTTGTACACGAAGTAGCGACTGACCATGCCGTACTTCGGATACTCCCGGTACCCGATGAACGTCCGGACGCGGTCGATCATCCGTTCGGTTTCTTCCGCCTTGCGCTCCCCGTCGGGCAGGGCGCGCAATTGCTCGAGCAGTTCCCGTTCCTTCTTCGACGCTTCCTGTCGCCCTTGCTCGAAGCGGCGCACGCCGGCGCCCGGCTCGAGATTCTTGATGTTGGACAGGATCATCGGCAGAAGCGTCGTGGGGCGTTCGCTCCAACGCGGCCTGGTGATGTCGATCTCGCCGACGCAGCGCATGCCGTACTTGTCGAGGTACGCCCTGATCGCGTCGCGCGCTTCTCGTCCGCCCTCGACCTTGGCCAGCTCGTCGAGGAAGTCCTCGTCGCCGACGTCGTGCAGAACGGCGACGACCTCTGGGTGCGGGCGGATCACGTCGGCGACGTCGACGAGCGCCAGCCCCATCTCCGACGTGATGTTGCGGGGGACGGACTGTGTCAGCGTGTCGGCCGCGTTCTTCTCGCCAAGCCACTCCTGTAGTTGCTCGTTGAGCCACCAGGTGGCCTCCATTCCGGCGAAGATCACCTGCAGGCTCTGCGCATCGGACAGGATCCGTTTGAGCTCCTGGATGTCCGCCAGGATGAAGTCGAGCAGTGCCGATCCGGACTTCGTCTGGATCTCGCGTTTCAAGGTGGCGATGGAGGCCTGGCTGCGCTCGATCAACGCGGTGACGATGGCCGGATCGGTCTCGATCGGGGCGGGCGCGCTGCCACCCGGCGGCTCGCCGGGACCCTCATCGGGGAGTGACGGGATGAAGTCGCCGCGTTCGATGATGGTCTGCAGCGCGTCCCCGATCAGCGGATCGCCTCTCCCGAGGACCTCGAAGAGGCCGGCGCGGCTCGCTGGTGACGCCAGCGCCTGGGTGACGTCGACGAACAGCCTCCCACCGGCGTGGTACATCGGCCGGAGGGCCGTCAGCTGCCAGACCGAGAGCCCCAGGGGCTTGATGGGGTCGGTCATCATCTGCTGATGACCGACGGAGACGTAGACATGGTTGGCTCGGTCGCCGATCTCCGGGATCGGGAACAGGGTGGTGATCGGCCGGCTTTGGACGATCTGGAAGCCGTCGTCGACCAGGCACCACTCGATGTCCTGGGGGCAGCCGAAGTGCGCCTCGATCCGCCGGCCCAGCTGCGCGAGCCGCACGACCTGGGCGTCCGTCAGCGCTGGCTGCTCCTGCTGCGCCGGCTCGATCGACTGGTCCTGTGTACCGCCTGCGGGCGAGGCGAACGTGGCACGCTGCTTGGTGGCGACCGCCTTGGCGACGATGTCGCCGTCGCGCACCTTGTAGACGTCGGCGTTCACCAGGCCGGAGACCAGGGCCTCGCCAAGGCCAAAGGTGGCCTCCACGGAGGTGACCTTCCGGTGGGACGTGACGGGGTCGGCCGTGAAGAGGACGCCGGCGGCCTGCGGGACGACCATCCGCTGCACGACCACGGCCATGTGAACCTTGCGGTGGTCGAAGCCGTTCCGCAGGCGGTACGTCACGGCCCGCTCGGTGAACAGTGACGCCCAGCACTGGCTGACGTGCTGGAGGATCGCGGCCGGCCCCGCGACGTTCAAGTAGGTGTCCTGCTGGCCGGCGAACGATGCGGCCGGCAAGTCCTCCGCCGTCGCGCTCGACCGAACCGCGAAGGCGGTTCCCTCGCCGAACCGGGCGATGGCCCGGGTGATCGCCGCCGCTACATCGTCAGGGATGACGATCCCTTCGACGGTCCGGCGGATCTCCGCGCTGCGCGTGCGAATCGCCTCCCGGTCGTCCGGGTTCAGCCGTGACAGTCGATCGAGCCGATCGCCGATCGACGGTGCGCCCTCCATGATCCGCCGGAAGGCGTCCGTCGTCACGCAGAACCCACCCGGCACGCGGACGCCGTCGATCCGCGTCAGCTCACCCAGTTGCGCGCCCTTGCCGCCGACGACCGCCACCTGCGTCTGGTCGATCTCCTGGAGGCCGAGCACGTAGCTGCCCATCCGTTCACCTTCCCTTTCGGCTCCGTCGACTTCGTGGTTGGTGCGTCGTTCGGCGATGACACGTTGACGCGCGCCAGCGGCAACTCGTCAACAGCTTCAGTCTCGCTCGTACGCACGCGGGTGTGAATGGGGGGTCGTGGAGCGCGCCGCGTTTGGCCGCTCTCGTCTGCCCGGATCTGCGAGCGGGCCTGCCGTGCTGGCGACTGCGTGAGCGCCGCGCCGTTCAGTTGGCGATCAGCGCGCCGGGGGTGGTGCCCGTGAACTGGCGGAACTCGCGGACGAGATGCGATTGATCGGCGTATCCGGACTCGGCGGCGATACGAGCCCAGCTTTGGCCGGTCTTGATGTGCCGCCACACCCGCGACAGCCGCAGCAGCCGGGCGGCCAGACGGGGCGCCACGCCGACCTGCTGCTTGAACTTGGTGATCAGATGCTTGTGACTCCAGCCGACCTCCCGGGCGATCTCCGCGATCGTGCTCGTTCCGCCCGACTGCACGAGCAGGTCCCACGCCTCGCTGACCTCTGACGATGGCTGCGGTCCGCGCGCCCAGCGGTCGAGGAGGAATGCGTCGAGCTGCCGTGCACGCTCCGACCAGGTTGGCGCGGACTGAATCTCGCTCGTCGAGCAATCTGGCGTCGGCCCCGACGAGTTCCTCGAGGCCGACGATCGACTCGCCGACGTCGGCCACCGCGGGCCCGAACAAGGTGTAGGCGCCCAGCGGCGCCAGGCACGTCTCGATGAAGGCACGTGGACAGTCGCCTTCGACGACGATGTGGGAGCCGTTCGGACCATAGAGGCGGGCAGGAGAGCGCAGCGGCGACGGCTCGACGTCGACGACCAGCGGAGTCACGACACCGGCCGGGATCACGAAGTCACCGGACGCCGTGTCGGATCCCCATCGGAGCCTTCATAGCGGTGCGCCAACAGCGGAACGCAGCGCGAGTCCGGTCTCAGCGCGATTCGTGGCGCGCCGGCCTGCAGGGTGGTGAAGCGACACGTCATGGTTCGGCACCTGTCGAATCGATCGATGCTCGCTCGCCAAGAGCACGCCGTCAGGAGCCGACGGCGAACTCGAGCGTCGCTTGCCGGTCGTAGATGCTCAGCCGGCCGCCAGGTTGTGGTTCTCGAACAGGCCGGGGAGGGCCGTTGACACATCAATCAAGCCGGTGAGCCGCATGATGGCAGGGGCAGCGTTTGAGGTCTGGTTTCCATCGGCTCGGACCTCCTCGGAGATCGTGGGGACCAAGTCGACACCACGACCGTACGACGCTGTGGACCGGTCACCAGGTCCATATCGCACATTTGCAGCCGGGCCAAAGAATCAGCTGGCGTCGGCCCCGGGTTCCGCCGCCACGAGGTGCAGAAGTATCCGATCTAGCGCTTCCATGACCTCGCCCAGTCGTCGACCGTGGAGCGATCCGAAGCCGTCGAGCAGGCCGGCGGGCGGCGTGCTCAACCGCTAGCACCGACGCAGCGACCCCACGATCACGTCTTCGGCGACGGACGCCTCATGGAGGGCACGGTCGTCGCCAGTCTCGTCCCCGTCGACGAGCACGGCGACGTGCAAACCGGCGGAACACGGTAGTGGGCGCACCGGAACCAGCGAGCACCGCAGACGGCGCACGATCTCCTCCTGTCGGGCGCGGTCTGCCGCCGAGCGCGGGCGACGTGCCGGTCGAGATGACCCTCGACGATGAAGCGAGCAAGGGTCGACTGGGTCGGCCATGGCGGACACCAGTCGACCGCTTCGCGCAACGCGGTCACCGCCGGGATGATGCTGCACGGACGACGGCGAAACCGACGCGCAGCGACGGTGACAACACCTTCGAGAACGTGACGAGGTAACGACGCGACCGTCTGTGTCGAGCCGTTGCAGCGGCTCGAGCGGCCGGGCTGCGTAGCGGAACTGGCTGTCGTAGTCGTCTTCCACGATGGTCGCGTCGTGTCGCGCCGCCCAGCGCAGCAGCTCCAGCCGCCGGTCACGGGAGAGCACGACTCCGAGCGGGTATTGGTGCGACGGCGTCACGTAGATGAGGCGCGCCGACTCCGGGATCGCAGCGACGACGAGCCCATCGCCATCGACGGTACCCCGACGACGGCCAACCCGTGAGCGCAGGAGTTCCACGGCAGTGGGTAGCCGGGCTCCTCCACAGCCACGACGTCGCCCAGCCCGTTCATCGCCCGCGCCACGAGGTCCATGCCGTGCAACGCGCCCGAGGTCACCACCAGCTCCTCGGCCGAGGTGACGACGCCGCGAGTGCAGCCAATCCATGGCCAACGCGGCGCGCAGGTCGTCGGTGCCAGACGGATCGCCGTACCCCGGCGGCGCCGCCCTCATCACCGCCGTCGAGCAGCGCCGCCAACGTCACAAACTCACCACCCCGACATACCACCCATTCTCGCCTACGCGTATTCCCACATTCCCTCATTCTACCAACACGCTTCATACACCGCTCGTCTAGATCTCCTACTTCACTTCCGTGTCCTTGGTCCGCACCTGTTCATGCTCCTGCACTTGTCGATGTGACCACCGCTCGCCCCCCGTCGCCGATACGTGGTGGCCGCTGGCAGCGCGCAGGCGCGTCGTACCGCCGCCTGGTCAGTCGGTCCGCCGGTCAAGGATCTGTTCGCGCAGGATGTCGGCGTGGCCGGCGTGTTGCGCCAACTCACGCAGCACCTGCAGCTGCAACGCCCAGACCCGGCGGTGACCACGGCCGTCGACGACCGCGTCGAGGCTCAGGGCAGCCATCGTGCGCCGCGACCGTTCACATCGCCGGCGATGGGCGGCTTGCACCGAAGCGATCGTGTCGTCCTTGGTCAGCGTGAAGGACTGGGCAGGGGTGGTGGCGATGCCGATCTCGGCGTAGGAGCGACCGCTGATCGCCTGGTCGAACCAGACGCCTTCGACGTACGTGACGTGCTTGACCAGACCGAGCAGCGTCGTCTTCGACGGGACCAGCCGAAGCCTGGCTTCCTCCTCGGTGAGACCGTCGAGGGCGTCGTGGAGCGACGCCCGATACTCGTCCAGCAGTTCATCGAGGCGCGCGCGGAGTTCCGTGGTCCACGAATCGCCTTGTTCGCCGTTGCTCGGATCGGCCATCAACGCTTCCTACCTCCTCGCGGCGAGCAGCATCAGATCATGCTGCGCCGACCTTCTGTTGGCGCGGCCGGTTCCGCAGTCCGGTCTCGACGAGCCTCCTCGCAGGAGGTTGGCGGTCAACGTACGCTTTGGCGATGGCGGTCAACGGAGGTCGCAAGCGCCGCGCCGCCCGCAGGCGCAAGTGGCGGATGGATCGCGTCGAGCATGACCTCAGCGCCGCGCACTGGGCGGCGCTCTCGGTGGCGTGGGGTGGCTGCGCGTACTGCGGCGAGACCGCTCAGCCGCTGCAGCGCGACTGCGTGCTGGCGCTCTCTCGTGGTGGACGGTACACGCTCGACAACATCGTGCCGGCGTGCCGCGCGTGCAACACCAGCAAGTGCAACGACGAAGTCACCACCTGGCTGCGGCGCAAGCGGCTGGACGAGGGCGCCTTCCTGTTGCGCCACCGCGAGATCGTCACGACGCTCGCGCTTCAATTCCGAGCCGGGTGCGATGACTGATCACGACGGTGCGGCGCCGATCAGGACACCAGATCAACGGCTGCGAGTCTTTGTCAGTTCGACGCTGGCCGAACTCGCACCAGAGCGGGCTGCGGTTGCCCGGGCGATCTCGGCGCTGCGGTTGACGCCAGTGATGTTCGAGCTCGGCGCCCGACCGCATCCGCCACGCGAGCTGTACCGCGCGTACCTGGCGCAATCGGACGTTTTCGTCGGCCTGTACTGGCAGCGTTACGGGTGGATCGGACCGGGAATGGACATCTCCGGGCTGGAGGACGAGTTGCGGCTGTCCGAGGGGATGCCGCGGTTGCTGTACCTGAAGTCGCCGGCCCCTGAGCAGGAGCCTCGGTTGGCGGCGATGATCGCCGACCTGCAATCCGCGGGCACCGACTCCTACCGATCCTTCCGCAGCCCGCGCGAGCTCGGCCGGCTCGTGGGTGACGACTTGGCGCTGCTGCTCAGCGAGCGGTTCGCGTCGCCGGCTTCGGCCGCCGCGCCCGCTGCGCCGCCGGCCACCGATTCCCGGGCGGCGCATCGGTGGCCGACACCGTCGACCTCGTTGCTGGGGCGCGAGGGTGACATCGCCGAGCTGGCGTCCTTGCTCGGGTCGCCAGACGTGCGGTTGGTCACGCTGACCGGCCCTGGTGGGATCGGCAAGACTCGGCTGGCGATCGCGGTCGGCGCGGCGCTCGACGAGGCCGGACGGGGCACTGCGTTCGTGCCGCTCGCATCGGTCACCGATCCGGCGCTGGTGCTGCCGCGCGTCGCCGCCTCCGTTGGTGCGCCGATGGAAGGCACACGCTCGGCGCTCGACACCTTGATCGAGCACTTCGCGCAGACCCCCACACTGCTCGTCCTCGACAACCTCGAGCAGGTGACCGGCGCGGCCACCGAGCTGGATCTGCTCCTGGCGGCGTGCCCCGATGTCACGATCCTCGCCACGAGCCGCACGGTGCTGCGCCTGCGGGCCGAGCGCGAGTATCCGGTCGAGGCGCTGATGGTGCCGGTGTTCGCCGAACGGCCGGCGCTCGAGGAGCTCGCCGCGCTTCCCGCCGTGCGTCTGTTCGTCGACCGGGCGCGGGCGGTGCGCCATGACTTCACCCTGGATGACACCAACTCCGCCCCGGTCATGGAGATTTGCCGGCGCCTCGATGGGCTGCCGCTGGCGATCGAGCTCGCCGCCGCCCGCACGCGGGTACTCGCCCCGGCGGCGTTGCTGTCCAGACTCGAACACGTCCTCGACTCGCTGGGCATGGGACCCGTCGACCTCCCCGAACGTCAACGCACCCTGCGGGCGACCGTCGAGTGGAGCTTCGGGCTGCTCGACGACGTCGAACGCGAGCTCGTGGAGGCGCTCTCGGTGTTCGCCGACGGGTGGACGATCGAGGCGGCCACCCGCGTCTTCGCGCGTTCCGAGGACGAGACGCTCGACCTCCTCGACACACTCGCCGGCCACAGCCTCGTCAGTGTCAGCGCCGACGACGGTGGACCGCGCTTCCGCATGCTTGTCACGGTGCGGGAGCTCGCCGCCGAGCGGCTCGCCGCTGGCGACGCCGGTGCCGAGGTCGCCCGACGGCACGCGGAGTACTTCGCAGAATTGGTGAGCGACCTCATGTGGCCGGCGCGACGACAGGTCGAATGGGCCGATCGACTGGGCGTCGAAGAGGAGAACTTGCGCGTCGCGATCCGCTGGTTGTTCGCCCACGACATCACGCCGCTGCCCCGCATGTTCCGGGTGCTCTGGCTGTTCTGGCAGATGCGCGACCGGATGACCGAGGGTCGAGCGTGGATCGACGAGCTGCGTCCGCGGGCCGACGCCTTGGACGAGCACGCCCAGGCCGAGGTGCTGTTCACGTGGGCGGTGACGGCGGTCGAGGTCGGCGACGACGCGAGCGCTCTCGCCGCGATCGACGCGATCGAGCGATTCGACGGAACGGTGGACGATCCCCAGCTGCAGTGCGAGCTGCAGTTAGCAGTTGCCTGGACGCTGCCAATCCGTGATGACTTCGACGGCGCATTGGAGGCCGCATCCGACGCGCTGGGCGGCTTCCGTGGCCGCGACGAACCGTTCGTCGCCTTTGCCGAGCTGACGGTCGGGATGCTCGAGATCACCCTCGGTCAAGCCGACAGCGCACGAAGACACCTCGAGCGGGTCGACGAGCTCGGCTCGCTGTACGGCAACAACTGGCTCGAAGCGAGTGCCCGAACCCAACTCGCTTCGCTCGCTCTGAGCGATGGTGAGCGGGCGGCCGCCCGGGCGCTCCTCGACCGTGCGGTGGACGCCATCGAGGAGACCCACCTGAACACGCTCACGTTGACGTTCGCCCTGGTCACCGCCGCACAACTCGCGCGGGCCGACGGCGACCCGCGACGAGCCGCGACCGCCCTCGGCGCCGCCCACGGGTTGAGGCGGCGGGCCGGGCTGACCGCATGGCCGCTGACCCGGCGTCGAGAAACTCAGCTCATCACGCTCGTCGCCGAGGACAGCGCCCCAGCCACCTACGACGCCGCGTTCGCCGCGGGGGGCGAGCTCACCGCGCGGGCCGCCCTCTCGCTCGTCCGCGGAGACCGGCCATGACAGGGTTCGCCGCCAGCCTCCATCTGGGGAAGATCTCTGTCAATCGGACTTGTGGGGAAGATTTGAGTCGGCGTCTGACACGAAACTTCCCCAGATCGACGGAGGTCGAGGTCGATGAGTCTCGGCACCGTGAGTCGTCTCACCTGACAGGCTCTCTAGGAGCCGCGAGCTCAACGAGACGAGACAGCGGAGGACACCATGACGACCACGCCGAGCAACGCGAGCAGCAACCTCCCCGGCAAGCCGCCAGTCGTCGACCTCTCGACCTGGCAGGCGGCGCGCGAGGAACTGCTGGCCCGCGAGAAGGCGCACACCCATGAGGGCGACGCGATCGCCGCGGCCCGGCGGCGACTGCCGATGGTCGAGTTCGACGGCGCGGTCGAGGTCACCGGCGTCGACGGCCCGGTCCCGTTCGTCGACCTGTTCCAGGGTCGCGACGAGCTCGTCGTCTACCACTCCATGTGGTACGACGGTGCGCCGTTCCAGGGGCAGTGCGAGGGCTGCACCTTCAACGTCTGGCACATGGACGACGCCGTCTACCTCAACGCCCGGGGTGTCTCGTTCGCCATCTTGACCTCGGGCCGGTGGGAGGAGGTGGCTCCCTACGTCGAGTTCATGGGCTACACCCAGCCCTGGTACTCGGTGCGGGGCGTGGAGGCGTCGCTCTTCGCAGACGAGGGACACATCATCTGCTATCTGCGCGACGGCGACCGCGTGTTCCTCACCTACTCCACGACCGGCCGGGGCAATGAGCCGGCCGACGGCTCCTTGGGCTTGCTCGACATGACGCCCTACGGCCGCCGTGAAGGGTGGGAGGACAACCCCGAGGGCTGGCCCGAGGCCCCGCAGGCCGGCTCGCCGGTCGGTGGGCATGGCGCGCCGATTTGCTGGTACTGGCGCGCGGACGCCGACGGCGTCGCCACCTGGGGTCCGACCAGCCGGCCCGTGCCGCAGTGGACCCGCCCCGGCGCGATCCCCGTGGAGACCCTCGGCCGCCAGGACGACCACCACTGACGCTGGTGCGTCCATGGGGCGGTCGAGTGCCCGGCCTCGTTCGATCGGGTAGCTGATCAGCGTTCCGGCGACGTTCGTCGCGCCACGTGCTGGGCTGTTGCCCACAAGGTCGTTGGGTAGCGTGGCGGCCAGCGACGTGATTGTGCTGCCGAGTCGTTCGATGGCGCTGCGCAGGAAGGGAGCCGGGTGTGCCGGAGGAATTCGGGGGTGACCTCACCGCTGCGGTGTTCTGGGGTGCCGACCTGCGCGGCGCGCGGTTCCGGGACGTGAACCTCACTGATGTCACGATCTCCCATGCGTGGCTCGTCGACGTCGAGATCGACGCGTTCATCGACCGGGTCGTGGTCAACGGGGTCGACGTGACGGCATTCGTCAACGAGCACGACCCGTGGTACCCGTTGCGGTCGGTGCTGCGGGTCGCGGATCCCGAGAGCATGCGCACCGGTTGGGCCGCGTTGCGCGAAGCATGGGCGGCGACCGTCGCCCGGGCCCAACGGCTCCCCGAGGAGGACCTGCACGAGTCGGTCGACGGTGAGTGGTCCTTCGTGCAGACGCTGCGGCACCTGGTGTTCGCGATGGACAAGTGGGTCAGCGCACCGATCCTTGGCCGACCGTTCCACCCGTTCGGGCTGCCCCACAGCGGCCCGATCGAGTTCCCCTGGCCGGACCTCGACCGTGAGGCGGCGCCGTCAATGTCGGAAGTTCTCGCAGCCCGCGCCGACCAGGCAATCAGTTTCGGTGACTACCTCGGCGCCGTCACCACCGACGACCTCACCCGATCCGTCGACGTGCTCGAGAACGGCCCCCACCTCGCACGCGACTGCATCTCGACAGTGTTCGAGGAAGAGTTCTGGCATCACCGGTATGCCGAGCGCGACCTCGCCAAACTCGAGACCAGCAGGTGATCAACTCGACCCACAGAACTGAAACCAGCACGTCTGATACGCGTTTCGTGCCACCGGCGGCGTGAAACGGGTACTGGACTTCCGCGGAGCAGAAGTGACCGGAATCGACGGCTGAACTCCGGAGATTCAGCTACCGAACTGTTAGTCGTGCACGGTCGGCGTGGGGAGAACGTCGGACACGGGGCCAAGGTGGCGCAGCTTCTCTGGATTGACGATCGAGCGGACGTCTTGGATCTGGCCGTCGGCGATGTGCAGCGACAGGACGTACAGGACCCGCTGCTGCCCGTCGAGGCCCAAGGCGCCGGGATACCCGTTCACTTCGACCAGTCGGATCGACGAGCCTTCGATGCTGTTGGCGAACCGCATCCAGCTCACCAACATCTGGGCCACACGGTGGCGCCCGAAGATCGGCTGGCCGATCGCGCGCACCTTCCCGCCGCCATCGCCGTGCAGGCCGACGTCGTGGGCCAGCAAGGTTTCCAGCCCGGCGAGATCGCCCGTTTCGGCGGCCGTCATGAACCTGCGGGCGAGCTCGTTCTGGTCGTCGCGCGACGCCTCGAACCGCGGCCTTTCCTGCTCGATGTGGTGACGGGCGCGCACGGCGAGCTGCCGGCACGCGGCCTCGCTCTTGCCGACGATCTCGGCGATGTCGTCGTAGCCGTAGTCGAACACCTCGCGCAGCAGGAACACGGCCCGCTGTTCCGGTGACAGGCGCTCGAGCAGGACGAGGAAGGCGAGCGACAGCGAGTCCGACATCTCGGCGTGAGTGGCTGGGTCGTTCAAGTCCCCGGTCACCACCGGCTCCGGAAGCCACTCGCCGACGTAGGTCTCCCGTCGCACCTGTGCCGAGCGCAGCCGGTCGATGCCGAGCCGGGTGACGACGGTGGTCAGGTAGGCCGCCGGCACCTCGATCTTCTCGCCGGACTCGAGGACGCGGTGCAGGCGCACGAGCGCCTCCTGCACCACGTCCTCGGCCTCGGTCACGCTGCCGAGCATCCGGTAGGCGACGGCGAACGCCTGTGGACGGAGTTCGTCGAACAGCTCCGCCATGTCAGCCGAGCCCCTCGGCGAATCCCTGCCGCCAGCTCGGGTACCGCGGTTGCCAGCCGAGCTCGTACTTCGCCCTGTCGTTCGATGCGCCGCGGAGCGTCGTCATGGTCGCCACGGCCCACTCGCCTGCCGCGAGGCGCCCGACCCAGCGCGGCACTCGCCGTGGCCGCTTGGCCCCGACGGCGGTCGCCAGTGCCGGGAGCCACTCGGACACCGGTGCGGGGTCGTCGTCGACGATGTTGTAGGTGCCGGCCGGCCCGCTCTCGATGGCGGTGGCGGTTGCCGACGCAGCGTCCTCGATGTGGATGAACGACCAGACGCCAGTGCCTGCCCCGACGACGGGCAACCGACGCTTGCGGATCAACTCGATCTGGCTGCCAGGCGGATCGACGGCGATCCCCGTGCCGGGGCCATAGAACCAGCCGTAGCGCAACACCACGCCGTCGGTCCAATGGGCGCCGGCGACCGCCGTCTCGAGGTGGCGGAGCGCGGCGAGCCCGCGACGCATCTCCGGTGGTGGCGCGTCATCGAGTGGAGCATCCTCCCCCTTGATCGGGCCGCCGGTTCGGGCGTACAACCCGGCATTGCTCTGGATGACGAACCGTTTGACGCCCGCCGCCCGACCGGCCGATAGCAGGTGGTCGGTGCCCTCGGTGCGCAGCCGGTTGGTGAGCTCGAAGTCGCGTTCGAAGTGGCGCATGTCGATCACAGGAGGGATGGCGGTCAGCTGGTGCACGATCACGTCCGGCTCTGCTGCGCCCACCGCCCGCCCGACGGCGTCGGCATTCAGCGCATCGGCCACCACCGGCTGAGCCCCGACGCTGCGTAGCTGGTCGCGCTTGGCTTCCGTGCGGGTCATCCCGACCACATCGTGCCCGTTGGCGACGAGCATCGGAACAAGTTGCTTGCCGAGCGCACCCGTGGCGCCGGCGACGAACACTTTCATGGTGACTCCTTCGTCGTTGGTCACCACATCTGACGAAGTACCGCGTGCGCCTGTGACAGCGGGGCAGCGCGCAACTCAGGAACGGAGGGCGGCGAGGTCGCGCTCGGCGTACTGCCGATGCCACCACTCCTCGTCGAGGATGGTTCCGAGGACCTCGCGGACGGGGAAGCTCTCCGGTGGGGGCCAGCCCGGTCCGGGCACGGGTGTGGTCGACCCGGCGAGTTGTTCGTCGGTCAGGCTGCCGACGACCTGGCGCACCGTCGCCATCCGATCGGCACGGAGGGCGAGCACCTCCGTCAACGTGGGCCGGGCGACACGATCGCGGGGAATGCCTTCGGTGTCCGGCATCTCATCCCACGGTAGGTCCAGCGGGTCCCACGGCGATGGGTCTCCGAGCATCGCCCGCCGCACCCATGCATCGGTGGCGAAGACCAGATGGCGGAGCGTTTCGATGAACGACCACTCGCCGTCGACTCGCTCGTGCAACAGGGCCGGGTCGAACTCGCTGGCCTTGGCAACCGTCCCGGCCCACAGTTGCTCGATCACCTCCCACGCCTCGCGGAAGCCGTCGGCGTCGGTCGGACGCAGCTTGGTCCGCTCCGGATGACGGCGATCCAGTTCTGCCTCGATCAGCGGACCGACGTCAACGCCGTTGACGCGCAAGCCCTCCACGTCGCCGCCGATGTGGACATCGCGGACGTAGGCCCCGCGGATCCTGACGCCGCTGAGGTCGACGTCGTGGAACCGGGCGCCGGCGAAACGGACCTGCTCGAAGACGGCATCGGTGAGATCGACGTGCTCGAATCGAGAGCCGGCGAGTTGGCGCTCGAAGAACTCCTCGGGCATGGCGACGCATCGTATGACACCGGCGCAGCCTGGGCGTCTGCTCGTGAATTGGCGTCGAGGCATTCGGCGACGACACCGTCGGCCGCTGTCTGGGATTCGACCAATGAGTCGGAGGCCGCCCGGAACGGCGGACGGACAGACGCACGGCGGGGCAGCGAGCCGGCGGGTACGTTGGCAGTGCTCGTTGTCCACCTACGAGAGGAGCGACCTCATGACGTCTCGACTCAATCCGTACATCAGCTTCCGCGACAACGCCAGGCAGGCTCTGGAGTTCTATCGAACGGTCTTCGGCGGCGAGATGTCGGTGATGACGTTCGGCGAGATGGGCATGCCTGACGCGCCCGAAGCCGACAAGATCATGCACGGCATGCTGACGACGGACAGTGGCTACACCCTGATGGCCGCCGACACGCCACCGGGAATGGACTACAACCCGGGGGCGAACATCTCCGTCAGCCTGAGTGGCGACGATGCCGAGGAACTCCGCGGCTACTGGTCCAAGCTGTCCAGCGGGGGCACGGTGGGCGTCCCGTTGGAGAAGCAGATGTGGGGCGACGAGTTCGGGATGTGTGTCGACCAGTTCGGCGTCAACTGGATGGTCAACATCACCGAACAGGGCGGCTGAACGGCCCGAGGGCACGGGGATGTCGGGCACCACGCTCAGCGGGGATCCGGCCGCCGTCGTCCGCCGCTGGCTCGACGAGGTCTGGATGGCCGGTGACCTCGACGCGGTCGACGAACTGGTCGCTGAGCGGTACGTCCGGCACGGCCCGAGCGGCACGGTCGTCCGCGACCGTGATGCCCTCCGCGACGACATGCGTCAGTACTTCCGAGTCCTGCACAAGCCGGTCATCACGGTCGACGACCAGGCGGTCGCCGGCGACCGGGTCTGGACGCGGATGACGATCGAGGGCGTCGACCTGGAGGCCGGCACGACGCGCCTGATGACCTGGCTGCAGGTGTTCCGCATCGACGCCGACGGGCGATTGGCGGAGTCTTGGCTGCTCCACGCAGTCGGGCGTCGACTGGCGTCACGGGCCGGCGTGAGCTCAGCCAAAGACCACGTCGGCACGCTGTGCGTCGGGGCGTCGGGCCACCCAGTAGCCGATCATGCACAGGATCGTCAGGGCGCCCATCGCGGCGAGGGTTTGACGTAGCCCGAACGCATCGGCGGCGGCGCCGAGAGGCAGGGCAGCCATCCCGAACCCGCTGAACGACAGGAGCATCATGCTCTGGATGCGCCCGTGATACTCGAAGTCCGACAGCGCCAGGACGAGCGAGTTGTTCATCGACTGGAAGCCCGCCGCGGCCGCCCCGACGAGGAACACTGCGGCCAACGCGGTGGCCAAGGTCGGCGTCACGGCGAGGAGCATCAACCCGCAGCCGAAGGCGAAGCCGGAACCCGTCTGGATTCGACGCGCCTGAGCGCCGCCGGCCCGCTTGGCCACGAACAGCGACATGCACACCGCGCCCACCGCCGAGGCCGCTGACAGTGCGCCGTACCCAGCGGCGCCGTGATCGAAGATCGAGTCGGCGACGCGTGGGAGGAATGCCAGGTACGGGAAGCCAATCATCACCACGAGAAATGAAGTGACGATCAGCAGGGCGATGTCGCGGTGGCGGCGGACGTACACCAGCCCGTCGCGGAATTCAGTTGCCGGCGATCTCGCCGGTGCCGCCCCGGGACCGCCCGGTGGAAGGCGCAACGTGACCGCGAAGGCGACGACTGTCAGCACTGCGGCGAGGAAGTACACGCCCGCCGTTCCGATCCAGCTGATCCCGATGGCGATCCCGGCAATCGCCGGCCCGAGAACCCGCGTCGTGCTCAGGCTCATCTGCCCGAGCACGATGGCGTTCGGCAGCAGCTCTCTCCCGACCAGCTGGCCGGTCATCGCGATGCGCGCCGGGCCGAGAAAGGCGAACGCCAGGGCCTGGAGGGCGGATGCCACGAGCAACATCCAGTATTCGACGAAGTCGAACGCCACGCCGAACCCGATCCAGGCCGCCGTGGCGGCCAGCATCAACAGGCAGACGGCGATCACGAGCCGTTTGGAGAGACGGTCGGCGAGTACGCCGCCGAACGGCGTGGCGATCAGCATGGGGACTCCGAAGGCCATGTACACGCCGCCCAACCCGGTGTTCGTCCCGGTCAGCTCGTTGGCCAGCCAGCCGCGGGCGATGACCTGGGCCTGCACGGCGAGAAAGGCGATCAGGCCGGCGGCGAACAGCCGCCGGTAGGTGACGACCGCCAAGGAGGCGAACGTGGACGACGTGCGGACGTCGGCGACGGGCTGATCGCCGACGACAACCATGGCGACAGTCTGGCCTGCCCGCGCTCCGCTGCCGATGGGCGGGATTGGTGAGCCGAACGAGCGGCTTTCCGTCGGCTCCGCTCACCGAGCGGGTCAGGCGGCGGATTGGCGGGCGAGGTGTACGCAGGCCTGCAGCGAATCGCGCACGAAGGGGCGCAGCTCCGTTCCGTCGGAGAGCAGCTCCTCGGCGATCGCCTGCACGGAGGTGGCAATACCTGGATCGTCGGGATCTGTCTCGAGCTGCATCAGGGCCTTGCCGAGCGGGGCCTTGTCGCGCTTCTCGCCGGCACCGACGGGGGCGTAGGTGTGCACGATGAGGGCGCGCACGGCAGCCAACTGCCACGTCGCCAACGAAGGTCGCAGCTGCCGGGCGTAGGTCCGGTAGTACGAGAGGTGGGCGGCTTCGTCGTTGCGCATCGGCACCATCAAGGCCTGGGCCATCTCGTCCTCGCCGAGTTGCTCGAGAATCGCTGCCATCCGCCGGTACGCCTCGAGGGCGAGTCGCTCGTTGATCGCCCCGATGGTGTGGTACGTCATCTCGATCATGCTCTTGACCCTGGGGAGCAGTCGAGCGAGGTAGCCGGCGGCGCGATTGTGCAACGGGACGGCGTCCTCGGGGCGTGGCACGTAGGGCTGCAGGCCAAGCTGCCGAGCGAGGCGTGCCTGGGCCTCGCCGTGACCCTGCTCGTCGGGCACCCACACGTGGAGGAACCGTCCGACGTAGTCGTTGCTCGTGTGCGGCAGCAACGTCTCGATGCTCAATCCACCGACTTCCGCCTCGACACGCTGGGCGTACAGCAAGGCGTCGCCGATCCGCTCGCGGAGCACCTCGGGACGGCGAATGCGCTCGATGGCCACATCGACCGCGTCGAGGTCGAGTGATGGCTTCGTCTCGACGTGCCGGAGGCGGGCCTCCAGAGCGTCATTACGGGCGAGCACACGACCTCCTGAGCCGGGTTCTCCAGCGCATGCGCCGAAGGTGGTTGCCCTTCGAGTGTAGGGAGCGCGACTGGGTGCCCGCGCGATTCACTTCGGCGAGCGCAGTGCCCCGTCCAGGGGCCGGCGTAGATCACCCGTGAGGCCATGGGTTCGCCAGCGCTTCATCCACTCCCGCTCGATGCTGTCGATGGCCGTCACCGCGGTACGCACCAGCTGCCGCCCACGTGGCGTGAGTCGGACGAGGCGGGCCCGCCGGTCGTCGGGATCGGGCACCCTGTCGACGTAGCCGCGCTGCTCCAACTCGGCGACCACCTCGCCGACAGATTGATGGGTCAGCCCAGCTCTGGACGCGAGCACGGTGAGCCGGGTGCCGTCGGGGTCGAGGTTCTCGAAGATCGGATGGAAGCTCGGCGGGCAGTTCGGGAACCCCGCATTGTCGAGGCGCACGGTGATCTCGTCGACCATCAACTGGGAAGTTCGGCGGAGTAGCGAGATCAACGTGACCACCCGATCGCCGTGACGTGATTCACGCCCCATCACCCCTCCACACTCTTGACAGTTCCGCAGGTTCCCTGCCTAACTATGCAGGGAACCTGCACAATAGTAGGTCGAGATCGAGAAGGGAAGCACTGATGCCCGAGGAAGTCCGCTTGCGCAAGGCCGTCGAAGCGGCGTTCGCCAAGAAATCATTCATGACCCTGGCGACGGTGTCGGCCGCCCAGCGCCCGCACGTGGCCGGCGTGCTCTACGCGGCCGTCGACGGGATCCTGTATGTCGGCACCAACATGCACAGCCGCAAGGTGCGCAACATCGAGGCCAACGCCCACGTCGGGGTGTGCGTCCCCGTGCGCCGCCTCCCCGTCGGGCCGCCGGCGACGATCATGTTCCAGGGGTCGGCCGAGGCGCTCGCCCGTGACGACGCGACGCTGCTGGCCGCGCTCGACGACGGACGGTTGCGACGGATCACGTCGCACGGCGAGTTGGACGACCCCGACAACTGGTTCGTCAGGATCACTCCGGTCGGTCGGATCAACACGTTCGGCCTCGGTGTTCCGTTGCTCGATCTGATCCGCCACCCGCTGGACACGGCGGGCAGCTTGGCCTGGGTTGCCAGCAGGAGCAGTGACGAGCGAGCAAGCGCCATCGAGCGAGTCGCCAGCGGCGCCGCCGGTGGCCAGGGAACGCGCTGATGCAAACCTGGCTGCTGACGCTCGTGCGCGCCGGTGCCGTCGGCTGTGGGCTGATGGCGGGGCTGTTCTTCGCCTTCTCCGTGGCCGTGATGCCAGGCCTCCGGCGCTTGCCGCCGGCCGATGGCATGGCGGCGATGCAAGCGATCAATCGGGCGATCCTCAACCCCGTGTTCCTCGTCGTGTTCGTCGGTACCGCCCTCGCCGCCGCAGCCATCGCCATCTCGACCATGTGGACCTGGGACGACGGGGGCGCTGCGCTGCGCCTCTCGGGTGGGCTGATCTACCTTGTCGGCGCATTCGCCCTCACTGCCGCTTACCACGTGCCGCGCAACGACGCCCTCGACCGACTGGACGCCGACGCCCCGACTTCGGCAGCGAAGTGGGCGACGTATCTCGGCGAGTGGGTGCCCTGGAACCACGTTCGGGCGGTCGCTTCCTGCGCCGCGCTCATCCTGTTCCTCGTCGCCAGCGGCAGCTAGCCGGCGTCACCGACCACCCGTTCTGGGACGCTTGCGATTCATTGGTTGGAACCCCGACGCCATCGTCGTCCGCCGCGACCGACCAATCGGGGAACGGACGTCGATGATGGCGATCGCGTCGGGAACTGGGCGGACCGGTGCGGCGACCATGTGATGACCAGGACCTGCAAGGAGTACCCATGAAGTTGTGCCGTGCCGCAAGACTGACCGCCGCGAGTGGTGCTGGTCTCGGGCTCGCCCTCGTCGTCAGCGGCGCCGCGGCTGCCCACGTGTCGATCGCCGAGGACGACGTCGTCGCCGGCTCCTCGACCATCGTCACGTTTGCCTTCTCCCACGGCTGCGAGGGCTCGCCGACGACCGGGATTCGGATCCAGATGCCGGAGTCGATCCCCACGGTGGCTCCGACGATCAATGCCAATTGGGACGTCGAGAAGGTGATCGAGGCTCTCGATGCCCCGATCGAGGGCGCCCACGGCGAGCAGATCACGGAGCGGGTCAGCGAGGTCGTCTACACGGCGCGCACGCCGGTCGCCGACGGGTTCCGCGACACGTTCGAGCTGAGCCTCACCGTCCCCGAGGATGCAGTCGACCAGACGCTGTACTTCCCCACGATCCAGACGTGCGAATCCGGAGAGACGGCCTGGATCGAGATCCCCGCCGACGGCCAGGACCCCGAGGAGCTCGAGTCGCCGGCGCCAGGTGTCGTGGTCGTGGCCGCCGCCGAGGGTGACGGAGCCGAGGGCTAGCCGCCGGCTCGACGGCAGACAGCGATGCGGTTCGTCGGCCGTGCCGTTCTCGGCACGGTCCTGGCTGCCCTGACGTTGCTCCTGCACGGTGTGCCTGTCGCCGCGCATGCCGAGCTGATCTCGATCAGCCCGGCTGACGGCGAGGTGGTCGATGTCGCCCCGACCGAGGTGGTCCTCACGTTCAGCGAGCCGGTGTCGTTGACCGGTGGGTCGGTACGCGTCCTCGACGATTCGGCGACGGACGTTTCCACTGGCACAACCCTGGCCGACGCCACGGTCGCTGCGTCGCTTCCTGACGACCTCCCCGACGGCACCTACACCGTCGTGTTCGAGATCATCTCCGTCGACTCCCATCGCATCGGCGGTGCCTCGGTGTTCCACGTCGGAGCGCCCTCGTCCGAGGGACTCACCGGCGAGGCCCTCGACATCGGCGGAGACGATGCTGGGTGGGGCGTACGCGCTGGCGCCACGGTCCTGTCGGCGATCGCCTACACCGGCGCTCTGGTGGCCGCCGGGACACTGTTCTTCTCCACGGCTGTCGACCGGCGGGCCAAGCTCCGCGCCATCACCGGCCGCGCGGCAGTCCTCGGGGCCGTCGCCCTCGTCGCCGCCGTCCCATTCCGCGTCGCCCGCCTCGGCGGCGGGCTCGACGCCCTGCGCAACGACGAAGTGCTGACGTCGGCGTTGCGCGGTCCCGTCGGTGTGTCCACGGCGGTCACGGCCGGTGCCCTGCTCGTGGTCGCCGTGCTCGTCGACCGCCGCGTGCCGCGCTGGGTCGTGCTGTTCGCCGCCCTTGTCGCCCTGGCGGGATTCTCGATCGAAGGACACACCCGGGCGACCGACCGACGATGGGCGATGGTGGTGTCCGACATCGTCCATCTGGCGGCCGGCTCGATCTGGCTGGGTGGGATCGTCGCTCTCGTCGTCGCCTTTCGTTCGTCGAGCGACACGACGACGCTCGCCGCCGCTGTCCGTCGGTTCAGTGACACAGCGCTCTTCGCCGTCGGCGTTGTCGCCGTGACGGGCGTGGCGATGGCCTGGATCATCCTGCCGACGGCGGGGGAGCTGACGAGCACGGGGTACGGGTTGGCCCTGATCGTCAAGGTTGCGCTCGTCCTCGTCGTCGTAGCTCTCGGGGCGTACAACCGCTTTCGGTTGGTGCCCGCCGTGGACGCACGCGAGCAGTCACCGGACACCGCCGACCGGGTGAGCACTGCCCGGCGGTGGCTCGGCAGGGTCGTCACTGCCGAGCTCGTCGTGCTCGTCGCCGCCGTGGGTGTGACGGCAGTGATGGTCACCCGCTCACCATTGAGTTCGGCAGCCGCGGCGTCCGGCGAGGCGACGGAGGTCCAGCAGCTGACCGTCCCGCTGTCCGACACAGGAACGGCCGACGTCACGATCACCCCTGGTCGTGTCGGCTTCAACGTCGTCGACATCGTGCTCCGCGACCTCGGGGGCCGGATCGTCAACCCCTACGAAGCGCCCGCCGTCGAGTTCGCCCTGCCGGCGCTCGACGTCGGCCCGCTACAACCCGAAGTGCTCCCGCTCGGGATCGGCCGCTATCAGGCGACGACCGACCTCGGTTTCGCCGGAACGTGGGACCTGTCGATCCGTGTCCGTCTCGACGAGTTCGAGTCGGTGGCCGGTGTCGCCACCGTCACCATCGACTGATCGCCGCGACGGCACGGCCATCAGCCACAGCAGCCCGACACTCACCAGCTCAGGCAGGTGGGCCGCCTCATCGACGAGCGGTATGCGACCCTCCACCAGGTCGATGATCGACGTGATGACGAGGGCGCCAGCGAGCACGGCAGCGACCGGCAGCATCGTGCGGGCGTGTGCCGGACGGGCAACGACAACGAGTAGGCCGACGCCATAGGCGACGGCGAAGGCACCGAAGTGCCGGGCTGAGTGCGTCGACGACGCTTGCTTGTCGCCGAGCAATGCCGGGATCGACACAACGATGATCTCGATGGCCACGACGGCCAGCAAGGCGCGCCCGATGGTCCACGCCGACGCCCGGTCGGCGGCAGCCACTGTCCGGGCGACCCGGCGTGGCAGGTCGGCCGGAGGGCTGCTCGCCAGGCGTGGAGCAACCGGCCTGGTTGCCGTCGTGGCGAACTGCCGGCACTCTCGGCAACGGGCGAGATGGGCATCGAGGAGCCGTTCGTCGATGCCCAGCTGTTCCCCGTCGGCCCGTGCCGACATGGCATCGCGCCAGCGCGCGCACGTCATGGCTGCAAAGTCGCTGGCGGAACGCCCGCAGTTCCCGGCATCCTGTGGCCCGTGCTCGCCGACGACCCGCTGTGGCCTTACGCCGCGGCGGCCGCCGAAGGTGACAACGTCGCCGTGGCCGAGCTCGTTCGCCGCACCGAGCACGCGGTGTGGCAGGTGTGCGCGGCCCTCGGATCCGATGGCGAGGTCGAGGACCTCGTACAGGAGACCTACCTCCGTGCCCTGCGTTCGCTGCCCCGCTTCCGCGGCGATGCTCCCGTGCGCCTGTGGCTGTTGTCGATCGCCCGCCGAACCTGCGCCGATCACGTCCGTCGTCGGCAACGCCAGCGCCGCCTGCTCGACCGTCTGACGATCGAGGCGGCGGGCGACGGGAGCGGTGGCCGCGGCTTCGCCAGTGACATCTCGCTGACGGTGGAGCTGCTCCAGCGCCTCCAACCCGACCGCCGCGAAGCGTTCGCTCTGACGCAACTCGCCGGCCTCAGCTACGACGAGGCGGCGGCGATCGTTGGTTGCCCGATCGGCACGATCCGCTCGCGCGTCGCCAGAGCCCGGGACGACTTGCGGGCAGCGTTGGCAACCGCCGCGATCGCCGGCTGACGCGTCGTCAGAGCTGGCCGAACGTGGACAGCAGGATGTGTAGCGCGGTGTCGTCCGCTGTCGGCACTTGAACCTCGATGGAGAGTGTCGACGAGTTGTCCAGCGGGCTGACCACGAGCGTCACGAACCGCGCTGCCGTGCCACCGCAGTCGGTCCAGGTGTGCAGCACGCCTCGGTACTGACCGTTGTCGAACGCCTCGGCGCCACCTTCCGTGCACCCGCCCGTCCCCTGCAGGCGGTTGGCGAGCCACGTTGCCGGATCGATGTACGGAAACTCGTTGAAGATCACTCCCGGTGCGTCCCACTGGGCAATCATCGTGTCGATGTGGAGTGCGGCAACGAGGCGCGGTCGGGGGCTGCCGTCGTCGTTGAACGACGGCGAGAGCCGGGTGTCGCGCCACGCCGGGGGGACCTCGATCCGCAGCTGGCGGGCGGAGTCGATGACGAGGACCGTCTGCTCGTCGACGGGACCCTGCCACAACGATTCGGGGACGGTCCCGGTCGTCGGCGTCGGCGATGCCGGTGCCGTCGTCGTCGGGTACGTCGACTGCCCGTCGAGCGCCAGCGAGTCGGCGATCAGCTGGGCTGCGCCGGTGCCGGCCTCGTCCTGGATCCTGGCGTAGAGGGTGAACGAGCGGTCCGCCGGACTGGCGACGACCAACAGCACGTCCGTCGTGCCCCCGGCGCAGCCGCTCCACGTCTCGCTGAGCCCGGTGAGCTGGCCGTTGTCGAACGATGTGGGTCCGGGCGTGGTGCAGTCGGTCGGCTTCGGGAGATTGGCCAGGATGCTGGCCTCGTCGCCCCCCGGCGGGAGGGCGGTGACGCGTGCGCCGGGCGCATCGAAGCCGTCGCTGAACTCGCCGAGCCGCGGTGCGGCGAGAATGTTCGGGCGGTACGACGCGTCGTCGTTGAGACCTCCGGTGGTGTCGACCTCGTTCCACGATTGCGGGACGTCGACGGCGATCAGGCCGGTGTTGTTCACTACCCGATCGGTTGGCTCGGGCACCGATGAGCTGCCGTCATCCGGGAGCGACGTCGTGGTGGTCGATGTCGAGGACGTGGCGACTGTCGGTGCCGGCCAGGTCGCCGTCGGCGTGAAGTTGAACGACTCCAGGACCGCGTCGACGAGCACGTCATCGGGCTCACTGAGGCGGATGACCACCGCCACGGTGACGGTCTCACTGGCCGGGCTGGCGACGACGACATGGAGTTCGCCTGCGCCGCTCGGGCCGCACCCGGTGGATCGCCACCAGCGGCCGACGAAGGCGCCGTCGTCGTAGGGCACCACCTCGTTGACGGGGCACCCTGGCGCCGTCGCCAACCGCTCTCGGTACAGCGCCCCTTCGTCGGACGCGTAGGGAAAGGCGGTGTACAGCACACCGGGTGACTCGAACGCTTCGGTGACCTCGACGTCGGCATCGGCGGCGATCCGTGGGGTCTCGACCCCGTTGGCCACGTCGGGTGTGGTGTCGATGTCGGGCCACGTGTCGGGGACGGCGACCGTCAGGCGATTCGTGTCGTCGACGAGCATCGTGTAACCGGTCGGTAGCTCGAACTGGTCGACGGAGTCGGCGCCCGACGACTCCGTTTCGGCGGTTGTCTCGGTCGGCGCGCTGGGTGGGGTACCCGACAGCGACGACGCCACGGTGACGACTGCGACGGCGCCGATACCGACTGCCGTGATCGACGAGCCGGTTGGGATCATCCGACCTGTAGCGACGACAACACGGCTTGCAGCGGGGTGTTGTCCTCATCGGAGAGTTGCATCTCGATGTACACGGTCACCGATTGGTCGGCGGGACTGAGGGCGAGCTGCACGTCCCGCGCCGTCGTGTCGCCGCACTCCGTCCATGACTGCATCAGACCGGTGAACGTCCCGTCGCTCAACGACTGCACGCCAGCGTCGGTGCACTGATCGGCGAACCCAAGGTTGCGCAGGAGGGTCGACGGGTCGGCGGTGAACGGATAGGCGACGACCTGGACGCCCGGCGCTCCCCACTCGTCGAGAAACTCGTCGAGGGCTGGGGCGGCCTTGACGGTCGGCCGGTCGCTGGCGTCATCGTTCATGCTCGGAAAGTTGTCGGTGTCGGTCCAGGTGCTCGGCACGGCGACCGACAGGCGGCCCTGGTTGTCGGCGACGACGGTCACGGCGATGTCGGGGGCGACGAGCAGCTCAGGAGGCACCGGACCGGTCGGGGTCAATGGGGCGGCCGGCGACGCCTTGGGATAGACCTCCCCGGGAACGGCACCGGCCGTCGCCACGATCTGGTTGAGTACCTCGTCGGCGGGGGCGGCCTGGCGCACTTGCAGGAACATCGTGAACGAGTTGTCCGCTGAACGGGCGGCGATGTTGACGACCCCGGCTGCCGACTCATCGCAGTTCAGCCAGGTCTGGCGCAGTCCGCTGAAGCGGGCATCGTCGACGACGGTGACGCCGCCGTCGGTGCAGCGATTCGGAAAGTTGTGGCGCGCCAGCAGGTCGGCTGGCTCGGTGGTGGCGGGAAGCGCCAGCAGGTAGACCCCCGATCCGGCGAACGAGTCGTAGTACTGGGCGAGGTCCGGGGAGGCGACGATCGAGGGCCGGTCGCCGCCGTCATCGCGGGTCGACGGATCGAGGTCTTGGTCGATCCAATCGGCGGGGACGGTCACGGTCAGGAAGTTCGTGGCGTCGACGAGCCGCACGCCGACCGCAGGAAAGGCGGTGGTCGTCGGGGCCGTGGTCGTGCTCGCCGGTGTCGTGGTGGACGGTGCCGTGGTCGTGCTCGCGGGGTCGTGGTGGATGGTGCCGTGCTGGACGGTGCCGTGGTGGACGGTGCCGTCGAGACGATCGGGGCCGTCGTCGGCGCTGGTGTGGTCGTCGGCCGCGGTGCCGAGCCCGTCGCCGGCCAGGTCGCCGACGGCGTCACGTTGAACGTCTGCAGCACGACGTCGAACGCCTCTTGGTCTTGAGGCCCGGTGAGCTGCACCGCAACGACGGCCGTGAACGAACGGTCGGCGGGGCTGCTGACGATGACGTGCCATGCCGACTGATCCGTCGTGCCGCATCCCGTCGACTGCGACCACGACCCGCTGAAAACGCCGTCGGTGTACGGCACGACGGTGGTCGCGGTGCACCCGCCGGAGGCATCGAAGCGATCGAGCAGCGGCTGCGGATCCGCCGTGAACGGAAATGCCGAGTACAGCACGCCGGGGGCATCGAACGAGGACTCCCAGACGTCGAGGTCGGTCGCTGCACCGATCGAAGGAACGAGCGTGCTGTCGACCGTGGTCGGCGCGGTGACGTGGTCCGCCCAGGTCGCCGGGACGGCGACCGTGATGCGGTTGGTGTCGTCGATGAGGAAGGTGTATCCCGGCGGCACCACGAACTCGCCGCCCACTGACGTTGTCGTGGTCGTCGTTCCGAGCGTCGGTTGCTCGGCGCCCGCCAGCAGTGGGGCAGTGGTCGCGCCGAACAACATCGCTGCGCCGCTGACCACGATGAATGACCGCCTGATGTTCATTCCCCACCCCTCGCCCACGCGGGCCTTCACGTCGTTGGCCGGCAGATGCCGATGGTGGCATAGACGGCCGGGCAGAGCCTAGGGTTCCCGTGACCGAAGGGGTGGTTCGATGGACGAGGTTGCTGCGCCAGGCGACGCCGCAATGTCACCGCCTCGCGTCGCGGCCACGGTGAACGGTCCATATCAGGTCGAGGGCGCTTCTTCGCTGGTCCGCCGGCGCCCGGTGATGTCCGAGGACGGGCACCCGATGACGTGGCGCACGGTCGCCGAGTTGGCCACCGAGGAGACGATGTGGCTGTGCCGCTGCGGACAGTCGGCGAACAAGCCGTTCTGTGACGGCAGCCACCAGCGGGTCGAGTTCGACGGGACGGACACGGCGTCGCCGACGAGCTACGCCGATCGAGCGCAGCAGTACCCGGGGACGGGAATCGTCGTCCACGACGACCGATCGTTGTGTTCGAGTGCCGGGTTCTGCGTCAATCGGGTGACCGACGTGTGGAAGCTCGCCAGTTCGGGTGCCACTGAGGACTCCGCCGTGCGCACCCAGGTGGTCCACATGATCGAACACTGCCCGTCCGGAGCCCTGTCGTTCTCCACCGACGACGGCGAGATCATCGAGCCGAACCTGCCCGTCGAGGTCGCCGTCGTCGACGACGGTCCGCTGTGGGTCACCGGCGGTGTCGCCGTCGAACGATCCGACGGCGTGGCGCTGGAAACGCGCAACCGCGTGGCGCTGTGCCGGTGCGGTCGCTCGATCAACAAACCGCTGTGCGACGGCTCGCACGTCAAGGCCGGCTTCGTCGATCACTGACCGGTCGCGGCCTAGGTTGGGGTCATGGTCAAGGCCGCGCCGCGGGACGACGTCGTCGAGGACGAACTGACCGTCGGTCCGCCGAAGCGTTGGGCGGCGGGGATCCCCGGAGTCCTCGCCGCAGCCCGCGCGCTCAACGATCACGTCGGCAGGCGCAAGGCCGCCCGCACGATGTTGCGGATCAACCAGCCCGATGGGTTCGACTGCCCCGGATGCGCATGGCCGGAGCCCCACGACACGTCGCGATTCGAGTTCTGCGAGAACGGTGCCAAGGCCGTCGCCGAGGAGGCGACGGACCGGCGGATCACCGCCGGCTTTTTCGCTGATCACTCGATCGAGGATCTGGCGACCCACTCCGACTATTGGCTCGGCCAACAGGGGCGGCTCACCGAGCCAATGCATCGATCAGCTGGCGCCACGCACTACCGGCCGATCTCGTGGGATGGTGCCGTTGCCGTCGTCGCCGACCGGCTCCGATCGCTCGCCTCGCCGGACCGCGCCGTCTTCTACACGTCCGGGCGGACGAGCAACGAGGCCGCCTTCCTGTACCAGTTGTTCGCCCGCGCCTTCGGCACGAACAATCTGCCGGACTGCTCGAACATGTGCCACGAGTCGAGCGGGGTCGCCCTCGGCGAGACGATCGGCATCGGCAAGGGCACCGTCACACTCGACGACGTGCATGCCGCCGAGCTGATCGTCGTCGCCGGGCAGAACCCGGGTACCAACCATCCGCGCATGCTCGGGGCGCTGGAACAGGCCAAGCGCAATGGCGCGGCGATCGTGTCGATCAACCCGTTGCCCGAGGCCGGCCTGATCGCCTTCCGCAACCCGCAGCGGCTCGGCGGTTACGCGGCGCGAGCCACCGCCCTGGCCGACCTCCATCTCCCCATCGCCGTCGGTGCCGACCTCGCCCTGTTCCAATGGGTCAACCGGCGCCTCGTCGAACGGGGCGCGGTCGACCGGCCCTTCGTCGACGCCAACTGCGTGGGCTTCGCCGAGCTCGCCGCCCATCTCCGGTCCCTCGACGAGACGTCCTTGCTTGCCGCCACCGGGCTCGACAGATCGGCTGCCGAGTCGTTGGTCGAACTCCTAGCAGGGACGACGAAGATCGTCGTGTGCTGGGCGATGGGCCTCACTCAGCATCGTCAGGCCGTGGCCACGATCCGCGAGATCGTCAACACGGTGCTGCTGCGCGGATCGATCGGTCGCCGCGGTGCCGGTCTGTGCCCGGTCCGCGGGCACAGCAACGTGCAGGGCGATCGCACGATGGGCATCGTCGAACGTCCGTCGGAACGATTCCTCGACGCCCTCGCCGAGGAGTTCGCGTTCGACCCGCCGCGGCACCACGGCTACGACACGGTGGCGACGATCGCGGCGATGGCCGCCGGCGCAGTCGACGTCTTCGTCGGGCTCGGCGGCAACTTCGCCGCCGCAGCACCGGACACCGACGCCACGGCCGGCGCCCTCCGGCGATGCGGCCTGACGGTGCAGGTGTCGACCAAGCTGAACCGCTCGCACGTCACGTGCGGTGAGGAAGCGCTGATCCTGCCGTGTCTCGGGCGTACCGAAGCCGACGTCCGCACCGGAAGTTCTCGCTTCGTCACGGTCGAGGACTCGATGGGGATCGTCCACGCCACGCGCGGCGCCAACGAACCAGCATCGGCCGAACTGCGTAGCGAGGTCGAGATCGTCGGCGCCGTGGCCGCCGCCACGCTCGGGGACCACCCGATCGACTGGACCGCTCTCGCCGCCGACTACGACGCGATCCGCGAGCACATCTCGACGACGATCCCGGGGTTTGCCGACTTCAACGAGCGAGTGCGCCGCCCGGGCGGCTTCGCCCTGCCCAACCCGCCGCGCGACAGCACGACGTTCACGACACCGAGCGGTAAGGCGCACCTGTCGGTCAACGTGTTCGCGCCGGTCACCGTGCCGCCGGGTCGCCTGCTGCTGCAGACGGTGCGGTCGCACGACCAGTTCAACACCACGATCTACGGCCTCGACGACCGCTACCGGGGCATCTCCGGCGGCCGGCGGGTGGTGTTCGTCAGCCCTGACGACGTGGCCGACCTCGGCATCGACGACGGCGACCTCGTCGACATCGTCAGCGAATGGACGGACGGCACCGAACGGCGGGCCACCGGATTCCGGGTCGTCGCCTATCCGACGGCCCGCGGCTGTTGCGCGGCGTACTTCCCGGAGGCCAACGTTCTCGTGCCGCTGGAGAGCGTCGCCGAGCACAGCCGCACCCCGACGTCCAAGGCGATCGTCGTGCGCCTCGAGCGACTTGCGGAGCAATCCGTCGGTTAGGTTACCTTTCCATCAGTGATAGGGACACTTTACAAGGTGACGGTGCGGTCGTGAGCGTCGATGCCGACGCAGAGTTCGCCGACGCGCTGAGCGCGACCCAGCCCGACCTGCTCGAACGGATGAACGACGACTTCGAGGACTCTGTGGTGTTCGTCGCCCGCATGCTGGGTGGGCGTCGGGACCTTGGCTCGGCGCGGATCACGTCGATCGATCGGCGCGGCGTCGACGTCATCGTCGCCGGTGGTGACGGCGCGGGTGAGCAGTCCTGCCGCATCGACTTCGACGACCCGATCGACAGTCCGCTCGAGTTGCAGTCGGCGATGTTCGGCCTCATCGTCCGGGCCCGGGCGATCTCCGGCGAGGAGGGGATGACGAGCGCCGAGCGCGAGGTCGCCGAGATGGTGGCGATCCGCACGTTCGTCGTCGAGGTCGTGTCGGTCACCGACGTTCATCCGCATCTGCGTCGTGTCGTCGTCGGCGGCGACGACCTCGCGGCGTTCGCCCCGAGCGCCCCGGACACCTTCGTGTACGTGCTGTTGCCCCCGCCGGGTCGCGACGAGTTGACGATCGACCAGACGTTCACGTGGGAAGGCTTCGAGCAGATGCCCGAAGCGGATCGCCCGGTCGGTGCCTACTACACGGTGCGCCAGTGGGATCCCGAACGTCGTGAGCTGACGATGCTGATGGTCCGCCACGGCGACGAGGGCCCGGCGTCGGCCTGGGTCGACGGGGCGGTGCCAGGGCTCCCAGTGGCGTTGTGGGGGCCGCGTACGGCGTATCACCCGCCGGCCGCCACCGACTGGCACCTCCTCGTCGCCGACGACACGGGCCTGCCCGCCGTCGCCGTGATTCTCGAATCGTTGCCCGCCGGCGCCGTCGCCAAGGTGTTCGCCGAGGTCGCCGACGTCGCCGAGCATCAACTCCTGCCGTCGTCACCGAGCTTCGAGATCACCTGGCTGCACCGCGGCGATGCGCCGGCCGGGACGACGACACTGCTCGCCGATGCGGTCCGCTCGATGCCCTGGCCCGGCGGCACGCCGTACGTGTGGGGTGGCGGGGAGAGCAGGGCGATGACCGCCGTGCGCAAGTACGTCCGCGGCGAGATCGGGCTGCCGAGAGAGGCCGTGTCGCTGGTCGCCTACTGGCGTCACGCCAGCAGCCCCACCAACGACTGAGGGCTCTCCGCGGTCGCGTCAGCGCCCGTACGTCGCTACCTCGGTGGCCTTGACGGACGCCCAGATCGTCTCGCCCGGCCGAACGGCGAGTTCGGTGACCGCCGCCGGCGTGATCTCGGCAACGAGCGGGACCTGTCCGTCGAGGCGCACCCTGACCCGGTCGTGCTGGACGTCGATGTCGCCGACGACCATCCGCCACACGTTGCGGGCGCTGCCCTCGGGACGGTGCCGATGGAGGGCGACCGCTTGCGGTCGCACGGCGACAAAGGCCGGCCCGTCGCCGATCGCCCTGGCCGTGACGACGGCGCCGCCGGTGTCGGTCGTCAGCGTGTGGTCACGGAGGATCCCGGCGACGAGGTTGAGCCCGACGAGTTCGGCGACGTACGGCGAACGGGGATGGGTGGTGATCTCGGTGAGTGGACCCTCTTGGGTGATCGCGCCAGCCTCGAGGATCACGACCCGGTCGGCGAGGGCGTACGCATCGACCGGGTCGTGGGTGACGAGCACGGTCATCCCGTCGAACGAGTCGAGGTGCCGGCGGAGATCGCGACGCATGTCGCCGCGGACAGAGACGTCGAGGGCCGCGAGCGGCTCATCCAGCAGTACGACGCGGGGGCGTCGGGCCAGGGCGCGAGCGAGGGCGACGCGCTGGGCTTGGCCGCCCGAGAGCTGGCCCGGCCGGTGCTCGGCGTGGTCGGCGAGCCCGACCCGTTCGAGCCAGGTCAGGGCGGTGCGCCGCGCCTCGTGCCGGGGGACGCCGGTGGCGCGCAGCCCGAACGCCACGTTCTCGAGGGCGGTCATGTTCGGGAACAGCAGATAGTCCTGGAAGACCATCCCGATGGGACGTTGCTCCGGTGGCACGAACGTGCCGTCGTGCGGATCGTCGAGCGGGAGACCGTCGACGACCACCTGGCCGTCATCGATCGGCAGTAGGCCGGCGATGCAGCGCAGCAGCGTCGACTTCCCCGAACCGTTCGGGCCGAGTACGGCGACCAGCTCCCCGGCGGCGACAGAGAGCTGGGCCGCCAGCTGGAGCGCGCCGATCTCGACCGTCACCCTCGCATGCAGCTCACGCACGGAGCCACCGCTCGCGCAACCCGGCGAGCACACCGAACGAGACGCCGATGAGGACCAGGCTGAGCACGATCGCCTCGGACTGATCGGACTCGCGGGCGATGTAGATGGCCAGCGGCATGGTCTGTGTCGTTCCTGGGAAGTTGCCGGCGAACGTGATCGTCGCCCCGAACTCACCGAGTGCCCTGGCCCAGGCGAGCACGGCGCCGGCGATCAGCGCTGGACGGATCGCCGGAAGTGTCACCCGGCGGAACCGGTACCACGTGCCCGAGCCGAGCGTCCGGGCGGCATCGTCGTAGCGCCGATCGAGCTGGCGCAGCGCACCCTCCACCGTCAGAACGAGGAACGGCATGGCCACGAACGTTTGGGCGACGACCACTCCGGCCGTCGTGAACGGCAAGCGCAACCCGAACCAGCGGTCGAGGTACTGGCCGAACAGACCACGTCGTCCCACGGCGAAGAACAGCGCCACGCCGCCGACGACCGGCGGCAACACCATCGACAGCGTGCACAGGGCGCGAACGAGGCCGCGCCCTGGAAAGGCGACGCGCGCCAGCAGCCATGCCAACGGCACGCCGAACAGCAGGGACAGTCCGGTCGCCCAGAACGTCGTCACGAGCGACAGGCGCAACGCGGTCAACACCGTGCTGTCGGTGAGCACGGACCACACCGACGACCATGGCGTTCGCCACAGCAACCCGATGAACGGAAGGGCGAAGAAGGCGACCGCCGCCACGGCCAAGGCGAAGACCGGGAGCGGCAGCCGTTCGGCGCCGGCGCGACGTCTGCGGGCCGCGCGACCGCCGGACATCAGGCGGCCGTCGACGCCGGGGCGTCGGTCATCGTCGGCGCTTCGGTCGTCGCCGCTGATGCAGACGCGGCATCGGCTGGCCCGAAGGCGAAGTCGGCGAGAATGGCTTGGCCCTCGTCGCTCAGCACGTAGCCGATGAAGGCGGCGGCACCGTCCGGATTGGCCGCCTCGCTGACCGCGCTGATCGGGTACTCGGCGACGACGTTGATCTCGGCCGGTATGTCCACTCCCTCGGCATCCTCGCCGGCGGCGAACACGTCCGAGACGTAGACGACGCCGGCGTCGGCCTCGCCCTCGGTGACCTTGGTGAGGATGCCCCGCACGTTCTCCTCGAACGAGTCCGGTGTGACCTCGACGCCGGCGGCCTCGAACACCTGCTGGGTATAGGCGCCAATCGGCACCTCCGGGGACGTGGCGACGACGATCAGGTCGGGGTCGGCGAGATCCTCGACGCCGCCGATCCCCTGCGGGTTGCCCGGTTCCACGACGATGGCGAGCGAGTTCGTGGCGAACGTGGCCGGATCCCCGTCGTCGAGTCCGGCGTCGACCAGCTTGTTCATGTTGTTCTGGTCAGCGGACGCGAAGACGTCGGCCGGCGCGCCGTCCTCGACGATCGAGGCCGCCAGCTCGGAGGAGGCCGCGAAGTTGAACACGAGGTCGGCATCGGGGTTCGCCGCCTCGAACTCGACGGCAATCGCCTCGAAGGCGTTCGTGAGCGACGCCGCGGCGAACACGTTGATGTCGCCCGACAGCGCGTTCGCCGGGGGGCTACCCGGCGGCTCGCTGGTCGAGGTCGCTGCAGCGGTGCGGCTGACCGGAATCGTGATGGCGATGCCGGCGATGGCGATGACGGCGAAGCGACGACGACTGATCATGACGGCAGAGTAGTCAGGTTCTGACGTCTAGAACCTCATTGACAGACTATGGACCGCATAGCGTTGCAGTTCATGAAGCACCGCGACGTCGAACTCGGGCTCGCCGAGCACACCTGTCTCGCCCTCGTCTGCGAAGGGGTCGAGCACGGTTGGGCGATCGGTTCGTTGCTCGCCCCTGCTGGTGACCTCGGCCGCATCTGGACACTGTCGCGTCCGCTCACGTATCGGGCGATCGACCAGCTCGTCGAGCGTCGCCTGGTGGCTCGCCGGGGCACCGCGCCGGGTCGCGGACGGGAACGCTCGCTGCTGCGCGCCACGGCCGCCGGGCGCAACGCCGCCGCCGAGTGGCTCGGTCGCCCCGTTGCCCATCTGCGCGAGATTCGCTCCGAGCTGTTGCTCAAGCTGGCGTTGCGCGAGCGGGCCGGGTTGAGCAGCGATGCGCTCGTCGAAGCCCAGCGGGGACAGTTCGCCGATGTCTTCGAGTCGTTGATCGCCTCGCCGGCCGGCAATGCGGTCGACCGCTGGCGACGCGAGAGCGCTCGCGCTGTCCGGCGCTTCCTCGACGGTGAGCTGCACCATGATCGCCGGTCCGGCGCGCCGCCGGCTGCGATGGCCTTGCGCCTGAGCGCTCGCAACCAACTCCGCGCCATCGTCGAGGAGATCGGCCACGGCGACATCGTCTCGGCGGTGCGCACGAGGCTCCCCGACGGGCAGCGGATCACGTCGGTCATCACCAACGATGCGCTCGACGACCTCGATGTCGCCGAGGGGGACGAGGTTCTCGTCGTCGTCAAGTCGACCGAGGCAATGCTCGCCAAGTGACGGCCCGACGGCCCGTAGCGTGAAGCTGTGACCGGCATCCGCGAGGCGACGAACCTCTCTGCGCACCTCGGCGTCCCACTGGACCGGCCGTTGCGGCTGGCCCTCGTCGGACTCGGAGGACGCGGGTCGATCTATTCCGACATCATCACCACCGACCATCGGGGAGCAGCCGAGATCGTGCAGGTTGCTGAACCGCGTCCGCAACAACGGGGCGAGGTCGCCGGTTCCCTGGGGCTCGGCCAGTCGGCGACATTCTCCTCGTGGCAGGACCTCGTCGCCGCCGATCGGATCGCTGACGCAGTGATCATCACCACTCAGGATCGCGACCATCGGCCGGCGATCGAGGCGTTCGCCGACGCCGGCTACGACATCTTGAGCGAGAAGCCGTTGGCCGGCACCGAGGCCGAGTGTGTCGCTGCCGTCGCTGCGGCGTCGGCCGCTGGTGTGTTCCTCGGCGTGTGCCACGTGCTCCGCTACAGCCCGAACACGCTACGCATCCGCTCGCTCCTCGAGCATGGGGCGATCGGTGACATCGTCGCCATCCACCACCTCGAGCCGGTCGGCTGGTTCCACTTCGCCCACTCGTTCGTGCGCGGGCCGTGGCGGCGTGAGGACGAGTCCGGCCCGATGCTGCTGACCAAGTCGTGTCACGACCTCGACTGGCTCAGCTACATCGTCGGCTCGCCGGCGGCACGCATCTCGTCGTTCGGGTCGCGCACCCTGTTCACCGCCGACCACAAGCCGGCCGACGCGTCGGATCGCTGCACGACCTGCGTCATCGAGCGGGAGTGTGCCTATTCGGCGGTGGTGATGTACCACGCCGGCCTCGATCCCGAGCGCATCGAGGCGTACTTCACCCGCGGCATCGCCCCGGCGATGACGGCCGCGGCCGTCGACGAGGCGCTGCGCACGGGCCCCTATGGACGCTGCGTGTACTCCTCGGACAACGACGTCGTCGACCATCAAGTCGTCAACGTGGAGTACGCCAACGGTGTCACCGCGGCGTTCACGGTGGTGGCGGCGACCCGTCACGAAGACCGCCGCACGTCGATCTTCGGCAGCCGCGGCCAGCTGACGACGGACGGGTCGACGGTCGAGGTCTACGACTTCCTCCGCCGCGACACGACCACCTACGACGTCACGGGCGATGGCACGGGTCACGGTGGTGGTGACGGGGCGATGCTGGGGGCATTCCTCGACGCCCTGCGGTTCGGCGAGCCAGAGCGCTTCAGCTCGCACGGCGCCGCCAGCCTGGCCACTCACCGGCTCGTGTTCGCCGCCGAACGGTCGCGCACGAGCGGCACCGTCGTCGAGCTCTGAGCCACTACTCGCTGGTCGGCCCGTCGAACGCCGGGGTCCGGCGATCGCGGGCGGCGCGGAATCCCTCGCGAGCGTCAGGCCCGCCGAAGCCGTACATCTCGTAGGCCAGCGACGCGTCGAAGATCGGTCCCGCCTGGCGGTACCAGTGGTTGAGCGTGTGCTTCGTCCAGCGCACCGCTGACTGGCTCATCGTCGTCAGCTTGATCGCCACCTCGAGCGCGGTGTCCTGGAGGGCGTCGTCGTCGACGCACCGGGACACGAGCCCGATGCGCTCGGCTTCTTCACCACTCAACGGTTCGCACGTCAGCAGGTGGTACTTGGCCTTGGCCATCCCGCAGAGCAACGGCCAGCAGATCGCCGCGTGGTCGCCCGCGGCGACACCGATGCGCGTGTGTCCGTCGATGATCCTGGCACTGCGGGCGGCGATCGAGATGTCGGCGAGCAGGGCGACGACCAGCCCGGCACCGACGGCCGGTCCGTGAATCGCCGACACGATCGGCTTCGAGCAGTCGATGAGGTGGTGGACGAGATCGCGCGCCTCGCGCAACACCTTCGTGCGCACGGCGAAGTCGTCGGTCATCGCCTCGATCAGCTCGAAGCTGCCGCCTGCCGAGAACGCCGTACCCGCGCCGCGCACCATGGCGACGCGCACCGCAGTGTCGCGGTCGACCCGTGTCCAGACATCGGCGAGCTCGCGGTGGGCGTCGGCGCCGACGGCGTTGAGCCCGGGCGCCTCGAGCGTGATCCGCAGCACGCCATCGGCCGGTTCGTCGAAGGCGAGCGTCGGGAACTCCGTCGCGTAGGTCATGGCTCACCCTCCACGATTGCGAGCGACCGAGCGCCGGCGAGAGAGTGGAAACAACGGCCGGCGTGGCCGGGGAACGCAATGGCGTCACTCATCTCAATCGAGCAGGTCGAGCGGGTCGTCGCCGCCCGGGATCGCCAGCAGGTAGCGATTGGCCTCGGTGAGGTGGCGTCGCCACCACGCCTCGGCGCCCGGTGCGTCTCGGTCGGCGATCAGTTCGACGAGGCGGCGGTGGGCGTCGACGCCGCGGGCGATGACCCGGCTCGGACCGTCGTCGACGTCCTCGACGAGGCGGCGCAGCTTGGCCATGTCGATGATCTCCCGAAGGACGGCGTGGAGCAGGGCGATCGTGCGATTGCCGGCAGCGGCGACGACGAGGGCGTGGAACTCGCTGAACTGCAGCACCAGCCGGCGGCGGTCCGCGGCGATCTGTTCGCACTCGGCGATCGCCTCCCGCAGGCTGGCGAGGTCGGCTGCCGAACGTCGTTCAGCGGCGAGCGCGGCAGCAGGGCTCTCGAGGTTGACTCGCGCCTCGAGCACGTCGGCGAGCGATGCGCCGTCGTGTTCGAGGAAGAAGCTGGCGTAGCGGGCGACCATCGCCGCGCTCGGGGCGTGCACGGCGGCACCGCCGCGTGCCCCGCGCCTGACGGTGATCAGCCGTTCGGTCTCGAGGACGCGGAACGCCTCGCGCAGCGTCGGTCGGGACACGCCGAACTGCTCCGTGAGCGTTGCCTCGGCAGGCAGCGACTCGCCTTCCCGTAGCTCGCCGCGGACGATCCGCTTGCGCAGGTCGTGGGCGACGAGCTCGGCCGTCTTGGGGACCCGCAGCGGGGAGGATGAGGTGGATGCCACGTCGCGCCGAAGCGTACAAACCGTCGGTCGTTCGCCACGATGCGGAGCGTCGTAGTGTTCGCGTGTGGAGCGCGGCCTGTTCGACGACATTCACGACCAGTTCCGCGCCGCGTTCGCCACGTTCGTCGAGCGCGAGATGGTTCCCCACCGGGACCGTTGGGAAACGTCGGGCATCGTCGACCGAAACGTGTTCACCTCGGCCGGGGCCAACGGGTTCCTCGGCATCGACGTCGCCGAGGAGTTCGGCGGCGGGGGAGTGACCGACTTTCGTTTCAACGTGGTGATCGCCGAGGAACTGCAGCGCGCCGACGTCAACGCCGCCGGCCTCGGGATCACGCTGCACAACGACGTCTGCCTCCCGTACTTCACGCACCAGACCAACGACGAGCAGAAGAAGCGCTGGCTTCCAGGAATCTGCGCCGGCGAACTGATCACCGCCGTGGCGATGACCGAGCCGGGTATCGGCTCCGATCTGGCGTCGATGTCGACGACCGCCGTGCGTGACGGCGACCACTACGTCGTCAACGGCTCCAAGACGTTCATCACCAACGGGATCAACGCCGATCTCGTGATCACCGCCGTGAAGACAGACCCGGCGCAACGCCATCGGGGGATGTCGCTGCTCATCGTCGAGCGGGACACGCCGGGGTTCGCCCGTGGACGCAACCTCGAGAAGGTGGGGATGCATGCCCAGGACACCGCCGAGCTGTTCTTCACCGATGCCCACGTGCCGGTGGCCAATCGCCTCGGTGACGAAGGCACGGGCTTCCTTCAGCTCGTCGCCAACCTGCCCCAGGAGCGCTTGTCGATCGCCGTCACCGCCGTGGCGGCCGCCCGCGCGGCCTTCCAGCGCACGCTCGACTACGCCAAGGAGCGCACGGCGTTCGGCCAACCGATCGGCACGTTCCAGAACAGCCGCTTCCGGTTCGCCGAGATGATCACGGAGATCGAGATCGCCCAGGCGTTCGTCGATCGCTGCGTGCTGGCCCTCAACGACGGGGCGTTGAGCGCCGAGGAGGCGGCGATGGCCAAGTGGTGGTGCACGGAACTGCAGGGCCGGGTCGCCGATGTGTGCGTGCAGCTGCACGGGGGCTACGGGTACATGACCGAGTACCCGATCGCCAGGGCGTTCACCGACGCCCGGATCACCCGGATCTACGGCGGCACCACCGAGATCATGAAGGAGATCATCGGCCGCTCCCTCGGCCTGTAACCCCCCCGACCCGAGTGTTTCCGGTCACCCGAGTGCTACCGGGCGCCCCTTTCCGCACCAAACACTCGGGTGGCTGCAAACACTCGGGTGGGGCGGGGGCGACGGCGTGGGGCAGCACGTAGTCTGCGGTTCGTGGGCACGGGGACGTCGCTGGCGTTCGGCATCGACATCGGCGGATCGGGCATGAAAGCGGCGCCCGTCGACCTCGCCACGGGCACCGTGGCGGGCGAACGCCACAAGATCCCGACCCCCCAGCCGGCAACCCCGGAGGCGATGGCCGACGTCGTCGCCCAGCTCGTCAACCACTTCGACTGGGATGGCAACGTCGGGGTTGCCTTTCCGGCCGTCGTCCGCCGCGGCGTCGCCCGCACGGCGGCGAACATCGACAAGGCATGGATCGGCACGGACATCGACGCCGTGTTCTCCAAGGCGGCGGACCGCCCGGTGCACGTGATCAACGACGCCGACGCTGCCGGACTGGCCGAGATGCGCTATGGCGCCGGTCGCGATCGCCGCGGCGTCGTGATCATGCTCACGTTCGGGACGGGGATCGGCTCGGGACTTTTCCTCGACGGCAAGCTCGTCCCGAACACCGAGCTCGGACATCTGTACCTCGACGGTCACGAGGCCGAGCACCGGGCCGCGGCCGTGATTCGCGAACGCGAGAAGCTGTCGTGGAAGGAGTGGAGCCAGCGCGTCGATCGCTACCTCGCCCACGTCGTGTTCCTCTTCTCACCAGATCTCTTGATTCTCGGCGGAGGCGTCAGTCGCAAGGCCGACAAGTGGTTGCCCTACGTGGATGTCGACGCCGAGATCGCCGTGGCGACCCTGGAGAACGATGCCGGCATCGTCGGCGCGGCGTCGATCGCCGAGCACGCCCCGATGCGCTGAAACCCAACGCACTTCCATCGGCACGAACGGCGAGACTGCATGCGTGGCGCAGACAACGACGTCTCGCCGGCGCGCCCTGACAGCGCTGATCCGGCCGGATGCCCGCAGGTGGGCGTACCTCGGCGCGCTCATCGCCGCGGCGTCGGCCGGCGCGCTCGCCGGCCCATTGATCGTGCGCCGCATCGTCGACGAGGCCACGGACGGCACGACGGCTGCGGTCGTGGTCCGGCTCGGGGTCCTGTTCCTCGTCGTCGCGGTCATCACCCAGGTGCTCAATGTCGTCGTCGTGCGGTCGGCAACGGTGGCCGCGTGGCGGATCACCAATGGGCTGCGTCTCGACATCACCCGTCACGTCCTCGGCCTCGACCACGAGTTCCACCGCAAGCACACGCCCGGCGAGCTGATCCAGCGCGTCGACGGCGACGTCACCAACGTGTCCAACTTCCTGTCCCAGGTCGTCCCCAAGGTCGCCGGGGCGGTGATCGTGCTGTCGGGGATGCTCGGTGTCCTGACCGTCCTCGACTGGCGGCTCGGCCTCGGGATGGTTGGTTACCTCGGCCTGTCGATCCTCCTCGTGCTGAGCATGCGTCACAAGGCGGTGCGCGAATCGTCCGACGAGATGGGCTCCTATGCCCGGCTGTACGGCGGTATCGAGGAGCGCCTCACGGCGGTCGAGGACCTGCGCGCCAACGGTGCGGAGAACCACGCCATGTGGCGCTTCGTGGAGGACAGCGCCGAGGCGATCGAGACTGCCGTACGTCGCGAAGCGGCGTTCCTGCGGATGTGGTGGGCGCTACAGATCGACGTGGCCATCGGTCTCGTCGGCACCCTCGTGCTCTCGGCCGCGCTGGTCAGCAACGGAGCGATCACGCTCGGTACGGCGTTCCTCCTGTTCCAGTACGTGCACCTGATGATCAGGCCGCTGGAGGAGCTCGCCGACCAGCTCGAGGTGATCCAGAAGGCCAACGGGGCGATGAACCGCGTGGTCGAGTTGCTGGCCATCGAGCCGACCATCGTCGACCGGGGCGTGACGCCACCACCACCGGGCCCGCTGAGTGTGACGTGCACCGACGTCGGCTTCGCGTACGACGACGTGCAGCCGATCCTCCACGACGTCGGCGTCGAGATCGCCGGCGGTCGCTCCGTCGGAGTCGTCGGACGTACCGGAAGTGGCAAGACGACGTTCTCCCGGCTGCTCCTGCGCCTCGTCGAGGCGACCGACGGTTGTGTCGCCCTCGGTGGTGTGCCGATCGCCGACATCCCACTCGCCGAGCTGCGCCGCCGCGTCGCCCTCGTCCCCCAGGAGGTGGAGCTGTTCGAGGGGACGATCCGCGACAACGTCACGTTGTTCGATCCGCAACCCACCGACGCCGACGTCGAGCAGGCGCTTCGTCACGTCGGCCTCGACACGCTCGTCGACACGGGCATCGACCGTCCCCTCGGGGCGGGCGGGGCAGGCTTGTCGGCCGGGCAAGCGCAGCTGCTGGCGCTCGCTCGCGTCTGGCTGCGCGACCCGGACCTCGTGGTCCTCGACGAGGCCACGGCGCGAGTCGACCCGCAGACCGAACAGCGCATCGCCGAGGCGATCGCCGAGCTGATGCAGGGCCGCACGACGTTCGTCATCGCCCATCGTCTGTCGACCCTCGACATGGTCGACGAGGTGATCGTCTTCGAGCACGGGCGGATCGCCGAACACGGCGACCGCACCGCGCTCGTCGACAACCGCGACAGCCACTTCCGCCATCTCCTCGAACTGGCGTTGGCGGTCGAAACGGACATCGTTGGCCCCGAGGTCCCCATCGGGTTCGACGACCTCGGTGAGGACCCGACGGTCCATCGCGTCGAGGCGGACATCTCATGAACCGCTGGCAGCTGGCCTGGCAGGTCGCCAAGCACGAACCGCGTTCGTTCTGGCTCGGCTGGATCTCCTTCGTCGTCTTCTTCACCCTGCCGGCAGTCAGCGGGTATCTGCTCGGGCAGGGCTTCGATGCCCTGAACAACGGCGAGACGTCGACCGTCTACCGCTACGCAGCGCTGCTCGGCGTCGTCGAGCTGCTGCGCATGGCCGTCATCCACTTCGCGGCGATCATGTGGACGAAGTCGTGGGTCCACATGCAGACGTTCCTGCGCGCCAATCTGCTCAAGGCCCAGATGGCGAGTGGCGGGCCGGAAGCCGGCCAGCCAGTCGGTTCGGCAGGAGAGGCGATCACCCACTTCCGCGACGACGTCGAGGACATCACGTGGTTGATCGACGGTGTCGTCGACGTGTCGGCCGGGCTCGTGTTCAGCGTGGCCGCCGGAATCATTCTCGGAATGGCCGATGCCCGGGCCGCGGCGGTGCTGCTGATCCCGATGGTCGGTGTCGTCCTCGTGACGCGCTTCGCCGACAGCCGGATCAAGGCCTACCGCGAGGCCGACCGCCTCGCCACGGGTCACGTCACCGGACTCGTCGGCGACATGATGGCGGCGGCCACCACGGTGAAGGTCAACGGCGCGTCCGAGAACCTCCTCGATCGGCTCGGACGGCTGGTCACGCGCCGCGGCGAGACGGCGGTACGCGACCGGGTGCTCAGCGAAAGCGTGTTCGCCTTCAGCCATGGGGCAGCAGACGTCGGCTTCGGCATCGTGCTCATCGTCAGCGCCTCGGCGATCGCTGACGGCAGCTTCACCGTCGGCACGCTCGCCCTGTTCGCCGCGTACCTCGGCTGGTTGAGCTTCCTGCCCCGGATGGTCGGACGCCTGATCGCCCGCCGCAAGCAGGCCGACGTCGCGTTCGACCGGATGCGCATGCTCGTCGCCGAGACCGACGTCGACAACACCGTGCGCCAGCGCTACTTGCCGATCGAACGGTGGCAACAGGGCGTGCGCCCGGAGGCGGTGCGGCCGCCGCGGGTTCCGCTCGAACGATTCGAGGTCGTCGGCCTGGCGGCCCGCTATCCCGACGGCACGGGTGCCGGGCCGGTGTCGTTCGTCGTCGAGCGCGGCAGCTTCACGGTCGTGACCGGCCCCGTCGGCGCCGGCAAGTCGACGCTCCTGCGGGCGATGCTCGGCCTCGGATGGCGTGCCGAGGTTTCCGGGGTGGTGCGCTGGAACGGCACACCGATCGACGATCCCGGCGCGTTCCTCGTGCCGCCGAACGCCGCGTTCCTGCCCCAGGTACCCCAACTCGTCTCGGACTCCGTGAGCGACAACGTCTCGCTCGGACCGATGGACGAAGCGGCGATCATCACGGCCCTGGAGCTGGCGGCGATCTCCGACGAGGTGGCCGCGATGCCCGACGCGTCCGCCACGCTGATCGGTCCCCGTGGCCTGCGTCTCTCGGGCGGGCAGCGCCAGCGCCTGGCCACGGCGCGTGCTCTGGTCCACCGACCCGAGCTCGTCGTCCTCGACGACCTCTCCAGCGCCGTCGACGTGGAGACCGAGGTGCGCCTGTGGCAGAACCTCGCCGCCGCCGGGCTCACCGTCATCGCCGTCAGCCACCGGGCCGTGGCCTTCGAGCGCGCCGACCAGATCATCCGCCTCGCCTGATCCGAGCGCGTCAGCCGAAGGCGGCGACTCGTTCGGCCAACTCCTGGCGGTAGCGCGTGGCGCGCGGGAGCTTCACGCCCTCGTAGCCGCGGACCTGGTCGGGCAGGGCGGCGATCGCCGTCGCCTCGGCGAGGTTGGCGGCGGTCAGCTTGACGCTCAGTCGCTCGACGGCGCGGATGTACTCGGGGATCATCGCCCGCTCGACGCGGCGAACCTCGGCCCAGCGGAACGGGTCGAGCGGTGTGCCGCGGACACGCTTCGCGGCGCGCAGGGCCTTGAACATCGGCACGGTATGCGGCCCGAACTTCGACTTGTGCTGTTTGCCCAAGGCGCGCAGGGTTGGTGGATGGAGCCGCCAGGTGACCTTCGCCTGCGGACCCCCGACCGCCTCGTAGGCAGCTCGCGACTCGGGCAACAGGAGCAGGCGGGCGACCTCGTACTCGTCCTTGTAGGCCATCAGCTTGTGGAGGTTGCGGGTGACGGCGTCGGTGAACCCGGCCGACTCGTCATCGACGCGCTGCTCGGCCCGGCGGGCCGTGGCGACCACCCGGCGGAAGCGCTCGGCATAGCGCGCCGACTGGTAATCGACGAGGTCGTCGGCCAGCCGCTCGATCAGCTGGTCGAGGGTTTCCGGCGGGGCGTGGGCGACCCCGCCGGCGGCCTGCTCGACCTCGTCGGGAATGGCGTGCCACCGCCGACCCCAGCGCAAGGCTGTGACGTTGCGCTGCACGGCAACCCCGTTGAGCTCGATCGCCCGCTCGATCACGACGGACTCGATCGGGATCGCCCCGGCCTGCACGGCAACGCCAAGGAGGAACATGTTGGCGGTGGTCGCATCGCCGAACAATCCGCTGGTGATTGCTGCGGCGTTCGGGTAGCGGTTGTCGTCGCCGCGGGAGACTTCGGTCAGTCGTGCGGTGAGCAGGTCGAGCTCGGGGTACGGCGTCGTCGGGTGGGTCACCATCGCCCCGGTCGGCGTCGGCGCCGCCGAGCCGATGACGACCGTCCGGCCGGCCCGGGCGCCGGTGCGGTGGCTGTCGCTGGCCCCGACCAGAAGATCGAATGCCAGCAAGCAGTCGACGCCGGCGGAGTTGGCGCGGTTGGACATCGGCGTGCCGTTGGCGGAGATGCGTAGATCGCTGACCACTGGTCCGGCCTTCTGCGACAGGCCGGTCTGGTCGAGGCCGCGGACGGTGCGCCCGGACAGCATCGCCGCCGTGCCGAGGATCTGGCTGACGGTGACCACACCGGTGCCACCGATCCCGGAGAGGCGGACGATGAACTCGTCGGTCGGCACGATCGGCGTGGGATCGTCGAGACCCTCGGCCGGATCGCCGATCGACAGTCCCGGCGGCGACGCCACCGGCGTCGCCTCCGGGTCGACGGACACCAGGGCGAACGACGGGCAATCGCCCTCCAGGCACGTCATGTCGAAGTTGCAACTCGTCTGGTGGATCCGCGTCTTGCGCCCGTACTCGGTCATCACCGGCTGCACCGACAAGCAGTTGCTCTTGTCACCGCAGTCGCCGCACCCCTCGCAGACCCGCTCGTTGATCACGACGCGAAACTCTGGTTTGGCGAGCCTGCCGCGGCTGCGTGCCCGGCGTTTCTCGGCGGCGCATGCCTGGTCGTGAACGAGCACGGTCACCCCGCCGATCGCCGCCAGCACTTCCTGCGCCTCGATCAGCCGGCTGCGGTCCCACACGTCGACGCGGCGGGCGTGCGAACCGAAGTCGGCGTGGTCGTAGGCATCGAGGTTGTCAGTCGTGACGATGACTCGTTGGACACCTTCGATGAGCAGCGCTTGGACGACGCCCGGCACGTCGAGCTGGCCCTGCGGATCCTGACCGCCGGTCATCGCCACGGTGCCGTTGTAGAGCAGTTTGAACGTGATGTTCACGCCGGCCGCGACAGCGGCGCGGATGGCCAGCGAGCCAGAATGGAAGTACGTGCCGTCGCCGAGGTTCTGGATGATGTGCGGGCGATCGACGAACGGAGCCATGCCGATCCACTGCGCCCCCTCGTTGCCCATCGCCGTCAGTCCGGCGATGTCGCCGACCCGTTCCGCCTCCATCATGGCGACCATCGCGTGGCAGCCGATCCCGCCTCCGACGAGTGAGCCGGCGGGGACGCGCGTCGAGATGTTGTGCGGGCAGCCACTGCAGAAGAACGGTGTGCGGTTCACGGTCAGCGCGAGACGGGTGCGTTCCACCTTCGCCGGCAGCGGTGCCACGCGGGACTCGTCGAGGCGCCGAACCAGGCGCGCCCGCAGCGGTTCGAGCAACTTGTCGGCCTCGATCGCTCCGGTTCCGGGGATCAGCGCGGCACCGTGCTCGTCATGGCGGCCGACCACGGTCGGGCGCTCGTCCCGTGATTCCTGGGCACCGCCCAGACCCCAGGAGTAAAGAGCGCCTTTGACGAGGACCTCGAGCGTCGGGTTCTTCTCCTCGACGACGAGCACCTCGGTGAGGCCGTGGGCGAACTGGCGAACCTGCTCCTCGTCGAACGGCACGGGCATCGACAGGCGCATCAAACGGATGCCGTTGTGGCGCAGCGACTCGTCATCGGCGAATCCGAGCAGGCGCAGCGCCTCGCGAAGCTCGTTGTACGTGTGGCCGGAGGAGGCGATGCCGAGCCAGTCGTCCGCCGTCCCGACAGTGACCCGGTTGAGCTTGTTGAGCGCGCCGTACTGGCGGGCGAGCTCCGAGCGGACCTGCTGGAACTCGCGCTCGATGTCGAGGGTGTACGGGGTGAGCAGCTTGCCACTCGGCCGGGGGACGTACGGCTTGCCGTCGAACTCCATCGTCGGGATCACCGGCACGACCCGCTCGGGGTGTACGTCAACCGTTCCCGTGCCGTCGGCGACCGCGGTGACGAGCTTGTAGCCGACCCACACGCCGCTCGATCTGGACAGGGCCACGGCGTGGCGGCCGAGGTCGAGGGCTTCCTGCACGTCGCCGGGGAAGATGATCGGCATGTGCAGGTCGACCATCGTCGCGTCACTGGAGCTCGGCAACGTCGAGGACTTGGCGGCGGGATCGTCGCCGACGACAGCGACCACTCCACCATTGCGTGACGTTCCGGCGAACACGCCGTGGCGGATCGCATCGTTGGCCCGGTCGAGGCCCGGCGCCTTGCCGTACCACATCCCGAACACCCCGTCGTAACGACGTTCCGGACGGGTGTCGGCGAGCTGGCTGCCCATCACCGCGGTGGCGGCGAGCTCCTCGTTGACAGCCGGTCGGACGACGACGGGAAGATCGGGCACCGTGCGGTTGGCGCGGGTGACCTCCTCCTGCAGCGTGCCGACGGGCGAACCCTGGTACCCGGAGACGAAGGCGGCGGTGTTCAGTCCCCGGCGGCGGTCGAGGCGCAGCTGGTCGATGGGCAGCCGGGCGACGGCCTGCACTCCCGACAGGAAGACCCGGCCGTCCTCCAAGCGGTACCGGTCGGCCAGCTCGTAGGCGGCGAACTTGGCGGCAAGCTCACTCCCGCTCGCGCCGGCCCCCACGACGACCTCCATGGGCGCTGACGGTACCCCGGCTGACGATCCGTTGCTGCCCACATTGTGAGATGTCGCGAGGTTGTCCGTTCTGGGCGGCCTGCGGTCCATTTCCCGATCTGGGCGGCCGGCGGTCCGGTTTTCCGGGCGTTCGCCGCCCAGATCCCGCCTCGATCGACAGCGTCGGCCTAGCTCGCCGTGACGAACCGGCGCACGGCGAGGATCGCGCTGTCCCGGGGCAGGGGCGTGATCTGCACGGGAACACCCGGCCGTCGGGCCTGCACCCACCGCGTCGAACTGATGGCGATGCCGACGTGGTTGATCGCCGGCCGGCCGTTGGTCGAGGTGAACACGAGGTCGCCGGCGCGGATCGGTTCGCTGTAGAAGTTGACAGGGCGGCCTTGCCTGGCCTGCGAGGCGCTGTGGTGAACGAGGGTGACGCCGACCTGGCGATAGGCGGCCAACGTGAGACCGGAGCAGTCGAACGTGTACGGACCGCGGGTGAAGAACTTGTAGGGCTTGCCCACCTGGGCGAGGGCGTAGGCGACCACCCGGTCGGCGGCCGTGGAGGACGACGACCGGGCCGGTGCGCTCGGCGTGCCGCCAGGGATCACCAGGCGTTGTCCGGGATGGATCACCGAGTTGACGGTGAGGTTGTTGGCCGAGAGCACCGCCGCGAGCGGGACGTTGTGGCGCGCGGCGATGACGCCCAGCGAGTCGCCGGACTTGACCGTGTAGTTGGCCGCGCTCGGCGCGGCGGCCGGCCCGCTCGAGCTGCCGCCGGGGATGGTCAGTCGTTGCCCGGGGAAGATCACGGACGTGATCCGGAGGTTGTTGGCGGCGAGCACGGCGGCGAGGGACACGTGATGCCGAGCGGCGATGCCGCTCAACGAGTCGCCGGACCTGACCGTGTAGTTGCCGGACGTCGTTGGCGCTGACCCGCTCGAGCTGCCGCCGGGGATCGTCAGTCGTTGCCCGGGATGGATCACGGACGTGATCCGGAGGTTGTTGGCGGCGAGCACGGCGGCGAGGGACACGTGATGGCGGGCGGCGATGGTGCTCAGCGAGTCGCCGGACTTGACCGTGTAGCTGCCGGACGTCGTTGCCGCTGACGACCCAGTCGATGCGCCGGGGATGGTCAAGTGTTGGCCGGGGAAGATCACGGACGTGATCCGGAGGTTGTTGGCGGCGAGCACGGCGGCGAGGGACACGTGATGGCGGGCGGCGATGCCGCTCAGCGAGTCGCCGGACCTGACGACGTACTCCGCCGAATTGGCGCCCTGGACGACGACTGGAGCCATCAGTCCGGCGATCGACAACGAGATTCCGATGATGAGACGAGACAGACGAGCCACATCTGGTTATCGGCAGGGCGTCCGCAGATCTCCAGGAACTTCTGCTCGACCGGTGCTGTGACACTGGTCACAGTTAGCGGCGGAGCAGCGAAACAATCGCCGGGAGCGCTGTGCTCACGCACCGGGCGACCGTCCTAGCATCGCCGCATGATTCGCGCGCAGCCGATGGTCGTCGTCGAGGATGTCGCGGCTGCATCGCGGTGGTTCCAGGACGTGCTCGGCGTGGTGTCCGGCCACGGCGGAACCGAGTACGAGATGCTCCTGGACGGTTCCGAGCTCGTCGCCCAACTGCACCAGTGGGAAGCCGACGAGCACCCCCATCTCGGCGATCCAACCGATCCGTCGCGCGGCAACGGGCTCCTCCTGTGGTTCGCCACGGACGACTTCGACGGTGTGGCCGGCCGGGCCGGGGAGCACGCGGCGACGATTCTCGACGGCCCACTCGTCAACCCGAACTCGGGTCTCCGCGAGCTCTGGCTGCAGGGTCCCGAGGGTTACACGGTGGTCGCCGCCGGGCCGTAGCTCACCGGTAGTCGTTCTCCTTGAGCTCGATGACGTAGGCGCGGCGCTCGTCGATCTTGCCGTCGCGCATCACGAAGACCTCGGCCATCGCCGCCCGCATCAAGTCGCCGCCCGCTCGGCGCACCTCCAGCGTCATCTCGGCCATCACGACGTCGTCCTGCTCGACCATCCGGGTGATCGTGACCGTTGGGTTGCCGACGAACGCTGGATTCTCGATCTCGCGGTCGTACGCCTCCTTGCCGTGCAGGCGGAAGAAGCCGAACACCGTCCAGTCGATGTCGTCGGTGAGGCAGGACAGGATCTGGGCGTGGTCTGACTTGTTGAACCCGTCGATGTACGTCTCGACGGTCTGCGTGTTGCGGGACATCGGCACACCTTGGCACCGTCGGGGCGCCGCGAGATCAGCCGAATGGTCGCACCGGGTCGGTCCCGTCCCAGCCGATCGAAGCCCGCCAATAGCGGGTGAACACCTCCTCCATCAGCTCGCCGATCTCGATCACTTCGAGGTAGCCGGGCAGCGCGCCGTGGGTGTCCAGGTAGGCGACCTTGCCACCGGTCGGTACACCGGCCTCGAACGCCAGCTCGTAGCCGTCGGCCAGGTAGCGGTCGACGTCGGCGGTGTAGTCGGCGCTGGCCAGGCCGAAGTGGTGGAACCCGAAGCCGTTGGCGTCGATGTGCTCCTTGTACACCGACGGATGGTCGTCCGTCGGTTGGATCAGCTCGATCTGCAGGTGTCCGGCGTAGCCCATCGCCAGGGCGACGCCGGCGCGGCACGGCTGACCGCGGTACACCGGATCGACACCGGTGAAGTGGTCGAGGAGGAACCACGGACCGACGTGCAGGTCAGCCGTCCAACGCGACATTGCCGCGGCAATGTCGGGGACCACGTACGCCAGCTGCATGATCCCGCCGACGGGCTGCCCGGAGCCGAGCTCGTTCATCGATCCTCCTCGAGTCGGAAAGTTCTGCGCGACGTGTCGGATTCGTAGCATCCCGAACGTCGTCTCGGTGTACGACCTCGACCACCCGAAGGAGCACGAGATGAGATACATGATGTTCGTCTGCACCGACACCGAGCCGGATCCGCCAACCGGCGATCCACTCCTCGACGATGTCGAGGACTGGGTGGAGCGTCACGACGCCAGTGGGGCGCGCGTGATGGGCGACGTGCTGCGCCCGGTCGGCGATGCCACGACGGTGCGCATGCGTGGCGGCCAGGTGCTGATCACCGACGGCCCGTTTGCCGAGACCCGGGAGTGGATCGCCGGCTTCGACATTCTCGAGTGCGCCGACCTCGACGAGGCGATCAAGATCGCCGCGGAGCACCCGATGGCGCGATCGGGCCGCCTGGAGTTGCGTCCGTTCTGGGATGGCCAAGATGGCGGCCCGCCACCGTGACCGGCGGTGGGTGCGAGGTCGACCGGGTTCACCGCGCACTCGCCGAGGCGATCGCTGCCGAACGTCTACGCATCGTCGCCACGCTGATCCGGACGACCGGGGACTGGGATCTCGCCGAGGACGCCGTCGCTGACGCCGCGGAGCGAGCACTGCGTCGCTGGTCGGTCGACGGCATTCCCGACAATCCGGCGGCATGGCTGACGACAACCGCCCGCCGGCGGGCGATCGACCTGCTCCGCCGTCGCGGCACGGAGTCAACCAAGCTCAGCGAGGTAGTGATGGACGACGAGCCCGCCGCATCCGCACACCCGATCGACGACGACCGGCTGCGGCTGATCTTCGCCTGCTGCCATCCAGCGCTGTCGATGGAGGCGCGGGTGGGCCTCACCCTCAACGTCGTCGCCCACTTGTCGCTGGCCGCGGTTGGGCGGATGTTCCTGACGTCCGAGAACACGATGGGCCAGCGGCTCCTGCGCGCCAAGCGCAAGATCGCCAACGCCGGCATCCCCTACCGAGTTCCTCCCGTCGACGAACTCCCCGAACGCCTCGACGGTGTGCTCGCCGTGATCTACCTCGTGTTCACGGAGGGTTATGCGGCGGCGGCCGACGACGACGTGGCGGCCGAGGCGATCCGCCTCGGGCGGCTGCTCGTCGAGCTGCTGCCGGACTCCGACGAGGTCCGCGCGCTGCTCGCCCTGATGTTGCTCCAGCACGCCCGCCGGGCGGCCCGCGTCGTCGACGGGGAGCTCGTGACGCTCGAGGAACAGGACCGTTCACGGTGGGACATCGAGGCGATCGGCGAAGGGCTCTCGCTGACCGTCGTCGGCGATGGCGCTCGGCGCCGGCCGTACCGCATCCAAGCCGACCTGGCCGCCGTTCACGCCACGGCACTCGATGCCGCGTCGACGGACTGGCTACGCATCGTCGAGCTGTACGACGAGCTCTTGGAGGTCCATCCGTCGCCGGTCGTCGCCCTCAACCGGGCGGTCGCCGTGGGGATGAGTGACGGGCCGCTCGCCGGCTTGCACGCCCTCGACGCCGTCGCTGGGGAGCTGGCCGACTTCCATCTCGTCGCCGCTGCCCGTGGTGAGCTCCTGGCGCGGGCCGGACGAATCATCGAGGCGCGCGCCGAGTTCGATCGGGCCATTGGGCTGGCTCCCACCGAGCAGGAGCGCCGCCAACTCGCCCGCCGGCGTGACAGGGTGGCCGCCGGCTGACTTCCTTCTGGGGAAGAATCGCGTCAGGGCCTGACACGGATCTTCCCCACATCATCGTTTGACACGGATCTTCCCCAGATGGAGGGGCGCGGGTAACGCGTGGGTAACGGCTCTCGTGGACAGTGGCGTCATGCGAGGAGATCGACCATGCCGTTGCTGACCGACCAGCTGATCGCCCAGCCAGGCGATCGCACGTTCCACGTCCACGTCCCGGCCGACCCGCCGCAGGAGAGCGTGCCGGCGATCATCGTCTTTCACGGTTCCGGCCAGGACGTCGAGACGATCGCCCGGCGGTGGGGCATCGAAGCCGGCAGCCCCGCCCCGGCCAACGTCGCCGACTACTTGCTGGTGTTTCCCGAGGCCGATCCCCGCCTGGCCGGCGACTGGGTCCACTTCCAGAAGACCGACAACACCGTTCCGACGATCGATCTCGAGTTCGTCGACCTCCTCGTGCAGGAGATCACGTCGACCACCTACCTCACGGGATCGGCCTCGGTCCCGGAGGTCGTTGCCGATCCGGCGCTGATCTACGCCGCCGGATTCTCCAACGGCGCCGGGATGGTCTGGCAGCTGCTCAACTCGAACCGGGTGGCCCTGTTCCGCGGGTTCGCCGCCGTCGGCCAAGCCCTCGATCCCGAGAAAGCCCAGCGGTATCGCCGGCAGCTCGACGCCACCGGCGAGGAGCCCCCGGCGGCACCCGTGATGTACGTGCACGGCACCGGCGAATTCACCTACCGCGCGCCGGCGACGTTGCAGGAAGTGCCGATCAACACCACGAAGCCCGCCTTCACCGTCGCCGAGATGCTCACCCGCAACGGCATCGCCCCGAACGATCCGGCGGCATCGACGGTGCTGATCCCCGGCAGCGCCAACCTCACCGAGGTGGTCGTGCAGCTCTATCGCGGCGACGAGGCCTTCGCCTGCGCCACGGTGATCAACGGGGGGCACAACTGGCCCGGGCCGACGACCGTCGGGAACCCGCCCGTGGCGTCGCACTTCGATGCCACCGCGGCGATCGTCGACTTCTGGCAGGCCCACGCCGGTCTGCCATGACCTGCGAATCAACCCACACATGAAAGGAGCAGACAACATGGCGACGAAGATCAAGGGTGATCTCCAGACCTGGCCGGGTGGCGCGGTGCGCATCTCGATGCCCGCCAAGGTCGCCAACGACTTGGAGACGTTCAAGAAAGGGGTGGCCGCGTTCGCCGAGCGGCTCGGATGCCCGGAGTGCTTCTCGGGCTTCGACTGCACGTTCGAGAGCGAACGCGACTTCGTTCTCGACGCCGACTTGAAGGTCACGTCGACCGAGGTCCGTGCCGGGCAGGCGGTATCCCGCGGTGCCAGGCGCGAGGTCACCGTGGCCCTCACCCCGAGCACGGAGTACGACCTCGAGGCGATCCTCACGAAGATCGACATCTTCGGCAAGCGGCTCGGCCCGCACTGGCTGCAAGGCGGCTTGGCGATGTGTTGTTCCGGGTTCGACATGACGTTCGAACGGGAACTGCACTCGACCCTTGATGTCGACGGCAACTTCGCTCCGTAGCTGCGATCAGCACCCACCTCGCCGGCCGGAACTCGGCGTGGGAATCACGTTCTCCTCGGCGATCGAGGGGTTGCTGAGTCGTCATTCCGAGCTGATCGACGTCGTCGAGGTCGAGCCGCAGACCACCTGGCTCGACCTCGACACGCCCGGCGGCGGCGTGACCCGTCACGACGAGGTCGCCGCCTACCTGCGCGACCTTCCGTTCCGAAAACTCGTGCACAGCATCGGCGTTCCCGTCGGGGGAACGGCGACGCCCGACCCGCAGCAGGTCGCCCTGTTGAACGAGACGATCGCCGAGCTCGAATCACCGTGGGTCAGCGAGCATCTCAGCTTCAACGGCACCGGCGACTTCCACACCGGGTTCTTCCTCCCGCCGCGCCAGACCGAGTTGGGGGTGGCGGTCGCCGTCGACTCGATTCGCCGGCTGCGTGAGCAGCTCGGCGTGCCGTTGGCATTCGAGACCGGCGTCAACTACCTGGCGCCGCGGCCCGACGAGATGGACGACGGAACGTTCACCGCGGCAGTCGCCGCCGGTGCCGACTGCGGGATCCTGCTCGACCTGCACAACGTGTTCACGAACGCCGTGAACGGCCGGCAACCCGTCGACGAATTCATCTCCCGGCTGCCGTTGGAGCGGGTGTGGGAGGTCCACCTGGCCGGCGGGTTCTGGCTGGACGGCTATTGGCTGGACGCCCACTCCGGACCGATCCCCGCCGCGCTGTTCAGCCAGGCGCGTGACATCGTTGCTCGACTGCCAGCCCTCGGCGCGATCATCTTCGAGATCTACCCGTCGTTCGTCGAGTCGACCGGCGATCAACAGATCTGTCGTCAGCTCGAACTGCTCCGGGAGCTGTGGTCGCTGCGGGGCACCGCAGCGGAGACCTCGACATCGCCGCGGCGGGTCGAGCGCGCCGAGCCTCTCACCGATGATGAGGTGGTCCCCGCGACGTGGGAAGCCGAGCTCGGTGCACTCGTCGTCGGGCGGGCGCCGTCGCCGGGCATCGGCGCCGTGCTGGCCGAGGACGCCGGCGTCACCTTGCTGCAGAAGCTGTCGTTGGAGTTCCGCGCCTCGATGATCGCCAGCAACCTCCGGCGGACCACTCGCTTGCTGATGCTGGCCTTGGGCGAGGACGTGTTCCGCATGCTCCTCTCCGAGTACCGCAGCCGCGTGACGCCGCAGCTGTTCGCGGCCACGGAGGCTCGCGCCTTCGCCCGGTTCATCAGCGAGCTGGGCGTCGGGGTCCCGCAACTCGCCGAAGTCGTCGAGTTCGAGCTCGCCGTCCTCGACACCCTGGTCGACGGCAGAACGCGGCTGGTCCGCTTCGACTTCGACCCGCTGCCGATGCTCCTCGCGCTGAGCGACGGCAAGCTGCCCGACCAGCCGGGCAGGGTCGGGGCGTTCGAGATCGAGATCACTGCCGAGACGGCGAAGGAGATGGAGACGGCCGTCCGCTGACACGTCGAGTCGCCGGCGACGGACGGCGCGGCCGGCGTCCAAGCACCGAGCTCGCTAGGTTCACGACGGTGGCGCTCGACCGGGCACAACGGACGCAGGCGGTCGGCTACGCCGCGGCGATCGGGGGGCTGGCGGGGGCGTCGTTGGCGGCTCGGCCGACGGCCCGGCGAATGTTGGTCTGGGGAGCGGCTGGCGGGGCACTCCTGGCGGCCTCCGAGGCGTTGGCCCGGGCGCGGCAACGACCAGGGGAGATCCCGGCCCTTCCGCACCGGATCCTCACCAGCGCCGCCCTGGCGGCACCACTCGGTCGGCTCGGCGGCCGGGCCGGAGGCAGTCCGGTCATCGTCGGAGCCGCTGCCGGAGCGGTCGCCGGGGCGCTCGCCCTTCGTCCGCCGAAGGTGGCGATGGGTCCGACAATCGGCCTCGTCGTGGGGTCGGCCTTCCGGCGGTGGCGCCCCGACGCCCCGGGTTCAGTGGTCGCGGCGGCGACGGTGGTGGCCTACCGCACGCTGTCGGCGATCGTGTTCCGCGATCCCCAGGTCACCTTGTTGGCCGAACAGCGGGCTCCGAGCGACCTGCCCTTCGTCGTCCCGATGGCCGCGACGACGCGCTACGTCGGAACGGACTACCTCCGAGATCTTGCCGGGGCGATCGGCGGCGCCTACACGGCCGCGGCGAACGACATCGGCATCGTCGCGTCGCTCGACGAGCTGGCCGGCCCCGAGTTCGAGCCGAGCACTGTCGATCGCCGCGTGCGCGAGTTCTACGAGCACACGACTCGATTCACCCTCGACATCGTCCCGCACTGGCGTACGTGGGTACGTCCCGGGTACCTCCTCTACCGGACGCTCGTCGCCCGCCCGCTCGGGCAGGCCAACGTGCCGATGAACCAACGCGAGGCGCTGCGTGGGGTGCACAGCCGCATCGACACGATCACGTCGACCGACGGGTCGGTGGTCCGCGGCTGGATCCGTTCGTTCGCCGACACGGGCGAACCGATCTACGTCGGCATCTACACGACCTACCGCCACGGAGGTCGTGGCTACGTGAGCGTCGGCTTTCCAATTCCCCATGGCAGCTTCACGGCGACACTCGTCCCGCGTCAACGTGCCGGGGGCGGCCTGTCGCTGAGCAGCGAGGGTGACGGCCATGCCGGCCACTACCTCTCGTACATCGACCCGCAGACCGGCGACCTGACCACTCTCGCCGTTCACGGTTTCGGCGAGACGCTCGAGGTGTACCTGGACGGTGATGACCTTCGCGCCGAGCACGCCTTCAAGGTGTTCGGCCTGCCGTTTCTCGTGTTGCACTACCGCATCCACCGCAAGCACGACCTCGTGATCGCCGTCGACGATCCCCGCGCCGCCGACGTGAGCGGGCTGCTGAGACGCCATCTGGCGGACGCCGTCGCCGTCACTCCGGCCGGTCACGTCCACGCCCTCGACGAGGACGGTGTCGCCGACCCGGCGGTCACTCTGTTCAGCGCCCGGCAGGACGGCGCGCTGGTCGGCGTCGCGGCCCTCAAGCAGCTCGACCGCTGGCACGGCGAGCTGAAGTCGATGCACACCATCGAGGCGGCCAGACGCCGGGGTGTCGGCCAGTCGTTACTCGACCACGTGCTGACGATCGCTGCCCACCGGAACTACCGGCGGGTCAGTCTGGAGACCGGGACGATGGACGCGTTCGCCGCCGCACGATCGATGTACACCAAGGCCGGCTTCCAGCCGTGCGCGCCGTTCGGCTCGTACACCACCAACCCGCACAGCCTGTGCATGACCGTCGAGCTCGACCGGACATCTGGGGAAGATTCAAGTCAGGGCCTGACATGAATCTTCCCCAGATCATCGATTGACAGAACTCTTCCCCAGATGTGGGGGCGCGTGGAGGCCTTCAGGTCGGTGGATGCCAGTGTGGGTCGCGTCCGGTGACGCCGAGGATCCGATCGAACAGCGCCGCGTCGGCGGGCACGGCGACCTCGGGGCCGAACAGGCCCTCGATGCCGCGGCTGCGGAAGTCCGTGACCATGGCGTGGACGGCGTCGAGGCCGGGGCCGTCGTACTCGGCCCGTTGATCGGTGGCCTTGGCGAGGTCCCACCCGTGGATCACCAACTCGTCGAGGGCGACGACACCGGCGACGTCCCCCGGCAGCTGGACTCCACCGGCGGCAGTCCGCCCGTTCCAGGCCGCCGGATCGTCCCACGCGTCGGCCAGCGCGCCGAGGCCCTCGGGGATTCGCGATCTCCAGCCCGGCTGGAGATGGTCGGCATCGCCGGATGGGCCGCCGGGCACCGGATCCTTGATGGCTGCGGCGTGGAAGGCGACGACCGTGCCGTCCAGGTGGTCGAGCAAGGCGGCAACCGTGTAGGTCGAGCACGGCGTGGGCTGACCGAGCGAGTCGTCGGGCAGCGCCTCGACGATCCGCGCCAAGCGCTCGGCGGCCGGGCGGAGGTCGATGGGAGTGTTCACCGCACCAGCCTGCCCGACACCGGCCGGATCTGCGGAGCCAGTTGCACCGGTCCGGTGCGCGGTGCTCTGCGGAACCGGGAGGCGTGGATCGATGGGTCCCGGTTAGCGTCGATGGAGCGATGACCACCGACGACCGCCGCGACGTCGACCGGAAGCCGGTCCTGCTGACGGTCGACGACGATCCTTCGGTTTCCCGCGCTGTAGCGCGTGACCTGCGCCGCCATCTCGGCGAGGGGTTCCGGGTCGTCCGTTCCGAGTCCGGCCCCGAGGCCCTGGAGACACTGCGCGAGTTGAAGCTGCGCGGTGACGTGGTGGCCGTGATCGTCGCCGATCACCGGATGCCCGGGATGACCGGGGTCGAGTTCCTCGAGCAGGCGATGGACTTGTATCCCAAGGCCCGCCGCGCCCTGCTCACTGCGTACGCCGACACCGAGGCGGCGATCAAGGCGATCAACGACGTCGACCTCGATCACTACTTGCTCAAGCCGTGGGACCCGCCCGAGGAGAAGCTGTACCCCGTGATCGACACACTCGTCGAGCTGTGGCGGGACGACGCCGACGAGCCGATCGATCACACGGTGCGGATCGTCGGCCACCGCTGGTCGGCGCATTCCTTCGAGGTCCGTGACTTCCTCGCCCACAACGCCGTGCCGTACCGCTGGCACACGAGCGACGATCCCGAGGGCCAGCGCATGCTGGCGGCGGCCGGAGTCGACGCTGCCGCCATCCCGTTGGTGGTGAGTCCGGACGGCGAGCACCTCGTGACCCCGACCATCGGCGAGCTGGCGACGCTCGTCGGGCTCTCGACGACGCCGGCCACCGACTTCTATGACGTGGTCATCGTCGGTGGAGGCCCGGCCGGGCTCGGTGCCGCCGTGTATGCGGCGTCGGAAGGGCTGCGTACCGTGCTCGTCGAACGTCGGGCGACTGGCGGCCAGGCCGGGCAGAGCTCGCGGATCGAGAACTATCTCGGGTTCCCCGACGGTGTCAGCGGGTCACAACTGACTCAGCGGGCGTCTCGTCAGGCGCTCAAGTTCGGCGCCGAAGTGCTCAGGACCCGCGACGTCGTCGGTCTCGACGTGCGGGCATCATCGCGAGCGGTGCGCTTCGACGACGGCGGCCAGGTCGTCGCCCATTCCGTGCTGCTCGCCACGGGAATCGCCTACCGCAAGCTCGACGTCCCGGGGGCCGCCGGGCTGACCGGACGCGGCATCTTCTACGGCTCGACGGCGACAGAGGCTCCAGCGTGTGCCGGCGACGAGGTGTACATCGTCGGTGGTGCCAACTCGGCAGGTCAGGCGGCGGTGTACCTCGCCCGTCATGCTCGGCGGGTCACGCTGCTCGTGCGCGCCACCGGCCTGGAGGGGTCGATGTCGCACTACCTCATCCACCAGATCAGCGAGCTCCCGAACATCGACGTCCGCCTCGATGCTGAGGTGACCGCGGTCGAGGGCGACGACCACCTCGAAGCGTTGACGATCCGCGATCGATCGACGGCGAGCGAGGAAACCGTCAAGGCCGGCTACCTGTTCGTGTTCATCGGTGCGGCACCGCGTACCGAATGGCTCGACGGCGTTGTGGCCCGCGACCCGCGGGGGTTCGTGTGCACCGGGCCTGACCTCCTCGTCGACGGCCGCCGACCGCGCGGCTGGCACCTCGACCGCGATCCGTACTTTCTCGAGACCAGCGTGGCCGGCGTCTTCGCCGCCGGTGACGTCCGTGCCAACTCGGTGAAGCGAGTCGCCTCGGCAGTCGGCGAGGGGGCCATGGCGATCCAGCTGATCCACAGCTTCTTGGAGCGTCAGTGACCGAATCTGAGCGGCTGTCCTCCGACGAGCTGCGCACCCTGGTCTTGTTCGAGAAGCTCAGCGACGATCAGCTGACGTGGTTGGCCGACCACGGCCGCGTCGTCGAGTATCCGGCCGGGGCCACGATCCACGCCGAGGGCGCCCCGGCGACGTGCTTCCTGGTTCTGCTCTCGGGCATGCTGGCGCTGTCGCGCCGGGTGCAAGGTGGCGAGCTCGAGCTGATGCGCAGCGACTACCGCGGCTCGTACACCGGGGCGTTCAACTTCTACCTGGTCAACCCCAACGTGCTGGACGTCTATCCGGCGACTGCCCGGGCGGTCAAGGACTGCCGGCTGCTCGAGCTCCCGGCCGCCGAGCTCGGCAAGGCGTTGCGCGAGTGGTTTCCGATGGCGTCCCATCTGCTCGAGGGCTTCACCACCCAGGCGATGGAGAATCGCGACACCATCGAGCGTCACGAGCGGCTGGTGGCCCTCGGGTCGGTGACGGCCGGGCTCACTCACGAGTTGCACAACCCCGTGGCTGCCGTGCTGCGCGCCAGTTCGCGGTTGCGCGAGATGCTCGCCGAGATGCGCGACAAACTCGGCCTGCTGATCCAGAGCAACCTCCCGGCGGACAAGCTCGAGGCGGTCGCCGCCCTCGCTGCCCAGGCACTGGCGAGTTCCCGGGACGCGCCGAACCTCTCGTCGATGGAAGCGTCCGATCGGGAGGACGAGGTGACCGACTGGTTGACCGAGCACGGCATCGCCGAACCGTGGGAGATCGCCCCGATCCTCGTCGCCGCCGGACTCGGCACCGACTGGCTCGAAGAGGTGCTCGAAGTCACCCCGCCGCCGCACCTCGACTACGGGCTGTCCTATCCGGTGCGGGCGATCGAGTCGAACAACCTGCTCGACGAGATCACCGACAGCGTCGAGCGGATCTCCGGCTTGCTCGCCTCGGCCCGCCAGTACACCCAGATGGACCGTGCCCCGCTGCAGACGGTCGACGTCCACGAACTTCTCGACGCCACGCTGACGATGCTCAGCCACAAGCTCGGCGACACCATCAAAGTCGTGCGCCAGTACGACCGCAGCATTCCGCAGATCGTCGCCTATCCGGGCGAGCTCAACCAGGTGTGGACGAACCTCATCGACAACGCCATCGACGCGATGGGTGACGTTGGCACCCTCACCCTGCGCACGTGGGCCGACGACGACCGGGTGGTGGTGGAGGTCGCCGATACGGGGCCGGGCGTTCCCGCGGAGATCCGCAGCCGGGTGTTCGAACCGTTCTTCACGACCAAGGACATCGGCAAGGGCACCGGCCTCGGTCTCGACATCGCCTGGCGGATCGTCGTCGGCCGCCATGGTGGCGAGATGAGCCTCGACTCGGAGCCCGGCGACAACCGGTTCGTCGTGCTCCTCCCGCTTCGTCCGCCTGGTACCGAGGAGTAACCGTGTCCGTTCGTGTTACCCGCTGGCAATCGGGTCACGAACGGACTAAAGAAGGTGTCCGCCATGAGTGAAGGAGTGGTGCGCGCCGTCGCACAAGATGCAGGCACCGAGCGCCCGCTCGTCGTCGACCTCACTGACGCCGCCGCCGTCGATGCTTCGCTCACCGGTGGCAAGGCGGCCGCCCTGGCACGCGGCAGCATCGCCGGCCTGGCCAGCCTCCCGGGCGTCGTGCTGACCACGGCGTTCTCCGATGCCAGCGATGCCGGTGCTGACGTTCGCACGCATCCCGCCGTCCACGAAGCGTTCGAACGGGCCGGCGGCGACCGACGGGCACTGGTCGCCCGCAGTTCGTCGGTGGTCGAGGACATGGCGACGTCGTCGATGGCCGGGCAGTTCGAGTCGGTCATCGGCATCACCGGCTTCGACGCCTTCGCCGACGCCGTGGCGGCGGTGCTCGACTCCCGGCAACGGGCCGGCGCTGCCGAACACCCCATCGCCGTGCTCGTCCAGCCGCTCATCGAGCCGGCGTACGGCGGGGTGATGTTCGGGATCGACCCGGTGACCGGGCGCACCGACCGCCGCGTCGTGAGCGCCGTGACCGGCGGGCCGGAGCGACTGGTCAGTGGAGAGGTCGACGGCTCGCGCTACGTGCTCGATCCGTCCAACGGCAAGGTCATCGACTTCGCGGCCAACGACGGACCGAAGCTCCCACCGGCCGATCTCCGTCGTCTCGTCGAGCTGTCGGCGAAGGTCGCCGACGTGTACGGAGGGCCCCAGGACGTCGAGTGGGCGATCGACACCGACACCCGAGTGTGGCTGCTGCAGTCGCGCCCGGTCACCACGGAGATCCGCGGCGTGCCGAGCGGCCCGATCTACGGCCCCGGCCCGGTCGCCGAGACGTTCCCCTTCCCGCTGACCGAGTTGGAGACCGACCTCTGGGTCCCGCCGCTGCGCGATGCCGTGCGCGAAGCCGTCGTGCTGGCCGGCTCGGCCACCGCCGCTGATGTGGCCGCCAGCGAAGTCGTCGTGTGCGTCGACGGACACGTGGCCATCGACCTGCGCCTGGCCGGGGAGATCAAGCCGAAAACGACGATCCTCCATCGCTTGAACCCGATTCCGGCCAGCCGCCGGCTGCGCGGGGCTTGGCGGGTCGGGCGGTTGCGCTCCGCCCTGCCCCTGCTCGCCGAGCACCTCCTGGATCGGACGGACGCCGATCTCGAGGCCGTCCCGCCGCTGACCGAGCTGACCAGCCGGCAGTTGGTCGCCCTGCTGCATCGCAGTCAGGCAGTCCTGCGGGCTCTGCACGCCCACGAGATCCTGATCGGCATGCTCACCGACACGGGCGGGAACCGGATGACCGGTGCCTCGGTCGCCCTGCGCGTGCTGGCCGAGGCGCGCCAGGACGGCCTCGACGACAAGGAAATCCTCATCCGCAGTCCGGCCGTGCTGGCGTTGACCGGGCCGCAGGTGGCCCCCGCCCCGGTGCTGCCGGAGGAGGCGATCACGCTGAACATCCCGACGACGTCGCAATGTCAACGCTGCAGCGACAACGGGATCCTGCGCGAGGCGCTACGGCTGCGCGTCCGCTGGGTCCAGGAGTTGTCGGGCCGCGCCGCGTGGAAGATCGGCGAGCGCCTGGCGGCCGCCGGCGACCTCCCCGACCCCGAGTCGGTCCGTCACCTCACGCTCGATCACGTCGAGGCGGTCGTCACCAAACGGGCCGTCGTCGTTGCTGCGCTGGTGGAGAGCCACGACCACGACTTCGGAGCCCCGCTGCCGGCGTCGTTCCAGCTGTCCGACCTCGGCAAGCCGATTCGCTCGCAGTGCGACAGTGAGGTCGGCGGCGGCACCGGCGCCGGCGGAGGTGAGGGCCGCGGACCGGTCACCTACGACACCACCGACCCGCCGACCGGGTCGGTCCTCGTCACGACGACGCTGTCACCAGGTCTCGGACCGTTGTTGCCGCGGCTCAAGGGCATCGTGTCGGAGACGGGATCGGTGCTGTCGCACCTCGCCATCCTGGCTCGCGAGGCGCGGGTGCCGACAGTCGTCGGGTACACCGGGGCGTTGGGCGACCTCCCCGAGGGCGCCGTGGTCCACGTCGACGGGGAGACCGGTCAGGTCACCATCGAAGACAAGGAGTCGACGACGTGAAGACGATTGCCTGGTTGGCCGGTCTCGGCACGCTGCTGGCCGGCGTCTTCTACATGGTCGTCTCGCTGAACCGCTGGGAGTGGAACCGCGCCCTGTTCTTCGGGCTGATCGTGCTCATCGCCGAGATCGCCCTGGCAACAGGTCTCGTGCTGCGGCGCCTGGCCCGGCTCGAGCACAGCCTCAAGGGTCCCGCCGACTCGGACGTCGTCCAGATCCTGCGGGAGACCCGTCCGACACGCGACCGCTTTGCGTGGATGCGCGAGTCGACCGGACAGCTCAACGTGTTCATCACGTTCCTCGTCGGCGGGGGCGTGCTCCTGTCGGGGATCGCCTGGGTCGTCGATCGGGTCGCGTCGAAGACGTCCTCGCCGGCCGGTGAGGAGCGCTTGGCCCGCCAGCTGTATCCGATCAGCTATCCGTCCGGCGGATTGTTGCTCGACGACATCACCGTGCTGGCCCAGGACGTGCCCGGCGCCGACGACGGTCAGATCCGTCAGTTGCTGCGTCGCGGCGGCCGTCCGTGACGAAGCTGTCGCCGGTCAAGCTGGCGCTGGGTACCGTCGGCTTGGCGGTCGGGATCGTCGGAGTGCTGGCCCTGCGGGAGGCGACGCTGTCGACTCACGAGGAGGTCGACGCCCGCCAGGTGGAGCTCGTCGTCGCCGCGAGCAGCGCCGGTGGCGAGCCGGGTCAGACCCTCGGCGAGATGGTCGAGGCGCAGCTGCTGACGTGCCGCCTCGAGGTCACCTCCGACCTTGCCGGACCGATCGAGGACCTCGGCGACGGACGATTCCGGGCGGTGTTCGAACCGGCGATGGACGAGACCAACCGCCGGCAGTTCCGCGGTTGTGTCGAGGACTTCGTCATCGACCATCTGCAGGTCAACGTCGTCGAGTTCAACGAACTCGACTGACCGCTCGACGCTCCGCACGACCCGCGTCGATCTGGGCGGCCTCCGGTCCACATCCGGATCTGGGCGGCCGGCGGTCCGGAATCGCCACTGCGGGCCGCCCAGATCGCACCGTCGTCAGGTCGCGCAGTCGTCGAGCCGGCCGATCAGCGGAAGGCTGCGGGCCACGACCGGGCGCAAGGTGACGGAGCCCGGCCGCTCGACCTGGATCGTCGTCCAGCCGTCGGGGCTCGGCTCCACGCAGCCAGGAACGTCGAGCGACAAATGGCTCGAGTACCGCACGCGCACGAGCACCGCCCCGGCGTCGATGACCTCGAGCTGGACGGACGTCGGACCGAGCTCGACGAGTCGGGCCGGACCCTCGATCAGCGGCTGAGCGTCGACGACGCGCCACAGCTGCCAGTGGTCGTCGTGCCACAGCGGTTGGAGGAACGGCAACCCGCCGCGGACCAGCGCAGCCTCTGGCTCGGCTGAGGGGTCCAGCGGTACGTCCGCCAGGGCGACGTACCGCACGGCGTGATCGCGCAGCCATTGGTGATAGGCCTGCGGATCGAGCGTCGCGTCATAGAGCAGCGGGTTGCGCCCCATGTCGAGCTGTCGTTCCCAACCGCGCGCCAGGGGCACCTCGGCGGCGACGTACAGCGTCTCCCAATGCCGTTGCGTCGGGACGACCTCGATGCGTCCGGCAGGGCCGCCCGCCGAACGCACGGCGTTGATCAGTGGTTGGTGATAGTCCACCGTCGACGACGGATCGCGGCCGGCGCGCACGATCCCGTCGAGTCCAGGCGACCACTGCCACCAGATCATCGCCGTCAGGACGATGGCGATGATCGGTGTGCGAAGACGTCGGGCCGTGAGCACGAGGACCGGCGCGGCGAAGAACATGCCCAGCCGCGTGGCGTTGGCGCCGAGCGGGTTGGGCACGAGGAACGTCACGATGCAGCCCACCGCGTACAGCGCGGCCCCCAACGCGGACGACCCGCTCGGCGGTGGCCACGGCGACGACGGCGACGACGGCGAGCGACCAGCACAGCGCTCCGAGGCGGAACGGGAACTGCCCACCCTGAGGGAACACCAGCATCGCCGCGCCGATCGGAGCCACGGCCAAACCGGCGACGCAGAGCAGTCGAGGGCGCCTGGCGTGCAGCGCCCAGGCGGTGAGGGCGAGGGCGAGCAGGACCCCGGCAACGGGGCTCGCCGGGGCGGTCAGGAGCGTCAGCGCCACCCCGAGCACGAGCCGTCGTCGGCGGAGGGCGGCGACCGCCGCCAGCCCGATGGCGAGGCCAAGGGCAAAGGTCAGCCGACCGACCGCCACGTTGACGACGGTGCCAGCAGCGAACAACACGCTGGCCGCTGTCGCCCGGCGGTACCCGCTCGCCAGGGCCTGGAACGAGGCGGCCGCGGCGACGCAGCTGACGACCGCCACCAATGGTGCCCCGAACGCCGCGCCGAGCACCGGGAAGAGGACCCCGTAGCCGGGCGTGTGGTGGCCGGAGAACCACAGGTTGTTCCAGATCGTCGGACCGTCCCGATCAACGAGCTCGAGTCGCAGCAGCTGGGCCGGCCAGTCGGCACCGCGCCAGCCGAGGGTGAGGGCGAGGAGGGCGAGGACGGCGGCCGATGCGGCCGGGGCGGCGGCGGCGCCAGGGCGTGGGTGGATTGGACCCATCAGCCGACGACCGTCGTCGTTCCGACGTACACGCTGGCCAGCAGCCCGACGGTTCCGAGGACGTCAGCGGTGAGCACCCGGGACGTCCGCAGCTTGCAGGCACCGGCGGCGGCGAGCACCTTGCTCGTCGGACGCAAGGCCACCCCGAGCAGCCCGAGACGGGTCATCACACGGTGAGCCCGGCGGGGGACGAAGCGGCCCCCGTAGCGGCGACCGAGGGCGATGTGGATCGGATCGGCGACGAGCATCCTGGGGAGCGCCACCCCGAAGAACACCAGCGGGTTGGCCGACGCCGCGGCGAGGATCAGGAAGGGCAGGCGTGGCGTGAACGCCACGAGGACCATCGGAAAGGCGAGCAATGTCGGGGTCAGAGCTGTCCCGAGCGCCGAGATCGCCGAGAACACGGCCCAGGCGCCGAGGATCCACCGGGTCTTCACCTTCCAGCTGGCTCGCTCCTCGAGGTCGTCGCCAGATGGAGCGAGCCGGCCCCGCACCCAACGCCCGACGCGAGACGCTCGTGACGGGAAGGCGGGAGTGGTCGTTGTCGGCGTGGTTGCGAACATGTGACGATCGTCCACCTGTCGACGGCTGGCGGCGACCATGCAGACCACCCAATCTGCCGCCCGAGCCCAGCGTGTCGAGGTAGGGAAAACCGGAGCTGCCGGTGCGGGTCGGCCCAGCCCGAGCTGGCGGTTACGTGTCGGGCGTCGCCGACAGGAAGACCAGCGAGTCCGTGACGATGACCTGCTGGACGGCTCCCGGCAGGGCGTAGCCCCGGCTCTTGCCCAAGGCCACGACGCTCTGCATCCACCGCAGGTGACCGTCGTCGGCATCGAGTGCCGCGATCTGCTCTCCGCCAGCAACGACGACCGCCGAACCGTTGGCGTCGATGGTCGGCGAACCGGAGGTGACGACCGCCATGGCGGGAAGACCGATGCGCCACAGCGTTTCGCCGTTCCCCGTGTCGAACTTGACGATGGCGCCGCTCGGCGCACCATTGGCGCCGCGAGTTCGTACGTAGGCGTAGCTGCTCTCGCCGGCCTCGACCACCGCGAGCACATCTTCGGCCGGTGGCGGTCGCGACCACTCGGCGTTGTTCTCGGAGACGGTCGCCGGCAACCGTCCGTCGGCAACGGCCTCGCGCCAGATCTCGTCCCCGGTCCGCGGATTCAAGCCGACCAGAGTCCCCGACTCGGTGTCGCCGACAACGAGCTCGCCGTCGACGATTCGCGGCGCACCAGCCGCCCCTGTGGTTGCCCACAGGACGTCGCCGTCGTCCAGTTCCAAGGCGTAGAGCCGGGGCCGTGGCGTGCTCTCGAGGAACGGGCCGATGCACAGCAGCCCGGTCACGCCGGCCCACGCCAACCCACACAGCGATCCACGGCTCCGCCGGCTGGGGCTGCACGCCCACGTGATCAACGTGGCGAGCGCCAGGCACAGTCCGAGCAGGGCGATCGAACCGCGCAGCAGCGGATAGAGCCGTCGAGCGCCGATCGAGGGCTGGTGGACGAGGAGCAACGTGACGAGCGCGGCAGGGACGAGCCCGGCCACGCCGAGCGCCAACACACGGCGACTGTCCACCCGCGCGACGAGCAACATCGTGCTCTCCCCTCTGTGGCGACGTTAGATCGTCGCGGTGCTGGAAAACCTCCATTACCGGTGGATGGTCAGCATGGTGGACCGCCGGGGCCGCGCCGAGGATGATGGTCGTGTGACGAGAGGGTTCTCCGCCGAACGCTTGCTGGCGCTTCTCGCCGTCGCCTTCGTCGTCCTCGCTGCCGTCCTGGCAGGCAACGTTCGCCCGCCGCCCGGTGGTGATGCCTGGAACGACGGAGCCGCCGGCGCGTGGCTCTGGATCGCCGCCGGCCTCGTTCCCGTGGTCGGCGCCGGTGTCGTCGTCGCGGCACGTCGAACTGTCGGTCGCGATGGGCGCCTGGTCATCGGCATGGCGGCGGCGGTCACCGCCGCGACAGTCGTCGGCGAGGCGATGCACGCTGCGGACCCGCCGATCGATCGCGGCCTGCTCGGCGCCCTCGGGGTCGGTCTCGACGTCACCGCGGTGGTTCTCGCCGTCGGCGCGGTTGGCACGCTGCTCCGGCCGCGGCTGGCGCGCCAGGTGCTGCCCGTCGCCGTCGCCGCCGGCCTGGCGACCACGACGGCGTGCTCCATCGCCTGGGACCCGACCGAAGTTCCGATCCTCCTGCCTGCGGTCGCGCCGCTGCAAGTCCCGTCACTGTCGTTCTTCGGCTCGGCGGGCGAGACGGTGCTGCTTGCGTTGGCCCTCGGACCGCTCGTCGTCGCCGGGCTGCTCGGTTGGCTGCTGCTCGGTGCGACCCTCGACGAACGGCGCAGGTTGAGGTGGCTGGCGCTGTCGCTCGTGACCGGTTTCGGGCTCATCGCCGTGGTCCAGCTCGTGCGTCTGCTCGGTCTTGTCGACGTGGGTGACGGGTTCCTCACGGCCCTGCCGCGAGCGGTGGCCTGGACGGCGATGGCGATCGGGGCGACCACCACGATCGTTCAGCCGCAGTTGGGCGACGCGGCGATCGCCGTGCGCAGAGTGGCGGTCGGAGTCGGTCTCGTGTCGATCCTCGGGGCGGCCGGTGGGCTGGCGTGGTTCGCGGCCGATGCGACGACCGCCCACATCGTGCCCGGCGCGCCGGCAGCCGCGGCGGTGCTGACCATCGCCGCGCTGCTGCTGCCGCTCCGCGATCGGTTGGAGCGCGCCGCCGATCGTTGGCTGTCGGACGAGATCGGCAGTGACGCCAGACTGATCGACACGTTCGGCACCGCCGCCGAGCATGCCGGTCCGTCCGAGGTACTCGAGCTGCTCGTGGCCACCGCTCGTCGAACTTTGCGATTGCGGTGGGCGAGGGCATCGACCGCCGGAGCAGTGCCGCTGACGGCCACCGCCGGGGTCGGCGCCGACGAAGCCCAACCGCCGACCGCTCGTTTCGCGCTGACGGAGAGTGGCGAGCAGGTCGGCCTGCTCGAGTGTGGGCCGAAGCGCGGGGGACCGTTGAATGCCCACGATCGCCAGCTGCTCGGCGCCCTCGGTCGCGAGGCGGCCCTGCGGCTGCGAACCGTCAGCCAGGCCGACGAGTTGCGGGCTCGTCTGCGCCAGATCGAGCAGCAGGCGGCCGAGATCGCTGCGTCCCGGGCCCGCATCGTCGAGGCCCAGGACGAGGAACGCCGCCGGCTCGAGCGCGACCTCCACGACGGCGTGCAGCAGGACTTGGCGTCGCTGATCGGAAAACTTCGCCTGGCCATCAACCAGATTGCCAAGGCCCCCGACGATGCCGCGACGACGATCGGCGGGGCGCAGGACGACGCCCGCCGGACGCTGGCCGACGTGCGGGCGATTGCCCAGGGCATCCATCCGGCGATCCTCGACGATCAAGGCATCGTGCGGGCCATCGGGGCCCGGGCCAAGTCGCTCCCGATCGAGGTTTCGGTGGAGGCCGATGCGGAGCTGGCCACCCGGCGCTTCGATCGGGCGATCGAGGGCGCCGCCTACTTCGTCACGTCCGAGGCGCTCGCCAACATCGTCAAGCACGCCGAGGCGACGGCGGTCACCGTTCACGTGGCGGTCGACAGCGGCCGATTGGTGATTCGTGTCGCCGACAACGGCCGCGGCCTCGATGACGACACCGTCAGAGGGCGTGGGTTGACGAACATGGCCGACCGTGCCGCCGCCCTGGGAGGCAGGGTCACGGTGGCGGCCAACGCCGAAGGTGGTACGACGGTGGTGGCCGAACTGCCCGTCGCTCCTACTGTTGCTGCGTGACGTTGCGGGTGGTGATCGCCGAGGACAACAAGGTGTACCGGGAGGGGGTCCGCGCCGTGCTCGAGTTCGGCGGGGAGTTCGAGGTCGTCGCCGCTGTCGACACTCCCGAGGCGCTCCTCGCCGAGGTCGATGAACGGCGACCGGATGCCGTGATCACCGACATCCGCATGCCGCCGACCCATCACATGGAGGGCATCGAAGCCGCTCACGAGATCCGCCGGCGCCACCCATCGATCGGCATCCTCGTGCTCTCCCAGCACGCCGACGACAGCTATGCGTTCGAGCTGCTCAAAGATGGCACCGCCGGTCTCGGCTACCTCCTCAAGGAGCGCATCGGCGACGACGACGGGGCGATCGCCCGCGCTCTCAAAGAGGTCGTTGCCGGGCGGTCGGTGATCGATCCGGAGGTCGTCGACGGGCTGGTGTCTCGCCAGGCGAAGGCCAGATCGTCACCGTTGCACCGGCTCACCGATCGAGAGCGCGAGGTGCTCGGCCTGATGGCCCAGGGCAAGACGAACGACGCCATCGCCGAGTCCCTGCACCTGCACCGGGCGACGGTGGAGAAACACATCAACGCCATCTTCCTGGCCTGCGACCTCGCCGAGGAGAAGCAGGTCAACAAGCGCGTTGCCGCCGTGCTGCTGTTCCTTCGCGACGCCTGACCGGTTCTCGGCGACCTCCGATTCATTGGTCGAGTCCGGACGCCAACGTCGTCACCGCGACAACGAACCCAACGCCGGGCGGCCGGCTGAGACTCGCGCTAGTTGGCCGGACCGTAGACGAGGTGCACCACGCCGGTGCTGAACGTCGTCGACGAGATCAGCCGCAACGGGATCGAGGTGTCCGACTCGTCGAACAGGCGCAGACCGTGACGCAGGGCGATCGGGTGGACCAACAGGTGCAGCTCGTCGAGCATGCCGGCAACGAGCAGCTGCCGAACGACCGAGACCGAGCCACTGATCGCGATGTCGGTGTCGCCCGGCTCCTCCTTGAGGGCCGCGACTGCGGCGACGAGGTGGCCACTCAGTTGCTCGGTGTTGCGCCACGAGAACGTTCGTCGCTCGTTGGACACGACGATCTTGCGGGCGTCGCCCAGCTTCTTGGCGAACTCCGCGTCGTCACTCCCCGCCACCTCGCGGTCCGGCCACGCCTCGGCGAACGCGTCGTAGGTCTTGCGGCCGAGCAGCAGCGTGTCGGCGGCGCCGAGCTGGGCGTCGACGGCGGCGCCCATCTCGTCGTTGAAGTACGGGAAGTGCCATTCGTGGGGGTTCTCGACGACACCGTCGATGGAGATGAACAGCCCGGCGGTGATCTTCCTCATGGTGCGCTCCTTCGTGATGTGCCGCCGGCACCGTGCCAGCCAGACATCTCCTCAACGAATGGGGATCACCAGAATCGACAGGTTGCCCGACGAACCTGGCCGAGGATCACTGATCGCGATGGTCATCCAGTAGATCGAGCAGCTTGGTCGTCGTCGACCAGCTCCTGATCGTCATCAACTTGTACTCCGGCGTACCGACGATCCGGCTCATCCTGCTCTTCGTCCGCAACGCGCTCACCCGCGAGAAGTAGATGACCCCTCGGCCCGGCCATGCCTGATCGACGTCCTCGCGCAGCTCGACGATCCGCATCGCCTGCTTGGCGGTCAACGGCGCCCTCAGGAAGATGGTGTCGGAGTGGTACGTGTCGGGCGTCTTGCCGAAGCCTGCTGGAGCATCGCCGACGACCTTGCGCAGTTGGCTGTGCGACCGCACGACGACGACGAGTGGTACACGGAAGCGGCGCTCGAGCATCGTCTCGATGTCCGACTCCAAGGACGACGACGGGGAGTCGGACTCGAACAGGACGTTGCCCGACTGGATGTAGGTACGGACCGCGACGTACCCGCGTTCTTCGAAGACCGCGCGGAGGTCGGGCATCAGCACCTTGTTCTTGCCGCCGACGTTGATTCCCCGCAGCAAGGCCACGTACTGCTTCGTTGTCACGATTCGTCGCCTCCGTCGGCTCCGTCGCCTCCGTCGGCTCCGTCGACTTCGGCGCCGATGAGCACGAGCAGCGAGCTCAACCACAGCCAGAGCAGGACGACCACGATCGAGGCGAGGGCGCCGTAGGTCTCGGCGTAGCTGGAGAACGTCGCGGTGTACACCGCGAACAGGACCGACACGAGCAGCCAGCCGACCATCGCCACGACCGCTCCTGGCGTCACGATGCCGAACCATCCGTGGGGACCGTCGGCCAGCGCGACTCGATAGAGCAGCCCGATCCCGGTGATCATCACGGCGGCCAGCACCGGCCAGCGGACGATGCCGAAGATGACGCGGCCGGCTGAGCCCAGCCCGGCGTCGGACAACAGGGGCGGGACCGCCGCGATCACGAACACCACGACGCCGATGAACGCGATCGCCCCGATCGTCAGCAGCAGCGCTTTGCCGCGCTTGGCGACGAGGCTGCGTGGCTCGTCTCGTTCGTAGGCGACGTGGATGCCGGTGATCAGCGCGGCCATCCCCCCGGACGCGCTCCAGAGGGCGACCACGATGGCGATCAGCAGGGTGATCGAAACGCCAGCGGGGTTCGCCTCGGCGATCGAGGTCAACTGGAACACGAGGAAGTCCTGTACCTCGGTGGGCAGCGCCGAGGCGATGTCCTCGACCTGTTCGGTCACGTCGTCCGGATCGGCGACGAGACCGTAGATCGAGATGAAGGCGATCAGCGCAGGTACGAACGCCAAGAAGGCGTAGAACGCCACGCCGGCGGCGACCAACGTGAGGTGGTGCTCGCGTGTTCGCGGCCCGAGTTGCGAACCGACCGAACGAACGCGAGCGAAGACGGCACCGGCCACCGCCTGACTGTACGGCGTGGGTCCGGGTCCAACCGCTCGTCAGGACTGTGTCTCCCAGACCGATACGTGGGACGTGCTCTCGCTGGTGAATGGTTGGCGGTGCCAATCGCTCCACCGTTCGCGCAACGTCATCCCCGCGAGGCGCGCCATCAGATCGAGCTCGGCCGGCCACACGAAACGGAACGGTGCCGAGAAGACGTCCCACCGGTCGTCCACGAGGCGGTAGTGGTGTGAGTACACGACCTGGTTCACGACATCGGTGTACTCGTCGAAGCCGACGTAGGTCGGGGTGACGGCGATGGCGCGGACCGTCTCGCCCGGCGGCAGCCGTCGCAGGTCGGGCACCGCGACCTCGACGACGAAGCAACCCCCGGGTTCGAGGTGGGCGGCGACGTTGCGGAAGCAGGCGACCTGCTCGTCCTGGGTCGTCAGGTTCATGATCGTGTTGAACACGAGGTAGGCGACGCTGAACACGCCGTCGACCGTGGTCGTGGCGAAGTCACCGAGCGACACGCCGATCTGCTCGCCGCCAGGCTTGTCGCGCAGCCGTTGGACCATCGCCGCCGAGAGGTCGATCCCGTGGACTCGGACGCCCCGCTCGCGGAGCGGCAACGCCAGCCGGCCGGTGCCGATCCCGAGTTCGAGGGCGGAGCCATCGGCGGCGAGATCGGCCAGGAAGTCGACGGCCGGGTCGACGATCGCCGGATCGAACATCGCCGCTGTCGCCGCGTCGTACCCCGCGGCGACCGGTTCGTCGAAGTGGTTCTCGGGCACCGGCCTACCGTGCCACGGCTCGACGGCATGTGCTCATCCAGTTTGCGTCGCGGAACGCCGGGTTCCGGCCATTCGGCTGACGCAATCTGCGCCGACGATCAGGCGGCGGAGACGACGGGCTCGGTGTCCGGTCGGAACACGGCGAGCTCCTCCAGCGCGGACAGCTCGGCCCACGCCGGGCGGTCCCCGTCGAACAGGTCGAGGAGGACGAGGTCGTCGTCGGTCAGCAGCATGGCTTCGGCAGTTCGACGCTCACCGTGCAGCGTGAACTCGATCACGTCGCCGTGCTGCACGTTGTTGTTCGACTCCCTCACGTCAGTGTCCTCCACGTTGATCTCTGTCGATCACCAACCGGGCGGACCGCAGCGTCATTCCCGGATCCGGTGCCCGCCTTCGTGACGTTGGGCACGCTCGTGGTGACGCGGGCAATACTGCGGCGATGAGCATCCTCGACCGGTTCCGGCTCGACGGCAAGGCGGCGATCGTCACCGGCGCCTCCTCCGGCCTCGGTGTGGCCTTCGCCCAGGCGCTGGCCGACGCCGGCGCCGACGTCGCCCTCGGTGCTCGGCGCGCCGACCGGCTCGCCGAGACTGCGCAGCTGATCGGATCAACCGGTCGGCGGTCGATCGCCGTGACGACCGACGTCGCCGATCCCGCCGACTGCGACCGGCTCGTCGCCGCGACGATTGCCGAGTTCGGCAAGGTCGACGTGCTCGTCAACAATGCCGGAATCGGCACCGCCTACCCGGCGACGCGGGAGACACCCGAGCAGTTCCGTGAGGTCATCGACATCAACCTCAACGGCTCGTACTGGATGGCCCAGGCGTGTGGCCGGGTGATGTCGCCTGGCAGCAGCATCGTCAACATCGGCAGCGTCCTCGGCTCGACGAGTGCCGGGCTGCCGCAGGCCGCCTACGCCAGCAGCAAGGCGGCAATCATCGGCCTCACTCGCGACCTCGCCCAGCAGTGGACGGGTCGCAAGGGGATTCGAGTCAATGCCCTGGCTCCGGGGTTCTTCGTCTCGGAGATGACCGCCAAGTACCCCGCTGGCTACATCGCCTCGCAGCTCGGGCGAGTGCCGGCCGGTCGGCCAGGGGAAGCTGCCGAGTTGTGCGCCGCCCTCATCTTTCTCGCCAGTGATGCCAGTTCGTACGTCACCGGCGTCACGTTGCCCGTCGATGGGGGACTGTTGACCACCTGACGAGGAGCACGGTCGCGGCTACGGCAGGGCGCGCCCCAGGTAGAGGGCGTCGCCGACGTCGAGCACCGTGACGAACCCGAGGTGTCGGTAGAAGCCGACGGCCCGCTCGTTGTTCCGGTCGACCCCGAGGTGGACCCCGGTCGCGCCTTCCTCCACCATCCAGGCGAGCAACCGGTCGATCAGTCGCCTGCCGACACCGATGCCCTGAAGGCGCGGATCCAAGTCGATGTGCAGGTGGGCACGATGACCTTCCACGATCTCGTCCGGGGCGGTGGCCGGTCGATGAAGCAAGACCCGCAGCTGGTCGTCCGGAGTCGACGGCGAGGGCCCGGGGTCGGCGTGGCGGGCCCGCAGCGCCGGCCACCAGCGGGCCTCGCAGGCCTCCTCGAATGAGCGCGTGTCGAGCGTCCCCAGCACGTAGCCACCGACGCCTCGGTCGTCGGTGGCGACGAAGCCGCGGCCCTCGGGCAACATGACGTAGGGCCCGACGTAGATGCTGCCCAGCAGCGTCGGGTCGCGGTACAGGCTGCTGGCGTCGTTCCCGGCGTTTCCGGTGCGCAGGCAGATGTCGTAGACAGCTTCCAGGTCGGCATCGTTCACCGCCCGGATCGATACGCCCATTGGTTCACGAATCTAGACCACTGTGGTAGGGATTCAACCTGGAAGACTCGTGCTGACGTTTCTACGGACTAGACCAGTCTGGTATGGTCGTGGGGCCATGACTGGCGGGCAAACGGCGGACCTTGCTGGAACGGGACGTGACGGAAGCGTCGGACCGAAGGCGGTCGGTACCGACGCTTCCGTCACGAGCAAGTCCTCGATGGTCGTGCGGCTGCTCGGCGAGCTGGTGGCCACAACACAGGTGGGCACGCGAATCCCGAGCGAGCGGGACTTGGCGCGTGACTGGGGCGTGGCGCGGATGACCGTGCGCAACGCGATCGGCAGCTTGATCAAGGCCGGGCAGCTCGAGCGCCGCCCCGGCGCGGGGACCTTCGTCGTCGAAGCGCCGTACGCCAAGACACTCGGTTTGTCGTCATTCACGGAGGACATGCGCAGCAGAGGACACGATCCGTCGAACCAACTGCTGGAGTTCGCCGTGCAGCGTTACGGCGCAGATCCCATCGTCCGCCTCGGCGTCGACGACGACGAACCGGTCTATCGATTCACCCGGCTGCGCCTTGCCGACGGCCAGCCGATCGCCGTGGAGACGAACTGGATCCCTGTCGACGTGGTACCCGACCTCGACGAGACGGCCCTCGACGGGTCGTTGTTCGCCCTGCTCAACGACCGGTATGGGATCATCCCCGGCGAGGCGACCAGCACGATCGACGCGGTGCTTCCCGACATCGCCGTCGCGTCGGCGCTGGGGATCGGCGAGCACAGCCCCGTGTCTGCGCATTCGGATGCACTACCGCGATCAGCGCGGCCGCCCGCTGATGGCCGCGGTCGACTACTACGCCGGGTCGCGCTATCAACTGCAGATCACGCTCAGCGCCAACGCCTTCGCGCCCAGCGCTCCCGCGGGCCGCGGTTGATGACATGGTGAACGGCCGAGCTGGCGGTGGGTCGCCATCTGCGGCGATGCGTTACCTGCGGAACGCCATCGACGTGCTCGACGGAATCGTCGCCGAGGAGCTTGACTCGATCCGCTCAGCCGCCGACCTGTGCGCCACGGCGATCGGCGGCGGTGGCCTCGTCCACGTGTTCGGCACGGGTCACTCGCACATCCTCGCTGAGGAGCTCTTCTACCGGGCCGGCGGGCTGGCTGCCGTCAACCCGATCCTCGTCGACCGGCTGATGTTGCACCTCGAGCGCGATCGACAGCACCCGGCTGGAGCGGCTCGCGGCGATGGGGGAGGACGTCCTGGCCGGACTCGCCTGGAGCCCCGGCGACGCGATGATCGTGGCGTCGAACTCGGGTGGCAATGCCGTGTGCGACGTCGTCGCCGTCGGTGCCAAGCGTGCCGGAGTCGGCGTGATCGCCGTCGTCAGCCGGGCCCACGCGGCGAGCGTCACGCGAGGCGCGGCCGGGTCCGCCGGCCTGCTCGACGTCGCCGACGTCGTCATTGACAACCGCGGTGCTGTCGGCGATGCCTCGATCGTCGTCGATGGCGTCGATCATGCGGTTGGCGCAACGTCGACCGTGGCCGGTGCGGCAATCGTCAACGCGATCACTGCGGAGACGGCCGAGTTGCTCTCTGGCCGCGGCTTCCCGCCGGATGTGCTCGCCAGCAGCAATGTCATCGGCGGCGACGAGCACAACGAGGCCGTGCTCGCACCGTTCCGCGAGCGAGTGAGATCGTTGTGACGTCGATCGAGTGGCGTAGCACTGGCTACCGCGTCGAGGTGCTCGCCGAGCTGGCCCGCCAGAGTGGCCTGGCCACCGCAGTTGCCCCGGGCGAGCGCATCGCCGTCGACGTGGTCACCGTCTCCGGGCCGACCTACGACGTCGTGCATCGCCGGCTGAGCGACGAGCACTTCCGCACCAGCGTCGATCCGACCGATGCCGAACGGCTGGTCATCGAGGCGAGTTCGCGCCGCGGGCTGCGATGGGCGATGGTCGATCTCGCTCGTCGACGCCGCGATGGCGTACCCCCAGGCGATGTTGCCGACGGTCCCGCATTCGGCATCCGCGGCGTGATCGAGGGCTTCTACGGGAAGCCGTGGTCCGACGAGCAGCGGCTGGACATCATCGAGTTCCTCGCCGCCCACCGCTTCAACACGTTCTTGTACTCGCCGAAGGACGACCCGTTCCTGCGCGACCGCTGGCGAGAGCCGCACACCGCCGATGCCCTGCGCACGCTGCGATCGATGATCGACCGCTGTCACGACAACGACGTGACGGCGATGGTCGGCGTGTCGCCGGGACTGTCGATGCAGTACTCGAGCGCCGACGACCGCGCCCGGCTCGATTGCCAAGGTGCTCGGCCTCGTCGACGCCGGTGTGGATCACCTCGCCCTGCTCTTCGACGACATCCCTTCCCGTCTCCAGCATCCCGCTGACATCGACACCCATCGCTCGTTGGCCGAGGCGCACGCCGAGGTGTCGAACGATGTCGCCGATGTGCTCAGTGCCCGGTCGATTCCCCTCGTCGTGTGCCCGACCACCTACCACGGTGAGGGTGATGAGTACCTCGTCACCCTCGGTTCGTTGCTCGACGGTCAGGTCGATCTGTTCTGGAGTGGGCGGGCGATCTGCGCGCCGGCGATCACGGCCGCCGAGGCGGTCACCTTCTCGCGTCGTGCCCTGCGGCCGCCGCTGTACTGGGACAACTATCCGGTCAACGACGTGGCGATGATCCATGAAGCGCACCTCGGGCCGTACCGTGGACGCGATCCGTTGCTCGACCGCTTCAGCGCCGGGGTGATGGCCAACGCGATGGAGAACACCGAGGCGTCGAAGATCGCTCTGGCGACGATCGCCGACTACCTCTGGTCCCCGGAGGAGTACGACCCCGAGCGCAGCTGGCTCGGCGCTCTTGCCGAAGTTGGTGGGCCGGACGAGTGGGCGCTGCACTGCTTCGCCGACACCGTCCGCGGCAGCTGCCTGGCCGAGCCGGACCCCATCGATCTGGGCCGCGAGCTCGAGCACTTCGAGTTCGAGCTCGCCCATGGCGACGAGCGCGCTGCCCGGGCGCGTCTCCGGGACACGGCCGACCGACTCGCTCGTGCCGCGACGACGCTGCGCTCGGCGGACGCCTTCAATACACGGCTGGAGGATGAGCTGCGGCCGTGGCTCGACAAGTTTGCCGTCGGCGCCGACGCCGTCGCCGCTGTTGCGCTCGTCAGCGGTCGCAGGGAGGCGGACCCAGACGCGACCGCCGAACTGCGCAGGCTGGCCGGCGAGCTGGCCCATCGACCGCACGTGGTGTTCGGCTCACTGCTCGAGATGACGATCGACCGCGTTCTGTCAGGACAACCACAGAAGGAGCAGCCATGAACAGTACGACAACACACGAGGCGGGCCGCTGCGCTGCTCGCCCCGGTCATCATCGCCGCAGCCGCGGCCGGCGTCTCGGGAGGTCGGGCCGGCGCCGGCTCCGACGAGTCGTTCACCCTCCGCGTTGCGATGGGCTCGCCGGGCGAGGCGCAGATCGCCGTGTGGGAGGCCGCCGGGGCGGCGTTCGAGGAGGCCCACGAGGGAATCACCGTCGAGTTCAACTTCCAAGACGACGACCTGTACCAGACGATCGGCTTGCCCAACCTGTTGGGCAGTGGCAATCCGCCCGATGTCTACTTCGAGTGGGCCGGTGCCCGACTCGAGGAGCGCTACGAGCAGGGCTTCACCCACGACCTCACCAGCGCCGTCGCCGACACGGAGCTCGGCGACTTGTTCGACGAAAGCGCGTTCAACAGCATGACGGTCGACGACAAGATCGTCATGATCCCGGCCAACGCCGACGTCACCAACGTGATCTGGTACAACGTCGACGTCTTCGCCGAGCTCGGGCTCAGCGTGCCGGCGACGTGGGACGAGTTCGTGGCCCTGTGCCCGACGATCGCCGACGCCGGAATGATCCCGATGGCGATCGGGAACCTCGACCTCTGGGCGGGCGGGAACTTCGCCAGCCACATCGTGTCGCGGGTCATGGGGGCCGAGGCGTACGACGCGATGATGCGTGAAGAGCTCCCGATGAACGCTCCGGAGGTGGTCGAGGGGCTCGAGTACGTGCAGCAGCTCGTCGACGAGGGCTGCGTCAACGAGTCGGTGAATGCGATCAACGACAACGAGGGAGCCCAACTGTTCTTCCAGGGCCGGGCGGCGATGCACCCGATCGGCAGCTGGCTCGTGTCATGGGCGATCGAAGAGGCGCCCGAGCTCAACTTCGACTACTTCAACCTTCCGGCGATCGACGGTGCGGAGGAGCAGGACAGCGTCATCGGTGTCGCCACCGGATTCGTCGTCAACGCCCACTCCGAGCACACCGATGCGGCGATCGACTTTCTCACGCTGTTCTCGACTCCCGAGTTCACCGCGCAGATGGTCGAGGCCGGCGGCACGCCGATGGCCCGCGGCGCCATGGACCGCGATGACATCGACGAGCGGCTCACCCGGCTGACCGCCGACCTCAACGAGACGTCGACGGTGATCGCCCCGCCGGACACCGGCTATGACCTGCGGGTCGCCGACGCCCTCTACGGCGCCCAGGCCGAGGTCCTCGGTGGGCAGGCGGACGCCGCCCAAGCCGCCGAGTCGGCCGCGGCCCGACTCGAGGAGTGACGACGGGTCGCTGAGGATGCGAGCCCGGCACCGGTCCACGCCGTACTTGCTGATCGCTCCGGCGCTGCTGGTGTTCGGGGCCATCGTGCTCGTGCCGATCGGGTTGACGGCCCGGTTCAGCTTCTTCCGATGGGACGGCCTCGGACCGTTCGAGCCGTCGGCCTGCTCAACTACCGGCGCGCCATCCAGGATCCGATCTTCCGGTCATCGTTCGTCCACGCCGCGATTTACATCGCGATGACGATCGTGCTGGAGGTCGTGGTCGGGATGGCGCTCGCCGGGCTGCTCGACGGCACGGGCGAAGGGGGGCACGTTCTTCCGGGTGGCCTTCTTCGTGCCGGTGATGCTGCCGATGGTGGTGATCGCCGTGCTGTGGGCGTTCGTCTACAACCCGGACATCGGACTGCTCAACGCCGGGCTGCGACGAGTTGGCCTCGACTCGTTGACCCGCATCTGGCTCGGGGACCCCGACACTGCTCTGATCGCCATTGCAGTGGTGTCCGGATGGGTCTTTGCCGGGTTCTACATGGCGATCTTCTATGCCGCCTTCCAACAGATCCCGACGTCGGTGCTGGAGGCTGCCCAGCTCGACGGGGCCGGCGGGTTCCGCGTGTTCTGGCACGTCAAGGTGCCGATGGTCCGCCACGCCGTCGAGGTCGCTCTGCTGTTGTGCATCACCGGTGGCTTCCAGAGCTTCGACTTGTTCTACGTGCTGACCAACGGTGGCCCGTACAACTCGACCGAGATTCCGACGACGTACCTCGTCAAGGTCGTGTTCCGCAACCAGGAGGTGGGCTACGGGTCGGCGATGGCCGTGATCCTGACCGCCGTCGTCTTGGTGATCGGCCTGCTCTACACGAGACTCCGCTCGCCTCACTCGGGGCTCACCTGATGGTCAGGTTGATCGGCAGCCGAGTGCTGTTCCGCACGGTGATGGTGGCGCTCGCTGTGCTCTACGGGTTCCCGATGATCTGGATGGTGCTGTCCAGCTTCAAGTCCAACCGGGAGACGTTCAGCGACCCACTGGCCCTGCCGTCGTCGATCGACTTCGGCGTGTGGGCCGACGCGTGGCGGGTCGGCAACCTCGGGCGCTACGCGCTGAACAGCACGATCGTCACAGCGATCACGGTCGTGGCGATCCTGCTGTTCGCCGCCTTGGCGGCATATGCGTTCAGCCGATTCGAGTTCCGCGGCAGCGCGGTCCTGCTCGGCATGCTGTTGCTCGGCCTGCTGATGCCCCTGCAGTCGTACTTCATCGCCCAGAACTCGATGTTCGACGAGCTCGGTCTCAAGGACACCCGTTTGGCGCTGATCCTGCCGTACACGGCGATGGGCCTTCCGCTGGCCATCTACCTGCTCAAGGTGTTCCTCGACGCGCTGCCCGACGAGCTGTTCGACGCCGCTCGCCTGGACGGATGTGGCGACCTGCGGATGTTCACGGCGCTGATCCTTCCGCTGCTCAAGCCAGGACTGGCGACGGTCGCCATCTTCTCGGCGCTCAACGCCTGGAACGAGTTCCTGCTCGCCCTGCTGTACATCAGTGACGATGCGCTCAAGACGCTGCCCACCGGGCTGCTCGCCTTCTCCGACCGGTACACCACCGACTATCAGTTGTTGTTCTCGGCGTTGAGCATCATCACCTTGCCGATGGTCGCGGTGTACGTGTTGTTCCACCGCCAGATCGTCGCCGGGGTGACCGAGGGTGCCGTGCGCTAGGTCGGCCGTCGCCCGCCGACTAGCACGTCACGCCGTCCGGCGGTCGACGTCGATGAGCTCGTGGCCCAGCGCGATGGCCCAGCCGGTGCCATCGGCCGCGATGGGCCACGCCCACCCGTCACTGCGTTCAACGTTCGTGATGAGATGGGTCTGGCCGTCGTAGACGACGACATCACCAGGAACGATCTCGTCGGCATGGATTGTCGTCATCGCCGTAGCCTCCCTTCTCGGGTCCCGCAGCAGCACTGCACTCGTCGTCACGTTCCATCCACTTTGGCGCGTTCGACATGATGAGTCATGGATGCTCCGCCTGATACAAGACGGGCGGCGGAACATCCAGGTCAGACTGGAGACGCACTCCGGTCGTTGTCGTCGTGCGATGATCGTGGCCGTGGATGGCGTGCACGACCTGGGTGGGATGCACGGTTTCGGGGCGGTTCCGATCGAGGCCGACGAGCCGCTGTTCCACGAGCCCTGGGAAGGGCGTGTGTGGCGGCTGCTCGGGACCGTGATGGGGCACACGACGATCGACCGATTCCGTTACACGATCGAGCAGATGCCACCGGCGGAGTACCTGGCGTCGCGTTACTACGAGCGATGGCTGTGGGCGATCGAGCGCCTGGCTGCCGAGCAGGGTCTCCTTGATGGCGACACCGAACCCGTTGCCGTACCGCGTCCATCGCCGGCGATCCCGACGTGGGACGGTCGGTTCCATCGCGGCGACCTGGTGCGAGTGCGCAATCCGGTGACGCGTGGCCACACGCGGGTGCCGCGCTACCTGCGTCGGCACGCTGGGCGGGTCGAGGCAGTGGCGTTCGCCTGGCCGAACCCTGGTGAGTCGGCGGAAACAGGGACGTACGGCGAACCGGAGCTGGTCTACACGGTGGCGTTCAGCGGTTCCGATCTGTTCGGCGCGGCCGCCGACCACACCGTCACCGCCGATCTCGGCGAGAGCGACTTGGAGGAGGCGTGAGCGACCTGACCCCCGCCCAGCGCGCCGAGATCCTCGAGCGCCACCTTCACGATCATGGTCACGTCGACCCCGACGATGTCGACGCCGCGGTGGCAGCCGTCGAATCTGCCTCCGGCGACGGTCCGAGCACGGCGCTCGGTGCCCGCGTCGTTGCCAGGGCCTGGGTCGACGCCGCGTTCCGGGAGCAGCTGCTCGCCGATCCGGTCGCCACGATTTCCGAGTACCACCCCCAGACGGTGCCGATCGCCGTCCTCGAAGACACCGCGGCCGTCCATCACGTCATCGTGTGCACGCTCTGCTCCTGCTATCCGAGCGGCCTCCTTGGTAACCCACCTGCCTGGTACAAGAGCTTCGAGTACCGCAGCCGCGTCGTGCGCGAGCCGCGGGCGGTGCTCGCCGAGTTCGGAATGGACGTTGGGCCCGACGTCGAGTTGCGGGTTCACGACTCGACTGCCGAGCAGCGGTACCTGGTGCTTCCGCTGAGGCCCGCGGACACCGAGGACTGGGATGAGGAGCAGCTCGCCGGCCTCGTGACGCGCAATTCGATGGTCGGCACCGGCCGGCCCCGAAACCCGTGACGGCCCCGCCGGGATTGTGACCGGTCGGGGCCGGACCTCGGCCCTCAGACGTCACAGTTCCTGAGCGACTCTGCATGAATTGCCGAAGATGGAATGGCATCACTACGGCTGGGGGCGGCGACGGCCGCGGGCGTCGGCCCACGATGCCAGCGACAACAGCACGTAGACCACCGACAGGCTGATCGGCACCCAGCGGTTGTCAGGTTCGGTGATCGGAATGAGCACCGCGCAGACCAACGCGGCCCCGAGCAGGAAGATGGCGCGCCGGTCGATCAATTGAAGACCGCCACGATCGCGTAGGTCAATGTGGCGATCAGCCAGGCGCCGGGAATGGTGAGGACCCAGGCCCATACCACTCGCCCGGCGACGCTCCACCGCACCGCCATCAACCGGCGGCTCGCACCGACGCCGACGATGCCACCGGTGATCGTGTGCGTGGTCGATACCGGGATTCCGGCGTACGACGTGAAAAACAGGGTCGCCGCGGCTGCCGATTCGGCGGCCATCCCGCCAACGGGCTGCAAGCGGGTGATCTTCGACCCCATCGTCTTGACGATCCGCCACCCGCCGGTGAGTGTGCCCAAGGCGATCGCCAGGTGGGCGGACAGCACGACCCACAGCGGCACGTCGGAACCGGTCGGTAGGTGGTTCGAGGAGATCAGCAGGGCGAGGATCACGCCCATCGTCTTTTGGGCGTCGTTGCCGCCGTGGCCGAGGCTGAACGCAGCCGCGGAGAACAGCTGGCCGACACGAAAGCCGCGGTTGAGTCGATCGACGTTGCGGTAGCGGAAGACCGCCCACATCACCCCGATCGTGAAGAGCATTCCGAGCGCCAGCCCGATCAGCGGCGACAGAACGATGAACACGCCGATCGTGCGCAACCCGGAGGCGATGAGCACGTCGAAGCCTCCCTTGGCGACCGCCGCTCCGGCAATCCCGCCGACCAGGGCGTGGGACGAGCTCGTCGGGAGTCCCAAGTAGAAGGTGATCAGGTTCCAGCCGATCGCCCCGATGAGCCCGGCGAAGATCACGCCGATCGAGAGGGCGTCTGGATCGACGACCCCAGTTGCAATCGTTGCCGCGACAACGGTGCCGAAGACGAGAAAGGCGACGAAGTTGAACACGGCTGCCCAGACAACGGCCACCCGAGGTGACAGCACGCGCGTCGACACCACGGTGGCGATCGAGTTGGCCGCGTCGTGGAAGCCGTTGACGAAGTCGAAGACGAGGGCGATGGCGATGACGGCGATCACCGCGAACGTGTCCATCGGTTCAGGCGTGCTTCAGGACGATGCCCTCGATGACGTCGGACGCATCCTCCAAGGCATCGAGGGCGGCCTCCATCGTTTCGACCACATCCTTCCAGTACAGCGTCGCCGACGCCTTGAGCTGACCGGAGTACAGCCGGGCGAGGGCCTGGCGATACACCGCGTCCCCCTCTGATTCGAGGCGGTCGATGGCATCGAGCAACGGCTCTGTGCCCTTCATCGAACTCAGCCGATCGACGAGCTTGACGGTTTCGTCGGACATCTGCACGAGTAGGTCGGCCTGCTGCTTCAACTCGGGCATCGCGGCCACATCGCGGTTCCCCAACTCCAACCGATAGCCGACCTCCATCACGTTGTCGACGACGTCGTCGAGCACCTCGGCGAGGGCATGGATGTCCTCCCGATCGAAGGGCGTGACGAACGATGTGTTCAGGCGCCGGAGAATGTCGCGGATCAACTCGTCACCGCGCTGCTCACACGCGACAACGGCCGCCAAGCCGTCCGGCGCCCCGCTGAGCAAGTCACTCAAGCGACGAGCACAGTCGGCCACGTTGGCGGCCGCCTGATTGAACAGCTCGAAGAAGTAGTCGTCGGTTGGCAGGAGGCGGAACCGCACCGCACCGGACCGTAGTCGGGGGGAGGGCGTCTGCGCCGCCATCATCGGTCCTAGTTGCGGGGCGTCGCCGCGCGGTGCAGGGCGAGGATGAGCTCGGCCCGCCGGCGCATCGCGGCGTCGACCATCTCGCCTGACGCCAGCGTCGTGACGCCACCGGCGGCGGTGGCGTCGACCACCGCGCTCGCCCACGCCACCTCGTCGTTGGTGGGTGCAAAGGCGGCAGCGATGACCGGCAACTGGCGGGGATGAATCGCCGTGCGGCCGACGAAACCCAACCGTCGGCCGCGTTCGGTATCCGTCGCCAACCCTTCGAGATCATCGATGGCGGTGAACACCGCCATCATCGGCGGCGGCTTACCAGCGGCCCGCGCCGCCACGATCAGTCTGACGCGTGCCCAGTCGAGGACCGTGTTGTCGGCGCTGCCGAGGTCGCTGGCCAGGTCCGCCTCGCCGAGCCCCACCGACGTCACGGCTGGGTGGGCGGCGATCGCCGCCGCCGCTTCCAGCCCCAGGGCGGTCTCGATCAGGGCCGTGATCGGGATCCGCTCTCCGAGCACAGCGCGGGCCGCGTCGATGGCGACCGGCGACTCGACCTTCGGGAGGCGCACGGCGAACTCGCCAGCGACCATCGCGAGCGCGGCCAGATCAGCTGCGTCGCCCGCATTGACGCGTACCTCGACGAGCGGCGATTTGGTCGCGTCCGACGCCAGCCACTCGACGACGTGACGGCGGGCGGCCGCCTTGTTGTCAGCTGCGACGGCGTCCTCGAGATCGAGGATCACGAGTTGGGCGCCCGTCGCCACCGCCTTGGCGAAACGTTCCGGGCGGTCCCCGGGCACGTACAGCCCGGTGACGATCGGTCCGTCGGTGGAGCGCGCGGCGCTCACACGATGCCTCTGCCGCGAAGGTCGGCGAGTTGGTCGGGCCCGACGCCGATCTCGGCGAGGACCTCGGCCGTGTCGGCCCCGTGCGCGCGTCCGGCCCAGCGGATCGATCCCGGGGTGCCGGACGCACGGAACAGCACGTTCTGCATCTTGACGGGACCGAGCTCGTCGTCGTCGATCGAGTGCACCGTGCCGAGTGCCGCGTACTGCGGGTCGCTCATCACGCCGCTGACGTCGTACACCGGTCCAATTGCTGCCTCCGCCTCGGCGAAGGCCGCGAGCACCTCGACCAGCGGCCGCGCCGCGATCCATGCCCCGACCGCCTCGTCCAGCTCATCGGCGTGCTCGGCCCGCTGATGGCCGGTGGCGAACCACGTCTCGTCGATCAGCTCGGGACGCCCGACGAGGCGCACAACGCGTTCGGCAATCGACTGCGACGAGGTGCTCACGGCCACCCACTGACCGTCGGCGGTGCGGTACACGTTGCGCGGAGCGTTGTTGACCGAGCGGTTGCCGAGCCGGCGCTGGACCGTGCCGAGCTGGTCGTACGTCGTGATCTGAGGGCCGAGCATCATCATGATCGGCTCGATGATCGCCACGTCGACAACCTGACCGCGGCCTGTCGCATCAGCGCTGCGCAGGGCGGCGGTCACGGCGAAGCTGGTGGCCAGCGCGGCAACGCCGTCGGCGAGACCGAACGGGGGGAGCGTCGGCGGGCCATCGGGCTCCCCGGTGATCGCGGCGAACCCGCTCATCGCCTCGGCAATCGACCCGAAGCCGGGCTGGCGCGCCAACGGGCCGTCCTGCCCGAAGGCCGTCACCCGGGCGATGACCAACCGGCTGTTCGCGGCGTGCAACTCGTCGGGCCCGATGCCCCAACGTTCCAAGGTTCCGGGCCGGAAGTTTTCGATGAGCACGTCACTGCGCTCGGCGAGGCGGCGGAGAAGTTCGGCCCCTTCTGATCGCGAGAGGTTGATCGTCACGTTGCGCTTGTTGCGCCCGAGTGTCTTCCACCACAGGCCGACGCCGTCCCGGGACGGGCCGTGGGTGCGCGCCGCGTCCGGCCGGGTCGGGTGTTCGATCTTGACGACGTCGGCGCCGAGGTCGCCGAGGAACATCGCCGCCAGCGGCCCGGCGAACAGCGTCGACGCGTCGATGACCCGCACCCCAGTCAACGGCCCGGAGGGTTCAGTCACGTCGGCCACCTTGATCGAGATCCCAGGCCAGGCGGAAACCGATCGATGGGGAGCGATCGACGCCCAGGCCGGCGAGCAGCAACTTGGCGCTGAACTCAGGTGGACGGGGTCCCCCGTCGAGGTACCACTCCGAGCCCGCGGCGCGGTACGCGCAGCCGCCCTTGAGGATGGCGAAGCGGGTGATCCCATCGCTGTGCTCGCTCTCGGTCCAGTTCCAAACGAGTGGTTCGGCGCGGCGGAAGCCTGGGTCGGCCGCGGCGAGCTGCCACTCGAACTCGGTCGGCAAGCGAGCTCCGACGGCGGCTGCGTACGCGCGTGCTTCGTCGAGTGAGAGCCCGGTGAGCGGACCGCCGTCATCGGCGGGGACCTCGCCGCACGCCACGGCGACCGCTGCGATCTCGACGGTGTGCTGCTCGCTCACGTCGGCGTGGAGGCGCGGCGGGAGTGGCTTCCACTCCTCGACGAACGGCGCGCCGTCGTACATCCCAGTCTCGCGGAGCCGGTATCGCACGGCGAGCGTGCGGGCGCCGGCTGACAACGTGATGGCGTCCTCCGGCGGCTGGCTCGACACCGACCGGGCCGCCGCCACGCGCACCGATCGGCGCGCCGGGAAGACATGGTCGACGCAGTGCGGGTCCTCCCGCGCCGCAGCGAGCGCCTCCTCGATGCCGGGAGGGACGTCCCCGACCATGTGCAGCACTCCACCAACGCCCCGCGCCGGCACGGTGATCTCGCTGCCGAACCCGTCGAGCGCCGTGCCTTCGGTGACGTTGACGACGGTGCCCTGCCCTTCGGCATCGACGACGTGACCCGTGAAGTCGACGGTGCCGCGGTTGACGATCGTCCACAGCGTCGCCGACTCGGTCCGGAACCGTGACACGTACACCCCGGCGGCCAACGCCTGGGCGGTCGCATCGACGAGTGGCGTCCATTCACCGTCGACCAGCACGTCGGCGAGAGCTCGCTGGGCGCGCGACCATGTGCCGCAACGTCGAGGCATCGCGCTCGTTCCAGCCGACCCACGATCCGAACACGGCGTCCCACACGACCACCCCGGTGCCGTTCATCCAGGCCGACTGCAACTCGTCGCTGTGGTCGCGGTTCCACCGCCGCGTGTGGTGCTGCATATGGCGACGATCGAACCAATGCGCCGCCATCACCCCGGGCGCCGGCGAGTCGGCGAACCACTGCGCCCAGCTCATCTCGTGCTCGGCGATGCGGTCGAGCGGGACGCGGGACTCGCCCTCGAGCACCGGTGGGGGATCCAGCGACTGCAGTGCCTCGACGAGGTCCCGCCCGCCTTCGCGCATCGTGTCGAGGAACACGCCGTCGACGCCGAGCGCGGTCGCCAGCACGGCCAGCTCCTCGGCGTCACTGCGCGGCTCCCGCCGCGTGCCGACGTCCCATGGGTTGTAGTCGACGAGCACGCGCACGCCGCGCCGCTGGAGCTCGGACACCAGCTCACCGAGCCCCGACACGTCGCGGTAGAAGTCGAACTGGTTGCGCTCGTCGAGGCCGATGATCGGATAGGCGTGCCAGAGCACGACGGCGTCGAACCCACCGAATCGCTCGGCATCGGCGAGCAGGCGGTCGGGCGTGAACTCACCGCGTTCCCGGTCGAACAGCCGCTCGTCCCACAGCCAGACCAGCGCCTTGGTGAAGCATCCCGACGCCCACGAACTGCCCGTGCCGCCGGCGACGAGGTAGCGCCGACGTGCGTCGTCCCGCCACTGCTGCAGCCGTTCTCGCCAGGCCGGCCAGTCGGCGGGATCGGCGGGAGCGGCGAAGATCTTGGCTCGGTCGGCGACCTCGGAGTCGATCCCCCCGTGGAGTGGCAGGGTTGTCGGCAGATCGATCGGCCGCGGCACGAGCGGATCGAAGTCGATGCCGGCACTCACGGCAATCTCGCCGCGACGGTGCGGCGGGCCAATTCGTCGAAACCGATCCCGTCGAAGCCGGCGATCGTCGTCGCCAGCCGGTTCTCCAACGGGTCGATCCACGCGGGCGGCAGGGCGCTGGCTCCGACGAGGGCACCGCAGATCGACCCGACGGTGGCGCCGGTCGAGTCGGTGTCCCAGCCGCCGGCGACGCAGGTCGTGATCGCCGTGGCGAAGTCTCCGCCGCTGCGGGCGAGGGCGAAGGACATCAACGCCGAGTTGTTCAACGAGTGCACCCAGTGGAGATGGCCGAAGTCGTCGTAGAGCACGTCGATCGCCGCCTCGTCGTCGAGACCACTGTTGGCGAGCCCGACACCACGACGAACTGCCGCGGCGTACCGCGACTGGGGAGGGATCACGGAGAGACCGGCGGCGACGCACTCCTCGACGGTCCTGGCCGTGACCGCCGCAGACGTTGCCGCGGCGACGAACATCGCCCCGTAGAGGCCGTTGCGGCGATGGCTGAGGCGGCCGTCCTGCCAAGCCAGTTGGGCGGCTCGCGACGGGTCGCCCGGACAGACCCAGCCGTACACGTCGGTGCGGATCTGCGCGCCGATCCAGTCGTGGAACGGGTTGCCGACGACGGCCGCCTCATCGGGCTCGTAGCCGTCGAGCAGGTTGCGGTAGGCGATTCGTTCTGCCGTGAACACACGCTTTCCCGGCAGCAGGTCGAGCCAGGCGAGAGCGACGTCGTCCGTTGTCACCGAGTCACCGTGACGTTCGACGAGGCTGAGGGCGAGCAGGGCGTAGTTCAGGTCGTCGTCCTCGGGCATCCCGGCGATGTTCTCAGCCAGGCTGGTCGCGCGGCTTGCTCTGTTCCACGGATAAGCGGCGGCAACGTCGCGATCGAGGCCGATGGCGGTGAAATAGCCCTCGAGCGGCCAATTGCCGGTCGATCCGGCGATTGCCCGGATGCCCTCGCGGGTGATCTTCTCGACCGGCTTGCCGAGCAGGCACCCGGCCGCCCGGCCCAGCCAGCCGCCGTGCACCCGGTCTTCGAGATCGTCGCTGGCGGGTGCCGTGAACCCCCCGGGTGCCAACGCCAAGATCGCGTCGAGATCGTCGGGTTCGTCGGTGAGCAGCACCGCCGGAGGCGGAACGCGGTCGAGTTCGCTGAGCAGCTCGCGGGCGAGAGCACGCTGGGTTGGCGTCGCTGGTTCGATGGTTGCGCCGCTGTGTGGCGCGCTCGAGGCTGCCCCCGGCGGCGACCCACCGGTCGGCGATCTCGTCGGCGTCGTCACCGTCGAGGCGTTTGGCGACGAGGGCGTGGGCGACCAGATCCTCGGGCTGCGCCCACGTCAGTCTGATCATTTCCTTCCCCGGCCACGCACGCCGCTACCGGACGCTCCTCGACCGGCGCCTCGTCGCTCGCCGTCATTGACGCGCCTCATTGCAGGGCGCGGCGGGCGGCATCTCGCGACACGTCCCGTTCGGCGTCGCGGGCCCAGATGTCGAGGGCGACGTCGACGAGTGTCGTCGCTGGAGCGACGAGGTCGACTCTGCTCGCCGTGGAGACGTTCTCGAGCCACTCCTGAGGTACCGCTTCGGCGCCGTTCAGCGCACCGCTGATGGCCCCCGCCATCGTGGCGATGGAGTCCGAGTCGCGTCCGTAGTTGACGGCGCCGAGTACCGCCGCGCGGTAGTCACCATCGGCCACGACGAGGAGGCCGAGGGCGATGGGCAGCTCTTCGATCGACTTCGTGCGACTCGGCCGCCGCGCGTCCATGGCCGGCTGACGATAGTGCGCCCCGACGGTGTCGAACGGGGCCACTGCGTCGCGCAATGGACCGATCGCCGCCTTCCAGTCGGTGTGCTTGGCCGCGACCGACGTGACCGCCTCGATCGCTGCCCGGGTGCCGTCGTGGGCGAGCTCCAGGACGGAGTCGATCACCGACCCGATCGAGGCTGCCGGGCGCATCGCCTCGGCGACCGCCCCGGCGAAAACCCCGGCCGCCTCTCGGCCGTAGCTCGACTGGTGGGTGCCGGCGATGTCGATCGCCTCGGCGTAGGCGCCGTCGGGATCGGCGGCGTTGACGATGCCGACCGGAGTCATGTACATCGCCGCCCCGCAGTTGACGATGTTGCCGACCCCCGCCTCGCGCGGGTCGACGTGTCCGTAGTGCAGGCGAGCGACGAGCCACTTCTCGGCCAGGAAGATGCGATGGAGCAGCAGCGCCTCGTCTTCCAACTCCGGGATCCACCGACGTTCGCCGATGAGGAGTGGCACGAGGTGCTCGGCAATCGTGTAGGCGTCGAGGTGGTCGCCGACCGCGGCGTAGACGTCGATGAGGGCGAGCGTCATCAACGTGTCGTCGGTGATGTGCCCGTCGCCCTTGTGATACGGGGCGATCGGCCGGGCGTTGCGCCAGTCGGCGTTGAACGGCGGGACGATTCCGTCGATGTACCCGCCATAGCGGGCCTGGATGTCGTCTGGGGCGTTGCCCTCGGCGGCGCCGCCAAGGGCGTCGCCGACGGCAGCGCCGGCCAGGGCGCCGAGGGCGCGGTCAGAAAATGTGTCCATGTGTTCGCCCGGCCGGCCGGCGGCTGACGTGCCCAGGGTCCGGGTCTGGGCGGTGCCCAGGGTCCGGGTCTGGGCGGTGCCCAGAGGTCGCGTCGGCCGCCGGCCGGTGCCGGGGGGAAGTGGTCAACCGCCGGCGACCTGCTCCCAGCCCGACGTGAGCTGGGCTTGCAGGTCTTCGAGGCTGATCTGGTCGGCCAGGTACTGCTGGAACGCCGGCGTGGCGGTCTGCTCGCGCCACTGCGGATAGTCGACGACCGACTGGAAGGGAGCGGCGACGAGCAGGTCTCCGGTGGCGAGGATCGCGTCCCACCCGCTCTCGCCGCCGGTCGACTCGAGCAGGGCGTCACGAGCGCCGCCAGACGTGGGGATCAGCCAGTCGCCCTCGGCGACGGCGGCGAGGTTCTCGGCTTCCATGAAGTAGTTGATGAACGCCGCCGCTTGTTCGGGATGCTCACTCTCGGCGGCCACCGACAACGTCTGCGGGTTGGCCGCCTGGTTGGCGCCCTCGGTGCCGGCGAGCGGTGGGAGCACGACCCAGTTGAAGTCCTCCGGCGCGCTGTCGACGAGCTGTTGGGCGATGAAGTTGCCACCGACGTACATCGCGTAGTCACCACCGACGAAGCCGGGGAGCGTGTCCGACCCGCTCAAGGTGAGCGACACGGGATCGAGCGCCCCGGCCTCGTAGGCGAGGTCGTGGATCCGTCGCGGCACCTCCATCTCGGCGTCGCCGGCCTCGAACGTGACGTCCTCGCCGTCAGCGGTGAAGAAGTCGCCGCCGAAGCCGAGGGCGAGGTTCATGATCGTCGCCGTCGGCGAGCGCAGGCCCCAGCCGAGGCCGTAGCCATCGTCCGTCGTCAACTCGGCGGCGAGCGCCTCGAAGTCGTCCCATGCCAGGGTCTCGCCCGTGGGCACCTCGACGCCGGCCGCCTCGAAGGCGTCGACGTTGGCGAACACGACGTACGACTGCATCAGGGTCGGTGCGGCAACGATCGCCCCGTCGGCGTTGGTGACGGCCTGCCACACGCCTTCGGGGACGTCGGCCATCAGGTCCTCACTGAGGTACGGCGTGAGATCAGCGAGATAGCCCTGCTCGGCGAAGCCCATGATGTCGGCCGACTCGTCGTGGATGACGTCGGGCGCGGTGCCCCCGGCGAACTGGGTGACGAGCTCGTCGTGGACGTTGTCCCAGCTGCCCTGGCGCAGCTCCACTTGAATCTCCGGGTTGGCCTCGTTCCAGGCGGCGACGATCTCGTCGACCGCCGAGACGGTGGTTTCCTGGAAGGCGAGGCTCTGGAACGTGAGGTTCACGCTCTCGCCAGACGCTCCGGCGGGTGCCGCCGTGACGATCGTCGCCGCGGCGAGTGCCGCGACACCGATGCCGGCGGAGATGGACGTGGTTCTTGTCATGCGTTGCTCCTTTTATTGCGTTCCCCGGCCACGCAGGCCGCGGCTGGCTGCTCCCTCGCTGGCGCTCGGTCGCCCGCAACGGTGCGGGTGATCCACCAGGCGATGGACAGGTGGGTGTTTCATCCTTTGACCGCTCCGCTCAGCAGCCCGGACGTCAGCCGGCGCTGGATCACGGCGAAGAAGGCGAGGCTCGGGATCGCCGCCAGCAGCGAGGCGGCGGCGAGTTCGCCGAGGGCGACCTGGCCCTCGGCACCGACGAAGTTGGCGAGCGTGAGTGGCAACGTCTCGCGCTCGGGCGACTGGATCAGTACGAGGGCGAAGAAGAACTCGTTCCACGACGAGATGAACGTGAACAGGGCGGTGGCGACGAGCCCGGGGGCCAGCAACGGGAGGATGATCTTGCGCAGCACGGTGAAGCGCGACGCGCCGTCCATCGCCCCGGCCTCCTCGAGGTCAGCGGGGATCCCGGCGATGTAGCCGCGCAGCATCCACAACGCGAAGGGAAGCGACCACACGGTGTACACGGCGACGAGGCCGATGAGGGTGTCGACCAGTTCGAGGTCACGCAGCACCATGAACAACGGGATGATGATGAGGATGAACGGGAACACCTGGCTGAGCAGGATCCATCCAGTGGCCAGGCCGCGCAGCTTGGTGCGGAAGCGGGCGAGGGCGTAGGCCGCCGGCATGGCGAGCAGGATCGTCACCGTCATCGTCACCGTCGCCACCACCGCGCTGTTGCGGGCGGTCGTCCAGAAGCGGGTCTTGTCGATCGCTTCGGTGAAGTTCGACCACTCGATCTCCTTGGGGAGGAACGACGGCTCGGGATCGAGCAACTCGCTTTGCGGCTTGAGCGCCGTGATCAGCAGGTAGACGACCGGAAAGGCGAGGAAGACCATGAACGCGCCGAGGGCGACGTACTGCAGCGGACGCGTCACCCGTCGGTGTCGACCGGTGATCATGCCGCTGCCCGACCTGGCCGGCCGCCGGCCCAGAGGTAGACGACGAGGAACGTGCCGACGACGATCACCATCACGTTGCCCATCGCCGCGGCGTAGCCCCAATGGCCGAACTGGAACGCCTCGTTGTAGACGAACAGCGAGGGCAGCATCGTCTTGCCGCCCGGGCCGCCGGCGGTCAGCGTGTAGACGAGGGCGAACGAGTTGAAGTTGTTGATCATGTCGAGTGTGGTGATGGCCAGGATGATCGGGCGCAGCGCCGGGAGCGTGACGTGGAAGAACCGCCGCACCGACCCGGCGCCGTCGATGGCCGCGGCCTCGTTGAGCTCCTCGGGCACCGACTGCAGCCCGGCCAGCAGCGTGATCGTCGTCTGTGGCATTCCCGACCACACGCCGACGAGGATCGCTGCCGGGAGGGCGTACTTGAAGTCTCCGAGCCAGTTGGTGTCTCCGGCGAATCCAAGTTCGCGGAGCACCTTGTTCACCGCCCCAGAACGCGGGTGCAGCATCAGCCGCCACATGATCGCCACGATCACCGGCGGGATCGCCCACGGCACGAGAGCCAGGGTCCGGGCGAGCCAGCGCAGCTTGAGGTCGAGGTTGAGCAGCAGGGCGAGGGCGAGCGAGAGGAAGAACTGCAGGGTCGTCACCGAGACCGTCCAGATCAGCCCGATGCGGAACGAGTCCCAGAACAGGTCATAGCCGCGGAGGTTGCGGTAATTCTCGAGGCCGGTGAACGTCGTCGTGGCGTTGAGGCCGGCCTCGGCATCGGTGAAGCCGAGGTAGATGCCGCGCAGCAGGGGGTAGACGCTGAACAGCATCACCGGCAGTAGGCAGGGGAGCACGAGCTTCCAGGCGTCGCCGCCACCGCGCCCGCCGACGGGGCCCTGGGAAGCCCGTTTCGACCGGCGCGGTGACGCGGCGGGACCTGGTGCCGGGGTGATCAGCGTCGTGGTCATCGAAGGACCCTCGAGGCCGGCCCCGCCGCACCCCTCCATCTGGGGAAGATTCGTGTCATCCGGCGATCTGGGGAAGATTCGTCGCGACGTCTGACACCGATCTTCCCCAGATGTCGGCTCGCTGTCGATCGAGAGCTGCGCACGTTCATGCCGACTCGCGGAGCGTGAGTGAAGGGGCCACGGTGATGCGGCGGGCCGGCGCGTCGCCGTCGCCGAGGCGGTCGAGGAGCAGTTCGGCGGCGGTCGCGGCGCGGCGGGCGGCGCCGAGGTCGACGCTCGTGAGTGTTGGACTGATCAGCTCGGCGATGTCGGTGTCGTCCATCCCGACCACGGCGACGTCGCCGGGCACCGATCGCCCGTGGCGCCGCAACACGTTGATGGCGGCGACGGCGAGCAGGTCGTTGGCGCACATGATCGCGTCGGGAGTGGCCTGGGCGAGGAGGGCCTCGACGGCCGGCACGGCGGCGGCATAGGTGAAGTCGGCCGACTCGACCTGCATGTCGGCCGACGTCGGGAGCCCGAGCCGGGCGCTGTGCTCGACGAAGCCGCGCAAGCGCGCCGCACCGGGCACGGTGTCGATCGGGCCGTTGACGAAGGCCACGTGGCGGCGACCACGGCCGGCCAGATGGTCGAGGGCCAGCCCGACGCCGGCCGCCGAGTCGGTGCGCACGTTGTCGATGGCGAGGTGTGGGGGGAGCGAGCCGATGACGACGATCGGCTGGCGGATCGTCGTGAGGGCGTCGAGCAACTCGTTGGTGACACGTAGCGGGCTGAGGATCAGCCCGTCGCAGTAGCCGCGGCTGAGGTTGCCGAGGATGCCGAGCTGATCGGCGGGATCGGCACCGTCGGAGGAGATGACGAGGCGCAACCCGGCAATGCCGAGCACGTCCGTGATGGCGTGAATCATCGACACGTACACCGGGTTGCCGACGTCGGCGACGGCGAGGGCGATCTGATCGGTGCGCCCGACCTTCAGCGAACGAGCGACCGCATCGGGAACGTAGTCGAGCTCGGCAGCGGCCCGCAGCACGTTGTCGCGCACGTCGTCTGACGTCGCCAAGCCGTTGAGCACGCGCGACACCGAGGCGATCGAGACGCCCGCCCGTTCAGCGACCATGACGACCGTCGCTCGCCCCCGATTTGCCACGCCACCCCCGATCACGCGCTGGTAAACGTTTACGGTAAACGTATACCGCGGCGTTCGTCAAGGCCCGACTGTCGTGCACCACAACACGGACCGCATGCCGCCCAGAACGGTCGTCGATCACCTCGATCGGCTGACGCTCAGGCCACGTGGTGGCGGACCGCCAAGCGCTGGGCGGAGTCGTCGCCGGGGACCGGGAGTTGGACGGCGACGGTGAGTGTCGGCCACTCGGCGGGAGCCAGCAGCTGGTACTCGAACGTCAGCAACCCGGCGATCGGATGCTGGAAGCGGCGCAGCCGGGTCTCGAAGCGGGCGACGTCGTGCTCGGCCCACCAGCTGTCGAACTCCGGGCTCGTCGCCCGCAACCGTTCGATCATCGCCACCATCGACGGGTCCTCGCGCAGCGCCGTGGTCGAGGCGCGGAACTCGGCCAGTGCCTGGCGGGCGTGGAGGTCCCAGTCGACGATCAGTTGGCGGGTCGAGGGATCGGCGAACAGGACCCACAGCAGGTTGCGGTCGGTGTCGGCGAGGGACTCGATGCGCGGGTACAACCTTGCTTGGGCGGCGTTCCATGCGCCGAACTCCCAACGCGGTCCGAGCACATAGGCCGGCGCCGGCTCGAAGGCATCGATCAGGCGGCGCAACGCCGACGGCACGTCGTCGGGGCCGTACGTCCCAACGTCGCTCGGCGCAGCCACCGCCGGCTGGCCGAGAGCGGTGAGGTGGTCGATCCCGGCATCGTCGAGTCGCAGCGCCCGGCCGATCGCCCGTAGTACGTCGGCCGACGCGTTGATCCGCCGTCCCTGTTCGAGCCACGTGTACCACGTGACGGACACGCCGGCCAGCATCGCCACCTCCTCGCGCCGCAACCCGGGGGTGCGCCGGGCGCGGCCGGCCGGCAAGCCGACCTGCGCCGGCGCCAACGCCTCGCGCCGGGCGCGCAGGAACTCGGCGAGGGCGGCGCGGTGATCGGTCGACGGCGGGGCGGTGGACATGGGCAGCAGACAGTTCAGCACCCCCCGCCGCGTCGAGCCAGGTACCGGGCGCACCCGCCCCGTTGGGGCCTTGACTCTCCCGTTGGGGGAGCGTTCAGGCTGGGGGTCATGTGGCCGATCAACAAGCACTTCGTCCTGTTCGTCGCCTCCGACCCGGCGGCTTGTCGGGACTTCTACGTCGAGCACTTCGGATTCCAGGTCGAGGTCGACATCGGCTGGTACGTGGTGCTCACGTCCGGATCGGAGCGCCCGATGGGTCTCGGCTTCCTGCAAGCCGATCATCCGACGCAACTCGCGCAGCACCGGAGTCCTACCGCCGGCAGCCGCTTCATCACGTTCGAGGTCGACGAAGTCGGTCCGATCGCGGAACGCCTCATGGCTGCCGGGCTCGATGTCGACGTCCCGTTACGTGACGAGCCGTGGGGTCAACGTCACCTCATCGTCCGCGACCCGGGCGGCAACTGCGTCGACATCGTGCAGAACATCGCGCCGGACCGAGCGTTCGCCCGTCGATGGTTCAAGATGGCGGTATGAGCGGTGTGAGCGGTGTGAGCACTACTGGCGCGACGCTGTCGATCGGCGAGTTCTCCAAGCTGACCCACCTCAGCGTCAAGGCACTTCGTCACTATCACGAGGTCGGGCTGCTCGTGCCGGCGGCGATCGATCGTGGATCGCGCTACCGCCGCTACGAAGCCGCCCAGGCTCGGGACGCCCAGCTGATCCGCCGGCTGCGCGCCTTGGACATGCCGATCGAGTCGATCCGCGTGGTCACCACGGCCGCTGACGGAGTGGCCAGGGATGCGGCGATCTCCGAGCACCTCTCGCGCATGGAGGGTGAGCTGGTGCGGACCCAACAGGTCGTCGCCTCGCTGCGGTCGCTGCTCGCCGAGCCGCAACTCGACATCGGCATCGAGCGTCGGCGCCTCGACGACCTGTCCGCGTTGGCGATCCGCGCCGACGTGTCTCGGCGGCACGTCGACTCGTGGTGCGGTGCCGCGTTCGGCGAGTTGTGGTCCGCGGTCAACGACACGGGGGCCGAGGTTTCCGGGCCTGGCGGCGGCCTGTTCTCGGCGGCCTTCTTCGCCGACGATGACGGACCGGTGGTCGCCTACATCCCGGTGACGTCGGCGCCTTCGTCGGTTCCCGGTCGCCCCGAGGTCGTCGAGGTGAGCGGTGGTGACGTCCTCGTCGCCACCCATGTCGGCCCGTTCGCCGACCTCGACCGCACCTACGCCGTACTCGGGGCCACGGCCAGCGAATTGGGCATCGCCGGGGACGGGGCGATCCGCGAGCTGTACGTCGTGGGTCCCGACGTCACCGACGACCCACTCCGCTTTCGCACCGAGGTGTGCTGGCCGGTCGACGCGTCAGCATGACGTCGGCACCGCCCATCGCTACGGTGGCTGTGTGCGCGATGCCCGCTTCGGCCTCGACGAGATGGTCGGCGACCTCGGTCGCCTCGTCAACGTCGAATCGCCGTCCCACGAGATCGAAGCCCTGACGCAATCGGCGAACGTGCTCGCCGACCTGATCCGCCTGCGTCTCGGGTCGGACCCTGAGCTGATTGTTGGTCCCGCCGGTCCGCACGTCCATTGGCGAGGCGGCGATCGCCCCCGGGTGCTCGTCGTCGGCCATCACGACACGGTGTTCCCGCTCGGCACGTTGGCGGCACGGCCGTTCACCGTTGGCGACGGACGGGCGACCGGACCTGGCGTGTTCGACATGAAGGGTGGCATCGTCACCGCCATCCACGCGGTCGCCTCGCTCGCCGACCGCGCCGGCGTCGAGTTGCTGTTCACGTGCGACGAGGAGGTTGGCTCGCTGACGTCGCGCCAGCTCATCGAGGAGCGGGCGACGGCGTGCGGTGGCGTCCTCGTGCTCGAGCCGGCAGCGGACGGCGGTGCCCTGAAAGTCGGCCGCAAGGGCGTCGGCATGTACTCCGTCGAGGTCGGCGGCCGGGCCGCCCACGCCGGCCTGGAACCGGAGAAGGGGGTCAACGCCCTCGTCGAAGCCGCCCATCAGGTACTGGCGATCACGACGATCGCCCAACCTGCCGAGGGCACCACGGTGACGCCCACGGTCGCTCGCGCCGGAACGGCGGAGAACGTGGTGCCGGCGACGGCGACGATCCGCGTCGACGTGCGCGTCACCTCGCTCGACGAGGCGCGGCGGGTCGACAAGGAGATGGCCGCGTTGTCGGCGGTCGACCCGCAGGCCACGATCTCGGTCTCCGGGGGCGTCAACCGTCCGCCGATGCCGGTCGAGTCGAGCGTCGAGTTGTTTGCTGCAGCCCAGCGGGCCGCTGAGGCGGTTGGGATCGGCCCGGTGGACGGCGTCAGCGTCGGCGGGGGCAGCGACGGCAACTTCACGGCGGCCATCGGCATCCCGACGCTCGACGGCCTCGGCGTCGTCGGTGGTGGCGCCCACGCCGATCACGAGTGGGTGGACGTTGCCTCGCTCCCCGAACGCGCCGCCCTGCTCGCCGCGCTGATCGCCTCGCTCACCTGAACTGGGGAAGATGCGTGTCAGACCCTGACACCCATCTTCCCCACATGCGGTGTTGACACAAATCTTCCCCAGATGGGGGGACGCGGCTAGGTCGGGTCGTGGATCGGGTCGAGTTCCGACTGGCCGCCGCGGCCGAGGGTGCCGGCGGCGCGATAGACGTCGAGCTTGGCGCGGGTGTCGTCGATGTCGAGGTTGCGCATCGTCAACTGGCCGATGCGGTCGAGCGGGCCGAAGGCGGCTCCGTCGACGCGCTCCATCGACAAGCGCTCGGGCGCGTACGTGAGGTCCGGCCCGGTGGTGTCGACGATCGTGTAGTCGTCGCCGCGGCGCAGACGCAGGGTGACCGATCCGGTGACCGCCGAGCCGATCCAGCGCAGCAACGACTCGCGCAGCATCAGGCTCTGCGGGTCGAACCACCGCCCCTCGTACAGCAACCGGCCGAGGCGGCGGCCCATCGTGCGATAGTTGTCGATCGACCCCTCGTTGTGGATCGCCGTCACCAGTCGCTCGTAGGCGATGTGCAGGAGCGCCAAGCCCGGCGCCTCGTAGATCCCCCTGCTCTTGGCCTCGATGATCCGGTTCTCGATCTGGTCGCTCATCCCCAGGCCGTGGCGTCCGCCGATCTCGTTGGCCCGCTGGACGAGGTCGACCTGGTCGAGCTGCTCGCCGTCGATCTCCACCGGCCATCCGCCGTCGAACCGGATCGACACGTCCTCGGTGGCGATGTCGACGTCCGGATCCCAGTGGGCGATGCCCATGATCGGGGTGACGATCTCCATCGATGTCGCCAGCTCCTCGAGTGACTTGGCCTCGTGCGTCGCCCCCCAGATGTTGGCATCCGTGGAGTAGGCCTTCTCGGTGGGATCGCGGTAGGGCAGCCCACGCTCCTGCAGGAAGGCGCTCATCTCCGCTCGCCCGCCGAGCTCGTCGACGAACGTGGCGTCGAGCCACGGCTTGTAGATGCGCAGTTGGGGGTTGACGAGCAGCCCGTAACGATAGAAGCGCTCGATGTCGTTGCCCTTGTAGGTGCTTCCGTCGCCCCAGATGTCGACGCCATCGGTGTGCATGGCCTGCACGAGCAACGTGCCGGTCACGGCCCGGCCGAGCGGGGTCGTGTTGAAGTACGTCTTGCCGGCCGTGGAGATGTGGAAAGCGCCGCATTGCAGGGCCATCAGCCCCTCGCGGACCAGTTCCGGCCGACAGTCGACGATCCGGGCCAGTTCGGCGCCGTACTGCTTCGCCCGGTCGGGCACGCCACTGAGATCGGGCTCGTCGTACTGACCGAGGTCAGCCGTGTAGGCGTAGGGGATCGATCCTTTGGCACGCATCCAGGCGACCGCCGCCGAGGTGTCGAGGCCGCCGGAGAAGGCGATCCCGATGCGCTCGCCGGCCGGCAGCGACAACAAGATGCGCCCAGAGTTCATGGCCAGCGACGCTATAGGCCCGATCAGGCGCGGTAGCGGCCGGCGAGGCTGGCGACGGCCAGCAGCGCTCCGGCGGAGGCGATCGCCAGCTCGACGAGGCCCAGGCGGGGCACCTTGACGAGGTCGAAGCCGGCGATCGCCCCCAGCACGGCGGCGGCAGCGAGGCCGAGCCACGGAAGCCGCCGCGAGTTGTTGACCGTGAACAGCACCATCACCAGCGGGGCGACGAACGGGAGCATCGTGACGAAGGCCGGCTGCGGATCTCCGAGGGGGCCGAGCCACCACGTGTTGAGGCCGAGCTCCCTGCTGGTCTTCCACACCGCGGTGTAGGCGACGATGACGAACGCCCACCCGAGACCGGTGACGAATCGCCAGCCGTTGGTCAGTTGGCCGGCCTGCGGCGGCGAACCGGCGACGCCGAACGCCGGGCCCGACGGCGCCGGTGGTGGTGGTAGTGGCGGGGGAGGAGGTGCCGGGAGCGCCGACGGGCTGGTCACCGGATCCACGACCTCGAGCGTAGGCAGCCCAGCCGTCGCACGAAACGCGTCCCGTTCCGACCGGTACCCTGGCGAACTCCTATGACGCCGGGGTCGAACGAGCTGTTGTCGGTCTTCTTTCCGATGTGGAACGAGGAGGACTACGTCGAACGGGCGATCGCCGCGGCGACGGCGATCTGCGTGCAGATGGTCGACAACGGGATAATCGGCGACTACGAACTGATCATCGTCGACGACAAGTCGACGGACCGCACGCCGGAGCTCGCCGACGCCCTGGCTGACAAGGATTCGCACGTCCGCGTCGTCCACCACCCGGTCAACCGCAAGCTCGGCGGCTCGATCAAGACCGGCCTCGACACCGCCACCGGTGATCTCGTGCTGTACTCCGACGCCGACCTGCCGTTCGACTTCGAGGAGGTGCCGCGGGCGATTCGCCTGCTCCGCCTGTACGACGCCGACCTGGTCAGCGCGTACCGCTTCGACCGCACCGGTGAGGGCTACACCCGAGCGATCTACACGTTCTTCTACAACCTGCTGATTCGCACGATGTTCGGCGTCAAGGCCCGCGACATCAACTTCGCCTTCAAGCTGCTGCGTCGCCGCGTGCTCGACAACATCGAGCTGCGCAGTGAGGGCTCGTTCATCGACGCCGAACTGATCATTCGGGCGCTGCGCTCGGGTTTCGAGCTGCAGCAGTTCGGCGTCGACTACTTCCCGCGCACGCGCGGCCTGTCGACGTTGAGCTCGTTCGGGGTGATCCGCACGATCGTCACCGAGATGGTTCGTTTGCGTGGCGAGTTGCGGGCGATCGAGCGGCGCACCTGACAGGGTCTCGCTAGGCTGGCGGCCGGCAAGGCCGCCAATGTGAACTCCGTGACCTCACCCTCCCGCCTCCTGTGACCTCCCCCTCCCGCCGTCCGTCTGCGACCCGATCGCTGCCCGCGCTCGCCGCCGTTGCGGTCGTCGGAACGGTTGTCATCGCCGGGGTGGCCGGTGGTTTCGGGGGTGACGGCAGCGACGACCCGCAATCGGCGTCCACCAGCGCCACCACGGCGACCACCAGCACCGTGCCAATCACCGCGCCGGTCGTGGTCGAGTCGACGGAGGCGCCGCTGACGACGACGCACCTGTCACAACCGCTCGGACTGGGCATGGCCGGCAGCGAGGTCCGCCAGGTTCAGGAGCGCCTCGCCGAGCTCGGTTTCTTCGTCGGCGAGATCGACGGCCAATACGGTCGGCTCTTCGAGCAGGCTCTGTGGGCCTACCAGAAACTCGTCCTCAACGTGCCCCGCGACGAGCCCACGAGCATTCTCACCGATGAGCTGTGGCAGGACATGCAGCGACCGATCCGCATCGAGCCGAACCGCTGGCACTCCAAGGGTGAGGCGACGCGCAACCACGTGGAGATCTACCTGCCGTCGCAGGTGGCGGTGTTCTTCGTCGATGACGTCGCGCAGATGATCGTGCACATCTCCAGCGGGGACGGCCAGGAGTGGAAAGAGGTCGTCACCATCGACCCGGGCGAGTTCAACAACCCCGGCACAGAGCCGATCGTGCGGCGCGAGATCGGTGTGTCGGTCACCCCGGGCGGTGTGTTCAAGATCGAGCGGATGGTCGACGGGCTGCGCAACAGCGCCCTCGGCGGGATGTGGGACCCCGCCTACTTCAACTACGGGATCGCCATGCACGGCGCGATCAACGTGCCCCTCCACCCGGCGTCACACGGCTGCATCCGCATGTCGCAGACCGCCGGGCGGACGTTCCACCAGTACATCGACATCGGTGATCAGGTCTTCGTGTGGGACGGTGTCAAGGAGCCCGAGGTCTACTCGCAGAATCCCCAGGCCGCCTACCCACGTGGCCCCGTTCCGATCTTCAACCGCATCGACCCGACCTACACGACGACGACGACCTCGACCACGCCGGCCACGACGGTCGCACCGCAGCAGACAGCCGCCCCGACGCCGACACCGACGGCGGCCCAGACACCCACGCCCACCCGGCCGCCAACGACGGTGCCACCACCTCCGGTCACCCAGCCGACGACGACCACGACGTCGACGACGGTCCCCGCCGCCGGCGGCTGACACGGATCTCCGTCAGTTCTCGACGGACGCCAACGCCGGCACAGGAACCGAGAAGCGACGAATTCGGCGGTCAGCTCGCCGGCGGGCCGGCGACCACCTCGACGTCGCAGTCGAGCACTCGCCCGAGCAGCGCCGATCGCTCGTCGGCGGCGAACACCTCGAGATCGATGTCGCCGCCGCCGGCGGCAAGGGCCGTGACGACGAGCGTCCCGGAGTCATCGATGTCGGCGCGCACACCGCCGACTCGGCCGTCGTGGCGCCGGTCAAGTCCGATGGCCAGGCGCAGCACGGCGGCGAGCGACCGCACGAGGCGCTGGTCGTCCGCCGACAGGGCGGCGAACGTCTCGTGGGACTGCTTCGGTTCGCTCTTGCGGTGGTAGCGGGCGATCTGCGCGATCACCTCGATCTCGTTGTCGGTCAGGCCGGCCAGTTCGGAGTTGCGAATGACGTAGTAGGCGTGCAGGTGGTGCTGGCTGTGGGCGACGACGAGGCCGACGTTGGCCAGCATCGCGCCGGCTTCCAGGAAGTCGCGGGCCGACCGACCGAGGGCGCCCAGTTGGGGGATCGCGTCGAACAACATGACGGCGAGGCGGGCGACGTGGATCGAGTGCGCCGGGTCGTCGTCGCAGCGATCGACGAGTTGGCGGATGCTGCGCCGAGAGACGTCACGGAGGTGGTGGAACTCCGACCCGCCGCGTCGCCGGCTGATCGTGTCGAGGAGCACACCTTCGCGCAGCGCCGCTTCGGAGTACACGAACGAGGCGACGTCGAACGCCTCGGCGATCGTCGCCAAGATCAGCGCCCCGGCGACGATGATGTCGGCGCGCTGGGAATCCAGTCCGGCGACCTTCCGCCGCCCGTCGGCGGTGCGGTGCTTGACGAGCCGGGCGACGACATCGTCGAGCGCTCCCTTGGTGACCTCGAAGCAGTTGTAGGTGCGCAGCGCATCGGCTCCGGTGGCCTCGTGGGCGATGCGGGCCACGGTCTCGGCGGTTCCCGAGGAGGCGACGACGACCTCGAACCCGTGCGTGGACACGTCGCGATGGAAATGTTCGATGAGGCTGCGCACATGCGCGCGGCAGGCCTTGACGGCGTCGGCGCTGATCGTGCCAGCCGGGAAGAAGCGATCGGTGAGGCGCACTGCTCCGACCTTCAAGCTGCGCGCCGCGATCGTCTCCCCGCACTCCCCGATGAGCAGCTCGGTCGACCCGCCGCCGACGTCGATGAGCAGCAGGCGTCGATCGAAGACGGGAACCGCTTGCAACACGCCGAGATGGATCAGCCGGGCCTCCTCGACCCCGGGGATCACCTCGATGTCGACCCCGACCTCTGCCGCGCGGGCGATGAACTGGCGAGCATTCGTCGCTTCCCGTGTCGCGCTGGTGGCCACGGCACGCAGCTCGGCGTCGAAGCCGTCGGCGATCCCCTTCATCCGCGTCAGGCAGGCCAGGCCACGATCGAGGGCCTCGGCGGAGAGCACCTTCATGTCCCCGCCACCGGAGCCGAGGCGCACGACCTCACGTTCGCGGGTCAGCGTCTCGAAACGGTCGCCACCGACTGGGCGGGCGACGACGAGGTGGATGCTGTTCGTCCCGATGTCGATGGCCGCCAAGGCGCCAGCCTCTTGAGCGTCCAAGAGTGGCCGCTCCGCCAAACGATCAGCCGCCGGTGATCTCGGCGATGCACGTCGGCAGGCCGTTGAGCACGCCACGGCGCATCGCCGCGATCTTCTCGAAGGCGCTGCCCTCGCGGTTGTCGCCGAGCCCGCGGTCGCCGACCTCGAGTGCGGTCTTGACGGCTTCGTCGAGGTCCCCGGGGGACACGAACATCCCCGGCGTTGTCGGCGCCAACGTGTTCTCCGGACCGGAGTCGAGGTCGATCCGGCTGCCGATCCACGCTCCCACCAGACAGTCAGATGCGAGGGCGCGCGCTTCACCCTGCAGTGGACTGGCGAGCGCCTCCTGGACGGCGTCCGCCCAAGCCAAACCAATGACGTACCCGACGGCGAAGTCGCCATAGTCGTCGTACAGCACCCGTCCGAACGCCTCGTTGAACACCACCTCGTTGGTCGCCGGACAGTGCACGGCACCGAACGTGGCCATCCCCTCGGGGTCGCCACAGTCGTCGGCGGCGCCGGCCGCGGGGCGCAGGGTCACCGACGGCATCGTTGCGCCCTGGGCGGCCAGTTGTGGTGGCCAGAAGCTCGTGAGGTCGCCGGTGACCAGGCTCATGATCTGCTCGGCGTCCCACCCGAACCGAGCGTTGCCGTTGGTCTGGGCATCGTTGGTCCGCGGGTCGAACTCGTTGGGCAGCAGGGGCAGCGGCTTGTCGACGAGGCCTGTGCAACTGTCGACGCCGCCGTTGAACCCTTCCTGGAACGCTCCGATGCGATCGAAGGCGGCGCCATGTCCGCCCGGCTCGAGGACGCTGGTGCCGATCGGGTCGGCGACGGCGACGAGGGCGATCAGGCCGGTGCGGATGTCGTCGTCACCGAACGTCAACCCGGCAACTTGGCCCTCCCAGACGCGGCCGGCCCAGGCCCCGGAGAAGCAGTCGGCCTGCTGCTCGGTATAGATCGTCGCCACGTCGCGATCGAGGTCGCCGGTGCGGAACTGCACGGCGTGGCCGAATTCGTGGGCCAGGACGATGGCGACGACCGACGGGCTGAACCGCTGGGCGAGTTCGAAGATGACCCCGAGCTCGCCGTCGTCGTACGCCATGTAGTCGCCGTCTGGGCAGTAGAACGCTCCGAAGTCGCTGACCTCCTGATAGCTCGTGTTGCCCGGGAAGCCGCAGCCGGGGATCGGCGCGGTGCGTTCCGGGTAGGCGGCGAAGATCCCTCCGGCCAGCGGTACCCATGGTTCCCCATAGAGCCGTGAGTACTCCGTGGCCCACCATGCTTGAAGGTCGGCGAGCCCGGTGGCGAGGTAGGCATCGTAGAACCGGGCCGGCTTGGCGTCACCGGCATCGACGACGTCGCCGATCGGTGGACCGGCGTCGACCGGCGTGGTCGACGTCGTCGCCGGGGCCGCAGCTGTGGTCGGAGCTGGCGGCACGGTGGTGGTCGGGGCGCCGACCGCCAGCGTCGGCGGGCTGGTCTTGTCGGGGGCGTAGCCGGCGATCTGCGGGGACCCCGCGGCCAGCGCGCCGGTGGCGCACAGCACGAGAAGGCTCGCGGCGATGGTGGCAGCCAGCGCCGGTCGGGGAGTCATCGCCGCAAGTCTACGGGCGCCTCAGTCCGCTGAATCGTCGTCGAGCAGCCCTTCCAGCTCGACGATCTCGGCCTGCTGGTTGCGTGCCCAGGAATCAGCGAAGCGGCGGACATCGCCGTTGTCGGCGCGGCCTGCTGCCTCGGTGGCCATGTCGATGCCGCCCTGGTGGTGTGCCGACATCAGCTCGACGAAGAGCTCGTCGGCTGCCGCACCCTCGGCACTGGCGAGTTCGTCGAGCTGTGCCGCGGTGGCCATCCCGGGCATCTCCGAGGAGTCCATGGCATGGCCCATCCAGGCCATCGCTTGGCCGTCGTCGGCCACCGCCGGGGCATCCATCTCGGCGAGCAGCTGCAGCATCAATCCGACTTCGACGCTCTGCTCGAAGATGATCGAACGGGCGACGGTCTGTAGTCGAGGGTCCGTGTCGGGTCGATTGAGGAACGAGAAACTCATATCGACGGCCTGGCGGTGGTGTTCGCTCATGTCCTGCAGGAAGCCGACATCGACCTCGGACGACCCCACGTCGTTCGTCGAATCAGCGATCAGCCAGCCGATCATGCCGGCGATCAAGGCACCGGTGACGACCAGGATGACGATGTTCGACGGGCGTTGCCACCAGGGCAGCACGATCTCGTCGCCGGGGTCGTCGTCGGTGTCGACGATCACCGATTCGGCGGCGTCGATCGGTTGATCGGTCACCCGGGCAGTCTGCCAACGGGTAGTGGCCGACTGCTACGGTGCGCTTCCGGTATCGCCCCGACAACGATGATCCGGCGATGCCGATCACACACCGTGGGGGCGAGCCAGTGACGTTGGTCGACGTGCAGCAGGTGACGGTTCGCTTCGGGGGGATCGTCGCCCTGGACAGCCTCACGTTCGGCATCGAGCCGGGACACATCTGCGGGCTGATCGGTCCCAACGGGGCCGGCAAGACGACGATGTTCAACGTCGTCAGCCGGATCTACGAACCGACGTCCGGAAGGGTCACGTACGACGGCCACGACCTGTTGGCCGTGCCGGCCCACGAGATCGCCTCGCTCGGCATTGCCAGGACGTTCCAGAATCTCGCCCTGTTCCCCTCGATGAGCCTGCTCGAGAACGTGATGGTCGGGGCCCACAGCCAGGGCACCGTCGGGGTGGCCCAGGCGATCAGCCGCATCGGTGTGGCCGCCGAGAACCGGCGCACCCGCGACTTCGCCGGCGACCTGCTCGTCCAGCTCGGCCTCGGCCCGCTGATGTTCCGGCCGGCCGCCGGCCTGCCGTTCGGCACGCTCAAACGCCTGGAGATCGCCAGGGCGCTCGCCGCCAGGCCGCGGTTCTTGCTGATGGACGAGCCGGCGTCGGGACTCACCCACGGGGAGGTCGACGAGCTCGGCGAGACGATCGTCGAGATCCGCGACGAGTTCGACCTCACCGTCTTGCTCGTCGAGCACCACATGTCGATGGTGATGGGGATCTCCGACCGGGTGGTGGCGATGGAGTTCGGTCGCAAGATCGCCGAGGGCCTGCCCGCCGACGTGCGCACCGACCCCCTCGTCATCGAGGCCTACCTCGGAGCTGCCGAGTGACGGATTCAACGATTCTGCAGAGCCAGCTGCACCGACCCGGTGCATCTGACTCCGCAGAACCACGCCGTTGCGAGGTGCTGCCATGAGTCTCCTCGAGGTGGAGGGGTTGCGCGCCGGGTACGGGCCGGTCAACGTGTTGCACCACGTCAACCTGATGGTCGAGCCCGGTGAGATCGTCGTCATCCTCGGTGCCAACGGGGCCGGCAAGACGACCACGATGAGGGCGATTTCCGGGACGATCCAGCGCCACGGAGCGATCACGTTCGACGGCGACGACATCACCACGATGGCGCCCGAGAACATCGTCCGCCTGGGCATCGCCCAGGTCCCCCAGGGGCGCGGCACGTTTCCGGAGCTGTCGGTCGAGGACAACCTGCGGATCGGCGCCTACACGCGCAAGGACGGTGAGGTCGGCCTCGACATCGACCTGTGGTACGAGACGTTCCCCCGGCTGTCCGAGCGGCGCGGCCAGCGAGCGGGGAGCCTGTCGGGCGGTGAGCAGCAGATGCTCGCCGTGGCCCGGGCGCTGATGAGCCGCCCGAAGCTGCTGCTGTGCGACGAGCCGAGCCTCGGGCTGGCGCCGCTGATCACCAGGGAGCTGTTCAAGATCATCGCCGATCTCAACGCTCGCTGGAGCATCGCGGTTCTGCTCGTCGAGCAGAACGCCAACCTCGCCCTCCAGATCGCCCACCGCGTGTACCTGCTGGAGACCGGCAGGATCGTCGCCACCGGCGACGCCGAGACGATCGCCAACGACGACAGCCTGCGCAAGGCCTACCTCGGGTACTGACGTGGACCGCTTCTTCGATGCCGTGTTCCTCGGTCTGTCGTCGGGGGCGATCTACGCCCTCGTCGCCCTCGGCCTCGTCGTCGTGTTCCGGGGAACCGGACATCTCAACTTCGCGGCCGGCGAGATGGCCACGTTCAGCGCCTACATCGTCTGGGTCGTCACGACGTGGACCTTGTTCGGCGAGTCGACGCTCCCCTTGTGGGTGGCCACGATCGCCGGGATGGCGTTCGGGTTCGCCCTCGGAGCAGCCACCGAAGTGTTCATCGTCAGTCCGCTGTCCAAGAAGTCGCCGCTCGCCGTGTTCGTCGCCCTGATCGCCATCCTCCTCGGAATCAACGCCATCGACAGTGGCCGGTGGGGTGCGCCGCCCTCGGAGGAGATCGACAGCCTGTTCCCGAACGATCCCGACGACTTCGTCCGACTGTTCGGCGCGGTCTGGCGGTGGGAGGACATCGGCACGCTCCTCGTGACGCTGGCCGCCAGCGCCCTGCTGTTCCTGCTGTTCGCCAAGACGAAGATCGGCCTGGCGATGCGGGCCGTCGCCAGCAATCCGGAGTCCAGCAAGCTGGTGGGGGTGCCGACGAAGCTCGTCCTCGCCGGCTCGTGGGGTTTGAGTGGGGCACTCGCTGCCCTCGCCGGGGTGATGGTCGCCGGGGCCCAGGCCCAGGTGACGCCGACGATGATGTTCACGATCTTCGTGTACGCCTCGGCGGCCGCGACCCTCGGCGGACTCGACAGCCCGATCGGAGCGGTGGTCGGCGGTCTGTCGATCGGCGTCGTCGAGAACCTCGCCGCCGAGTTCGCTCCCGGCTGGGTCGGCCAGGAGATGAAGCTGTCGGTCGCCCTGTTGTGCATCTTCGTCGTGCTCTTCGTCAAGCCGTCTGGCCTGTTCGGCACCGAGAAAGTCGAACGGGTCTGACATGCCGTTCATTGCGTTCCCCGGCCACGCAGGCCGTGATTGGCCGCTCCACGCCGCCGTTCCGGCGCCACGCAGGCGGGGCTGGCGCCTCGTCACTCGCATCGGATCGTGCAGGTCTCGATGATGCCCGTGAAGGTTCACTGGGGCTCGCCGGCGCACTGGGCGATCCGGCTGCTGTGGGTCGCCGCCACGATCGCCCTGATCGTGTACATCCCGACACGTGCCCAGCCCTCGACGATCAGCGACATGACGACCGCGCTCGAGCTGGCGACCGTGGCGATGGCGCTCAACCTGGTGATGGGCTTCGGTGGGCTGATCTCCCTCGGACACTCTGCCTACTTCGGTCTGGGTGCCTACACGATGGCCGTGCTCGTCGACCACTACGGGTGGACGCAGGGATGGACGCTGTACATCGCGGCGGTCGTCGGCTTCGTCGTCGGCTGCCTGACCTCGCTACCCGCCCTCCGGCTCAAGGGTGTCTACCTCGCCCTCACCTCGATCGCCTTGGCCGTGTTGTTCCCGCAGTTGGTCAAGTGGCGGAAGCTGGAATGGCTCACCGACGGGGCGCGGGGGATCGACGACCTGCAGTACGACGACATCCCGGAGTGGCCGATCCTCGGAGAGCTCGACGGCCGACGCGGCCGGGCCGTGTGGATGTATTGGCTCGCCGTGATCCTCGCGGTCGTGTCCTACCTGATCTGTCGCGGCGTCGTGAAGAGTCGTGTCGGGCGTTCGCTCGTGGCGATCCGTGACAACGAGACCGCGGCAGCGGTGATGGGAGTCAACCGGGCGCGCACCCAGACGATCGTCTACGGCCTCTCGGCGGCGATGACCGCGGTGGCCGGCGCCCTGTTCGGGATCGGCCTCAACGGCGTCAACCCGGACCTGCGGTACTTCACCCTGATCGGTTCGATCACGTTCGTCGTGATCATGGTCATCGGTGGTGGGGCCACGCTGTGGGGCCCGATCGTCGGCGCCTTTGTCTACGTGCTCGTCGAGAATCGCACCCGAGAGTGGGGCGCCGAGAGCTCCGGCATCATCGGCGTGCTGTTCGGCTGGCTGAACAGCTCGCCCGCCACGTTCATCCTCGCCGTAGCCCTCCTCGTGTTGATGTTCGTCGCTCCCTTCGGCATCGTCGGCCTGCTCAAACGGCTCGCGGCGAAGGCCCTCGTGGTCGTTCCCAGGCCGGCGGGCACCCGTAGTAATGTCCCGCCCGTCGAGGAAGGTCTCGACCCGACGATCGACGAACCGTTCCTACCCGCTTCCACAGAGGAGACTCCATGACGTCGCGCTCCACTCGCGTTCTCGCCGTTGTCGGCGCGTCCGTGCTCGCCTTCTCCTTCGCCGGCCTCGGCCACGCCGGCGCCGGATCCGAGGAGGGTTGGACGGTCGACACCGGGGACTGCTCCGACCCCGATCGGGTGAACGCCCCCATCGAGGGAACGATCAAGATCGGCTCGGCGATGCCGTTGTCGGGTGGCGCGGCGGCGGCGGCGTTCGAGCCGGCGGCGCGCGGTCTCGAGGCGTACGTCAACTACGCCAACGAGAACGACCTCGTTCCCGGCTACGAGCTCGAGCTGACGATCGGTGACGATCAGTTCGACCCGGCGTTGACGCCCGGCGTCGTCAACGGGCTGATCGACGACGGCGTGCACATCTTCGCCGGGATCATCGGCACGCAGAACAACCTTGCCGTGCGCGACACGCTCAACGAGGAGTGCATCCCCCAGCTCAATGTGCTGGCCGGTGATCCGCGTTTCGGCGAGGTCGCCGACTACCCGTGGACGACGGGTCTGCTGACGTCCTACGAGTACGAGTTCGGGGGCTACGCCCAGCACATCGCCGCAATCTTCCCGGATTCGACGATCGGGCTGTACTACGTCAACAACGAGTTCGGCAACATCTCGATGGACAACTTCCGCGCCGCCGCCGACGAAGCCGGGTTGGAGATCGTCGCCGAAGAGACCGTCGAACTCGGCGACGAGGCGCCGCCGCAGGCCCAGGTGTCGAGCCTCGCCGACGAGGCGCCCGACGTGCTCGTGACCGTGCCCCTCGGCGCCGGGTGCGTCTCGTTCCTCAACGAACTCGCCAATGCCAAGGCGGCCACCGGTTGGGAGCCCGTGGTGTACATGACCAACACGTGCGCCGCCAGCGCACTCATCCTCGGCGCCGCCGGCCCGAACGCCGACGGCATCTACACGTCGGCGGCGATGGGCATCGTCGACGTCGCCAACCCCGAAGTCGCCGCCGTCGAGCCGGTCGCCTCGTACATCGCCGAGATGGAAGCGCAGGGCCTGGGCGACATCATCACCACGGGCGGGGCCGGATGGAACGCCGGTGAGGTCACCGTCGCCGTGCTGCTCGACGCCCTGGAGTCGCCCGACGGTCTCACCCAGGCGTCGATCATCAACGCCGCCCGCAACCTCAGCTTCCACCCGACGCTGCTACGCGAGGGGATGAACTACACGATGAACGGCGAGGAGGACGCGCTTCTACTCGCAGGACGTCCAGATCGGCCAGTACGACGCCGAGGACGGCTTCTACACCGACATCGGCGAGGTCATACTCGTTCGAGTTGACGCCCGCGGAGTAGCTCAGCCGGTCGTCGAGGTCGTCGTCGGGCCGGGGGCGGTGGTCGCTGTCGTCGCGGCACCCGCCGAGGTCGTCGGCCCGGCCGACGTCGTCGGCGCCGGGGCGGTGCTGTCGGGGACCGACGAGTCGGCAGTGGCTTGTGCCACGGGGGTCGGCGTGTTGATCACGACGAGGTCGGACTTGCCGGTGATCTCGACGTCGAACATCCATTGGCTGCCGTCCTCGGCGGTCGCCGTGCACGTGTAGATCGTGTCCTCGGCCGTCGACTCCGGCTCCTCGCACTGCGCCTCGGTGTACTCGACGAGCCGGGCGGCCTCCGAGAACTCCCTGCTCTCGATGTAGTTCTCGGCCGCCTCCCGGAAGTCGGCGGCATCGGGGGAGCAGGCCGCCAGCCCCAGGGCAGCGGCAGCAGCGGCGGCTGCGGCGGTCACGCGGCGCATCGGATCAACCTCTGGTCGGGGGCAGGCACGTGTGGTCGAGGCTAATCCGCCGAAACGGCGGGGACGCGGGAGGCGGCCCGTCGAGTGACGGTGCTGCGCACGCTCTCGACGGTCGTGATCAGCAGCGCCGCCCACACCATCCCGAAGCCGAACAGGCGAGCCGCCGGGAGCTCCTCGTCGTACAGCGCCCAGCCGAGCAGGAAGTTGATCGTCGGGACGAGGTACTGCAGCGGCCCGAGCACCGTGAACGGGACCCGCGTGGCGGCGAAGGCGAAGAGGATCAGGGGCACCGCCGTCGAAATGCCGGCGAAGGACACGAGGGCGAGATGCGCGGCGTCCGCGCTGTGCGGGATGCTGTCGGCCATTCCGGCGGTGGCCGCGATGACGATCACCGCCGGGACGACGAGAACGAACGACTCGGCGGCGAAGCCCTCGATCGCCGGCAAGGGGACCCGCCGTTTGAGCAGGCCGTAAACGCTCCAGCTCGCCGCCATGACGAGCGCCGAGATCGGCAGCCGGCCGTAGGACGCCGTCAACTCGACCACCGCAACGGCGCCGAGAGCGATGGCCACCTTCTGCGCCGACGACGGTCGTTCCTTGAGCACGGTGATTCCCAGGACCATCGTCCCCAGCGGGGCCATGAAGTACCCCAGGGCGGTCTCGATGACGCGGCCGTGAACGACTGCGTAGACGTACGCCGTCCAGTTGGCGGTGAGCAACCCGGCGGCAATGGTGATGCGAATCGCCAGGGCTCGGTCGGCGAACGCCGCGCGGATCGTCGGCCACCGACGGCGCACCGTCACGACGACGGCCATGACCACCGATGCCGAGGCGATCCGCCAGCCGATCAACTCCAGGGCGTTGAACGAGGTGAGCTGCTTCCAGTAGATCGTCAGCAGCCCCCACATGGCGAAGGCCAGGGTCCCGGCGCGCAGCCCACGAGCGAGGTCGTGGGCGGGGGGTGCCGGAGTCACGTCCGGCCACGCTACGGGCGATCGAGGGCCGTAGCATCGGCCTCGTGGCGAAGCCAGTCGATCCGCGCACCGAGTGGCGGCGGGCGTTCGAGGCGGCGCGGCTGCGCGATGCCGACTTCTCGACGATGTCGGGGGTGCCGTTGGAGGGGGTGTACGGCTCGGCCGATGGCGAGTACCCCGGTCAGTTCCCGTACACCCGTGGTCCGTATGCGTCGATGTATCGGTCGAAGTTGTGGACGATGCGGTTGTTCGCCGGGTTCGGGACTGCGGACGACACCAACTGGCGGTTCAAAGAGATCATCCGGTCGGGCGGTGACGGGTTGTCGACGGCGTTCGACATGCCGACGTTGCTGGGGATCGACTCGGACGATCCGATGGCGTTGGGTGAGGTCGGGCGGTGCGGGGTGGCGATCGACAGCCTGGCGGACATGGAGGACCTGTACGCCGGGATCGACCTGGCGGCGATCACGACGTCGATGACGATCAACTCGCCGGCGGCGGTGATCATGGCGATGTTCGTCGCCCAGGCCGAGAAGGCCGGGGTGCCGCGGGCCCGTCTCGGTGGGACGCTGCAGAACGACATCTTGAAGGAGTATCAGGCGCAGAAGGAGTTCGTGTTCCCGCCGCGGCCGTCGATGCGGTTGGTGCGTGACACGATCGGGTTCGCCGCGGCGGAGATGCCGCGATGGCATTCGATCTCGATTTCGGGATATCACATCCGGGAGGCGGGGTCGACGGCGGCGGAGGAGTTGGCGTTCACGCTGGCCAACGGCTTCGCCTACGTCGAATTGGCGATGCAATCAGGTTTGCCGGTGGACGCGTTCGCCCCGCGGCTGTCCTTCTTCTTCAACGCCCACATCGATTTCTTCGAGGAGATCGCCAAGTATCGGGCTGCCCGGCGGATCTGGGCGCGGTGGATGCGTGATCGCTATGGGGCCGCCGATGACCGTTCGCAGATGATGCGGTTCCACACCCAGACCGCAGGTGTGTCGTTGACGGCCCAGCAACCGGAGGTCAACATCGTGCGCACGGCGATCGAGGCGCTGGCCGGCGTGCTCGGCGGCACCCAGAGTCTGCACACCAACTCGATGGACGAGGCGATGGCCCTTCCGGCGGCCAAGGCGGCGCGCATCGCGTTGCGCACCCAGCAGGTCATCGCCCATGAAACGAACGTGGCCCACGTCGCTGACCCGTTGGGTGGCTCGTGGTTCGTCGAGGCGCTGACCGACGAGTTGGAACGGCAGGCGACGGCGATCTTCGACCACCTCGACGACATCGGGGGTGGCTCGATGCTCGAAGGGTGCATCCGGGGGATCGAGGACAACTGGTTCCAGGGGCGCATCGCCGACTCGGCCTACGAGTTGGAACGCAAGCAGAACGAAGGCCGGCGCATCGTTGTCGGGGTCAACGCCTTCACCGACGGCAACGGCGACGATCCCATCGAATTGCTGCAGATCACCCACGAGGACGAAGCCCGCCAGCTCAAACGGCTCGAGCAGGTCCGCCACGAGCGCAACGCCGCCGCCGTCGACGCCGCCCTGGCCCGCCTCGCCACCGAAGCAGCCGACCCCGAGATCAACCTGATGCCGGCACTGATCGACGCCGCCAACACCTACGCCACGCTCGGCGAGATGATGGCCGCCCTCGGCACCGTGTTCGGCCGCCACGTCGAGGTGCCGACGATCTAAGAGCGACCAAAGGGTGCCAATGTGACGGAACGGTCCTACTGGCACCCTTCGGTGGTCATGTCCGGGGGATCAACGGCTTGTCGGCGCGGACCTTGTACTGCTGCACGGTCCAGGCGTTGCCGTCGGGGTCGCTGAACCAGAACATCGTTCCGCCGTCACGGGGGTCGATCACGTTGATCTCCGTCGGCTCGACACCGTGGTCGACGAGCTGCTGACGGGCGGTCTCGGCGTCGGCGACGACGAGCTGCACACCTTTCAGCGAGCCTGGAGTCATCTCCGTCATCCCCGGCAGGTCACCGACGACGATCGAGCAGCCGGACCCCCTCGGGGTCAGTTGGGCGACGCGCTGCTCGCCGATTCTGGTGTCGTGGTCGAGCTCGAAGCCGACCTGGTCGCGGTAGAAGGCGATCGCCCGGTCGATGTCGCTGACGGGAACGACGACCACTTCGAGGGTCCAGTCCATCAGCTGGCCGCGAGGAGGTCGTCGAGACGCTCGTAGCCCTCGGCCATCCCGGTCTCCATCCCGCTGGCGACCATGCCGTCGCGGGCTTCGATGGTCGGGTAGACGGAGTGGCCGCGGAGCCGCGTGCGCCCGCCGCCGAGATCCTCGAACGTCATCGATTCGATGCTCACGACGTCGGGAAAGCCCTCGTACTCGAACGTCTGGATGGCGAACTCGTTCGGTCGCACGGTGTGGAACACGCCGTTGAACGCGTACTCCTCGCCTTGTGGGTCGACGTGGACGTAGCGGTAACCGCCGCCGGTGCGGAACTCGAAGTGCTCCACCTTCATCTCGTAGCCATGGGGCCCCAGCCATTGCTTGATGAGGTCGGGCTCGGCATGGGCCCGGAACACGGCCTCGACAGGAGCGTCGAACTCGCGCTCGAAGTCGATGAACGGCACGCCTTCCGGGGCGGTGACGGTGAGTGGGTTGGTGGTCATGGTGGATTCTCCTTGGTGCGGGTGAGCAGCCCGTCGAGGGCGCGGAATTGCTGTTCGTGGGTCAGGCGGTAGCGGTCGATCCAGGCGGTGAGTGCTTCGAGCTCGGTGGCCGCGAGGTGCACCGGGCGGCGTTGGGCGTCGCGAGACCGGGTGACGAGGCCGGCCTGCTCGAGCACCTGGATGTGCTTGGACACCGCTTGCTTGGTGATGGCAAATGGCTCGGCGAGCTCGTTGACCGTTGCCGGGCCGCGACTGAGGCGGGCGATGATCCGCCGCCGAACCGGGTCGGCGAGCGCCATGAACGCCCGGTCGAGCCGGTCGTCGGCGGACGGGTCAACGACGATGTCATTGCTCCTTATTAATCCAAATCATTGATCAACCAAATCATTGAATACGAACGTACTCGTCGAAGTGCTACCTGTCAAGCGGTTGCCCGGGAGGTCTAGGGTCCGCGTCGATGGACCTCGGGCACCTCGTCGACATCACGGCCACCCCGCAGTGGGAAGCGCTCACGGCGCTCCCGTCGCCGGCTCACCTCGGAGACCTGTTCTCCGCCGACCCGAGCCGTGCCGAGCGCTACGTCGTGGCCGTCGGCGACCTGCGCATCGACTACTCCAAGCAGCGCATCGACGACGCCGTGGTCGTCGCCCTGCTCGCCGTCGCTGGAGCCGCCGGCGTCGCCGAGCGGCGCGACGCAATGTTCGGCGGCGAACCGATCAACGTGTCGGAGGACCGGGCGGTGCTGCACGTCGCGCTGCGCGCCGATCGAGAGTCGCTGCTCGGCCCGGTGGCGCCCGATGGCTCGGTGACCGACGTCGTGCCCGAGGTTCACGACGTGCTCGGGGAGATGGGTGCGTTTGCCGAACGAGTGCGCAACGGTCTGTGGACGGGAGCCACCGGCAAGCAGATTCGCACCGTCGTCAACATCGGCATCGGTGGCTCCGATCTCGGCCCGGCGATGGCCTACCGAGCGTTGCGGTCGTACGCCGAGCCCGATCTGACGTGCCGCTTCGTGTCCAACGTCGATGGAGCGGCGATCACCGACGCCGTCGCCGACCTCGATCCGGCCGAGACGCTGTTCGTCGTCTCCTCCAAGACGTTCACGACGATCGAGACCCTCACCAACGCCCGAACAGCGCGGTCGTGGCTCGTCGCGGCCCTTGGCGAGAGCGCTGTCGCCGAACACTTCGTCGCCGTCAGCACCAACGAGGAGGAGGTCGCCGCCTTCGGCATCGACACCGCCAACATGTTCGGCTTCTGGGAGTGGGTCGGCGGTCGTTACTCCGTGGACTCGGCGATCGGCCTGTCCTTGATGATCGCCATCGGCGCTGACCACTTCGCCGAGTTCCTCGCCGGTTTCCGCACCGTCGACGAGCACTTCCGCACCGCCCCATTCGCCGACAACGCCCCGGTGCTGCTGGGGATGATCGGGGTCTGGAACCGCAACGTGCTCGGCCTGCCGACGAAGGCCGTGCTGCCCTACGCCGAGGAGCTCGGCCGCTTTCCCGCCTACCTCCAGCAACTCGACATGGAGTCCAACGGCAAGTCGGTTCGTCTCGACGGCTCGCCGGTCACGCTCGACACCGGGCCGATCGTGTGGGGCGAACCGGGCACCAACGGGCAGCACGCCTTCTACCAGCTGCTCCACCAGGGCACCGCGATCGTGCCGGCCGACTTCATCGGCTTCGCGAATCCGTCATTGCGTTCCCCGGCGACGGAGGCCGTTCCTCCGGCCACTCGTCGAGAACACCACGACCTGCTCATCGCCAACCTGATCGCCCAGACCGAGGCGCTGGCGTTCGGTCGCGATCGGCCGGACGAGCCGTGGCGATCGTTCGCCGGCAATCGTCCGACGACGACGATCCTCGCCCCCGAGCTGACCCCGGCGGTGCTCGGCCAGTTGATCGCCCTGTACGAGCACATCGTGTTCGTCCAAGGCGTCGTGTGGGGGATCGACAGCTTCGACCAGTGGGGTGTCGAACTCGGCAAAGAACTCGCCAACCGGATCACCCCCGAGCTCACCGGCGACAGCACCGGCGAGCACGACTCATCGACAACGGCGATGATCGACTGGTACCGCACCAATCGCCGGGACTGACCCGCGTCCCCCCATCTGGGGAAGATCTCTGTCAACAGCCCATCTGGGGAAGATCCGAGTCAGGGTCTGACACAGATCTTCCCCGGAACCCGGTTTGACACGAATCTTCCCCAGATGTGGGGGCGCGGTCAGGGGTGTTGGCGGAGGTAGACGACTGCCAGTGGGGGGACGGTGAGGGCCAGCGACTGGGGGAAGCCGTGCCACTGCTGGTCCTCGGTCAGCACGACGCCGAGGTTGCCGACACCGCCGCCTCCGTAGTCGGCCGCGTCGGTGTTGAGGATCTCCGTCCACTCGCCAGGCCCGGGAACCCCGACGCGGTAGCCGTAGTGCACCGCCGGTGTGGCGTTGGCGACGACGAGCACGACCGGCGACTCGCCCGTCGGGTCGAGACGTAGCCAAGCGAAGATGCTGTGGGTGTCGTCGTCGCCGACGACGTAGCGGAAGCCGGCTGCGTCGCTGTCGCCGCGGTGCAGCGCTCCCTCGCCCTGGTAGGCGGCGTTGAGGTCGGCGACGAGGCGGCGTATCCCGGCGTTGTCGGGTACGTCGTGGAGCGCCCAGTCGATCATCCCCTCATGGGCCCACTCCGCCACTGCGCCCAGCTCGCCGCCCATGAACAGCAACTTCTTGCCTGGCTGGGCCCACATCGATCCGTACAGCAGGCGCAGATTGGCGAAGCGTTGCCACTCGTCGCCGGGCATCTTGTCGAGCAGCGAGTGCTTGCCGTGGACCACCTCGTCGTGAGAGAGCGGCAGGACGTAGCGCTCGGAGAAGGCGTACATGCTGCGGAACGTGAGCTCGTCGTGGTGGTAGCGGCGGTGCACTGGTTCACGACCGAAGTACTGCAACGCATCGTGCATCCAGCCCATGTCCCACTTGAAGCCGAACCCGAGCCCACCATCGGCGGTCGACCCCGTGACGTGGGGCCAAGCCGTCGATTCCTCGGCGAACGTCGTGGTGTCGGGGAACTCCTCGGCGATCGCCGTGGTGCACTGCTTGAGGAAGTCGATGGCCGCGAGGTTCTCCCGCCCGCCGTAACGGTTGGGAATCCACTGGCCCTCGTTGCGTGAGTAGTCGAGGTAGAGCATCGAGGCCACGGCATCGACGCGCAGTCCGTCGGCGTGATAGCGATCGAGCCAGCTGATCGCGCTGGACACGAGGAATGACCGGACCTCGGGGCGGCCGTAGTTGAAGATCGCCGACTTCCAATCCGGGTGGAAGCCCTGGCGCGGATCGGCGTGTTCGTAGAGGTACGTGCCGTCGAAGCGGAACAAGGCGTGCTCGTCCATCGGGAAGTGCGATGGCACCCAGTCGAGCAGCACGCCGACGCCGCGCTCGTGGAGCCGGTCGATCAGGGCCATCAACTCGACGGGTGTGCCGTAACGAGCAGTCGGGGCGAAGTACCCGGTCACCTGGTAGCCCCACGAGCCGTAGTACGGGTGCTCCATCACCGGGAGCAACTCGACGTGGGTGAAACCGTGGCTGAGCAGGTGGTCGGCCAGCGGGTCGGCGAGCTCGTCGAAGCGTGGCCAGCGCCGCCCCGGCGTGGCCAGCCGGCCCCACGAGCCGAGGTGCACCTCGTAGATCGATATCGGCGCGTCACCGGTGATCGTCGTGGCCCGCCGGTCGATCCACGTTCGGTCCTGCCAGGCGTAGCGGAGATCGGCGATGCGCGACGCCGTCGACGGCGGTTCGAACGTTGCTGCGGCGATGGGGTCGGACCGTTCCGTGCGTCCGCCACCGGCCGTGGTGATCCCGAATCGGTAGCCGTGACCGACCTCGGCACCGGTGGCGTGGCCGGACCACACTCCCGAGTCGGCCGCCGGCGCGAGGGCGATCGGCTGCTGCCAGCCGGTGAAGTCGCCGACGACATCGACGGCCTTGGCGTTCGGCGCCCACACGGAGAACCAGCAGCCGGACTCGTCGGGATGGGCGCCGAGGAAGTCGAAGATCCGGCGGTGCGTCCCCTCGTTGAACAGGTGGAGGTCGAGCTCGCCGGGTGGCCCGGCGACCGCGGTCACGAGTGGCTCCGTGCCGTCAGCGTGCGCAGGTGCCGTCGCACCGCTGGGTCGACCAACGTCTCCGACGTCGGCTGGCGCAGCCGTCGCCGCCAGATCGTCGGCAGGACCTTGCCGGGGATGTTGTGCGGCGTCGTCTCGCCGAGCAGGTCGTCGAGATCGGCGTTGACGAGGTAGGCGTCGGACGACGCCAGACGGACGAGGGCGCTCTCGAGCAGCTCGTGCAGGGATGAGCCGACGCGTCGACCGAGAGCACGCTCCAGCTTCGTGCGGTAGCCGGCGAGGTCGCCGCGCTCATACAGCAGGGCGAAGGGTTCCATGTCATGGGTCCGCAATCCCGCGACCGCGCGGGTCGGGATCACCGGCAGCTCCTCGGCGGCGAGGCTGGTCTGCTCGGCGTACAGCCCGAGCATCTTCCAGTCGTCCATCGCTTCGGTGATCTCCGCCGGCACGGTCCCGAGATTCTCACCCACCACCGTCGTACCAGTACCCGCTGCTTCGGCGGCGATGACCGCCAGCAGCTTTGCCCGGGGATAGCGCACGTAGACGCCCTCACCAGGATCCATCCCCGCCGGGATCCACCACAAGCGGTGGACACCGAGGACATGGTCGATGCGCAACAGTGACGCGTATCGACCGCAGCGCCGCACGATGTCACGCCACAGGGCGAAGCCGCTGCGTTCGGCGCTGCCGGGCAGCTGCGGCGGGAACCCCCAGTTCTGGCCGTCGGGGTACATCGAATCGGGAGGTGCTCCGACCGCCATCCCGGCGGCGAACAGATCGGGGTACGCCCAGGTCTCGAAACCCAGCGGATGGCTACCGATCGGCAGGTCGAGGGCGAATGACGCGGCTCCCGGTTCGTGCAATCCCGAGAGGGCGAGATCGGTCAGGTACTGGGCGAGCTGGTGGCTCGCCTCGACGAGGTCGCTGGGCCGCGTGGCGTCGGTGGTGTCGACGGCGACCTTGGCGCGGAACCGCGCGTAGTCGGCGACGTCGGGATTGGCGGCGACCCAGCGCTGCACGTCGGCAGCCAGGTCCCCGGGGAGTTGAGCGGCGGCCTCGAGCAGCTGTTGGCGCCGCCGCCGGCCGAGAATCCGCCAGTCGATGAGCGCGCCGAGCTGTGGAAGTGGCGCCGCAGGGAGTTCGGCGTCATCGAGATACACCTCGTTCCAATGCAGCCGGCTGACCGGGGCGTACGGGCTCGGGTCGAACGGTTCGTCGAGGAACGCGGCGTACAGCGGCAGGGTGATCAGTGTGTTGACCCCGATGGCGGGCAGTGCCGCGCCGAGTGCGGCGAGGTGGGTGAACGACGGCAGTGGTGCGTCGGGCTCCCACAGGGCGTAGGCGGGGACGAAGACTGCAGCACCTCCGGCGAGCGTCGGCGATGTCGGCATGTCCGGCGGTGCAGTGACGATCGTCGTCGCCTCGTCGATGCCCGGCCCGGCGAGCGCCAGTGTGTGGCAGCCGATGGGGAGCGGTTCCGGGATCTCGACGTGACCGTTGGAGATGTCGAGTTCGACGACTGATCCGTCGGCCAGCGTGAGGCTGGCGTTGTCGACTCCCGCGCCGATCGCCAGATGGCCTCCTGATCCGACGACGATCGCCGGTACCCGCCGGGTTTCGGCGTCCCCGGCGGCGTCGGCCTCGAGGACCTCGACGACGCGTCGCAGGGCCTCGGGGTGAGCATCGTGGTAGGTGCCCTGATCGTCCCAGTAGAACGTTTCGGCGCCGAGTTGCTCCGCCCGGCGTCGTAGCGCGTCGAGATCGCCGTCGCCGGCCAGTTGCTCTCCGATCCGTCGAGCGTAGATGCCCCCGGTGGCACGGCCCGCAACGGTGGACCGTACGCTCGGCATCGTGCCCAACGAAGTGATGCGCGAGCTGTGGACGAACCGCGCCGGACCGGCGTGGTGCGCCAACCACGACATCTTCAAGGCGGTGTTCGAGCCCGTTTCCAGTGCCGTGATCACGGCCGCCGAGCCGCTGGCTGGGCGCGTCGTGCTGGACGTCGGCTGTGGAACGGGTGGTCTGTCGCGATTGGTGGCCGATCGCGGGGGCACGCCGGTCGGCGCCGACATTTCGTCGACGATGATCGACGGCGCCCGGCGGTTGCACCCCGAGCTGCGCTTCGAGGTCGTCGACGTGCAGGTGGGCGACCTCGCCGCACTCGCGCCGGATGGCTTCGACCGAGTGATCTCGGAGTTCGGGGTGATGTTCTTCGACGACCCGGTCGCCGCCTTCGCCAACATCGTCGCCGCGGTGCGGCCGCGGGCGACGATGGTGTTCGCCTGCTGGCGGTCGCTGGCCGAGAACGAGATGTTCTCGCTCGGCACCCACCTGCTGGTCGAGCGCATGCCGGACCCGCCACCGCCGGCGAACCCGTACGAACCGGGCCCGGTGGCGTTCGCTGATGCCGGCTACGTGGCCAAGGTGCTGCAGGACGCCGGGTGGACCGACATCGACGTCGCGGCGGTCGATGTCGATCTGCGCTTCGGGATCGACGGGAGCGACGGGGTGGAGGAACGCCTCGCCGTGATCCTGTCCGGATCGACCGGTCAGCTCGCCATCGCCCAGCTCCGCCCGACACTTGGTGAACCAGCCTGGGAGGCACTGCTCGACGACGTGCGTGCCGAGGTCCGCACGAGGATGGTCGACGGCGCCGTGCAGTTCCCGGGATCGATCTGGGTCGTGCGCGCCGCCGCGGCGACGTGAGGCGCTACCGCACGATCGTCGTCGGCCTCGGCGCGATGGGGTCGGCGGCGGCGGCGGCGCTTGCCCAGCGCGGCGTCGAGGTGTTGGGCGTGGAACGGCTCACTCCGGCGCACGATCGTGGGTCGTCGCACGGTGACTCGCGGATCGTGCGGATGGCCTACTTCGAACACCCCGATTACGTCCCACTGTTGCGTCGCGCCTATGACGGCTGGGCGGCGTTGGAGCGGGCCTGTGGCCGGCAGTTGATCACGTGGACGGGAGCGTTGATGATCGGTCGACCGGAGTCGACGGTCGTTTCCGGGACACTGGACAGCGTCCGGCGGTGGCAGCTGCCCCACGAGCTGCTCGATGTGGCGGCGATGGCCGACCGGTTCGGCCAGTTCCGACTACGCAACGATGACGTCGCCGTGTACGAGCGTCACGCGGGTGTCGTCGACCCGGAGGCGGCGGTCCGGGCACTGCACGGGCAGGCGACGGCGCACGGCGCCGAGCTGCGCTTCGAGACGTCGATCGATGGCTGGCGCCTTCGCCGCGACGGCGTGACTGTCGTGGTGGGTGGGCAGGACGTCGTCGCCGATCACGTCGTGATCGGCGCCGGCGCGTGGGCGGCGACGATGGTGGAATCGACCCTCCCGCTCACGCCGGTGCGCACCCTCACCTACCACTTCGTGCCCGATGGTGACCGCTCGGTGTTCGACCCCGATCACCTGCCGGCGTTCGTCTGGGAGCTGATGCCCGGCGACGCCCTGTACGGAGCCGCCGATGTCGGTCGCGGGGCGCCGAAGGTCGGTTTCCACCACCGTCGCCTACCGACCGATCCGGATCACCTCGACCGTGAGGCGTCACCGCAGGAGGTGGCGGCGATGCGCGCCGTGCTCGCCGAGCGGATCCCGGCGCTGGCGGGAGGCCGCGTGGTGACCACCGCCTGCATGTACACGATGACGCCCGACGAGCACTTCGTGATCGGCCACCTGCCCGGGACTGCTGGCCGGGTCTCGATCGCCGCTGGCTTCTCCGGGCATGGCTTCAAGTTCGTGCCAGTGGTCGGTGAGATCCTCGCCGACTTGGCCATCGACGGTGGCACCGACGCCCCGATCGCCCTCTTCGACCCCACCCGCTTCAGCGCTCCCTGACCCGAGTGTTTCCGGCCACCGGAGTGCTAGCGGCGCGACCGTCGCGCCGCAAACACTCGCCTCGACGGAAACACTCGGGTCAGGTGAGGCCGAGGTCGGCGATCGACTGCTCACGCATCACGAATTTCTGCACCTTGCCCGTGACCGTCATGGGGAACTCGTCGACGAAGCGCACGTAGCGAGGGATCTTGAAGTGAGCGATCTGGCCCCTGCAGAACTCGCGCAGCTCCTGCTCGTCGGCGGTCGTGCCCGGGCGCAGCTTGACCCAGGCCATCAGCTCCTCGCCGTACTTCGGGTCGGGCACGCCGATCACCTGGACGTCGGCGACGGCGGGATGGGTGTACAGGAACTCCTCGATCTCGCGGGGATAGATGTTCTCCCCTCCACGGATCACCATGTCCTTGATCCGCCCGACGATGTTGACGTAGCCGTCGTCGGCCATCACGGCGAGGTCGCCGGTGTGCATCCATCCGTCGCCGTCGATCGCCGCGGCAGTCTGCTCGGGTTCGTTCCAGTATCCGGTCATCACCGAGTAACCGCGGGTGCAGAACTCGCCGATCGCGCCTCGTGGCAGCGACTCGCCGGTGGTCGCGTCGGCGATGCGGATCTCGACATGGGGGTGGGCGCGGCCGACGGTCGCCGTGCGGTGGTGCAGCGAGTCGTCGGGGAGCGTCTGCGTCGACACCGGCGACGTCTCGGTCATCCCGTAGCAGATCGTCACCTCGTCCATGTGCATGCGGTCGACGCAGGCCTTCATCACCTCCACCGGGCACGGCGAACCGGCCATCACCCCGGTGCGCAGGGATGTCAGGTCGAAGCGCTCGAAGTCCGGGTGGCCGAGCTCGGCGATGAACATCGTCGGCACCCCGTACAACGCCGTGCAGCGCTCGGCGGCGACCGTCTCGAGGACGTGAACCGGATCGAAGGCGTCGCTGGGGATGACCATCGTCGCCCCCTGGGTCGTGCATCCCAAGTTCCCCATGACCATGCCGAAGCAGTGGTAGAAGGGCACCGGGATGCACAGGCGGTCGGCGCTGCTGAACCCCTGGCGGCGGGTGACGAAGTAGCCGTTGTTGAGGATGTTGCGGTGCGAGAGCGTGGCGCCTTTGGGGAACCCCGTCGTCCCCGACGTGTACTGGATGTTGATCGGGTCGCCGGGTGTGAGGCTCGCCGCCCGGTGGGCAACGGCCCCAGCACGGGCGCCACCGGCACCGGCGACGAGCTCGTCCCACTCGTCCTCCCAGAGGAACACGGACCGCTCCAATGCCGGGACCTGTCCGTCGATCTGGTCGACCATCTCCATGTAGTCGGAGCCCTTGAACGACGGGGCGGCCACGAGCAGCCGGCAACCCGACTGGTTGAGGGCGTAGGCCAGCTCGTGGGTGCGGTACGCCGGGTTGATGTTGACGAGGATCACGCCGATGTTGGCGGTGGCGTACTGCAGCAGGGTCCACTCGGCGTAGTTCGGACTCCACAGTCCCACTCGATCGCCAACCTCCAGGCCGAGCCCGAGGAGGCCGGCGCTGAGCCGTTCGACGCGCTCGCCGAACTCGGTGTAGCTCCAGCGGATGCCCTGGTGCCGGGCGACGAGGGCGTCGTTGTCGCCGTGGGCGGCGATCGTCCGCCGGAGGTTGTCGCCGATCGTTTCGTCGAGCAGCGCCACGTCGGTCGGACCGCGGTCGATCGCGGGTTCGGCGGCCACGCCAACGATGTTCGCGCGTTCAGATCGCGGTGACGGAGTCGCGGGCGGCCGCCTCGACCACGAACGTCCGCCACGTCGACACCGGTGAGTCCGGCGTGGTCTCGTCGTCGACGGTGCGGTACTCCGCCGTCCACGTCTCCGGGGTGATCGTGTGCCGGGTGTAGCCACGATGGGCGAGCTCGACGTCGACGACGTCGGCGAACCCGGCGAACGCTTCGGCAAGGTCGACTGGCACGAGACCGATCGAGGAGATCGACGCCGTCACGAACTCGATCCCGACGCCCGGCAGCCGGCCGACGGCGGCGAGGTGGATGTCCCCAGTGAGGACCACGGCCCGCGGCGCCTGGGCGGCCTGTAACAGGAGACGTTGCCGGGCGGCCGGATAGCCGTCCCACTGGTCGTAGTTGAGCACGGCTCCGTTGGGCAGCGTGACGTTGGTGAGCACGGTCTGCTGGGCGATCACCGGCCAGGTCGCCGTCGTCATCGCCAGCTGTTCGCCCAGCCACTGCTCCTGCACCGAGCCGAGCATCGTCCTCGTCGGGTCGAGGGTCTCGGGGCACGCCGGATCGATGGACAACACGACGTCACCACACGTCTGGTCGGACCGGAATTGCCGGCCGTCGAGCAACAGCACGTCGGCCAGCGAACCCCACCTGACGGTGCGATAGATGATCGTGTCGTCGGTGCCGGTGGGTCGCGGGATGCGCACCGGCATGTGCTCCCACCACGCCTGGTAGGCGGCGAGTCGTCGAGCGTGGAACTCGGCCGGCGGCGCGGCGTCCTCGGACGTCACCGCGGCGTAGTTGTTCTCGACCTCGTGGTCGTCCCAGACCACCAGCCAGGGACACACGCGACGCGCTGCCTGCAGCTGGGCGTCGGACAAGTAGAGCGCGTAGCGCCGGCGGTACTCGTCGAGCGTGATCGTTTCGGCACTGCCGTGGCTGCGCACGACGTCGTCACCGGGGTTCTGCGCGCCGTACTCGTAGATGAAGTCACCGAGGAACACGACGAGGTCGGGTCCCCACGTGGCGAGATCGGCGTGCGCCGCGTAGTACCCCGTCTCGTAGTGCTGGCAGCTCGTCGTGGCGACCCGGAGCTGAGTCGGATCGGTCGGCGTCGGCGCGACCCGGCCAATCGGACTCGTCCACTCCCCGGTGTGGAAGCGGAAGAACGACGGGCCTGGCACGTCGACGACGGCGTGCACGCTGTGCGCCTCGTCGGTGATCGCGATCACATCGCCAGTCCCGACGACCGACGAGAACGACTCGTCCTCGGCGAGCTCCCACGTGACGACGACGTCAGCGCCGCCGTACCCGGAACCGTCCGGCTCGGTGAGGCGCGTCCACAGCACGGCGGACTGCTCGTCGGGGTCTCCGGCGCAAACGCCGAGGGTGAACGGATTGCCCGGCGCGACGGCGGCAACTCTGGTGCCGAGCCGAGGCATCATCGCCGCGGCGGCTCCGAGGGCCAGCAGCTGCCGGCGCGAAAGGGAGTCCACGGCGTGACATTCTGATCCGTCGCTACGGCACACCAGTACATTTCAGGAGCGATGAGCGAGATCAGCCGGGTCGGGGTCGTCGGCAGCGGGTTGATGGGCTCGGGCATCGCCGAGGTGTGTGCCCGCGCCGGGCTCGAAGTCATCGTCACCGAGGTCGACGCGGCCGCCGCCGAAGGCGGTCAGCGCCGGCTCGTCAAGTCCCTCGACCGGGCCGTCTCCTCCGGCAAGCTCACCGAGAACGAACGTGACGCGGCAATGGCGCGGGTCGCCTTCGCCACCGACATCGGCGAGCTCGCCGATCGGCAGCTCGTGGTGGAGGCGGTGGTCGAGGACGAGCAGAGCAAGGTCGACGTGTTCCGCCGCCTCGACAAGATCGTCGAGGCCGACGACGCCGTGCTGGCCAGCAACACCAGCTCGATTCCGATCATGAAGCTGGGGATCGCCACCGAGCGACCCGAGCAGGTCATCGGCATCCACTTCTTCAATCCCGTCCCGGTGCTCCGCCTCGTCGAGCTCGTGGTCAGCCTGATGACCTCACCGGCGACGATCGCCGCCGCCGACGACTTCGCGACCAACGTGCTGCACAAGCGCGTGATCCGCAGCCAAGACCGCGCCGGATTCGTGGTCAACGCGCTGCTGATCCCCTATCTGCTGTCGGCGATCCGAATGATGGAGTCGGGGTTCGCCACGGCTGACGACATCGACACGGGGATGGTCGAGGGTTGCAATCACCCGATGGGTCCGCTGCACCTCGCCGACCTGATCGGCCTGGACACGACGCTCGCCGTTGCCCAGAGCCTCTACGAGGAGTTCAAGGAGCCGCTGTACGCGCCACCGCCGATGCTGTCACGGATGGTCGAGGCCGGGCTCCTCGGACGCAAGACCGGCCGGGGGTTCTACGACTATGCCAAGTAGCTCGGCGGTGGCCAGTGGACGTGGCCGGGGAACGCCATGAGGGTGTTGGTCGCCAAGGTCGGCCTCGACGGTCATGACCGCGGTGTCAAGATCGTCGCCCGCATCCTGCGCGACGCCGGATTCGAGGTGATCTACACCGGGTTGTTCCAAACCCCCGACACCGTCGCCGCTGCCGCAGTCGACGAGGACGCCGACGCCATCGGCCTGTCGATGCTGTCTGGCGCCCACCTGACCCTTGCCCCGCTGGTCGTCGAGAAGGTGCGCGAGCTCGGCGTCGACATTCCGGTGGTGGTCGGCGGCATCGTGCCCGACGTCGACGTCCCCAAGCTGCTCGAAGCCGGAGTCGCCGGCGTCCTGACGCCGGGAGCTTCGAGCGACGATGTCGTCGCCGCCATCCGCGACGCCATCGACGCTCACGCCGGCTAGCGATGAACATTGGTCGCTGTGATGACGTTGGAGTCCGGAAATCGGCCAATGAATCGCAGGCCGCCCAGAACGACGCTCCCTCGCTGGCGCTCGGTCGCTCGTGATGGATCGTGTCGAACGGCTCACCAATCTGTTGGCGCTGTTGTTGGAGACGCCGCGGCCGCTCACTCTCGTCGAGATCGCCGGCGAGATGGAAGGGCAGTACCCGACGGCGAAGCCGACACTGCGAGCGGCGTTCGAACGGGACAAGGCCGCGCTGCGCGAGATCGGCGTGCCGATCGAGACCGAGACGCTCACCGGCGATCGGGCCGGCGAGTCGGGGTACTGCATCGATCGGGCCCGCTACGAACTCGCCGATCTCGACCTCGAGGCGGACGAGCGACGGGCGCTGCAGCTGGCCCTCGCCGCCGTGCGCTCCTCGTCGGGCAGTGCGATCACGGCGGGCGAGCAGGCGCTCTGGAAGCTCGGCAGCGGACGGGTCGATGCTGGCCCGGCCGTCACCGCCAACGTGCCGGAGCTGCCGGCGCTGCCGACACTCCGCCATGCGGCAGCCCGACGGGCAGTCGTCGCGTTCACGTACCGTCAACGTCCGCGGCGCGTCGATCCCTATGGACTGATGTTGCGCGACGGCTTCTGGTACGTGCTCGGTCGCGACCACGGGCACGATGAGTTGCGTACCTATCGGGTCGACCGCATCGACGGCGACGTTCAGATCGTCGGGGACGACGGCGCCTTTCGGCGTCCCGTCGGGTTCGATCCACGGGTCGTGTTGCCGACCGATGCCAAGCACTTCGGTGTCGCCGGCGGCAAGCAGGTCACCGCCCGCGTTCGCATCGCACCGGAGCGGGCTGCGCTCGTCGAGCGGGAGATCGGCGGCGACCGCGTTGTCGCCCGGCGGCGCAACGGGACGATCGAGGTCCGTGTGCCGGCCAGTAACGAAGATGCGTTCGCGTCGTGGGTGCTCGGTCTGGCCGAGCACGCCGAGGTGCTGTCGCCGAAGGTTGTCCGCGAGTCGTTCGTCGCCCGGCTGGAGGCCCTCGCGCGCCGGCCCCGGCGACGGAGCAAGCGATGAGTCCCGCGCCGCGGCGAAGCGAACGCGCCGCCGAGTCCCGCCTCAGCCGCCTGCTCGTCATCCTGCCGTGGTTGATGGAACGGCGCGAGGTTCCCCTCGCCGAGGTCGCGGCAACCTTCAACATGACGACCGACGAAGTCGCTGCCGAGCTGGAACTGGCCGCGATGTGCGGGGTGCCACCGTTCGTCGATGAGTTGATCGACGTGTTCATCGATGGTGAGACGGTGTTCGTCGGCGTCCCTCGGCTGTTCACCAAGCCGCTGCGGCTGACCGCGCCGGAGGGCTTTGCTCTCGTCACTGCCGGACGGGCGGCGATGCAGTTGCCGGGAGCCGACCCGGCGAGCGCCCTCGGCCGTGGGCTGGCCAAGCTGGCGGAGACACTCGGCGAGGATGCCGATGACGCGGCCCTGGTCGTCGACTTGGCGGCGACGCCGATGGTCGACGAGTTCGTCGCGGCGACCAAGCGCGTCGAACGCCTCCGGATGAGATATTGGACGGCGTCGCGCGACGAAATCACGGATCGCCAGTTCACGCCGAGGCGCGTGTTCCACGAGCGCGGCGAGTGGTACGTCGCCGGTGACGACCACCGGTCCGGTGAATACCGCACGTTCCGCATCGACCGTGTCGAGTCGATCGAACAAACCGGCGAGTTCGACGATCCGGTCGACGATGACGCGATCCCTGATTCATCGGTGTCGTGGGCCGTCGACGGCTCGCTGCCCCGCGTGACGGTTCGTTTGGGTCAGGTGGCCCGGTGGGTCGTCGAGGAATATCCGGTGGACTCGGTGACCGAGCTCGATGACGGTCGCCTCGAGGCCCGGTTCGCCGTCGTCAGTGAGCGTTGGTTGGAGCGTCTGTTGCTCCGTGCCGGGGCCGCCGCCGAAGTCGTCGAGCCAGCGACCTGGCGCGATCTCGGGGCCCGCGCCGCCGAGCGGTTGCTGCAGCGCTATCGATGATCGGCGACGGTCGCCGCCGCTCGATGGGCGCGCAGCAGGTGGGGGAGAACCGCCGCCGTCGCGGTGGCGTCGGCGAGCGCGTCGTGGTGGTCGGTCAGCGGGACTCCGTAACGGGCGCACAACTCGGCCAAGCCGTGGGTGAGCTGTCGCTCGGGGTCGAGACGGCGGGAGAGGTCGAGGGTGCAGATCCGCCGCTCGATGATGAGCGGAACGCCGGAACGCCGCGCGGCACGCTCGATGAACTCGGCATCGAACTCCGCATTGTGCGCCGTGAACACACTGCCGTCGAGCCGGCCGGCGAGCTCGACGAGGACGGCGCGCAGTCGCGGCGCCCGGCGCAGCTGTCGGCGGGAGATGCCGTGGATGTGGCGCGGTCCGACGCGCTGCCACCAGTGCCGCAGCCGGACCAGGGTCGACCAGCGGTCGATGACCGTGCCGTGTTCATCGACCGTGACGACGGCGATCTGCAGGACGTGATCACGCCGCGGCCGGAGTCCGGAAGTCTCGACGTCGACAACGGCGTAGCGGGGCGGCCCATCGGGGCCCGTCGTCGTCATGCCCTCGAACCTAGCTGGAGGGTGTCAGCCTCTCGATGCGTTCAGAGCAGCTCGGCGGCGAGGCTCGCCACGTCGCTGCGTTCGCAGGTGGTCATCGTGATGTGCCCGAAGCACGATTGGCCGCGGAATGCCTGGGTGAGCACGGCGAGGGCGTTGTTCGACTCGCCGAGGTAGGGGGCGTCGATCTGGCTGGTGTCGCCCGTGAACACCACCTTGCTGTGCTCGCCGACCCGTGTGAGGATCGTCTTGAGGGTCGTTGGCTCGAGGTTCTGGGCCTCGTCGATGACGACGATCTGGCGCTGCAGCGATCGACCACGCAGGAACGTCACCGACTCCAGCGACAGCTGGCCACGACTCGTCAGCTCCTCGACCAGCCGGCGGGCGTCGCTGCTCGAGCGGTGATCGGTGAGGGCCACCACTGCATCGTGGATCGCCGACATCCACGGGTCGAGTTTCTCGTCGAGACCGCCGGGGAGGTAGCCGACGTCGGCCCGGCCGACCGGGACCAGCGGGCGATAGACGGCGAGGCGCTCGTAGCGACTGGACTCGACCACCTGCTCGAATCCGGCCGCGATCGCCAGCACGGTCTTGCCGGTGCCAGCTCGGCCGTCGAGGGCGACGACCTCGATGGCCGGGTCGAGCAGCAGTTCGAGGGCGAAGCGCTGCTCCTTGGAGCGGGCGCGGAGGCCCCACGCCTCGGGAGCGCTGTGTGACAACAGCACCAAGGAGTCGCCGACGCGGCGAGCGAGCGCCGATTGCGATCCGGCGCGCAGCACAGCGAACTCGTTGTCGACGATGGCGCCGATGCCATCCACGTCATCGGCGATGATCGAGCCGTCGCGATACAGACGGTCGACCGTTGCACTGTCGATCTCGAACGATGCCCATCCGTCAACGGTGCTGTGATCCTGGCGCCCGGTTCGGCGATGCTCGGCAGCGATCACACCGAGATGGGCGGCCTTGATCCGCAACGCGGCATCGTTGGACAACATCGTCGTCGGGCCGCGCTCGGCCTGACCGAGCGCCGCGCCGATGATCCGGTTGTCCGGGTTGGCCGGGTCGAGGCCATGTTCGACGAGGCGGTGTTTCTGGACGCTGTTGATCTCGATCTGCAGCGTGCACGACCCGATCGTCATCGGCTCGGCGAGCGTGCCGCCGTTGCTCACGCGCAAGTCCTCGATGGCCCGCAACGCGGCACGTGCCGACCGGCCGACATCGTCGAGGCGATTCTTGAGTCCGTCGAGCTCCTCGATCACGGTGAGCGGAACAACGAGGTCGACCTCGGTGAACGTGCCGATGCACCCCGGATCGGCGATCAGCACCGACGTGTCGAGAACCATTCGCCGCCTGACGCCACTCGCGGTATCCGCTTCGGAAACCGGGGTGACCAGGGTGGAAGGATGCGCCGTGGAGAACAAGCCGGGGTGAGTTGTAGCGCAGTGCATCGCTGTGGTGGTGGATGGGTGGCGAGTACAGGGACGCGCTACAACAAGAGAATGGCTCTGTCGGGTTGTGTGTTCTGCGCGATCGTCGCCGGTGAGGGTGACGCCGAGGTCGTGCTCGATCTCCCAACCGCCGTCGGCTTCCTCGATCGTTCCCCGCTGTTCAAGGGCCACGTCCTCGTGGTGCCGCGAATTCATGTCGTGACGTTGCCTGAGTTGGACGATGTCCGGCCGTTCTTCGAAGCCGTACAGCTCGTCGCCGCGGCGATCCCTGCCGCCCTCGGCGCCCAGGGAACGTTCGTGGCACTCAACAACGTCGTCAGCCAGAGCGTCCCTCATCTCCATGCTCATGTCGTGCCGCGAACTCGTGGCGACGGGTTGCGGGGCTTCTTCTGGCCGCGATTGAAGTACACGCCTGGCGAGGCGGCGACGGTCGCTGCTCGGTTACGCGCCGTGCTGCCGTAGACGCTCGTTGCAAATGCAACGAGCTGAGTGCTTGCGATTGGCGACGCCCTGCGTTGACATAGCAGTCGCCGTTCACGCGGCGCGCAAGACCCTCAAACCCAAGGGGACGAGTAACGATGGTTCTGAAGAAGACCGCAGCCCGCACGACGACCGCCAAGAAGGCGCCGGCCAAGAAGGCGCCGGCGAAGAAGGCGCCGGCCAAGAAGGCGCCGGCGAAGAAGGCCCCGGCGAAGAAGGCGCCGGCCAAGAAGGCGCCGGCCAAGAAGGCGCCGGCCAAGAAGGCGCCGGCCAAGAAGGCGCCGGCCAAGAAGGCCCCGGCCAAGAAGGCCCCGGCCAAGAAGGCCCCGGCCAAGAAGGCCCCGGCCAAGAAGGCGCCCGCCAGGAAGGCCCCGGCCAAGAAGACTGCGGCTCGCAAGTAACGGCGTCGATCGCCGGTCTTCAGCGCGGCAGCACTCGAGCCGACGCGGCGTAGACCTGCATCAACTCACGCAACCGCGATGGTGGGTCGCCGTAGTGCGCGACGAACGATCGTGTCATATGGCTGTGGTCGGCGAACCCGCTGGCGACGGCGATGGCGGCGAGATCGTGCTCGCCGTCATTGAGGCGGCGTAGCGCATCGTAGACGCGCAGCCGCTTGCGATATTGCGGGATCGTCAGTCCGGTGGCTTCGTGGAACACCCGCGACAGGTGGTACGGGGAGCAGCCGATCGTGCGGGCGATCTCGACGAGACCGACCTTGCGGTCGGGGAGATGCAACAGCTCACAGGCCTCGGTCACCAGGCGGCGACGCGACTCGCCCGTCGTTCGTCGCGAGTAGGACGTGATGCCGTCGTGATGCTGTTCGAGGGCCGCGCTGAGCAGATCGAGGGCCAGCGACTCGAGGGTCACGTCGTCGGCGCCGAGTCGTTGGCCGCGCAGCAGCCGGAGGTGGGTGAGGGCCATCGCCGGCGTGACCGTGAACGTCGGCACGGTAGCGATCTCGTCGAACCCGGGGCAGATCGCCGGGTCGACGCTGACGAAGGTGACGGCGCCCGGACCGCCGACGAAGTGCTCGACGCCAACCTCGTCGCCGGCGAAGCGCAGGAATCCCGTGTTCGAGTCGACCACCTGCTCGGTGCCGCGCACCCGCCGGCGATAAGCACCCTGCGCCGAGATCCCGAGCCCGTAACTCTCGTTGAGCGCGTAGTGCCAGGGCATCGGCGAGCAGTCGTTCTCCTCGCTGATCACGTAGACACCGTCGCCCGACCAACTCTGGTACTGACGAACCCAGCCGTGTTCGTCCTCGTGGTACCACACGTCGTCGGCGGCGCCGCCAGCCGGCGGCGCAGCCGTACCGGACTGGCGATCGTCGATCTCGGCATCGGTGGCGAGTGGCATCACATCTCCCACCCGACATCTTGTCATCGTCATTGATCCGCGGTGAGCGGGTTGGCCGCAAATGAGCAAGCGCGTTCAAGCGGTCGGTCACGCGAGGTGCGCCGGCGGGAGCCAGCAGTGCTCAACGAGGAGGTCACGACGGTCGACCGGCTGCTGGCGCCACCTCATCAGCGCCACGCACTCGGACCCAAACTCCCCAGCACGGCCCGCCATTCTCGGTGACCCAGGATGTGAGATGGGTCACATGGGTACTATCCTCCCGCGCCTACGACATCGTCGTCGTACGCACACGAACTGTGTGGGGGAGTGGCGGCGAGGGAGAACCAAGGAGGGTTCGCACCTTGAACAAGCAACGGAGCCGTTGGCTCGCAACCGCACTTGTGGGAATGGGGGTGCTGACCGTGCCGCTCGTCGGTAACGCCGCCGCCCCCGAATCGGCCGGCGGAGGTGGAGAGATCATCGACGGCGGCACGTTCGTCGGCGGTCCACCCGAGCACATCGACCCGGCGCTCAACTCGACGGTGGACGCCTACCAGGTCATCAACGCACTGTATGACGGGCTGACGGAGATCGACATGAGCGATCCGGAGAACTCGCAGATCGTCCCGCTGCTCGCCGAGTCGTTCGAACCCAACGAGGACGCCACGGTGTGGACGTTCACGATCAAGGAGGGCCAGCAGTTCGCCGACGGCGAGGCGATCCTGCCGAGCACGTTCCAGCGTTCGTGGGAGCGGGTCGCCGACCTCGCTGGCGACTACAGCTACCTGCTCAACTTCATCGAGGGCGGCGCCGAACGCCTCGCCGGTGAGGCCGACACGATCTCCGGAGTCGTCGCCGACGACGAGGCGATGACGCTGACGGTCACGCTGTCGGCGCCGTACTCCAACTTCCCGGCCGTGGCCGGCTTCCAGACGTTCTTCCCGATGCCCGAGGCGGCCTTCGAGGCCGGCGACACGTACGAGAACGAGGCTGATGGTCGGCAACGGCCCGTACACGATGGAGTCGGCGCGCAGCGACGAGGAGATCGTCCTCGTGCGCAACGACAACTGGGCCGGCGACTTCAACGGCGAGACCTGGCCGGACCGCGCCGAGCGGATCATGTTCCGGTCATCACCGACCCGGACACGTCGTACAACGCGCTCGAAGCCGGCGAGACCGACATCGCGAACATCCCGCCGGCGCGGTCGGAGGAGGCGCGATCCAACTGGGGCACGACGATCGGACATCTCGATCGCTCGGCTCGTACCACTTCATCATCAACCAGAGCGATCCGCGGGTCGGTGGCGACGAGAACCTCCTGCTCCGTCAGGCGATCTCGATGGCGATCGACCGCGACGCGATCAACGAGTCGGTCTACAACGGCCTGCGCACGTCGTCGACAGGCGTCACGCCTCCGGGCATCCCCGGATTCGCCGAGAACATCTGCGACTACTGCGCCTACGACCCGGAGGCGGCCCAGGCGGCCTACGACGAGTGGCTGGCGGCCGGCAACGAGCCGGAGACGATTCCGATCCAGTTCAACGCCGATGCCGGCCACGAGCCGGTGGTGGCGATCTTCGTCGACAACCTGGCGGCGATCGGCATCGAGGCCGAGGCCGACCCGCGGATCACGGAGACGTACTTCTCCGAGCTCGCCGACGGAGCGTGCGTGATCTGCCGTGCCGGGTGGATCGCCGACTACCCGACGTACGACAACTTCATGTACGACCTGTTCCACACCGAGTCGATCGGCTTCAACAACTACGCCGGAGTCAGCATCCCGGAGTTCGACGCCGTCGTCGACGAGGCGAAGCAGACGACCGACCCGGATGCTCAGGCCGCACTGTTCCAGGAAGCGGAGGACATCCTCCTCAACCAGGTGGTCGACGTCATCCCGATCAACTGGTACCTCGGCGACTACGCCTTCAACACCGAGACTGTCGCCAGCTTCACGCCAGTCGCGCCTCGGACTCATCCCGTGGGAGCAGCTCACCGTCACCAAGTGACGCCACTCACGAGTGACAGACAACGCGGTGACGTGGTGGGGACCCAGCAGGGTCCCCACCGCCATCCGCCCGAGACGACAGTGCAGGATCCATGTTCGGCTTCATCGTTCGCCGATTGCTGCAGATCCTCCCGACGGTGTTCATCGCCATCTCGTTCCTGTTCCTCCTGTTCTTCGTCCTCCCGGGCGACCCTGCCAACCTGATCGTCGGCGGCGGTGAGCGCGTCGTCGACCCCGGCGTGATCGCCAGGGCGAAGGAGCGCTACGGGCTCGACGACCCGCTGTGGGTGCAGTTCAAGGACTACTGGTTGCGCTTGCTGCACTGGGATCTCGGCGAGTCCTTCGCCAACCGTCGCGGCGTCAACGAGATCCTCTACGAGCGGGCGCCGCGCAGCATCCGTCTCGCGTTCTGGGCAGTGCTCATCGAGATCATCGTCGGCATCAGCGTCGGGCTGATCTCGGCCGTCAAGCGCTACTCGCTGACCGACAAGGCGACGACCGTCGTCACCACCGCCGCAGCGGCGATCCCGGTTTTCGTGCTCGGCTTCATTCTCCAGTACGTGTTCGCGGTGGTCCCGAACAAGCGCGGTTGGCCGGAGTGGATGGCGCTGCGCACGTCCGGCCTCGGACCCGACACGTGGTTCGCCTTCTTCATCCCGACCGGGGAGCAGTGGCGCTACCTGATCCTTCCGGCCGTCACGCTGGCGTGCGTCTCCACCGCCCTGGCGGCCCGCATGATGCGCGGTTCGATGCTCGATGTCTTGCAGGCCGACTACATCCGCACGGCACGCTCCAAGGGCCTCGGCGAGCGTTCGGTGGTTCTCCGCCACGGCCTGCGCAACGCCCTGATCCCCGTCGTCACGCTGATCGGCATCGACTTCGGCACGGTGATCGGCGCCGCCGTGCTCACCGAGACCGTCTACTCGTGGCCGGGCATCGGTTCGCGCATCGTCGAGGCGGTCGAGGAGCGCGACCTGCCGGTGATCCTCGGCCTCACCCTCGTCGTCATCATCGCCTTCACCGTCGTCAGCATGATCGTCGACATCTCCTACGCCTGGTTCGATCCGCGCATCCGTCTCGGGGAGTCGACAGAGTCATGATCGGAGCGTCGTGAAAGACTTCTTCCGCCGGTTCGCCAAGAACCGCATGGCCGTCGCCGGGCTGTGCTTCATCGTCATCCTCGTGCTCGCCGCCATCTTCGCCCCCTGGATCACCAGCTACGGCTGGAAGGAACGGACCCCCGATCTGCGCCAGAGCCCGTCGCGTGAGCATTGGTTCGGCACCGACACGCTCGGCTACGACGTGTACACCCGCGTCGTCTACGGGGCGCGGGTCTCGCTGAAGATCGGTGTCCTGTCGACGCTCCTGGCGCTGCTGATCGGAGTGACGTTCGGTGCGCTCTCCGGCTTCTTCGGCGGGCGTACCGATTCGCTGATGATGCGCATCGTCGACATCTTCCTGTCGATCCCCTACCTCATCCTCGCCGTCGCCATCGCCACCATCTTCGGGCGCAGTGAGAATGCGATCATCATCGTCATCGGCGTCACGGCGTGGCTGGCCGTCGCCCGGATCGTCCGAGCGAGCTTCCTGAGTCTCCGGAAGATGGAGTACACCGAGGCGGCGCGGGCGCTCGGTTTCGGCCGGATGCGGATGATCTTCGGTCACCTGCTCCCCAATGCCTCCGTGCCGATCATCGTCTATGGGACGATCGCCATCGGTTCAGCGATCCTCGCCGAGGCGGCGCTGTCATTCATCGGCGTCGGACCACAGTTCCCCACGCCGGCGTGGGGGCTGATGGTGAGCGACGCCAAGGGCCAGCTCGCCAGCGCGTCGCACATCCTGTTCTTCCCGGCGTTTGCCATCTTCCTCACCGTGCTCTCGTTCGTGCTCGTCGGTGACGGACTGCGCGACACGCTCGATCCGAAGATGCGGCGCTGATGACCGGGGAGATGCTCGACGAGGTCGTGCCCCGCGCAGTCTCCGGCGAGCTCGCCTCGACGGTCCCACCGCGCGACCCCGAGGTGCTGCTGTCGGTGCGCAACCTGCGCACCACGTTCGCCACCGAGGCGGGTCTCGTCAAGGCGGTCGACGGGCTCAGCTTCGACGTCCGGCGAGGCGAGGTCCTGGCCATCGTCGGCGAATCCGGATCGGGCAAGTCGGTGACGTCGCTGAGCATCATGGGCCTGCTCGAGGTCCCGCCGGCGAAGATCGAAGCCGACGTGATGACGTGGAAGGGCGAGGAGTTGCTCGGCGTCAGCGACAGCCGGATGCGCCAGATCCGCGGCGGGGAGATCGCCATGATCTTCCAGGACCCGCTGTCAGCGCTCAACCCCGTGCAGACCGTCGGTCGCCAGGTCGCCGAGATGGCGATCATCCACGACAAGTTGAGCAAGAAGGAGGCGTGGGACCGGGCGGTCGACATGCTTCGCCTGGTCGGCATCCCCCAACCGGAGAAGCGGGCCGAGATGCATCCCCACGAGTTCTCCGGCGGCATGCGCCAGCGGGCCGTGATCGCCATGGCGATCACGTGCCATCCCGACTTGCTGATCGCCGACGAGCCGACGACGGCCCTCGATGTCACGGTGCAGGCCCAGGTGCTCGACGTGTTGATGGAGATGAAGGACGAGATCGACTCATCGATCGTCCTGATCACCCACGATCTCGGCGTCGTCGCCGGTCTCGCCGACCGGGTGATCGTGATGTACGCCGGGCGCGAGGCCGAGGTGGGCACCACCCACGAGATCTTCTACGAGACCCGGCATCCGTACACGCTCGGATTGCTGGCCTCGATGCCCCGTCTCGACGACACCGGCGTCGAGCGGCTGCGGCCGATTCGCGGGGCGCCCCCGTCGCTGCTCAACCCACCGTCGGGTTGCGCGTTCCATCCGCGCTGCGACTTCGCCCGCGACCGCTGCGCGGCACGAGGTACCGATGCTGCGGGTGGTCACCGGAGCGGCGCACTACTCGGCGTGCCACTTCGCTGAGGAGCTCGGGGCCGTTGACGTCGCCGAATTCCGCGAGGAGGCCGTCGAGGAGGCGGTGGAGGAGAGCGTCGGATGACCGTCGAGGCGGTCGGTACCGAAGCGATGCAGCAGTCGGCGGGCGATCAGGCGCCGTTGATGTCAGTGCGTCGACCTCGTCAAGAACTTCTCGGTTCGGGGGGGTTTCCTGAGCAAGGAGATTGCCAAGGTCCAGGCGGTTTCCGAGGTGTCGTTCGACGTCTTTCCCGGCGAGACGCTCGGTCTGGTCGGGGAGTCGGGGTGCGGCAAGTCGACCACCGGCCGGGTCGTGTTGCGCTTGATCCAGCGGACGTCCGGCCAGATCTTCTTCGAGGGCACCGACATCAGCGGACTCAAGGGCGATGCCCTGATCGAATTCCGGCAGCGGGCGCAGATCGTCTTCCAGGACCCGTACGCCTCGCTCAACCCGCGCAAGAACATCGAGCGGGCCATCGGTGAGGCCCTGCGGGTCCATCGCGGCATGGACCGGGCACAGGCGCGGGCGCGGGTTCAGGAGTTGCTCCAACTCGTCGGCCTGTCGCCCGAACACGCTGACCGCTACCCGCACCAGTTCTCCGGTGGGCAGCGCCAGCGCGTCGGCATCGCCCGGGCGCTGGCGGTGGAGCCCAAGTTCATCGTTCTCGACGAGCCGGTGTCGGCGCTCGACGTCAGCATCCAGGCCGGGGTCGTCAACCTCCTCGAGCAGCTCCAGGAGGAGCTCGGGCTGACGTACCTGTTCATCGCCCACGACCTGTCCGTGGTGCGCCACATCTCCGACCGCGTCGCCGTGATGTATCTCGGCAAGATCGTCGAGATCGGCACCCGCGACCAGATCTATGAGTCGCCGGCTCACCCGTACACCCAGGCGCTGCTGTCGGCGATCCCGATCCCCGACCCCGACCGCGAGCGGGCTCGCAAGCGGATCAAGCTGTTCGGCGACGTGCCCGAGCCCGATCGACCCACCGTCGGGTTGCCGTTTCCGGACCCGCTGCTGGATGGCCCAGGACATCTGCGCCGTCGAGGAGCCCGAGCTCGTCAACCGTGACACCGACCACCCGGTCGCCTGCCACTTCGCCAAGCCCATCGAGGTGGTCTGACCGCTCCCCCACATCTGGGGAAGATCCGTGTCATTCCGCCTTCTGGGGAAGTTCCCTGCCAGGCCCTGACACGAATCTTCCCCACAACGTGATCAGGCGATGAGGTTGGGGGCCCAACGATCGAGGTTGGCGCGGACCCGCTTGGCGACTCGCTCAGGCTGGCGAGCGAGCTGACGATACGTGAAGTGCACGATGACGAATCCGGCGGCGGTCACCGCCGCGGCGCGCACCCGGTCGAACTCGAACTGGTTGCGGTTGCGACCGTGGGTCTCCCAACCATCGCACTCCATCACGACCACCGTCCCGGGAAAGTGGAAGTCGACCTCGTAGCCGGCGACGATGGCGTGGAATCGCGCCGAGGGCAGACCGAAGCGCTGCAGCACACGTCGCATCATCGGCTCGAGGATGCTGTCGACGGGTTTGCCATCCAGCTCCCAGTCGTCGAGCGCGGCGCGCAGCGCGGGCACGCCGGGCCGGCCGCGTCGAGCGTGGACGTCGACGGCGGCGCGCAACGCCCGCGGTGAGGCCAGGCCGCCGGCCACGACATGACCGACGGCTGCGTTCACCGATGGCTCGTCGACCGCGCCGAGGTCGCAGCACCACCGCAGGATGTTGCTCGTGGCGATGTTCGACCTGAGTACCGGCGAGAGGTCCTTGCGATCCCGGGGGCGGTGGATGATCGCCCCGTCGACGACCGGGCGGCGACGCCGGTCGTCGAGAATGATGTCCACCGGATCGTCGTCGGGTCGAGGGACACCGAACAGGAACGCCGCCGACCGGTGCGAGGCCATCGCCCCGGGGCCGGCGGCGAGCACGGCAGCGGCAATCTGCTGTTCAGCGGTGCGCGGACTGCCGACCAGGCGGGCGACTCCCGGATGGAGGTATTCGATGTCGCCGCGGCGCAGCGACCGGTACCAGTCCGACGGCGAGACCCCGGCGCGCAGCACGCGTGGCAGGGTGACGATCCCGTGGTGGTCGGTGGCGAAGTTGTCGAAAAGAGCGAGCCTCATACCCCGCCTGGGCGTCCGCCGGCGGGCCGAGCGGAAGCTCCCGTGCAACTGGGGAAGATTCGGATCAGGGTCTGCCACGAATCTTCCCCAGAAGGGGGAATGACACGGATCTTCCCCAGATGGGGGGTCAGAGGTCGATCATCAGGGCGAAGACTTCGGCGTAGCGGAGGTCCCAGGGGGCGCCGAGCTCGGCGAGGCGGTCGAGGATCCGGGCCCGGAACGCCTCGAGCAATTCGGGGTCGCCGCCCTTGGCGTGCATCGTCGACTCGAACTGGCTCTCGTGGGCGAGGAGGGCGGCGAGCTTGCGCTCGACGGTCGCCGTGACGTCTTCGGCGTGGTTCGGGAGGTCGGCCTCGAACAGCAGCAAGGCCTGCGGTCTGAACGGGTCGAGTCCCAGGTCGCGGTGGAAGTGCGGATCGCGGGCCCCGACGATGGCGTCGCAGACGAGCTGACCGGCGACGCGGTGGTCGGGATGGAGGCGATAGCGCTTCCACGGATCGTGGCCGAGCACGACGTCGGGGCGCAGGCGCCGAATCGCCCGGACGACCTCGGTGCGTGTCCCTGCATCGTTCTCCAACTCGCCGTCGACCCGATCGAGGAAGATCACCTCGCCGGCGCGGGCCCCGGAGAGTCGGCGGGCCGCCTCGCGCTGCTCCTCGCGGCGCCGCGTGACGAGCGTTGCGATGTTCGCCTCGGGATCCCACGTGCCCTTGGAGCCATCGGTGCACACGAGATGATGCACGAGGCATCCCGCATCGGCCCACTTGGCGAGCGTGGCGCCGGCCCCGAACTCGATGTCGTCGGGGTGCGCGCCGATCGCCAGAGCGCACGCCGGGACGTCGAGGTCGATCGTCGCCTCCCGCGCCAGCGCCGCGGCGTCGCTGCTCAGCGTCGGCTGGCCAGGATCGTTCGCAACCATCCCGGTAACTCCGTCCGCAGGGCAGGATGGGCGAGGTCGTCCGGTGTGTCCACGTCGAGGGCGAGCAGGGGGTCGCGACGGACTTCGACTCGCAGCCCCGGCGGCGACTCGCTGGCGACCGCCAACGCCGCGGACAGGTGGGCGTCGAACGACCCACTGCCGTACTTGATGGCGACCCGCGCCACGACGGGCAGCGACAGCACGTTGGTGCCCGTGCCGCGGCGATCGGGGACCACCGTGATCGTCCGCTCGACGGCCAGCGTCGAGAGGTCGTCCGCCAGCGGCAGATCGCTGTGGGCGATGACCAGATGGTCGAAGCCCTTGCCGGAGATCGTCGTCCTGCTCGACTCGACGGCGCCGTTGAGTCCGAGTCCTGGCGTCCACAGCACCTGGGCACCAACGGTGTCGGCCCACGCGGCGACCGCCTCGTCGTCGCAGGCGACGAACACCGGCAGCGTCCCGGCGGCGGCGACGACCCGCCCGGCGAGCCACTGGGCGAGGGCGACGCGCTGGTCGCTGTCGAGCAGTCCGGCGAGCCGGCGCTTGGCGAGCGTGAAGCGCTTCACCGGGATCAAGACCGCAGCATCGCTCACTCCGGTGAGGATACGCGGCGCCACTCGTACGCTCACGGCTCGTGGCAACGACCGGCGTGGTTGGTCAGCACTGGCGGGCCGGCGTGACATCCGCCGGATTCGTCGAGCCTCATGACGGCACGGCGCCGCTGGGGTGGTACGTCGCCGCTGCCGACCGCTGGCACGACCCGCGCAACGACACGGGTGTCCGCCATCAGCGGATCGCCGGGACGGCGGTCTTCGAGACCAGGATGCGGATCCCCGGCGGCGACGCTGTCCAGCGCGTGTGGTCGGTCGCCGACGCCGGCGGTTACACCCTCCTGTCCATTGACAACGACTCACCGTCGCCGATCGCCGTCGCCTTCACCCGCCCTGACCTGGCGACTGATCGACCGGTCGCCGACATCCCGATCGACGGCATCAGCCTGCCGAACGATGCGGTGGCGCTGCCGGTCGGCCATCGGGCGACCGTCACGGTCGCCATCGCCCACCGCGGGAGTGGCCCGACGTCGCTGCCGCCGGGCCTCCCAGGCGCCGCGGCCGTCACCCGCGGCTGGCAGACCCGGATCGACTCAGCCAGCCGCCTCGACCTCCCCGAGGCTGCCCTGGTCGAAGCGGTCCGCGCCGCGCGGTGCGAGGTGCTGCTGGTCGGGCCCGCCGACTCCGCGGCCGAGCCCGAGCGCCACTTGCTGGGGATCGGCGAGCTCGTGCGGCTCGGCGACCTCGACGACCGCCAGGTCATCGAGATCGCCCCGAGCATCGCCGCCGCTGTCGCCGTCACGGCCCGTCGTGGCCACCAGTTGGCACCCGCCGCGCTCGACGCGGCCGCGGTGGCCCTCGCCGTTGCCGGAGAGCGGCGAGCGTTGTCCGACCTGGCACGAGTTCGTGACTCGGTCGGCCTCGACGATCGCCCGAACGCCATCGTCGAGATGGCCGAGGCGACCGGTGACATCGCCATCGTCCCGACCGTGGAACGCCGCCTGCTCGCTGGCTCCACACTGTTCCCCACCGGTATTCCGGACCGTTGGCGTGGCGTGGACTTCGAAGCCCACCGACTCGTTGCCGGGCCGGCATCGACGCTGTCGCTGGCGGTTCGCTGGCACGGGAACAACGCCGCGGTCCTGTGGGAAGTCGCCGGTGAACCGATCACCCTCTCGGCGTCGGTCGGTGGTTCGCGGTGGTCGTCCGCAGCACCTCGTGGCGAGGCGCTGTGGCGGCTGGGCGAGCCCAGCACCTTGTGACGTCATAGGCCACGCAGTGCGTCGGACCTACACTTGGGGAACGGGCGACGACGATGCAGCCGACTCGCATGCGGGATCTTCGGAGAAGGCGAAGGTGGCCACCGGATCGAGCGCGTCCCTGATCGGACGCCAGCGGGAGCTCAACGCGTTGGTCTCCAGCCTCAACGCCGCCGCGGCGGGAAACGGCGCGTTGTTCCTCCTCGAAGGCGAGCCGGGAATCGGCAAGACGCACCTGGCCCGAGCCATCAGCGAGGAGGCCCAGGACCGCCGGATCCCTGTCGTGTGGGGGCGCTGCTGGGAGGAGGGCGGTGCCCCGGCGTACTGGCCGTGGACCCAAGTGCTCCGTGCGGTGCTGCGCCAGCGCCGTCCGGATGCGCCGCTCAGACGTCGACGCGGCCTGGTTGCGGCGACTCGTTCCGATCGTTCCAGAGGTCGCCGAGTTGATCCCCGCAGACGGTGCCGGAACCGACGATGCTCCGCCTGTCCAGTTCGCGTTGTTCGACGCGGTCACGACGCTGCTCCACGAGTCGGTCGCCGGATCGCACGCTGGTCGTGGTCCTCGATGACCTGCACGCCGCCGACCACGACTCGCTGCGGCTGCTGCACTTCGTTGCCCGCGATCTGGCCCAGGGACGGATCCTCGTGGTCGGGACGTATCGCGGCGACGATGCGGCCCGCTCCGGTACCGACGTGATCCTCACCAAACTGGCCCGGGAAGGTCGAGTGATGCCGCTGCGCGGGCTCACCGAGTCGCAAGTCGGATTGCTGGTCGAGCAGATTGCCGGCGAGCCGGCGGGCGAGTCAGTCGTCCGTAGCGTGCACCGGGCGACCAACGGCAATCCGTTGTACATCGACTCGATCACCCACCTCCTCGTCGCCGAGGAGCAACTGAACCCGACGACGGGTGGTCCCGGGGAAGCGGGTGGCGTCGCCTCCCTGCCCCTTCCACCGAGCATGCGTGATGCCACGCGATCGCGGCTCACGTACCTCGACGACGAGTCGCGGTCGCTGCTGCGCGTCGCCGCAGTGATCGGCCGGACGTTCGCCCTGCCCGTGCTCGGCATGGTCGCCGACCGGACCCAGGACGTACTCCTCGACGCCCTCGACGACGCCGTGACACGAGGAACGATCCGGGTGAGCGGCGCCGTCCCGAATTCGTTCTCGTTCGAGCACATCCTCGTGCGCGACGCGTTGTACCGCGAGCTCGAGCCCAGTCGGCGGGCGGAGTTGCACTGGCGGGTTGGGACGGCCCTCGAGCAGGTTCACCGCGCCGACCTCGATCCGCACCTGGCCGAGCTCGCCCACCATTTCCTGTTGGCGATCGGACCGGGACGCGACACCGGCAGGGCGATCGAGTATTCGACGCGGGCCGGCCAACGAGCGATGGCCCAGACGGCCTACGACGAAGCCGCCGCACACTTCCGACGAGCGCTCGACATGCTGGTCAGCTCCGGGTCGAGCGATCCGGTGCGTCGATGCGACCTCCTGCTCGCCCTCGGGGCGGCGAGCACACGCAGCGGCGACACAGGTGCCGGGCGGGCGACCTACCTCGAGGCGGGGGAGCTCGCCCGCCATGCCGGACTCGGCGATCGGCTGGCCAGCGCCGCGCTCGGCTATGCGGGGATCACCGGCTACCACTTCAGTGGCCGTCGTGACGAGACGTTGGTCGCCCTCATCGAAGAGGCGATCGGCGCCCTCCCCGACGGAGACTCCGAGCTGCGGGCCCGGCTCCTGGCCCGCCTCGCGGTCGCCCTCTACTGGTCCGATCTCGATGGTCGACGCTTCGAGCTGAGCGAGGAAGCAGTGGCGATGGCGCGGCGCCTGCGCAACCCGTCGACCCTCGCCATGGCCATCCACAGCCGCCGCTACGCGCAGTGGGGGCCGGACAACTTCGAGCAGCGCCTCGCTGACGCCGCACAGAGCCGGAAGCTGGCGTTCGAGGCCAATGAGCTCGAGCTTGCCGTCTCCGCCAGTCGGTGGCGGTTCACCGATCTTCTCGAGGACGGCGACGTGGCCGCCGCCGACCGCGAACTCGACTCCCACGCCGAGCTCGCCGAGCGCCTCCACCAGCCGTTCCTCCTCGCCCATACCACCCAGTTCCGGGCGCTGCGGGCGAACATGCAAGGCCGTTTCGCGGACGGCGAGGCGTTGGCCGCCGACGCTCGGCTGCAGGCCCATCGAGCTGGAAATCCTCTGGCCGGTGCCGTGTACGGCTCCCAGATGCTCCCCGTGTGGTGGCAGCGCGTCGAGCACGAGCAGCTCGACACGTTCTTGCGAACGGCCCTGCGCTCGGCCCCGCCGCACGCCGCGACCACCAGCGCGATGGCGTTGATCCACGCCGAGCTCGGCGAGCGGGAGACTGCCGCGGCGTTGGTGGAACAGCTCGCCGCGCCCGGCCTGGGAAAGTTCCGACACGACATGCTCTTCCTCCCCAGCCTCGCCTACCTGACGATCGCCTGTGCGGAACTCGGCGAAGCGGTGCACGCCGACGAGATCTATGACTTGTTGCGGCCGTACGCCGGTCGGGTCGTCATCGTCGGCGCCCCGGCGCAGGCGTGTTGGGGGCCTGTCGACCACTACCTCGGAGTTCTGGCCGCCCTCGGCAGCCGCGCCGCTTGGGCGGCGGATCACTTCGAAGCAGCCCTCTCCGCCGGTGCTCGGCTCGGGACCCCGGCCTTGCTCGCCGAGACGAGACTCGAGTACGGCACGTTGCTCCTCGGAGCCAGTGGTGGCGACCGCGACCGCGCGCGCACCCTGCTCGAAGCCGCGCGGCGTTCGGCATCGGCCCTCGGACTGCAGCGCGTCGCCGATCGGGTCGCGTCGGTCAGCGCCGCGAGACGACGTGACCGTCCAACCGCCTGGGAGAGCTCCGTTGCCGGTCGCTCCGATCGTCGGGGTCCCACGTTGCTCGTTGCGGCGCGACGGTGAGTTCTGGACGGTGACGACGCCGAGGGGAAGCACCCATGTGCGCGATGCCAAAGGCGTGCAGCACCTCGCCATGCTGCTCGCCCAGCCCGGCCGGCCGATCCACGTCCTCGATCTCGCCTCCGGGCACGTCGGGAGCTCCGGGGTGTCCGGGCCCTCCGACGTCGCTGACGGCGGTGACCTGGGATCGGGCTTCGTGGACGGGTTTGGCGACGCCGGCGAGGTGCTCGACGACGCGGCCAAGGACGCCTATCGGCGCCGGCTGAGCGAGCTCGAGGAGTTGATTGTCGAGGCGGAGCGGTTCAACGACATCGGGCGGGCATCACAGCTCGGCGTGGAACGCGAGCTGCTCGTCGAGCAGCTCGCCCAGGCCGTCGGCCTGGGCGGCCGCGACCGCCGCGCCGTCTCGGTGAGCGAGCGGGCCAGGGTCAACGTGACGAGGGCGATCCGTAGTGCGATCCGGCGGATCGGTGAAGTCGACCGTGACGCAGGTCACTATCTCGCCGCCACCGTGGTCACCGGCGCGTACTGCCAGTTCGATCCGCAACGCTCCAGCTAGAGAGCATGATTGCGGGACCGACGGGGCGAACTGTTCAAACGCGCTGAACAACCCGTTCGTGCCTTCGTCACGCCTACTCGATGAGGCGTTCGGTGTCGTCCCGGCGGTAACGCCCCCCTCGGGCCGTGAGGAGGTACCAGTCGTGCAAATGGTCGCCAGTTCGTCAGCGTCGGAGGTCGATCGACGCCATCCGGTTGACGCCGTGATCGCCAAGGCGGCGCGCTGCGCCGACCCGCGGTCCACCTACACACCCTTGTTCTTCTCCGAGAATCCAGCCGAGGCGGCGCGGGCGAAGGCGATCTGCGCCCGCTGCACGGTGCGCCAGCTGTGCCTCGCCCGGGCACTCCAGCGTGGCGAGCCGTTCGGTGTGTGGGGCGGCGAGTTCCTCGTCGACGGACAGGTCGTCGCCGTCCGGCGCGGCCGCGGCCGGCCGCGCAAGGTGGCCCTGCCAGCCCACGTCGACGAAGTCACCGGCGAACCCGCAGTCGCGTAGATTTGGCGTCAGTCGCGTCGCCAGATCGTCGCGGCCTAGACCGCGTCGGCGACGCATTGGATGAAGGTGACTCTGCCTTCGTCGACGTTGCGGAGCAGCGCAGCAGCGCGTTCGGCCATGTCCGGAACCACGATTTGGGCACCGAGTTCGCTGGGCAGGCTCGTCGTCCGAATCACTGCGGCGACATAGTCGCTGGCGGCGTCAGTCACGTCGTCCCACCGGCGGATCGTGAAGCCGGCGCGGGTGACCATGGCGCGGAGCTCGTCGGACGTGGCCAGCGACAGATGGCCGTCGGCGTCGGCCCACGGTACGGGGAGATGTAGCGGCTGGCAGTCGCCGTTGAGTACGTCGAAGAACGCCAGTCGGCCTCCCGACACAAGCGCCCTCCGCATCTCGGCGTACATGCGCGGCTTGTCGGGGAACCTCGCCGATGCGTGTTGCGTCCAGACGACCGTGAACTCGGCCGCCTCGCACGGTAGGTCGACAGCCGTGCCCGCGCGGATCTCGATCAGGTCGTCCAGACCGCTGCGACGGTTCAACTCGGCGGCGGCCTCGCAGAATTCCGGGGTCGTCGCGACACCGACCAGTTGACAGCCGAACTCCGTCGCCAGGGTGCGCACCGGTCCGCCGGTTCCGCAGCCCACGTCGAGTACGACATCGTCGTCCGCGATCTCGGCCGCCGCCGCCAGCCGCAACGTGGCCGGAACTCCGAACAGGTGGACGTGATCGACCGACGCCAGCACGTCGGCCGAGAGGTTGTCGACGTCGTGCCCGGCCGCCGCCACGGCGCGCAGAATGCTGTCGAGCATCGAGCTACTGGTCGGTTGGCACGCCGTGTCCGCCGTCGTCCCCATCGTGAGCGGGACGGTAACGGAGCCGGCGCTCCGTGTCGCTCTGTTAATCGCCCATCGGGCCAGGGCGATGAGCGATGACAGCCGTGGGGCCGGTCATCGCTCATCGCGTCGGACGATCGCGGGACGCTTCTAGTCTGTGCGTCGTGACGCTTCGTCGCGGGCCGCGCCGACCGATCTCCAAGAAGGTCGCCCCGACGCGCCATGTCGAGAAGGAGCTGTGGGATCTCGGGTACCCCGTGGTCGTCGGCATCGATGAAGTCGGTCGCGGCGCATGGGCCGGCCCGCTGTCCGTCGGTGCGGCCGTGCTGCCGGCCGATCGCCGGCTCAACGGCATCCGCGACTCGAAGATGCTGACCGAAGGCGATCGGGAACGGCTCTTCGACCGGGTCAGCGCGTGGTGTGCGACCTGGGCCGTCGGACACGCCACGCAAGTCGAGTGCGACGACCTGGGCATGGCCGCGGCGCAGCGCCTCGCCGCCGGTCGGGCGATCGCCCAGTTGTCCGTGGTGCCCGACGCGGCGATCGTCGACGGCAGCTGGGACTTCGTCTCACCGCACGTCGGTCGCGTCGAGCGGGTGATCAAGGCCGACGCCCGGTGCCTCGTCGTCGCCGCGGCGAGCATCCTCGCCAAGGTCAGTCGCGACCGACTGATGCGCGCTGACGCCGAGCACTATCCGGCGTGGTCCTTCGAGAGCAACAAGGGGTACCCGTGCCAGACCCACCTCGCGGCCCTCCAGGCGTGGGGGCCCTCCGCCATCCACCGGCGGTCGTGGGTGTTCATGGACCACTACGTGCCGTGGACCGGAATCCAGCGGATCCGCCGCCCCGAGCCCGACAGCCCGCCATCGTTGTTCGACGACCTCGACGGCTGTCTAGCGCTCGAGAGCCTCGAGGGCGCCGGCGAGGTCGGCGACGAGATCGCTGGCCGACTCGATCCCGACGGACAGCCGCACGAGGTTGTCGGGAACTTCCAGTGGTGACCCGGCTGCCGAGGCGTGGGTCATCGCCGCCGGGTGCTCGATCAAGCTCTCGACGGCACCCAGCGACTCGGCGAGGGTGAACACGTGGGTCGAGGCGGCGACGTGCTTGGCCGCCGCTGCGCCACCGTTCACCGTGAAGCTGACCATCCCGCCGAAGTCGGACATCTGCTTGGCCGCCGCGGCGTGACCGGGATGGTCCGGGAGTTGCGGGTAGAACACTCGCTCGACGGCCGGGTGCCGTACGAGCAGGTCGACGACGGCGCGGGCGTTGCTGCAATGGCGGTCCATCCGCACCGCGAGGGTCTTGACGCCGCGCAGGACGAGGTAGCAGTCGAACGGCGCAGGTACCGCGCCGGCGGCGTTCTGCACGTAGCGCAGTCGCTCGGCGAGTTCGTCGTCGTGGACCGCGACGATGCCACCGACGACGTCGCTGTGGCCGCCGAGGTACTTCGTCGCCGAGTGGACGACGACATCGGCGCCGAGGGTGAGTGGCTGCTGGAGATACGGCGTGGCGAACGTGTTGTCGACGACGACCAAGGCTTCGTGCTGGTGGGCCAATTCGGCCACGGCCGCGATGTCGACGCAGCTGAGCAACGGGTTGGTCGGCGACTCCAGCCACACGAGCGCGGCGTCGGCCGGCCACGATTCCGCCAAGGTGTCGACGTCGGTGAGGTCGACGGCGCTCCAGGCCAACCCCCGCGGGCCCCACACGTTGGCGATCAGCCGATACGTGCCACCATAGGCGTCGTTGCCGAGTAGGACCCGCCCACCGGGAACGGTGAGGCTGCGCAACACCGTGTCCTCCGCTGCCAGTCCACTGGCAAAGGCCAGTCCGTGGTCGGCCTGTTCGAGCGATGCCACGCACTGTTCGAGCGCCGTGCGCGTCGGGTTCCCAGAGCGCGAGTACTCGTAACCCCGGTGCACGCCGACTGACTGTTGGGCGAACGTCGTCGCCAACGAGATCGGTGTGACGACAGCCCCGGACGCGGCATCGGGTTCCTGTCCGACGTGGATGGCGCGGGTCTCGAACCCCAATCCATCGTCGTGTGACTGTTCCTCACCCATAGACCGTCTCGCCGGCGACCGCCTCGTAGTACGACAGGATGTCGGTGCGCGTGATCACGGCCAGCGGACGGCCTCCCGACAAGACGAGCAGAGCGGGGGCCGCTTCGAGCATCTGGACCGCCTTCTCGATCCGCTGGCCGACGCCGATCGTCGGCAGCCGCGGTCCCATCACCCGTTCGACGGGCAGGTCGAGAACGGCTGCGTCGCGCGAGATCGCTTCCATCACGTCGAGCTCGTCGATCGAGCCGGACACCTCGGCGTTGGCGAACGGTGGTGTGTTCTTGCACACGGGCAGCTGACTGATCCCATGCGACTTCATCACGTCGATGGCGTCGCGGACGCTCTGTCCCGGGTTCACATAGAGCAGCCCAGCCATCGCTCCCCGTGTCTCCAGCACGGCCCCGACACACGCGTCGCACTCCTGGACGAATCCGAAGTTGGCCATCCAGTCATCGTCGAACACCCGGGACAGGTACCCACGTCCCGAGTCCGGGTTGAGCACGACGACGATGTCGTCAGGCCCGGCTCGTCGAGCGACCTGAATCGCCGCCGCCACGGCCATCCCCCCGGATCCCCCGATGAGGATCCCCTCGGCCTGCGACACGCGCCGGGCGGTGAGGAAGCTCTCCTCGTCGGAGACGGCGATGATCTCGTCGTAGAGGTCTGGTCGCCACGCCGCCGGGAAGAAGTCCTCACCGACGCCTTCGACGAGATAGGGCCGTCCCGAACCTCCGGAGAACACGGACCCCTCGGGGTCGGCAGCGACGACCTTGATGTCCGGGTTCTGGGCCTTGAGATACCGCGCCGTGCCGGTGAGCGTTCCGCACGTTCCGGCGCCGGCGACGAAGTGGGTGATCCGCCCGGCGGTCTGGCGCCACAGCTCAGGGCCGGTGGTCAGCTCGTGGGCGCGGGGGTTCGCCGGGTTGGCGTACTGGTTGGGACGAAAGGCGGCCAGCTCATCGGTCAGCCGGGCAGCGACGGAGTAATAGCTCTCGGGATCCTCGGGGGCCACCGCCACCGGGCAGACGACGACTTCGGCGCCGTACGCCCGCAGCAGCGAGATCTTCTCCGGGGCAACCTTGTCCGTCATCACGAACACGCAGCGATAGCCGCGCTGAGCGGCGACGATCGCCAGGCCGACGCCGGTGTTGCCGCTCGTCGGCTCGACGATCGTGCCTCCCTCGCGGAGCAACCCGTCACGCTCGGCCTGCACGATCATTTCCAACGCCGGGCGGTCCTTGGACGAACCACCCGGGTTCGACGTTTCCATCTTCATCGCCAACACGCAGGGGAGTCCGTCGATCTCGCTGACCCTGCGGAGGCGGACGAGTGGTGTGTTGCCGATGAGGTCGATGACCGAATCGGCGATCTCGGTGCCCTCGAGCCGGGCGTCAGGCATACCGCGCAGAGTACCGGTCGCGCAGGAAACGTCCGCCGAGCCCGACGAGAAACGCGGCCACCGCGCACAGGGCCATCGAGGCCCCGGCTGCTGTGCCGTGGTGATAGCTGATCAGCAACCCGACGACCCCGGTGATCGAGCCGATGATCGCGCCGGCGGCGATCACTGTCGGGACACGCGCCGCGAACAGCGTGGCCGTTGCCGGGGGAGCGACGAGGAAGGCGAACACGAGCAGGTTGCCGACGGTGGCGAACGACGAAACGATGGCCACCGACAGCAGCACGAGCAGTCCGATGTGGGCGAGGCGCGGGTGGAGCCCGAGGACAGCCGCCTGGCGCTCGTCGAACGTGCCGACGAGGAAGGCGCGGTAGAACACGACAACAGCGACGAGCGTGATGGCGGTGGCAATGAGCTGACGAGTGACGTCCGCCGACGTCACCCCGGTGATCGAGCCGAACAGGAAGCGGTTGAGGTCGCCGGCGTAGCTCGCCTGGTGGCTGCTCATGATCACCACCGCGGCGCTGAGGAAGCCGACGAACAGGATGCCGATCGAGGCGTCGTCGGGCAGCGGCGACGCGGAGCGGACGAGGTTGACCCCGGCCACCATGGCCAGGGCGGCGAGGAACGCCCCGATGGTCGTGTTGTACCCGAGGACGAAGGCGATGGCGATGCCCGGCAGCACGCCGTGGGCCAGCGCCTCGCCGAGGAAGCTCATCCCGCGTAGCACGACCCAGGTACCGACCAGCGACGTGCAGAGCGCCGTGAGGAGCACTGCCCACAACGTCGTGCGCATGAACTCGTTGTCGGTGAACGGGGCGACCCACCATGCCCACGGATCGGTCAAGAAGTTCACGAGTGTCCCCGACGGTTGCCGATCTGGGCGGCCACCGGTCCACATTCGGAGCTGGGCGGCCTACGGTCCGGAATCCGCATCGTCGGCCGCCCAGATCGACAGCTGCAGTCACTCATCGGGGGCCAACGCGTCGGCGATGGCCGTGGCGTCGAAGCGCATCAGCTCGTCGTAGGTCTCGGCGCCGGAGCCCTCCTCGCCGAGCGAGTCGGTGTACAGCGTCACGACGTGCACACCGAGACGCTCGGCGAGCGTCGTCGCGTCGTCGGTCGAGTCGAGCGCCTCGGTGAAGATCGCCGGGACTCCGGCGGTCTCGATGTCGGCGGACAGCTGATCGAGCTCGGCGGGGGAGGCCTCAGCGAGCGTCGACGACCCGGGGATCACCGTGCCGAGGATGTCCAGGTCGTAGCGGTCGGCGAACCGCCCGAGGGCGTCGTGGTTGGTCACCAGCAGGCGCCGATCCACGGGGACGGTGGAGAGGATCTCGGCGAGTTCGGCGTCGAGTGCCTCCAGTTCGCCGGTGACGTCGTCGACGCACTGCTCGGTGGTCAGTTCGTCGGCGCCGGCGGCGACAAGCGCCTCCCCGATCGTCGGCGCGGCAGCGGCGACAATCGTCGGGTCGAACCAGAGGTGCGGATCCGCACCGTCGCCGACGTGATCGAACAGCGTGAGCACCGGGGTGCCCTCGCCGGCGACGGCATCGAGCGTGTCGCCGAGCAGTTCTTCGAGGCCCCCGCCGTTGGCCACGACCAGTGCTGCATCGGAGAGCGCGCCCCGGTCGCGCATCGACGGTTCGAAGGAGTGGGCATCGCCGCCGACCGGGATCAGCGACTGGACGGTGAAGTGGTCGCCGCAGTCGAGGCGATCGACCAGATCCGCCCAGATCGATGTCGTGGTGAGCACGACCGGCCCGTCATCGCCACCTGCCGCGGTTGCCCCGCCGCCCGCTGCCACGACGACCGCCAGTCCGGCGAACGCCAACCGGCAAATGAGAAGCATTCTCAGAATGGTAGGGTGAGCGCCTGGCTATGGACAACCCGGTCCGCGTCTCCGATGGGCAGCCGACCGTGGCGGCCCGCGCCGTGTGCGTCCACTACGGCAGCACGGTGGCCCTGGCCCCCAGCTCACTGGACATCCCGCGCGGCCAGTCGGTGGCCCTTGTCGGTCCCAACGGCAGCGGCAAGAGCACGTTGCTGCTCGTCCTGGCCGGCCTCTTGCGACCGACGTCCGGCAGCATCGAGCGGCGGCGCGGCGTTCGGGTGTCGTTCGTCGCCCAACACCAGTTGCACCATCGCTGGATGCCGATCAGCGTGGGCGAGGTGCTGCGGATGGGTCGCTACGGCGAGCGCGGGCTGCTCGGCCGGCTCGGTGCCGCCGACCGCCGGGCGATCGACGAGGCAGCTGAGCGGATGGATGTGGCGGCGATGGTCCGCCGACCGTTCGGCGATCTCTCCGGCGGTCAGCGCCAGCGCGTGCTCGTCGCCCAGGCCCTCGCCGCCCGGCCCGAACTCCTGCTCCTCGACGAGCCGATCACCGGACTCGATCTGGCGTCGCAGCAGCGCATCCTCGAGGTGATCACCGACGAGACGACGGCGGGGACGTCGGTCGTGCTGTCGACGCACCATCTCGGTGAAGCCCGGCACACCGACCGGGTGCTGCTGCTCGCCGGCTGCGTGGTTGCCGACGGCTCGCCGGACGAGGTGCTTCGCCCGGCGTTGCTGGCCGAGGCGTTCGGGAACCGGATGATCCGCACCGCCAACGGCGCGGTCGTCATCGACGACCATGGTCATGCCGACGTCGCGCCGGATCCCGGTGTCGACGTGTCGGACCTCTTGCCCCAGCACCACCACGATCACGCGCACCACGAGCACCGCGTCTGAGCGCTGGCCCGCTCATTGCGTTCCCCGGCCACGCAGGCCGTTGGTAGCCGCTCCTCGGCTAGCGCCTCGTCGCTTGCATCGCAAGACGTGTCCACATCCGCACGTTCGACACCCGTGCTGACGTCGACAGTCCGTAGTGCGTTGACGAAGAACACCACCGCGAGAACAGCGAACACGACCGCCGCGGTGCGGTGCAGCACCCGCTCTGGAACCACTCGGAGCAATGCCCGTCCGGCGATCACCCCGATCGCCGAGACGCAGATCATCGCCAGCGAGGCACCTACCAACACCGAGAGCGGCGGTCGGGTGGTTGCCAGGCTGGCCGTGGCGAGCTGCGTGAGATCGCCCCATTCGGCGACGAACACGATGCCGAACACCGTCGCCGCGATGCGTCGGCCGGACAGTCGGCGAGCCGGTGATTCGGCGGTCGACAGGTCATCGGCGATCGCTTCATTGGGATCGACATCACTGTGACTGCGCCAGAGGACGACCGCGCCGACGGCGAACAGGCCGGACACGGCGAACTGCACGGGACGCTCAGGCAGGAGTCGGAGCAGTTGGGCCGCCGTGACGGCGATGACCATCTGCAGGGTCAGCGCCGACGCCGCGCCGAGCCAGACCGCCAGCGGGCGATGGAACCGCGCCGACAGCACGATCGTGGCGATCATCGTCTTGTCCGGCAGCTCGGCGAGGAACACGGTGGCGAAGGCGGCGATCACCGTCGGCACGTGCACGATCGACCAGTCAATCTGCTCGGCACGACCACGCCCAGCTGTGACAGGGCTTCGGTAACGTCGCCATCGTGACGGATCACGACGCGGGGCACGTCTGGGCGATCGAACAGGTCGTCGCGTTTGCCGGCTCATCGGCACGGTTCGGTGCCGGCGAAGCGGTGGCCGTACCTCCCCGATGGTCGCGTACCGGCTCGAGCGAACGAGCCGTGTGGGGGCGGTACCACGGTTCTGGCGCCGAGCCCTACGACGTGAGCGTGGACCACATCGATGTCGGGGCGAGGTGCACCTGCCCGAGCCGTGCCCACCCCTGCAAGCACATCGTCGCCCTGCTCGTGCTGTGGGTGCGTGGACACGTCTCCAGGGTCACCGAGCCGGCTGCCGTCGCGGCCTGGATCGATCGCCAACATCGTCGGCGGCCCGAGCGCGACGACGCCGCCGCCGCGTCGGCGGACGTGCCGGCCGGCGAGCCGCTCGGTGACGACGACGAGTCCCGTCCGGAGTCGTCGCCAGAACCGGTCGCCGACCCTGGCGACATCTCGCGCAACGAGCGCGTCGAGCGCCTCGTCGGCGGTCTGGTCGAGCTCGACCGGTGGCTCGAGGATCGTCTGCGCGCCGGCCTCGCCGACCCGAGCATCGGCCGCTTCGCCACGTGGGACGAGCTGGCCCGCCGGCTCACCGACGCCCGCGCCGGCGCCCTCGCCAACCGCATCCGGCGGCTCGCCGGGCGGGTCGGCGCCGAACCGAACTGGCACGAAACGGTGCTCGCCGAGATGGGCGTTCTGCACCTGCTGGCGCAGGCCGGACAGCGCGTCCGGCAGCTGCCCAGCGATCTCGCCGACGGGGTCGCCGTGGCCTGCGGGTGGCAGGTGCGCAAGGCCGATGTCGAGGCCTCGGCGCCGGACACCGACCACTGGCTCGTCGTCGGACGCAGCGACACCCGCGAGGACCTCGTCGAGGTGCGCCGGGTGTGGCTCCGTGGCCTGCGCTCGGCGTCGTGGGCGATGGTCCTGTCCTTCGCTGCCTACCGCCAGGCGCTCGACACCTCGCTGGCGGTCGGCTCGATCGTCCATGCCGACGTGCATCGATACCCGGGGTCTGGTCAGCGCATCGTCGTCGGTACGGCGCACGACGTCGACATGGCGGCGAGCAGCGTTGCGGGGGCGGCGGCGAGCGCGGCGACGGGCGTGGTCGGCGTCTGCGAACTCGTCGGTGACGTGCTCGCCGGCGAGCCGTGGCTCGACCGGGTTCCGGCGCTCGTCACCGCGGCGATCACGCGGCGCGACGACGGTTGGGTGCTCACCGATCACCAGGGCTCCCTGCCCATCGCCACGGAGTCGATGCGCAGCGACGCGGTCGCCACGTTGCTCGCCGCATCGGGCGGCCGGCCAGTCACCGTCGCGTTGGAGTGGACGCCTCGCGGCGTTGTGCCGCTCACCGTGTTCCTCGATGATCGGTCGATCGACATCGGGCCGCGCGCCGACCCCAGCTTCGTGAGCGCGGCCTGATGAACACCATCGGCGACACGTGGAGTGAACTCGTCACGGTGGGCCTGCTCGGCACGGACCGCCGTGACCCACCGGAGCTCCCCGTCGGGCCGCTGGCCGACACGGTCGCCGACGCGTTGCGACCAACTCCCCAAGGTCGCCTGCTCGCTGCCGTCGCCACCACGGTGGTCGCCCAACGATGCGGAACGCAGCCGTTGCCACCCACCGCCGGCCTGATGCCGCCGGACGACGACGATCGCCCGCCACTGCCGGTCGGCGCCGTCGAGTCGTGGCAGCGGATCGTCACCGACTGGCCTGTGCTCGAGGCGGAATGGCTCGCCGTCGCCGCCACGAGTGGCTATCGCCCCGCTGCCGACGTTCTCGTCGCGTTGCTGCGCCGCCACCATCGCAGCCCCTTGCTCGCCCAGGCTGCTCTCGTCTGGGGTGGGGCACCGGCGGCGTGGCTCGTCGACCATGTGCCCGACCTCCTGCCGACCGACGCGCGCCGCCCGCCTCCGGCCGCCGATGAGCGGCGTCCGTTGCCGGTGCCGGCCGACCTCGAGCCGCTGCTCCACGGCGACGCCGGAGGGGTGGCGGCGGCGGTGACCGCCGGGCTTGCTTCGGGCGCCTATCGCTGGTCGCACCGGGCAGTTCTGCTGAACGTCGTCGCCCGGATGGACGCCGCAGCCCTCCCGATCACCCTCGCCGCCCTGCGGCGCGGCCGGGCAGCGCTCGACGATGCGGTTGCGGACGCCGCACCGCTGGCGATGTGGGAGGCGCTGATCGAGCTCGTCGAAGTTCGGATCGACATGCTCACCCAGTTGCGTGGGCGGGGTGCTGGCCGCGACCGCGAGCGAGTGAGCGCCAGCGAACGAGCGGCCGGCAACGGCCTGCGTGGCCGGGGAACGCAATGAGCGTGTTACGACCACACGCCGAGGTGGCGTACGCCGACGAGCTCGCCGCCTTGGCGGTCGCCGACGACCGTCCGCGGCCACCGCAGTGGCGACTCTCGCCGTGGGCCGTCGTCACCTATCTGCTCGGCGGCCGCCTCGCCGACGGCACGGAGATCACCCCGAAGTACATCGGCCAACGCCGGTTGATCGAGATCGCCGTGGCCACCTTGGCGACCGATCGGGCGCTGCTCCTGCTCGGTGTGCCGGGAACTGCCAAGACCTGGGTGAGCGAACACCTGGCGGCGGCGATCAGCGGCGATTCGTCGCTCCTCGTCCAAGGCACCGCCGGGACCACCGAGGAGTCGTTGCGTTACGGCTGGAACTACGCCCTGTTGTTGTCGCGCGGGCCCAGCGAGGATGCGCTCGTGCCGAGCCCCGTGTTCCGGGCGATGCGTGCCGGCCAGCTCGTCCGCGTCGAGGAGCTGACCCGGATGCCATCGGAGGTCCAGGACGCCCTCGTCACGATGCTCTCCGAGAAGGTCCTGCCGATCCCCGAGCTCGCCACGGAGCTGGCTGCCGTCGGCGGCTTCAACCTCATCGCCACCGCCAATGTCCGCGATCGCGGCGTCAACGAGATGTCCAGTGCCCTTCGTCGGCGCTTCAACACCGTGGTCCTGCCGTTGCCGGCAACGCCGACCGAGGAGATGGCGATCGTCTCGCGTCGGGTCGCCGAGCTCGGCGCGGCCCTCGATCTGCCGGCCGTGCCCGCCGCCTCCGAGGAAATCGAACGCGTTGTGACGATCTTCCGCGAACTGCGCGCCGGGCGCACCGCCGATGAGCGGACGAGCCTGAAGATCCCCAGTGGCACGCTGTCCACGGCCGAGGCGATCTCGGTGATCACCAACGGGCTGGCCCTGGCCGCCCATTTCGGTGACGGCCAGCTCGGGCCGGTCGACGTCGCCGCCGGCATCGTCGGCGCCGTCGTACGCGACCCGGTGCACGACGAGATCGCCTGGCGCGAGTATCTCGAGGGGGTGGTGCGCGATCGCGACGGCTGGAGGGACTTCTACGCGGCCTGCCGCGAGCTCGGCTGATCAGCGGCTGCATCTTCTCGGCATCCGGCACCATGGGCCGGGCTCGGCTCGGTCCGTGCTCAGCGCCCTCGAGGAGATCGAGCCCGACGTCGTGCTCATCGAGTTGCCGGCCGACAGCGCACCGGTGCTGGAATGGATCGCCGACGAGCGTCTGCGACCTCCCGTGGCGCTGCTCGGCTATCTCCCGAATGACGTGTCCCAGGCCGCCTTCTGGCCACTCGCCGACTTCAGCCCGGAGTGGCAGGCGGCGCGCTGGGCGTACGCCAGGGGAGTGCCTGCCGTGCCGATCGACGTGCCGATGGCCTGGGCCTTGTCTGGCGATCTCGAACACGAGTCGCGCGACGACGGTCCACTCGACCCGATCGGAGCGCTCGCGGCGGCCGCCGGGGAACCCGACGCCGAGCGCTGGTGGGAGGACGTTGTCGAGCACCGCGGTGACGGGGCGCCGGCGTTCGCGGCCATCGCCGCGGCAATGACCGCCGTGCGCGGCGACGCGCCGTCGTCGCCGCACGAGGCCGTGCGTGAGGCGCACATGCGAACGGCGATCCGCGCCGTGTCGTCCGGGGATGCCGTGGTCGCCGTCGTGTGCGGCGCATGGCATGTTCCGGCCCTCGATCCGCGGTCGACCACCGCGGCGGCCGATCGTGCGTTGCTGCGTCACGCCGCAGCGGCGAGGTCGAGCAGGGCGAAGGCAGCAGTCACCTGGGTGCCGTGGACCGATCGCCGCCTCCGGCGACGTTCTGGCTACGCCGCCGGCGTCGCCACGCCGGGTTGGTACCGGCACGTGTTCCGCCACCCCGGCCCGCACGGCGTCGCCCGCTTCTTCGTCGACGCCGCCGCGGCATTGCGCCGTCACGGCCTCGCCGCCTCGCCCGATCACCTCATCGCTGCGTCGCGGTTGGCCGACGCCCTGGCCACGATCCGCCACCGGCCACGCAGCGGGCTCGCCGAGGTCCTCGACGCCTCGTCGGCCGTGCTGTCGCTGGCGGCCGACGAAGCCGTCGCCAAGGTCATCGACGAACTGACGGTCGGGGACGCCATCGGTGACGTGCCTGCCGACGCACCGCAGGTGCCGCTGGCCCGCGACGTCCGCGCCGCCCAACGGGCTGCCCGACTCGTGCCCCGTGGTGACCGGCGAACCGTCGAACTCGATCTTCGCCGGCCGGCCGGGCTGCGCCGCTCCCAGCTGCTCCATCGCCTCGGCATCCTCGGCGTCGACTGGGGCATTCTGGAGGAGGGCCGGGGCAGTCGCAGTACGTTCCGCGAGACCTGGTCGCTGGCCTGGGATCCGGCGATGTCGGTTCGCCTCGTCGAGTGTGCGAGTTACGGGACGACGATCGCCAGCGCCGCCACGGCCATGGTCGTCGAGCGGGCGGGTGCCGCGACCACCCTCCCGCAGGCGGCCGCTCTGGTCACCGACGCGCTGCTCGCTGATCTCCCCGGCGGCGCACGGGCGGCGGCCGATGCCCTGGGGACGTTGGCGGCTACGGCGCCCGATGTCGCCGACCTGATCGACGCGCTCGTGCCGTTGGCGTCGGCGCTGCGCTACGGCGACGTGCGCGGCTCGGACTCTGTCGCCCTGACCACCGTCATCGACGAAGTGGTCGTGCGCGTCATCGCTGGACTGGAGCGAGCGTGCCGGCACCTCGATGACGATGCTGCGGCGGCGATGGTCGAACGGCTGAGTGGGCTGCAGGGCGCGTTGGCGATGCTCGACCACGCCGCCCGCCACGGCGCGCTGCCGGATGCCCTCGCCAAGCTCGCCGACGGCCGGGCAATCCACGGCCTCGTGGCGGGCCGGGCGACCAGGCTGCTCCACGACTCGGGCACGTGGGACGCCGAGGCGGTGTCGCAGCGGGTCGGGAGGGCGCTGACCCCGGGGACTCCCGCCGCCGCCGGCGCCCGGTTCGTCGAGGGGTTCCTCGCTGGCAGCGGCACCGTGCTCGTTCACGATGTCGGCCTGCTGGCGATCGTCGATACGTGGATCTCGACGATGACCAACGAGATTTTCGTCGACGCCGTGGCTCTCCTGCGGCGGACGTTCGGGGCGTTCGAACCGGCTGAGCGCCGCCAGCTCGGCGTGCTCGTCACGACGACTCGTCGCGACCACGTCGCCACATTCGGCGGCGATGTCGATGACGACCGGGCGGCCGCCGGGATCGCCACCGTGCGCCTGATGCTGGGTTTGGAGGGGAGGAGTCGTGAGCACTGAGCTGCGACCTCGAGTGTCGGATGCCGAGCGCGTCCGCCGCTGGCGCCTCGTGCTCGGTGGCGACGCCGACGGCACGGGCGCCCGTCTCGGCCGCGACGACAGCCGGATCGATGCCGCCCTCGGGGCCCTCTACGACTCCGCCGAGGAACGTGTCCGCGGTAGTGCGGGACGCGGGCGCCGGGTCGGCGGCCTCGCGCGATCGGCCCCGGCGGTGTCGCGCTGGCTGGGCGACATCCGTCGCTACTTCCCGGTTCCTGTCGTACAGGTGCTCCAGCGCGACGCAGTCGAGCGCCTCGATCTCACCCATCTGCTGCTGGAACCTGAACTGCTCGCCGACTTGGAGCCCGACGTCCACCTCGTCAGCGTGCTCGTGGAGCTCAACCGGCTGCTCCCGGAGGCGACCAAGGAGACAGCCCGCCAGGTGATCGCCGGCGTGCTCGACACGATGCGCCAGCGCTTCGCCGATCGCACGCGAACTGCTGTCACCGGGGCGCTGGCGCGGACGGCGCGCAGCCACCGGCCGCAGTTGGCCGACATCGACTGGATGCGCACGATCCGCGCCAACTTGCGCCACTGGCTCCCTGATCAGCGCACCGTCGTTCCGGAGCGGCTGATCGGCTACGGCCGGCGTAGCCCGTCGCTGGCCCGCGACGTCGTGGTCGCCATCGACCAGAGTGGCTCGATGGCCGACAGCGTCGTCCACGCCTCGCTGTTTGCCTGCCTTCTCGCCAGCATGCCGGCGTTGCGAACGTCGCTGATCGCCTTCGACACGGCGGCGATCGACCTCACCGAGTACCTGGACGATCCCGTCGACGTGCTGTTCGGGGTGCAGCTCGGCGGGGGCACGGACATCGGCAACGCCCTCGGCGCCTGCCAGCAGCTGGTCACTCGACCGGCGGAGACGTTGCTGATCCTGGTGAGCGACCTGTTCGAGGGCGGCGATCTCGACCTCCTGCGCACGCGGGTGGATGTGCTCGTGCGCAGCGGTGTGACCGTCCTCGTCCTGCTCGCCCTGTCGGACGAGGGTGCCCCCGTCGCCAACCATCACGAGGCGGCGGCCCTCGCCGCCCTCGGAGCCCACGTCGCCACGTCCACGCCTGATCAGTTTCCCGACGTGCTGGCGGCGGCCCTCGAGGGCCGTGACGTGAACCCGGTTCAGGTCGTCTGAGGCGGCGTGGTGCGGTAGATCCACGTCGGGTCGACCCACCGTTCGCCGACGGCGGTGACGCTGTCGAGGCGGTCGAGGTCGTCGGCGGACAAGGTCGATGTCGGCGGAGCCGACGTTCTCCTCGAGATAGGTGATGCGCTTCGTCCCGGGGATCGGCACGACGTCGGGACCGCGGGCGAGCGACCACGCCAGGGCGACCTGGCCGGGGGCCACGCCGTGGGCTGTGGCGACGCCGCGCACCACGTCGACGGCCTGCAGGTTGGCGTCGAGAGCGCCGTCGCGGAACCTGGGGTGGTTGCGCCGCATGTCGTCCTCGGCGAACTCGTCGAGCGAGGTGATGCGCCCCGTCAGCATGCCGCGTCCCAGCGGGCTGAAGGGCACGATGCCGATGCCCAACTCTCGGCACGTTGGAACGACCTCGGCCTCGATGTCGCGGCTCCACAGTGACCATTCGCTCTGCAGGGCGGCGATCGGGTGCACGGCGGCGGCCCGGCGGATCGTGTCCACCGAAGCTTCAGAGAGTCCGAGGTAGCGCACCTTGCCCGCCGCGACGAGTTCGGCCATCGCCCCGACGGTCTCCTCGATGGGCACGTTGAGGTCGGCTCGATGTTGGTAGTAGAGGTCGATGTAGTCGACACCGAGCCGGCTCAACGAGCCGTCGACCGACGAGCGCACGTACTCCGGCGTGCCGACGACGACCGGCGGCTGCGATCCAGCCGGTGACGCCATGATGCCGAACTTGGTGGCCACGACCACCTCGTCCCGTCGGCCGGCGATTGCCTTGCCGACGGCGAGCTCGCTGGTCAAGGGGCCGTAGACATCGGCGGTGTCGAGCAACGTCACACCGAGGTCGAGGGCGCGGTGGATGACGTCGGTCGGATTGACGCCATCGAAGCCCCCATAGGTGGGGCTGAAGCTCATGCAGCCGAGCCCGATGGCTCCGACCGTTGGGCCGTCGGCACCGAGCGTGCGTCGAGGGAGGGCCATCACTCACACCTAGCACGCCGGACCCGTCTCGCCGCGATCGGTTGCCGCCGGAGATCTGGGGAAGGTTCGTGTCAGCATCTGACACGAACCTTCCCCACAAGCTCGATTGACACGGATCTTCCCCAGATGGTGGGGCGGGATGGTCATCCGGTCGCCGCGGCGAAACGGCGCAGGGCCTCCTCGCGCTCTGTGGCGTGGTCGACGATTGGTGCCGGGTAGCCAGGCGGGCCGTCGCCGTGGCGGTGTGGCTCGTGGATCGCCGCGGCCGGGACGTCGGAGAGCTCGGGGACCCAGCGGCGGACGTACTCGCCGTCTGGGTCGAACCGTTCGCCCTGGCGTCGCGGGTTGAACACGCGCACGTACGGCGCAGCGTCGGTCCCGGTGCCGGCGGCCCACTGCCAACCGTGGTTGTTGGAGGGGAGGTCGCCGTCGTAGAGGTGCTCGAGGAAGAACCGCGCCCCACGCGTCCAGTCGAGATGGAGATCCTTGACGAGAAAACTGGCAACGATCATCCGCACACGGTTGTGGATGAACCCCTCTTCGACGAGTTGGCGCATGCCGGCGTCGACGATCGGAAAGCCGGTGCGACCGTCGCACCACGCGGCGAATCGCTCGTCGGCGTCGCGGCCACGGTCGATCCGGATGCCGGCGAGGGATTCGTTGAACGCCTTCCAGGCCGACTCCGGCCAGGCGCACAGGACGTCTGCGTAGAAGTCACGCCAGGCCAGCTCTTGGGCGAACACCTGGTGAGCGCGATTTTCGAGGTCGAGGCGGCTCAGCAGTTGTCGCGGGTGCAGGCAGCCGAACTTGAGGTACGGCCCGAGCCGGCTCGTCGCGTCGGCGGCGGGCAGGTCGCGGCGCTCGTCGTAGCGTTCAGCGTTACTGCGCAGGAATCGATCGAGGGCGGCTTGGCCAGCCCGCTCGCCCGGACCCGGTCGCCAGGCGGTGGCCTTCGGGGACCCTTCGGCGGGAATGGGGTCCGTCCGCACGCCGCTCGCGGTCGTGATTCGTGGCGGACGACGCAGTGGGGCGGCGACGTCGAGCTGACGCCACCTCCGCCAGTACGGCGTGAAGACCTGGTACGGCTCGCCCACCGTGGTGCGGACGCTGCCCAGGGCGACGAGATAGGGCTGGTCGGCGACGATTGTGTCGACCTGCTCCTGGAGGGCGTCGTCGACCTCGGCGTCACGGCGTCGGCCAGCGGGTCCAGCATCGGCGGCCCGGTACAGGCGAGTGACGTGGTGGCGCTGGACGAGCTCGGTGAGTGCCGTCACCGGGTCGTCGCGGCGGACGACGAGGCGCCCGCCGAGTTGCTCATCGAGGTCGGCGAGGCAGCCGGAGAGGAACCACCGGCGGTTGGCGCCGGCCCGCCTCCAGAAGCGATCGTCGACGACGAACACCGGGATGATCTCATCGCACTCGTCGAGCGCCCGCCGCAACGTCGGGTTGTCGGCGAGCCGCAGATCACGCCGGAACCACACGATTCCGACCGTCCCACCCATGACCGACCGCCTCAATCGTCGCGGCGCAGGACGAGTTGCTCGACGTCGAGGAGCCCGGACCGGAATCCGGCCTCGCTGCAGGCCAGGTAGAAGTCCCACATCCGGCGGAACACGTCATCGAAGCCGAGGGCGGCGACCTCCTCGGCGGCGTCATCGAAGCGTCGACGCCAGATCCCCAGCGTGTCGGCATAGCTCTGCCCGAAGGCTGTTCGGCCGACGACCCGCAACCGCGTCGAGGCGATGGTGTCCTCGATCGCCGCGATCGACGGGACGAGGCCGCCCGGGAAGACGTACTTGTTGATCCAGCTGTAGGTCCGTCGCTCCTCGAGCAGCCGGCGGTGCGGTTTGGTGATCGTCTGGATGCCAACCAGGCCGCCGGTGGTCAGCATCGTATCGAGTTGCCCGAAGTAGTCGGCCCAGAACTCGGCGCCCACCGCCTCGATCATCTCGACACTGACGATGGCGTCGAACGAGCCGTCGACGCCGCGGTAGTCGGCAAGGCGCACGTCGACCCGACCAGCGAGCCCAGCATCCCGAACCCGGGCATCGGCAAGCTCCCGCTGCTCCTGAGACAGCGTGATCGTCACGACCTCCGCTCCCCGCGGCGGCCCGGATGGCCAGCTCGCCCCAACCGCTGCCGATCTCCAGCACCCTCGTGTCCTCACCGATGCGACACGCGTCGAGGAGGCGGTCGATCTTGCGGCGTTGGGCCGTGGCCAGCGACGAGTCCGGCTCCCGTGAGCACGTGGGCGGCGGCGAGGCCCGAGATCCCGCTGCCGATGACGGCGACGCGCTGGGGCGGACGGGGACGGTGGTGGCGTGTGGCGTTCATCGGCGGCGAGGACGTTGCTTGAATCCTCGTTCAGGTATTCGGCGCGGGGACCGCCTCGGGATGAGACGGGTCGAGTCCGCTGCGCTCGACGCACCACGCCCACAGCGCATCCCGTCGTTCGGCGGTGTCGCTGCGCCGGGTGCTGCCGAGCCGATGGATCGGACGCGGCCGTCGGTCGTGCCAGAAGGCGCCGGTGCTGGCGAGCGGTCGGCCGTCGTCGGCCGCCAGCCAGGCGATCGTGTCGGCGCCCTCGGCGGGAGTGCGGAGCAGCGGCCGGAGGGCGCGATGGAAGCGGGGGAGCGACGACTCGACACCAGGAGTGTCGGCCCACCCGGGGTGGACGGCGTGGAACACGACCTCGTGGCGGTCGACCGCACTGGCCCACATCTCGTTGAGTGTGACCTGGGCGCGTTTCGCCTTCGCGTACTGGTCTGTGCCGCGGTACTCGCCGGCGGACATCTCCAAGTCGGCAGCGCAGAGTGGCGCCGTGTACATGCCTCCCGACGACATCGTCAGCACGCGTCCCGGACCGCCGGCTCGCAGCCGATCGAGCAGCCGGCTCGTCAGCAGGAACGGAGCCACGACGTGCAGCGCCACCGTCGCCTCGAGGCCATCGGGAGTCGTCTGGCGCTCGACGTTCAAGGCGCCGGCGTTATGGATCACCGCATCGAGGTGGTCGAAACTCTCGAGTAGCTCGGTTGCGGCGTTGTCCACCGACGCGAGGTCCGTCAGGTCGGCAACGACCGGGTGGAGGGAGTTGTTGTCCGTTGCCGTCGCCAACTCGTTGCGGACGCGCCTCGTCTTGACGGCGTCGCGGCCGAGCAGGATCACCGTCGCCTGGGCCCGGGCCAGCAACTCGGCGACGGCCCGGCCGAGACCAGATGTCGCGCCGGTGACCAGCACGATGCGGCCGTCGAGGTCGTAGTCGGCGAGCGATCTCCACCGGTCGAGCCTTGATCGCACGGCGCAGCCGATGCTGGTGAAGCTCGGCGCCACCGTCGCCTCGAGCACGGCATCGACGGCGTCGGCGGCGATCAAGCGCTGCGCTGTTCGGTTGGCGCAGTCACGCGACCGCGCCGACAAGGAGCGCCCCGCTCGTGGAGGAAACGACGCCGCCCGCAGCCTCGCGGGTGATGACGAGAGCGTCGAGCTCACCGTCGGCTGCGAACGGCTCGATTGCTGGGCGGTTGCCGACGACTCCGAGGGAAATGACGTCCCCGTCGCTGTAGACGCCCCACAGCTGATACGTCTCGCTGGCGGGAAGCTCGGGCAGCGTGCCGGCGGACAGGAAGCCGACCCCGTCGGGCTGCACTACTGCTTCAGCGCTCAGCGTGCCGTCTTCCGAGGCGAGTGTCACGAGACGACCGTCCGGATCTTCCCGCGCCGTCTCGTAGGCCTTCTCGATCGATTGCGTCGCCTCAGGGTCGTCGCCTTCGTCGAGGACGATGGCAGTGATCACCCCGGCCACGGCGGCGATCAGCAGGGCTGCTGCAGACAGGGCGGCGACGAGTCGGCGGCGTGGAGCAGCCGTCGGCGCGGGACTCTGCAGCACGGCGGCGAATTGCGGCGACCGTCCATCCAAGGCGTTAGCGATGCGATCCCACACCCCTTCAGGAGCAGGATTGCCGGTGTGCGCGAGCATCGCCGCCGCCTGGCGCATCTGCCACACCTCGGCACGTGCTTCTGGATGCTCGGTCAGGTACGCCTCGACCCGCTGACGGTCGAGTTCGTCGACTGCGTCGACGGCGTAGGCGCCGAGCAGCTCGTCGAGGTGGTTGTCGGGCGTCATGTCCCTACCTCCACGCCAGCGGCCACGAGTTCCCGATGCAGTCGGCGCAGCCCGCTGCGGATCCTGCTCTTCACCGTACCCTCCGGTACGTCGAGACGGGCCGCCACTTCGCGGTACGTGTAACCGCCGAAGTAAGCCACCTCGATGGCCACCCGTTCGTCCTCGGGAAGCCGTTCGAGGGCTGTGCGCACCTTGGCGGCGACGACGAGGTCGCCGGCCTCGTACTCGAGATCGTAGGGATCAGCCGCCGCCTTGCGGGCGTCGCGATCTTCGCGCTCGCGCCTCGACGCATCCGACCGCAACGAGTCGATCGCTCGGCCGTGGGTATCGATCAGCAGAAAGCTGCGCAAGCTCCCACGATCAGGGTCGAAACGGGTCGGGTCGTTCCACAGCCGGAGGAAGACCTCTTGGACGACTTCTTCGGCAAGCGCTTGATCGAACAGGAGGCGCCGCGCGAGCGAGAACACAGCCCCGGCGTGCCGCTTGTACACCTCGGCGAGCGCCGACTGCTCGTATCTCGAAACGGCCATCGCCAGTGCCGCGTCCGACGCGGCCTCGAAGTTTGGCGCCACGTCCATGAGTACGGTGCCGGACGCCGTTCCGGATGATCCCGCTCAGCGACCGAGCAGTTGACGCAGGGCGCCTTCCAGCGCCGGCTGACGGAAGGCGTACCCCGACTCGACGAGTGCGGTGGGAACGACGCGCTGACCGGTGAGCAGCAGGTTCTCGACGAGCTCTGCTCCGTACAACGTCTTCGGTCCGATGCTCGGGATCAACGGCAGGTGGGGACGGCGCAGCACGCCGGCCAGCACGTCGGTGAACTCGGCGTTGGTCACCGGCGCCGGGGCGGTGAGGTTGACCGGGCCGAGCAGTCCGGCCGTGAGCAGGTGCTCGATCGCCCCAACCTCGTCGTCGATGCTGATCCAGCTCTGCCACTGGTTGCCCGAGCCGAACCGTCCACCGAGCCCGAACTTGAACAAGGGCAACTGCTTGGCCAACACACCGCCGTCGGCGCTGAGCACCATCCCCGTCCGCAGATGGGTGACGCCGACTCCAGCCGCCGCGGCCGGTTCCGTCGCTGCTTCCCACGCCCGGCAAAGATCGGCGAGGAACCCCGTGCCGGTCGTCGCCGCCTCGTCCAGCTGCTCGTCGCCACGGGCGCCATAGATTCCGACTGCGGATCCCGACAGGAGCACGGACGGGGGCCGTTCGAGGTTGGCGAGCGTCCGGGCGAGGAGGTCCGTGCTCGTGGTCCGGCTCTCGAGGATCTCCGCCTTGCGGGCCGCTGTCCACCGCTTGTCGCCGATGCCCGCCCCGGCGAGGTGGATCACGGCGTGGACACCCTCGAGGCCGGCCGCCGGCAGCTCACCGGCCGCCGGGTCCCAGCGGATCTCACCGGCCCGCGCCGGCCGGCGCACCAGACGCATCACGTGATGGCCGGCGGCGGCGAGCCGCGTGACGAGTGCCGAGCCGATCAGGCCACTCGACCCGGAGACGACGACGGTCTTCTGTTCTGTGTTCATCTACCGGTCCTTCGCATGGGCGGTCGTGCCCGGCGTCGCGTCACCGTAGCCATCCGTTGCAATCCGCGGGTGGGTCGGCTCCGAATCATCACCCGGGCCCGGACACCGGCATCCGCCGATCGGACCCGTAGATGATGACTCCAAGAAAGAGAGAACCGAGATGATCCGCACTTCTCGCCGCCGCCTGAGCGCCGGCTCGTTGATCGCCGCCGCTGCACTGGTGTGCTCGGCCGGCATCGCGTCAGCAACCACCGAGCCGCCAGAGCCGATGGGCACGGAGCCGATGGGCACCGAGACCGATGGGTTCTGAGCCGATGGCCGGCCCAACCGGCGCGGCGTGTGCCGCGGTACCGACCGAAGGCGAAGGCAGCGTCGACGGGATGGCCGACGACCCCGTGGGCACGGCGGCCAGCAACAACCCATTGCTGTCGACGCTCGTGGCGGCCGTCGATGCGGCCGGACTGGTCGACACCCTGAACAGCGGCGGACCGTTCACCATCTTCGCCCCGATCAACACGGCCTTCGCCAAGATCGACCCGGCGACGCTCGAAGGCGTCCTCGCCGACACGGACGCGCTGACCGGAATCCTCACCTACCACGTCGTTCCCGAACAGCTCAGCGGCGCCGATCTGGTCGCTGGCGGGACCTTCGCCACCGTCAACGGGGCCGAGTTGACCGTCGCGGACGTCGGCGGCACAATCGTCGTCAATGGCGGGGCGGCAGCCGTGTTGTGCGGTGACGTGCCGACGGCGAACGCCACGGTGTTCCTCATCGACAGCGTGTTGATGCCTCCGGCCTGACGATCGGCATCCTCCCCCACGAGCCGAGCGCAGGGGTCGGTCCGCCCGGAGATCCGGCGGGCCGACCCCTTTGTCGCGATGACGCTCAGGCGCGTCGGTTGAAGATGCTGTATCCGCCCGGACCGACAAGGGCGGCGAGGACCAACAGAATGATCCCCCACAACCACGATCCGGAGATGAGCACGATGACGCCGATGACGGCGATCACGACGGCGATGATCCACAAGACGTTCTGGTTCATGTCACCCTTACCCTCGCGGCTCGGACGAGCCGTTACCCCCGACGATAGCTCTCCATCAGCATCGGCCCGGTGATCACCGCGTCGACTCGATGCCCCGTCGGCTCAACTGATCGATCGCCACGGCGAGCAGCAGGACCGACCCTCGCGCCGTCTGCTGATAGAAGGTGGCGATGTTCATCAGGCTCATGCCGTTGTTCAGCGCGCCCATCAACGTCGCACCGAGCAACGCACCGAGGACCCGTCCGCGGCCCCCGGCGAGGCTGGTGCCGCCGATCACTGCCGCGGCGATGGCATCGAGCTCGAGGAACAGTCCGGCCGTCCCTCCGATGGCCCCACTGACACGAGCCGTCAGGGCCACGCCGGTGACCCCGTAGAAGAAGCCGGCGATCACGAAGTTGATGAACACCACCCTGCTGAGGGAGATGCCGGCCAGGCGGGCGGCTTCGGGATTGCCGCCCACGGCATACAGCTGCGCTCCGAACCGGGTTCGGCGCATGAGCACGTCGGCGAGTGTCGCGAACACGGCGAGCACGAGGATCAGATACGGAATCCCCTCGCCGAGCGACACGTAGACGGCCAGCGCGGCAGCCAGCGTGGCCGGTACCAGGGTCGGCGCCAACGAGCGTTGCCAATTCTCGACCAGCCCGAACCGCTGAGCCCGTCGAGCCGACGCGATCGTGAACCCGCTGAACGCGACGAGCGCGGCGATGACCACGGCGATCGACGGCCCGGTCCCGAGGTAGCCGGCGGCCAAGTCGGTCAGCGTCGCTGGAAGGGGGGCGACCGTGGCGCCATCGGTCACGATCAGCGAGACGCCGCGGAAGATCATCATCCCGGCCAGGGTGACGATGAACGACGACACCCCGACCTTGGCGACCCACACGGCGTTCCACGTGCCGAGCACGACACCCACGGCGATCGCCGCGGCGACACCGAGCCACGGGTTCCACCCGAGCTTGACGGTGACGGACGCGAGGACGACACCGACCAAGGCAACGGCCGACCCGACGGACAAGTCGAAGTTGCGGGTGACGATCAGCATGACCGCGCTGATCGACGCCAGCCCGACGATCGTTGTCTGCAGGGCGAGCAGACCGAGATTGCGCTGCGACAGGAACAGTCCGTCGGTGAGCACCTGGAACGTCGCGAACACGATCGCGACGACGATCAGCAGGGTGTAGTTGCGCACGTTGATCCGCTCACGAGTCGTCGCGACGATCGGCGACGTCGGCTTGATCACGTACAGGCTCACCTCGTCGCCTCCTGGTCCGACTCGCTCGTGCCGCCGGCGGCGATCTCGATCAGCGTCCCCTCGGTCGCCTCGTCGGCGGCGAGCTGGCGAACCAGCCGTCCGTCGCGCATCACGAGGATGCGCGAGCACAGTGTGACCAATTCACCGGCGTCGGACGACACGAGCAGCAGGGCCCGTCCCGACGCGGCGAGCTCGAGGAGAATCTCGTGGATCTCGGCGCGCGCCCCGACGTCGACTCCCCGCGTCGGATCGTCGAGGATCAAGATCGGCGTGTCGGCGACGAGCCACCGGGCGACTTGGACCTTTTGCTGGTTGCCGCCGCTGAGCGTGGCGACGGCGGATGTCTCGTTGGGAGCGCGGATGGCGAGCTGGCGGATCCGGCGGCGTGACTCGGTGCGGACGTTGACCGCGTCGAGGAAGGCGCCGCGGCGGAACTCGGCGAGGCTCGCCAGCACGATGTTGTCGGCGATCGAGTGGATCCCGACGAGGGCGTCGCGTCGATCCTGGGTCACGTAGCCGATGCCGTGGCCGATGCCGTCACTCGGCGTGCGCGCCGTGATCGACACGCCGTCGATCTCGATGTCACCGACGACGGCTCCCCGCCACCCTCCGAAGATCGCTTTGCCGACGACGCCGACCCCGGAACCGACCAAGCCGAACAAGCCGACGATCTCGCCGCTGGCGACGTCCAGGGACACGTCGTCGACCAACGGCCGGGCTCCGGCCCGTTCCGCCGGAACGGTGAGTCGGCGAACCCCGAGACTTCGTCCGGCGACGGTCCGGCCAACGGTGGTGACCTTCCTCACGGTGGTCGGCTCGCCGAGCATCTCACCGACGACAGCGGTGCGGTCCGTGTCGCTGGCGCGGTGGTCACCGACCAACGTGCCGTCGCGCATCACGAGGATCCGGTCGGCGATGGCGAACACCTCGGCGAGGCGATGCGACACGAACACGCACGTCGTGCCCCGGTCGCGATAGGCCCGCAGGCGGTCGAAGAGCCGCTGCGCCTCGTCACCCGTGAGGGCGGCTGTTGGCTCGTCGAGGATCAGGATGCGGGCGCGCTTGTGCAGCGCCCGGACGATCATCACGAGCTGTTGGTGGGCGAGGTCGAGGGTCCCGATCCGCGCTCGGGCATCGATGTCGATACCGAAGGCGTCGAGGATCGAGGCCGCCTCGCGGCGCATCGCCAACTCGTCGACGAACCCCCAGCGCGTCGGTTCGTTGTTGAGGAACAACGTCCGCGCAACCGAGAGGTCCGGTACGACGTTGATCTCCTGGGCGATCAACACGATCCCGTGGCGCTCGGCATCGGCGACGTTGGCCGGGCGGTAGGGAGCGCCGTCCAACGTGATCGCGCCGTCGTAGTCCTGTCCGAACAGGCCGGCGAGGACCCCGATGATCGTCGACTTGCCGGCACCGTTCTCGCCGAGCAGGGCGACGATCTCGGACGAGCCGAGGTCGAACGACAGGTCGTCGACGGCGACGGTGCGGCCGAACGACTTGCCGATGCCCCGAACGCTGAGCAACTCGTTCGGGACCACTCGGCGTCCGACGCCGGCGTCGTGGAGCATGTTGGCCGTGTCGGCGAGACGCTCCCGCGTCAGCACTCAGGGCGCTCGTCGGGCACGTTGGCGTACACCTCGTCGACGTTCTGCCAGTACTGGTGGCTGCAGGCGAACTCGGCGAGCTCATCCTGGGTGACGAGGTAGATCGGCGTCTTGACGAAGGGGATCTGTCCCGCCCCATTGTCGACGGTCAGTTCGGCCGTGACCGGTTCGCAGTTCGCCAGGGCGACGGCGGTCTCCGCACCGGCCGTGGCCATCTCCTCGGGGGCCGGCCACAGACTGCCGAACTGGCGGCCCTCGGCGATCGCCTGCATCGCTGACAGTTCCATGTCCTGGCCGGTGACGAGGATCTCACCGTCGGGGATCCCGGCCTGGGCGATCGCCTGGAGGATTCCCAGCGTCATCCCGTCGTAGGACGACAGGAACACGTCGACCTCGTTGTCGTTGGCCGTCAACGTGTTCTCGGCGAGGGCCTGGGCTGGCTCGGTCTTCCAACCTGGCGTGAACTGGTCCATCACGATGGCGACCTCGCCGGACTCGACGATCGGGTCGAGCACGTCGTGGTAACCCTCCTGCATCAACGTCGACCCCGTCTGCCCCGGATCGCCACCGATCAACACGTAGTTGCCGTTGGGCACGACAGCGAGCGTTTCGCGCGCTGCCTCGGCCCCGCCTTCGCGCGGATCGCGCCCGATGAATGCATCGTGCTCCGAGTTGAGGATCAAGTCGTCGTACGACGCCAGCGGCACACCGGCTTCGCGAGCGAGGTCGGCGATGCGTCCGGCGACGTTGAAGTCGACCGGCTGGATCACGATGGCGTCAACGCCCTGGGTCAACACGTTCTCGGCCTGGGAGACCTGGGTGACGGCATCGTTCTCCGCCGATTGCACGATCACCTCGTAGCCGGCGGCTTCGGCGGTCTCCTCGAAGAAGGGGATGTCGGCGTTGAGGTAACGGAAAGCGGTCTGCTGCTTGAGCATGAAGGCGATCCGACCCGTCGTCCCCGGAGTGCAGTCGGCGTCGTCAGCAGGTGGTGAAGAGGCTGTTGCCGTCCCCAGCCCGATGGCGCAGCTCGCCGCCAGCACGGTCCCTACTACGACGCTTGCCCGGGTCTTGCCGGCGCGCTGCTTGCTCGGTCGGTTCATTGGTCCCCCTCGATCTCGCCGATGCTTTGACAACGTTGTCAGCGTAGGTAGCCCTGACAACGTTGTCAAGTGGGTGGACGTACGGTGGTCCGACTCATCTGGGGAACGTCCGTGTCAGGCCCTGGCACGGATCTTCCCCAGATCGGGAAATGACACGAATCTTCCCCAGATGGCGGAGCGCGCTCAGGTGCTACGAACGATGAGGGTCGGTGACACCCAACGACGTTCGGGCTTGCCGCGCCGCCCGGCCAGGCGTTCGAACAGCAACTCGGTTGCGTGGCGAGCGACCTCGTCGACGTCGAAGGCGACCACCGTGACGGGCCGGCGCAACGCCGCGGCGAGCTCGAAGTCGTCGCATCCCACGAGCCCGATCTCGGGTCGGTCGGCGAGCAGTTCGGCGGCGCCGACTGCGGTTCGGTTGTTGGTGGCGAAGAACGCTGTCGGCGGGGACGGTGCCGCGAGCATCTCGGCGACGGCGTCGCGAGCGCGGTTCGGTGCGTGCAGCCCGAACCTCGTGAGCCGTTCGTCGACGCCGATGCCGGCGCCGGCCAACGCGGCGGCGTATCCGGCCAGCCGCTGCCGCGCGGTGTACACGTCCGTGGTGACGTCGCTGATCAGGGCGATTCGTCGGTGCCCGGCGGCGAGCAGGTGCTCGACGGCGAGACGAGCGCCGACCTCGTCCTCGAGGAGCACGGCGTCGGCCGCCAAGCGCATCGGCGGGCGGTCGAAGAACACCACGGCCATCCCATGTTCGATCTCCCGCTTGAGGAACTGGTGATCCTGGCGGGCGCTGGCGATCAGCAGCCCGTCGATCCGTCGTCGGACGAGGCGGTCGACGATCTGGCGCTCGCGGCGCGGATCGTCGTCGGAGCTCACGGTGATCAGCAAGTGACCTTCGGCGAGGGCCGCATTCTCGACGAACCGGGTGATCGCCGAGTAGAACGGGTTCGCCACGTCGGCGACGACGAGGCCGATCGTCGCCGACCGGGTCGCCCGCCGCAAGGTGCTCGCCCGGTCGTCGCGGCGGTAGCCGAGCGTGCGCACCGCCGCCTGCACCCGGGCATTGACCTCATCGCTGACGAACGGCTCCTCGTTGACGACGCGGGAGACCGTCTTGATGCTCACGCCGGCGACCGAGGCGACGTCCTTGAGCGTCGGACGGCGCAGGTCGTGGGTCATCGCCCAAGTCTAGGTGGCACCGTCATGACAACGTTGTCAGACGTGCAGTGTCCGCCGGTACTGCGTCGTCGCTTCCGCGAGCATCCCCCGATCGGACTACGTCATCGGTGAGAATGCCAGCACCAGTGACCGCTCCGGTCACTCCGAACAGAGAGGGTCAGCGTGATCCGCGGAATCCTGGCGTTCATCGTCGTCTTCCTCTTGGCGACGTTCCCAGCAACGTGGCTGTTGATGCTGTTCTTCGGCAACATCGGCATGGGGTTGGACTACTGGGGGACGTTCCCCCTCGGCATCCTCGTATCCGTCCTGCTGGGCGGAGTGACGGCGCCCAAATACGTCAGTCTGAATCCACGCCCTGACCGACGTGGGAACGTCGGTCAGGGCGTGTGATGCGGAGTCAGGCGAGCAGTTTCGCCTTTTGCTGCTGGAACTCGGCGTCGGTGATGACGCCCTGGTCGCGCAACCCGGCGAGCTTCGTCAGCTCGTCGGCCGACCCGCCGCCGCTCGTGGCGGCGGCATTGCGCACGTACGCCTGGAACGCCTGTTCCTTGGCCTGGGCATCCGCCAGGTCGCGTTCGCTCATCGAGTGGCCCCGGGCGATGAGGTACACCAGCACACCGAGGAACGGCAAGAAGATCACGAAGATCACCCACAGCGCCTTGCCCCAGCCGCCCATGTCCTTGCTGCGGAAGATGTCGAAGATCACGCGGAAGAGGACGACGATCCACGCGATCCACAAGAAGAACCACAAAAAGGTCCAGAACATCCCCAGCAATGGATAGTCGTAACCCAACAAGTTGATCCCCTTTCGGTCGGCCCGATCCGTTCGGACCTCGAGAGTCCTAGCACACGCTCAGGGGTGTCGACGAGGTTCGATGCCCCTCACCGCGAACGTCCCGGGGTCTGCTCAGGTCACCTGGCAGCGTCCTGCTGAGTGCCCACCTTCAGCTCGCGGAACGGGGTGGTCGAGTCGATGCCCGGATCCTTGGGCAGGCCGAGCACCCGTTCGCCGATGATGTTGCGCATCACCTCGTCGGTTCCCCCGGCAACACGCATCCCCGGTGTACCGAGGACGACCTCGCTCCAGGCGTACGTCCCCCATTCACCGCTGTCGGCGACCAGCTTGGGTCCCAGGACGTGGCCGACGAAGTCGCCGACGCGTTGCAGCAATTGCGTCGCGGCGAGCTTGGCGATGCTCAATTCGGGGCCAGGTAGCTGGCCAACGCTGATCTTGGCGAGGGCTCGCTGGTTGGTGTAGCCGGCAACCCGGGCCCTGGTGATCACGTCGGCGAGGCGCTGGCGGACGAGGGCGTCCTGGGACAGCCCGAAGTAGCGGACCATCTCGATCAGACGGGTCATCGTGCCAGCTCCGCCACCGGCCATGCCGCCGGCGCCGATCGCCGCCCGCTCGTTCATCAGCGTCGTGAGGGCGACGCTCCAACCACCGTTGACATCGCCCAGGCGATGGTCGTCGGGCACCCGGACTTCGTTGAAGAACACCTCGTTGAAGCTCGCCCCGCCGGTCATTTGGCGCAGCGGCCGGATCTCCACGCCCGGAGCTCTCATGTCGACGATGAATCCGGTCAGCCCCTTGTGCTTCGGGAGGTCGGGATCGGTGCGGGCGAGGATCTCGCCGATGTCCGAGTACTGGGCGCCCGACGTCCACACCTTCTGTCCGGTGAGGACCCACTCGTCACCGTCGCGCTCGGCCTTGGTCTGCAGGCTGGCGAGGTCGCTGCCGACGCCCGGCTCGGAGAACAACTGGCAGGCGATGATGTCCCCGCGCCACAGGGCGCGCAGGTAGCGGTCCTTGGCGGTCGCCGTGCCGTGGGCGAGGATCGTCGGGGCGATCATCCCCAAGCCGATCAGGAAGGGGCCCTGGTTGGGAACGTCGAAGCGGCTCTCGACGGCGTCGTAGGACGCCTGGTAGGGCTTCTCCAGACCGCCACCGCCGAACTGCGGGGGGCCGGTGATCCACCCGAAGCCGGCGTCGAAGCGAGCCTGGCGGAACGCCCTGGCGGCGGCGATGATGGCGTCTTCCTCGGCGCGGGTTCGTTCCTCGAACATCGACACGTTGTCCGATCCCTCGCCCCACACGAACTTGCGGTCGGCGTCCTTCGGCCGGACGGTGACGTCGAGGAACGCCGTGGCCGCAGTGGTGAACTCATCGATCGTCGGTTGGGTCACGTCGGCAGTCTCACCGATGCGAGCGACGAGACGCCAGCCCCGCCTGCGTGGCGCCGGAACGGCGACGCGGAGCGGCTGTCACCGGCCTCCCTGCGGGGAGCGCAACGAACGTCCATTACTGTCGGGCGGCAATGGGCCAACTCGTCGCCGTCACCGATCGTCCCTCGTCGACGCGCGGCCAGCTGCGCTTCGAGCTCAACCGCTCGCTGACCGGTATGGGTCACGAGCACTATTCGTCGCTGGAGCAGACGACGGGTGGGCGGCCCGCCGACGTGCTGGCCCGGCGGCTGTTCGAGACCGGACAGGTGGACGCCGTCCACGTCTACTCCAACATCGTGACGATCGAGCTCGCCCGCAACGCCGACCCGCGACCGTTGACCGACGTCGTCCGCACCTTGTACCGCTACTGGCAGCCGGGAATGCAGCCACCGGCGTTCGAGGACCTGGTGGCCCCGGACGAAGCAGCCGGCGCCGCGGCACCAGCCGGCGACGAGGGCGCTGGTGGTGACGCGGCGCAGTCGGTGGCCGCTCAACGCGTCCCGGCTCATCTGCTCGAACGCGCCAGAGCCGGCCGCGAGCGCTGGAAGGCGAAGGCCGGCTGACCGACCCGACGACCGATGGGTGTTCAGGGGACCGTTCCGACCCCTACACACCCATCGGTTTGCTGCGTTCGGGGCGAGTGCCGGCGAACGCCCTGCCGAGCAGGCCGCGCACGGCATCGACGTCGATCGGTACTGGGTTCTCGCCGATCGCCTCGACGGCGCGCTGCGCGGCCTCCGGAACGTCGTCCGCGGTGAGTCCGAGGTCGGCGAGGCTCGTCGCCACCGCGCTCGCCGTGGCGAGGTCCCACAAGGCCGCGGCGGGGTCGTCACCGGGCGCGCCCAACGCCGCGGCGAGGCGGGCCATCTCGTCGGGCAAGGCCGGGGCGTTGAACGCCACGACATGCGGGAGGACGACCGCGTGGGCGTCGGCATGCACGAGGTTGAACGTGCCGCCGAGGACGTGGCACAGCTTGTGGTGCAGTCCGGCACTCGTCGTGCCGAGGGCGATGCCGGACAGGTAGGCGCCGTACAGCAGGTCGCTGCGTCCGGCAAGGTCCGAGCCGTCGGCCATCACCGTCGGGAGTGACCGGGAGATTGCCCGCACCCCTTCCAGCGCCAATGCCGTCGTGACCGGGTTGCAGCCAGTCGCCCACAACGCTTCGACGGAGTGCGCGAGGGCGTTGAACGCGCTCGGACCGGTGACGCTCGCCGGGAGCCCGACCGTGAGCAGCGGGTCGTAGACGACGACCTTGGGGAGCACGTCGGGTGACGTTCCGGTCTGCTTGTGGCGACCGCCGGTGAGCCCGTAGATCGTCGTCATCTCGCTGCCGGCGTACGTCGTCGGAACGGCGATGATCGGTAGGCGATGGCTGAGCGCAATCGCCTTGGCCAGGCCGGTCGATGACCCGCCGCCGAGGCAGACGATGGCGTCGGCCCCAGCTTCCGTCGTCGCGGCGCGGGCCCGCTCGGCCAGTTCGACGGGAACGTGCTGGATCACCTCGGACCACCGACCGGCGACCCTCGATCCGAGCTGATCGTCGACCTCGTCGGCGAGGGACGCGGCTTGGCCGTCAGCGACGAGAAACACCCGTCCGACGCCGAGTCGATCGACCTCGCTGGCCACCTCGCTGGCCCGCCCCGGCCCGAACACGACCCGACTGGGGTGGGCGACGTACTCGAAGCGCATCTACTCCAGCCAGCTGTAGCGCGCCGTGTCCTGGGCGGCATAGTCAGGATCGAGGTAGATGAAGCAGCGCTGGATCAGCCAGTCACGCACCTCGAACACGTCGCACCACCGGCCGGCCGACCACTCCGGGTCGCCGGCCCGCCACGGACCGTCCTGGTGCTCACCGTGGCTCGTGCCCTCACACGCAAACGTGTCGGTCCCCGTGAGAACCCAGTTGAAGTGCGAATAGTCGTGGACGATCGACTTCAGTGTCGCTCCGATATCGCCGAACATCTGGCCGATCTCGTCCTTGCCGGTGGCCAACCCCCACTTCGGGAAGTACACCTGGGCATCGTTGGCGAACAGGTCGAGGATGCTGCCGCCACTCGACGTCACGCCGCCGTTGTCGAACGCCTTGAGGTACTCGAGCGCCACGCTCTTGCGCTGTTCGTCGGTCATCGTCTGGGTGGTCACAGCCATGTCAACTCGCCCTCAGAAGTCGATGGGGTATTGGGGTGCTTTGCCGGTGGCGATCAGTTCGGGGAGTTCGGGTGAGGCGTTCTCCCAGACGAGGAGCATCGAGCGTTTCGGGCTGTAGCCGCGGTGGCGGATGTCGGCGGGCATCGCGGCGACGTCGCCGGCGCGCATGATCACTTTGGCGCGGGGTGCGCCGGTGTCGCGGTCGTCGACGCTCCAGCGGATCTCGTCGGAGAGTTGGATGAACCACTCGACACGGTCGTTGCCGTGGATCACCGGCAGGATGTACTCCTCGGTGGTCGGGCAGAACAGGCTGTCCTTGCACACGCTCGTGACGCTCGGGTTCCACGTCACGTCGGAACGGGACAGGTAGGCGAACAGGCTGAACCCGGCGACCTTGTCCTCGAATCCGGGGTTGGCGTGAACTTCCGGTTCGTCTTGGGAGACGTCGGCGAACATGCGGTTGACCGGGTGGGTGGCGTCGGTGCGGATCTGCTCGTCGCCGGGCACGCCGACCATCCGCTGGGCGGCGACCCGGCGCCGGGTCACCGCGGCGGTGTTGTTGCCGTTCTTCAAGCCCCACGGGCCCTGTGTTTCTTCCGGGCTGGCGAACGGGTCGAACGTCGTGTTCGTCCAATCGTCGAGCATCGCCTTGAACGTCGCCGCAATGTCCGGCGTCGGGAAGTTCTCGGTGTGATCCAGCTCGGCCTTGCGGTAACTGTCGTTGTAGCGACCGGCGAACAGGTCGACGGTGCCGTAGTGGTTGACCGTGCCGATGACGTCGTCGAAGTTGACGGTGCCATAGAAGAAGTCCCACGCACAGTCACGCTGCAGGGCCCGCAAGAAGTCGTCGATGCTCAACACGTGGCTGCCCGTCGGCCACGTGACATGGGCGAAGTACTCGTCACGGCGGAACACGAACCCACCGAGCGTGAACTGCCGGTAGCCGAACTCGTCGGGCTCCGACGCCTGCACCGTCGGATTCGGCCAGATCAGTCATTGGATTGCCTTCCCTTCATGACAAACAGATCTCCGCCCAACGCTCGATCGTGTCATCACCCCAACACGTCTGCTGCAACAACACCGACGGCCCCGCCGCTTCGAAGCGGTACGCCGAACCACGCGGCAACAACGCCATGTGACCCCGACCGAGACGCACGTAGCCCATCGCCACGCCGACCGGTTCGCCGTCCACGGCGATCGACCCGTCCTTGCCGGCCGGAGCCAACGCAGTGGCCAACTCGACCAGACGAACGGTCACGTCACCGTCCATGCACAGCACCGCCTCGTCGTGATCACACGTCCGCCACCCCGACGTGCCCTCAGCACGGATCGCCTCCAGCACGTACTGCTGGTTCTTGCCGACAGCAACCTTCTCGTACGGTGCCGACATACCAGCAACCTCGAACACGTTGGAGAACGCATAGTGCTTCGGATCGTCATCGATCACCTCGATCGTGCCCTTGCGGAAGCTGTCGAGCGAACCAAAGACCGTCGTGTACTCCACCGTGCGCCCCCATTCGTGTCGACGCGACAGTACCGCGCCGCGGCCAGCGTTCGGCTTGCGAACAATCGTGCGCCGTGAGAACATCATCGCACGGTGCTCCGATGAGTGTCAATTCACGCTGACATGACGGCGTCGACGATCCCCGACGCGGTGATCGGGCTTGCTCGTGGCCTGCGCGCTGCGGGTGTCGACGCGTCCAGTGCCGAGGTGATCGACGGGCTGCGCGCCGTCGAACAGGTCGGGGTCGGCGATCGCCTCCTCGTGCGGGCGGCCCTGCAGGCAACGCTCGTCAAGCGCGCCGAGGACGTCGGTGTGTTCGACGCGTTGTTCGACCGGTACTTCCCGGTGGCCACCGCGCCGCGGCGGTCCACGGATCCAGCGGCAGCCACTGACCTTGGCGTCGGCGGCACCCCCGCCCGCCTCGACCGGTTGTCAGCCGGCGGTGGACCGCCCCGAGCGCTCGTCGACGCCGTCCACGGCGGTGACGAGGAGGCGCTGCTGGCACTCGCCGACGAGGCCGTCGCCCGGTACTCGGGGATCGAGACGCAGGCGGGCACCGAGCGGTACTTCCTGTATCGCGTGATGCGCGCGCTCGACCTGTCCAACCTGTTGATCGCGGTGATGGCCAAACATCGCAGTGAGCATTCCGAGACCACGGAGTTCGAGCTGCGCCAGCTGCGCGACGACGTTCGGGAGCGAATCGAGCGGCTCCGGCGCTTGCTCGCCGCGGCCGTTCGCGCGCGGCTCGCCCTCCAGGTGACCGGTCGGGCCCAGCCGGCGGCCATGCCGCGGCGGATCGAGGACCTCGACGTCCTCGCCGCGTCGACGACCGAGCTCCACGAGCTGCGCGCCGCGGTCCGTCCCCTCGCCCGCAAGCTCGCCAGCCGCGTCGGTCGGCAGCGCCGTCGCCATCGCCATGGCAGCCTCGACGTGCGGCGCACGATGCGCCGTTCGCTCGACGCCGGGGGCATCCCGCTCGACCCGGCGTGGCGTAGGGCGCGGCGGACCAAGCCGCAACTCGTGATGTTGTGCGACCTGTCCGGCTCGGTCGCCGAGTTCGCCCACTTCACGATGATGCTGATGCACGCCGTCGGGGCCGAACTGGCGGGCCTTCGATCCTTCGTGTTCGTCGACGGGGTTGCCGAGGTGACTCGTGTGCTCGAGGACGCCGAGGTGGCCATCGACCCCCGATTGCTCCTGACCATCCCCGGCGTGATCGCCGGTGACGGGCACAGTGACTACGAGCGGGCACTCGGCACGTTCGTCGAGCGGTATGGCGGGGCCGTCGATGCCGGCACGACCGTGCTCGTCACCGGCGACGCCCGCACCAACTTGCGCGGCTCCGGTGTCGAGTCGCTGCGCGTGATCCGTCATCGGTGCCGGCGGCTGTACTGGTTCAACCCGGAACCGGCCGTCGGCTGGGACGATCCGGACTCGGCGGTGGCGGAGTATCGGGAGTTGTGCGACGGCGTGTTCGAGGTTCGCAACCTGACCCAACTGGCCCTGGCCACGGCAGCGATCCTGTAGCCCCGGTGGGCCGGCGCGCGGCGCCAATAGAACTTGACGCTCTGCGCCGCTGACGCCACAGTCCGTCGGCACGGAAGCAGTCGAGGCACGCGGAACCGCGATCACCCGCGTCGGCCGACACGGCCCCGTCTGACATGGCACCTGGAGACACAGCCCCGTCGGCGACGATCACCGGAGACGGGGCGGTGGCCGACTGCGTGGATCTGCCGACGTCACCACCGATCCGCCTCGATCCGATCACCACGAGTATCCGAATCAGCGAAGCAGCGCCGGACACCGAGGTGTGCTACCGAGTTGATGGAGGTGATTGGAACGTCGCCCAGGCCGACGGCGTCGGCGTTGTCGACATTCCGATCGGCGATCCAGTTCGACCGCTCGCTGTCGACACGGTCTTCGTCGACCGCACCGGAAGCTCCGTCACGCTCTCGTTCGTCCTGTCCCCCGAGGGCATGCCGCGGGTCAGGCACAGCGTGAGCCGACGACGCTCAGCGCCCAGGTCCGGCCAGGCCGGTCAGGCTGTCGCAGGTCCACGTCGAAGTGCTCCGCCAGGGCCTCGGCGACGCCCGCCGGGTGGGGCGGGTCGATGGCGTCGGTGACGATCCGCCGGACGACCAGTCCGCGCGTGTGCTTGGCGTCGTGCGACGCGGCGCCGCGCCCGCCGTCGACATCGCGCACCACGCGGACGACCACGGTGCGTTCGGCGAGCGATCCCGACGGCCGCCAGGTGGTGGCGTACCCGGCGGAGCGACAGTCGATGACGACACCCCGGCGGGCGGCCGCCGGCAGCACGTCGTCCAGCGGTCTGCGCCAGACGTCGGTGAGGTGAGCGAGGCCGGGGAGCCGGCCGCACATGTCGAGGCGGTACGAGGGAATGCGGTCGCCGGGCCGGATGGCGCCCCACAGCGCCGAGATGATCACGATCCACGCTCGCGCTCGGTGCTTGGCGGCGGGTTCGAGATCAGCCAGCCCGAGGGCACCGTAGAGCACACCGTCATAGACCTCTTCGGCAGCCGCGGCGGGGGCGTCGACCAGCGTGACGTTGCGGCGCACGACGTCGGTCATCCGCTCCGACACGCCGAGGCGTTGCGTTGCATCGGGCGAAGCGCTGACCTCGATCAGCGCTTCGATGACGGCGGCACGGGTCGGTGCGAGCGCCGGGAAGGACAGGCCGGCCCAGTCGAAGGGCGCCCCGCGTTCGACCGGCGCCTTGGCGTCCGACGCCGGCAGCAGGATGAGCATCCCACGTTCCTACCAGCCGGGTACGCACCCGTTGAACTTGCGAACACCCGTTCGGTACGATGAGTGAGATGACATCGGCGTCCCTGCGCACCGTAGCTGTCCAACGACTCGCTGAACCGTTGTCGGCGACTCCGCTGAGTCGCATCCGGATGCTGCCGGTGGTCGATCCCCTCGTCCCGCTGCTGCCCGACGGCGGGTTGGTCAGGGGCAAGGCGGTGGCATGCGGGGGAGTGGCGGCGATGTCTCTCGCCGTGTCCCTGGCGGTCGCCGCGACCGCCTCGGGGGCGTGGCTCGCCGTCGTCGGTGTCCCGACGTTCGGGCTCGAGGCAGCCGAGGAGTTCGGCATCCCGCTGGAGCGGGTGGTGGGGGTCGACTACGGCGAGCAGCAGCGATCGGTCGGGGACTCGTGGGCCGAGCTCGTCGCTGCCACGGTGGACGGTTTCGAGCTCGTCATCACCAGCGTGCCGCGCCGACTCAACGCCGGGCTGGCCCGGCGGGTTCAGGCACGCGTCCAGGCTCGCGAGGCGGTGCTCATCACGCTCGGCTCGTCCGGTCCGCTGTCGGTCGACGTCGAGTTGCACGCCGGCGACGCACGATGGGAGGGCGTCGCCGCCGGTTCGGGATACCTGCGCGGCCGCAGGGTCGCCGTCACGTCGTCGGGACGCCGCATCCAGCGCCGGCGGCAGGCGTCGTTGTGGCTTCCTGGGCCTGATGGCACCATCGCTGTCGCCGAGACGGTGCCCACGGTCGTCCCCCTCGCACCTCACGCTGGTTGACGATGCCTCCGGCCGACCGTCATCGCATGCTCACGGTGTGGTGGGCGCACTGGCCGGTTGTCGCCGCGGAGATTGCCGGCGGTACCCCGCTCGACAGCCCGGCCATCGTCCTCGCCGCCAACCGCGTCGTCGCCTGTTCGCCGGCAGCGGCAGCTGTTGGTGTCGCCGTCGGACAGCGCCGCCGCGTCGCCCAGCAGCGTTGCCCTGAAGCAGTGCTCCTCGACCACCAGCCCGATCGCGACGCTCGTCTGTTCGACACGGTGGTGCGCGCCGTCAACGAGTTGACCCCGCGACTGGAGATCGTCGAGCCGGGATGGCTGTGCATCGAAGCCCGCGGACCGTCGCGCTACTACGGCGGCGACGAGCGCCTCGGTGAACGTCTCGTCGCCACGATCGGCCGGGCCATCGGCCGGCGACCGGCAGGAGTGGGCATCGGCATCGCCGATGGGCGTTTCGCCTCGGCAGTCGCCGCCCGCCTCGCCACGGCCACGCCGGGCCGCACGTTGGTGGTGGCCCCCAACGCGTCACGCAGCTTTCTCGCCGACCAGCCCGTCGCCTGGTTGGACGAGACCGGCGAGGTCGACGCCGAACTGGTCAGCCTGTTCGCTCGTCTCGGTCTTTCGACGTTGGACTCGATCGCCGCCCTGCGGCGCGCCGATGTCGCCGACCGCTTCGGTCCGCCCGGCGAGCACGCCCACCGTTTGGCGTCGGGCCACGACGATCGCCTGTCGACCGCCACCGAACCGTCCCAACAGCTGTGCGCCGAGCGAGTTTTCGACGAACCGGTCGAGCAGCTGCAGCCGCTCGCCTTCGTCGGCAAGCAACTTGCCGACGAGCTGACTGCCGCCTTGCTGCTCAGCGGTTCGGTGTGCACGCGCCTCGTCGTCACCGCCGAGACCGACCACGGCGAACGCAGCGAACGGGTGTGGTATCGGGCCAGGGGGTTGACGGCAGGAGCGATGGTCGAGCGGGTGCGCTGGCAACTGGATGGCTGGATGGCCCAGCCGGGAGCGTTGACGGCAGGAGTCGTGCTGTTGCGCCTCGACGCCGACGAGGTACGCCACGATGGCGGCGACCAGCTGCGCCTGTGGGGCGGTGTGTCGGCCGCCGACGAGCAGGCGGTTCGCACGGTCGCCCGTCTGGCTGGCCTCGTCGGTGAGCAGTCAGTGCGCGTTCCGGCGTGGCACGGCGGGCGTCTCCCCGGCGACCGCTACCGCTGGGTGCCGGCGACCACCGCCGACCTCACCGACGCCGACGACACCGCCTCGCGGTTGCGTCCGCGCCTCGACAGTGCCCGCGCTGGACCGTGGCCCGGGGCCCTTCCAGCGCCTTCGCCGGCGGTCGTCATCGGTGCCGATGGTGTCCCTGTCGTCGTCGCCGACGAACATGGTCTCCCCATCGTCGTCGGCGGCCGTGGCGAGCTGAGCGGGCAACCGGCGACACTGACGATCGACGGGGCCCCGGCGCAGACGATCGTCGGATGGGCTGGACCATGGCCACTCGACGAGCGCTGGTGGGACGAGCGCGACCACCGCCGGCTGGCCCGCTTCCAAGTCGTGACCGCTGATGGTGCCGCTCACCTCGTCGTCGTCGAACGTCAGCGGTGGAGGGTCCTGGCGGCCTATACCTGAAGCCCGTCGCGGGACCAGACGACTGAGCGCCTCGCCGACCGAGCGTCGCGTCCGTCTTACGGTTCGCTGAACGGTTGCGGGAGATCGTCGACGCACGACGTGTCCAACTCGCCGGTGGGGTCCAGAACGAACGCGACGGATAGCAGCCGGGTGCAATCGACGAAGATTCCCGACGAGTGGCCACCGGCGGGGACGATCAGTGTTGTCGTGTGCGGGAACCCGGCGACGACCTCGTCGGCGAACTCTGGTGGGGTGGCCGGGTCGAGCCATCCCGAGACGACGAGTACCGGAACGTCACCGGCTGCCGGTTCGAGCCGGCCACCCGGGACCGGATCGACACCCCACACGTCGCAGTTGAACCACCCTGGCCCGATGGCGTCCGTCCACGGACCTGGGTCGGCCAGCACCGCCCGATCGTTGTCGGTCAGCGCGGCGCCCTCGTCGGCGCAAAAGACGACATTGAACACGAGGTCGGATGGCACGTCGCGCTCGTCGTCGGGTGGCGGAGGATTGAGCGCGCCGGCCATCGCCGACAGGATCGACGTGTCGCCCGCGGCGAGCTGCGCAGCGATCGCCGGCAGGAGCGGGGTCAGCTCGATGCGGTACAGCGCCTGAACCAGCCCGCCATAGATCACCCCGCCGTCGATGACCCCGCCGTCGGGGAGCGAGAACGGCGAGGCATCGAGCCGCGCCGCGCCGGTAGCGAGATTGGTGGCGAAGTCACCGAGGGCGGCACATGTCGGCTCGGCGTCGCATGCCGCCGTGATCCGCTCGACGACCAGATCGAACCACTCGACCGAGTGCGCCGGGCCGAGCGGCGCGGTGGTCAGCGGGCTGAACAGGACCATCGCCTCCACGGCGTCGGGGTCCTGGCGGTAGACCTCCCTCGCCAATCGGCCGGCGTAGCTGCTGCCGCGGAGCACCCAGCGGTCAACGCCGAGGGCGCGGCGCAGCGCCACGAAGTCGGCCGCAGTCTCCACGGTGTCGTACCCGTCGAGATCGGCGCCGGTCTCCGTCAAGTGCTCACGGCACGATGCCTGGAGCAGCCGTTGCTGCGCGACCCGATCCGTCCACGGCGCCGTCGGCGGCAAGACGCCGTCGAATTGGGGGCACGACAATCGTGGCTCGCTGCGCCCGACACCACGCGCGTCCATCGTGATGAGCACGCGGCCCGGGACCGGCGGGAATCGAAGATCTCCGTGGACCCAGGAAGCCGACGCGGCCACGCCGGGCCCACCGTAGATGTCAACGACCGGTGGCGACGCGTGATCGGATTCGCCCAGTACAGCAACCCAGAGGCGTAGCGTGCGGGCGCCGGGCACGTCACGCCGCTCCGGCACCTCGAGCCAATAACAGCGCATCGGCGTCAGGTCCGGGGGCGTGTCGCACTGGCGCTCGACCAGCACCTCCTCGCCGACGCCGACGCGCCCGGAATCGCCGTCAGCCAATGTCGGAGCGCCGGGCGCCCAGATCAGCGCCAGCGCAGCAATCGCCCGCCTCGACCACTCCCGCCTTCGCACCGCCGCAGCGTAAGGCGGCGACATCCGTCGCCGACCCAAATATCGCCGCGGCGACGCCGCTGACGAACGTCCGCTTGCCCATCCGCAACCAGCTGATCCGCCTGGGGCTGAGTGCGAGGGCATGGATGGCCGCCCGCTTTCGTAGTGTGGCGAGCGTGATCGCCAACGGCGTGCTCGACCTCGGCATCGACGTCGACGTCTGGCCGTGGATCTGGCTGGCCCTCGCCGTCGTGTTCGCCCTCGTCGAGCTGGCCTTCATGGGCGGCACCTTCGTGCTGTTGCCGTTCGCCGCATCAGCGTTCGTCGCCGCGATCCTGGCGTTCTACGGGGTTCCGGTAGAGGTCCAGTGGGCGGTGTTCGTCTTCGGCGGCGCGCTGATCCTGTTCGTGATCTACCGCTGGGTGCGCGGCTTCCTCGACGAGCATGAGCTGCCAGGTGGCGTCGGCGCCGGGCGGTTGGTCGGCGAGCGCGGAGTCGTGACGGTCGACATCGAACCGAACGACACCGCTCGTCGTGGTCGAGTCTCCGTCGGCGCCGAAGTGTGGGGGGCGCTGAGCAAGGACAACGATCCAGTGCCTGCCGGCACGCGGGTACGCATTGCGGCGGTGGTCGGGACGCGTGTCGTGGTCGAACCGATTCCGCCAGGGGATCCCGATCCAGGGCCACCAGAGAGGACGTGACGTGATCGCCATCATCATCATCGCTGCGGTTGCCATCGTGCTGATCGCCTTCCTGATCAACGCCGTGAAGATCGTGCGACCGTTCCAACGCGGACTCGTCGAGCGGCTCGGTCGCTACAAGACCACCAAGGAGCCCGGCTTCAACCTGATCATGCCGTTCATCGAGACGATGCAACTCGTCGACATGCGCGAACAGGTCGTCGACGTGCCGCCGCAGGAGGTGATCACCTCGGACAACGTCGTGGTGTCCGTCGACGCCGTCGTCTACTACGAGGCCACCGACCCGCAGCGCTTGGTCTACAACGTCGCCGACTTCTTCACGGCGATCACCAAGCTCGCCCAGACCAACCTGCGCAACCTGATCGGCGACCTCGAGCTGGACACCGCCCTGACCTCGCGTGACCGCATCAACACGCAGCTGCGCGAGGTGCTCGACGACGCCACCGACAAGTGGGGTGTCCAGGTCGTGCGCGTCGAGATCCAGCGCATCGATCCACCGCCGGAAGTGGTTTCGGCGATGCACGCCCAGATGCGCGCCGAGCGCGATCGACGGGCAACGGTCACCGAAGCGCGTGGCTTCCAGGAGGCGACCACCGCTCGTGCTGACGGCGAGAAGCAATCGCTGATCCTCGTCGCCGAAGGCCGCAGGCAGGCGGCGATCCTCGATGCCGAGGGTGACGCCCAGGCGATCACCCTGCGGGCGACCGCCGAGAAGACTCGTTTGCAACTCGTCGGCGAGGGCGAAGGCGCGGCCGCTCTCGCCAGGCTGTCCGGCATCAAGGAGGCGCAGACCGACAAGAACGTCCTGACCGTCGAGTACCTGGCGGCGCTCGAGCGGATCGGTGACGGGCGGGCGACCAAGTTGGTGATCCCGGCGGAGTTCTCCGGCCTGCTCGGCACCATCGCCGCCCTCGCCGAGGCGACTCGTCCGGAGGAGGGTACCGACGAGGTGCGTCCGCGGGGCGGCCTGTCGATCCCCGAGTCGACCGAGCGCGTCGAGGCGCCGCCTCCCGACGGTGGGCGCTGACGATGAAGCTCGCTGATGCCCCGATGGCGGGCTGGTATCCCGACCCGGCGGGTGGGACGCGGCTGCGCTGGTGGGACGGAGGTGACTGGACCGACAACTATCGCGTCCGTCCCACGGACTTCGAGGTGGCCGGCCGGACGATCACCGGGTTGGCGGTCCCGGCGCAGCGCGCGATCGGAAAGCTGCCCGATGCAATCGAGAGCGCCGGGGCGGTCCGCCGCGACACGGAGGCGATCATCTCGGAGGTTCGCAAGGTTGCCCGCAGCGAGGTGGAGCGGGCCGCCGACCTGTTCTCGGCCCGGGCGCGGGCCGCGACCCGCGAGATCGAACCACTGATCACCCAGTACACGACGAAGTTCGCCCGCCTGTTGAAGATCGCCTCGGTGATCCTCGTGATGGCCGTCATCGGCTGGTTCGTGTTCCAGTTCATCATCCAGCAGAGCTTCTACGACTGGATCGGCGAGCGGATCGACAACCTCACCGACTGATCGCGTTCGACGCCCTCCGGACAGCATCTGGGGAAGTTGTGAATCAGACGCCGACACGAGACTTCCCCAGAAGCGTGATTGACACGGATATTCCCCAGATGTGGGGAGGTCAGTCGATGCGCTCCGCAGGTCCCGCCGGCGGCGGCAGCGGTTCGCCGGTCGCCGGATCGGGCGGGGCGAGCGCCGGCTCTCCGAGCGCGTCGCGGATACGCGCCTGCCATTCCGGGGGCACGTTGGCGTAGACGAGGTGGGCGCCCTCGAAGCGCTTCAACTCCTCGAAGACGGCGTCACGCCGGGCGTCGCCGACAAGCACGGCGACGATCGATGCGCCAGGACGCACCGCCTGGCGGAACCAATCGACCCAATCGTCCGGAATGCCGTGATCGACGACCTTCGCCGCGATCGCGCCTCCCGCTGCGCCGACTGCGGTGCCGGCGATCCAGCCCACCGGTCCACCGAGGATCAGGCCGAACAGCCCGGCCCAGATCGCTCCCGACGCCGCCGTCGTCGCCGGTTGCAGGTCGCGGGTCTCGCGCACGATGACGCGACCTTCGGCGTTGCTGACCACCATCACCGCGTCGCGCAGCTCGATGTCGTGGTGGGCGGCCAGTCTGGTCGCTGCCGTCAGGAACTCCTGGGCTCGGAACACATCGGGGAACTCGATCCCGACGAGCGTGTCGTCGGCGCGTGCTTCGTCGGCGGACATGCCTGGCACGATACGAGCAGGTACCGTGCCGATCCGTGCGCGACGACAGAACCGAAGGGTTGCGCCACGAGGTCGTCGCCGCAGTCTGCGAGCTGACACCAGTCGACGACGTCGAGCGCGGCGACGTCGAGCGTTTCGTCGCCGACGTGTCACGGCTGGCCGACCCGTTCGACCGCCACGCCGATCCGGTGCACGTCACGGGCTCTGGGTTCGTCGTCGGCGAACGCGGCATCGTCCTGCTGCGCCACCTCAAGATCGGCACCTGGTTGCAGCCGGGCGGGCACCTCGACCCCGGCGAGACACCGTGGAACGCTGCTCGCCGGGAAGTCGTCGAGGAGACCGGGATGAACGTCGACTTCCTTGGCGAGACGCCGGAGCTCGCCCACGTGAGCGTGCACGACGTCCCGGACGGACACACCCATCTCGACCTGCGCTACCTCTTCGACGGCGGCGTGATGGACCCGGCGCCACCGGCGGACGAGAGCCAGGACGTGCACTGGTTCGCCTGGCCGGCGGCGATTTCGACCGCCGAGCCGAGCCTGACGAACATCCTCCGTCGATTGGCACTGCGCTTCTCGCCGTAGTCCCGACGTGTCGAGGCGCGATGATCGAGGGATGTCATCGGCCGACGGCGAAACTCGTGACGGCGTCAAGCTGACCAACCTCGACCAACCGCTGTTCGGCGATGCCGGGGCGGTCAAGCGCGACCTCGTCGACTACCTCGACGCCGTTGCCGGTCGCATCGTGCCAGCGCTGGCCGATCGTCCCCTCTCGGTGATTCGCGTACAGCGCGACGAGCAACCGTTCATGCAGAAGAACGTGCCGAAGTACACACCGGATTGGGTCCGCACGGTCACGATGTGGGCCGAGACGTCCAAGCGCGACGTGTCCTATGCACTCTGCAACGACCGCCGCACGTTGCTGTGGTTCGCCAACCAGCGTGCCGTGGAGTACCACCCGACGCTTGTGCGTGTGGATCGTCTCGACCGCGTCACGCACCTCGTGCTCGATCTCGATCCGCCCGATGACAAGGACTTCACCGCCGTCGTCGCCGTCGCCAAGCTCGTGCACCGGGCGCTCGACGATGTCGGCCTGCAGGGCGCGGTCAAGACGAGCGGGGCCAAGGGACTGCACGTGTTCGTCCCGGTCGATGTCGGGGCGACCGCCATCGAGGACGCCGCGGCAGCGACCCGTGCCATCGCGGCGCGCGCCGAGCAACTCGACCCGCAGATCGCCACGACGGCGTTCATCAAAGACGATCGCGGCGGCAAGGTGTTCGTCGACTCGACGCGGGTCGGTGGGGCGACGGTCGTCGCGCCGTACAGCCCGCGTGCCCGGCCCGGTGTTCCAGTGTCGTTCCCGCTGCGCTGGGACGACCTCGACGCCGTCCAGCCGTCGGACTTCACGATCCACAGTGCCGTCGACCATCTCGGCGACACCGATCCGTGGGCGGCGCTGATGCCGGAGCCTCAACGGCTGACCGACGAGCTCGTCGAGGAGGGCAACGCCATCCCGGTGAGCCGGGTGCAGGCGATGCACGAAGGCAAACGTCGGGCCCGAGCCCGGCGCGCCAAGTCGTGAGCGTGGCCGACACTTCTCGAGCCTGACGGTCGGGCGTGTCTGCGGTCAGACGCGAAATGTGGTCTCGGTATCCGCCGAGCAGCTGGTCGAGTTCGACGCGGGTTGGCAGACCGGCGAGGTCGCCGGCGACTTGCACGCAGCGAGCTCCGACGGCCGCTCCGGCGAGCACTGCCTGGGCGAGATCAGCTCCGTCGAGGACGCTGCTCAGCAGTCCCGCGGCGAAGGCGTCACCTGCCCCGACCGGGTCGACGACAACGACGGGCATCGCCGGCTGATCGAGCAGATCTCCGCCGTCGCTGGCCCAGCACCCCGCTGGGCCGTCCTTGATCACCACGGTGGTGACTCCGCGCTCGTGGAACCAGGCTGCGGTGCGCCGTCGGTCGGTACCGTCGACCCCGGTCAGGATCTCCGCCTCGTCGACGCCGGCGAGCACGATGGCGGCGCGATCGACAATCGGCAGCCAACGTTGCCGGGCGGTATCTGGGGCGGTCAGCCGGCGACGCAGGTTGGGATCGAAGCTGACCACTGTTCCACTCGCCCGCGCGGCATCCACCGCGGCGTACGTCGTCTCTGCGGCGCTGTCCGAGAGCACCGGAGTGATTCCGGTGACGTGCAACAGGCGGGCCGCGGCGATCAACTCAGCGGGCACGTCGCCAGGCGCCAAGGCAGTCGCCGCGCTGCTGGCGCGGTGGTACACGACCTCGATGGGACGGTCGGCGAGGACGTCACGGATCAGGACACCGGTGGCGCGCTGCGGATCGAAGATGGGGACGACGTCGATGCCCTCGGCGCGATAGGCGGCGACGACGACGGGCCCGAACGGGTCGTCACCGACGCGCAGGACGAACCGGACGCGGTGACCGAGCCGCGCCAGTCCGACCGCCACGTTGCCCTCTGCTCCGGCAACGTCGCGCTGAAACCATGTCGCCGCCCGCAATGGCACGCCGGTCTCGGCCCGCAGGAGGAGCATCGACTCACCGAACGTCACGACATCGGGTGCATCCGCCGCCCGGTCGGCCACAGTGATCATCGGTTGACCTCGTTCACTGCAAGTGACACTGCCATCAGCAGGGGGCGGAACGTCCATCACGATCAGTGTGGCCGAGTTGCTCGCGGCAAACAAACGTTCGATACTAGAGAACGTGGGGTTCAACAACCCGGACTGGACGTGGAGTGAGTTGGAGGCGGCGCTCTCCGACCGGGGCGGGGCGACCGATCCCTGGGAGCGCGGCGATCCGCGGGCGAGGCACAGGGGTCTGGGCGGTGCCCAGGAGAGACAGGGTCTGGGCGGTGCCCAGGAGAGACAGGGTCTGGGCGGTGCCCAGGAGAGACAGGGTCTGGGCGGTGCCCAGGAGAAACGTCGCGACGGACGCGCTCCGGGGAGTCCGTCGTGGAATGCCGGTGGCGACGGTCCGGCGTGGAGTCGCAAGCGCCAGCCGTTCGAGGCGTCGGGGCCGAGTGGTGGCGGACCTGGTAGCGGCTCGGTGCCCTACGCCGAGTTGCACTGCCACTCCAACTTCTCCTTCCTCGACGGCGCATCACACCCCGAGGAGCTCGTCACCGAGGCAGCGCGTCTCGGCCTCGAAGCGCTCGCCCTCACCGATCACAACGGCCTCTACGGGATCGTCCGTTTCGCCGAGGCGGCGCGTGAGATGGGGATGCCAACGATCTTCGGCACCGAGCTCACCCTTGTCGGCAACCGCCGATTCCGCAGCGAGGAGGAGACGCTCACCCAGGTGGACACGGGGCAAGTGCCCGACGCCACGGCTCCGGATCCCCCCGGGGAGCACCTCCTGCTCCTCGCCGACGGACCGACGGGGTACGCCAAGTTGGCCAGGGCGATCAGTCTCGGGCACCTCGCCGGGGAGAAGGGTGCGCCGCAGTTCACCATGGACGATGTCGCCGGAGTCGTGGCCGGTCACACGTGGGTGCTCACCGGTTGCCGCAAGGGCGCCGTCCCCGCCGCACTCGTCGCCGATGGGCCTGCCGCGGCCGGGCGGCAGCTCGACTGCTTGCTCGAGGCGTTCGGGCGTGATCGCGTCCTTGTCGAGTTGTGGGACCACGGCGATCCGCTCGACTCCGCCCGTAACGACGCACTCGTCGAGCTCGCCGTCCGCCGCGGCGTCGGCTGCGTGGCCACGACCAATGCTCACTACGCCACGCCCGCCCAGCGCCGTCTCGCCAGTGCCCTGGCCGCCGTCCGCTCGCGTCGCAGCCTCGCCGAGCTCGACCCGTGGCTGCCCGCGGCAGCCGGTGCCCACCTGCGCGCCGGCTGGGAGCAGCAGCGCCGCTTCGCCCGTTACCCGGGCGCCGTCGAGCTGGCCGTGGAGGTCGGTCGCGCCGCGGCGTTCGACCTCCAGCTCGTGGCTCCGTCACTTCCGCCGTTTCCGTGCCCCGACAACTTGAGCGAGATGGCCTACCTGCGGCGCATCGTCGAGGACGGAGGGCAGCGTCGCTATGGCGAACGCCCGGCCGGCAACGAGGATCTCTCGCTGCGGGCCAGGGCGTGGCAGACGATCGACCGCGAGCTCGACATCATCGAGCAGCTCGGCTTCGCCGGCTACTTCCTCGTCGTCTGGGACCTCGTCGAGTTCTGCCGGCGGGAGAACATCTACTGCCAGGGGCGTGGCTCGGCGGCCAACTCGGCGGTCTGCTACGCCCTCGGCGTCACCGCCGCCGACGCCGTGTCGCTCGGCCTGCTGTTCGAGCGCTTCCTGTCGCCTGAGCGCGACGGGCCGCCCGATATCGACATCGACATCGAGAGCGATCGCCGCGAAGAGGTCATCCAGTACGTCTACGCCAAGCACGGCCGCCACCACACCGCCCAGGTCGCCAACGTGATCACGTACCGGGCCCGCTCGGCGATCCGCGACATGGCCAAAGCGTTCGGCTTTGCCCCCGGCCAGCAGGACGCCTGGGCCAAGCGCATCGACGGGTGGGGCAACATTGCCGCGACCAGGGCGCAGCAGGCGGAGAACGAGATCCCCAGTCAGGTGCTCGATCTCGCCGCCCAGGTCGAGGACGCGCCCCGCCACCTTGGTATCCATTCGGGGGGGATGGTGATCTGCGACCGCCCGGTGGTCGAGGTGTGCCCGGTCGAGTGGGGGAGGATGGCCGATCGCTCCGTACTGCAGTGGGACAAGGACGACTGCGCCGCTGCCGGACTCGTCAAGTTCGACCTCCTCGGCCTCGGGATGCTGTCGGCGCTGCACTACGCCGTCGACTTGGTCCGCGAGCACCGGGGTTCGGAGATCGACCTCGCCAAGCTGCCCCAAGAGGACGAGGTCTACGCCATGTTGTGCCGCGCCGACACCGTCGGCGTGTTCCAGATCGAGTCACGGGCGCAGATGGCGACGTTGCCGCGGCTCAAGCCGCGGCGCTTCTACGACCTCGTCGTCGAAGTCGCCCTGATCCGTCCCGGGCCGATCCAGGGGGGTTCGGTGCACCCGTACATTCGACGGCGCAACGGCCAGGAACCGGTGACCTATCTCCACCCGTTGCTCGAGAACAGCCTCGGCAAGACGCTCGGCGTACCGCTGTTCCAGGAGCAGCTGATGCAGATGGCCATCGACGTCGCCGGGTTCACCCCGGCGGAGTCCGACGAGCTGCGCCAGGCGATGGGGTCGAAACGCTCGGCGGTGCGGATGGAGCGGCTGCGCGAGCGGCTCGCTGCCGGGATGGCCGAGCGCGGGATCACCGGTGACATCGCCGACCAGATCTTCACGAAGATGAAGGCGTTCGCCAACTACGGCTTCCCCGAGTCGCACTCGGTGTCGTTCGCCTATCTCGTGTACGCCTCGTCGTGGATCAAGTACCACGAGCCGGCCGCGTTCTGCGCGGCGCTGCTCAATGCCCAGCCGATGGGCTTCTGGAGCCCGCACAGCCTGGTGCGCGACGCCCGCCGCCACGGCGTCGAGGTGCGCAGCCCCGACCTCAACAGGTCGTTGGCCACGTCCACCCTGGAACCCGATTCCGAGGCCAATTGTGAGCAAGATGTTGCTCACAATTGGCCGCGGACCGGGGGTGGGGGGTTGGCGGTGCGCATCGGGTTGCAGGAGCTGCGGGGGGTGGGCAAGGAGCTGGCCGCCGAGATCGAGCGGCGGCGCACGGAGGACGGTCCGTACCGCGACCCGGAGGACCTCGCCCGCCGGGTTCCGGAGTTGACGTTGCGCCACCTCGAGACGATGGCCACGGCAGGGGTGTTCGGGGAGTGCTTCGGACTCGACCGCCGGCGAGCGTTGTGGGCTGCCGGGGCGGTCGCCCAGTCACGGCCCGGGCGCCTCGCCGGCATCGTCACCGGGGCCAGCGCCCCGCAGCTGCCGTTGATGAACCCAGCCGAGGAGGCAGTGGCCGACCTGTGGTCGACGGGGATCACACCTGACGGCCACCCGACCCAGTTCCTACGCGACAAGCTCGACGAGCTCGGCGTGTTGACTTCGACCGCCCTGCACACCGCCGAGCCAGGGAGCCGGGTCAAGGTCGCCGGCGTCGTCACCCACCGCCAGCGGCCGATGACGGCTCAGGGGATCACGTTCCTCAACCTCGAAGACGAGACCGGGCTCATCAACATCGTCGTGTCCAAGGGCTGCTGGTCACGCTTCCGCCGGGTTGCCCAGGAAGCCCCGGCAATGTTGATCCGCGGCCGGTTGGAGCGCTCCGAGGGTGTGGTCAACATCGTCGCCGAGCACCTCGAACGCCTCGCCCTCCCCGGTGCCAGCGTGCACGCCAGCCGAGATTTTCACTAGAGCCCCCACGCGATGAGCGATGACCGGCCATACGGCTGTCATCGCTCATCGCAGCGCGGGTGGGCGGCGTCCGGGCCGTGTTTCCGGCGCGTTTCGGCGGTGTGATCTCTCGATGTCGCGGTCCTGACGAGCGGGATCTGGTCGGCGGCGCGTTCCTACACTCGGTCGATGCTGCTCGACCTGGCGGTGATCCTGGTCGCCGCCAAGCTCGCCGCTGAACTGTGCGAGCGGGTCAACGTTCCGGCTGTCGTCGGCGAGATCGTCGTCGGCATCCTGATCGGGCCGTCCGTGCTCGGCTGGATCCCGGCCGACAGCGAACCGATCATCGCCCTTGCCGAACTCGGCGTCTTGCTGCTCCTCGTGCAGGTCGGGATGGAGATGGACCTGGCGGAACTGGGTCGCGTCGGTCGCGCCTCGATGACCGTCGCCGTGATCGGCGTTGCCGTGCCGTTCGTGCTCGGCGGCGGTGTCGCCCTTGGTTTCGGCGAGACCGGCAACACCGCCCTGTTCATCGGCGCGGCGCTCACGGCAACCAGCGTCGGGATCACGGCGCGGGTGTTCGGTGACCTGCGCGCCCTGGCGACCACCGAGGCGCGGGTCGTCCTCGGTGCGGCGGTCGCCGACGACGTGCTCGGCCTGCTGATCCTCACCGTGGTCGTCAAGATCGTGACGGGCGACAACGTCGACGCCTTGTCGATCTTCGGCACGATCGGCGGGGCGATCGGCTTCCTCGTGATCGCCACGGCGGCGGGGATCGTGACCATCCCGATCGTCTTCCGGGCGATCGACGGGTGGTCGAGGTCGTCGGCGACCCTCGTCGTCGTCGCCCTGGGGTTCGTGCTGGCGTTCTCGTGGACGGCCTCGTGGGCCAACCTGGCGCCGATCATCGGCGCCTTCGTCGCCGGCCTGGCGATCGGGCGCAGCGATCACCACGCTCGCGTCGAGCGCGAGTTCGGCGCCGTCGCCAACGTGCTGATCCCGGTGTTCTTCGTGCAGATCGGCCTCGACGCCGACCTCGCCGCGATGGCCAGGCCGGCGGTGCTCGGTCTGGCCGCCGCGCTGCTCGTCGTCGCCGTGCTCGGCAAGCTGGCGTCGGCCGGCGGCACCGGCGGCCTGCGTGTCGATCGGCTGCTCGTCGGCATCGGGATGATCCCACGCGGCGAGGTCGGGATCATCTTCGCCTCGATCGGCCTTGCCGAGGGAATCTTCGGCGACGATCAATACGCCGCCTTGTTGATCGTCATCCTCGTCACCACGCTGATGACGCCACCGCTGCTCCGTTGGCGCGTCGCCAGATTGCGCGTCGCCGACGCGGCGGTCGGTGCCGTCGAAGATGACGGCGACGGAGAGTGGGACATCGCCGTTGTCGGCGACCGCATCGTGTTGCGCGGCCGACCGCCGACCGCCGACACCGTGCCGGTGGCCCTCCAGGTGGCGCGCTTGGCCCCGCTCGCCACCCCCGACTCGACGGTTGTCGATTGGTTCGGGGCCCGGTCGGCGAGCAACCTGGACTGGCGGCCCGCCGACACGGAGGGGTTGCTCGAGGTGCTGCGTACCGGCGATGCCCGCAGCCTGCGCTTCCTCGACGTCACCGGCGTGCTCGATCGGGCGTTGCCCGAGGTGGGCGAGTCGCTTGCCCGGCGACGCGCCGATCCTGGCGAGCTCGATCCGACGCGCATCTTGCAGCTCCCGACCGTGCAGCGGATCGAGGACCAAGCGAGCCGCACGACGCTGCTCGCCGCCCTCGTCGCCGACGTGTGTTCGACGGGTGCGCCGGGATGCGCCGAATCGCTGGCGGCGCGACTCGACCCCGCCGCGGCGGCCCGCGTCGTCGACGCCGTCCACGGTTCGGAGCTGCTCGCCGGCGCCTTGGCCAACCCCGATGCGCTGGGCGAAGCGAGCATCCTCCAACTCGCCGAGCACTTTGGCGGGGCGGACGCTGTCGACGCTGCCCACGAGCTCGCTGCCGCGCAACTCGAGGAGGACGATTGGCGGCGCAAGGAGCTCGACGAGATTCGCGACCGGCTGCACACCGCCTTGTCGCACCCGGCGCTGCAGGGCGGGGCGGCGACGCTCGTCGACAGTCGGCGCAGGGACGCCATCAGCACGCTCGGACCGCAGGCCGACGTCGCCCGTCAGCGTCTGGAACGGGCGTCGCCGACGTTCCTCGTGTCCCACGACCCCGCTGAACTCGCCCGCCAAGCTTCGCTGGTGGGGGTGCGCCCCCGCCGGGGCGTCGTCCGTGTGGTCATCGACGATCTCGCCGAACCCGGGATGTATCGCATCGATGTGTCGTGCCGCGACCGTCCCGGCCTGTTCGCCCGGCTGACCGACGCCATCGCCGGCGCCGACCTCGACGTCGTGGCGGCGTCGCTGACGACGTGGCCGGACGGTGCGGTCCTCGACTCGTTCGTGGTGCGCGGCGGCACACGTCCCGACCCCGGGCGACTCACCGAACGGATGGAGCGTCGGCTGAAAGGAAGGATCGACCTCGCCTCGCTCGCCGATGTCGACGTCACCTTCGACGACGGAGTGTTCCCGTGGCACACCCAATGCGTCGTTCGCGGCGCCGACCGCCGGGGGTTGCTGGCGGCGATCGCTGCGGCGTTCGATGCGGCCAAGGTGGACGTCCATGCCGCGGTGGTCGGCACTGACGTCGACGATCTCGTCGAGAACCGCTTCCAGATCACCGACCGCCACGGCCGCAAGCTCGGCGAACGCGGGCGCGCCGGGGTGCTCTCGGCGTTCGGGCGGGCGAGCTGATCGCGTCGACCCGCCGACGCAAATAACACGGCGGAAACAATGCGGCGATAGCGCCGAAACGTGCAGTTCGTACTGTCGCCGCAGTCGTCGGATCAGCCGGCGACCGGACTCCGTCGGAGGTAGCGGATGGATGTGTCGGGTCTCTCGTTGGTCGCCCAGACCGAAGAGGTCATTGCCCTCGGCGGGCAGATCAACATGCTCTGGGTGGTCATTGGCGCGATCTTGGTGATCTTCATGCAGGCCGGATTCGCCCTCGTGGAAACCGGCTTCTGTCGCGCCAAACATGCCGCTCACGTCGTCAGTACGAACTTCGCCATCTTCGGCCTCGGCTTCGTCGGCTTCTTCCTCATCGGCTTCCCGTTGTCGCTCAGCGCCCTCGACATGACCGGCTACTTCGGTGGCTACGGATCGGCGGTCGGCAGCCCGCTGATCGGTGACGGCAACTGGATCTTCCTGTTCAAGGGCGGTTGGGCATTGTCCGGGGGCGGCATCGACGCCGGCGTCATCGCCCTGTTCATCTACATGGTCGCCTTCATGGACACCGTCGCCACGATCCCCACGGGGGCGATGGCCGAACGGTGGAAGTGGGGCAGCTTCGTCGTGTGGGGCATCTTCTGCGGCGCGCTCTACTACCCGCTGTTCGCCGCGTGGACGTGGGGCGGTGGCTGGCTGTCGAAGACCTGGGACACGATGAACCTCGGTGCCGGCTACGTCGACTTCGCCGGTTCCGGCGTCGTGCACACGGTCGGCGGCGTTGCCGCCGTGGCCGGAGCGCTCGTCCTCGGCCCACGCATCGGCAAGTTCGACGCCGACGGCAAGCCGCGCACGATCGCCGGTCATCACATCCCGATGGCGATGCTCGGCACGTTCATCCTGCTGTTCGGCTGGTTCGGCTTCAACGCCGCCTCGACGTTCGCCGCCACCGACGTGCAATTCGCCGTCGTCGCGGCCAACACGGCGATCGCCGGAGCCTTCGGCGCTGTCGTGTCGATGCTGTGGGTGAGCCGCCGCACCGGCAAGCCGGATCCGGGAATGATGGCCAACGGCATGCTCGCCGGCCTGGTGGCCATCACGGCACCCTGCGCCTTCGTGTCGCCGGCGATGGCCATGGTGATCGGGGTGATCGCCGGAGTCCTCGTCGTCGAGGCCGTGTGGTTCGTGGAACGACGGATGAAGATCGACGACCCGGTCGGCGCGATCGCCGTGCATGGCGTCAACGGGTCGTTCGGCGTGCTCGCCGTCGGGCTGTTCGCCAACGGCAGCTACGGCGCCGGTTGGAACGGCTCCGACGTCGAGGGGGTGAAGGGTCTGTTCTGGGGCGACGCCGGCCAGTTGGGCGCCCAACTCGTCGGCCTCGTGGTGCTGTGGACCGTCATCTTCGGCGTCGCCTACACGTTCTTCCGGGCCCAGGACGCCATCTCCAAGTCGATGGGCAAGGGTGGAATCCGCTCCAAGGAAGCCGACGAGCTACTCGGCCTCGACGAGCCCGAGATGGGTGCCGTGGCCTACCCCGAGTTCGTCCAAGCGGCATCGGCCCCGGCGCCGGAGGTGGAACCGGAGCCGGCCTTCGTCGGCTGAGTTCGCCTGCCGTCAGTGGCTGCCGTCCCGAACTGGGTGGGGACGGCAGCCATGACGGAGCTACCCCCACGAGGCGGTGTCATGGCGGTGGTCGTCGTTGCCCACTCTCGCCGCAGCTCCCCAGAGGAGCTGACCCGGCTGCTCGACCCGGCTACGTACGAGGTCGTCGCCGTACCGGTGCGCAAGTCATTGATCGAGCGGCTGGCGGAGATCAACCCGGACGTCGTGGTGATCGACGGGTCGCTCGCCGACTTCGACGTGATGCGGGTCTGCCGGGACGTGCGCCGCTCGGTTCCGTCGCGAATCGTCGTCGTCGCCCCGCCGTTCGAAGGCGAGGCGTGGGTCATGGATGCGTTGCGTGCCGGAGCCGACGACGTGCTCGATGCCGACGCCTCCGAGGCGATGGTCAGAACACGGCTGATGGCGATCGTGCGCAGCGGACCCTTGCGCGATCGGGGCCCGCGGCGCCTGGTCGTCGGCGACCTGATCGTCGATCTCGACGGCCACTCTGTGGTGATCGGTGGTGACATCGTGCGCTTCCCGGTGCGCCTGTTTCGGACGCTCGTGGAGCTGGCTCATCGTCCGGACACCGTGGTCACCTGCGAGGAGCTACTGCACGATGTCTGGGGAGTTGAACCGCTTCCCGCGCATCGGCGCCGACTGCGGGTGGCGGTCAGTGCGATCCGCAGCCTGCTCGGCCACGGGCCGCAACGACCACGCATCGAGACCGTCGTGCGTGTCGGCTACCGCCTGGTCACCGCGTCGGTCCCCAGCACCGCGGCGTGAGCGGCCTCACGCCGGGCAGCTGTTGCGGGCCTGAACTTGGGACGCGACCGAACCGAACGGGAACTGATGTTAGGGGCCTTTACGGAGTTCGGCAAGTGGCGGTACCGCGACGGTCGCTACGTCGCCAGCCCGTCGACCACCTCGACGCCGGCGATCTCCAGCAGCATCGCCGGTGGCCCGACGACCTTGCATCGCCGACTGCCGCCGCCGACGACGACTCGTTCACGGTGCATCACCGCCGCGTCGATCCAGATCGGAACGTCGGCGGGTACGGCGAAGGGCGTCACCCCGCCGATCGTCATTCCAGTCAGGACCGTCGTCGTCTCGGCCGGAGCGAATGACGCCTTGCGTGTGCCGAGACGAGCACGCACCGTCTTGTTGACGTCGAGGCGCGTGGTCGCCAGGACCACGCACACGGCGAAGCGCGGTGGATCGCTCTTGCCGATCACGACGATGGCGTTCGCCGAGTCCTCCATCGCGTAGCCGTAGGTGGTGCAGAACGCCGCCGTGTCGGCGAACGCCGGATCGCACTCGACGACGTCGACGCCCGGTGTCGACAGGTCACCGACTCGTTGGCGGACGGCGGCCTCGATGGCGTCGTCGTTGCTCACGATCGGGCCACCTCGACGCCAAGGCGCCGTTCGAGCACGATCCCTTGGAGGATCGTTCCGGCCACGAAGAGCACCGCCGTGCCGACAAGGGCGACGTACATCGGGGCGAGCAGTCCGAGGAGCAGGACGACGGCGAACTTGACGGCCTCGACGGGTAACAGCCGGCGTTCGCGAATCGATCGCGCGTTGGCGACGGAGATCGCGAAGCCGGTGATCGCGACGGCGAGTGGAACGGTGATCGCCAGCGCGGCAAGACGGTCGGTGACGTCGGCGGATCCGGCCGCCGCCTCGACGGCGACGTGGACGCCTGCTCCGAAGGCGGCCAACCCGGCGAACACCGGGAGGTGCCCGTAGCCCCAGAAGAACGCGCCGTGCAGGCGATCGACCTCCGGCTCGTCGTCGCGGCCGAAGTAGCTCCACCACACGGCGAAGGCGATCACCAAGGCGGCGGCGGCCACGACCAACACGCCGAACTCGAGGCCGACGGCGTCGATCGCCTCGCGCACGGCGATCGTCGAGGAGAGGATCACCTCGCCGAGGACGATGATCGTGAACAGGCCGAACCGTTCGGCGATGTGCCCGGGGTGGAACTGCGGGGCCGGCGCAACCCGCTCGGCCCAGATTGGAATGGCCAGTTCGACGAAGGCGAGCACGACGAAGCTGCCGACGCCGATCGGGCGACCCTCGGGCAGGGCCAGCCGCAGCAGCCACAGCACCTGCACGGCGCTGATGCCGATGACGTAGCGCATCGCCCGCTGCCGGTGTGCGGGCTGGTCGCGGGCCACGCGCAGCCACATCCCGACGAGTCCCAGTCGCATCACGACGTAGCCGATCGTCATCGTGGTGAAGTCGAAGTGCTCCATGGCGTCGTGGACCCCGGCGGCGAGTACGAGCACGCCGGCCATCTGCACGAGGGTGAGCAGGCGGAACGGAACGTCATCGGAGTCATGCCCGCTGGCGAACCAGACATAGTTCACCCATGCCCACCAGATGCCGAAGAAGGCGGCAGAGAACCCGATGACCCCGTCGGCAAAGCGACGTTCGACGAGGAGGTGGTGCAACTCCGACGAAATCTGGGCGACGGCGACGACGAAACACAGGTCATACAAGAGCTCGAGCGAGGTGGCCGTGCGATGTGGCTCTGCGGCAGAGCGGACGACAGCACCTGTCCGTCGACGTGGTCGTCCGAGGGCCGAGGTGAGATGCATCGCCCCGTCACACGCCCGTTTCGATCGGAACCGGGGGCACACCGTCGCTGAGCAACGTGGCCACGAGCTGGGGGAGTTTCCGCGGGGCGAACAGTTCCGACGTCGAGGGCACGAACGATGCCAGCTCGTCCTGCGTCCACCAGCGGATCTGGAACAGGTTCTCCGCCCGCAGCTGCTCGACCGACAGTCGCGGGGCCGGCTCGAACGGCTCGACGTCGACGAGGTAGAAGCGGTCGTGTTGACCGTCCCAACGGCCGTCGAGGAACGGGATGATGTGGACACGCTCCCAGACCTGCGGGCCGATCGAGAAGTCATCGAGACCGAGTTCCTCGGCCAGTTCGCGGCGCAGGGCCGTGGCCACGTCCTCGTCGCCCTCGATGCCCCCGCCGGGTGTGCCCCACACCGACATCGGCGGGTAGCCGAGCTCCGGTCGGTCGGGAAAGTCCCAGCGCACGAGCAGGACGCGGCGGTCTGGATCGATGATCACGGCACGCGCCGCCGAGCGGATCCGGGGCTCGGCCGCGGGGGGATCGCTGGGCGCCACCTCAGTCGTCGGGAGTCTCACCGAGGCCGTCGTTGAACGCTCGGTAGAGGTCGTAGACCGACTGGCACTTCTGGCACACCGGGAGCTGCTTGGGATCGCGCGCCGGCACCCACACGAATCCGCACAGCGCCTCCACCGGAGTCCCGTAGATCCGCGCCTCGAGTACCTTGGCGGCGGCCGATTCGCCGGGGCCGACCTTGACGATGTGGGCATGTTTCGGCTCGTCGAGGTCCGGCGTTTCGTCGACGTCGGGTCGTGTCTCGACCGGAGCAGTCACCAATTGCGGTTGGGCCACCCCCTCAGTCAACCAGCCCGCCTGTGGCGTAGCGCGCAAAGTTCGAGCGCACGGGGGGTGGGCGGGGTTAGCATGGTCAACGTGCTCGGCGCAATCATTGGCGCGCTCGCTGCCGCCGCAGCGGCAGCGGCTGCGATCATCTCCGCGCGCCCCGCCCCCGAGCCGATTCCGCTGCGCGTGAAGCGAAGTCCACGCCGTCGGCCGAGCCCCTGACGCCGCCAACGCCGTCGCGACTACACGAGGCCGCGCAGCCACCAGAGACTGAGCGCCCAGGCGATGGCCAACGTGCCGAGGGCGGCGGCGGCCCATACCCAGGTGCGCTCGGTGACGACCTCGACCGCCTCGCCGAGGGTGTCACCAAGGACCGCTTCGATGCGTTGATAGGCGTCGGCGAGCTCGGTGGGGGTCGCCGCCTCGTACGCCTGACCGCCGGTCGTCTCGGCGGCGGCACGCAGTGGCTCGGGTTTGACCGGGACAGCGACGGCGTCTCCGGTGTCCGGATCGATGATCACCCCATCAGCCGTGCCGAAGGCAATCGTGAACACCGGAACTCCGACGGCAGCAGCGACTTCGGCGCCCTCTTCGGTCGACGCCCCGAACGTCGTCTCTCCATCGGTCAAGAGGACGATGGCGCCCGGGACGACGTCCGCTCCATCGGTGACCGTGCCGTCGGCCGCCCGTTCCTGCAACTGCACGAGGAGGTTCGTGCTGACGATCAGGGCGTCACCGATCGCTGTCGCGTCGTCGAGCTGCAACTCGGCGATCGCAGTGTCGAGGGCGGTGCGATCGAGTGTCGGTGGCACCTCGACGGCGACCGAGCCGCTGAACGACACGAGTCCGATCTCCACGTCGTCGGCGACCTGGCCGACGAAGTCGGTGGCCGCCTGCTGGGCGGCGGCGAGGCGGTTGGGGGCGATGTCGGTCGCCTCCATCGACAGTGACGTATCGAGGGCGACGACGATCCGACCTTCACTGGCCGTGCGCTCCGTCGTCGTGGTGATCGGTCTGGCAACGGCGATCACGCCGGCCGACAGGCCGAGCAATTGCAAGCCGGCGACAACATGGCGGCGCCACTGCGGTCGCCGCGGAACGAGTTCGTCGAGCAGATCGACCGTCGTGAAGCGCAGCGTGGCGGCGCGGCGCCAGCGCAGCACGGCGACGTAGGCGACCGCCAACGCGCCGACGACCACGAGCAGCCACAACCGCTGCGGCTCCAGAAAAGTCATGGCGTTCCCCGGCCACGCAGGCCGTTGCGGGCGATGCGGTTCGGGTTCATCGGCGGATCACCTGGGCGTTCACGGCCTGCACCTTGCGGCGGCGGACGTGTTGGATGATCTCGCCGAGCCAATCGCTGTCCGTACGCAACTCGATGACGTCGGCACCGGCCCGCCGCAAGTCGGACTGTTGCTGGTCGACCCGCGCCGCGGCCGCCTCGGCATAGCGTCGCTGTAGTGCTTTGGTGACGCGGATCTCGCGCTGCACGCCGGTCGCCGCGTCGACGAGCGCCACCAAACCGACCGGAGGCACGTCGCGCTCGCGCGGATCGTGGATCGGAATGGCCAGCAGGTCGTGGCGCATGCCCAGGCGGACCAGCGGGTCGGCCCAGCCCTCGCCGGCGAAGTCGGCGATCACGCAGACGAAGCCCCGCCGGCGACTGAGCCGGTCGACACGGTCGATCGCCCCGCCGAGATCGCTGCGCCCGAGGTGTTCCGAGGGCGGTGGTGAAGCGATCGAGGTGAGGATGGCCCGTACCTGGTCGCGCCCGAAGCGCGGCGGCATCAACTTGATCTGCGGTCCGGCAACGAGGGCGGCACCGATGCGGTTCTTGTTGCGGACGGTGAGAAACCCGACGCACGCCGCCGCGGCGAGCGCGACCTGGGCCTTCTCCACGGTGGCCGTGCCGAAGCGCATCGCCGCCGAGACGTCGACGACGAGCCAGGCCTCGAGATCGCGGTCGGCAATCTGGTCACGAACATGGGTCTCGCCAGTCCGCGCCGTGACGTTCCAGTCGATGCGGCGTACGTCATCGCCGGGTTGGTAGGGCCGCGACTCGCCGGGCTCGCTGCCATGGCCCGGCGTGATCCCTTGATAGTTGCCGTGCAGCGTCGTATCGACGCGGCGCCCGATGGTGATCTCCAGTGACCGCACGAGTTCGACGACGGCCGCCGGCGGCGGCCCGTCCGGCCAGCGGACCGACGGCGCTTCAGCGACGGGTCGGGTGGGTCGACTCATTGGGCTTCGGTGACACCCACGTCGCCGGCACGGTGGCCAGGATGCGGTTGACCAGCTCGTCGATGGCGATGTCGCGGGCGAGGGCGTCGTAGGTCAGCAGCAGTCGGTGACGGAGAACCTCGGGAGCGATGTCGAACACGTCCTGGGGTGTGGTGTAGGTGCGCCCGCGGATCAGCGCCAATGCTCGGGCGCCGCGGATCAGGCCGAGCGTCGCTCGTGGGCTCACGCCGAGGGCGATCAGCGGCGCCAGGTCGGCGAGGTGGTAGTTGGCCGGCTGGCGGGTGGCGTGCACGAGGTCGACGGCGTACTGCCCGACAGAGCGGTCGACGAAGACCTGGTCGCAACGGCGTTGGAGGGCGACGAGCCCGGACAGGTCGATCACCCGATCGGGTACCGGCGCCTGCACCGCCATGCGGTCGAGGATCACCATCTCCTCGGCAGGCGTCGGATGGTCGAGGATCACCTTCATCATGAACCGATCCCGCTGGGCGTCTGGCAACTGATAGACGCCCTCGCTCTCGATCGGGTTCTGGGTGGCGACGACGAAGAACGGCCGGGGCACCTGATGGGTGTGACCGCCGATCGTCACCTGCTGTTCAGCCATCACCTCGAGGAGTGCCGACTGGACCTTTGCCGGAGCACGGTTGATCTCATCGGCGAGCAGGAAGTTGACGAACACGGGGCCGAGCTCGACGTCGAAGCGTTCGCTGCTGCCGCGATAGATCCGCGTGCCGACGATGTCCGACGGCAACAGATCGGGGGTGAACTGGATGCGCGGCAAACGTGCCGCCGACGACATCGGCCAGCGTCTCGGCGGCGAGCGTCTTGGCCAGACCCGGCACCGATTCGAGGAGGACGTGACCGCGGGCCAAGAGCGCGACGAGCAGTCGCTCGAGCAGCCGGCTCTGACCGACGATGACCCGACGCATCTCGAAGAAGATCCGCTCGACCTGCTCGGCCGTGCGGACGTCGTCCATCGGCGCCACGTCGTGAGTGGTCATTGGAGCACCCGGGTCATCGCATCTCCATGTCGGGACATTGCAGCAGAGTCTGGCGGCATTGCGGCCGCGGTCACCCTGGTCGCCGGCAGATCGTGCCGGGCTGACAGGGACCATCACCCGTAACCTGGACCCATGCCTGGCGAGCCGACCGACGACTTCGCGGGTCTCAGCCCGGGGGAAGCCGCCCTCCTACGTGACGCGGCCAAGGCGCAGCGCTACCAGGAGATGCGCGATCGAGGGCGGCAGATCGGCGGCGTTCCCGGGGCGATGGTCGCCGGCCTGATGATCGCCCTACGCGACATCTACGACGCGCCGGCCAAACGGGACGATGGCATCCCGATGGTCGAGGTACCTGGAGATCCCCACGATGTCGACCGTGACGGCATGGCCCTGTCGGCGACCGACATCGGCGGTTCCGACGACGTCACGATCGCCGCTCTCGAGCGGCGCCCGCCGATCGTCGCCCAGTCCACCACGCGCCGCAAACGCCGTTTGCGCCGCTGATCCACCATCTGGGGAAGATCCCTGTCGACGTCTGCCACGATCCTTCCCCAGATCATCGATTGACACGGATCTTCCCCAGATGAACGGGGTCGGGTGAGGTCCTCGATCGCCGGAAACGCTCCGATCAGAGGATCTGGCTGAGGAACAGCTTGGTGCGGTCTTCCTGCGGGTCGGTGAAGAAGTGCTCGGGGGTGCCGACCTCGACGATCGAGCCGTCGGCCATGAAGACGACGCGGTCGGCAACCTCGCGGGCGAACCCCATCTCGTGGGTGACGACGATCATCGTCATGCCCTCGGCGGCGAGGTCCTTCATCACGTCGAGCACCTCGTTGATCATCTCCGGGTCGAGCGCCGACGTCGGCTCGTCGAACAGCATCACCTTCGGCTTCATCGCCAGCGACCGGGCGATCGCCACGCGCTGCTGCTGGCCGCCGGAGAGCTGGCCGGGGTACTTCTTGGCCTGCTCGGGGATCTTCACACGTTCGAGCAAGGCCATCGCCGCCTCCTCCGCGGCGCGCTTGGGGACCTTGCGCACCTGACGGGGCGCGAGCGTGATGTTGTCGATGACGCTGAGATGCGGGAACAAGTTGAACTGCTGGAAGACCATCCCGGTCTCCCGGCGGATCTCTTGGATGTTGCGGATGTCGCGCGACAGCTCGACACCGTCGACGAGGATGCGCCCGCCGTCGTGCTCTTCCAGACGGTTGATGCAACGGATCATCGTCGACTTCCCGGACCCGGACGGTCCGATGACGACCACCACCTCCCGGCGGGCGACGTTGAGGTCGATGTCGCGCAGTGCTTGGAACGAACCGAAGAACTTCTGCACGTCGATCAACTCGAGCATCACCTCGCCGGTGCCGGCCATCTGCGTGGCATCGGCAAAGACCGCCGAGGTCGCTGGATCAGTCATCGTGTGCCTACTCCCAGTCGTCGTTCCAAGCGTTGACTCTCCCGGCTCATCGTGATGCAGCCGACCCAGAACAAGAACATCACGAACGAGATCGCTTCCGGAGCGAGTCCCTGGCCGCGGAAGGCCGGCTGCGACGTCGCCACGTCGGCGACGCCGAGGACGTCGAGCAGACCCATCGCCGCGCCCGCCAGCGTGGTGTCCTTGAACAGGCTGATGAACTGCCCGACGATGGCGGGGATGACGTTGCGCAGCGCCTGGGGCAGGACGATCAGTGCCGTCGTCTTGACGGGCTTGAGGCCGAGGGCCTGCGCCGCCTCGGTCTGACCGCGCGGCAGCGACTGCAGCCCGCCGCGCACGATCTCGGCGATGTAGGCCGCGGTGAACAGGGTGAACACGATGATCGCCCGCACGACGAGGCCCGGCGTCTCCATGCCCTCGGGGGAGGAAGAAGCCGAGGGCGATGCCCCCGAGCAGCAGCAGCACGTACAGCGGCACCCCGCGGAAGAACTCGATGTAGGCGATCGAGACGACACGTACGAGTGGCAGCGTGGTCACCCGGCCGATGCGGATACCCGGCGTAGGCGAGGACGACGGCGAGGGCGACAGCACCCACGTCATCAGGTCGGCGGCGTCGAAACCCCGGCGGACGAGGATGACGACCACTGGCACGCGAGCGTGAATGCCACGACGGCCCCGCCGACGGGACTGTCAGTGCGTCGCCCGGCGCGGCGGCCGAGGGCGAGGAGCACACCGAGCGGGAAGGACAGGGCGATGCCGGCGACGGCGAGGAAGAGGTTGAGCATCATCCCCTCCCACTCGTCCCACGGCGCAGGTCTGCTCAGGAACCACACGATGGCGATGGGGACGACGATTCCCGCGACGACGACCGGCATCAGCCACCGCCGCGTGGCGAAGCTGCCGACGATCCGGCCGACGACGGCGGCGGCGACGACGAGCACGGTCAGCACGGTCGGACCGGGCGTCGTGGTGAGCGACAGGAGCACGACCACGCCGACGATGAGCGGCCAGATGCGCACGGCCAGGTCGGCGAGCCGTCGCCAGAGTGCCGTTGTCGACGGCGCCTCGCGCCCGGTGATCTGGCGCATCCGTTGCACGTAGCCGGCGAGGATCCCACCGTAGGCGGCGATCGCACCCAGGCCGACGCCGATCCGCCACAGCTCGTCGCGGGGGTAGCGGCCGACCATGAACAGCGTGAGGTTGCGCTGGATGATCTCCCATCGACCGGTCACGAAGACGAAGCGCCCGAGGCGGAACAGCACGTAGCCGAGGATGATCGCGGCGACGACCGTGATGATGCCGTCGCCCCAGGTGCGGAACAGGTTGCGCCGCACCCAGTCGCCGGGACCTGCCGCCGGCTCCGGCGGAGGCTCCGGTGGCGGCAACGCCATCGCCTCGGTCAGCACTGGGTCGAGCATCGTCATCGTTCCACCTCAGCGCTCCACGATCGCCAGGCGACGGTTGACGAGGTTGACGATCGCCGAGATCAGCAAGGAGAGCCCGAGGTAGATCAACAGCAACAGGACGTACGAGGGCACGGCGGGGGAGCGGTTGGCGACGCTGAGCTGGGTGATCTGGGTGAGCTCGGGGAAGCTGATCGCCGCGGCCAACGACGTGTTCTTCGTGAGGTTGAGGTACTGGTTGCCGATCGGGGGCAGGCCGATGCGCATCGCCTGGGGCAGCACGACGTTCCACATCCGCTGGAACCCGGACAGCGCCAGGGCGTCGGCGGCCTCGCCCTGACCCCTCGGCACTGCCTGGATCGACCCACGCACGATCTCGGCGATGTGGCTCGACGTGTACAGCACGAGGGCGACGAGGGCGGCGAAGTACGGCGGCGTCATCGTGATCCCTCCGGTGACCCGCCGGCCGTCGAGCGCCGGCGACGATCCGCCGAGCCCGAGGAGGACCCACAACGCGACGGCGACGACGGCAGCGGCACCGAGTCCGTAGACGCCGCTCAGCGCCGGCTTGCCGGAGCGATCGCTGACGGCACGTCGCCAGCGGGCGACGACGGCGAACGTGAGCACGGCGGCGAGGAGGATCACGACGAACTTCGCGTTGCCACCGTCGAACCAGAAGACGCTCGAGCCGCGGACGTTGAGCACGGCGATCGAACCGATCTCCCACGACTCGTTCGGCGGGGGGAAGGCGTTGAGCACGACGGCCGTGTAGAGCAGGACGATGAGGCCGTACAACGGGACGTTGCGAACGATCTCGACGTACGCCTGGGCGGCCTTGCGCAGCAGGAAGTTCTTCGACAGGCGGGCGATGCCGAGCAGGATCCCGAGGACGGTCGCCAGCACGATGCCGGTCACTGCCAGGCGCAGGGTGTTGAGCAAGCCCTCGACCAGGGCGTCGCTGACCGGTTGGGTCTGGCGGAAGTCGCTGCCGACGATCGGGAAGCTGGCGGGCTGGTCGAGGTAGTCGAAGCTCGTCGGGATGTTCCCCCGGTCGCTGTTGACCTGGAAGTTGTCGTAGAGCCAGGCGACCACGGCGATGACGGCGGCGAACACCGCCAGCTGGAACGTCCACGTGAGGATGCGGACGTCGCGGTAGAGCGGCGGTCGCCGCGCCGCGTCGAGGCGACGCTGGCGGTCGGCGTCGAACGGCGTGGTGGCGGTCATGGCTCATTCACTGAACCATGACCACCATCACGAAACATGGTCAGTGTTCAGCGGTAGGGCGGGGCGTACTGCAGACCGCCGTCGATCCACAGGGCGTTGACGCCGCGCTCGATGCCGAGCGGGGCGAGGTGCGCCTCGAAGATCTCGCCGTAGTTGCCGACCTGGTCGACGACGTTGAAGGCGAAGTCCGGGCCGAGCCCGAGGCCGGGATCGAGCACCGTGCCGTCCTCGTTCTCGCCGCCGAGGAACTGGCGGATGTTCGGGTCCTCGCTGTTCGCCTGCAGGTCGGCGGCGTTGTCGCCGGTGATGCCACACTCCTCGGCCTGGATCGTGGCGAAGATCGCCCAGTTGACCGCTTGGGCCCACGCGCTGTCGCCGTCGACGACTGCCGGCGCCAGCGGCTCCTTGGAGAAGATGTCGTCGAAGATCACCAGCGCCTCCGGCCCCGCCGGATACGCGGAGCGGAAGCCGACGAGCTGGCTGGTGTCGCTCGACCAGCCGTCGCATCCACCCTGTTCGAAGTTGGCCTGCAGCGTCTCGACGTCGGGGAACGACTGCACGTCGACACCCAGACCACGCCGCTCGAACTCGGTGGCGACGTTGCCCTCGGTCGTCGTCCCGCCGGCGACGCAGACGACAGCGCCGTCCATGTCGTCGATCGAGGTGATCCCGGAGTCGGCAGCGACCATCATCCCCTGGCCGTCGTAGAACGTCGGATGCAGGAACGTGACACCTTCGATGCCGTCCCGGCTCGCTGTCCAGGTCGTGTTGCGCACGAGCACATCGAACTCACCGGACTGCAGCGCGGTGAACCTGGCGTCGGTCTCGACATCCACGAACTCGACCTTGGTGCTGTCGCCGAGCACAGCAGCGGCGATCGCCCGGCAGAAGTCGGCGTCGAAGCCAACGTGCTCGCCGGCCTCGTCGAGGATGTTGAACCCGGGGAAGTCGCCGCGCACACCACAGCGCACGACGTCGTTGGCGATCACCGAGTCGAGCAGCGACTCCCCCGCGTCGGACGGCGCGGGTGGTGGTTCCGTGGTGGCCCCGGCGACGCCGACCCACGCGGCTCCACCGACTGCTAGCACGGCGACGGGTGCGAGCGCCTTCAGTACCGATCGTTTCATGATCTCCCCTTGTGTGGTTGAAACGCCGCCGATCGGCGTGCGTCAGCACGTATTCGACGGATCAGGCCACGTTAGATCATTCGCCGCGGGGCTTCGGCAAGGAACCCCGATCTCGCCGTCGGACACGCCGGGACTGAAGATGACCACGTCGCGGCGGTAGGTCGCCCGGTCGGTGGCGTGCTCGATGACCAGCGTGACGGCACGGTCGATCTCCACCGTCGACGTGGCGGAGGTCGCCCTCGAGGTGTGGCCGGCCGTGAGAACGAGATCGTTGCCGACCACGATGCCGACGCCGTGGAAGCGGTTCGGCTGCGACGCAGCGCTGCGTCTCGACGGATACCAGCGTCGGCGGCTCGACGTCCGGACCCGGGGCCGTCGTCGCCGCAACCACCGGCGATTACGACGAGCACCCACCCGAGTGCGGCAGCGCGCCCGAGTGCCGAACGTCCCGATGGGGGGTCGCCCCGGCACTCGGATGGGTGCGGTCACGCGCTGGCGGCGTGGGCGGCGAGGAGGCGGGCGACGCACTCCGTGACCCGGCGGGCCGTGGGGAGGTGGAGGAACTCGTTGGGGCCGTGGGCGTTGCTGCCGGGAACGAGCACGCCGGTGATCACGAACTGGGCCGCGGGGAACATCGCCCCGAGCATGCCCATGAACGGGATCGTGCCGCCCTCGCCGATCGTCCGTGCGGGCGCGCCGAAGGCAGTTGTCGACACCTCGTCGAGCGCCGCCACCAGCCATGGCTCGAACGGCGCGGCGTTCCAACCCGGCGCCGCCTCCTTGTGGTCGAACGACACGGTCGCGCCGGATGGTGGGTCGGCGGTGAGTGCCGCCCGGAGAGCCTCGAACGCCGCGTCGGGATCGCACGTCGGCGGGACGCGCATGCTCAGGGCCAGCGCCGTGAACGGGCGCAGTACGTTGCCGGCCCGGCTCGTCGGTGGGAATCCGTCGGCCCCCACGTAGCTGACGGTTGGTCGCCACGTGCGGGCGAGGATCTGCTCGACGGGGTCGTCGGACATCGGGCCGGTCGACCCGGCGAACGGGAACAACTCGGCCAGCGGGTCGAGCTCGGCGGCGGTCGCCGCCGCCTCAGCCAGGCGGTCGGCAGGCACCTCGACGTGCGCTTCGGACAGCAGCACCTCGCCGGTCGCGGCATCCTCGATCCGATCGAGGAGCTGGCGAACGATCCGGAAACTCGACGGCACGATGCCGCTGGCCGCGCCGGAGTGGACTCCCTCGGCAAGCACGTCGGCGCGCAGGACTCCGCCGACGAGGCCGCGCAACGACGTCGTCACCCACAGCCGCTGTGTGTCGGCGGCCCACGAGTCGAGACAGATGACGAGGTCGGGCCGGCCGATGATGTCGGTGAGGCGCTCGAGGTGGGCGGGCAGGTCCGGACTCCCCGACTCCTCGCTGGCCTCGATGAGCAGGACGCAACGGGCATGGTCGAGACCGTGGGCCTTGGCGACCTCGATCGCCGACAGCGCCGCGAAGGCGGCGTACCCGTCGTCGGCGCCGCCGCGGCCGTAGAGCCGGTCGCCCTCGACGACCGGCGTCCACGGCCCCAGCCCGTCGCGCCACCCGGTCATCTCCGGCTGCTTGTCGAGGTGTCCGTAGAGCAACACCGTGCGGTCGGCGAGCGCCGGGCCGGACGCCGGCACCTCGGCGACGATCAACGGTGTGCGTCCGGGGATCCGGTACACGTCGACGGTGAGCCCGTCGATCGGCCGGGCTGCGCACCACTGGCGCACGAGTTGGACCGCCTCGTCCATGTACCCGTGCGCTTCCCACTCGGCGTCGTAGGAGGCGGAGACGTTGGGAATCTCGATGTATCGCTGCAGCGCCGGGGTGATGTCGTCGGCCCAGAGCTGCTCGACGTGTTCGCTGATCGTTGTCATCGGAGCCTCGTGAGCGTGCGCTCGGCATCGGCGATGATCCGGTGGACGAGGTCACCCGCCGGGATCAGGGCGTCGATCGCTCCGACTCCCTGGCCGGCCGGGAAGAACTCGCGGCGGACGTCGACGGCGGTGCCGTCGGCGGCACCGAGATGATTGGCGCCGGCCGTCATCGACGCCAGCACCTGGGCCGGGAACGGTTGCAGCTCGTCGGGGTGCTCGTCGAAGTGTTGCGTCCAGTCGTTGCGGAGGACCCGACACGTCTTGCCGGTGTACGCCCGCGTCACGACGGTGCCGTCCTCGGGGCTGGCGATCAGGGCGTCCTTGTAGCCGGCGACGGCGCGGGCCTCGGGGGTGGCGATGAACCGGGTGCCGATCCACACCCCGTCGGCGCCGAGGGCGAGCGCGGCGGCGAGGCCGCGTCCGTCGAAGATGCCACCAGCGGCGACGACCGGGACCTGCTCGCCGACCGCGTCGACGACTTGCGGAACGAGGGCCATCGTGGCGACGGTGCCGGTATGTCCACCGGCCTCGGTGCCCTGGGCGACGACGAAGTCGCACCCGCTGGCGACCGCGCCGACGGCATGGCGCACCTTCCCGCACATCGAGGCGACGATGATCCCGGCGTCATGGAGCGTGTCGACGATGTCCCGGGGGACACCGAGTCCGGCGACGAACAGCGACGCTCCGCCTTCGATGACGTGACGGATCCCCGCGGCGACCTGGTCCGGTAGGGCGGTGAGCAGGTCGACACCGAACGGCTTGGTGGTGACGGCCCGCACGGCGGCGATCTCGGTGGCCAGTTCGGTCGCCCGCATCGTCGACGCCCCGAGCGTCCCGATGCCGCCGGCTTCCGACACGGCGGCAACGAGGCGGTGGTAGGACACGCCGCCCATCCCGGCGCACATCACCGGGTGTTCGATGCCGAGCAGGTCGGTGAGTCGCGTCCGCACCGCCGCGACGGTAGTTACTGACCCGGCTTGGTCCGCAACGAACGATTTCCGGACTGCGGCGAGCTCCAGCGAGCGTCCTGGAGTTCGATCGGAGAGGCGACCGGAGCGCTAGCGGAGGGCGCCGGCGCGTCGGCCTGCGTGGCCGGGGAACGCAGAGAATGTGCCGGGGCGGGCGAGGAACCGGCGGTGCCAGCGCTGGGGCGTCGCGGCGATGGCGCGCGGTTCGTCTTCGAACATCCAGCGGGCGAAGTTGCGCCGCCCCCAGGTGCCGGAGTGAGCGACGACGGCCAGTGCCCCGTTGGCACCTCGGCGATGCCGCAGCACACGCCCGAGAAGCACGGATGCTCGGTGGTCGGCGACGAGCTCGGCGCGCACGAGCTGGTGGTAGTGCTCGGCGGTGCGACGGTGGTCAGGACCGGCGACGATCGCGTGGGCCGCGAGACGACCGGTGAGCAGGGCCTGGCCGATGCCTTCACCGGTCATCACGTCGGTCGCCGCAGCGGCATCGCCGGTGAACAGCACCGGTCCGTGGGCCAGCGTGGCCCGATCGATCCGCGCCGGGATCGGCCAGGCGAGGTGGCGACCCTCGGGTGTCGCACGAGGTCCCAGCGCGGCACGAACGTGGGGACGGTCGAACACACCTGCCCAGAGATCGCGAACCTCCTTGCCGCTGCGGCTGCCGTCGCGCAGCACCCCGAAGCCGACGTTGGCGCGTCCGTCGGGCAGCGGGAACGACCAGGCATAACCGGGCAGCAGGTCGGCGTCGAACCACACGATCAGATCATCGGCAGCTGGCCCACTGACGCCGCTGACGTATTGGCGGACGGCATGCCACTCGCCGAGGTAGCCGTCGCCACCGACGCCCAGGGCCTTCCGTGTCGGACTCCACATCCCGTCGGCAGCCACGACATGGCGGGCAGTGACGTCGCCCAGCCCTTCGACGCCGAGCACGGCATTCCCGTCGGCGGCGATGGCTGCGGTCTTGATCCCGTGTCCGAGGCGCACGTCGACGCCGGCGGCTACGGCGAGCTGGACGAGCGCGGCGTCGAGCTGCAGTCGGGGAGCAACCGCCGCGTAGATTCCCTGGCCGGCTGGCAGCGGCACCTTGAACGTACGACCCGACGGGGCCCGCAGCACGGCGCCGTCGACGGCGCGGAATTCGGGCACCGCCGCCGGATCGAATCCGAGGCCCTCGAGCTCGCGCAGGGCCAGCGTCGTCAACCCGTCGCCGCAGCACTTGTCGCGAGGGAACTCGGCCTTGTCGACGAGCAGGACGTCGCGGCCGGCGCGGCGCAGGGCGACCGCTGCGGCGACTCCTGCCGGCCCAGCCCCGACGACGAGCGTGTCGATCACTGGAGTTGGTCGGCCGCAACTGCCATCGGCTCAGCCTACGCAGGCCCGATCGCGCTCCGGTTGGGCAACTGCGCCAGCCCGTTCGTAGTCTGCGGCGATGCCGCTCAATCCAGCAGCCGTGGGGACCCAGGGTGAGCCGGTCGACGTCGCGTGGGACAGCAAGGACGCCCTGCTGTACGCCGTGGGAGTCGGGGCCGGGACCGACGAGCTCGCCTTCACGACCGAGAACACCAATGGGGTCGCTCAACGGGTGCTCCCGACGTTTCCCGTGGTGATCGGGTGGGGCGCCGCCGGGTCGGCGTTGAAGAGCGCCGGGACGTTCAACCCGGCGATGCTCGTCCATGGCACCCAGTCGGTCACGTTGCACCGCGAAGTGCCGGTGGACGGCAAGGCGACACTGACCTCGACGCTCGTGGCGATGTACGACAAGGGCAAGGCCGGGATCATCGTCACCGAGACCGAAGCGGTCAGCGATGGTGAGCCGCTGTACACGCTGCGCAGTTCGGTGTTCATTCGCGGCGAGGGTGGTTTCGGCGGTGAGCGCGGGCCCTCCGGCCCGCAGAACGTGCCGCCGGAGCGCGCCCCCGACCACGAGGTCAGCTACACCACGTTGCCGACCCAGGCACTGCTGTATCGGCTGTCCGGCGACCGCAACCCGCTGCACTCCGACCCCAGCTTCGCCGCCCTCGGGGGGTTCGATCGGCCGATCCTCCACGGGTTGTGCTCGTACGGATTCACCGGACGGGCGCTGCTCCACGCCCTCTGCGACTCGGACCCGGCTCGCTTCCACCACGTCGAAGGCCGGTTCGCGTCGCCGGTGCTTCCCGGCGACACCCTCACCGTTCGCGCCTGGGTGACCGGCGACGGTGAGGCGCTGTTCGTCACGTCGGTCGATGACCGCGCCGTCATCGACCAGGGCCTCGTCCGCTTCGGCTGAGGCAGCTCGAGGAGTCCCGAGATCGCCGCCTTTCGCGTCACCTACGCCACGTTGGCGGCGGACGACGACGAACTGCAGACCGCCTACACCGCCGCCGTCGACGACGTGCGCGGCCGGCTCGGACACGTCCACCCGCTGCGCATCGGCGGAGACGACCGCGACGGTGAGCGGTTCACCACGGTTTCGCCGATCGACACGGCCATTGCCGTCGGCACGTTTCCCAGCGGCGTCGGAGGCGGACGTCGACGCCGCCGTCGCCGCGGCGCGGTCGGCTCAGGCAGCCTGGGCGGCCACGCCGTGGCGTCGAGCGGGTCGAAGTCCTCGACCGCGCCGCCGATCTGATCTCCGCAGCGTTCCGTCGTCGACGGTGCGGCACTCGCCTGGGAGAACGGCAAGTCACGGCTCGAGGCGATCGGCGAGGTCGAGGAGGCGGCCGACCTGATCCGCTACTACACGCACGCGATGACCGAGCACGCCGGGTTCGACGTGCCGATGCTGCGCTTCAGCGACAGCGAGGTGACCAGCCGACGTGATGCGCCCGTACGGGGTGTGGGCGGTGATCGCGCCGTTCAACTACCCGTCGGCGCTCGTCGCCGGTCCGGCCGGTGCCGCCCTCGTGGCCGGCAACACGGTGGTCATCAAGCCGTCGCCGGTCGGCTCACTCAGTGGTCACCTCGTGTACGACGCCCTCGTCGAGGCGGGCGTGCCGCCGCGGCGTCGTGAACCTCGTGACCGGAGGCGCTGACACCGGCGCGGCGCTGGTGCGGCACCCGCGGCGTCGACGGGGTGACGTTCACCGGGTCGAGTGCCGTCGGCATGTCGATCATCCGCTCGTTCGCTACGGCGTACCCGAAGCCGGCGATCTGCGAGATGGGCGGCAAGAACCCGGTGATCGTCACGGCCGCGGCCGACCTCGACCTCGCCGTCGCCGGCACGGCCGCAGCGCGTTCAGCTTCGCCGGCCAGAAGTGCTCGGCGGCGTCGAGGGTCTTCGTCGACGCGTCGGTCGCCGACGACTTCATCGCTCGGCTCGTCGAGCACGCCGCAGCGATCCCGCACGGTCGGGCCGCTGGAGCCTGGCGGCTTCCTCTCGCCGGTCGTCGACGCAGCGGCCGTCGATCGCTACGCCGCCGTGGTCGACGACGTGCGCGCCAACGGCGAGGTGCTGTGCGGCGGTCGACGGATCACCGACGGCGCCCTCGCCGCCGGCAACTTCGTCGCCCCGACCGTCGTCGTCGCGCCGGACGAGTCGTCGGTGTGGACCGACGAGCTGTTCGTCCCGCTCCTCGCCGTGCGCCCCGTCGCCTCGCTCGACGAGGCGCTGCAGCGGGCCAACGCCGTGCCGTTCGGGCTGACCGCCGGCCTGTTCAGCGACGACCAGGCGGAGATCGACCAGTTCCTCGGCGGCATCGAGGCCGGCGTCGTCTACGTCAACCGCGCCGCCGGCGCGACGACCGGTGCCTGGCCGGGCGTGCAGCCGTTCGGCGGCTGGAAGCGATCGGGGACCGCCGGCAAGGCCGGCGGCGGTCCGTACTACCTCCAGCAGTACCTGCGCGAGCAGTCGCGCACCGTCGTCGAGCACTGAGCCCTCACCCGAGTGTTTCCGGGCACCCGAGTGCCACCAGTCGCGCCTCCGGTCCGGTAACACTCGACAGCCGGAAACACTCGGTCAGGGGTGGTGGACGAGCTCGAGGACGCGGTCGACGGGGAGGCCGGGGGCGACGTGGCCGTCGCGGCCGACGACCGTGTCGGCCACGAACAGGGCATTGGTCACCGCCTCCTCGGTCGCGTCGACGGTGGCTGCGAAGACCGCGTTGATCGAGCCGTCGCCGAGCACATCGACCGGGGCGACGCCCTCGGCCACCCCCGAACGGCGATTGGTGGTCGAGAAGGCGCAGAAGATCTCACCGCGAGCCATGACCGCCGATGCTGCCGAGCCGGGCGAGGCCGAGCCCGACCCGCCGGGCGACGCGGGCGAGCTGCCGGGCGTCAAGGGGGATGTCCGTGGCGACGACACCGATGCAGCTGCCGGCCTCGGCTCTGCTGCGCTCGGCTGCAGCCGTCGCTCCGCCGCGAGCGTGGTGCCGACGGCGACCCCGCCGAGGCGCAACTGGTCGAGCCCGCCGAAGTTGGCGAGGACGAGCACGCCGACCGTGCCGAGCCCGGGCAGTGCTCGCGACGAGGTTCCGATCCCGGCCTTGCACCCCATCGTGACCATCCCCGTCCCCGCCCCGACGGCACCCTCGGCGACGGGCCCGCTGCGGCGGCGCGGATCGCCTCCCGGGCGTCTGCCGAGCGTCACGTGGCGGCGACGGGATTCGTCGAGCCACGAGTCGTCGGTCTCGCCCACCACGGGGACAGGAACCACCTCGTCGTCGCCCCCTGCACGCGGGACGGCCTCGAACACGGCGTCGACGACCGCATCGAACACTCGCCCGACCGCGGTGGTGCCGGTCAGCATGATCGGCGCCTCGAGCGTCCCCCACTCGGCCATCGCGATCGTGCCGGTGAGCTCGCCACAGCCGTTGAGCACGGCCGTAGCCCGCCGCCATCGGCCGTTCCCAGAGGGCGCCAATCTCGTCGGGCACGATCGCCGTCACTCCCGTGCGGGCGATGCCGTCGGGTTCGTCGTGCCAGATCGTGACGTGGCCGACGCTCACGCCAGGAACGTCGGTGATCGCGTTGTGCTCGCCGGTGGGCATCGAGCCGAACGTCAGGCCGAGCTCGCGGGGCCGCGGGCGCGGTGACGGTGGTGGCATGGGCCGAGTCTGCCCGGTCGGAACGACCGGAGCGGTGCCGATCTATCGTCGGGCGATGCCCGAGGTGCGGCGGATGCCGGTGGTGTGGAGCGATCGTCATCGCGGCCATCGCCCCGACGGCGGCTACTGGCTCGGCGTCCGCCAGCACGGCGACGAGGAGCCCGAACGCGGCGACGTTCTGCGCGGCCGGGCTGCAGTCGGCCGGCTACGAGATCGTGACGCCGCCAGATCTCGGCCTCGAGCCGATCACCGCGGTGCACGACGCCGACTTCGTCGAGTTCCTGTCGCGCGCTGCTACGCGTCATGGGTCGCCGAGGGGCATCTCGTCGACCCCGGCCAGCCGCAGGTCGTGCCCTACCTCTTCGCCACCGGCGCCGTTCGCCCGCCGCCATCTCGCCGGGCGGCGGCCGGCGACGATCCGTGCCGAGCTCGGGCTCTACGCGATGGACACGATGACGCTGCTCAGCGAGGGCACGTTCGACGCGGCGTGCAGCGCGGTGCACGCCGCCGCCCATGCCGCCGACCTCGTCGCCGACGGAGCGGGGCCGCCTACGCCGCCGTGCGGCCGCCCGGTCACCACGCCGGCCCGGCCTTCTTCGGTGGTGCCTGCTACCTCAACAACGCCGCCGCCGCCGCCCAACGGCTGCGCGCCGCCGGCTATCCAGCGGGTCGCCATCGTCGACATCGACGCCCACCAGGGCAACGGCACGCAGGAGATCTTCTGGGATCGCGGCGACGTGCTCTACGCCAGCGTGCACGTCGACCCCGGCGCCGGCTGGTTCCCCCACCTCGTCGGCTACGCCGACGAGCGCGGCGGGGGCGCCGGCGAGGGCTGCACCCTCAACGTGCCGCTGCCCGCCGGGCGCCGGCGACGAGGCCGTGGCTCGCCGCGCTGCGACGGCTGCTCGCCGCCGTCGATCGCCATCGATCCGACGGCCCTCGTCGTCTCGCTCGGCGTCGACGCCGCGGCAGCCGACCCGGCCGCTCCGCTGGAGGTCACCGCCGCCGGGTTCCACGCCGCCGGCGCGTTGCTCGCCGAGCTCGGTCTGCCGACCGTGTTCGTGCAGGAGGGCGGCTACGTCCTCGATCAGCTCGCCGCCCTGGTGGTCGAGGTGCTCGACGGGTTTCGAGGAGGCTGCCGGTGGCTGAGATCCCGGCTTCGTTGTGGATCGGCATCGACGAGGCGGGTGGGATCCCCAATCCCGGCCGTCCCGACGTCGATCCGCCGCCGCACTGGCGGCTCGACGCCATCGCCGCCACCGAGCGGCCCCGCCATCTCGACGTCTCGCCCGACGGGGCGCTCGTCGCCTTCGCCCTCGACCGCGACACCTCGGACATGTGGGTGATCGACGTCGATGGCGGGCAGCCGGTCCGCCTGACCACCGGTCGAACCCTCGCCGCCTTCTGGGAGGACGGCGGCCCGCAGATCTCGCCCGACGGGACGCGGATCGCCTTCACGGCCGGCGGCAAGGTGATCATCGCCCCGGTCGGCGGTGGTCCGCCGACGTCGCTCTGCGACGGGTCGTCACCCGTGTGGATCGACGAGCGCCGGCTCGTGATCGCCGTCGACCGGGCCGCGGCACGGAACGAGACGACGGCGCTCGCCGTGATCGACATCGGCGATCCGTGGCCGGCGCTGCTCGCCGGCGGCGACGGCGATCGGGGCGAGGCCAAGGTGTCCCCGGACGCGACGCGTGTCGCATCGACGTTGCTCCACCGCGACGACCTCAACTGCACGAGCCTGCACGTCACCGACATCGCCACCGGCGTCGATGTCGCCGTCGTCAACACGCCTGGCCGCAACGTCCGATCCCCGGCGTGGTCGCCCGACGGCCGCCTGCTGGCCTACGCCGACGAGTCGCCGGGGTGGTACGAGGTGTTCGTCGTGGCCGCCGACGGCTCGGAGCCCGGCCGCCAGCTCACCAGCGGCGGTGCCGACTTCGCCGAGCTGCGCTGGTCGCCCGACGGCAGCCGCATCCTCGCCGTGCGCACCCACCACGGGGTCGGCGACCTCGTCGTCATCGACGCCGCGACGGGCGCCGTCGACGTGCTCGCCGCCGGCGGCACGCTGGTCGTCGCCGGTCTGGCTGCGCCGACGGGTCGGTCGTCGCGGCGCACGAGTCGCACACGACGCCGCCACGGTTGTGCCGGATCGCCGACGGCGAGGTCACGCGAGCTGTTCGCCCCGACCCCCGCCGCCGTCCGGGCCGCGCCGCACGTCGTCCCCGAACACGTCAGCTACCGCTCGATCGACGGCACCGAGGTGTACGGCTGGCTGTACCGCCCGCCGGCGGCGTCGGCCGCAGCGCCCGGTGCCGGCGATCGTCTACCCGCACGGCGGCCCGACCGTCGTACACCGGCGACGAGTGGGACGGCATCGCCCAGTACTTCCTCGACAAGGGCTACGCCTGGTTCTCGATCAACTTCCGCGGCAGCACCTCGTACGGGCGTGACTTCGAACGGGCCAACCACGGCGTCTGGGGCGTCGACGACACGAAGGACTGCCTCGCCGCCCACGACCACCTTGCGTCGCTCGGCTGGGTCGACCCGACCCGCGTCGGCATCTTCGGGGCGAGCTACGGCTCGTACCTCGCGCTCGCTCTCGGTCGTCGACGACGAGCGTCACCGCTTCGCCTGCGCCGCGGCGAAGTACGGCGACTGCGACATCCTCACCTCGTGGGCGCAGGGCGACCTCGTCGGTCGCCTCGACCTCGAACGGATGATGGGCCATCCATCGCGGCACCGGGCCGCCTACGACGGCCGGTTCGCCGATCCACCGCATCGACCAGCTCGCCGTCCCGATCCTCATCGCCCACGGCGAGCAGGACGAGCGGGTCAACCCGAAGCAGTCGGTCGAGCTCGTCGAGGCGCTGCGCCGCCACGGCAAGACGTTCGAGTACGTGACGTACCGGACCGAAGGCCACGGCTTCCTGCGCGCCGGCCCGATGGTCGACTTCTACAGCCGCCTCGCTCGCTTCTTCGACTGGTACCTGCGCTAGGTTCTCGGCCCTGGGGAGGCGGATATGAAGCGACACTTGACAGGGACTCGTGGCGGCACTCGCCGCGCTGGCGACGGTGACGGCTCCGGCCGCCGCCGGAGGACGGGACCGGCCACCGCCGAGCGCCCAGGACGGCGACGTCACGATGACGATCGGCCTGCTGCAGGACATGTCGTCGCCGAACGTGGCCGTCGGCTACCTCGTGCCGGAGTTCGAGGTGTGGAACCTGCAGTACGCCACGCTCACCGACAAGGCGGCCGACGACTTCGCCACGATTCCCGGCCTCGCCGAGTCGTGGGAGGGGTCCGAGGACGGGCTCACCTGGACCTACACGCTGCGTGAAGGGCTGCAGTGGTCCGACGGAGAGCCGCTGACCGCCGAGGACATCGCCTACACGATCAACCGGTCGCGCGACGAAGAGTGGATCAACCACTACGCCACGGTGCAGAACCTCGAGGCGACGGCGCTCGACGACCGCACGCTGGAGATCATCACGTCGGTCCCGGACCCGAAGCTGCCGACGATGGACGTGTACATCGTGCCCAAGCACATCTACGAGTCGATCTCGGCCGACGACCTCGCGTCCTACGACGGCCTCGACGGCGTCGCGCTCCGGGCCGTACTCGCTCGACGAGTGGCGTTCCGGGCAGGACTGGACGATGGTCAAGAACCCCAACTGGTACGGCCGCGACAACGGCATCGACCGCATCGTCTTCCGGTCTTCACCAACGCCGACGCGATGGTCGCGGCGCTCGCAGCGTGGTGAGATCGACGCCGCCCACGACTTCCGCGCTCGGCGTCGTACGAGCTACTCGAGGCCGACGAGAACATCGAGGTCGTCGACGGCCAGCAGGGCGGCTTCACCGAGCTGGCGCTCAACGGCATGGCCGGCGGGATCGGCGACGGTCACCCGGCGCTGCAGGACCTCACCGTGCGCCACGCCATCTTCCACGCCATCGACCGTGACGGGCATGTTCGAGCGCGTCGAGCTCGGTCTCGGGGCGGTCGGCACCACGATCTCGCCGTCCGCCGACCCCAGCTGGATCCCCGACTCGGCGACGAGAACTTCACCTACGACCCCGACGCGGCCAACGAGATGCTCGACGAGGCCGGTACCTCGACACCGACGGCGACGGCGTCCGCGAGATGCCGGACGGGAGCCGGCCGCTGAGTTCCGCTACGTCGAGCGCTCGGAGTCGGAGATCGGCGCGGCGATCCGCGAGTTCATGATCGGGTTGCTGGAGGAGATCGGCATCGCCCTCGTCGTCGACGGTGATGGACGACACGCAGCTCTACGACGCCCAGGTCGCGCGGCAAGTACGACATGTTCGTGTGGGGCTGGACGCCGTTCGTCGACCCCGACCCGATGCTGTCGTACTTCACGTGCGACCAGGTCACGACCGATGCCGACGAACCGGGTTCGAACGACGCCAACTGGTGCGACGAGGACTACGACGAGCTGTACGAGCAGCAGAAGGTCGAGCTCGACCCCGAGCGCCGGCGCGAGATCGTCGACGAGATGCTGCGCTTGTTCAACCGAGGAGGCGACCTACCTCGTGCTGTTCGCAGGACCCCGACCTGCAGGCGTACCGCACCGACCGTTTCGAGGGCTGGACGCAGCAGCCCGCCGAGATCGGGCCGGTGCTGTTCACCAACACGTCGCCGACGTACGTCAACCTCACCGTCATCGAGTAGCGGTCGACCAAGACACCCGTGCGTGCCAAGTTCGTCCTGGCGAAGATCGCCGGCGCGACGGGCACCTTGGCGTTCGTGCTCGTCGTCAACTTCTTCCTGTTCCGCGTCGTCAACGACGACCCGACGGCAAAGCTGTTCCGCGGCCGCAACCTCAGCCGCGAGCAGATCGACCGCCGGCGAGCCGAGTTCAACCTCGACGGCTCGAAGTTCGAGCAGTTCGTCGCCTACGTCGCGCCAGACGCTGCGCGGCAACCTCGGCGACTCGTTCCTGAGCAGCCGGCCGGTGACGACCGAGATCCGCGAGGCGCTGTGGCCGACGGTCTTGCTCGTCGGCACGGCGACCGTGCTGTCGATGGTGATCGGCATCGTCGCTCGGGATCTATGCCGGGTGGCGCCGCCGTAGGGCGTTCGACGCCACGTCGACGTCGACGTCGATGTTCATCTACTCGATGCCCGACTTCTGGCTCGGCATGGTGCTGCTGTCGTTGTTCGCCGTGCGCTCGCGCTGGTTCCCGACCGGCGGCTTCGAGGACGCCGGCAGCACGGCGACGGGCTGTCGGCGCTGCTCGACCAGGCCCACCACATGGCCCTGCCGGCGCTCACGCTGACGCTGGCGTACATCGGCGAGTACATGATCCTGATGCGCTCGTCGATGCTCGACACCCTCAACGAGGACTACCTCCAGCTGGCCCGCGCCAAGGGGCTGCGCGACGCGCTCGTGCGCCGCCGCCACGCCGTGCCGAACGCCCTGCTGCCGGTCGTCAGCCTGTCGGCGCTCAACTTCGGCTTCGTCCTGTCCGGGCGCGATCGCCGTCGAGGCGATCTACTCGTGGCCGGGTCTCGGGCAGGCGACGCTCGAGGCGATCCGCGGTCCGGACTTCCCGATGCTGCAGGGCCTGTTCCTGCTCTTCAGCGCGGCGGTGATCATCGCTCAACCTCGTCGCCGACCTGATCCTCGGCTACCTCGACCCGCGGATCGGCGGCAGTGACGTCGCGTTCCCGGCCACGCAGCCCTGCGGCCGCTCGCTGGCGACGCTCGTCGATCGACGTGCGGGCCGTACGGCCGGCACGGCGCTGTCGCCGCGATCGCTCGTCCGGGCCCGCCGCGTCGCCGCGGTGCGCGGTTTCGGTCGGCGTTCCGGCGCGACGCCTTGGCGATGATCGGGCTGGTCGTGCTCGTCGTGTTCATCGCTGATGGCGCTGCTGGCGCCGTGATCAGCCCGCAGTCGGGCTCAGCGCCGTCGACTCGATCGTCAACCCGCTGTGGGCGCCGACCGAGCCGGGAGTTCCCGCTCGGCACCGACAACCTCGGCCGCTCCGTCGCCGCCCAGTTCGTGTGGGGCTCGCGGGTCAGCCTGCTCGTCGGCGTCGCGGCGACGCTGCTGACGATCGTCATCGGCTCGCTCGTCGGGCATCGCCGCCGGGTTCTTCGGCGGGCGGGTCGACGCCGTCCTGATGCGGTTCACCGACTGGTTCCTCGTCATCCCGTTCCTGCCGCTGGCGATCGTGCTGGCCGCGGTGCTCGACCGGTCGCTGTGGAACATCGTCCTCGTCATCGGCGTCACGTCGTGGCCGGGGACGGCTCGGATCATCCGGGCCCAGGTGCTCACCGCCAAGCGAGCGGCTGTTCGTCGACCGGGCCACGCGCGCTCGGCGCCGGCCGCTGCACGTCATCCGCCGTCACGTGCTGCCCAACGTCGCCCCGCTGATCCTCGCCAACACGACGCTGGCCGTGCCGATCTCGATCCTCACCGAGACGACGCTGGCGTTCCTCGGCCTCGGCGACCCGACCCGCGCCGTCGTGGGGCAAGACGCTCGAGGAGGCCTACAAGGCCGGGGCGATCACCCGCCAGGCGTGGTGGTACTACCTGCCGGCCGGGCTCGGCATCGTCTTCGTCGTGCTCGCGTTCACGCTCGTCGGGCGGGCGATCGAGGAGATCCTCGACCCGCGGCTGCGGGACCGGTGATGAGTCGTGCTCGAGCTTCGCGACCTGCACGTCACCTACCGCGTCCGAGCGCGGCGACGTCCCTGCGGTGCGCGGCGTCGACCTGACGATCGGCCCCGGCGAGACGGTCGGGCTGGCCGGCGAGTCGGGCTGCGGCAAGTCGACGATCGCCACGCCGTGCTGCGGCTGCTGCCGGCGGGCACCGGTCGAGGGTCAGGTCCTGCTCGGCGGCGAGGACGTCTACGCGATGAAGCCGGACGGCTCCGCGCCGTGCGCTGGACGTCGGCGGCGATCGTGTTCCAGGGCGCGCTGCACTCGCTCAACCCGGTGCAGCGCGTCGGCGCCCAGATCGCCGAGGCGATCGAGCTGCACTCGCTCGGCCGGCCGCGACGACGCGACGTCGCGGACGGCGCAGCTGCTCGAGCGGGTCGGGCTCCCGGCCCGCCGGGCCGACGTCGTATCCCGCACCAGCTGTCGGGCGGGCAGCGCCAGCGCGTGCTCATCGCCCTCGCCCTGGCGTGCGAGCCGCGCGCTGCTGATCGCCGACGAGCCGACGACGGCGCTCGACGTGATGGTCCAGGCCCAGGTGCTCGAGCTGCTCGCCGAGCTGCAGCGCGACCGGGCCTGGCGATGCTGTTCATCACCCACGACCTGTCGGTGCTCACCTCGACGTGCCGGCGGCTGGCGGTGATGTACGCCGGGCGGATCGTCGAGGAGGGGCCGAGCGACGAGGTGTTCGGCGAGCCGCCTGCACCCGTACAGCCGGGCGCTGGCGCGGCGCCTTCCCGACGATCGGCGATCCGGCGTCGCGGCTGGCGCCGAGCGGCCTGCGCGGCGATCCACCCGAACCCCGCCGACCTGCCGGCCGGGTGCCCGTTCCACCCGCGCTGCGACGTGGCCGTCGACGAGTGCCAGATCGATCGACGTCAGGCTGCGCCGCGGCGGCGTGGCACGGCGGGCGGCGTGCGTCCACGTCGGGACCGGCCGATGGGTGACGCCGCTGCTCGTCGATCGACGACGTCCACGTCACGTTCGCCAGCCGGCACGGCGCCGTCCGCGCCGTCGACGGCGTCGACCTCGACGTCCGGCGCGGCGAGGTCGTCGCCCTCGTCGGCGAGTCCGGCTGCGGCAAGACGACGCTGATCCGCTCGATCCTCGGGCTCGAGCCGATCACGTCGGGACGGTCACGTTCGACGGTCAGCCGGTCGACTACGGCGGGCGCAACGCTGCGGCGGCTTGCGCCGGCGAGGTGCAGATGGTCTTCCAGGACCCGACCGGCGCGCTCAACCCCCGCCACACGGTCTACGAGGCGGTCGCCGAGGGGATCCGCATCCACGGCTCGCCGGCACGAAGCGCGAGCTCGTCGCCGAGGCACTCGGCCGGGCCGGGCTGCGGCCGCCGGGCGGTTCGTCGGCCGCTACCCGCACGAGATCTCCGGCGGCCAGCGCCAGCGCGTGCTGATCGCCGGGGCGATCGCCCTGTCGCCGCAGCTGCTGCTCGCCGACGAGCCGGTGGCCTCGCTCGACGCGTCGATCCGCGGCGAGATCCTCGCCGCTGCTGCGCTCGCTCGTCGACGAGCGGGGCTGTCGATCGTCGCCGTCACCCACGACCTCGGGCTGGCGTGGAACATCGCCGACCGCATCGCCGTGATGTACCTCGGCCGGATCGTCGAGCTCGGCACGACCGAGGAGGTGCTCGCAGTCGCCGCAGCACCCGTACACCAAGGCGCTGCTGTCGGTGGTGCCGGAGACGCGAGCACGTCGAGCCAGCAGATCCTCACCGGCGAGACCCCCGACCCCAGCGCGATCCCGCCGGCTGCCGGTTCCATCCGCGCTGCCCGCTCGTCGCCGTCCGGCGAGGCCGAGCGCGCTCGGCATCCTCGATCGCTGCACCGGACGCTCGCCGTCGAGCTCGTCGACCAGGGCGCCGGCCACCTCGCCGCCTGCCACGCCGTTGCCACGGCGTCCGATCACCGACCGACGGCGTTCGAGGCGGACCGTCCCGTCCGCCTGAACACCCATCGGTCGACCGGTCACGAGTGGCGGGGGATGCGTTGCCGCCCAGCGTCGGCGCGGCGAACTCGGTCGCCGTCGACGGCGACGACGAGCTCGATCGTGACGTCGTAGCGCCTCGGTCGTCGGAGCGCACCGTCAGCGTCGCCTCGGTGCCGACACGTCGCCTCCGGCCAGCGCGATCCGATAGCGTGGCCGAGCCTTCGGCCCAGGCCTCGGCGGGGTTCGACCGTCGACACGCCGACGGCGCCCTCGTAGTCGTCGTTGATCGACTGCGCCGTGCGCGCCGTCGTAGCGGTCCCGCCGTAGCGGGTCACCGCCTCGGTCTCGCGGCCGAGCACGTCGTGCTCGATGCGCCACACGACGCCGTCGGCCTCGATCGGCGTCCGGGCCGGTACCCGGGCGCGAACGGGTGCGTCGACGCCGGCAGGCCGTCGACCACCGGGAGGCGTCACGGCTCGACGCTCGCCGCGTCGACCTCCGAGCGGCACCGGGCCCGGCGGCGGCCAGCAGTTCGGCCAGTCGGTCCCGGCGATCGCCAGCCGCAGCGCGTGGCCGGGCTCGAGCGTCCACGTCGTCGCCTCCAGCTCGACGGTCGACGTCGATCCACTCGCCGGGGACGAGCGGCGCCGGGCTGGCGCCGGCCGCGCCCGTCGGCGTCGGCCGGCCAGCACCCGCGGTGGCGTGAGGTCGAGCATGCCGCGGGTGATCAGCGCCGACGTGCCGTCGGGGAACACGTCGCAGAGCTTGACGCTGACGTGGCCGTAGCGCCGGTCGCTGCGGACCCGCATCGAGACGGCGCCGTTGCCGACGCACCTCGTCGGCGTGCGTCGATCGGCCAGTCGTAGGTCGAGCGACCGGGCGTTGTCGGCGCGCTGGTCGAGCGGCTGGCCCCACGGCAGCGCGCCGGCGCACGAGTTCCACGCCGCGATGCCCGACGTCGCCGACGACCGTCGAGTCGGTCGACGCCGTCGCGCGTCGACTCGTCCAGGTCGCGCTGGCGCAGCGCCGGGACGGCGGCCACGTCGTCGACGTCGCGCCACACGCCGGGTGCGTCGGCGAGATCGGGCTCCGGGCGCGACCGGCGCGGCGGACGTAGACCTGAGCCGTGCGCGGCGCCGACGGCGGCCCGTCGCGGAGGTGCTCGTCGAAGAAGGCGAGCATCTCGACGTCGTCGTCGATGTTCGGGCCGGGCCGGGCGTGGTGCGGGCTCCGATGGCCCCACGGTCCGGCGAGCAGCCGCCACGGCAGGCCGTTGCGCTCGTACTGCTCGACCACGCGGAACGTGTTGTTGCGGTAGCCGTCGGCCCACCCGGCGACGAGCATCGTCGGGCACGACATCCGCTCGTAGCCGGCGCCGTCGGGCCGACGCGGATCGAGCCCGCGCCGCCACGTCGGCCCGTCGACCGGGTGCGCCAGCCACTCGAGCAGCCACGGCGGCGTCTCGTCGATGCGCCGCCGCCAGCTCCTCGCGCCAGCCGTCGCCGACCAGACCGCCGGCACGGGCGGCAGGGCGTTCATGGCGATCATGTAGAGCGGGTAGTCGATGAGGTCGATCGCCCGCAGCACGCCGCCGCAGTAGTGGACGTCGTCGGTGTAGCGGTCGTCGGTGGCGTAGATGGCCACGACCGCGCCGAGTGCGTCGGGCACGCCCTCGGCGGCCATCTGCAGCGAGTTGAACCCCGAGTACGACGTGCCGAACATGCCGACCCGGCCGGTCGACCACGGCTGTGCGGCCAGCCACTCGATCGCCGTGCGCAGGTCGCGCCGCTCGACGTCGGGGTACTCGTCGGTGATCGATGCCGCCCGACGAGCCGGTGCCGCGCAGGTCGAGGCGCAGCACGGCGAACCCGTGCGCGACGTAGCGGACGTAGGTCGTCGCGGTACGACGCCGTGACGTCGTCCTTCCGGTACGGCAGCGCCTCCAGCAAGGCGGCCAACGGCCCGTCGCCCTCGGGCAGGAAGAGGCTGCCGGCCAGGCGCACCCGTCGCGGTGTCGATGCCCACTTCGTGCTCCGCCATGTCGATTGCGAAAGTACCGTTCCCGTGGTGCCCCGCACGCTTCCTGCCTCCTGGTACCGCGACCCGGACATCTTCGACCGCGAGCGGCGATCGGTCTGGGAGGACGAGTGGGTGATGTTCGCACCACGCGACTCGCTGCAACGACCGGGGCAGTACGTCGCCGACGAGGTCGCCGGCAACCCCGTGTTCGTCGCTCGTCGAGCGCGACGGGTCGCTGCGCGGCTTCCACAACGTCTGCCCGCACCGCGCCGGGGTCATCGTGTGGCCCGGCTCGGGGACCGCCGGCAACCTGGTGTGCCGGTACCACGGCTGGGCGTTCGACTGGGACGGCAAGCTCAAGGCGGCCCGTGACTTCGGCGACGAGGCCGAGCCTGTGCCCGGACGACCGGGCCCTCGCCCCGATCTCCGTGGCCTGCTGGCGCAACCTCGTCTTCGTCCACCTCGGCGACCAACCACCGCCGTTCGACGAGGCGATCGCCCCGTTCGATGCCGAGTGCGAGGCGTTCGGCATCGAGTCGTTCGGCTACGTCCGTGCGCGTCGAGCGCGACCTTGCCTGCAACTGGAAGACCTACGCCGACAACTATCTCGAGGGCTACCACGTCTCGCTGCTGCACCCGAGCCTCAGCCGGTCGCTCGACATGTCGACCTATCGCGTCGACGTCCCGCACGACTCGTACTGCATCCATCGTGCCGACGACGACGGCGGGATCCCCGGCGGGTGGCGCATGGCTGTTCCGCTACCCGAACCTGGCCGTCAACATCTATGCCGACGGAATGAACGTCGAACGCATCGTGCCCGACGGGCCGGCGCGGACCCGGGTGGTCTACGACTACTTCGCCGCTTCGACGGACGAGGCAGAAGATCGCGCGGATGGTGGAGATGTCCAACGTCGTGCTCGACGAGGACCAGGCGATCTGTGAGGCGGTACAGCGCAACCTCGACTCGGGACAGTACGTCACGGGGCCGCTCAGCCCGCGCCACGAGGGGGCGGTGCACTGGTTCCAGTCGCGAGTGGCCCGCGCCGTCGAGCCGGCGTGAACACTGGCGCTCACGCCGACGCTGGCTGCCGCCACCTACCTCGACGATGACGTGTGGGCCGCTCGAGCGCGAGCGGATCTGGTTCCGCCAGTGGGTCGCCGTGGCTCGTCGTCGACGACGTCGTGTCGGTCGGCGACCGGATCCTCGCCGATCTCGCCGGCGAGTCCGTGATCGTCGTCCGCGCCGGCGACGGGCTGCATGCCTTCTACAACGTGTGCCAGCACCGCGGCGCCGAGTTGGTCGATCGCCATGGCCCGGCGTGCGGATCGTCCGGGGCCGTGATCCGTTGCCCGTACCACGGGTGGACCTACGGGCTCGACGGGGAGTTGCGGGTGGCGCCGTTCTTCGAGCGGCCGGGGACAGCGTGATGGCCAGCCGATCCGGCTGAGCGCGTTGGCTGTCGCCCAGTGGGGCGGCTTCGTGTTCGTGTGCGACTCGCCCGGCGACGATCTTGCCCGGGCAGCTCGGCCCCGTCATCGAGCGTCTGCGGCGGCTACCCGCTCGACGAGCTGCGGCGTGGCTCGACGCTTGCAGTACGAGGTCGCGGCCAACTGGAAGGTGATCGCCGAGAACTACAACGAGTGCTATCACTGCGGCCCCGTCCATCCCGGAGCTGTGCACGCTGGTCCCGGCCTTCCGGGGTGGCGGCGCTGGGCTGGAGTGGACCGACGGGATCCCGCACCGCGAGGGCGCCTGGACGTTCACGATGTCCGGGCACCTCGGCGCGCCAGCCGTTCGCCGGACTCGACGAGATCCGAGCGGACGCGGCACAAGGGTGAATTGATCTATCCCAACCTGCTGCTCAGCCTCAGCGCCGAGCACGTCGCGGCGATCCGCCTCGTCCCTCGAGGAGCCAGCCACACCACCGTCGCAGTGCGATCTGCTGTTCCACCCCGACGAGCTGGCCTCGCCGTCGTTCGACCCTTCCGACGCCGGCGACCTGTGGGACCTCGTCAACCGTCAGGACTGGGCGATGTGCGAGCGCATCCAACGGGGGATGTCGTCGCGCGGCTGGCACCGGAGGTTGGTTCGCACCGATGGAAGACGACTCCGCCGACATCACCCGGTGGTACCGCCGGCTGATGTCCGATGAGTGAGCACGGTGCGCCAGATCGGCCGTGACTACGAGGTCGCCGTTGTCGGCCTTGGCGGCCTCGGGGCGGCCGACCGCCTACTGGTTGGCGCGTCGGTCAACCGTCGGTCGTCGGCTTCGAGCAGTTCGAACTCGGTCACCGGCGCGGCGCCTCGCACGATCACTCGCGGATCATCCGTCGCTCGTACCACACGCCCGGCTACGTCCGTCTGACCGCCGCCGCCTACGAGGCGTGGGCCACGGTCGAAGCCGACTGCGGCACCGCCATCATCACGCCGACCGGCGGCCTCGACCTCTTTCCGCCAGGCGCGGCGATCGACCCGGACTCGTACCGGACGAGCCTCGATGAGGTCGGCGTGCCATACGAGTGGATCGACGGGGGAGAGGTTCGGCGCCGCTGGCCGGCGTTCGGTCGGGGGACGGCGGTCCCCGACGACGTGATGGCGATCTTCTCGCCACAGACCGGCATCGTCCCTGCCGACCGAGCGACCGCCGACGCTGCACCGCCTGGCCATCGAGCACGGCGCCGCCCTGCGGTCCACACACCGTCGTCCGCGCGTTGCGCCCGATCGGCGGCGAGGTCGACGTCGTCACGGACCGGTGGCACCGTGCGCTGCGGCGCGGTCGTCGTGTGTGCCGATGCGTGGACGAACGTCCTGCTCGAACCGCTCGGCCATCGCAGTCGAGCTGAGCGTGACCCGTGAGCAGGTGACGCTACTTCTCCACGAACGACATCGACGACCTGCGCCCAGGACACTTCCCGGTGTGGATCTGGATGGACGACCCGAGCTTCTACGGGTTCCCCGAGTTCGGCCTCCGCGGGCGTTCAAGGCGTCCGAGGACTGCGGCGGGCCGGCCGTCGACCCCGACCGGCGAACGTTCGATGCCGACCCGGTCGATGGAAGCGCCGCGTCCGGCGAGTTCGTCGACCGGTCTGGTCGGCGACCGACGGCCAACGCCACGATCGACGACCTGTCTGTACACGCTGACCGCCGATCGTGACTTCGTGCTCGATCGGCTGCCCGACGCGCCCGCAGATCGTCGTCGGCCCTCGGCGCCGCCCACGCCTTCAAGTTCGCCGCCTGGTTCGGGCGCCAGCTGGCCGCGTTGGCGATGGGCGGTGCAGCGCCGGGCCGCGGAGCTCGCGCCGTTCTCGATCGCCCGCCAGGCACTTCGCCGCGCCCGCCGATCGCGCCGCCTGGCTCGTGTGATCGCCCGGCGCGGTCGACCGGAGGGTTTGCGGCGCGACGGTACGGCCGGAAGCACTCGGGTGGCCAGAAACACTCGGGTGGGGGTCAGTCGGGGGCGCTGAGCACGGACACTGCGTCGGCGATCGGGACCTCGCGGCGGTCGCCCGACTTGCGGTTGCGAACCTCGACGACGCCGTCGGCGACGCCGCGACCGACAACGACGATGGTCGGGATGCCGAGCAGCTCGGCGTCCTTGAACTTGACCCCCGGCGAAGCGGAATCCCGGTCGTCCAGCAAGACGGCAAGGCCAGCGGCCTCCAGGTCGGTGGCCAGCCGTTCGGCGACCGGCCACTGCTCGCCCCCGGGCTTGCCGGCGATGACGACGTGGACGTCGGCCGGCGCAACCTCGCGGGGCCAGCACAGACCGAGGTCATCGCACGTCAACTCGGCGATGGCGGCGACGGCGCGGGACACACCGATGCCGTAGGAGCCCATCGTCACGGTGACCTCCTTACCGTCGGCGTTGAGCACCTGGAGGTCGAGGGCCTCGGCATAGCGCCGGCCGAGCTGGAAGATGTGCCCGATCTCGACTCCCCTGGCGGTCTCCAGGGCTGAACCACACGTCGGGCAGGGGTCTCCGGCCTCGACATTGGCGACGTCGATCGAGCCATCGGACGTGAAGTCCCGTCCGGCAACGAGACCGATCACGTGATTGCCGTCGCTGTCGGCGCCGGTCACCCACGCCGTCCCGGTACCGACCCGCGGGTCGACGAGGAAGCGGATGCCCGACGTCGACGACTCGCCCAAGGCGCCCGGACCGATGTAGCCCTTGGCCAACATCGGGTAGCGGCCGAAGTCCTCGTCGCCGAAGGCTTCGGGCTCGGCCGGCAGGACGGCGGCTTCGAGGCGCTTGATGTCGACGTCCCGATCGCCGGGGACACCGATCGCCAACGGCTCCCTCGTTCCGTCGGGGTGCCGGAGCATCACCACCACGTTCTTCAACGTGTCGGCGGCGGCCCATGGCCGACCGTCGTCCCGGGCGAGCTCCGCACGCCCATTGAGATGGTCGACAAGCGTGGCGATCGTCGGCGTGTTCGGTGTGTCGTGAACGATCGCCGGAGGCAGGCCGTCGATCGCCCGGTCCGCTACCGGAGCGATGCGCACGGCCTCCACGTTGGCGGCGTAGCCGCACTCCGGGCAGCGCACGAACGTGTCCTCGCCGCTCGGGATCGGGGCCAGGAACTCCTCGCTGGCCGACCCACCCATCGCCCCGGACATCGCCGAGACGATGACGAAGGGCAGACCGAGGCGTTCGAACGTCTTGATGTAGGCGTCGCGGTGGCGGTGGTAGGACACGGCGAGCCCGTCGTCGTCGAGATCGAAGCTGTAGGAGTCCTTCATCACGAACTCGCGACCACGCAACAGCCCGGCTCGTGGTCGTGCCTCGTCGCGGTACTTCGTCTGGATCTGGTAGATGACGAGGGGCAGGTCCTTGTAGGACGAGTACAGGTCCTTGACGAGGAGCGTGAACATCTCCTCGTGAGTCGGGGCGAGCAGGAGGTCGTTGCCCCGGCGGTCCTTGAGCCGGAACATCCCGTCGCCGTATTCGACCCACCGGTTGGACGCCTCGTACGGCGCCCGCGGCAGCAGCGCGGGGAAGTGGACCTCCTGGAATCCGGCCGCGTTCATCTCGTCGCGGACGATGTGCTCGACGTGGCGATAGACGATCCATCCGAGGGGCAGCCACGTGAACCCGCCGGGGGCGGCTCGGCGGATGTAGCCGGCCCGGGTCAGCAGCTTGTGGCTGGGGATCTCGGCGTCCGCCGGGTCCTCGCGCAGCGTCCGCAGGAACAGGGTCGACATCCGCAACACGCGGCGCACGATAGTGGCGACCGGCTGCCGTGAGGTTGGGGTCAGCCGGGCGCCTCGTCGCCGGACGCCGGCCGCGATGCGACCCTCACGACGGCACCGGGAAGCGGCGGCGGATCCAGTCACTGAACAGCGGGTCGATGATCACGAGGCGATCGCCGTGCTTGGCGAGGTGGCCGCCGCCGGTCAACGAGTCGACCGCGGCCGCCGCCGTACCGGGCGACAGCTCGAGGACCTCAGCGGTCCGTCCGAAGACCCGGCCGTCGGCGGCGATGGCCCGCAGCGCCTTCTGGTGACCGACGGGGAGCAGGGCGAAGAGTCGTTCCATGCCGCCGTCGACGTTGGCCCGCACGTCCTGCACGGCGTCGACCCAGCCCGCCTCGTCGGCGGCTCCACCTTCGGGGGTGTAGCGCCACAACGCGTCGGCCAATTGCATCGCTCGCTGCGGATGGCCCTCGGCGGCCCGAACCAGGGCGCTCGTCATCCCGCCGGGAGATCGACCGGTTGCCTCGAAGCCGTCCTGGACGATCATCGTGACCGCGTCGGCCGCCAGTGGCCCGATCTCGACGAGGTCCGCCTGGGCGAAGAACGGCTGGGCGTGATCGGTGAACAGCATCCGCATGGTCGAGGGCTGTGAACCGGCGAACACGATTCCCAGAGTGCGATAGTGATGCTGGAGCTGAGTGCGCAGCATCGCGGCGCCGTGATTGACGTTGGCGATGCCGGAGAACTCGTCGAAGACGACGATCATCGGGTGTTTCTCAGCGGTGCGCACCAGCACCTCGAGCAGCGAGCGGACGGTGAGCACTGCGTCGGGCCGATCGCGACGACCCTTGGACAACTCGACACCGACCAATCCGAGGCGCAGCGACAACGCCCCGGCGAACGAGTCGATCGCCCGGCGCATGCGCCCTTGCACCTTGGCGAGCCCTTGATCGATGGCCCCGGCGAGGTCGGCGACGGACGACAGCTCGTAGAGGTCGATCCACACCGTCTCTTGGCCGACGCCGGCCAGGTCTGCACACACCTTGCGGAGCACGCTGGTCTTGCCGTAGCGACGCGGGCCGAGCAGCGCGGTGACCCGACGTTCGGACAGGCGGTCGGTCAGGTCACGCACCAGCTCCTCGCGACCCGTCACCTCGTTGGGCTCGAGCGGGCCGTGATAGGGGAACGGGCTGAGTTCGGACCTCATCATCCTGTGGAGGATACTCGGTTCGGCAGAGTGTTCACTACTCTGAGCAACGGACCTCGAAGCGTTGCTGACGTTCGGTGCCCGCACCCACCGCCCGGCGCCGGCCCAGATCAACAGCCGCCGGGGAGGTTTCTCGGCGGCGCTATGCTGGGAGCCCGTTCGATTGGTGGCAACCGAGAGGCGTGGGGTTCGCCCCACGCCTTGTTTTATGAGTCGTGGAAGGAGCAGCGATGGGCATGGACACCGAAATCGCCGTGCTGTCGCGCGTCCGCTCGCTCGTCGCCCCGATCGTCGCCGACCTCGGCCTCGACGTCTATGACATCGAACAGCGTGGTGGAACGCTGCGGATCACCCTCGACACGCCAGCTGACGCACCGGGAGGTGTCACGCTCGACGTCTTGGCACTCGCCAGCCGGCTGATGTCCAAGGAGCTCGACCAGCATGATCCGATCCCGTCGCGCTACACCCTGGAGGTCACCAGCCCAGGGGTCGAGCGAGCACTGCGCGTCCCGGAGCACTTCCAGCGTGCGGTCGGCAACCCGGTCGCCATCCGCTTGGCAAACGTGGACGCCGACCAGCGGCGGGTGCATGGCGTCATCGTCGCCGCCAGCGACGACTCGGTGACGATCGACGTCGACGGCGGCGCCCGGCGCATCGCCTACGCCGACATCGATCGGGCCAAGACCGTCTTCCAATGGGGTGGCCAGCCCAAGCCGGGCAAGAAGCAGACGAGCAAGAAGGAGTTGTCGTGAGCAACCTCGATATGTCGGAAGCGATCCGGCTCCTGGCCCAGGAGAAGGGACTGTCCGAGGACTCGCTGCTGCACGTCCTCGTCGACGCCCTGGCGTCGGCCTACAAGCGCCGCCCGGGTGCCGCCGACGAGGTTGTGGTCGAAGTTGATCCGCAGACGATGGAGTTCACGTTCATCGCCTACGACCTCGACGAGGACGGCAACTGGGTCAACGAGCGCGACGACACTCCCAAGCGCGACGAGCTCGGCCGCATCGCCGCCCAGACGTTCCGTCAGGTCATGAGCCAGCGCATTCGTGAGGTCGAACGGGATCGCAAGTTCGAGGAGTACGCCAACCGCGAAGGCGACATCGTCACCGGGATCATCCAGCAGACCGATACCCGTTACACGCTGCTCGACCTGGGCCGCGTCGAGGCGTTGCTGCCGCAGGCCGAGCAGGTGCCCTTCGAGCGCCCGCAGCCGGGTGACCGCTGCAAGGCCTACATCGTCGAGGTGCGCAAGACCGCCAAAGGCCCCCAGATCGTGGTCAGCCGCACGCATCCCGGGCTGATCAAGCGGCTCTTCGAGCTGGAAGTGCCGGAGATCGCCGACGGCGTCGTGGAGATCAGGGCCTGCGCCCGAGAGCCCGGACATCGCACGAAGATCGCCGTTTGGTCCAACGACCACAACGTCGACCCCGTCGGCGCGTGTGTCGGCGCCCGTGGCGGGCGGGTGCGGATGGTCGTCAACGAGCTACGTGGTGAGAAGATCGACATCGTCCCGTTCTCCGAAGACTTCACCGACTTCGTCGCCAAAGCGCTCTCGCCGGCCAAGGTGACGCGGGTCGCGATCTCCGAGGACGGCACGCAGGCCGACGTCATCGTCCCCGACCACCAGCTGAGCCTGGCGATCGGCCGCGAGGGCCAGAACGCCCGATTGGCCGCCCGGCTCACCGGAGTGCGCATCGACATCCGCTCGGAGACCCAACTCGCCGAGGGAGTGCAGCCGCGCAGCGACCTCGAAGCCGGCGTCGAGTACGCCGAGGGCCAGTGGATCCAGAACGCGGCGAGCGGCGAGATGGAGTGGCATGCCGCCGACGGAACGGTGATGTCCGAGACCGAGTGGGCCGCCTCGTCGGGCGAGCCAGCCGCCGAAGCAGTCGAGGTCGCCGCCGAGCCGGCGGAGGGTGCGGTCGAGCCGGCGGAGGGTGCGGTCGAGCCGGCCGAGGATGCGGTCGAGCCGGCCGAGGATGCGGTCGAGCCGGCGGAGGATGCGGTCGAGCCGGCCGAGGATGCAGTCGAGCCGGCCGAGGGTGTGGTGGCCGACAAGATCGCTGCTGGGGACGAAGACACGGAGGCCGCTCCTGAGTAGCACGGGGCAGCCAGAGCGCACCTGCATCGGGTGTCGGACGCGGCGGCCGCAGGCCGCCCTGATTCGGGTCGCCCGCCGCCCAGACGGAAGTGTGATGACCAGTCGCACGGCGGCTGGGCGCGGAGCCTGGCTGTGCAATCCAGCAGTTGAGTGTTTGCAAATCGCTCGAAAGCGGCGAGGCTTTGACAAGGCGTTTCGGCAGCCGGTCAGCGTGGCGGCGCTCGACGAGCTGGTCCGGACGCTGAGAGAAGTGGTGAGAGGGTAGGTCTGAGGACGCATGGCGAAGAACATGAGGGTGCACGAGCTGGCCAAGGAGCTCGGGATGACGAACGCCGAGGCGATGGATCTCGCCACCGCGCTCGGAGTGCCGGTGAAGAGCCACTCGTCGTCGCTCAACGAGGCCTATGCCGACATGATTCGTCGCCGCGCGGTCCGCGACGGTCTGACTCGCGAGGAGCAGCCCGAGGAGCCCAAGCCGGCGAAGAAGCCCGCCAAGAAGGCGGCCGCCAAGCGGGCCGAGCCCGAGGTCGACAAGACGGCCGAGCCTGCCGAGGTCATCGCCCCCGACGACGTCGTGAGCGTTGGCGTCGAGAGCGCCCCCGTCGCTGAAGCGGCCCCGGCACCCGAGCCAGTCGCCGCGGTCGAACCGCCGACGACCCCGGAACCCGCTGCCGAACCGATCGCCGCGCCGGTCGTCGAGCCCGAGCAAGTGACCGTCGCCGCGGCCGCCCCGGCCGAACCGGTCGAGCCTGCAACGCGACCCGTCCGTTCAGAGCGCCCGGCGGTATCGACCCAGGTCGAGGCGCCCGTGTTCGCCGAGGTAGCGGCCCGCCAAACACCCGAGCCGGTGACTGCTCGCCCGCTCGAGGTGGCCCACGCAGAGCGCGTCATCTCCTCGGGCCGCCCATCGCCCGACGCACCAGTCGCGCCGCGACCGACCGAGACCGCCAGCGCCCGTTCCGCCGCGCCGGCTCCCCGACCCGCCCCGGCCACCGTCGGCGCCACAGCGTCGGCCACGGCCGCCGCGCCGGTCAGTGCTCCGGCCCGACCGGATCGCCCCCTGTCACCGACGGGCAGGCCGATCCCACCGCCACCCGGCCGGCCGCTGTCGCCCTCTGGTCGTCCGATCCCGCCCCCGCCCGGCAGTGCTCGACCCTCGGGTGCCGGCGCCCGCGTCGCGCCCGGCCAACGCAGCGGCCCGCCGAGCGGTCCACGCACCGGTGGCCCGCCGCGTCCGGGCGGAGCTCGCCCGGGTGGCGCGTTCACCCCCGGCAGCGGCCGTCCAGGCGGCGGCCGCCCAGGTCCTGGTGGACCCGGCGGACCTGGCGGTCCTCCAGGTGGACCGGGTTCCCGGCCGAGTGGCCAACGTCGTCCACCACGCCGCGGCCGCAGCCGTCGTCGTCGCCGTGACCGTGAGGAGCTGCAGCCGCAGTTCACCAACTACACGCGCAGCGACGCGCCCGTCCCGGAGGGGACGATCGTCATCGAGCGCGGCGTCTCGGCCCAGGAGTTCGGTCCCAAGCTGAACCGCACGGCGGCCGACGTCGTCCGCTTCCTGCTCAACAACGGCGAGATGGTGACAGCGACGATGACGTTGTCGGACGACCAGATGGAGCTGTTCGCCCTCGAGATCGGCGCCGAGATCCTCCTCGTCGAGCCCGGTCAGCAGGAGGAGATCGAGCTCCAGGCGTTGTTCGACGACACCGACGATGACGAGAACCAGCAGCCGCGGGCGCCGGTGGTCACCGTGATGGGTCACGTCGACCACGGCAAGACGACGTTGCTCGACAAGATCCGCTCGGCCAACGTCGTCGCCGGCGAGGCCGGTGGCATCACCCAGCACATCGGCGCCTATCAGGTCGTCCAGCGCAGTCAGCCGCTGACGTTCATCGACACGCCCGGTCACGCCGCCTTCACCCAGATGCGGGCGCGCGGTGCCGAAGCGACCGACATCGTCGTGCTCGTGGTCGCGGCCGACGACGGGGTGATGCCCCAGACGGTCGAGGCGATCAACCACGCTCGCGCCGCCGAGGTGCCGATCATCGTGGCGATGAACAAGATCGACAAGGACAACGCCGACCCCCAGCGGGTGCTCAACCAGCTCGCCGAGCAGGGCCTCGTGCCCGAGTCGTGGGGCGGCGACACGATCGTCGTCGAGCTGTCAGCCACCCAGGAGTTGGGGATCGACGACCTACTCGAGCAGTTGCTCGTGGTCGCCGAACTCGAAGAGTTGACGGCGAATCCGGAAGGTCGGGCCAAAGGTGTCGTGCTCGAGTCGAACCTCGACGTCGGTCGCGGCCCGGTTGCCACGGTGCTCGTCGACAAGGGCGAGCTCAGCGTCGGCGATCCGATCGTCGCCGGACCGGCGTGGGGCCGGGTCCGGGCGATGCTCAACGACAAGGGTGAGCAGATCAAGACGGCTGGTCCGTCGACACCGGTGCAGGTGCTCGGGCTGTCCGCCGTCCCGGCGGCCGGTGACGAGTTCCGGTCGGCGCCGGACGAGAAGATCGCGCGCACGGTTGCCGAGGCCCGCGAGCAGCGTCTGCGCCTGAAGGCCCAGCGCGGCGACGCCCGGGTGAAGACCGGCACGAAGCTGGAGGACATCTTCAGCCAGATCCAGTCGGGTGAGACGGCGACGCTCAACCTGATCCTCAAGGCCGACGTCCAGGGGTCCCTCGAGGCGGTGACGGAGAGCCTGCGCAAGCTCGACCGCCCGGAGGTCGAGCTGACGTTCGTGCACCGGGCAGTCGGGGCGATCACCGAGAACGACATCACCTTGGCCGCCACGACGAACGCCACGATCATCGGGTTCAACGTGCGTCCGGACCGCAAGGCCCGCGATGCCGCCGACAGCGCCGACGTCGAGATCCGCACCTACGAGGTGATCTACAAGCTGCTCGAGGAGATCGAGCAGGCGATGGTCGGCATGCTCGCCCCCGAGTACACCGAGGTCGTCACCGGCGAAGCGGAGGTGCGCGAGATCTTCCGGGTGCCGCGGATCGGGGCGATCGCCGGTTGCTACGTGCGCTCCGGTGTGATCACCCGCGGCTCGAAGGTTCGCTTCCTGCGCGACGGCACGATCATCTGGAAGGGCGAGATCTCTTCGTTGAAGCGGTTCAAGGATGATGCCCGCGAGGTCCGCGAGGGCTTCGAATGCGGAATCGGCCTCTCCGACTTCCAGGACCTCAAGCAGGGCGACCTCATCGAAACCTTCGACGAGCAAGAGGTCGCCCGCACCTGACCGGTGCGGCCGTTCTGGGCGGCCTCCGGTCCATTCTCCGATCTGGGCGGCGTGCGGACCGATTTCCGGCCTGTCGGCCGCCCAGATCGCCGTTGCTCACGCCGAACACCGTCGAACGGTTCATGGGCCGGTCCTGCCCGATAGACAGTGGTCATGAGCGAGCCGATCCCCACCAGCTACGACGCCGAGTTCTTCCTCGATCCAGCCTGCCCGTGGTGCTGGATCACGTCGCGGTGGGTCGTCAACGTGCAGAGCGAGCGGGCGCTGAGCGTGCGGTGGCGGTTCATCTCGCTGTACCTCATCAACCTCGACAAGGACAGTGACTACGCGGTGAGCCACCGCCCGGGGGCGCTGGCCACGTTCAAGCTGATGCGCGTGCTCCACGAAGTCGGTTTGCGCGAGGGCAACGACGCCGTCGGCAGGCTGTACACCGCGATGGGCACGGAGCTGCACGTTCATCGCCGCCGCGAGGAGGCCTACGCCGACATCCAGTCATTCGCCGGGGAATGTCTCGGCGCCGTTGGTCTCGACCCGGAGTACGCCACGCACGTGGACGATGAGTCCCATGACCTCGTGATCCGCGAGGAGTCCGACCTCGGCCTCGAGCGCACCGGCGGGAACGTCGGGACGCCGATCATCACCATCGGTCCCGACACCGAGTCGCCGCGCAGCTTCTTCGGGCCGGTGATGCCGAAGGCGCCCAAGGGCGACGACGCCGTTGCGTTGTGGAATGCGGTCGCCACGTTGGCCCACTCCGACGTCGCCGAGGTCAAGCGGACCCAGCGCGGCGAACTCGTCTTCGACTGACCAGTCTTCCTCCGAGGGAGCCATGATGGCTACACGCCGACGCCTGCCAGCTGGCCGGCACAAGTACCCGCGCAGCGCCCGGATCAGCGAGACCCTGCGCGAGATCCTGGCCGAGGAGCTCGTGCGGATCGACGACGAGCGACTGGCGTTCGTCACGATCACGAGCATCGACGTGGACAACGAGTTGAACCGCGCCATCGTCTACTTCGACTCGCTGGCCGGCGAGTCAGGAGACGAGGCGATCATCGAGGTGCTCGAACAGCACCGGCGCCGGATGCAGGCGTCGATCAACCGCCAGATCCGCGCCAAGAAGACGCCCGTGCTCGACTTCCGCGCCGACGAGGTGATCCGCGCCGCCGAACGCATCGACGAGATCCTGCGCGCCGACCGCGAGCTCGACAGCTAGGCCAGTGCTACGGCCCAACCGTGCGGAACGTTCGTCGCGATGACGACGATGACGACGTCGGCGTCCGGTACTCGGCCAGTGAATCGGAGGCCGCCCAGATCGGGTGGTCGGAGCAATCGAGCCGGCGATGGCTAGGCGCCGTCCGTCGACGGTTCACGGCGTCGCGGTCGTCGACAAGCCAGCGGGCGTCACGAGCCACGACGTCGTCGCCCAACTGCGGCGGCGCTTCGACGAACGGCGCATCGGCCACGCCGGCACCCTCGACCCCGGGGCCACCGGGGTACTCGTCATCGGCATCGGCATGGTCACTCGCTTGCTGCGGTTCATCACTGAGGGGCGCAAGCGCTACACGGGCGAGATCGTCCTCGGCGTGGAGACCGACTCGCTGGACGCTGACGGCGCGGTCACCGCGATCCACGACGCTGCGCCGGTTGACCTCGACCGGGCGCGGGCGCTGATCGCCGAACACCTTCTCGGCGAGATCGAACAGGTTCCGCCGATGGTGTCGGCACTGAAGGTCGGCGGCCGGCGGTTGCACGAGTTGGCCCGCGAGGGCCAGGAGATCGAGCGGGCACCGCGTCCGGTGCGCGTCGACCGCTTCGACATCGTCGGCGAGCCGTCGAGTGCCGCCGGCCGGCAGGTGCTGCACGTCGAGGTCGACTGTGGGCCGGGCACCTACGTTCGTGCGCTGGCCGCCGACCTCGGTCGGCTCCTCGGCACCGGTGCCCACCTGCGCAACTTGCGTCGCACCGCAGTCGAGCCGTTCACGATCGGCGAGGCCGCGCCACCCGAGAGCTGTGCCCTGCTGCCACCGATCGAGGCGGTGCGGGCGCTCGCCAGGGTGACCGTCGACGACACGACTCGCGACGCGATTGCCGTCGGCAAGCCACTGCCCGCGCCAGCCGGCGACGGCCCGTGGGCGATGGTCACCGACGCCGGCACGCTGCTGGCGGTGTACGAATCGTTCGGCGAGGGCACCGCCAAACCGGCGGTCGTGTTGGCGACGGGATAGCGTCGGCTCGCGTGCAGGTGATCACCGCCGTCGACCCGGCACCGTGGCCGGATGATCGGACGGTGGTGACCATCGGCGCCTACGACGGCGTACACCTCGGCCATCAAGCAGTGATCGACCAGGTGCGGGCGATCGCCGCCGAATCCGGCGCCCGATCCGTCGTGCTCACCTTCGACCGTCACCCGGCGATGGTGGTTCGGCCGGAGTCGGCCCCGCAGCTGCTCACCGATCCGCAGCAGCGCCTCGAACTCCTCGCTGCCACGGGCATCGACGCCACGGTCGTGCTGCCCTTCGACGAGGAGCAGTCCCATGAGTCGCCCGAGTCGTTCGTCCGGCGCGTCCTCGTGCGCGGCCTCCAGGTCCGCACCGTGGTCGTCGGCGAGGACTTCCACTTCGGTGCCCATCGACGCGGGCACGTCGACCTCCTCGAAAAACTCGGCCGAGCCAACGACTTCGCCGTTCGTCCGATCGAGTTGATCGAGCGGCACGATGGCGTGACCGAGCCGCTCAGCTCGACGGCGATCCGCCGGGCCCTCGCCGGCGGCGACGTCACCCGTGCGGCGAACATGCTCGGGCGGCTGCACGAGGTTCGCGGCGAGGTGGTGAGGGGCGACCAGCGCGGTCGGCTGCTCGGCTTCCCGACCGCCAACGTCACGGTGCCGCGCTCCGTCTGCATGCCAGCGGACGGCGTGTACGCCGGGTGGTTCGAGCGAGCGGACGGGTCCGAGCACGCGTGCGCCATCAACCTCGGACGTCGGCCGACGTTCTACGAACACGCCGAATCGTCGATGCTCGAGGCCCACCTGCTCGACTTCGACGGCGACCTGTACGGCGAGCACGTCAAGGTTCGCTTCGCCCACTTCCTGCGCAGCGAGCGCAAGTTCGACGGGATCGAGGCGATCGTCGCCCAGCTGCGCCTCGACGTGGGCCACGCCACGGAGCTGCTGTCAGCGGGCTAACGCGGCGTTGACGTACTCCACGAAGGCGTCGGCGGCCGGGTTGTGACCGCGATACTCGAAATGGGAGCCGTCGGGGCGGATGGCGGCGTCGTCGATCCGTTGGTTGACCCAGTCGCTGAACGCCAGCACCTCGACGTCAGGTCGGGCGGCGGCGACGCTGGCGATGATCGTGTTGAGTCGGTCGACTCGCGCGGGATCGCGACTGTCGACGAACCACGGTGACAGACCGTCGAGACCGACAGTGGCGCTGAGGTAGGGGCAACTCATCCACAGGACGCGGTCGACACCGGCGCCCGTCAACCCGTCAGCGATGTCCTCATAGCGCGCCCGGACATAGTCGTCGAAGGCCAGATCGCCGAGGACGTACCGCTCGTCGCCGGCGCCGGGAAGCGGTTGAGCGAGCAACTCCCACTGGCACGAGATCAGGATCGCCGCGTCGGCACCGTGGGCCGCTGCCTTGGCGGCGAACCGGGCGGCCGGGTCGTCGCAAGCCCCGGGCTGATCGGGCGGCGGCGATGGCGACAGGGCGATTCCGCACCCCAGGTCGACCTCCGACGGTGCGCGTTGGAACTCCGGCGTCACCGCCGTGTGGCCGAGGGCGAGCAGCAGAGAGAGACCGACCGAGTCGCCGAAGATGGCGACCCGCGCGGCCGAGCCGCCAGCCTGCGCCTCTCCGGCGTCGCCACCGGCTGCTTCGGCTGCCAGGCCGCCGAGTAGGGCACCCGACCGTGTGGCACGACCGTCGACGACGGCAGTGACGGCGACGATGGCGAGCGTCGCCGTGGCCGCGACGGCCAACGGCCGCCCGACGATCCGCCGCCGGCGAATCGGGTGCTCGACGACCACGACGGTCAGCTGGGCGAGCGCCAGGGAGATCGCCACGAGGGCGACGGACCGGCCCGTCGAGCGGTCAATCGTCAAGCGGTTGGCCATGACGATCACCGGCCAGTGCACGAGGTAGACGGCGTAGCTGATCCCGCCCAGCCAGCGGAGCGGGCGAGACCTAGCGAGTGCGGCGACCGGACCACCTGGCAACAGGGCACCCACGATGAGCAGCAACGAGCACGCTGACGTCAACGGCAGCAAGCCACGCCGCAACGCCTCGCCTCCTGGCGTGGCGACGACCCACAGGGCCGCCGTGACCGCCATCGCCCCGACTGCCGCGATCACCAGCCACCGGCTGCGGGCCAGCATCACCGCCCGGCGTCGACCAGACATCAGCACCGCTGCTGCCGCGACGCCGACCATCAGCTCGCCGGCCCGTGTGTCGCTGCCGTAGTACATCCGATCGATCTCGGCGCCGGCGACGATCGGCAGGAAGAACGACAGCGTGGCAGTCGACACGGCGATGACGAACACGAGGCGCACCGGCCGACGGGCTCGCCCGGCGACGAGCACGGCGACCAGCCCGACGGCGAGATAGAACTGCTCTTCGATCGCCAGGCTCCAGAAGTGCAGGACTGCGCTCGGTCCGCCGAACAGGTCGGCGTAGGACGATCCCTCGGCGAGCAAGTGCCAGTTGGCGACGTTGAGGCCGGCAGCGATGACGTCACCGCGTGTGGTCGCGTGGAGGGCCGGGATCAACACCCGCCCGACGGCGATCACCGCCAACGTCACGAGTGCTGGCGGCAGCAGCCGCCGGGCTCGCCGGCGACAGAACGCCGGCAGCGAGAACCGCCCGGTGGAGACGACCTCGTCGAGGATCAGTGTTCCGATCAGCAGACCAGAGAGGGTGAAGAACAGCGAGACGCCGAGGAAGCCGCCGCCTACCTGGTCGATGCCGAGATGAAACGCGACGACGGCGGCGACGGCCAGCCCGCGGAGCCCGTCGAGGCCCGGCTGATGGGCCAATCCGTGCGGACCGATCCACCGGGCAAACGGCGTCGTCTCGTCCATCGTCGACGACAGTACGCGCAGCCGCGTCGACGAGCGTTTGCGTCAGTCGGGTGACTCCGATGCGGCCAGCGGACTGACCCAAACCGATCGGGTCGTTTCACCCGGGCCAGATGACCTCGGCGTTGTCGTCGTAGACCGAGGCGGCGAGCTCGACGTCGGCGACGTCGGAGAGCTCGGGCAGCTCCTCGGCGAACAGGCCGACCGCGTCGTAGGCGTCGACCTCGGCCTGCAGCAGGGCAAGGTCGGGGACTCCGTAGGGTTCACCATCGGCGTAGGACTGGCGGAGCAGTTCGGCGTCGGTCTGCCAACGGAACGTCTCTCCTTCGAGGGAGAGAAAGCTCGGATTGCCGCCGGCCTCGGCGAGCCCGAACGCCGACTCGACGGCCGCTTGTGGGTCAGCGATCGCGTCGGCGAGACCGCGCATCGTCGCCCGCACGAAATCCTGCGCCGCCGTGGGGTGCTCGTCGAGGAACTGGCGAGTCGTGTAGATCACGCCGAACGACCCGGGAACGTCGTAGTCGGCAGGGTCGAACAAGTCGTACTCGATGCCCGCACGATCGAGCGTCCCGGGCTCGTTGCTCTTGTAGCCGGGGAACCCGTCGATCCCGTCGAGGGCGATGTGGGCGACCGGGTCGAAGCCGTCGAGCAGCACGGTGTCGTAGTTCTCGCCGTGCACGAGCCCGGCGCCAGCAAGCATCGCTTCGACCGCCGTGGTGATCGTGCCCTTGACGCCGATCGTCGATCCGTCGAGGTCTTCGAGCGCCTCGGCGGTGCCTGGCTTGAGGATCAGGGCGTCGATCGGGGTGCGGCCTTCGACGACCACGGCGACGAGTTCGGCGTCATTGGCCGACGCATAGTTGATCACCTCGCTGAACGATCCGCCGGACGCGAACTGCGCCTCGTCTCCCGCGATCAACGGGTAGTTGGCCGTCGAGAAGCTGGCGATCACCTCGACGTCGAGGCACAGCTCGTCGTAGTAGCCGTGCTGCTCGGCGACGAACACGTCGACCATCGACGCCGCGGCGGCGAAGTCGAACCCGGTGAGATAGGTGATCGTGCCCGCCTCGCGGTTCTCGGCGCACCGCCCGTCGGCAGGCACGGTCGTCGCGCCGGCGCCGAGGAGAGCTGGGAGTGCGGCGATGGACGCGCGAGGTGGCGATGGTGCGACGGTTGTGGTGGATCATGCCGCGGGTCACGGTACCCATCGGCGCGCCGGTCGCGCCGTTGCGGCGTCGAGTGGGCTGCGGCGTTGGGACACGTGCCAACGCAACAGGACCCGTTCGACGAGTGAGACGAGGCCGAGACCGACGACGCCGAGCAAGACGGTGGCGAACACGGTTGCCCACAGTGGTCGGCCCTGGCTCTGGCTGGCCGCGCTGCGTCCGATCGTGCCCAGGCCGCCCTCGCCGACCGACGTGAGGTTGCCGCCCTCGCCGTAGTACGCCGCTGCCAGGGCCAGCCCGATGACGTAGCGCGACGTGGCGAGCAGCACGGGGAGCGCCGATGGCAACCGCAGCCGCCAGAGCACCTCGAGGCGGCTGGCATTCACGGAGGCGAGCAACTCCCTGGCCGCCGGATCGCTGGATCGCAGCCCGGCCACGGCGGCGAACGTGAACGCCGGGACGGCGACGAGCGTGACGAGGAACAACACAGGAGGATCGCCGCGTCCCAGCCAGGCGACGATCGACGTGAAGTAGGCGACCCAGGGGGCGACGAGGATCAGCACGAGGACGGGCTGCGACGCCTGCTCGATGAAGCGCGACGAGGCGAGGACCGCCCCGGCAACGATCGAGATGCCGAGTGCCAGAGCGATGCCGACGAGCGCGTGGCGCCCCGTCACGAGGGCGGCGTCGAAGTAGACCCGGGGGTTGTCGGCGAGCTCGGCGATGATCTTCGATGGCGGCAGGAGGATGAACTCGGCGACGTCGGCGACGCGCACGAACACCTCCCACAGGAGGCCGAACACGGCGACGCCGACGAGGCTGGCGACGACCATCCTCCAGCCGCGCACGGCTCAGACCGCCGGCGTCCAGTGCAACGCGGCACCCTCGTGGAGCAGGGCGCGCAGGCGCTTGGTGGCGGCGAAGAACGCCGGGTCGTCCTCCACGTCGGGTTGCCGCGGGCGGGGCAGCTCGATCGGTTCGATGCCGACGATGCGTCCCGGGCGCTGCGACAGGACGACGACGCGGTCGGAGAGGTACACCGCCTCGGGCACCGAATGGGTGACGAACACGACCGTCGTCGGCAGTGACTCGCACAGCCGGGCGAGGAGATGGCGCATGTCCTCCCGGGTGATCTCGTCGAGGGCGGCGAACGGCTCGTCCATCAGCAGCAGTCGTGCGCCAAGCGCCATCGCTCGGACGAGCGCGACGCGCTGCTGCATCCCGCCCGACAGCTCGTGCGGGTAGGCATCGGCGAACTCGGCGAGACCGACCTCGGTGAGCAGTTCGGCGGGGGAGCGCGCCGCGTCGCTCGTGGCGTCGCGGTTGACTTCGAGCAGCAGGCTGGCGTTGCGGGCCACGGTGCGCCAGGGGAGCAGTGCCGGGGACTGCGGGACGAAGCCGACGCGCTTGGCGTCGCGCGCCGCGTGGGGGCTGGCGCCGTCGACCTCGACGAGGCCCGAGCTCGGCTCGTCGAGGCCCCCGATCAGGCGCAACAGGGTCGTCTTGCCGCTCCCGGAGGCACCGAGGACGGTGACAACCTCACCGGGGGCGATATCGAGATCGATGAGCCGCAGTGCTTCCAGGCGGCCGAAGAACTTGGTGACCCCGCGCACGCTGATCGACGCCGACACCAACGCGAGGGTATCGGTGAACGAAACTTGCGTTCCCCGGCCACGCCGGCCGCTCGTCGCTGCAGGCCGCGCCGCTCAGGCGCTCTTGCGCGGTTTGCGGCGCGAGGTCTTCGGCTTGCCGCCACGAGCCTCGTCGAGGCTGCGTTGCAACGCCTCGCTGAGGTCGATCACGTCGGCGCCGCGCTCCTCGGGTTCCTCAACGGTGATCTCCTTGCCCGCCTCCTTGGCCTTGATGCGGGCCCGCAACTCGTCGACGTAGGTGTCCTTGTACTGCTTCGGGTCCCAATCGGTGGCCAGCGAGTCGAGCAGGCGAATCGCCATGGCCAGCTCCTTGGGCGCCGGCTTGGCGCGCCGCGAGGGAAGCTCGTCGATCTCCTTGCGCGGCACGACTTCATCGGCGAAGCGCATCGTCGACATCGCCAACACGCCGTCGAGCGGACGAACCGCCACGAGGTATTGCTTGTTGCGCATGGCGACGCTGCCGATGGCGACTCGTTCACGGTCCTCCATCGCCGCCATCAACAACTGGTAGGCGCGTGCTGCCGCGTCGCCATCGGGTGCCAGCCAATAGGTGCGTTCGTAGTAGATCGGGTCGATGTCGTCGAGGGCGACGAAATCGCTGACCTCGATCATCTTCGTTGACGTCGGTCGCAGGTCGTCGAGCTCGCTCTTGTCGAACTTCACGTAGTGGCCGTCAGAGACCTCGAAGCCCATCTCGATCTGATCGGCGTCGACCTCCCGACCGGACTTCTCACTGACCTTCTTGTAGCGGATGCGCGCCCCGCTCTTGGCGTCGAGCTGGTGGAAGTGGATGTCGTGATCACGCACGGCGGTGAATGCCTTGACCGGCACGTTGACGAGCCCGAAGCTGATCGTGCCGGACCATACGGGTCGAGCCATACCGTTTGGCTACCCGCTTGCGCCGAGTGTCAACCCGAGGAGAATCGTCAGTGCGCGGCCTGCGTGGCCGGGGAACGCACTGAGCGAGTGTCAACCCGAGGAGAATCGTCAGTGCGCGGCCTGCGTGGCCGGGGAACGCACTGAGCGAGTGTCAACCCGAGGAGAATCGTCAGTGCGCGGCCTGCGTGGCCGGGGAACGCAATGAACGGATCAGCGGCGCAGGCCGAGCTTGGCGACGATCTCGCGGTAGCGGGCGACGTCGATCGAACGCACGTAGTCGAGCATCCGGCGGCGGCGCCCGACCAGCATCAGCAGGCCACGCCGGCTGTGGTGGTCCTTGGGATGAGCCTGGAGGTGCTCGGTCAGGTGGCTGATCCGCGCCGACAGCAGGGCGATCTGCACTTCCGGCGAGCCGGTGTCTGACTCGTGGGTGCGATGCGTGTCGATGGTCTCTTGCTTGGTGGCCATTCCCGGGTCTTTCGTCGTTGGTGACCTCGCCCGGCGCCAGTCGGCGCCGCGGCATCACGCCGACGCCCTCCGGTTTGATCAACCGGCGCCTCGACGGACCCGGCAAGGCTACCGTTCGAACCCAGCAACCGATGGGTGCTCTGGGGACCGTTCCGTCCCCTAAACACCCATCGGTCGTGCTGGGCGATAACCTTGGGGCCTAAACCGAGCGGACCAACCGTGTCGGTTGTCAGTCGCCGTTCCCCCGGAATGTGAGCGCCGCCCGTGCGGTGCGTCTGCCAGGGGATAGCCGACTGGGAACCGGCCGTCCGCTCCTCACTCCCGGCACGATGCCGGGCATTGAAAGGAGCCCTTCGTGGCTGATCCCATCCGCGTCAGCGGTCCCGTAACGGGGACCGACAAGACGCTCTCGTTCGAGACCGGCAAGCTGGCCCCCCAGAGTCAGGGCGCGGTCGTTGCGTCGATTGGCAACACCACCGTGTTGACGACCGCCAACGCCGCCCGCGACATTCGCCCGGGCATCGACTTCTTCCCCCTCACCGTCGACGTCGAGGAGCGGGCGTACGCCGCCGGCAAGATCCCCGGCTCGTTCTTCCGCCGTGAGGGCCGTCCCACCGAGGACGCCATCCTCACCTGCCGGCTCACCGACCGGCCGCTGCGCCCGTCCTTCGCCGACGGTTTCCGCAACGAAACGCAGATCGTCACGACGGTCATCGGTGCCGATCAACAGAACCCCCATGACGTGCTGTCGATCAACGCGGCGTCGGCGGCGTTGATGATCAGCGGCATCCCCTTCGAGGGTCCGATCGGCTCCGTGCGGGTTGCCTTCACGACCGATGGTGAGTGGACCCCGCACCCGACGTTCGAGGAGAGCGACGCTTCGGTGTTCGAGCTCGTCGTCGCCGGTCGGGAGCTCGAAGACGGTGACGTCGCGATCATGATGGTCGAGGCCGGCGGCACCGAGAAGAGCTTCGCCTACTACGCCGAGGGCGCCCAGAAGGTCGACGAGGCGGTTCTCGCCGCCGGCCTCGACGCCTCCAAGACGTGGATCAAGGAGTCGATCCAGCTGCAGCGCCAGCTCGTCGCCAGCGTCATCTCGACGCATGGCCCGATCGAGCCGCTGCCGTTCACGCCGGTCGTCGACTTCGGTGCCGACGTGCTCTCCGCCGTCGAGCGGGTCGCCACCAACGATCTGTCCAAGGCCGTCACGATCTCGCAGAAGCAGGACCGCAACGCGGCCATCGACGCCGTGGGTGACGCCGCCATCGTCGAGCTGTGCGGCACGTCCGAGGCGCCCGGCGAGTTCGCCGGCCGCGAGCGGGAGATCAAAGACGCCGTCCTCAAGCTGACCAAGAAGCTCGTCCGCAAGCGCATCGTCGAAGAGGGCGTGCGCATCGACGGTCGTGGCGTCGCTGACCTCCGCCCGGTTTCCGCCGAGGTCGGCGTGGTGCCCACGGCTCACGGTTCCGGCCTGTTCCAGCGCGGTGAAACGCAGGTGTTGAACGTCTGCACGCTGGCGATGCCGCGGATGAACCAGCTCCTCGACACGCTGACCCCGGAGACGCAGAAGCGCTACCTCCACCACTACAACATGCCCCCGTGGGCCAACGGTGAGGTCGGCCGGGTCGGTTCGCCGAAGCGTCGCGAGATCGGCCACGGTGCCCTGGCCGCCCGCGCCGTGCTCCCCGTCGTGCCGAGCCAGGAGGAGTTCGCCTACACGTTGCGGCTCGTCTCCGAAGTGCTCGCCTCCAACGGGTCGACGTCGATGGCCTCGGTGTGCTCATCGAGCCTGTCGCTGATGGACGCCGGTGTGCCGATCAAGGCCCCGGTCGCCGGCATCGCCATGGGCCTCGTCTACGAGGGCGGCACGTACACCACGCTGACCGACATCCTCGGCGCCGAGGACGCCTTCGGTGACATGGACTTCAAGGTCGCCGGCACCGCCGACGCGATCACCGCCCTGCAGCTCGACACGAAGATCGACGGGATCCCGTCCGACGTTCTCGCCGCGGCCCTCGACCAGGCCAAGGTCGCTCGCCTGGAGATCCTCGACGTGATGAATGCGGCGATCTCGTCGCCACGCACCGAGGTGGCCGCCACGGCGCCGAAGATCACCACGATCACGATCCCGCTCGACAAGGTCGGCGAGGTCATCGGCCCGAAGGGCAAGGTCATCAACACGATCCAGAGTGAGACCGGTGCCGACATCGGCGTCGACGACGACGGGGTCCACGGCATCGTGACGATCGGCGCCGTCGAGGCGTGGCGGATGGAGGAGGCCAAGGCGGCGATCCTCGCCATCGTCGATCCGCCGAAGGCCGAGCTCGGCAAGGTGTACGCCGGTCGGGTCGTCAACATCACCAAGTTCGGGGCGTTCGTCAACATCCTCCCGGGTCGTGATGGCCTCGTGCACATCTCCAAGCTGGGCGGTGGCAAGCGCATCAACCAGGTCGAGGACGTCCTCCAGTTGGGCCAGGAGATCGAGGTCCGCGTCGACGAGATCGACGACAAGGGCAAGGTCAGCCTGACCCCGACCAGCGATGCCGCCCCGTCCGACGCCCCCCAGGTGCCGGCCACCGTCGGTGCTCCGGAACTGGCCGAGGCGACGGCCGCCAGCCCTTCCGGCGGCGACGTCGTGAGCGTCTCGTTCGAGGAGTCGTTCGATTCCGAGCTGCGCAGTGAGCTCGGCGATCTCGGTCCCAGCGGTGATCGTGGCGGCGACTCCGATCGTGGGAATCGCAACGACCGTGGACGCCGCCGTCATCGGTGACGGCGTGACCTCGGAGCAGATCACCAAACTCGACAATGGGTTGACCATTGCCACCGATCGCGTCCACGGGGCGCGGTCGGTGGCCATCGGTGTGTGGATCGGCGTCGGCTCGCGTGACGAGCCGGCGGCGCAGTCCGGTGTCAGCCACTTCCTCGAGCATTTGCTGTTCAAGGGCACACCGACCCGCTCGGCGACGGACATCTCGCGCAGCGTCGACCGCGTCGGCGGGGACATCAACGCGTTCACGGCCAAGGAGTACACGTCGTTCTACTGCCGGATGCCGGCTCGACACGGTGCCGCCGGGATCGAGTTGCTCGGCGACGTGCTCGCTCACTCGACACTTCACGACGATGATGTCGAGAGCGAACGGCAGGTCATCCTCGAGGAGCTGGCGATGGACGACGACTCGCCGGACGACGTGGCGCTGCGCACCCTCACCCGCCAACTGTTCCCGGACCACGGGCTGGGGCGGGACACGGCCGGCGATCGCGACACCGTGCGGTCGATCACCGGCGACGACATCCGTCGGTTCCACGGCGATCGTTACACGACAGGTTCGATCGTCGTCGCCGTGGCTGGCGAGGTCGATCATCACGACGTCGTCGATGCGGTGTCGACTGCCTTCGCCGACCTGACCGAGGGTGATGGCAGGGTTGCTCGCCAGCTCCCCGGTGTGCGTGGCGAGAGTCTCGGTATCGACGACGACTCTGAGCAGGTGCATCTGGCCATCGGTGGTCGCTCGGTGCGCCGCGACGACCCGGATCGCGAGGTTGTCGATGTCGTCAACCACGTCTTCGGTGGCGGGCTCTCGAGCCGCCTGTTCGACGAGATCCGTGAGCGCCGCGGGCTGGCCTACAGCGTCTACTCGGCGACCGCCTCGTACGCCGATGTCGGCGCTTGGTCCGTGTATGCCGGATCGATGCCCGAGCACGCCGGCGAGGTCGAACTGCTCATCAACAGTGAGATCGAGCGCTTGGTGAGCGGCGGCATCACCGCTGAGGAGCTCGACGTTGCCGTCGGTTACCTGACCGGCGCCTACCAACTCGGGCTCGAGGACACGGCAGCGCGCATGAGCCGCCTCGGGGGGATGCTGATCACGCTGGGCAAGGTGCACAGCGTCGAGGAGCAGCTCGCTCGCTGGGAGAACGTCACACTCGATGACGCCAAGCGGGTGATCGCCGACATCTTCGGTGCTGCCGCCCCGGTGACGGTCAGCGTCGGGCCGCGCTACTGATTCGACGTCCCACCAACGACGGGAGCACAAGATGGCCCAGATCGCCGTGATCGGAACCGGTGTGATCGGTGGTGGCATGGCTGTCAACCTCCTACGCAACGGCCACCAGGTCGCCGTTTGGAACCGCACCGCCGAGCACGCTGCCGAAGTCGTCGGCGCCGGTGCGACGTTGGCGGCGACCCCCGCCGATGCGGCTCGTGGCGCCGACGTCGTGTTCGAGGCGACAGCCGACGACGTCTCGTCGCGATCGGTGTGGCTCGGCGACGAGGGCATCATCGCCGGGTCGGCGGAGTCGGCGACGCTCGTGACCTCGGCGACGCTCTCGCCGGGCTGGGTTGCCGAACTCGCCGAAGCATGCCGGTCGGCGGCCCGTCCGTTCCTCGACATGCCGGTGACCGGCGGACGCGCCGGCGCCGAGAGTGGGGCACTCATCATGCTCGCCGGCGGCGACGAGGCCACCCTGGCGTCGATCGCCGATGTCCTCGACGCCGTCTCGTCGACCGTCAGGCACTTCGGTCCCGTCGGCAGCGGTACGCAGTTCAAGTTGGTGCTCAACGCTCTCCAGGCGGCCCACCTCGTCGCCTTCGGCGAGGCGATGGCGATGGCCCGTTCGGCCGGACTCGATCTCGACGAGGTCGGCGAGGCTCTCGTCGATCGGCTCGGCGGGCCAGTTACCACGATGGCCTGGGCGGCGCACGGCCAGGCTCCGGCGCGCGCCGAACTTCGCGCTCACTTGGGCGTTGAAGGATCTGCGCTACGCGTCGGCGATGGCCGGCGACCTGCCGACGCCGATCCTCGACGTGGCGGTGGAGCGACTGTCCGCCGCCGAAGCCGACGGACTGGGCGGCCACGACTGGACGGTCGTCGCCGCCGCTTCCACCTGAGCGTTCTGGGACGCTTCTCTGTCATTGGTCGATTTCGGACGCCAACGTCCGCACAACGACCGATGTTCGAGCACTAGCTTCACGGAATGTCGATCGAACCGGACACCAAGGACTGGACGTGGGTGCTCCAGCGCCGATGCCCGGAGTGCGGGTTCGACGCTTCGACGGTGTCGGTGCCGGAGGCGGCCGATCTCGTCCGGGACAACGCGGCGCGATGGCCGGCTGTCCTGGGCCGACAAGATGCGCGGCAACGACCGAGCCCCGATCGCTGGTCACCGTTGGAGTACGGCTGCCATGTGCGCGACGTGTTCCGCCTGTTCGACCGGCGTCTCCATCTGATGCTCGACGATGACGACCCGCTGTTCGCGAACTGGGATCAGGACGAGGCCGCCCTCGCCGATCGCTACGCCGAGCAGGACCCGGCAGTCGTCAGTGATCAACTCCTCGCGGCTGCCGAGGCGATGGCGGCGAGCTTGGATGCTGTGCGCCCCGATCAACTCGGGCGCTGCGGGCGACGCAGCGACGGTGCCCGGTTCACGGTCGAGACGTTCGCCCGCTACCTGATCCACGACCCCGTGCACCACCTGTGGGACGTTCGCTGAGATGATCCGCGTCGGGGTGTGTGGCGCCGGCGGACGGATGGGGGCGACCGCCTGCCGCGCGATCAACGCTGACGACGCCCTAGAACTGGTCGCCGCCGTCGATCCCAGCGCGGCCGCCCAGATCGTCGGCGGAGTCACCGTGGCGGCGAGTGTCGACGAGTTCGCCGCCGCAGAGTGTGAGGTGGTCGTCGACTTCACCACCGCATCCGCGGCGCGGGACAACGTGCCGGTGCTGCTCGGCCACGGGATCCACACGATCGTCGGCACGTCCGGGCTCTCCGACGCCGACCTCGCTGCCTTCGCGTCCGCCGCAGCCACACCGGAGAGCGGGCACGCCATCGTCGCCGCCAATTTTTCGATCTCCGCCGTCCTGCTGATGCGTCTCAGCGAACTCGCCGCGCCGTTCTTCGACACCGTCGAGATCATCGAGCTGCATCACGACGGCAAGGTCGATGCACCATCGGGCACGGCGATCACGACGGCCCAGCGAATCGCCGACGCGTCAGGAGACTGGGCCGCCGACCCGACGACAAAAGAGACGCTCGAGGCCGCACGGGGCGCCGCCGGTCCCGCCGGGATCCACATCCACGCCGTGCGGATGCGTGGCATGGTCGCCCACCAGGAGGTCATCTTCGGGGCCAGCGGGCAAACCCTGACGCTGCGCCAAGACAGCTACGACCGCGGGAGCTTCATGCCCGGTGTGCTGCTCGCCTGCAAGCGGATCGCCGAGTTGCCCGGTCTGACGATCGGCCTCGACGCGCTGCTCGACGTGTGAGGGCGATCACTGGATCTGGGCGGCGGAACGCCGGTAATCCGGACCGGAAGCCGCCCGGATCGGGGAATGGACCGCAGGCCGCCCAGAACGGGCACGCGGGGTCGCCGCGGTTCGCTAGAGGGCGCTGACCGCGTCGAGGGCCGCGTCGTAGTTCGGCTCTTGGGCGATCTCCGGAACGAGCTCGGTGTACGCGACGTTGCCGTCGCCATCGAGGACGACCACGGACCGAGCGAGCAGCCCGGCGAGTGGGCCGTCCGTGATCGTGACCCCGTAGTCGGCGCCGAACGAGCTGCGGAACGTCGAGGCCGTCTTGACGTTCTCGATCCCTTCGGCACCGCAGAAACGGGCCGCGGCGAACGGCAGGTCCTGGGAGACGCAGAGCACAGTGACCCCGTTGTCGGCGACACGCTCGTTGAACGTGCGCACGCTCGTGGCACACACCTGGGTATCGATCGACGGAAAGATGTTCAGAACGACCGGCTGGCCGGCGTAGGTGTCCTTGGACACCTCACCGAGGTCGGTGCCGGTCAGCGTGAACGCCGGTGCCGCGGCGCCCGCCTCGGGCAGCTCGCCGACGGTGTGGATGGGGTTGCCGCGAAAGGTGATCTCAGCCATATGGCCGCCAGTCTGGCAGCACTCCTCAGCGTTGTGACGAGCCGCGGCGATAGTTGCGCACGTTGATCAGCACGACGGCGGCGACGGAGGCGATCACGACCCACCACTGGTAGCGCTGGACCCAACCCAGGAAGTCTTCGAGCGGTCCCTCGAACGCCGTGGCCAGCCACCAGATCAGGGCCAGCCGACCAGCGATCCCGATCGCCAGGAGGACGGCGAGCTTGAGCGGATGGGTACGCCGGATCCCGGTCAGCACGGCGACGATGTTGCTGCCGGCGAAGAACGGGATCACGAACACTTCGGCCTTGTCCAGCGCCTGGTGGTAGGCATCGAGGGCCTCCGGGGTGAACCCGAGGTAGCGAGTGAACAGCCTGAGCAGGTCGTCGCGGTAGGCCCGTCCGGCGAGGTGGCAGACCACGAAGGCGGCGGCGATGCGCAGCGTGCCGATGACGACGTATTGGACGACGCCGATGTCGTTCGTCACCGCCAAGGCGAGGTAGCGCTGCCGTGAGCTGAGCACGAGCAGACCCTCGGGATTGCTGATGGCCCAGCGCGCCCACACGGCATTGGCGATGTTCGTGCAGATGACGAGGGCGACAAAGCCGACGATCGTCAGGGGAGCCCACCACGGACGTACGTGCGGCTCGGCGAGGTCGCCCGCGTCGGCCGTGCTCATGGCCGACTGACGCTATAGGGCGTTCGATGTGTTCCCCGATCACGCCGGCCGTGGCTTCGTCGACGAAGGGCCCGAAACGAGCGTCGACAAGTTCGCCCAGAAGACGTTGCGCGATCGCTTCCAGTCGATGCCTCGTTGACCGCGGATACCGTCTTCTCCATGCCCACACGTACAGCTCGCACCGCCTGGACCGGAACGCTCGAACAAGGTTCCGGCAAGATTGACATGACCAGCTCGGGGGTCGGCACGTTCGAGGTGTCGTTTCCCAAGCGGGCCGCCGACGACGCCGGCGGGGCAACGAGCCCCGAGGAGCTGATTGCCGCCGCCCACTCAGCCTGCTACGCCATGTCGTTGTCGGCGTTGGTGGCGCGCGCTGGTGGTACCCCGCGGACGCTCGACGTCACCGCCACCGTCGGCCTCGGCCCCGATCCCGCTGGCGGGTTCCGGCTCACGGGGATCACCCTCGGCGTGTCCGGTGATGTCGACGGCCTCGACGCCGACGCGTTCCGCGAGGCGGCGGAGACCGCGAAAGCGAGCTGCCCGGTCAGCAAGGCGCTGACTGGCGTCGAGATCACCCTCGAGGTCACGACCTGACGACCTGCTCGCGGCCGGCGCGCGAAGGCGGGGTGGCGGCGGTGGCGGGGGATAGCGTCTTGGCGGCCGTATGAGCATCGCTGACCCCGCCGCCGACCTGCGTCCGTTGACCACGGTGATGCCGGCGAGGGAGTACCTCGCCGCGATGTGGGCGCGTCGCGACTTCGCGGTCGCCTTGCCCTTCGAGGAGGTGCGCTCGACGCATCAGGACACCCTCCTCGGCAACCTCTGGCACCTCGCCAATCCGATGCTCTCGGTGGCCGTCTACTACCTCGTGTTCGGGGTGATGCTCGACGTCAGCAGGGGCATTGACAACTACATCTTGTTTCTGATGGTGGGCGTGTTCGTCTTCAATCTGACGACGCGGTGCGTGCTCGGCGGAGCGACGGCGATCTCCGCCAATCAGGGGTTGATGCGCTCGATCCGCTTTCCTCGCGCCCTGCTGCCGTTCTCGGTGATCATGTCCAAGCTGTACACGTTCGCCTTCGAGCTCGTCGTGATCGCCGCGGTCGCAATTGCCACGGGTGAAGGAGTTGGGTTGCGCTGGCTGCTCTTGCCGGCGATCGTCGTGCTGCACTCGGGCCTCAACTTGGGGGGTGCCTTGATCGCCGCCCGGCTCAACGACAGCTTTCGCGACGTTCAGCAGATCATCCCGTTCGTGTTCCGCCTGCTGATGTACCTGTCGGGGGTGATGTTCCCGCTCGAGCAGTTCCTGACCAGCGATCGGGCCGGAAACTTGCTGCCGACGTTGATCCGGCTCAACCCGCTGATCGGCATCATCGACATGTACCGCTACGTGTTCATGGGGATGCCGGTGTACGACGGCGACCTCCTCAAGGGCGTCGTCGGGGCGGTCGCCATTCTCGTGTTCGGCTTCTGGTACTTCCGCACTGCCGAGTCGCGGTACGGACGATCATGATGGCGGAACCCACCGCCGAGACGGCGGTCGCCACGGCGGTGCCGAAGCTGACGATCAGGGTTCGCGATCTCGTCCTCGACTACGAGGTGTTCGAGGACCGTCGGGCCGCGCTCCGCCAGCGCCTCGTCACCAAACAGGGCACGGGGCGCAGCATGGTTCACGCCCTCAAGGGCGTCTCGTTCGACGCGGCCGAGGGCGATGCGATCGGCGTTGTTGGCCCCAACGGCTCCGGCAAGTCGACGCTCCTCGCCGCCCTCGCCGGGATGCTCGCGCCGACGAGCGGTGAGGTCCTCGTGTCCGAGGAACCCAAGCTGCTCGGCGTCGGGGCGACGCTCATCGCTGCCGCCACCGGCTATCGCAACATCCGGCTCGGGTGCCTGGCTCTCGGCATGTCGAACAGCGAAGTCAATGACAAGATCGACGAGATCGTCGAGTTCACCGACATCGGCGAGGCGATCAACCGGCCGCTGCGGACGTACTCGTCAGGGATGCGGGCTCGCCTGCACTTCGCCATCGCCACGTCCGTCAAGCCGAGGATCCTGCTCATCGACGAGGCCCTCTCGGTCGGCGACAAGGCGTTCCGGGCGAAATCGAAGGAACGCATCGAGGAGATCGTCTCCCATGCCGGAACCTTGATGCTCGTCAGCCACTCGATGGACGAGATTTCCCGCCAGTGCACTCGGGCGCTCTGGATCGAGGCTGGCCAGCTCGTCGCCGACGGCCCCGTCGACGACGTCCTCGAGGCCTACAGCAAGTCCTGAACTGCCGCCTTGATCGGTCAGGCGGACTGCTGCGACACCGCGTCGTCGATCGCCGCGGCAGTATCCGGCCCGAAGCCGACGAGGCCGTGCGAGACGGCGACCACGCCGTAGAGACGCGGTGCTGTCGTGGCGGCTGTTCCGGACACGATCATCGAGCGAACCCAGACGACCCCGCCGTCGAGCACGAGCGGTGTCATCGGGCCGAAGCTGACGACGGACCCGTTGGCGTTGAGCAGGGTGAGCTGCTGGGCGATCTGCGGATCGGCGTCGATCGCGCTCTGGGCGACGAGCGGCGTTGCCACCTCGCGACCGGAATCGGGGATGATGGAGACGAGGTCGATCTGCCCGGCTCCGTCGTTGTCCGCCAAGGCGACGGCGGCGAGCCGGTCGCGAGCCGAGCTCGTTGTCGCTCCCGCGCCGGGGCTGAACGGCATCGCCGACACGAGGTGTCCATCGAGCCCGAGGTCCCCCGCCGGCTGGAACATCGCCACCTGTGTCGAGGTGCCCGGAGATCCAGTGGCCACGCCGGTTGGGGCCGCAGCCGACGGCGACCACCGTTGCGTGCCGTTGAACAGCGTTTCGGCCCGGTCCACGTGATAACGGCCGAGGAGCTGCGCCTGGACGGTGAGGAGGTCCGGGGGATACAGGAGGTGATCGCGAACCGCTGCCGGCATCGCCGCGATCGGCTCGACGAGACCCGGGAAGATGCCCTCCCAGGCGTCGAGGATCGGATCGTTGCTGCCGCCGAGTTCTGTCCGGTAGAGATGGACGGTGCCGTCGTAGGCGTCGACCGTCGCCTTCAACGACGCGTGGGCGTAGTTCACCGTGGCTCCCTTGAAGTCGGTGAACTGCGAGTACGGATAGGTCGCCGCCGTCGTGTACCCGTCGACGACCCAGACCACCCGGTCGCCGGTGATGACCGGATACGGATCACTGCCGAACGTGGCCCACGGGGCGAGCCCCGCCAACCGCTCGTTGACGTCGCGGCGGTAGAGCAGCTGCGAATCCGTCGTCAGTTCGCTGGAGAGCAACGGTTCGACGTCACCGGTGGCGAGGGCCAATACGGCATGCTCGATCGGCGAGGACATCTCGATCCCCGTGTCCGCCGAGAACGTGGTTCCGCCCTGCTCCGTGCGGTCGGTGTCGACGATCGCGTACCAGCCGGCGAGGCCCTCGCCGAAGTACAGCTCGGGATGGGCGACGGAGAGCTCGTCGGTCAACGAATCGACATCCGGACGGCCGTCGGCGTCGGGGCGGTCGGCGGGCACGGCAACCACGCCGTCGCCATGGGTGTAGACGAGGTGTTCTTGGACCCACCCGCGCTCAGGCAGGTCGTTGCGGCTCGCCGAGCGGGCGGCGACCATCACTGGGTGAACCTCGTTGCCGATCTCGTAGCGGTCGAGGTCGAGATCGGTGATCCGCGTGGCGGTGTGACCCTGGAGGACCTGCAGGGCCGGAGCCAGCTGGGCGACATCCCACAGCGGGGTGCGCGAGACCGCCGCGGCGGATGTCGCGTCGAGGGTGTCGATGCCGTCGTCGAGCTGGCGACCCGTGTCGACGACGGAGTCGAGGAGGAACGCGTGGCGCGTCGCTTCGAGGTTGTGGTCGAGGTAGGGCAACTGGCGGGCCGCCTCCGCCGGGGCGACGACGAACCGGTCGACGACGCCGGGTATCGCCACGAAACCGGCGAGGTGGGCAATGGCCGTCACCGCGACGACGCCGACAGCGAATCGCCACCAGCGCCGTCGCGCCGCGATCACCAGGGCGAACCCAGCGGCAATGGCGAGCACGGCCAGCAGCCAGGAGGCACGAACAACGACGTTCAGTTCGGTGAAACCGGCGCCGACGAACGATCCGGACGGATTGACCGCCTGCATCGGGCGCCGAACGAAGACGTCGTCGAGGGCCTGGACGGCGGCGAGCAGGGCAGCGAGCACGGCGAGGTGGGCGAGAGCCGCCGTCCGGGCGCGTCGCCGGTCCGGGTGGCTCCACGGCCATCGCAACTCGCCGGCGACCGCCGAGGCGAACAGCGTGAGGACAAATGCGACGACGAGCAGCTGGCGCAGCCAGGCGCTGACCACGGCGAGGAACGGCAGGCGGAACAGGTAGTCGCCGAGGTCACCGCCGAGCTCGGGGACCTGGCGCCCGACCGAACCGCCGTGGAGGAACAGCAGCCACTCTTGCCAAGAGGCGGTCGCCGCGACACCGATCCGCCATGCGAGCACTCCCACGACGGCGATCAGCAGCCACTGATGGGCGGGACCCATTCGCCCCCGGTAGCGACGAACAATCCCGCCGACTGCTTCATCGGGCACGGCGCCACGGCGCCGCACCAGCCACAGCGATCCGCCGACAACGATCACGGTACCAATGACCGCCAGGACGGCGAGTTCGGCCTTGGCGTATACGAGGTTGCGCCACACCGGTGCGTCGGTGACCGTCTGCAGCCACCAACGATCGAGGACGGCGCCGGCAAGGACGCGCAGTCCACGCCAGCCGACATACACCGCGGCGACGGCGACGGCGATGGCGATCTGCCGTCGGCTCCGCCGCTCCAGCCAGGCGACGAACGGATAGCGAGTGACGGCGGGGGGTGCAGACACGACCTTCGACGCTATCGACGCGTTGGCCACGTTCTGGCCCGTGACCTGGGGAAGTTTCGTGTCAGGGCCTGACAGGATCGTTCCCCAGAAGGGCGATTGACACGGATCTTCCCCAGATGGTGGGTCACAGTCGGCCGGACTCGACGACGCGGGTGAGGAACGCCTGGGTGCGTGCCTCGGTCGGGGCGCCGAAGAGCTGCGCCGGGGGGCCGGACTCGACGATGCGTCCGGCATCGAGGAAGCACACGGTGTCGGAGATCTCCCCGGCGAATCCCATCTCGTGGGTGGCGATGACCATCGTCATCCCGGCGCCGCGCAGGTCACGCACGACGTCGAGTACCTCCCCGACGAGCTCGGGGTCGAGCGCCGAGGTGATCTCGTCGAGCAGCATCACGGCCGGGTCCATGGCCAGCGAGCGGGCGATCGCGACGCGCTGCTGCTGGCCTCCGGACAGCTGATCGGGGTAGGCGTTGGCCTTGTCGCCGAGCCCCAGCCTGGTGAGCAACTGCCGCGCCCGCTCGTTGGCGGCGGTGGTGTTGGCGAGGCGCAGCTTGCGCGGCGCGAGCGTGATGTTCTCGACGACGTTCAGGTGGGGGAACAGGTTGAAGCTCTGGAAGACCATGCCGATGCGGCGACGGATCGGGTTGGGATCGAGGCCCGGCTCGCTGATGTCGACGCCGTCGATCGTGATGTAGCCGTCGTCGATCGGTTCGAGCAGATTGATGCACCGCAGCAACGTGCTCTTGCCCGACCCCGAAGCGCCGATCAGCGTGACCGCCGAACCACTCGGTACGTCGAGATCGATGCCGTCGAGCACGCGGACAGCTGCCGAACTCCTTGACGACACCGCGGAGCGCGACCTCACTCATGTGACGACAGTCCCGGACATCCTCCGGCGGTCGCGGGCGAGCAGGTGGTCGGTGAGGCGGGTCAACGGGATCGACACGCACAGGAACAGCACGGCGGCGACGACGTACGGAGTGAAGTTGAAGATGCGGTCCTTGATGATCGTCGCCCGGCGCAGCGCTTCGACCGGCCCGAGCACCGAGATCAAGGCGACGTCCTTCTGCAGGCTGACGAGGTCGTTCATCAGGGGTGGGATCACACGTCGAATCGCCTGGGGGAGGACGACGGAGCGCATCGTCTGGCCGGCCGACAGTCCGAGCGACCGAGCTGCGGCGCGCTGGGATTCGTGGACACTCTCGATCCCGGCACGGAAGACCTCGGCGACGTACGCCGAGTAGGTGAGGATCAGCGCGACCGACCCCCAGATGATCGGCCGGCCGTACCATTCCCGCGTCTGCAACAGCCCGGGTATGCCGAAGCCGAGCATCGTGATCCACAGGATCACCGGCACGCCGCGCACCACGTCGGTGTAGAGAGTGGCGGTCAACCGCAACGGGAACAGCGCCGGCGTCCGGATGTTGCGGGCCATCGCCACGAGCAGAGCGACGGCGATGATGCACGGCGCGCACACCAAGAAGATGCGGATGTCCAACCAGAACGCTCGCAGGATCGGACGGAAGCTGTCCCGGAACACCGACCAGTCGAAGAATGACTGCCGAACGTCCTGCCAACCGGATGTCTTGGGCAGGAGCCAGACGACGAGGAGGACGGCGACCGCCGTCGACGTGGCGGCAACGGCGATGCTGGTGCGCCGCTGCCGACGCTCGTACTCCTGCCGCCGGGCGCGCGTGTCGACGTTCGCGGGGTCGGCACGCGATCCTGGCGGCGCGGCATTCACTCCAGATCGAAGACCGGCACCTCGGTGGCCTCTTCCATCCAGGTGGTGGTGATCTCCTCGAGCTCCCCGGATTCGCGCAGCCTGAGCAAGGCGTAGTCGACGCACTCGACGAGCGGGTTGTCCTGCTCGAAGAGCAGACCCCAGTCCTCGCCCGGCGCGGCGTCGATCGGTGGGAACTGCCCGACCACGACGCCGCCCTCGATCTCCACGCCAGCGAGGAACAGCGCCGTCGGCAGGTCGACGACGAGTCCGTCGACCTGCTGCGTGGACAGCGCCTGAACGGCATCGGCGTTGGTGTTGAACACCTGGACGTCGGCGGCGGGCTGGATGACGTCCTCGACGAGAATCAAGCTGGTGGTCCCGGCGGCCACGCCGAGCCGGAGTTCCTGCAGCTCGGGCAGCGTCGTGGCTCCGATCGCCGGGGAGTCCGGGCCGGCGACGATCGCTTGCGTGCCCGTGTAGTAGGGCACGCTGAACGAGACGACCTCGAGGCGCTCCTCGGAGATCGAGAACTGCTGGAGGTTGAAGTCGAAGTCCTTCGGCCCGGGGGCGATCGCCGCGTCGAATGGCGTGCGCACCCACTCGACGGAATCGCTGTCGAACCCGAGCTGCTCGGCGACCGCATACGCGACAGCAGCCTCGAAGCCCTCGCCGCTCTCGGGAGCATCGTCGATGACGTACGGCGGGAACGCCGGCTCGCCAGTGGCGACCGTCAGCACGTCGTCCTCGAGCGTGAGTCCCTCGGCGCACGGCGCCGGGTCGGGGATCGTCCCGACCGAAATCGTCGTCTCGGTCCCGGCGGCGGTGTCTGCCGGCTCCGTGCCCGGAACGGTGGTCGCGCCGGCGGCCGCCGGTACGACCACGGCGATGGCGGTGACACCGACGATCGCGAGGGTGCGGGTTCGCATCGTGTACTCCCTGAGTCGAGTTGTTTGGTTCGCGAATCTAGGCGCCCGATCGCCGGCGAGCCGATTTGCGCAGTTGCCCCACTCCCAATCGGTCGCCGAGCTGTCGCAAACCGATTGACGGTGAGACAGATCAGTCTTAATGTCTCAACTCATGGTCGTGACCCTCGAGACCCGCCTGCTCGACGCGACGAAGGCCTGTTGCGAGCGTTTCGGGTTCGCCAAGCTGTCGATCGACGACGTCGCCGCCGAGGCCTCCGTGTCGCGGGCAACGGTGTACCGGTTGTATCCCGGTGGCAAAGACGTGCTCCTCGACGCGTTGCGCGTGCGCGAGCTGGAGGAGTTCTTCGACGTGTTGCGCGCCGAGGTGGCTGGCGCCGACACGCTCGACGAACTGCTCGTGCGCACGGTCGTCACGGCCACCCGCGAGCTGCGCGCCGACCACCATCTTGCGGTCATGCTCGCGGCGGAGCCCGGCGAGGCGCTGACCCAGCTGACCACGGCCGGGGTGCCGCGCATCATCCACTACGCCACGACGTTCCTCGTTCCGTTCGCCGAGCCGTACTTGTCCCGTGAGCAATCGACTGCCGTCGTCGATGTCCTCAGCCGGCTGACGATCTCCTATTTCCTCGCCCCCAGCGACGTCGTCGACCTCGGCGACCCTGACTCGGCGCGTCACTTCCTCGCGCCGCTGATCGCGACCCTCACCGAAGGAGCTGTGCGATGACTGTCAGCCATCGAGCCAACGACGAGATCCTCGGGCGCGCCGAGCTCAATGACATCGAGGCGATCGTGGCGGTCGTCAACACAGACGTCGACGAGATCGAACACGCCGTCAAGGACAACGCCGAGGCCATCTTCACGTGGGACTACACGCTCGCCCGGCCGCAGCTTCGCAAGCTCTACGAGAAGGGCAAGGTCGGCCAGTGGAACGCGGCCACTGATCTGCCGTGGGACACCGAGGTCGACTTCGAGAAGGTGGTGCGCGAGGACGAGAGTGCGATCTCCGCCGGACTCAGCCCGGGCCACTACGACGGCACGGTCGTCGAGAAGTGGACCGACGACGAGTGGATCGCCTTCGCCATGGACCAGCGCCGTTGGACGCTGTCTCAGTTCCTCCACGGTGAGCAGGGGGCCCTGCTCTGCACGGCGAAGATCACCGAATCGGTGCCGTGGTACGACGCCAAGCTGTACGCCGCCACCCAAGTTGTCGATGAAGCCCGCCACGTCGAGGTCTTCGGCCGCTACCTGCAGGAGAAGGTTGGCGGCGAGTTCCAGGTCAATGCCCACCTCCGCCTGCTCCTCGACGACATCATCAGCGACAGTCGCTGGGACATGACCTACCTCGGGATGCAGGTGATGGTGGAGGGCCTGGCGCTGGCTGCCTTCGGGTTCTTGCATCAGCTCACCGGCGAGCCACTCCTCAAGCAGCTGCTGCGCTACGTGATGAGTGACGAGGCCCGCCACGTGGCATTTGGCGTGCTGTCGCTACGCGAGGTCTATGCGGAGATGACCGATGACGAGCTCCGCGAGCGCCAGGAGTTCGCCTACGAGGCGGCCGTCCGGATGCGCGACCGCTTCCTGTCCCAGGAGGTCTGGGAGCGCCACGGTGTGAACCCCCGTGACGTGGTCCCGCTCGTGCTCAATGATCCGACCCGCCAGCTGTTCCAGACGATGCTGTTCTCCAAGATCGTGCCGAACTGCAAGAAGCTCGGTCTCCTCGATCGAAACGATCAGTGGTTGCGCCGCCGTTTCGAGGAGATGGACGTGATCCAGTTCGAGAACCTCGAGGACACCGGCGAGGAATACCTCGCCCTGCAGATCTGAAGCGGTCGACCAACGTCAAGGCGCCTGATACCGCGCCTTTGGTGTGAGGGGATGTTCCGGCAGTAGGTTGCGAACATGACGCAAGGGGGTCTGCGGCGCGTCAGGCGAACGCAATGAACGACGGCTGGGATCCCGTCCAGTACGGGCGCTTCGCCGAACAACGGGCGCAACCGTTCTGGGACCTGGTCGCCATGCTCCAGCAACCGCCCGGCGGATTCGGTCGATGCGTCGATCTCGGCTGCGGAAGCGGTGAGCTCACCGCCGAAGTCACCGATCGCCTCGGCATCGAGGAGATGGTCGGCATCGATTCCTCGGATGCGATGCTCAGTGTGGCCAGGGAGGCGATCGGGTGCGGTGACGACCGATTGCGCTTCGCCCGCGGCGACCTCGGCAAGTGGACGAGCCGCGGTGACCACGACCTGATCATCGCCAACGCCAGCCTCCAATGGGTGCCTGATCATCCCGAGGTGCTCAGCCGCTGGTGGGCTGGGTTGGCCGCGGGCGGGCAGCTCGCCGTGCAGGTGCCCGCCAATGCCGACCACCCGGCGCACCGCATCGCGATCCAGGTGGCCACGACAGAGCCGTTCCTGTCGGCGTTCAACTGCCTTCCGCCACCAGATCCCGTTGCCACCAATGTGCTCGGTCCCGAGGAGTACTCGACCGTCCTCGACGGGTTCGGTGCCGTCGGGCAGAACGTGCGGGTGCAGGTCTACCCGCACCGCCTCGAGTCGACGGCGAGCGTTGTCGACTGGACGCGGGGGACCACCCTGACCCGCTTCACCAAGCTCCTCGACCCTGACCTCGCCGGCCAGTTCATCGACGCCTACCGCGCCAGTGTCATCGACAATCTCGGCGACGTCGCGCCGTACTTCTACCCCTTCAAGCGCATCCTCATGTGGGCCCGTAAGGGCTAGATTCGCCGCATCGATGCCCCGGCGGTGCTCGCCGATTAGCCTGCCATCATGGCTCGATTCGGCAGAGTCGTGACGGCGATGGTCACGCCGTTCGACGACGACCTGGCACTCGACGTCGACGGAGCTGTCGAGCTCGCCAAGTGGCTGCAGTCCGAAGGCAACGAGGGGCTCGTCCTGGCTGGTACGACCGGTGAGTCGCCGACGTTGAGCGACGACGAGAAGCTGCAGTTGTGGGAGGCGGTGGCCGGCGCCGTGACCATCCCCGTCGTTGCCGGTTCCACCGGCAACGACACGGCCCATGATGTGCACCTCACCGTCGAGGCATCGAAACGCGATGTCGCCGGGATCCTCGCGTTGTGTCCGTACTACAGCCGTCCATCGCAGGCCGGCATCGAGGCCCACCTGCGGGCGATCGCCGCGTCGACGGAGTTGCCGGTGCTGATCTACGACATCCCGATCCGCACCGGCCGCAAGATCGCCACCGACGTGCTCGTGCGCCTGGCCACCGAGGTGCCCAACGTCCTCGGTGTCAAGGACGCCGCCGGCAACCCCGGCGAAACCTCGCGGCTCGTCGCCGCGGCGCCGGACTCGTTCGAGGTCTACAGCGGGGACGACATCAACACCCTGCCACTCGTCGCAGTCGGCGCTGTCGGGGTGGTCAGCGTCGCCGGACACTGGGTCGCACCGGACCTCGTCGAGTTCTTCGACCTGTGGGACCGGGGGGACACGACAGCGGCGCGGCGGGTCAACGATCGCTTGCTGGAGAGCATTGCGTTCGAGACCGGGGACGAGGCTCCCAACCCACTGCCGTCGAAGGCCATGCTCCGCCATCTCGGACAGCCCGCCGGGCGCTGCCGGCCGCCCCTCGGCCCGGACCCGGTCTGGCTCGACCAACGGGCGGCCGACGTCTACGGCCGGTTGGTCGCTGCCCGTGGCTGAATCGAGCGTCGGCGCCTCCGGCGCTGGTACCCGGCGTGACGCCGTGCGCGTCGTGTTTCTCGGCGGCCTGGGTGAGATCGGGCGCAATTGCATGGCGATCGAGCAGGGCGGCGGTCCGACGGGCGACGGGCTCGATCGCCAGATCATGCTCATCGACTGTGGGCTGATGTTCCCCGACCCGGACATGCACGGCATCGACCTCGTGCTCCCGGACTTCACGTATCTGCGCGAGAACGCCACGCGGATCGTGGCCGTCGTCGCCACCCACGGTCACGAAGACCACGTCGGGGCGCTGCAGTACCTGCTGCGCGAGATCGCCGTGCCGATCTACGGCTCGGCCGTGACGCTCGGCCTCGCCCGCAACCGCATCGAAGAGGCGGGCCTGCTCGGCAACACCGAGCTCCACGTCGTCGCCGACAACGAGCGGGTGCAGATCGGCCCGTTCGATGTCGAGTTCATCCCGGTCACCCACAGCGTGCCCCACGCCCATGCCATCGCCGTGCACACACCCCAGGGCGTGTTGTTGCACACGGGCGACTTCAAACTCGACCTGACACCCGTCGACGGTCGCCGCACCGACCTCGCCAGAATCGGGGAGCTCGCCCGCACCGAGGGCATCCGCGTGCTCCTCGCCGACTCGACGAATGCCGAGGAACCGGGTCACGCGCCGAGCGAGACCACGGTCGGTGGAGTCCTGCGCACGCTGTTCGCCGAGTGCCGCGGCCGTCGCGTGATCACCGCCAGCTTCGCCAGCCACCTCCATCGCATCCAGCAGATCGCCGATGCGGCCATCGACAGTGGTCGCAAGGTGGCCACGCTGGGGATGAGCATCCGCAAGAACGTGCAGCTCGGTATCGATCTGGGGATCGTGACGATCCCGGCGAGCAAATTGGTCGACATCGATGACATCGACCGCTATCCGCCCGGGGAGATCTGCGTGATCTCCACCGGATCACAGGGCGAGCCGATGTCGGCATTGGCCCTGTTGGCCCGCGGCGAGAACAAGTTCGTCAAGCTCAGCGAGAACGACACGGTGATCCTGTCGAGTCATGCGATCCCCGGTAACGAGTCCAACGTCAACCGGGTCATGGACGGGTTGCTCAAGGCCGGCGCCCAGGTCGTCCACTCGGGAACTCGTGACGTGCATGCCACCGGCCACGCCCAAGCTGACGAGCTGAAGACCTATCTCTCGATCGCCCAACCGCAGTGGTACGTCCCGATCCACGGCGAGTACCGCCACCTCGTGGCCAACGCCGAGCTCGGTGCGACGATGGGGATACCACGCGACCGGGTGCTGGTGTGCGAGGACGGTGATGTCCTCGTCGTCGGCGATGACGGCGTGGAGGCCGCCGGGCGAGTTCCCGCCGGATACCTGTACGTCGACGGAATCGTCGGCGACGTCGGCCAAGGTGTGTTGCGCGACCGCGCCGTGCTGGCGTCGGAGGGGGTCGTCGTGGTCGTCGTCACCGTCGACACGCAGTCGGGCAAGGTGCTCACTGGGCCGGAGATCATCACCCGTGGCTGGGTCTATGCCCCCGAGGCCGAGGACCTCCTCGATGAGGCATGTGACACGATCGCGACAGCCGTCGAAGCGACGTTGGCCAAGGGTGTGCGCGACGTCGAGACGCTGGAGCGCGATGTGCGCCGAGCCGCCGGCCGGTTCGTCTCCGATCGCACCCGCCGTCGCCCGATGATCGTCCCCGTCGTGATGGAGGCGTAGCCCCAGAGTCGGCCATGGTGCGACCCTCCGGGATGGAGCGCTCGCTGCTTGGTACCTTGACCTGTGCATGGCTACGTGGGGACCGTCCAAGAAGAGCGAGCACAAGGCCTTGCCGGCGGCGCGCTCGTCGAACCCGACGAAGTCCTCATCGAGCGGTACCAAGGGGGCCAGCAAGGGCACCGTGACCACGGCTCGCTACAGCAAGTCGGACAGCGGCAGCAGGGGTTCGCGACGTGAGCAGGCCACCGGTGAGTTGCGCCGGGCGATTGCCGGGCGCGAGCACGAGTTCCTCGGCCTGCTCCTGATCGTTGCGGCGATCATTCTCGCCGCCGGCATCTACTTCGATTTCGCCGGGATCCTCGGCGACGGCATCGAGTGGCTCGGCGGAGCGCTGGCCGGAGTCGGCCGTTATGTCCTGCCGGTCCTCCTGCTGGCCGTCGGAATCTCGTTCATCCGCAGCGCCCGGTCGTCGAGCCCGTACCGCCTGGTCATCGGCTGGTCGTTGGTCGGCCTCACCGCCCTCGGCGTGATCCACGTCGCCAGTGGCCCAGAGGGTTTCTCGGTGAGCGGGGTCACCGACTCCGGCGGCGTGATCGGCTGGATCGTCGGCGAGCCGCTGCGCACGCTGATGGCCGAGTTCGGTTCGATCGTGCTTCTCGTGGCCCTCGGGATCGGTGGCCTGCTGCTGATCACCCAGGCCTCGTTGCGCACGATCGCCCAGCGCACGGGACGTGGCGCGGCATCGATCGCCCGACCGGTCGGCCGCGCTGCCCGCAATGCACTCGGCAACCTGTCGTCGTTGAGCAGTGACAGCGAGGGTCAGGACGACGACGGCGGCCCCGTCGCCACCGCTGTCGACGGCGACGATGTCGGTGAGACGATCGCCCTCGCCCTGCCCGCCGCTCCTTACGACGCCGCCGACGACTTCGACGGGAGCGATGCAGCCGGCGGGTCTCGGCGAAGGAAGCGGGCGGAGGCGACCGAGCCGTTCGACGGCGACGCCGGGGCCGGCACCGTTCCCGGCAACTGGGTGCTGCCGCCCGTCGCCTTGCTCCAGCGCGGGGCTGTGAAGAGCGTCGACCAGGGCGAGGCCGCCGGGCGTGGGCGGATCCTCGAGCAGTCCCTCGAACAACACGGTGTCGACACGACGCTCGCCGGCATGACGGTCGGACCGACCGTCACGCGCTATGAGCTCGAGCTGGGACCCGGTGTGAAGGTGGCCAGGGTGACGTCGTTGCAGCGCGACATCGCCTATGCGATGGCCGCCACCGACGTCCGTATCCTCGCCCCGATCCCGGGCAAGTCGGCGATCGGTGTCGAGGTTCCCAACCGCACCCGCCAACTCGTCGCCCTCGGCGACCTGCTCCTCGCTCCGGAAGCCGCCGCGGCGACTGGTCCGCTCGACGTGGCGATCGGCAAGGACATCGCCGGCGATGCCGTGTTCCTCGACCTGGCGACCACGCCGCACCTGCTGATTGCCGGGGCGACCGGTGCCGGCAAGTCGAGCTGCATCAACAGCATCCTGGCCTCGTTGCTGATGCGCCGAACCCCCGACCAGGTGCGCCTGATCCTCGTCGACCCGAAGCAAGTCGAGATGGGCCAGTACAACCGATTGCCGCACCTGCTCACCCAGCCGGTGACCAACCCGAAGAAGGCGGCCAACGCCCTCGGGTGGGCCGTCAAGGAGATGGAGCGGCGCTACGACTTGCTGTCGGCCAAGGGTTATCGGGACATCTCCGGCTTCAACGCAGCGTTCGACCAGGGGGTGCTGGAGCCTGATCCGGGCAGCGAGGAGCAACCAGAGCGCCTGCCATACATCGTCGTCGTGGTCGACGAGCTCAACGACTTGATGATGGTCGCCGCCCGCGACGTCGAGGAGGCGATCACCCGACTCGCCCAGAAGGCGCGGGCCGTCGGCATCCACCTCATCGTGGCGACGCAGCGGCCGAGTGTGAACGTGATCACCGGCGTGATCAAGGCGAACATCCCGGCGCGCATCGCGTTCGCCGTGTCCAGCCTCACCGACTCGCGGGTGATCCTCGACCAGCCCGGCGCCGAGAAGCTCGTCGGCAAGGGGGACATGCTGATGCTCCCGGGCAATTCGTCGGTCCTCGCTCGCGTGCAGGGCTCGTTCGTCAGCGAGGAGGAGGTGCGGGCGATCGTGCGCCACTGGCGTGAGCAGGCCCCCGAGGTCGTCTACGTCAGCGGCGTCGAGGGGGCCGCCGACGAGCCCGATCTCGTCACGGCCTCGGCCAACGCGATCAGCGGCAGCGATGAGGACGACGACGAGGTGATGATGCGCCAGGCGATGGAGCTCGTCGTGCGCAGCCAGCTGGGATCGACGTCGATGCTCCAGCGCAAGCTGAAGGTCGGTTTCGCCCGTGCCGGGCGGATCATGGACCTCCTCGAGCAGCGTGGCGTCGTCGGTCCGAGCGAGGGTTCCAAGGCACGGGCGGTACTGATGACCGTCGAGGAGTTCGAGACACTCAGCCGCTGACGGCAAGGATGGCGACGTGACCGAGACCGTCTTCACCGAGATTGCCGCCGGCCTGCAGTTCCCGGAGGGACCGGTGGCGATGCCCGACGGCTCGGTCGTCGTCGTCGAGGTGCTCGGGGAGCGCCTGACCCGGGTGCACCCGGATGGTTCGACGGAGCTGATCTGTGAAGCAAAGGGCGGGCCCAACGGCCTCGCCGTCGGGCCTGACGGCGCCTTCTACCTGTGCAACAACGGAGGGTGTTTCACGCCTCGCGAGCTCGGGACCCTGCTCGTTCCGGGCCCGTTCGATCTCGACCGCTACACCGGCGGGCTGATCCAACACATCGACCACGACGGCACGGTGGCCAACCTGTACACCAACTGTGCTGGTCGTCCGTTGCGCGCCCCGAACGATCTGGTGATGGACGGCCACGGCGGCTTCTACTTCACCGACTTCGGAATCCAGGACGTCGGGGCCCGAACCGCCGATCTCGGCGCCGTGTACTACGCCCGCTGCGACGGCTCCGAGATCCACGAGGTGGCCTATCCCGTGTACTCGCCGAACGGAATCGGTCTGAGCCCTGACGGTGCGACCCTGTACTGGACCGAGACGTACACGGGCCGGCTGTTCCGTCGCCGCATTGCCGAGCCCGGAGTCCTCGAGCCGCCGAACTCGAAGTATGACCCGGCGGCCCTGTTGTGTGGACTGCCGGGACTCCAACTGCTCGATTCCCTGGCCGTCGATGCCGACGGCTGGGTCGCCGTCGGCACGCTGATCGCCGGGGCGGTCACGTCGATCGCCCCCGACGGCAGCGCTGTCGCCCAGGCGGCGACCGGCGATCCGTACACCACGAACCTGTGCTTCGGCGGGCCGGACATGCGTACCGCCTTCGTCACGCTCTCCGGCACGGGCAGGCTGGTGTCGATGGAATGGCCCCGCCGCGGCCTGCGCCTCGCTCACCAGTAGTCCCGATCTGGGCGGCCTCCGGTCCACTTTCCGATCTGGGCGGCCCCCGGTCCGGATTCTCGGGGGTTGGCCGCCCAGATGCAGCCACAGCAGCCCCCGTCGCACCCGTCAGTAGCCTGGTGAGTCGTGTCCGAGAGCTTCTACGTCGAGACACTTGGTTGCCCGAAGAACCAGGTCGACTCCGACAAGCTCGTCGGCACCCTGCTCGCCGATGGCCTGCGCCCCGCTGACGACGCCGAGTCGGCTGACCTCGTCGTCGTCAACACGTGTGCGTTCATCGAGGCAGCCCGCAAGGAGTCGATCGACACCGTCCTGGCTCTGGACGAGCGACGCCACGAGGGCAGCCGCCTCGTCGTCACCGGGTGCATGGCCGAGCGCTACGGCGACGAGCTGGCCGCCGCCCTCCCCGAGGTCGACCACGTCGCCGGGTTCGGCGTCGCCCTGGCGCCGCCGGCGCGCCAGGGTCCGGGCGGCGCGCCACGGACACGGCTCATTCCGGTCAGCGCCACGCCGGTCCCGGCGTTCGACCTGCTCAACCTGCCGCGGCCGAAGTCGCCGGTCCCCTGGGCCTACGTCAAGATCGCCGAGGGCTGCGACCGCAAGTGCGGCTTCTGCGCGATTCCTTCGTTCCGCGGCAGCCAGCGCAGCCGCGACGTCGCCCAGATCCTCGCCGAGGTCGACGAGCTGGCAGCCTCCGAGATCGTGCTCGTCGCCCAGGATCTGGCGTCGTACGGCAAGGACCGCCCTGACCAGCTCGGTGCTGGCGCGATCGTGCCGCTGGTGCGGGCCGTCGCCGAGCGGGTGCCGCGCGTCCGTCTCCTGTACCTGTATCCGAGCGACCTGAGTGATGAGCTGATCGACGTCGTCGCCGAGTCGAGCGTGCCGTACTTCGACCTGTCGTTGCAGCACGTCAGCAAGGCGCTCCTGCGGCGGATGCGCCGGTGGGGTGACGGTGATCGATTCCTCCGCCGCATCGGCGAGATCCGTGCCCGGCGCCCCGACGCCGCCTTCCGCAGCAACTTCATCGTCGGCTACCCGGGAGAGACCGAGGACGACCACGACCAGCTGCTCCGCTTCGTCGCCGATGCTCAGCTCGACTGGTGCGGGTTCTTCGCCTACAGCCGCGAAGACGGCACCTACGCCGCCGGGCTCGACGGCCAGGTTCCCGCTGGCCTCGTCGCCGAGCGACTCGGCGAGCTCAGCGAGTTGCAGGACGCGATCACCTCGGCGCGTCGCGACGAGCTGATCGGCACGTCCGTCGAGGTCCTCGTCGATCGTCCGGGAATCGGGCGCGGTCACCGGGAGGCGCCGGAGATCGACGGTGTCGTCCTCGTCGATCCGACACTCGCCGCCGGGACGTTCGCCGCGGTGGAGATCGTCGACGCCCTGGGCAGCGACCTGATCGCCTCCGGCGCTGACCTGTCGACGCTCAGCGAGACGCTGGACGCGTTGTGAAAGACGTCGGAACCGCGCTGGCGACGTGGGCGAATGCGATCACCGCGACGCGCCTCCTGCTGTCGCCGCTGATGTTCTGGCTGATTCCGGAGGACGACGGCGGATCGTGGGTCGCCTTCGTGTTCTGGTTCCTGCTGTCGGTCAGCGATTTCGTCGATGGCTTCATCGCCCGCCGTCGCGGACCGACCCGTTCCGGCGCGTTCCTCGATCCGCTCGCCGACAAGGTGCTGATCCTCGGAGCGATGTTCACCCTCGTCGGGCGGGACGTGTTCTGGATCGTCCCGGTCGCCATCATCGCCGCGCGGGAACTGGTCATCAGCGTGTACCGCAGCGTGATCGGCACGAAGGGCATCACGATGCCGGCCAGCCGGGCCGCCAAGTACAAGACGGTGGCCCAGCAGCTGGCCGTTGGTTTCGCCCTGTTGCCGCTCACCGCCCTCGACGCCACGTGGCTGTGGAACCTGTGCCTGTGGGCTGCCGTGGTGCTCGCCTTGTACAGCGCCGCCCAGTATTTCTGGCGGATGCACGCCGCCAAGGCCCGGGCACTGCTGCCTCCCGACGTGTCGGTGGTCTAGGAGCGTGCGTTGCGATGTGGTGGCGGTGGGCACGGAGCTGCTGCTCGGTCAGATCGTCGACAGCAACTCGGCGTTCATCGGTGAGCGCCTGGCCGCCCACGGCATCGCGTCGCGTCTGCAGATCAAGATCGGTGACAACGTCGAGCGGATCGCCAACGTCCTGCGCTTGATTCTCGCCGAGTCCGACGCGGTCATCGTGTGCGGAGGGCTCGGGCCGACGCACGACGACGTGACCCGGGAAGCCATCGCCGCCGTGATGGGTGTCGAGCTGGTCCTCGACGACGGTGTGGCCGATGTCGTCCGTGAACTGTTCTCCCAGCTGCGCCGACCGATGTCCGAGAACAACTTGCGCCAGGCAATGGTCCCCGTCGGGGCGACGGTGATCCCCCAGCGGCGCGGCACGGCACCGGGATTGATCTGCCCGCTGCAGTTCGATGGCCTCCCACGTGTGATCTACGCCGTCCCTGGGGTGCCCGACGAGATGGAGGAGATGGTCGAACGCGCCGTGCTCCCCGACCTCCTCGCCCGTGCCGGCGAGCCGACGGTGATCGCCTCGCGCGTCCTCAAGGTGTGGGGGGAGTCGGAGAGCGGCCTCAACGCCCGCCTCGACGACGTCATCTCGCGCCTCGACGACGACGGCGACGTCACGTTGGCGTTCCTCGCCCGCGGTTGGAACGGGCTGGAGATCCGCCTCACCACCTCGGCGGAGTCCCCGGCCGCAGCCCAGGACAAGCTGCGCCCGTGGGAGTCGGAGATCCGCGGTCTCCTCGGCGGCGTGGTGTTCGGCAGCGATGGCGAGTCGATGGAGTCGGTGGTCGTCGAGGCCCTCCGCCAGCGCGGGTGGACCCTCGCCATCGCCGAGTCGCTCACCGCGGGGCTGGTGTCCGCTCGGCTGGGCAGCGTGCCTGGTGTCAGCGACGTGTTACGCGGGTCGCTCGTGACGTATGCCAGTGACGTCAAGTTCGACCTGCTTGGCGTCACGCCTGGCCCGGTGATCAGCGAGGAGGTCGCGTTGGAGATGGCCGAGGGCGCGTGCCGAGTGCTCGGCGCCGACGTGGGACTGGCGCTGACCGGCGTCGCCGGCCCCGACACCCAGGACGGCGTACCGGTGGGAACGGTGTGCCTCGCCGTCGTCGGCCACGGCGCTGACCGGGCGACGACGATGCACCACCGCCAGACCGCCAGCCGCGACCAGATCCGTCAGCTCAGCGTGATCAACGCCCTCGACCTGCTGCGCCGCTTCCTCCGCTGACCACGCCCCACCCGAGTGTTTCCGGCGACCCGAGTGCCACCGGACGGACCTTCGCGCCGCAGACACTCCGGTGGCCGCAAACACTCGGGCACCCCGGCTTAGGCTGGCCGCCGGCCCCCGTAGCTCAGCCTGGATAGAGCAGCGGACTTCTAATCCGCCGGTCGCACGTTCGAATCGTGCCGGGGGCGCGCGGTGGACGGCACAGGCCGGCCAAGGCTCCGATCATGAGGCTGGCAAGCCGATGGCGAACGCGGCGAACGAGACGCATGAGCCGGGGTCGATCGGGACCGTCGTCGCAAATGGCGCAGACTCACCGGGGTTGAGGCGTTGGGCGTCGACCATTGCGAGCTGATAGGTGGTGAGTACCTGCGGGCCCGCGAAGCAAGCGAGGTTCACGAGATTGAAGTTGCCGAGCACGACGTCAGAACTGTTGACGACCGTCCCAACGATGGCGCCATCGACGAGCGCTGCGGTCATCACGTCCAACGCCACGAACATCGCCGTAGCGGGGTCCGTTGACCAGTTCACACCAAGACCGAAGTTCGATGCCTCCGCCAGGCCGGGCGAAGCAGCAGCATTCTGTCCGAAGATCCAGTCACCGGGTGCCAAACCACCGGTCGAAATGAGGACGTCGGCGGTGGCGATCTCAACACCGTTCGCATCACTCCCGGTTAGGGCGATCTGAATCTCATAGATCATCTCTTCGGTGTTGTTGCGTGCCACGAGCGGAACGTGGCCATCCTCGGATATTTGTCCGGCTCCGATCACCGACACGGTCCCGGGTTCACCCTGCGGTATCTCGATATCGCCGACCGTGAAAAGGTGGTCGTTATCGGATGAGACTCCGGTTCCAGCCGTGCTCGACGACGGCGATGTCTCCTCGGGTGCTGCTGGTGGAACGGTTGTGGCGGTCGCCACCTGTCTTGCGGCGGCCACTGGCGTCGTGCACCACACCGTGGACACCGCAACAGCGGCGACGAACACGACAGCGAGCTTGCGGCCCATGATCCCCCCAGCCCCTCAACGGCAGGCAGCAACCTAGGCAGATTCTCCGAGGACAGCGAGCTTTTTCGCTCCGAGGTACATGTTCTCGAATTGCTTCGGCGGGCGGATCTCTGCGGTCCGTCCTCCCGGTCAGATTCGGAGCTCGTCGCCCTATCCTGGGAAGCCCCCGATTTTCTCCCGGCGAGAGGTTCTGTGTGAAGTTCAAGAAGGGTGACACCATCATCTACCCACAACACGGTGCGTGCATCGTGATGGGGACCAAGAAGATGGAGGCATTCGGCGAGAAGCGCGAGTACCTGATCCTCCAGACGGTGATCAACGAGATGACGCTGAAGGTCCCGGTCAACATGGCCGAGGAGGTCGGCGTGCGCTCGCCGGTCTCGGCCGACGAGCTCGAGGACCTCGTCTCCGTGCTCTCCAAGCCCGACCCGCGCGTGCCATCGAACTGGAGCCGGCGGTTCAAGAACCACCAAGAGAAGCTGAAGAGCGGCGACGTCTACCAGGTCGCCGAGGTCGTTCGGAACCTCGCTGCCCGCAACCGCGACGCCTCGCTCTCGGCGGCGGAGCGGACGATGTACGAGCGGGCGAGGGTCAACCTGATCAGCGAGATCTCCCCGGCCCTCAAGGTCACCGCCGAGGAGGCCGAGGACTACCTCGACGCCGCCCTCGCCAAGGGCGTGTTGAAGCCGGCCAAGGCCACCGTGGCCGCCGGCGTCGCCCGCAAGAAGTAGCCGTCAGCCAGCTTCTCCTGCCGCTTTCGGTCACCGCTGACCGGTTTGCGGCATCAGGACTGGACCCGGGCGGCGGCGGTCGCCAGGGTGTCGACGATGCGGTCGATCTGCTCGTCGGTCGTCACCAGCGGCGGGCAGAACGTACACGTGTCGGTGCCGATTGCCCGGGTGACGACGCCGCCGTCGAGCATCGCATCGCGGATCGCCGTGGCATCCTGGTCGGGCCGGAGGCCCGCGGCCCACACCGCCCCGGTGCCCCGTACGTGATCGATCACGCCGTCGGCGGCGAGTGACTCGAGGCCCTCGGAGAGCCGCTTGCCGATCGGCTCGGAGCGCCCGAGCAACCCTTCGTCACGAAGCAGATCGAGGTTGCACAGCGCCGCCGCGCAGGCCGTCGCGTGGCCCGAGTACGTGTAGCCGTGGCGGAGAATGAAGCTGTCGTCGGACTCCAAGGCGTCGCGGACCCGCGCTCCGACGAGCACGCCGCCGACTTGCTGGTAACCGGACGTGACCGCTTTGGCGAACGTGATCATGTCGGGTACGACGTCGAACGCTTCGGCGGCGAACCACGTGCCCAGCCGGCCGAACCCGGTGATCACCTCGTCGAACACCAGGAGGGCCCCGTGACGGTCACACAACGCGCGGGCCTCGGCGAGGTAGCCGGGCGGCGGCGGGAACACGCCGCCGGCGCCCTGGACCGGTTCGATGAGCACTGCGGCGACGTCGGCTCCTCGGTCGGCCATCAGCACGGACAGTCCTTCGATGTCGTCTGCCGGCACCTGGATCATGTCGGGCACCAGCGGACCCCACCCTTGGCGGTTCGGTTCGATGCCCTGGGCGCTGGTCCCGCCAAGGTTCGTCCCGTGGTAGCCGCGCTGCCGGCTGACGACGACCGTCCGGCCGGAGTCGCCGGCGAGCGTGTGGGTGAGCCGGGCGAACTTGATCGCCGTGTCGACGGCCTCCGAACCCGAACCGCACAGGAACACGCGCGACGAGGGGATCGGCGACAGCTCGACCAGCCGACCGGCTAGCTCGTCGGCCGCCGGGTTGGAGAACGGCTCGAAGCACGAGTAGGCCTCCAGCGTCTCGATCTGCGCGGCGACCGCGGCGGCGATCTCGCGACGGCCGTGGCCGACGTTGCAGTACCAGAGGCTGGCCATGGCGTCGACCAACTCGGCTCCGTCGGCCGTCCACAGCAGGGCGCCCTCGCCGCGGACTACGGAGATGAACGCCGGCCGCGCGGGTTTGGCGAAGGGATGGAGGAAGCTGTCGACCACGGACGAGAAGGTAGTCGCCGATTGTCGGCAGAGGTCACCCGGGAAGGCGCCCCGGTCTGCCATCCTCGTCCGGATGGATCGGGACACGACGATGTGCATCGTGACCTGGAACCTCCAAGGCTCGGTGGGCGTCGACATCGACGGCGTGGCCGACGTCGTGCGCCGCGCTGCCCCCGACGTCGTCGTGCTCCAAGAGGTCGGATGGCTGCAGGCTCGCCGACTCGCCCGCCGCGTGGGGATGCAGCGGTGCTGGGCGTTCAAGCACCTCGGCTGGCCCCTCCCGGAGGGACTGGCTGTGCTCACGTCCCATCGTCTCGTCGCCGCCCGAAGCTTCGTGCTGCGCCGCGCACCGTGGTGGGATTGGCGGCGGAGGATCGCCATCAGCGCCGAGGTCGATCGGGCGGGAGATCGGCTCAATGTGATCAACGTTCATCTGTCGCCGCACGACGACAGCGACAATCGTCGACGGGAGGCCGCGCTCGTCGTCGCCGCCGCCAACCGGCTTCCCCGCCTGCCGGTGATCGCCGGCGACTTCAACGACCTGCCAGACGGCCCCGGGCCGGCCGATCTGGAGGCTGCGGGGTGGGCAGACGCGTGGAAGCTAGAGCGCCTGGATGGCGTCGACGGGTCCACGAACTGGACAGCGGGCGCGCGCCACGGCCGCCCGCCCACCCAGCGACTCGACTACGTCTTCGTGCCGGCTGGCTGGACGGTGGTCGACGCCGCGGTGCTGGCCTCAGTGGAGCGCCTCGACTGGTTCGCCGAGCGTTCCGATCACCTGCCAATGTCGGCGGTCATCGAACCACACCGGCACGATGAGTGAGGCGCTCCTCGACAGGATCCGCAAGCTGCTCGCCAAGGCCGAGAGCACGGACAATGCCAACGAGGCCGAGGTGTTCTCGGCGAAGGCCGCCCAGCTCATCGCCGAGCACCGCATCGACCCGACCCACGTCCGCGACGCGCTGGAGCACGGGTCGCTGGCCCTGCGTCGTATCGCCGTCGGGCGTGGTGCGTACGTCCGCGCCCGGCTGGCCCTCGTCGACGCCGTCGCCCGCAACCACGATTGCGAGGTGGTGTTCGAGACCGCCGGCACCGGGACCACGGCAGTGCTGGCCGGCTATGAATCCGATCTCGATGTGACCGAGGTGCTGTACACGTCGTTGCACGCCCAGGCGGCGAGCCAGATGGCCGGAGTCAGGATGCGCACGCCGGCGGCGACGCAGCGCTGGCGGCGGTCGTTCCTCTTCGGGTTTGCCAACCGCGTCGCCGAGCAGCTCGCCGCGGCGCGGGCCAGGGCGGCCGCGTCGGCGATGACTCCCAGCCGCAGCGCGGCACGCCCTGGCGGGCCGGCGCTTCCCGACGTGCTCGACAGATCGGCGCGAGTGCGCGCCTTCGCCGCCGACTCGTTCGGTCGTGTCGTCGCGGCGCGGGCGGCCGCTCCGGCGCAACGGACGGGTTGGCGCGACGGTCACCGTGCGGCCGCCAACATCGACCTCGGCCGATCGCGCCTTGGCGGTCGACGGGCGTTGGGTCGCGGAGGTCAATGACGTGGTCGATGCCGGACGAACTGCCGTCCTCGCTGCCGAAGAGATCGCCTTTGGTGGCACCACGCTCGACCTCCCCGTGGATCGCGTGACGGCCGATCGAACGATTGCCGAGATCACGGCGGGTCCCTGGTGGCGTTCGTGCGGCGTGGTGGTCGCCGTGCAGCGACCACGCCGCGGGACGCGCTCGTCGAGCGCTCGCCATCGCCCGGACCACGTCGAGATCCAGCTGAGCGACGAGCAACTGACCCGGGCCACGGTTGCCCACGAGCTTGCTCACGCGCTGGCCACCGTCGCTCGCCGCCACGACGAGGTCTTCCGGGCGGCCTACCTCGACGTCGTGGCCGTGATCGGCGGCACGGTGTGTGCCGACGCGCTCGCCGACGCGTTCGCCGCGATGGGGATTGCCGCCGGCGATCGCCGGTGGCCGGCGCCGTATTGGGCGGAGGGCGACGCCTTCCGGATGATCGGGACGGCGCGACTCTCGGTGTGCCCGAAGGTACGGTGACCGAGTGTCGGTTGACCCAGTCGGCGCTGGCGGCGGGGAACGTGGCGGGCAACGCGAGGATCTGCATGTCGCGGCCGAGCGTCGTCTCACCCGCGTCGGACAGCGGCACACCAGGCAACGCCGGGCGATTCTCGACGCGATCGCGACGGCGGCACGTCCGGTGTCGGTGCCCGACCTGCTCGAGGAGGATGGCCGAGCGGTGTCGCAGAGCTCGTTGTACCGCAACCTCGTCGTGCTCGAAGGTGTCGGCGTCCTGCAACGGGTCACCGGTGCGGGACATCACGATCGATTCGAGTTGAGCGAGGCCCTCAGCGGGCAGCATCACCACCACCTGACATGCACGGCATGCGGCCTGGTGGTCGACATCCCGGCTGACCCCGGCGTCGAAGCAGCCGTCGCCGGCGAGGCTCGCCGGATCACGGCTCAGTTGGCAGTGGTCGTCACCGGCCACAGTCTCGACCTCTACGGTCGCTGTGCCGACTGCAGCCGGTGACGGGGGTCACGCTTCGGTCGTCTCGGTGCTTGCCGTGTCGTCGGCGTCCGGCGTGGACTGGTCGCCCGCGATCCAGTCGGTGACTCGTTCGGTGTACTCGGCGACGAGGGCGTCGATCACCGTCTGAGGGTCGACGCCGTTCGCCTCGGCGATCTCGGCGATCGTCGCGCCGCTGCGCAGCTCCTCGGCGAGGACGTCGACGTCGATGCCGATGGTCGCGGCGATCAGCTCGGGGTCGATGAGTCGCAGCCGTGGCCCGCCGGGACCGCGGTCGACGCGGCCAGGCACGTCGGGCCCTTCGGGTCCACCCGGGTGGAGAGGTCCGCCGGGTCCACCGGGAATGATGATCACCCGGTCGTCGCCGGACCCGACACCGGGGTCGCTGTCGTCGGTGTCGGGCTCCGCGGTTGCCGCAGCGTCCTCGGGCGTGGTGGCTTCGACGGTGTCGTCGGGCTCGTCGGTCGCCGCATTGCTGATCGCCGGGGCGAGCAGCAGGGCGGCGGCGGTCGCACCAGCGCCAAGGGTCGCCGCAACGGTGCCGCGGGGGAAGCGGCGTGGCTTGGGATTCATGGAACTCTCCTGTTCGGCCGGTGGATGCCGGCGTTGGGGTGGTCGAGTCCACGAAACATCACCGACCCGTGACCCAACCGTGAGCCCCGTCGGAACTTGGTGAGAACCTCCCCCATCTGGGGAAGATCCGTGTCATCCGACGATTCGGGGAAGGATCGTGTCGACCTCTGACACGGATGTTCCCCAGAAGTCGGGGTGGGGGTCGGGGTCGGCGGGGTTCAGACCATCGTGCGGTCGAGGGCCAGACCACTGGCGACTCGGACGGCGCCGATGCGGTACTCGTTCTCGTTGATCGTCCAGCTGTGGGTCCGGGCGTCGTGGCGGCGCACGGCGACATAGTTGAAGCGGTCGGCGGAGAACACCACGTGGCCGGCACTGATGGCCCGCTCGCAGAGATCGATGTCCTCACCGAGGTTGAGCGCGGCGAACCGTGCGTCGGGGAACAGCTGCCTGTCGATCACCATCGTCGACCCGCTCACCCGATTCGCGGCAGTGAACTCATTGCCGGGCGAGCGCAACACGGTCTCGTCGGCGCCCTCGAGGAATGCGAAGAATGTCTTCTTGCCGACGATCGCCGCGTCGACGTAACGGTGAACGAGCAGGGTGTCGTGCAGATAGTGGGCGCCGTAGTGATCGTCGTCATCGAACTTGGCGACGAACCGGGCATCCGTCGCGGCCAGGCCGATGTTGAGACACTCGCCCATCGTCAGTCCGGCGGCAAGGTGGATGGCCCGCGCTCGAGGGATCGAAGCGAGGCGTCGGTCGACCTCCGGTTGATCGAAGCGCTCCGAGTTGGTGAGCACGATGAGGTCTGCCGTGACGTCGCGCTGGCGACTGAAGTTGTCGATCAGGCGGTCGAGGTACTCGGGACGGTTGGTCGGCGCCAGCACGGTCATGCGGGGTGCCGGGGATGGTGAGGCGATACCGAGTGTGCTGAGAACCTGATCGACTCGATGGGCATACGTGTGCTGCGCCAGTACGGCGCGGTAGCCGAGCTGGCCGACACGGTCGCGGTGTTCGGGATCCCCAGCCAGCTTCTCGACGGCGTGACGTGCGTCGGCCGGCGTCTCTACCGTGATCACGGTGTCGCCGAACAGCTCGGCGATCGCGCGCGAGGGAGTCGACACAACCGGTGTGCGGCAAGCGAGCAGCTCGAAGACGCGACGCGAGCACATGGTCGGCGACGTCGTCACCGAGTCGATATCGACGAAGCACGCGTAGCGGCGGTAATCGGCTGGTCGCGCGGCGCCGCCGACCGGGTCGAGGACGTCGAGCATTCCGGCGTCGAAGACGGACCGCAGCATCCCGTCGCAGCGGGCCGGCCACCGCCCGACGATGGCGGCCCGGGCCACACGCTGGGTTGGCGCGCCGATGGGGTTGTATGCGCGCGGCTGGACAGCGAACGGCAGGGCGGCCACGCGATCGTGACCCGCCAGGGTGACGTAGCGTTCGAGGCACTCAGCGTCCGTCGTGAAGATCCAGTCGAAATGACGCGGCGCGTCGGCGAACTCGGCGAGGTGAGCTGGGCCCGCCGAGCTCCAGAGCACCGTCGGAATGCCAGCCTGGCTCGCGGCCACGGTGGCGTCGCGCCAAGGGCCACCGCCATCCGCCAGAGGTTCGACGAACAGCAGTGCAGCGTTCGTCGACTCGAGCGATTCCACGGTCGGCGTCCCCCGAATGGGCCGTTGGTCCCATTCCGGGGCGAACGCTTGCTGACTCATCTCGTCGAGGATCGTGGCCACGACAACCTGGTGGCCGGGCGGGGTGGTGGCCGACTCCAACGGAGCGACGAGGTTCTTCGCCAGCAGCTCCTTGCGCAGTCGCCACAGATCGACGGGAAGGCGGACGAGTCGGCGCGGCGACCGGGCACTGGCAATGACCAGCTCGCCGACGCGATATTGGGCGCTGTCGCGCAGTGCCTCGACTCGGCGCTCGTGGGCGGCGATCAGCGCGACCCGCTCGTCGGCGGCGAGCACGGCGTCGTTGCCGTCGGCCGCACCGGTCATCGTCGGGACGCTACCCGTCTCACACGATCGGCGGTCGACCGAGACGGGTCAGCCGAACGACGGTGCGCCAGCGGATCGGGGCCCGTTGACCCCGGGGCCGGGTGCTCCAGCCGTCGCCGATTCCCTGGAACAGCTCGGCAAGTTGGCCGGGCTGCCGGATGGCCGAGATGACCAACCAGTTGGCCACGTAGACGACGGCGAGGGGCGCCGGAAGGTTGCGGTAGGCGAGCCACACTCGGTTGCGCATGGTGCGCGACGCGGCTTCGGGATGCCGCGTCGGATCGGTCCGCGGGTGGACCACCGCGGGAGTGCTCTCGTACTGGATCGTCCAGCCGTCGTCGACGAGGCGCAGGGCGAGATCGGTCTCCTCCATCGCATATCGGAAGTCGGTTGGGTATCGGCCAGCCCGCTCGAACGCTTCGCGGCGGATGACGACAGCGCCACCCAGGAAGGCGGTCGCCGGACCGCTCCGATCGGCACCGCCGGCGCCGACTCGGGGAACGTGTCGACGGGCGGTCTGACCGTCGTCGTCGACGATCCGCAGCGCCACGACGCCGAGCTGTGGATTCGCCGCGAAGGCGCTCGGCGCTCGCAGCCAACGTGTCCACCTCGATCAGTCGGGCGTCGTCGTCGAGAAAGGCGACGACGGGTGCGACGGCCTGCGTGGCTCCGAAGTTGCGGCCGCCGGGAATGCCGAGGTTCTCGGCGGAGGACACGATCCGGACCCGATCGTCGCTCGGCAGTCCGAGGTCTGCCGACGTGCCGTTGGCGACGACCACGATCTCGACGATCGGACCGTCCTGACGAAGTGCGCTGTCGACGGCGGCACGCAACTCGGCGGGTCGTGCGCCCGTCGTCAGGATGACGACGCTGACCTCCGGCGCCCGATCTCCAGTCACGCCGTGACCGTACCGACCGCGCCCCTCCATCTGGGGAAGATCCGTGTCAACCGACGACTTGGGGAAGGATCGTGTCGACGTCTGACACGATCTTTCCCCAGATGCCCGGGGGACGGGGTCAGATGGCGGCGAACCAGGCCGTCAGGTCGCCGACGACGGTGGCGAAGTCGGGCGCTCCGAACAGCACCGGTTGGTAGACGTCGATGTCGTAGTCCGTGACGGCCATCTCGTCGAGGTCCCAGTCGCGGATCTCGGCGTGGCGATAGGCGTTCATCTCCCCGAAGCTCGACAGCAGACCGGCGCCGTACGCCTTCAGGTCGCCGTCCTCGAACACGACGCCGAACTCGAGGGTGAACCAGAAGGCCTTCGAGAAGCGGGCGAGGGCGGCGTCGTCGGCCCTCCGGCTCGCCGCCCCGGCCGCCGCGTAGAGGTCGGCGTACTGCTCGTTGGCCAAGGAATTGCAATGGCCGATGACCTCGTGGATCACGTCCGGCTCCGGCGTGTACAGGGGGACGGACGGGTGGCGCACGTACTGCGTGGACATGAACCGCCGGTCGCCGAGCGAGCCGTAGAACTCGCGGATCGGGGCCAGCCCGGCAGCGGCGTCGACACGCCACCCGGTGAGCTGCTGCAGACGCCGAGAAACGTCGGCCAGTTGAGGCACGCGGTCGGCCGGCAGGGCGAGCCGGGCGACTCCGTCGAGGAACGCCGTGCAGGCGTGCTGGCGGTGCCGTTCACCGAGAGCTCGTTGGGCGGTGGCCCAGGTCTCGTTCTCGGCCACGGTGTAGTCGATCGTCGGCGCCTCGTCGCCGGGCCGGAGACCGACCGCGGCGCTGGCGATCTCGTCGCGACGGCGGCGGTAGTCGGGATCGGACACTCCCGGATGGTCGTCGGCGAGTTCGACAGCCGTGACGCCGGAGTCGTACGTCGTCATGACAACAGTCTGTAGGGCCGGCAACAGATTGGCGAGAGATGTCCACGAAATCCGTACGATTGATCGTGATGTCTCAAGATTCTGGACAATCTGTCGCACCGTTGGCCGCTCGCGCCGATTCCGATCGACAGATCGACGGTGTCGACCGGGAGCTGTTGATGGCGCTCGTCGGCGACGGTCGGCTGTCGTTCTCCGAGCTGGCGACGCGCTGTCACATCTCTCGGTCGACGGCCCACGCCCGCGTTGAGCGGTTGCGCCGGATCGGGGCGATCACGGGGTTCACCGCCACCCTCGATCCGGCGGTGCTCGGCTACGGGATCTGCGCCCTCGTGTTCCTCAAGATCACCCAGCACGGCTGGCGGGCGGCCCGCGATTCGATTGCCGAGGTGCCGGGCGTGGAGTCGTTGATGATGTGCGCCGGCGAGTACGACCTCATCGCCGTCGTGCGCAGCCCCGACATGTCCCACTTCCGCGACACCTTGCTCTCCCAGTTGCACGCCATCGACGACGTCGTCGGATCGTCGACGGCCTTCGTCCTCGACGAGGTGCGCCGACCGTTCACCCCGTAGCGACAGCCACGTCACCAACCCCTTGCTCCCGGTTCCGTACAGTGACCCGGGTGCCAGCACTGCCGTGGAAACGTCTCGAATCCGTCGACGCCGCAACGGAGCTCACGGTGATGGCGTCCCGGCTGCCGCTGCGCTCGCACCTCCACCTTCCGGGGTTCCTCACCGCCACGCTGCGGATCCGCCGCCAGCTGGCTGAGGCACCGGGCGTGGTCGGCTATGCCCTCGACGCCAAGCTCTGGGCCAAGACGTTCTGGACGGTGTCCGCATGGCGTTCGCGCGAGCACCTGGAGGCGTTCGCCGCCACCGATCCACACCGTGGCGATGTCGACGGGATCCGTCCGCACATGAATCCGACGACGTTCGTGTTCTGGACCGCCCCGGCAAGCGATCTGCCGATCACCTGGGCCGAGGTCCGCCGGCGCATCGAGAGCGGGTGACGGGAATCGAACCCGCGTAGTCAGCTTGGAAGGCTGAAGCTCTACCACTGAGCTACACCCGCGCAACTCGTCAGGGTAGCGGTCTCACATTGCGGTGCTGCGGGCGTAGAGGATCGAGAACGAACCAAGCCCGGGGGTCGCCGGGTCGTCGACGAGGCCGACGAGTTGCAGCGGAGTCGCACCGCTCCAGCTGCACGACACGCCCGCAGACGGGGCTTGCCACCGATAGCAGCCGAGGAACATCGCGTGACGCCCATCCCACCGGGAGTCGGTCAACAGTTGATCGATCGAAGAGTTGCCACTCGAGGCGCCACTGGCGAAACGACCGGTCGCCGCCAGCAGTTGATCGACCGAGGCGAAGTTGCGCGGCCCGACGCCTGCCGGGGGCACCATCGTGAATTGGCCGTTGTCGGGGCAGCCGAGGTCACGGCCCAGCGCGTTGGTCGTCTGGTTGCCGATCGCCCCGTCCACCGCGAGGTCGCGGGCCTCCTGGTAGGCGGTGACGACAGCGGCCATCTCGGCGTTCATCGCGTCGGTTGGTTCGATCCACTGGCCGGTCAGGTGGATCAACGCCAGGCGGATCGTTTGCAGCTCGGCACTGGGCTCGGCGAGTGGGGCGGGTTCGGCGGGCTCCTCAGGGGCGCTGAGCCAGACGTTGTCCCATCGGTAGCACAGCGCTGCGGGTGTCACGCTGCGGCGGACCAGCTCGGCATCGCGACCTACCGTTGGGGACACGCCGACCGTCTGGTCGAACGCGGCGAGCTGCTGCGCCGCGACGAGGTTGAACCCGTGCGGCCCAGCACTCAGCGTCTGACGGGTGATGACCTCGGCGCAGCAGGTCCCGGCCGGGGGAGCGGTGACCGGCGATTCGACCGTCACGGTCGGAACGTCGATGGATACGACGCGAGCACCCGCGCCGAGCTGGCGCTCGGCGAGCGTTTCGACGGCCCCGGATCGGGCACGGACCACGCTCGCCGTGGACTGGGTCGTCGCCCCACCCGGAGCGCGACACGAGAGGAAGGCGAGAGCCAGCCCGTTGGCGGCATCAAGCGCGACGACATCGTCGAGCACGACTCGGTTGCTCCCTTCGATCGTCGAGCCGCCGACGACCCGGACCGTCGAGTCGGAACACGGTGACGCGTACGTCGCCTGGATCCAGTTGACGCCGATGAGCAAGTCGGGGACCGTCGTCGTCGGGGCGATCGTTGTCGTCGGGGCGATCGATGTCGTCGGCGCAGCGGTGGTCGTCGGCGGGGCGGTACTCGTCGAGGTCGTTGTCGTCGGCGACGACGCATTCGTGGCGGCCGCGCTCAAACCGACCCCTGGGGCAACGGCCAGGACGATGGCGACGAGCGACCTCGATCTCACGAGCCAGCGAGGCTAGCGAGGCGACCCGGCGCGCGTCAGGCATCCGTTGACGCGGCGTTGAGATTCCGCTGCGCCGCGTTGAGAACGCGTGAAGACCAGCAAGACCTGGTCACCCCGTCGCTACACCGGACTCGTGGACAACGAGGCACGCTCTTCACAGCTGCTGTGGATCGCCATTGGAGGTGCCGCACCGATCGCCGTCGCCGCCGCCTTGGTGTCGCTGCGCGATCACATGCTCAACGCCAACATCGCTCTGGTCCTCGTGCTCGTCGTCGTCCTCGCGGCAGTCGGCGGGGGACGCAGTGCCGGAGCGGTCGCTGCCGTCTCCGCCGCGCTGTCCTTCAACTTCTTCCACACCGCGCCCTACTTGACCTTGGAGATCGATTCTGCTGACGACGTCGAGACGACCCTGCTGCTCCTCGCTGTCGGACTGGCGGTTGGTCAGCTCGCCACATTCCGTCGCCATCCGGTACGCGGCGGCGAGAGCGTCGCTGACGAGATCCGTCGGATCCACCGGGTTGCCACGGTCGCCGAGCCCGGTCGCCACACCTCGACAGACACGATCATCGTCGCCCAGACCGAGCTGCGCGAACTGCTGTCGTTGCACAGCTGTCAGTTCGAGGCATTCCCGTTCAGCAATCCGCTGCCGCGCCTCGAACGCAGCGGAGTGATCTCCGTGATGGAGTACCACGGGCCAGACAGTGGGTTCTCCCTGCCGGCGGATGGCGCCGAGCTCGCCGTGCTCGGGCGCGGCAACGTGCTCGGCCGCTTCGTCCTCGTCCCGGAGCCCAACACCACCGTGACGCTCGAACAACGTGTTGTCGCCGTCGCCATCGCCGACCAGGTCGGCGCCGTCCTCGCCGACCCGGATCGGCGCCATCTCCCCAGCAAGAAAGCGTCCTCGGCGCCGCCGCCAGATGCAATGAAAGGAACGAGTCATGGCTGACGTCGTGTTCGTCGCCCTCACCATCGCCTTCTTCGCCCTGTGTGCGCTCTATGTACGCGGGCTCGACCGTCTCGTGCGGTCCGCCGAGGGTGCCGACCAGGCTGAGGAGGTCACCCCCTGATGGGCGCCGACAACGCCATTGCCTTGATCGTCTCGTTGTTGGTCACCGCCTACCTCGTGGCGACCCTCGTGTTCCCGGAGAAGTTCTGATGTCCGCCGCGACCTGGGTCCAGTTCGTCGCCCTCATCGTCGCCCTCGGCGTGTTCGCGCCGCTGCTCGGTCGCTACATGGCCGGCGTGTACGGGGACGGGCGGACGTTTGGCGATCGCATCTTCCTCCCGCTCGAGCGGCTGATCTACCGGGCCTGTCGCGTGGACGACAGGCGCGAGCAGCGCTGGACCGTCTACGCCTACTCGGTACTCGGGTTCAGCCTCGTGTCGTTCCTCGCCGTGTACGTCCTGCAGCGTCTCCAGGGGTCGCTGCCGTTCAACCCGAGCGACGTGTCCGGAGTCGTTCCCCACCTCTCGTTCAACACGGCCGTCAGCTTCATGACGAACACGAACTGGCAGTCCTACGGCGGCGAGTCGACGATGAGCCACCTCACCCAGATGACCGGGTTGGCCGTGCAGAACTTCGTATCGGCAGCCGCCGGGATGGCGGTGATGGCGGCGCTGATTCGCGGCATCGCCCGCCGCCGGGCCAAGACGCTCGGCAACTTCTGGGTCGACCTGACCCGCTCGATCGTGCGCATTCTCCTGCCCCTGTCGCTCGTGGTCGCCGTCCTGCTCGTCAGCCAAGGCGTCATCCAGAACTTCCACGGGCACACGGACGTCACCACGCTGGAAGGCACGACGCAAGTGATCGCCGGCGGGCCGGCGGCGAGCCAGATCGCGATCAAGCAGCTCGGCACCAACGGCGGTGGGTTCTTCAACGTCAACTCGGCTCACCCGTTCGAGAACTCGACACCGTTCAACAACTTCATCGAGACGTTCAGCATCGCCATCATCCCCTTCGCCCTGGCATTCACGTTCGGGCACATGGTCAAGGACCGCCGGCAGGGACGCGCCGTCTTCGCCATCATGGTGGCGATCTGGGGGCTGATGTCGATCGGGGCGATGGCCCTCGAGGGCAATGGCAACCCGAACCTCGACGCTCTCGGCGCCGATCAGTCGGTCAGCGCCGAGCTCGCCGGTGGCGGCAACCTCGAAGGCAAAGAGGTGCGCTTCGGCACGGGTGCGTCGGGACTGTGGGCGGCAACGACCACCGGAACGTCGAACGGATCGGTCAACGCGATGCACGACAGCATGACGCCGCTCGGCGGCGGGATCGCGATGACGCACATGATGCTCGGCGAGGTCAGCCCGGGTGGCGTCGGCGTCGGCCTCAACGGGCTGCTGATCATGGCCATCCTCGCAGTGTTCCTCGCCGGGCTGATGGTCGGGCGAACACCGGAGTACCTCGGCAAGAAGATCCAGGCCGTGGAGATGAAAATGGTCGTGCTCTACCTGCTGGCGATGCCCGTCGCGTTGCTCGGGTTCGCCGCCGCGTCGGTCGTCCTCGACTCGGCGCAGACCACCAACAATCCGGGCCCCCACGGGCTGACCGAGATCCTCTACGCCTTCACGTCAGCCGCCAACAACAACGGCTCGGCGTTCGCCGGCCTGACAACGGCGACGCAGTGGTACGACACGACACTCGGCATCGCCATGCTCGTCGGGAGGTTCTTCTTGATCATCCCCGTCCTGGCATCGCCGGTTCGCTGGCCCGCAAGCAGACGGTCCCGGCGTCGGCGGGCACGTTTCCGACGCACACACCGCTGTTCGCCGGCCTCGTGGTCGGTGTCGTCGTCATCGTCGCCGGCCTGACCTTCTTTCCCGCCTTGGCGCTCGGGCCAATCGTCGAGCAGCTGTCGCTGTAGGAGTTGAAAGTGAACACCGTCCGTTGCGTTCCCCGGCCACGCAGGCCGCTGCTGGCCGCTCCTCGGCTGGCGCCTCGTCGCTCGTATCGGAGTAGCAGATGAACACCGTCGTGCGTCCCGTCGGCAGTTCTGCACGCGATCGGCATCCGCTGCCGACCCGCAAACTGATCGACCCGGCCATCGTCAACAGCGCACTCGTCGAGAGCGTGCGCAAGCTCAACCCGCGCGTCCAGGCGCGTAACCCGGTGATGTTCGTCGTCCTCGTGGGCAGTGTGCTGACGACCATTCTGTTCTTCCGCGATTTCGGCGACGCGACAGCCTCCGAGAACGTGTTCAGCGGACTCGTCGCCGTCTTCTTGTGGTTCACCGTGCTGTTCGCCAACTTCGCCGAGGCGATGGCCGAGGGGCGCGGTAAGGCCCAGGCGGCGACATTGCGCCAGACCAGGGCGGAGACGACCGCCCACCGGCGGCAGGCCGACGGAACTCTCGAGGAGGTCCCGAGCAGTGCCCTCGACGTCGGCGATGAGTGTGTCGTCGCCGCCGGTCAGGTGATCCCGAGCGACGGCGATGTCGTCGCCGGCATCGCCACCGTCGACGAGTCGGCGATCACCGGCGAGTCGGCCCCAGTGATCCGCGAGTCGGGCGGGGACCGATCGGCGGTCACCGGCGGAACCCGCGTGCTGTCCGACGAGATCGTGGTGCGCATCTCGGCGAAGCCGGGGGAGACCTTCCTCGACCGCATGATCGCTCTCGTGGAAGGCGCCGAACGGCAGAAGACGCCGAACGAAATCGCCCTCAACATCCTGCTGTCCGGTTTGACGATCGTGTTCCTGCTGGCGGTCGTCTCGTTGCAACCGTTCGCCATGTACTCCGGCGCCGAGCAGTCGATCATCGTGCTCATCGCCTTGCTCGTGTGCCTGATCCCGACGACGATCGGGGCCCTGCTGTCGGCGATCGGCATCGCCGGCATGGACCGCCTGGTCCAGCGCAATGTGCTGGCGATGTCGGGCCGCGCCGTCGAGGCGGCCGGTGACGTCAACACGCTGCTGCTCGACAAGACCGGCACGATCACCCACGGCAACCGCCAGGCGTCGGAGTTCATCCCCCTGGCAGGAGTCGAAATCGCGCAGCTCGCCGGCGCAGCCCATCTGTCGAGCCTCGCCGACGAGACACCGGAGGGCCGCTCGATCGTGACCCTGGCGGAGTCGGAGTACGGCCGGGTCACGGTCCAACTGTTCGACGCGACCCTCGTTCCGTTCACCGCCCAGACGCGGATGAGCGGTGTGGACTACGACGGCCGGAGCATCCGCAAGGGGGCGACCGACGCCGTCAAGCGGTGGGTCCTGGAGTCCGGTGGAACCGTCCCGGAGGCGCTCGACACGATCGCCCACGGCATCTCCGGCGACGGCGGCACACCGCTCGGCGTCGCCGAGCTCGACCATCGGACTGGTGAGTGTCGAGCCCTCGGGGTGATCCATCTCAAAGACGTCGTCAAGGACGGCATGCGCACGCGCTTCGACGAGCTGCGGGCGATGGGCATTCGAACGGTGATGATCACCGGCGACAACCCGCTCACCGCCAGGGCCATCGCCACCGAAGCAGGCGTCGACGACTTCCTCGCCGAGGCGACCCCCGAGGACAAGATGGCCCTGATCAAGAAGGAGCAGGCCGGAGGCCGGCTCATCGCCATGACGGGTGACGGGACGAACGACGCCCCGGCGCTCGCCCAGGCAGACGTCGGCGTGGCGATGAACACCGGCACGCAGGCCGCCAAGGAGGCCGGCAACATGGTCGACCTCGACTCCGACCCGACGAAACTCATCGAGATCGTCGAGATCGGCAAGCAATTGCTGATCACGCGCGGCGCGTTGACGACGTTCTCCGTCGCCAACGACGTCGCCAAGTACTTCGCGATCATCCCGGCGATGTTCATGGGCGTCTTCCCGGTGCTCGACGACATCAACATCATGCGTCTCGAGTCGCCGCGGTCGGCGATCCTCGCCGCGGTGATCTTCAACGCCCTGATCATCGTCGGGCTGATCCCGCTCGCCTTGCGCGGCGTCAAGTTCCGCGCCGAGAGCGCCGTGACGATGCTGCGCCGCAACCTGCTGATCTACGGGCTCGGGGGGATCATCGCCCCGTTCGTCGGCATCAAACTCATCGACTCGATCATCAGTGGACTAGGAGTCTCGTGATGCTGCGCCGTCAACTGCCTGCCGCCATCGGCATGCTGATCATCTTCACCGTGCTCACCGGTGTGCTCTATCCCCTCGTCGTCACGGCGATCGGTCAGATCGCCTTCCACGACAAGGCGGAGGGCTCGCTCGTCGAGGTCGATGGCCAGGCCGTCGGCTCCTCACTGATCGGCCAGCCGTTCAGCGCGCCCGAGTACTTCCACCCACGACCGTCAGCGGCGGGGGAGGGCTACGACGCGGCGGCCAGCTCGGGGTCCAACCTCGGGCCGACGAACCCCGACTTCCTCGCCACTGTTGCCGAGCGCGTCGACGCCTACCGGGAGGAGAACGGCGTCGACGACGGCACGCCGGTGCCGGTCGATGCCGTCACCGCCTCGGCCTCGGGTCTCGATCCCCACATCTCGGTCGCCAACGCCACGCTGCAGGCACCACGAGTCGCCGAGGCGCGCGGTATCGACATCGAGACGGTGCTCGAGCTGGTCGACGACCACACCGCTGGCCGCGACCTCGGTTTCCTCGGTGAGCGAGCCGTCAACGTTCTCGAGCTGAACATCGCCCTCGACGCCATCGAAGCAACAACCGATGGGTGAATTGGGGACCGTACGGTCCCGTACACACCCATCGGTCGGGACGGCACGTGGGGACGGCATGATGGCGTGGTGAAGCGCGGCACCCTGCGCGTCTACCTCGGCGCCGCCCCGGGCGTCGGCAAGACCTTCGCCATGCTCAACGAGGGCAGGCGGGCCGCAGAACGCGGCCGCGACATCGTCGTCGGTTTCGTCGAGACGCACAACCGCGCGTTGACTGCCCAAGCGGTCGGCGATCTCGAAGTCATGCCACGCCGGTCGATCACCCACCGCGACACGACGTTCGAGGAGATGGACGTCGACGCCATCCTCGCCCGACGCCCGGAACGGGTGCTCGTCGACGAGTTGGCCCACACCAACGTCCCCGGGAGTCGCAACGAGAAGCGCTGGCAGGATGTCGAGGAGTTGCTCGCCGCCGGCATCGACGTCACCTCGACGCTGAACATCCAGCACCTCGAATCGCTGAACGACGTCGTCGAGCGGATCACCGGGATCAAGCAGCGCGAGACAATTCCCGACGAAGTCGTGCGGGCCGCCGAGCAGGTGGAGATGGTCGACATCACGCCCGAGGCGTTGCGCCGGCGGATGGTCCACGGGAACATCTACGCGCCCGACAAGATCGACGCCTCGCTGGCCAACTACTTCCGCGCCGGCAACCTCGGCGCGCTCCGCGAGCTGGCGCTGTTGTGGGTCGCCGACAAGGTCGACGTCGGCCTCGAGGAGTATCGCGAGCGTCATGGGATCACCAAGCCTTGGGAGACGCGGGAGCGGGTCGTCGTCGCGGTCACCGGGGCGCCGGACACCGAGGGGCTGATCCGGCGGGCGGCCCGCATCGCCCAGCGGGCCCACGGTGAACTGCTCGGCGTGTATGTCTCCGGCGAGGACGGACTCGCCGCGTCGGACTCCGAACTCCTCGACGAGCACCGCAAGCTGCTCGAGGACGTCGGGGGAGAGTTCCACGAGGTTGCCGGCGCCGACGTCGCCGCTGCCCTCGTCGAGTTCGCGACGGCGGAGAACGCAACGCAACTCGTGCTCGGCGCCAGTCATCGCACGCGGTGGGAGGAACTGTTGCGCGGATCGGTCATCAACCGCACGGTCCATCTGTCCGGGCCGATCGACGTGCACGTCATCTCCCACGAGGCTGCCCCGGACTCCGCGACGGTCGACACCCGGCTCGCCCGGCTCCGTCGTCTGTCGTTCTCGCCGATCCCGCCACGTCGCCAGCTTGCCGGCTGGGTGCTGGCGGCGATCGGGATCCCGCTGCTCACCCTGTCCTCGCCCACGTCCGAGAGTCGACCGGCCTGTCGACGGTGCTCCTCGCCTATCTCGCACTCGTCGTCATCGTTTCGGTGGTCGGCGGTACGTGGCCGGCGCTCGTGGCCGCCGTGGCCGCGTTCCTGTGTGCCAACTGGTTCTTCACGCCGCCATTCCGGCAGTTGACGATCGCCGAGGGGGAGAACGTCATCGCCCTGTTCGTCTTCCTCGGCATCGCTTTGGGGGTCAGCCACATCGTGGACACCGCAGCACGACGCGCCACGGAGGCCGCCCGCGCGCGAGCCATGCCCGCACACTGGCCAGGTTGGCGGCGACCACCGGGGACCAGGATCCCGTGCCGGCGCTGCTGCAGAGCCTGCGATCAGCGTTCGCGCTCGATGCGGTCGCCGTCCTGCGCCGTAACGGGTCCGGTTGGATCGTCGAAGCCACGGTCGGCGAACCGCCGATCAGCAGCCCCGCCGGCGCCGCGTCGGTGAAGGAGCTCAGCGCCGACTTCGTGCTCGCCCTCGACGGGCCGAGCATTCCGGCCGAAGACGTGCTCGTACTCAACGCCTTCGCCGATCAGCTGGCGACGGTGATCGAGCACGGCCGGCTCCGCGTCGAGGCCGGCCGGGCGCGCGCCCTCGCCGAGGCCAACGAGCTGCGCGGCGCCCTGCTGCAAGCGGTGTCGCACGACTTGCGCACGCCGCTGGCGTCGATCAAGGCATGCGCCACGAGCCTGCGCAACCACGACGTCACGTGGTCGGCGGAGGAGACGGCTGAGTTCGTCACCACGATCGACGCCGAAACCGATCGGCTGACCGCCCTGGTCGGCAACCTGCTCGACATGAGCCGGGTGCAGGCCGGCGTGATCCAGCCATCAACGGTGCCGATTTCGCCAGAGGCGGTGGTCCTCGCCGCCGTGTTGAGCCTCGGCCAACGCGGCGCGATCGTCGACGTCAATGTGCCCGAATCGCTTCCCGAAGTGCTCGTCGATCCGGCCCTGCTCGAGCGGGTGATCGCCAACGTCGTCGACAACGCGATTACGTTCAGCGCCGATGGCGCACGCGTGCAGGTGGACGGCGGAGAATTCGCCGAGGGTGTCGAGATCCGCGTCGTCGACCGCGGGCCCGGAGTGCCCAGCCTCAATCGGGAGCGGGTGTTCCAGCCATTCCAGCGGCTCGGCGACAGCAGGCCTGGAGGGGTCGGCTTGGGACTCGCCGTCGCCCACGGATTCTTGACGGCGATGGGCGGGACGATCGAGATCGACGACACCCCGGGCGGCGGCACGACCGTGGTGATCGGTCTGCCGGTGACATGAGCCGTGTGCTCGTCGTCGACGACGAGCAACCGATCCTGCGGGCGTTGGCCGTCAACCTGCGCGCTCGTCACTACGACGTCGATGTGGCCGCGACGGGCGAGCAGGCCCTGGATCTCGCCAGCCGGCATCATCCCGATGTCGTCGTCCTCGACCTCGGTCTCCCGGGGATCAGCGGCATCGACGTGATCCGCGGCCTTCGTGGCTGGAGCTCGGTACCGATTCTGATCCTTTCGGCCCGCGATGATCGGCACAACAAGGTTGCGGCGCTCGATGCCGGCGCCGACGACTACGTCACCAAGCCGTTCGACATGGAGGAGCTGCTCGCTCGTCTGCGCGCCGCGCTGCGCCGTGGCGCGATGGGCTCAGCCGAGGAGGCGGTCGTCGAGACGGAGCACTTCGCCGTAGATCTGCAGGCCAAACGGGTGACCGCGTCGTCAGGCGAGGTCCGCTTGACCCCAACGGAATGGCACCTCGTCGAGACCCTCGTGCGCAACGCCGGACGCCTCGTCACCGCCCGCCAGTTGCTGCAGGAAGTGTGGGGTCCGCAGTACACCGACGAGAGCGGCTACATCCGCGTCCATCTCGCCCACGTGCGCCGCAAGCTCGAGCCGGACCCTTCGCAACCGCGCTACTTCCTCACCGAGCCAGGAATGGGCTACCGCTTCGAATCGGGCCGTGTCCTGTAGCTCGATGGTCAGCGTTCCCCGGACTTGTACAGCGACACCAGGCGAGCGAGCGTCGTGGCGATGAACACCTGACCGAGGACTGCTTCGATCATCGCGATGCGCCGTCCGAGATCGGTCACGGCCGTGAAGTCGCCGTAGCCGAGCGTGGTCAGCGTCGTGAAGCTGAAGTACGAGAACACAGATCGGTCGACGGAAGCGCCGAAAACTGGAGAGGGGCCGAAGTCGTTGAGTGCCCCGTAGACGGCGCTGAACATCAGCCCGATGAGGAAGTAGGCACACACGGCGCCGAACAGTGTCTGGATGTTCACGTGCTCGTGACGCAACACGCGGTCGAGGACGGCGACCAGCAGGCCGCCGAGGATCACGACGGCCGCGGTCTCAGCCACTCCGCTGGCGACGTCGCCCTCGATGGCGAGGGCGACGATCGATGCCACAGCGACCAGGCTGAGGAAGCCCAGCCATCGATGGTCGCGGTGCAGGCTGGTGGCGAGGAACCCGACTCCGAGGGCGGTGACCTGGAGGACGACAGCCACGTAGCGGCCCCACGTTCCGTCGAACCCCAGCGCCACGAACGACCCGACGAGCAACACGAGCAGCACGCCGAAGCGGTCCTTGGCTTGCTCACGCCGCCGTTCCAACCGGCGCAGTGGCTGATCCACCGTCGCGCATCATAAGGACGGGCGAGGAGCCGCGGGCGGATGGTCAGCGTCGTGGTGACGACGTTGCGACGATGTGGCACAGTGGCGCGCCGTGACGACATTGCCTGACCTCTCCGTCCAGCTCTACTCCGTACGTCAGCCGCTGGTCGAGGACTTTGCCGGCACGATGGGCCGCCTGGCCGAGATCGGCCTGACCCGGGTCGAGCCATTCGCCATGCTCGAGTTCGCCGATCAACTCCGCGCGACCTTGCCGGCAACGGGAATGACGGCGCCGACCGCCCATCAAGACCTGGACGGCGATGATCTGGCAGCGACCTTCGAGGTGGCCAGCGAGCTCGGGGTCGGCACGATCATCCACCCGTACTGCCCGCCGGAACGGTGGCGATCTCGTGACGACGTGGAACGGCTCGCCGAGCTGCTCGGCACCGCGGCCACAACGGCCGCCGACTATGGCTTGCAGGTCGCCTACCACAACCACGACTGGGAGTTGGCGACGCGCTTCGACGGTCGTTCGGCACTCGAGGTGTTCACCGACCTGGTCGATCCGTCGGTGCTCCTCGAGGTCGACACCTACTGGGCTGCAACCGGCGGCGCAGACGTGCCGGCGCTCCTCGAGCGGCTGGGTGATCGGGTCGTGGCGTTGCACCTCAAGGACGGCCCACTGAACGGCGACACGGCGACCCAGCTGCCGCTGGGCAGCGGTGACCTGCCCGCCGCCGAGATCGTCGCCGCCGCCGCAGGCGTGCCGTTCGCCGTGCTGGAGTTCGACGAGTACGCCGGCGACATCTTCGACGGGATCGCCGCCAGCTACGCCTACGCCACGACCGTGCTGGGTGCCCCGCGGTGACCAGTCCCGGCCGCGGTGGTCCGGTCGTCGTCGGAGTCGTCGGCGCCGGCAAGATCAGCGAGCAGTACGTCGCCAACATGCGCGACTTCCCGGATCTCGACGTGCGCATCGTTGCCGACCTCATTCCTGAACGGGCCGAGCACATCGCCACCGAGTTCGGGGTGGCGGAGTCGGGCACCTTCGACCAGCTACTGGCTGACGCCGACGTCGAGCTCGTCGTCAACCTCACGATTCCGGCCGCTCACGTCGAAGTGGCCTCCGCCGCGCTCGCCGCCGGCAAGCACGTCTGGAACGAGAAGCCCCTCGCCCTCGATCGGGAGTCGGGCCGCCAACTGGTCGAGCAAGCCGACGCAGCCGGGTTGCTCCTCGGCTGCGCACCCGACACGTTTCTCGGACCGGGTTGGCAGACCACCCGTCGGATGATCGACCGCGGCGACATCGGGCGTCCGCTGACTGCGTCCGTCGTCATGCAGTACCCCGGCCCGCACACGTGGCATCACAACCCGGAGTTTCTGTTCCAGGCCGGCGGCGGACCGCTGCTCGACATCGGGCCGTACTACTTGACGGCGTTGACCCAACTGTTCGGTTCGATCATCAGCGCGGCGGCTCGCGGGTCATCTGCCGGGCCGACACGCACGATCGAGCAGGGTGCTCGTGCCGGCGAGGTTTTCGACGTGAGCGTGGCGACGTACGTGTCGGCCCTGTTCGACTTCGAGAGCGGGGCGATCGCCGCCGGCACGTTCAGCTTCGACTCACCACTCGTCAGGGCGGGTGTCGTCGAGATCGCCGGTACCGAGGCGACCCTCTCGGCGCCGGACCCCAACAACTTCGGCGGCGACGTCCGCGTCATCAAGTCGGGAGCCGACGATTGGGAGGTGTTGCCGGTCAGCGGTGTCGAGGGCGGTCGGGGAATCGGGGCGGTCGACATGGCGCGGGCGATTCGCCGCGGCGAGAACCATCGAGCGAGTGGATGGCTCGGACTGCACGTGCTCGACGCCATGCTGGCGACCGCCGACTCGATCGAGCGGCAGGAGTTCGTGACGATCGACTCGCGCTGCCCGGCGGTTCCGTTGTTGCCCGAGGGCTGGGACCCGACGGAGCGCACGTTGTGAGCCTGGTGGCCAGTGTGCTGCGCGGGGCGCTCGCCGGAGCGATCGCCACAGCGGCGATGGATGCCGTGTGGTATCGCCGGTACCGCGCCGATGGTGGCGACAAGGATGTCGTCAACTGGGAGTTCACGTCTGAGTCCAGTGACTTTGGTGACGATGCACCGGCGCCAGCGCGGGTGGGCAAGCTCGTCGCCGATGCCGTCGGGCTGCAGCTGCCGCCATCGGCGGTCGGCGCGACCAACAACGTCGTGCACTGGTCGACCGGGATCGGATGGGGAAAGCTCGCCGGCTTGGTGGCTGGCGCCGCGCGGGCACCGGCGTTCGGCGTGGGCATCGCAACCGGAATCGCCGCGTGGTCGACTTCGTATGCGGTGCTCAGCCGGCTCGGGATCTACCGACCGATCACCGAGTACGACAGGGAAACGCTGTGGAAGGACTTCAGTGCCCATCTCGTGTTCGGCACCACGCTCGGCGCCGTATTGACGGTTTGACCGGGCTGTCGCCGGGAGTCGAACTGGGCGGCGCAACGCCGGGAAATCGGACCGCAGCCCGCCCAGAACGGGAAGTGGATCGAAGGCCGCCCAGAACGGCGCGCAACGAGTCACAAATGGCCGCTTGCCCTGACGCCGTCGTCACTCGTCTGCGGCGAAGTACGGCTTGTCCGGCCAGTAGGCCCACTCCTCGAAGTCATCCACCCGGCCGTCGGCGGCGAATCGAAGCACCCACAGATCCCGATACTCCTGGTGAACCGGGTCGCCGTACTGAACCTCGACGCGCACAACGGCCTGGCGGTCCTCGACCGCAATGGGTTCTGCCCGGACCGTGAACACCTGGTCCTCGTCGTCACGCCAGAACGCCTTGATCGCATCGTGGCCGATCTCGGAGTCGGCGTACGGAGACGGCCGGTAGTTGGCCGCATCGGTGAACAGCTGCTCGACACCGGCGAGATCGCCTGCCCGCCACGCCTGTTCATACTTGGCGACCCAGCGCATCACTTCATCGCGTCCCATGCCCACACTCTTTCCCACTTTTCGGTTCGGTCAACGGTGCGGACGGGTCTGGACGGCCGCGGCGCGAGAGAAGGCCGTGTCAGGAACGGGCTGTGTGACGGCGTCGTGCCCGATCTGGTTTGCTGCCGCGCACACAGCACGCAAACGAAGCTCACTTCGATGCCCGGCGACCTGATCGGTTCGGCGATGGCGGGATGATCGGGACCACGTGCTTGAAGCCGAAGAGCTTCCCCTTGGGAGTCAGATGCAACTGCCACGCCGTGCCCTTGGCGAGCAGTGCGTGGCCGTCCAGGCCCGTCTCGCGTACCAGCGACCGGAACGCCGCGGTCCGCAGTAACGGGCTCATGACCTCGCCGTGGGTGCACAGCACCGCCTTGCTGAAACTCGGGTTGGTGAAGCAGTCGACGAGGTTCGAAAAGTCGGCGTCGGGCCCGAGGCCGTCCCACAGCTCGATCGGCAGGTCGATCGCCTCCGCCAACGGACCCAGCGTCTGGATGCAGCGCGTGGTCGGGCTACTGACAAGACGTTCGATAGGCCGTTGAGTCAACGCGGCGACGAGATTTTCGGCGTCACGTTCGCCCGTGACATCCAGCATTCGGCCCTCGTCAGGCCCGCCGAAGTCGCCTTTGTGGCCGGCGAAGGCGTGACGGACGATCGTGATCCTCACAGCTGCCAACGGGAGTCGCTGAAACTGCCAGTCATTGGCAGCGCATCCGTTCTCCCACCGGTTTCCCCTCGGCTCGCTCAATGGTTGTGAATGTGAACCAACAGTGGTCAACTAGCTGGGAGTTCGTCGTCGGGGAGGCGGGATTCGAACCCGCGACCTCCTGCTCCCAAAGCAGGAGCGCTACCAGGCTGCGCTACTCCCCGAAGCGCTCGAGTCTAGGCCGCCTGATCCAATGGTGGGGGCCTCCATCGATTCAGCTGGCGGGGCGGGCGGCTTGCTTGGCGAGTCGCTTGGCGGCCCGGCCGATCGGTTCGATGTGTCGCTGATCGAGGTCGGGCACTTCGATGCTGCCGGGAAAGCGGACGCGGTATCGCTGCCAGTTGAAGCCATTGGCGAGTATCACCTTGCCCTCGGTGCCGGCGACGACCGTTGGCAGGTCGACGATCGTGCGCACGCGGTCACCCATCCGCAGGTCGAGCTGGTCGGCGTGGGGTTTCGCCAGCGCGTGCGGCTTCCAGAACTGCATCGGCGACGAATCTACTTCCTGCTACTCGGCGTGATCGGTGCCGATGAGGACCGGGACCGAGGTGACCACGGTGTTCGGGCGGTACAGCAGACGCGCCTTGAGGGCGAATGCCGACTGGTTGTGCAGCCACTGCGTCTTCCACTGCGTGACGAACTCGGGGATGATCACCGTGATGACGTCGTCAGGACTGTCGGCGTCGATCTCGTCGAGATACGTCAACACGGGACCGGTCAGGTCGCGGTACGGAGACAGGATCGTGTGCACCGGAATCGGGATGTCGAACTGCTCCCACGCCCGGGACAGCTCCTCCTGTTCCTCCGGGCCGGTCACCACTGACACCGCGAACAGCCGATCGGGGGCCAGCTCGCGTGCGTACTGGATCGCGTCGAGCACGCCGCGGTGAACCGTGCCGACGAGGATCACGACCGTATGCGTGTGGCGGCCGGGCTTGTACCCCGGATCGACCCGTACGGCGGCGCGCACCGAGACGTAGTGGCCGTGGATCGCCTTGAAGACCACGACCATCAACGGGATCAGCACGGCGGGGATCCACGCCCCCTTGGAGAACTTGGACACGACCACGACGATCGCGACGATGCCGGTCAACGTCGCACCGAGGCCATTGATCGCGGCACCGGTACGCCAGTTCGGCTCGCGGATCCGGAAGTGGTGCACCACCATGCCGGCCTGGCTCAGCGTGAACCCGGTGAACACGCCGAAGGCGTACAGCGGGATCAGCGCCGTGACGTTGCCGTCGAACGCGATGATCAGGACGGCGGCGGCCGCGGCGAGGAAGATGATCCCGTTGGAGAACACCAACTTGTCGCCCCGGTTGGCCATCTGGCGGGGGAGGTAGCCATCCCTGGCGATGATCGACGAGAGTGCCGGGAACCCGGCGTAGGCGGTGTTGGCAGCGAGGACGAGGATCCCGAACGTGGCCAGCTGGATGACCCAGAACAGGACGTTCTTGCCACCGAAGACGTACTCGGCCATCAACGCGATTCCTGTGGGGTCGTGTTCGCCCCGGAACGGCATGAGGTGCGAGGCGAGCACCGAGATCCCGAGGAACCCGGCGCCGAGCACGAGACCCATCAGCGCCAGCGTCGTCGCGGCGTTGCGGCTCTCTGGTTTGCGGAACGTCTGCACCCCGTTGGAGACAGCCTCGACGCCTGACAGCGCCACGGCTCCCGACGAGAACGCTCGCAGCAGCATGAACAGGCTCAGCGTGGCGGTCCCCGCGGCCAGCTCGCGCGCCTCCTCGGACAGGTCAGACAGCGGGATTGGCCCGAGGTCGCGGAAGAACACGCGGTACAGACCGACCACGATGAGCACGCCGAGCATGACGATGTACAGATACGTCGGGGGAGCGAAGAGCGCCCCCGATTCGCGCAGGCCGCGCAGGTTGGCGATCGTGATCAGCACGATGATGCCGAGACACAACGGGACGCGCAGCGAGCTGTCGAAGTCGAACGCCGACTGCATGGCGAGGACCCCGGCGGCGACGGACACGGCAACGGTGAGGATGTAGTCGGTGAGCAGCGAGGCGCCGGCGATGAGTGCGGACAGCTCACCGAGGTTGTCCTTCGACACGATGTACGCGCCTCCGCCCGACGGGTAGGCGTACACCGTCTGACGGTAGGAGAGGATGACGATGAACAACAGGAACGCGACGACGATGGCCAGCGGAACGAGGCGGTCGAAGGCGAGCGGTCCGACCTGCGCCTGGATCAGCAGGACGATGAGAATCTCGTCCGTTGCGTAGGCCGTCGACGACATCGCGTCGGAGGCGAAGATCGGCAGGGCCACCCGCTTGCGCAGACGCTGGTGCCCTTCCTCCGACGTGGCGATCGGCCGGCCGATCAGCAGCCGTTTGGCGAGCGACACCATCGGCAGCGAACTCTACGGTCCGAACAACCGCTGATCGTTGTCTCCGGCGAGCAACAGCTGCCTAGAGTCGCTGCGTGCACGTCGTTGTCGTCGGCTGTGGCCGAGTGGGTTCGTCACTCGCCCTCAACCTGTTGGCAGGTGAGCACACGGTGGCGATCATCGATCGCCGAGCGGAAGCCTTTCGGCGGCTACCGGCGGACTTCGCCGGGACCACCGTGCAAGGCATCGGTTTCGACCGTGATCGGTTGATCGAGGCGGGGATCGAGAGGGCCGGTGCTGTCGCCGCCGTGACCAACGGCGACAACTCCAACGTGCTCGTCGCGCGCGTCGCCCGGGAGACGTTCGGTGTCGACCGCGTCGTCGCCCGGATCTACGACCCTCGACGCGCGGTGATCTACCAACGACTCGGCTTCGCCACCGTGGCGACCGTCGCCTGGACGACCGACCAGGTGATGCGCCGGCTGCTGCCGGACCCCACCGATGCCGAGTGGACCGACCCAACGGCGAAGGTCTGCATCGTCGAGCGGCAGGTCACCAGACCGTGGATCGGCAAGCGGCTCGCCGAGTTGGAGGAGGCGACGAAGACCCGCGTCGTCGCCCTCGGCAGGCTCGGCGCGGCGCTCGTGCCGACGCCGAACACGGTCGCCCAGGAGGGCGACTTGCTGTACGTGGCGGTGGCCGTCGACGGGGTCGCCGACTTCCACGCCAGCCTCGATGCGGTTGCGCCGACGACGGGGGCGCATTGATGCGCGTGATCATCGCGGGAGGTGGGAGCGTCGGACGGTTCATCGCTGAGGAGCTCCATGCCCTTGGTCACGACGTGACGATCATCGACAACGACCGCGACATCGTCGCCCGCGGAAAGCGCGCCGGAGAACCGGCGGGCGTGCACTGGTACGAGGGCGATGCGTGCGAGATTCCGGCGCTCGCCGACGTGGGGATGGCCGACGCCGACTGCGTGGCGGCCGTGACCGGAGACGACGAGGACAACCTCGTGATCTCCTTGCTGTCCAAGCAGGAGTTCGGCGTGCCGCGCGTCGTCGCCCGCGTCAACAACCCGAAGAACGAGTGGATGTTCAACGAGGTCTGGGGTGTCGACGTGAGTGTTTCCACTCCCCACCTGCTCACCGCCCTCGTCGAGGAAGCGGTGACCGTCGGCTCGTTCATTCGCCTGCTCTCGTTCGAAGGCGGCCGCGCCCGTCTCGCCGAGGTGCGCCTGGCCGAGGGGACACCTGTCGACGGCAAGACGATCGAGACCCTCGGGGTGCCGCGTGATGCGACCGTCGTGGCGGTCCTGCGCAAGGACCGGCTCATCGTTCCGCGCGGCGACACGATGTTGCGCGCCGGTGACGAGGTCATCGTTCTCGTCACATCGGAGTCAGAGGACGCGGTCAAAGAGCTGCTCACCGGCGTCGCCGCCGAACAGCCATGAAACTTCTGTTTGTCGGCGGAACGTCGTTCGTCGGTCGTCACGCCGTCGAAGCGGCCGTGGCCGCCGGGCACGAGGTCACCGTGTTCCACCGCGGGCGGACCAACGACGACCTGCTCGCCGGGTCGATCACCCACCGCCACGGCGACCGCAACGCCCCGGACTACAGCGCCCTGGCCGACGCCACTCGGTGGGATGCGGTGATCGACGTGTCCGCCTATGTCCCGCGCCACGTTCACCAGCTCGCCGACGCCGTGGCCGGGCGCACTGGGCACTACGTCCACATTTCGTCGATCTCCGCCTACGACGACGAACTGATCACCCCACACGAGGACTCGCCGTTGAACACCGACCTCGCCGACCCGACCGTCGAGGACGTCACGAACGAAACGTACGGGCCGCTCAAGGCGATGTGTGAACGGGCCGGTCAGCAGCGCTTCGGTGAAGATCGCACGGCCGTCATCCGCCCGACGTATGTCGCTGGGCCGCACGACTCGACGGATCGCTTCACGTATTGGGCGCGGCGGATGGGTCGCGGCGGCGACGTCGCCATCGTCGGTCCGGGCGCCCCGCTGCAGATCGTCGATGGGCGTGACCTCGGGGCCTTCATCCTCACGTGTGCGGAGTCGGCGAGCGCTGGCGCGTTCGACGCCGTCGGTCCTTGGGCGCCGATCGAGGAATTCCTGGCGACGATCACCCCGACAGGAGTCGAGGCGCGACTCGTCGACGTCGGCGGCGCCGCGTTGGAGGCAGTGGGAACCGCCCTGCCGCTGCTGTCGGCTTCGCCGGAAACCGCCGCGTTCCTCTCGAGACCGGGGGATCGGGCCAGGGCAGCCGGACTCTCGACCCGTCCGCTCGCCGAGACAGCCGATGCAACTCGGGCCTGGGACGCCGAACGCGGCGAGCCCGAGCTGAAGAACGCCCCGACGCCCGAGGTCGAAGCCGAGCTGCTGGCCACCCGCTGATTCGCACGGCGTCGCAGCGCCGGGCCCTCCGTCCGCCATTGCCGACACCGAGGTTGGTCGCTGTGACGACGTTGGCGTCGGGAGATCGACCAATGAATCGGAGGCCGCCCAGATCGGGTGGGGCCGATGACGTCGGCTAGTGCGGCGCGGGCGGGGCGACGAGCGTGTACGCCGGGTTGAAGATGACCATGCCGTCACGCTCGGGGACGGCGACGCCCTCGAGGATCACGGTGCGCCCATGGTCGACACCGATGATCTTGCGCCGACCGGTGAACACTGCGGTGATCGAGCCGGTCCCGTCGGACACCACGACCTCGAGCGTCGGAATGCCGTGGCGCGGGGCGATCACGACGCGGTGGATCTCGCCACCGACGCGGATCGGCTGCCGGGGCACGATCGCGTCGAGGCTGGTGATCCCCAGCCCCTCGCAGCGGTCGACCAGGCGGGCCCGCTCGAGCTCGTCGACCGACGCCCGTAGGCGCTGTCCCAACGACTTCACTCCCACGCCGTCAACGGTACCGCTCATTGCCTTCCCCCGGCCCGCAGACCGCTACGCACCGCTCCTCGGCCGGCGCCTCGTCGCGCGCATCGGTGAACGGACATCGAACCGGACGTCGAGCCCTGAACTCTCCTCGGTAGCCTCGGGTCTCTGTGAATTCTTCGCTTCAGGAAGTCGAGGGCAACAAGGTCAAGCTCTCGATCACCATCGACGAGTCCGAGTTCGACCGCGAGATCGACCGAGCGTTCCGCAAGATCGCCAAGGAGGTTCGCCTCCCCGGCTTCCGGGCCGGCAAGGCCCCCCGCCGTGTCCTCGAGGCGCGCATCGGGCTCGCCCCGGCACGCGAGCAGGCGCTCAACGACGCGATCCCGCAGTACTTGGCGAAAGCCGTGCGCGAACACGAAGTCGATGTCATCGACACCCCCGACGTGGAGATCACCAGCGGTCGCGAGGAAGGGCCGGTGGCCTTCGACGCGACGCTCGAGGTGCGCCCGGAGGTCACCGTCCCGGGATACGACGGCCTCCGCGTCGAGCTGTCAGCGGTAGCCGTCACCGACGAGGAGGTCGACTCCGAGGTCGCTGCCGAGCTGAAGCGGTTCGGCACGCTGGACGACATCGAGCGTCCGGCGGCGGTTGGCGACTACGTCGTCGTCGACCTCGCCGGCACCCGTGACGGGGAACCGGTACCGGGGCTGAATGCCGACGACTGGTCCTACGAGATCGGCCAGGGGTGGGTGTCCGACGACTTCGACGACCACCTCGTCGGCGTCACGCCAGGGGATGAGCGCTCGTTCGCGACGACGCCCAAGGGCACCACTGAGCCGGTCGACATGACGATCAAGGTCTCCCGTGTCCAGCAGCTCGTGGCCCCCGAGCTCACCGACGACTGGGTGGGGGAGAACATCGGTGAGTTCGACACCGTCGCCGCGTGGACGGAATCCGTACGCCGGCGCCTCGGCGAGACCAAGCTGCAAAGCTCGCGCAACGAGTTGATCGGGCGGACGACGGCTGAGCTCGTCAAGCTCACCGACATCGAGCCGCCGCAGCCGCTTGTCAACTCCGATCTGCGCCGCCGCGTCGAGGGCACCGCTCGACAGCTCGCGGCCCGTGGCATCGACCTCGAACAGTTCCTGTCGGCCACCGGCCAGGACGGCAACTCGTTCGTCGAAGGCTTGCGTCCAGAGTCGGAACAAGCTGTCCGTCTCGATTTGGCGCTACGCGCCGTGGCGGCAGCCGAAGGACTGGATGCCGACGACGACGAGCTCCGTGCGGAGTACCAGCGGATCGCCATGCAGACCGGCCAGAAGCTGGCTCGTGTCCGCAGCACCTACGAGGACGCCGGCGTCGACGTCGAGATCCGCGCTCAGATCCGCAAGTCCAAGGCGCTCGACTGGTTGCTCCACCACGTCGACTTCGTCGACCCCGCCGGCAACGATCTCGACCGCGACGAGCTGCTCGGCCACGACCACGACCACGACGACGACGACGACCACGACGATGCCGAACACGGCGCGACGCCCCGTGACGACAGCGACCACGACGACAACTCCCCTACCCCCGAGGCGACATCATGAACCTGGATGCCCAGAGCTACCTCGTCCCCAACGTCGTCGAGCAGACGAGCCGCGGCGAGCGGGCCTACGACCTGTACAGCCGGCTGCTCAAGGACAACATCATCTTTCTGCAGACGCCGATCGACGACCAGATCGCCAGCTTGATCTGTGCCCAGTTGATCCACCTCGAGTCGGAGAACCCCGACAAGGACATCAACCTGTACATCAACAGCCCGGGTGGTGACATCACGTCGTTGTTCGCGATCTACGACACGATGAATTTCATCCGCAACGACATCGCCACGATCTGTCTCGGACAGGCGGCTTCGGCGGCGGCCGTGCTGCTCGCCGCCGGGGCCAAGGGCAAGCGTCTCGCCCTGCCGCACTCACGAATCCTGCTCCACCAGCCGCACGGTCAGGTCGGTTACGGACAGGTCACCGATCTCGAGTTGGCGGCCAAGGAGATCCTGCGTATGCGCGACCTCATGGAGCAGATGCTGTCGCGCCACACGGGCCAGCCGCGGGAGCGGATCCACACCGATACCGACCGCGACTTCGTGATGGAAGCGGCCGAGGCGCTGGAGTATGGCATCATCGACACTGTCATCGAGTCTCGGGGGGTCACCGACCAGTCCGGGGCGATCCGTTAATCGACCGGAGCACGTGAGAAGGACAGGGACGTGGCCAAGTTCGGGGACACCGGCGAGCTGCTCAAGTGCTCGTTCTGCGGCAAGTCGCAAAAGCAGGTCCGCAAGCTGATCGCTGGCCCCGGGGTCTACATCTGCGACGAGTGCATCGATCTCTGCAACGAGATCATCGAGGAAGAGCTCGCCGAACCGGCGGAGCTGACGTTCGATCACCTCCCGAACCCTCGCGAGATCCGGGCGTTCCTCGACGACTATGTCGTCGGCCAGGATCACGCCAAGAAGATCCTCTCCGTGTCGGTGTACAACCACTACCGACGGATCCAGTACCAGCAGTCCGCCGGTGTCGGTCGCAACGATGTCGAGCTGCAGAAGTCGAACATCCTCCTGCTCGGGCCGACGGGCTGTGGCAAGACCCACCTCGCCCAGACCCTCGCCCGGATGCTCAACGTGCCCTTCGCCGTCGCCGACGCGACGGCCCTCACCGAAGCGGGTTACGTGGGTGAGGACGTCGAGAACATCCTCCTCAAGCTGATCCAGGCCGCCGACTTCGACGTCAAGCGTGCCGAGACCGGGATCATCTACATCGACGAGATCGACAAGGTCGCCCGCAAGAGCGAGAACCCGTCGATCACCCGTGATGTGTCGGGCGAGGGTGTCCAGCAAGCGCTGCTCAAGATCCTCGAGGGCACCGTCGCCTCGGTCCCGCCCCAAGGCGGCCGCAAGCACCCCCACCAGGAGTTCATCCAGATCGACACGACCAACGTGTTGTTCATCCTCGGGGGTGCCTTCGCCGGGCTCGAGCAGATCATCGAGAGCCGCATCGGCCACAAGGGCGTCGGCTTCCATGGCACCGTGCGATCGAAGTCGCAGACGCGACCCGGGCGAGCTGTTCGCTCAAGTGCTGCCTGAAGACCTCGTCAAGTTCGGCATGATCCCCGAGTTCATCGGCCGCATGCCGATGATCGGCGCCGTGCGCAGCCTCGATGCCGAGTCCCTCGTGCGCATTCTCACGGAGCCGAAGAATGCCCTCGTGCGCCAATACCAAAAGGTCTTCGAGTTCGAGGACGTGGAGTTGGAGTTCGATACCGACGGTCTGCAGGCGATCGCCGACCTCGCCCTGCTGCGCGGTACCGGCGCCCGTGGGTTGCGGGCGATCCTCGAGGAAGTGCTCCTCAACACGATGTACGACTTGCCCGGACGCACCGACGTCGGCAGGGTCGTCATCGACGCCCAGACGGTGCGCGAGAAGACCAACCCGACGCTCGTGCCGCGCGAGGCCACGCGCGCTGCCCGTCCACGCCGCGCCGCCAGCTGATCCGCGCGATGAGGGCGCGCGCTCAGAAGCGGGCGTAGAAGTTGGTCGGCGGCTCCCACGATTCGATCTTCCGGAAGTAGCGGTCCGACTTCGACCGCCTCGTCGAGGGCACCTCGAGCGCTGGTTCGAAGACGTCTCGGATTCGCACGGTCCGAGGAACGTATCCGAAAGGGGGACGCGGCTGATTGACTCGCAGTCTTGAACTACGCCGAAGCCTTGGCGTATCTCGACGCCCACGCGACGTACGAGAGGACCGGGCGGATCACCTCGCCGACCACCGAGCGAATCGAGAGGTTGACCGCGGCGATGGGCGACCCGCAACACGCCTTCCCGGTCATCCACGTCACGGGCACCAACGGCAAGGGCTCGACCTCGCAGATGATCACGCGGCTGCTGATGGCCCAGGGACTGACCGTCGGCACCTACACCAGTCCGCACCTCGACCGGGTCAATGAGCGGATCGCCCGCAACTCCGAGGCGATCGCCGACGACGACTTCGCCGAGCAGATCGCCGCTGTGGCCAACCTCGAGGGCCTCACCGGCGTGCGTCCCGGCTACTTCGAGGCAGTCACCGCGGCGGCGCTCCGCTGGTTTGCCGACGTTGCTGTCGATGTCGCCGTCGTCGAGGTCGGTCTGCTCGGCCGCTGGGACGCGACCAACGTCGTCGACGCCCAAGTCGCCGTGATCACCAACATCGGCATGGACCACACCGAGTTCGCCGGGCCGACGCTCGCCGATGTCGCCCGCGAGAAGGCGGGGATCATCAAGTCACACAGCGCGGCGCTGATCGGCGCCACCGACCCGGAGCTCGTGGCCGTGCTCGCCGCCGAGGAAGCCGCCACCCGTCTGTATCGCGGCGAGGACTTCGACGTCGCCCACAACCAGCTCGCCATTGGCGGCCGGTTCGTCGATCTGCGCACGCCGACGACGATCTATCCGGACACCTTCGTGCCTCTCCATGGCGCCCACCAGGGCGACAACGCGGCGATCGCCCTGGCCGCCGTCGAGGCGTTCTTCGCCGCCCCGCTGGCCCCGGAGGTCGTTGCCGAGGGCTTTGCCGCGGTGCAGCTCAACGGGCGCTTCGAGGTGCTCAAGCATCAGCCGCTGGTGATCGTCGACGGTGCCCACAACCCACCGGGCGCCGACACCTGTGCGAGCGCATTCTTCAGCGACTTCGACCCGGAGGGTCGGCGGATCCTCGTGGTCGGCACACTCCGCGAGCCTCAAGCGATGCTCGAAGCGCTGCGCGCCGACGAGTTCGACGTGGTCGTGGCGTGCACCGCCCCGTCGCCGCGGGCGGCGGATGCCGGAGTCATCGCCAAGGCGGCATTGGCCATCGGCTGCGACGAGGTGTTTGCCCACGACACCGTCGACGACGCCTGCGCCCACGCCCTGCGCCTGGCCGGCGGCGACGACGCGATTTTGGTCGCCGGCTCGCTGTATGTGGCCGGTGCGGCACGCAATGCCGTCCAGCGACTCGCTCCGTAGACTCGCCTGATTCACGGCGAGTGGCGGCTCGCGGCGCAGCAGAGGAGCGATCGTGAGTTGGTCCCAGGTGAGTCGCCGGCTTCTCGCCGCCGCCGCCATCGGCATCGGTGTGGCCGCCGTGTGTGCCTGGGGCCTGGTGGCCGACCGCCTCGACGGGGTGCAGAACCTGTGGGAGGATCGACTGCAGCCCGGCCTCGCCTCGTCGGATGACGTCGTCGTCGTCGGGATCGATCGGGACACGCTCCTGGCGACCGAACCGTGGCCGTGGCCCCGAGATCTGCATGCCGAACTGCTCGACCGGATCGGTGCCAACGACCCCGCGGTCGTCCTCTACGACGTTCTGCTTGTGGACCCCGGGGAAGGAGACGATGCCCTGGTCGCCGCCATGGGTGAGACACCGACCGTGCTGCCGACAGCGCTGACCCTGACCGCCGGCGAAGACGGCCCACCACAGATCGTCGGTGCCATCGTGCCCGCTGATCCGTTCGCCGCCGCGGCGGCCGCCCTCGGCCACGCCAACATCAGCCGATCCGGCGATACCGGTGTCGTGCGCACGTTGCCCGCTTACGCCCTCGACGAGCGCGGTATCGCCCGGCCGTCAATCGCCCTCGCTGCCGTATCGGTCGTTGAGGGAGCGGTGGTCCCACTCACTGAACGGCCCGGAGGCGTGCAGGTGGGCGATCGTTTCATTCCTCTCGATGACGCCGAGTTGACGCTGAACTGGTCGCCGACACTCGAGCAGCAGACCGTGATCCCGGCGATCGACGTGCTCAGCGGAGCTGTCGACGCCGATGCGTTCCGTGACCGGGTCGTCCTCGTCGGGATCACCGAGCCGACCCTGGGAGATCAGCAACTCGTCCCCACCGACCGCTCGGGGAGTACCTCGGGGGTCGTCGTGCTCGCCAACGCCGTCAACACGATCCTGTCGTCGGGCTACCTCGGCCGGCCGTCGATCGCCGCCGAACTCAGTCTTCTTGCCGTGGCCGTGGCCGCCGTGATGGCGATGTTCGCGGCACTCCGGCTGGTGCCCGCCCTGATCGGCTCTGTGGCAGTAGCGGCTGGCGTCGTCTCCTTCGTCACGTGGCGGTTCCACAGCGCCGGAATGCTCTGGAACGTCGTGTGGCCGGTGCTCGCTGTCGTTCTGGCGGCAGCCACCGGGACGGTGTGGCGGTACTTCACCGAAGCCCGACATCGACGACGGGCGTGGCGCCTGTTCTCCACCTACGTTCCGGCCCAGGTGGTTCAGCAGTTGGAAGATCCGGTCCGGTTGGCGGCGGCAGTGTCCGGGGTCCGGGGTGACGTGACCGTGGTGTTCGCCGACCTCCGCGACTTCACGCCGCTGACGACCGCCCTTCCGCCGGCCCGAGTGCGCGTGTTGCTCGAGTGCTACTACGAGTACGTGGTGGCGATCATCCAACGTCACCGCGGCACGGTGATGCAGTTCGTCGGCGATGAGGTGTTCGCCGTCTTCGGAGTTCCGGTGGCGGACGACACGATGGCGACCGAGGCACTGCGGAGCGTCCTTGAAATGCAGGACGAGATCGCCGCGCTCGACGACCGATTGACAAGTGCTGGACTCCCTCCGGTGCGCTTCGGCGTCGGTGTCCACTACGGGTCGGTGGTCGCCGCCCACGTCGGAACCGAGAACCGCCGTCAGTACGCGGTCGTCGGTGAGGCGGTGAACATCGGTGCCAGGCTGTGCGAACGCGCTGGCGCAGGCGAGATCGTGGTTTCCGAACGGGCATGCAGCGCGGCGAGCACCGAACTTCGTGAGGACTTTGCGCCGTCCGGTGAGGTCAATTTGAAGGGGGTTGCCGCACCGGTGGTCGTGTACCGTTCAATCCGGTCGGCGACCCCGTATCCTGGCGGGCACGACTCTGTGACGGCTGAGTCGATGAGTGCGCCGGGCGCGGCGGGCGGATCGTTCAAAGGGAGTGTCCCATGACGCAGCGGCGGATCCTCGCGTCGCCAGGAAGGCGAGCGAGGCAGACAACGGCACACGTCGCCATCGCGGCGATCTGCTCGGTGGCCCTGTGGTCCGGCGCGGGTTCGGCGCTGGCGTCGACTGAGCGGGACCCGGTGGTGGTCGGCGACGCCTCGGCGATCGAGGCCGGGGTCGAGGTGCGTGGCGGAGCCGACGCGCCGTTCGTCCTGCTGGAGGCTGTCGAGCCGGTCGCCGTCGGTGACGGCGTCCGCACTGACTTCACCGGGTTTGCCGAGATCGCCTATCTGGACGGGTCGCGCACGCGTCTCGACATCGACACCGAGTTCGAGGTGGTCGAGCTGACCGACGACGCCGGCGTGTCCACGACGAGGACGTCGATGGGTGTCGGGCGTACCTGGCACCGTGTCGAATCGTTGGGCGAAGGCGAGTTCACGGTGGAGACGTCGCAGGCGACGGCGACGGTCCGCGGGACCGCCTTCGTGCTCGACTGCGTCAGCGCCGGCAACTGCTCCTACGTGGTGTTCGAGGGCGTCATCGAGGTGGCGCTCGGCAATGGCTCGGTGATCGAGGTGATCGGGCCGGCGAAGGTCGAGGTCGTCGGGGGAGTCGCCGGTCCGGTGATCCCGGTGACGCTGGCTGAGTTGCTCGCTGATCCGTGGCTGGTCGCCAACGTCAAGCGGGACATCGGCGCCGGATTCGATGACCTCGTGACGACCCTCGGGACCGACGAGGCGGAGCCGACGACAACGGAGCTGGCGACAACGTCGACGACAACGGCTGACACGTCCACGACGACGACGGAGCCGTCGACGTCGACGACCGAGGAGTCCACGTCGACGACGACGCCGACACGTCCACGACGACCGAGGATCCGTCACGACGACGACGATCGACAACGACAACCGATCCGTCCACCACGACGACCGATTCCTCGACCACGACCACCGAGGCTCCGAACGAGCCGTCGACCGACGACGACGAGAGCCGACGGAGCCGAGACCTCGTCGACGACGATCGACGACCACGACCACGACTACGACTACGACCACGACCACGACGACCACCCTGCCGCCGACGACGACCACCACGATCCGCCGTCGAGTGGTGCCGATCTGCCATCGAGTCCCGTGGCGACACGCTACGCAGTATCTGCGTCGTCGACCGTCGGACGCCGTCGAGCGCACTTGTGGCCCATCGCGGGACTGACTTCCCATGCGTCAGAGCGGCTCGTGCACGACCGCGGCGGCGGCCGCCGCCACCGTCGCACGGCGTCCGTGCCGCCGTCGACGACCACGACGACGGCACCGGAGCTCGTGACGGCGTCAGCGCGGCCCGTGATCGAGACGACTCCGCCGGATACGACCGTCACCAGCCCTCCACCGACACTGGCACTGGCGACGACGCGGCAGTCGAGACGACGGCTCAGCCGCAACGACTGCCCCGGCGGACACGCGGACACGAAGCCCCCGGCCGAGACGCCTGCCGCGACGGCTACTCCTGCCGAGACGGCGGCGCCGGTCGAGCGGTCGCGGCGGTCGATCCGCCGGCGCGGCCGAACCGGAGGCGACGGAGCGTCCAGCCGGGTGGGCCGCGCGCGCGTTGTGGCGCCTCGGTATCGCCTGATCTGGGCGGCTCAAACCCCCGGAAACCGGACCGTCCGCCGCCCAGATCCGGGAACGGACCGCAGGCCGCCCAGAACGGGAACGGCGCTCCCTGATCAGCGCGCTCGTTTGCGCAAGGCGGGGACGTCGTGAACTTCGAGGCGTCCGCGGCGCAGGCTGATCACGTCGGCCTCGACGAGCTGCTGGAGGACTCGATTCGTCGTCGATCGGGTTGTCCCGGCCATCGTCGCCAGGTCGTCTTGGCGCAGGCCGATCACGATCGGTGAGACGCCCTCGTCGTACAGCGAGGCCAGTTCCGCCACGCGACGAAGGACACGTTGATCGGCCGGGTAGTACAGCGCTTCGAGGACCCGCTGGGACAGGCGCCGCACCTGACTGGCGAGGGTCTCGATGAGGAAGCGGTTGATCGATGGCTGGGTCGCCCGCAGCTCGTCGACATCTCGCCGGTAGAGCACCCGGGTCTCGACGGCCTCGAGGGCGACGATGCTCGCCGTTCGCTTGGCGTCGGGAGCGAGCAGCGCCTGCTCGCCGAACAACGCTCCCGGACCGAGAATGGCGAGGGTGACCACCTCGCCGTCCGGCGTCGATGGCCGAACGGCGACCCGCCCCTTCTCGATGAGGTGCAGCGAGTCGCCGGGGTCACCCTCGTGGAACAGGACCTCACCCTTGCGAAACGACCGTCGGTTCATGCGCGAGAGGACCGACCGTCGGTCTTGCTCGTTGAGCTCGGCGAGCAGCTCGAACTTCACGAGGTTGCACAGTACAGAGCGTGTCGCAACGGACACGTTCGTTGTGTGCCGCTGGTGACGGAACGATGGCCCGCCGTCGTAGATGATGTACTCAGTACAGGCGGCGGATCCACCCCCAGGTGGCGGGACGGTTTCAGGTCCGGGCGCTTCTTCGGAAGCGCTCGGACCTGAGCTGTTGGTCGGCCGAGGCGCTTGCCGATCGCCGGATCGGGCGGGAGCACCTCGCCGGTAGCGTGGCGGGCCGTATGTCTGATCGCACACTCGTGTTGCTCAAACCAGACGCCGTCGAGCGCGGCCTGGTCGGCACCATCATCTCCCGCTTCGAGACCAAGGGCCTCACCCTCGCCGCCATCGATCTTCGTGTCCTGGACAAGGAAACTCTCGCCCAGCACTACGAAGAGCACGTCGGCAAGGCGTTCTACGAGGATCTCGTCACGTTCATGAGCCGCGGGCCGGTCGTGGCGATGGTCGTCGAAGGGCCGGAGGACACATGGGAGGTCGTGCGCAACCTGATGGGCACGACGAACCCGCGCCACGCCGCGCCGGGAACGATCCGCGGCGACCTCGGGATCCTGTTCACCGAGAACTTGGTTCACGGAAGCGACTCGGCCGAATCCGCCGAGCGCGAGGTCAACATCTTCTTCCCGCAACTGTAATCTTCGGCAAAGAGCAGCCGGCAGCGCCTGGAGTGCGCAGGTGAAGGAGTTTCCCGCATGGCTCGCAACAACCCGCTCAGTCTCGGCCGCGATCTAGCGATCGACCTCGGCACCGCCAACACGCTGATCTACGTTCGCGGCCAAGGCATCGTTCTCGACGAGCCCTCCGTCGTCGCCGTCAACGTCAACGACGGTCGCCCAGTCGCCGTCGGGCTCGAGGCCAAACGGATGATGGGCCGCACCCCGAACCACATCAAGGCGATCCGCCCGCTCAAGGACGGCGTGATCGCCGATTTCGAGGTGTGCGAGAAGATGCTGCGCTACTTCATCCAGCGCGTCCACGCCAGCAAGTGGAGCAAGCCGCGAATGGTGATCTGCGTTCCCTCTGGGATCACTGGCGTGGAACAGCGCGCCGTGCAGGATGCCGCCGAGTACGCCGGAGCCCGCAAGCCGGTGCACATCATCGAAGAGCCGATGGCCGCGGCGATCGGCGCCAACCTGCCGGTCCACGAGCCGTCCGGCAACATGATCGTCGACATCGGTGGCGGCACCACCGAGGTCGCGGTGATCTCCCTCGGCGGCATCGTCACTGCCCAGAGCGTGCGCGTCGGCGGCGATGAACTCGATGAAGCCGTGCTGCAGTACGTGAAGAAGGAGTTCTCGCTCGCCATCGGTGACCGCACCGCCGAGGAGATCAAGATCCAGATGGGTTCGGCCTGGCCGATGGAGGAGGAGCTGACCGCCGACATCCGGGGCCGCGATCTCATCAGCGGGCTGCCGCGGACGATCCAGCTGACCACCGAACACGTTCGGGAGTCACTCGCCGAGCCCGTCGCCGCGATTGTCGACGCCGTCAAGACGACTCTCGACAAGACGCCACCGGAGCTCGCCGCCGACATCATGGAGGACGGCATCACGGTCACGGGAGGCGGTGCGTTGCTCGGCGGCCTCGACACCCGCCTGGCACACGAAACCGGAATGCCGATCCGCATCGCCGACGAACCGCTGTACAGCGTCGTCATCGGGTCAGGCCGGGCACTCGAGAACATCGACGCGATGCGCGGCCTGATGTCGCTCGGCGGAGACTTCTGAGGTTTGCGTCGAGCGGGCAGCAGGGCTTCCCGCTCGAGCTCTGTTGAGTTCTCTCTGACATGGCCGTGTATACGCCCGGGCGACGCCGGGCCATCCTCCTGCTCGTCCTCACGTCGCTGTTGCTGATCACCATCGATCTGCGCGGCAACGCCCTCCTCGACACCGCCCGCGATGGCTTCGACCGGGCGATGCGCCCGCTCGAAGACGCCGCCGACGTCGTTGCCCGCCCCGTCCGCAACGCCTGGCAGGGAATCACCGAGTACGACGACCTGGAGGCGGACAACGACCGCCTCCGAGCGGAGATCGACGCGATGCGCACCAACGACATCGTGGCGCGCAGCATCATCGACTCGTATCGGCGGCTGCTCGGCATGGAGGACCTCGAGACGCCCGGCAACTTCGACAGAATCATCGCCTCCGTCATCGGCCAGAGTCCGAACAATCTCGACCTGATCATCGAGATCAACAAGGGCAGCAGCTCCGGCATCCGTGTCGGCATGCCCGTGGTCAACCCGGCTGGCGCCTTGATCGGCAAGGTCACCGCACCGGTGACCAGCGACCGAGCGAGGGTCATGCTGATCACCGACCCGAACTACGCCATCCTCGTCAAGATCGTCCGTCCGGACCGACTTCCCGAGGCTGCGTCGACCACCACCACGACGGCGGTGGTCGCCGGAGGTGCGCCCACCACGGCCACGGGTGCGACACCGCCGACGACCACCGTTGCGCCGACATCGTCGTCAACCGTTCCGGCTCCCACGACGACGTTGCCCGATCCCCAGCGCGAGACCGGACAGATGGTCGGCCGTGGCGTCGATGAGCCACCACGCGTGAACCTCATCGATGATTCGCCGGCCTTCGGCACTCCCGAGATCGGCGACACCGTGTTGACCGCCGGCGGTGACCGCAGTCTGGCGCCGGCGGACATCCCGATCGGCAGGGTGTCCGATGTTCGCCGCGGCTCGCCTTCGGAAGGCTGGGTCCTCGAGGTGCAGCCGCTGGCCGAGCTGGAAGGTCTCGAGTTCGTCCAGGTGATCCTGTACACCACCGGAGCCGAGTCGTCCGAGACCGACGAGTGAGGGCGGCCAGCGGCTGATGTTCGTCTCCCTCATCCAGGGACCACTGCCCCGTCTCGTGCTTGTCGGAATGTTGCTCCTCGCCCTGCAGCAGACGCTGTTCGTCGACGTACGCCCATGGGGGGTGACGATCCAAGTGATGCTCGCCCTGGCCGCCGCCGCCGGCGTGGCCGGCGGCCCACAAAAGGGGGCGCTCGCTGGCTTCGTGTTCGGCCTGATGTACGACTTGCGAGCCGGCACGCCGCTGGGATCGTCCTCCTTCTCGATGGGCATCGGCGGCTACACAGCGGGCTACGTACAGTCGATCACGATCGATCCGCAGTGGTGGCTGTCGGCGCTCTTCGTCGGCCTCGGCACTGCCGTCGGTGAGATGCTCGTGCCGGTGGTTCGCACGTTCGTCGGGGAGCAGCACCCGTGGTCGGAGCGCTGGTACACCGTCGTCGCCGTCGTCACGGCGGCGGCGATGTTGGCCAGCCCTCTGCTCGTACCGCTCGGCCGCTGGTGCGTCAAGGTCAAGAAGACCGACTGGACCAAGGTCAAGCAACCGACGACGTGAACCACGATGTCGGAGCGCCGACCGTGCCGTCGATCGAGTGGAGAGCGTCTCTAAGCTGTAACAATGGCGTCTGACAAGCGAGCGGCTCGACTCGGCCTGCTCGCAGCCGTCGCCGTGATGTTGTTCTCCGGCATCGGAGCCCGGTTGTGGTTCCTCCAGACGGTCGAGGCGCAGTCCCTGCAACAGGTCGTCGACCAGCGCAACACGAGCACGGTGTTGATCGCCCCCGAGCGCGGCCAGATCTTCGACCACGACGGCCGGCTACTCGCCGGCAACGAGCCGATCTACAACATCGCCGTCGGTTGGGCCGCGATGAGCCGCCCGGCTGACCGCGCCGCGCTGTTCAGCCGGCTCTCGGGGTGGGTGGGGGTTCCCGTCGAGGAGATGGAGGCGCGCTACGACTCGGGCAGCTTCGACCCGCTGCGGCCGCTGCCGATCGCCGAGGACGTGGCCGAGAACGTGGTGATCGCCCTCAGCGAGCGCAGCGAGGACTTCCCCGGCGTGACGATGGTTCCTTCGTACCGCCGGGTGTACCCGTACGCCCCGCTCGCCGCCCACGTCGTGGGCTACATGGGAGCGATCACCGAAGAAGACGTCGACCACTACAAGCAGCTCGGTTACGACACCTCGAACCGTGGTGAGGAGGTCGGCCGGGCCGGCGTCGAGCTGGAATACGAGACGATCCTCCACGGTGAGTGGGGGGAGATCGTCTACGAGGTCGACTCGCACGGCAGCGTCGTACGCGAGATCAGCCGCAAGGAAGCCGTCAACGGGATGGACGTCCAGTTGTCCATCGACCTCGACATCCAGCAGTACGCCGAGCGCCTGCTGCAGACGCAGCTACGCCTCAAGCGGGCATTCACGGCGCCCAACCCGGTCGTCAAGAAGCCCGACGGCACGCTGCAAGCGATGTCTCTCAACCACGGACCGCGTGTGTACTACGAGGCGCCAGCCGGTTCGGTGATCGCCATGAACCACCAGACCGGACAGATCATGGCGATGGCCAGTTACCCGACGTTCGACAACCGGTGGTTCAGCCAGGACATCAGTGGCTCCGAGTTTCGCGAGCTGTTCGAGATCCGCAGCGACAGCCCGGACTGCGGCGACGAGGGCCAACCGGTGTGCCCGCTGGACCCGGATCGGTCGTCGCTGACCAACCGGGCGATCCAGGGCCAGTACAACATGGGTTCGACGTTCAAGGTGTTCGTGGCCTGGTCGGCCCTGCACACCGGCCTGATCAGCGCTGACCAGTACATCACCGACAGCGGGACGTACAAGGCCGAGACGATCCCGGACGACGTCTGCGCCCAGGGAATCAAGTGTGTGTGGCGCAACTCCTTCTGCACGGGGATCAACGGGCCGTGCCGCTACGGGGCAATCAACATGCAGCTGTCCCTCGCCGTGTCCAGCGACGTGTACTACTACCGCCTCGGCGAGCAGTTCTTTGTCAGCCCGGGGACCAATCACCTGTTGCTGCAGGACGAGCTCCGCAACTTCGGCTTCGGTGCGGAAACCGGCATCGACCTGCCCTACGAGTTCGACGGGCGGATCCCTGATCACGAGACGAAGAAGGCGCTCGTCGACAGCGGCGTCTTGGCGAAGAACGAGGAACCACGGGTTCTCCTCGGCGACGTGATCAACTTGGCGATCGGCCAGGGCCTGTTGGCGGCGACGCCGATGCAGCTCGCCGTCGGCTATGGCGCTTTTGCCAATGGCGGCTACGTGATGATGCCCCGAGTCGTCGAGGCGATCTACGAACCGAACACCCCGACGCATCCGTCGCAACCCGGGTTCGTCGATCTCAACCGCGCCGTGGTCCACGAGCGCATGGTTCCGGAGGGCCGCACCATCCCGATGGAGTTCGCCGAGCCGGTTGTCAACGGCATCCGCCAGAACATCACCGGTCCGGGGACGGCGTCGAACTCGACGACCGCCGAGGAGTTGTTCGACGTCAATTGGAGCGAACCGGAAGCTCCGCCGATCGCCGGCAAGACCGGCACGGCACAGGGCCGCTTCTCGTTCCCGTGGAACGACTCGTCGGTCTTCGCCGGCAGCAGCCAGGACAGCACGAGGCCGTGGACTGTGGTGTCCTACCTCGAGAAAGCCGGGTTCGGATCACTCGGCTCGGCGCCCGTCGTCAAGTGCATGTTCTTGGCGATGTCGGGGATCACGGCGCTCGACCCCGTGGCCATTGCGGAGCCCCTCGATCCCAGCCAGGACATGGCCGCCCAGCCGCAGCCGCCGTTGACCGACCTGTCGTGCATGGAGAGCACCAACGCCCACACGATCTATCCCGGGCCCGTGCAAACCGGCCGTCCGCCCGACTGATGTCTCGGCCTCGATCGCTTCGCTTCGCTCGCTCCACTCGGCCGAGTCACCGGGGGGCTCCGCAAGGAGCCTCGGCGCCCCAGGCCCCCTGGCGGGTCTCGGCCCCACGGGTCTGAACCTTGCCGACGCTGCTCGTTCGCCGAAAGCCGGACTCCGGGCTCGGCAACATCCGCTCCAGCCCGGCGGCCCCCAGCCGCAACGTCGACTGGACGTTGCTCGGGTGCCAAGCGGCGCTGACGATCATCGGCTGCTTCGTCGTCTACTCGGCGAGCAGAACCCGTCGCGACGACCCCTTCTACTACACCACCCGCCAGGTGATCTTCGCCATCGTCGCCACCGTCGTGCTGGCCGTCGTCATGTTCGTCGACTACGACTGGTTCCGCCATCGGTCGTGGCAGCTGTACGCCGCGACGGTCGGCGCCCTCGTCCTGATCCTCGCCTACGGCGAGCTGTCGGGGAGTGACACGATCTCGTTCGATGTCGGGCCGATCCGCTTCCAGCCGGCGGAGTTCGCCAAGCTCACCGTGCTCGTCGCCCTCGCCGCCTACCTCGCCGACGAGCGCTCCGACGAAGTCAGCTATCCGCGCTTCCTCGGCGGCCTGATCATCGTCGGCGTTGCCGGCGTCGCGGTCATCGCCCAGCCCGACATCGGCACCGCCTCGGTGCTCGTGGCAATGGCCATGGGGGTGCTCCTGGTCGCCGGCGCCAAGGCCCGCTACATCGCCGCCTTCACGTTCCTCGCCCTGGCCACGGTCGCCGCCGCCCTGATCGGGCGGCTGGTCAACGACTACCAGCTCACCAGGGTGCGCGTCCTGCTCGACGAGAACAACCCGGATCCGGCGATTCGAGCGGCGTCGTACCAGGTCAACCTGGCGTTGCAGGCGCTCGGCACGGGCGGCTTGTTCGGCAAGGGCTGGCTCAACGGCCCGCTCACCAACAACGCCGACATCCCGGTGCTGTGGGCCGACTTTCCCTTCGCCGCGGTCGGCGAGCAGTTCGGCCTCGTCGGCTGCGCCGTGCTGCTCGGCCTGTTCGGCATCGCCCTCCTGCGCATCTGGCGCATCGCCCACCTGTCGCGCGACCGCTTCGGCACCTACGTGTGTGCGGGAGTGTTCACGATGCTCGTCTGGCAGATCGTCCAGAACGTCGGGATGACGATGAAGCTGCTGCCGGTCACCGGACTGCCCCTGCCGTTCATCTCCTACGGTGGCTCCGGCTTGATCGTGTGGTTCGCCATGTTCGGCCTCGTGCAGAGCGTGCACATGCGCCGAATGCGCTGACGCCCACCGCGCCCCGTGCGACCGATGGGTGTCGAGGGGACCCAACGGTCCCCGAAACACCCATCGGTTGAGTCGGTAGACTGGGTCGATCATGAGACGGCATGGCCAGACCCCGCAGTTCGGCGTCGCTGTCCATGGTTGTGGCTCGAGCACGGAGGGTGCTGGCGCGACGGTTCAGTCGCTGCGACCCCCCGTCGCCACGGCGGTGACGTGCCGCCGACCTGGAAGGAAACCCCATGGACGACGTAGAGACCGGGACATCACCGTCACCGGCCAAGGATCCCGGATCGGCCGCCGATGCCGAACATCAACCTGAACTAGACGGTGATGGTGCCGAAGGCACCGACGCAACGGTCGCTCGCAAGCGCCGACGCGGTTCACGTGGCGGGCAACGGCGCCGCAAGGCCACCGGCGTCGACGCGACACCGAAGGATGGCAACGGTGATCTGGCGCCGGGGATGGCCCCGGCACCGCCACCCGACCAGCCCGAGCTCCCCGAGAACCCCCGCGAGGGTCGCCTGACGCCGGAGGTCGCCGAACGGACGCTCGTGCGCAAGCCGCAGATCGGTGACACCCGTCCTGCGCCGGCGACACCAGCTCCCGCACCGCCAGTGGTCGCCAAGTCGACGCCCAAGCAGTCACGTCGCAAGCAGTCGTCTCGCGGCCGGGGCCGCGGCGCCGAGCGAGCCACGGTCGCGGCGGTGGTGACGCCGGCTGACCGCCGGGGCCGCGAGCGCAACGGTCGTCCGATCGGTCGCTACACGATGTGTGTCCAGGTCCGCGACGGCATCTCCCAGGTCGCCGTCCTCGAGGGTCGCAACCTCATCGAGCACTACGTGTCTCGTCCGTCCGACGATGTCAGCCAGATCCACGGCAACATCTACGTCGGTCGAGTCCAGAACGTCCTTCCCGGCATGGAGGCGGCGTTCGTCGACATCGCGACTCCGAAGAATGCCGTGCTCTATCGCGGCGACGTGCAGTACGACGCCGAGGACATCGAACAGGCCGACCCGCGAATCGAACAGATCCTGCGGGCCCGCCAGCTGATCGTCTGCCAGGTGACCAAGAACCCGATCGGGGCGAAGGGGGCCCGGCTCACCCAGGAGGTGTCGCTGCCGGGCCGCTACGTCGTGTTGATCCCCAACTCCAAGACCTACGGGATCTCCAAGCGCCTTCCCGACGACGTGCGCAAGCGGTTGCGCTCGATCCTCGATCGGGTGAAGCCCTCCGAGCACGGCCTGATCGTGCGCACCGCCGCCGAGCACGCCACCGAGGACGAGCTGCGCGCCGACATGCGCCTGCTTCTCGCGCAGTGGGAGACGATTGCCGCCAAGGCGGCCAAGGCCAAGGCGCCCGTGCTCCTGTATCGCGAGCCCGAGCTCGCCGTGCGAGTGATTCGCGAGGAGTTCAACGCCGACTACCGCCACGTGGTGATCGACGATCGGCGGCTGTTCGACGACATCAAGACCTACGTCTCGGCATTCAACCCCGAGCTCGCCGATCGCATCGAGTACTACGACCCGGAGGCCGAGGGGCTCAGCCTGTACGAGCAGTTCCATGTCCACGAGCAGGTGCACAAGGCGCTCGATCGCAAGGTGTGGCTGCCCTCGGGAGGGTCGCTGATCATCGAACACACCGAGGCCCTGACCGTCATCGACGTCAACACGGGCAAGAACGTCGGCACGTCGAGCCTCGAAGAGACGGTGTTCCACAACAACCTCGAGGCTGCCGAGGAGATCGCCAAACAGCTGCGCCTCCGCGACATCGGCGGGATCATCGTCATCGACTTCATCGACATGGAGGTCCGCGACAACCGCGACAAGGTCGTCGAGGTGTTCCGCAACGCCCTGGCGCGTGACAAGACCCGGTCCCAGGTGTTCGCCATCTCCGATCTCGGCCTCGTCGAGATGACCCGCAAGCGCATCGGCGAAGGGCTGCTGACCGAGTTCTCCACGACGTGCGAGGTCTGCGAGGGCCGCGGCGTGATCGTCGACCACGCCCTGCTCGACTGACCGAAGGGTGTCGATGGAGCCGGCCTACCGGCACCCTGTGGTTGTCGGATCGGCGGGCGGTCGCGACCGACGGACGGGCCGATAGGCTGGTCGATCGCTATGTACGCAGTGATCTCCGCAGGTGCCAACCAGCAGAAGGTGGCAGAGGGTGAGCAGGTCGAGGTCGACCTCCTCGATGCCGCCGAAGGTGACGAGGTGAGCTTGACCGCCACGCTGCTCGTCGACGGCGACACCGTGCTCGCCACCCCCGACCAGCTGTCCGGCGTCACCGTCACCGGCCGCGTGGTCGGCGAGGCGAAGGGCCCGAAGATCAACGGATTCACCTACAAGCGGCGCACCAACAACCGCCGCCGCTACGGCCATCGCCAGCGCTACACGGTCGTCGAGATCACCAAGATCGCCCAGAAGAACAAGTAACGAGTCGAGGGGTACGCAGAGATGTCCAAGACGAAAGGTGGCGGGTCGACCCGCAACGGTCGCGATTCCAACGCCCAGCGCCTCGGCGTGAAGGTCTTCGACGGCACGCAGATCACTGCCGGCACGATCATCGTCCGTCAGCGCGGGACCAAGGTGCACCCCGGACGCAACGTCGGCATCGGTGGCGACGACACGCTGTTCTCCCTCGTCGACGGTTCGGTGAAGTTCGGCGAGCGCAAGAACCGCAAGGTCGTCGACGTCCTTCCGGTGAGCTGACGGCGGCGTCAGTCGCCGTCGGCGACTCCGTCAGGCTCCGGAGCGTCGCCAACTCCGGCACGGGCGTCACGCTCCGCCCACTCCAGCAGTACGTCGATGGCGAACACGGCCGCGTCGATCCCTTCGTGGAGATCGCCCAGTTCGGCGAAGCGTGGCGGCACCGTGGCGATCGTGAAGTCCTGCGGTTCGGCGGCGTCGATCTCGTCCCAGCGGATCGGCGTCGACACGACTGCGTCGGGGACGCCGCGGACCGAGTACGCCGAACGAATCGTGTGATCGCGGGCGTTCTGGTTGTAGTCGACGAACACCGTCGCCGGATCGCGGTCCTTGCGCCACCACGTGAGGTCGACGAGTCCGTTGGCCCGGCGCTCGACCTCGCGGGCGAAGGCCAGCGCTGCCCGCCGGACGTCGGCGAACCCGTGGGTCGGGGGGATGCGCACGTAGATGTGCAGGCCCTTGCCGCCTGACGTCTTCGGCCAACCGACGGCTCCGAGCTCGTCGAGTACTTCATGGGCGAGGTGGGCGATGCGCCGCACGTCGGCGAAGGTCGCCTCGGGCATTGGGTCGAGGTCGATCCGCCACTCGTCGGGTCGCTCGACGTCGAAGCGCCGCGAGTTCCACGGGTGGAACTCGACGGTGGACATCTGCACCGCCCAGACGACGTCCGCCGGGTGCTGGACGCACAGCTCATCGGCGGTCCGATTCCACCGTGGGAAGTGCACCCGAACCGTCCGAACCCATTCGGGAGCGCCGCTCGGGAGGCGCTTCTGGTGGACCTTCTCGCCGGTCACACCGGTCGGAAAGCGGTGCAGCATGCACGGTCGGTCACGCAGCGCTCGCACGATCCCGTCCGACACGGCGAGGTAGTAGCGCGCCAGGTCGAGCTTGGTCTCACCGCGCGCCGGGAAGTACACCCGCTGCGGGCTGCTGATGCGCACCGTGCGATCGCCGACCTCCAGCTCGACGGGGGAACCGGCATCCGACTTCGTCACCGGACCATCATTGCGTTCCCCGGCCACGCAGGCCGCTCATTGCGTTCCCCGGCCACGCAGGCCGCTCATTGCGTTCCCCGGCCACGCAGGCCGTGGCTGGCCGCTCGCTCGCTGGCGCTCGCTCGTTCGCATCGGTCATCGGCTGGCGCTCGGTCGCTCGCACCCGAGCATCCCTTCCCGCTTTGTAGCTTGGTGCAGATGTCCCAGTTCGTCGACGAGGCGCAGCTCAACGTGCGCGGCGGGGACGGGGGCGCCGGCTGTGTGTCGTTCCGCCGGGAAGGCCCTGTCGCCAAGGGCGGACCGAATGGCGGCGACGGCGGCCGGGGCGGCGACGTGTGGCTCGTGGCCGACCACAACGTTGCCTCATTACTGGCCTTTCGCGATCATCCTCATCGACGCGCGGGCAGCGGCGTGCACGGCAAGGGTAAGGACATGCACGGCCGCGGCGGCGACGACGAGCTCGTGACCGTCCCCGAGGGCACCGTCGTGCGCGACCTGTACACCGGCGAAATGCTCGCCGAGTTGTGGAACCACGGCGATCGCTGGCGGGCCGCTGCCGGCGGCCGCGGCGGACGGGGCAACGCCCGATTCCTCACCAACCAGCGCCGCGCCCCGTCGTTCGCCGAGCAAGGCGAGCATGGTGAGGAGCGCTGGCTCAAACTCGAGCTGCAATTGATGGCCGATGTCGCCCTCGTCGGCTTCCCCAACGTCGGCAAGAGCACGTTGATCAGTGTCATCTCGGCGGCCAAACCGAAGATCGCCGACTACCCGTTCACCACGCTGGAACCGAACCTCGGCGTCGTGCGTCTCGACGAGGACACGGAGTTCGTCGTCGCCGACATTCCCGGCCTGATCGAAGGAGCGAGCGACGGCAAGGGCCTCGGTCATCGCTTCCTGCGCCATGTCGAACGGGCGCGAGTCCTCTGCCTGCTCGTCGACCTGGCGTCCCTCGACGGCACCCCGCCGGTTGAGCAGGAGCGTGTGCTGCTCGCCGAACTGGCCAACTATCGCCCTGAGCTGCTCAGCCGTCCGCGTCTTGTCGTCGGGACGAAGGCCGACCTCGTGACCGATGTCGGCGACTTCGGCGCCGATGGTGACGCCCGGCTCGTCATTTCGGCGGTGACCGGAGACGGCGTGCGCCGGTTGGTCGGGGCGATGGCTACCGTCGTCCACGAGTCGCGAGCGCAGGTCGCCCCGCGCGAAGGGGTGGTCCTGCTACGTCCCACTCCGAGCGGGTCGCTCGTCGAGCGCATCGGTGAGCACGAATTCCGAGTTTCCGGCCGGGACGTCGAGCGGACGGTCGCTCTCAACGACGTGTCGACGCCGGAGGCGACGACCTACATCAGCCACCGGCTCGACCGCTTGGGGGTGCACAAACAACTCGCCCGAGCAGGCGCGACCGACGGTGATGTCGTGTGGATCGGCGAATTCAGCTTCGAGTATCGAGAGTGAGAGCGCGTCAGCCGATACGAGCAACGGGGCGCCACCCGTTGACCGATGCGGACGAGCGAGCGCCAGCGAGCGAGCGGCCAAAATGAACGCCCCGCTCGTCGTCAAGGTCGGGACGTCGTCGGTCACCGACGAAGGCGGCGTCATCGACCAGTCGGCGCTCGTGAAGCTCGCCGCCGACGTTGCCGCGCTGCGCGCTGGCGGTCACGACGTCATCGTCGTGTCGTCGGGTGCCGTCGCCGCCGGAGTCGCGGCTCTCGGACTCGACAAGCGGCCGACGGACATGGCCACGCTGCAGGCGATCGCCGCCGCCGGTCAGGCACGGCTGATGCGCAGCTGGGACGACGCGCTCGCCGAGCACGGCCTCGTGCCAGCGCAGGCGCTGCTCGTACCCCACGACTTCGTCGATCGCCGCCAGTACCTGCACGCCAGGCGGACCCTGACCCGCCTGCTCACCCTCGGCGCCGTACCGATCGTCAACGAGAACGACGCCATCGCCTCCGACGAGATCCGCTATGGCGACAACGACCGCCTGGCGGCGCTTGTGTCGCACAACGTCGGCGCCGCTCTCCTCGTCCTGTTGACCGACCTCGACGGACTGTTCACCGCCGATCCGCGGGTGTACGCCGATGCCGAACTGATCCGCGAGGTCGCGGCCGAGGATCCGCTGCTGTCGATCTCCGCCGGAAGGGGCGGGAGTGGCCGGGGGAGTGGGGGCATGGCGAGCAAGTTGGAGGCGGCGCGCATCGCCTCGTGGTCGGGAGTGCCGACGGTGATCGCCAACGCTTCGCGTCCTGGTGTGCTGGCCGCCGCGGCGGCCGGCGAATCGGTCGGGACGCGGTTCGAGGCGCGTCGACGCAGCCTCACGGCGCGCAAGTTGTGGATCGCCTTCGCCGCCCACACCGCTGGGGCGGTGATCGTCGACGACGGCGCCCGCCGGGCACTCGTGGAGCGCAACACGTCCCTGCTACCGGCCGGCGTCGTGGCCGTCGAGGGCAGCTTCTTCGACGGCGACACTGTCGAGGTGCGCAGCACCGATGGCACGCCGTTCGCCCGCGGCATGGTGTTCGTCGATGCGACCCAATTGCGCAAGATCAAGGGCATGAACACCCGCGATCTTCCCGACGGTGTCGTGCACGAGGTGATCCACCGCGACGATCTCGTCGTGATGCCACGCTAAGCATTGACAGTTCCGCTGTCGTTATGGCAGTATCACTGTCATGACGGCAGGAACGCTGCAAGAGGCACGTGTTGCGCTCGTGCGCGAGCGCGTGCTGGAAGGTGTCGCCCAAGTACTCGCCGAGGGGCACGAATTGACGTTCGCCCGGGTGGCCAAGGCTGCCGACGTCCCGGAACGAACGGTGTACCGACACTTCCCGACGCGTGATGCGCTGTTGACGGCCGTCTTCGACTGGGCGAACGCTCGCGTCGGCTTCGACGGCGAGCGACCCACCCGGCGCGACGACGTCGTCGGACTCATCGAGCGACTGTTCCCGGGCTTCGACGAGATCGCCCCGGTGATCCACGAGTTGCTCGTCGCCCCCGAGGGTCGCGATGCACGACTCGCCCACAATGACGACCGTCGTCGATCAGCCGAGACTCTTGTGCACAACGAAGTGCCCGGGCTCGACCGCCGCTCAGCACGGCACGTCGCGGCCGCCCTGCAACTGCTCACCTCGGCGGCGGCTTGGCAGACCTTGCGCGACGTCTGGGGATTGGACGGCAGGGAAGCGGCCGAAACAGCGACGATCGCCATCGACCTGATCATCGAGGGGGCGCGAGGGCGCGCCGCAGCAAGGGAGTCGTGAGTGCAGTTGCTCGATGGAATCAACCATGTCGCCGTCCTCACTGACGACCTCCGCCGGTTCATCGACTTCTATCGGAGCGTCTTCGAGGTGGACGTCTTGTTCGAGGAGGCGACGCCGGCGTTCCGCCACGCGATCCTGCGCACTGGACCACGGTCCTGGTTGCATCCTGTCGAAGTGTCCGGCAATCCACACGGCGCCGCCCTGCCGAGGATGTTCGACCGTGGACACCTCGATCACGTCGCGCTGACGGCCGAGTCGGCGACCGCGTTTCAGGTGATCCGCCAGCGGCTCGTCGAGCGCGGGGCGTGCGACGGAGCAGTCGAGGACCTCGGCGCCTTCCACAGTCTGTGGTTCGAAGACCCCGACGGGATGCACGTCGAGATCACGGTCATCGTCGACGCGGCACTGGGCGTCATCCACGAACCCCGCCCGCTGGCCGCGGCGACGCCATGATGTCGACGTGAACCTCGTGGTGGTGGCGCTTGCCGCTGTCGCGGTGATGGCCTCGGCTCCGCCGCCACCTCCGAATGCGCAGTTCGACTACCAGATCGGCGGTGATTACGTGCCGGCCGGAGGGGTCACCGTGGTGTCGCGCGACTGGTTCGCCGGCGTGCCGTTGATGCCGGGCACCGCGTACTCGATCTGCTACGTCAACGCCTTCCAGACCCAACCCGATGAAGCCGGCGTCGATCGACCGGACGAGCGCGCCAACTGGCCGGCCGAGCTCGTGCTCTCCGAGCTCGGTGACGATCCGAACTGGGACGGCGAGTACGCCGTCGACCTGTCCAGTGAGGCGGCGCGGGTCAAGGCGACGCGGCACATCGCATCGATGATCGACACGTGCGCCAGCAAGGGTTTCGATGCAGTCGAGTTCGACAACCTCGACTCGTGGACGCGCTTCGACGTGCCGTTCGGTCAGGACGAGGCGGTTGCCTATGCCGCGGCGCTCACCAGCTACGCCCACTCAGTGGGCCTGGCCGCGGGCCAGAAGAACACGCCGGAGCTTGGGTGCCGAAGTCTCTCTCGAGGTCGTCGGCTTCGACTTCGCCATCGCCGAAGAGTGCGGCCGGTACGACGAGTGCGACGCCTACACCGAGGTGTTCGGCGACAACGTCCTCGCTATCGAGTACACCGCCGACGGCTTCGCCGCAGCGTGTGACGCGATCGGTGACGATGTTGCTGTCGTCCGCCGCGACGTCGAAGTCGGCACTCCCGACTCGCCGACCTTCATCTACGACACCTGCTGACGTCAGGCCAACCCGTCTCTGTCGCCGCGTCGAGCGCTGGCACCCCATGAAGTCCCGACACATCGACCACGCTTCAGTCCGCGTGGTCGGGACCGCCACCACCACCCGTCACGGAACGGCATCGGGCCGGCCGAACTAGGACTCCGGTGTCGGCTGCTCGGCGGCGGCGGGCTGCTCGGCGGCAGCCGGTTCGGCACCGGGTGCTGTTGCTTGGGCAGTATCGAGACCGAGCTCTGAGCGCAGCTGGCTGAGGCGGCTCTGCGCTTCGACGTTCGCCGTCGCCTGCTCGACCTCGAGCACCCGCGACTCCACCGACGACTCGCTGAGCTCGGCATGGGCCTTGGCCCGGGTGTAGCGCGCCTCGATCTTCTCGCGCACCTCTTCGAACGACGGTACGTCGGCCCCGATGTGCTCGTTGAGCTGGGCCATCGCCGAGTTCATCTCTTCCTGCATCTTCGCCTGGTCGAGTTGCGAGAGCAGCTTGGACTTCTCGGCGATCTTCTCCTGGAGCAATCTGGAGTTCTGCTCGACGGCCGCCTTGGCCTGGTCGGACGCCTTGGCCGACTCGAAAACCAACGACTTGAGGCTGTCAACGTCCTTTTCGACCTGGATCAGCTGGTTGGCGATCGTCTCGGCGGCAGACGTGTACTGCTCGGCCTTCGCCGAGTCGCCGACCTTCTCGGCGTCGGCGGCCATCACCAGTGCCTGGCGGGCGTTGGCGTTGAGCTTCTCCAGTTCGGAGAGTTTGGAGTTGAGCCGCAGCTCGCTCTGCTTCTGGTTGGCGATCACGTTGGCGGCCTGCTCGCGCAGCCGGATGTGGGCACTGCGCGCCTCGGTGATCGCCTGCTCCAGCTGCACCTTGGGGTCGGCGCGCTCGTTGAACGACCCGGTCAGCTTCGCCGTCAGGTACTTCCACCACTTCTTGACGAGGTTGAACATGCGGCCGATCCTAGGAGGTCGTTGACGCGCCGCCCACTCGCCGGCCGATCCGGCGCAGCGTCGCCAGTTCCGGCGCGGCGAGGACGAAGAGCACGACGACGTACACGAGCAGGGTGGTCGCGACGCCGGCGACGATACGCACGATCGCGTCGATGCCGGTATTGCCACCGAACCGGCGGGCCACCCACCAGGTCGCCTCGGCGGCGAGGGCCCCGGCGAGGAGCGCCCGGCCGATCGACTCGAGGACGGCACGGAACGGGTAGCCGCGCACCTTCGTGGTCAACACGCTGAGCGACCACAACGCCGCCAAGACATACGACAGGGCGAACGCCGCGCCGAGCCCGAGCACTCCCCACCGCCCGTACAGCACGAAGGCGAAGACGACGTTGAGCACGCACTGGCCGGCGTTGATCACGAATGGCGTGCGGGTGTCCTGGTGGGCGTAGAAGCCTCGCAAGGCGAACAGGTACACGGAGAAGGCGGGCAATCCGAGCGCGAAGCCGGCCAGGGCGCGCGACGTGACGAGGGCGTCGATCGCCGTGTACTCGCCGTGCTCGAGGAGCAGGCCGATGAGCGGCCGGCGCAACACGAACAAGATCACCGCGGCAGGAACGGTGAGCATGGCGATGATCCGCACACCGAGTGACGACGTCGAGCAGAACCCACGACGGTCACGCCGCCCTACCGCTCTGGCCATCTCGGGAACGAACGTCGTGGCGATCGACATCGCCAGCAGGCCGTGCGGTAGCACGAAGAACGTGAACGCCTGGAAGTACGCCGCCGATCCGCCAGATCCCGGTGACGACAGGTTGCGCACGACGACGATGACGGCCTGGTTGCACAACACGTAGCCGAACGTCCACAACGACATCGTCAACAGGCGCTTGACCGCGGGGTGACGGATCTGCCAGGCAGGCCGGAAGTGCAACCCCGCCGAGCGCAACGCCGGGATCAGCACGAGGGCCATTGCTGCGATGCCGGCTGTCGAGCCGATGGCGAGCGTCCAGCGCAGGCGGTCGTCGACCTCGACGTCGGCGAGTTGCCAGGTCCGGTCCGGCAACGAAAGCAGGGTGACGATGACGACGAGGTTGGCGAGCACGGGGCTCCACGACGCGGCCAGGAACCGCCGCCGGGAGTTGAGCACGGCGTTGGCGAGTCCGGCTGCACCGTAGAAGAAGATCTGCAGCAGGAAGACCCGCGTCAGCAGTGTGCCGACCCGTTGGATCAGCTGCGGATCGACGCCTTCCTGCGTGTTCACCGTGTACAGACCGAAGATCAACGGCGCGGCGAGCACGGCGACGACGGTGAGCACGGCCATCGCCGTCAGCGACACCGTGATGACGACGTTGGTGGCCCGATCGTCGTCATCGTCCAGGAACTCGGTGAACAGCGGCACCAACGTGGCCGACAGCACTCCACCGATGAGCAGTTCATAGACGATGTTCGGCGTCTCGTTGCCGATCAGATAGACGTCGGCCAGCGCGCCTTTGCCGATGACGTAGCCGAACACCATCACGCGCAGCAGCCCGGTGAGGCGCGACAGCGCGGTGCCCGAGGCGACGACGAGGTTGGACCGCAACAGCCCGGCGCCCTCGCCACTGCGCTCGATGCCCGTCGTCGTCGACTCCGGGACGGCGACGACCTCGCGATGGTGTTCGAGGTAGTCGTCGAGGTCCTCGAGGCGCGCCAGGGCGGACCGCTCGCTGCTCGCCACGACCTCCGTCGACCCGGTGCTCACGGCACCTCGGGCGGTGGCGGCCAGGTCTGCGTCTGCAGTCCGGACAACCGGTCGGTCTCCTCCATCGCGACCCGCAACGACTCCAATTCCGACACCAGCTGGTCGACGTCCTGCCCCAGCACTTCGGAGTCACCGGAACCGACCGACACCTCGACGGCGCGGGCGATCAACTCGTCGAAGCGGGCGTCGAGCAGCCGGAGTCGATCCCGACTCCGTGTGGCGAGCGTCGACAAGCGCTCGGCGGCAGCCAGTTGAGCGCGGAGCGACTCGATCGTCGCCGCTTGTGAGCCGCTCCCGCTGCCCTCGGCGGCTTCCAGCTCGGCGAGCTCGGCCTCGGCGCCGGTGGTGTCGATTTGTCCCCGCGCCTCGACGATCTCGTGGCCGCGCTTGGCGATCCGCCACGACTCGTCGACCCCGTCGTCGAGACGCCCGGACAGGGCGGCGAGGCGACTGCGCAGTGGTCCGTCGGGGACCGACGCGACGATCTGGTCGAACCGGCGCTTGGCGTCCTGGGCGCTCTGGGCATACCCCCGCCACGGCTCGCTCAAGGCGTGCGGCTGCGGGGTTGCCGGGTTCCTGCCCACGGCGGCGAGCACGCGCCCGCCCCACGCCAACGCTCCGACACCGGCAGCGGCGATCAACGGCGCCCCGGCCAGGATCGTCACGGCCGCACCGACCCCGGCGAGCACGATCCCGCCCGGCGACATCATCGCCTCGGCGACCTTCGGCGTGAAAAATCGATCGCGGAAGTTCAGCCTGGCTCGTTCGCTCGCTTCGCTCGCTCTCGCCGTTCGGTCGAGCTTTCTGTTGGAGCGGCCTGCGGCCGCACCCAATCTGATCATGGTCGGACCGGCTTTGCCGGATCCGACCATTACCGATTGGGTGCGGCCGCAGGCCGCCCCCTCAGGCTCCACCGAACGGAGAGAGCGAGCGCTGCGAGGAACGAGTGATGGTCGAAACATCGTCAGAAATTGGAGATGACGGCGGTGAAGACTTGCTCGATGGTCTGCGGATTGCTGGCGTTGTAGGTGGCTGCGCTCGTCGCCTGGCTGATCGCCCGCAGCGTGATCACGTCGGCTGACTCGCCGTAGGAGATCGTGAACACGCGCACCGGTCGCGAGGTGGCCCCTTCGCTGCCGGCCTGGAGCGTCTCGATCAGCTCGGTGAACTGGTCGTCGTCGTCGCCCGGGATGCCGTCGTCGTTGACTCCATCGGTGAGCAGTACGACGGCGTTGATCATCGTCGGGTCGTACTGCTCGAGCATCGTCTCGTAGGCGACGCCGGTGACCTCGTACAGCGGCGTGCCTTGCACGGGGATCTGGCGCTCGATCGCCGCGGCGATGTCGTCGCGGTTCGCCCCGATCTCGCCGACCGGCACCACTTCGCGCCAGTTGGGATGTTCGCCGCCGAGATCCGTGCTGAACACCCACAGGCCGACCTCGTCGGTGTCCTTGAACTCATCGAGCGAGCTCAGCGCGGCGCTCTTGGCGAGGTCGAGCTTGGTCTCGTTGTCGGCACCGGCGAACTCGCCCATCGACCCGGAGACATCGAGAACGAGGAGCACCCGGGCTTCCTTGCGCAGTTCCGCCCACGAATCGAGAATCGCGACGAGAACTTCGGGTTGCGGCACTTCGAGCTCCGACTGCGGCTGGGTCGGGTCGACGCCGTTGGCCGGCGTGATCGGGTCGGCGAGGGCGACATCGGGGTTGTTCGGGCGGAATCCGAAGGCGAGCACCTGCTCCTGGTTCTCGGGGAGCTGGACGAAGGCTTCGAATTGTTGGGCGGCGGCCCGCTCGTTGGCGTCGACCCACTCGGTGTCGAGGATGATGAAGGGGTTGTCCGAGTACAGCGTCCCTTCCTCCGGGTAGATCGCCACGAGGGGCACGCGCGGCGGACGTAGCTCTTCGCCGGGGGCGAGGACTCCGTCGGGATCACCGCGGTTGTAGTCGATGACGCTCTTCTCCTCGACGGCGACGGCACTGGCGTACGTGAGCGACGTCCCGCGTGCGTCGGCGGCGAACCAGTTGTTGAGGAACGTCATCGTGATGTCGCCGTAGTGGACGACCGACGATTCGATGTCGGTGGCGAACTCGACGGCCGCCGGTCGGGACAGATCCTCGATCGTCAGGTCGGCGGACTTGCCGGTCGCTGCGTAGTACTCGGCGATCGTGAAGTTGAGTCCGCTCGTGGAGAAGTTGGGGTTCGTCTTGCCGATCCGGAACGGCCCCCACTCCGGTGCGCCGACGGCGGCCCAGCCCTCGGGATTGGTGGCGAGGCTCTGGAGGTCGGCGAAGCCGATCGACTCCTCGGGCCACCCGAGGGCCTCGGCCATCGGTTCGGGCATGGCGATGACGAGGGGAGTGAGCATGAACGGCGTACCTGCCGGCGCCAAGGTCGTCCCGGCGCGCTCGTTGACGATGCCCGCCCAGCCGGAGGCCGCCGGTGACCAGATCACCGGCGGCTCACCGTTGACGTCCGGGCTCGGCCATCCCTCGGGAATCAGTTCGGCGGCGCGCCCGGACGACACGCTGCGCGGGCGGACGAAGATGCACGACCCGTCGACCTCGGCGTCGCTGTTGTTGAACTCCTCGGCGAGCGTCGTCAGCAGGGCGATCTTCTCGCTGCTCACGGCCATGTCGACGACCACGCAGTCACCGGTGTCGGCATCCGACAGATCGCCACCGGTGGAGTCATCGTCGTCGTCACCGCACGCCGCGGCGAGCCCGGCGGCGAGCAGGAGGACCGCCGCGAGGCGTCCGTGGCGTTGCAGACGCGGTGTGATGGTCATCGGAGCGCTCCGTTCGTCAGGTGTCGCGTCATACCGCGTCGTTCCAATAGGACCGCAGAGCGAGCATCGTCGACGCACTCGGCACCGGTGTGGCCGCCGTCGCCGCATCGTCCCATCCGGAGGTGCGCAGCTGTTCGGTGAGTCGGCCGGCGAGATCGCCGGGTGCAGCCCCGCCGGGCCCGGCCAGCACGGCCTGCAACCACATCTCCGGAGCAGGATAGTTGCGAGTGAAGCGCTGCGAGTCGGCATCGACTTCGGCCAGTTCGAAGCCGGCCGTGGCTGCCACATCGAGGGCGCTCGGTCGGGTCGCCATCGTGCCCAGGGCGCTGCCGCCGGAGAGCGACACGCCACTCGACGTGTCGGCCAGGCCGTCGAGCCACGGGATGAAGGCGGGATCGTTCTCCCAACGGCTGCGAGTGATGTCGGGGTCGTTGAAGTAGCCGCCGACGCTGGCGGCGAACGACGTCAAGCCAAGCGCCGACTCGTTGACGTCGCCGAGGGCCGGGCGAACCGTACCCCAGCTCGACTCGCCGCCGAGTTCCGACCACGGCGTGCCGGCATTCGTTCCGAGGCACCGCCACAGCGGCTGACCGTCGCACGCCGCGACCAGCACGTCGAGACGGCCATCGGGTGGTAGGGCGACGCCCAACTGCGAAGCACCGAGGGCGCTCGCCGTGTAGCCGAGCGGCTCGGCGCGAGCGCCGGCGCGCAACGCATCGACCATCGCCGGGTAGGGCTCGACGGTCAGCCACAGCGGAGCGTCGGCGTCGGGACCAAGGGCCGCCAGGCGATCAAGAGTGACGCCGGCGTCCTCGATCGTCACGTTCACGGACTGATCACCGGCGGCGTAGGCGGCGCACACATCGGCCAACTCGGTGATGCACACCAGCTCGTCCACCTGCTCGTTGGAAGTTCCTTCGTCATCGCCGTCGATGACCTCGCGGCGGATGAGGAATGAGCCGACCACGAGCACCACTGCTACGGCGAGAGCGGAGAGGCGGCCTTTCAAGTGATCTCGTTCGTCTCGGCGACGGCCTGCCGCAGGCCTTCCAGCTCGATCACGAGGTTGTCGACGTCGTGTTCGTACGTCGTCGTGTCCGTTCGGCCGACACTGACCTCGGCGGCTCGGGCGACGAGCTCGTCGAGGCGCACCTGGGTGAGCCGTAGGCGCTCGGCCGTGCTCGACGACAGCTCCCTCAGTCGCTCGGCACTGGCGAGTTGGCTCTCCACCGACTGCACGGCAGCTGCGTCGGGGTCCGCGCCGTTCGAGCCGCGCAACGTCGCCAGCTCCGACCGCAGGCGGACGGGATCGATGCGCTTGATCGCTGCGTCAATGTTGTCGCCCTGTTTGGCGATTTCCCAGCTCTCCTCGATGGCTAGGTCGAGGCGGTCGGCCACCCCGGAGAGGCGATCCTTCAGTGGTCCGTCGCTCGCCGTCCGTAGCGTGTCGCGAAGCGCCGTGCGCGACCGTTGGGCGCGTTGCACGAACCGGCGCCACGGTTCGCTGAGGGCGAACGCGTCAATGGTCGACGACCTCTGACCGGGCGGCATCGCCGCCATGACGGTGGTGGCGTAGACGGCGATTCCCAGGCCAACTGCGGCAGCGGGACTCAGGCCGAGCAGTCCAGCGACGACGCCGATCACTGCCGCGAGGACGATTCGCCAGGAGAGCAGGGCCTTGGCGGTCTGAGGTGTGAAGAAGCGGTCGCCGAACGACATTGACGAGGAAGGCTAGGTCTTGGTGATGTCGGCAGCGGTGAGCGTGGTCAGCTGCTCGTCGGTGGGCTCGATGACGGTGGCCAAGCGGTCGGCCTGGCGACCGACGGCCTCCTCGAACAGGTTGCGCACGAAGCGGGCGTTGCCGAATCCCGCGATTCCGCGGCTCCGCCTCGACCACGGACTCGCAGCGTCTCGCGTCCGGGCTCGTCGAGGTGGTACCGAAGGTCGCTACTCATCCGTTCGAAGATCTCGACGAGCTCGTCGGTGGTGTAGTCGGGGAAGGCGATGAACCGCGTGAAGCGGCTCTTCAATCCGGGGTTGGCGTCGACGAATGCCTCCATCTCCGTCGGGTAGCCGGCGGCGATGAGGGCGAGGTCGTCGCGGTGGTCCTCCATGTACTTGACGACGGTGTCGATCGCCTCCCTGCCGAAGTCCTGTTCGCCGCCACGAGCGAGGGCATAGGCCTCGTCGATCAACAGGGTCCCACCAAGCGCCGACTCGAGCACGGCTCGCGTCTTGGTCGCCGTCTGGCCGACGTACCCGGCGACGAGCTGGGATCGATCGGTTTCCACGAGGTGGCCCTTGGACACCAGGCCGAGGCTGCGCAGGATCTGGCTGAGCAGCCTGGCCACCGTCGTCTTGCCGGTACCCGGGTTGCCGGTGAAGACAAGGTGGTGGCTGGTCTCGAGCGTCGGCAGCCGGCGGTCGTGACGTAGCTGTTGGATGCGGAGCAGGCTGGTGAGGCGACGCACGTCGGCCTTGACCGACTCCAACCCGACGAGATCGTCGAGCTCGGCGAGCAGCTCTTCGATCGGGCGGGCCGGCGGGAGGTCGGCGGCGGGTGATGGGACGGGTGCCGTCGTGGACGGACCGTCGGCCGTCGCCATCGGCTTGGTGTGAGCGGGCGATGCGACTCCTGGGCGGGCGACGCCGGCCCGATCGAAGGCGGCGAGCAGCACGCTGCGGTAACCATCGATGGCCGCCACCTCGTCTGGCGAGGGGACGAGGTCGATGGCCGCCGACGCGTGGGCCAGGCGCATGGCCAGCTCGTAGTAGCGGGCCGCTCGACGTCCCTGGTCGCGAGCGTCGGCCTTGACGAGCAGATCGAAGAGCGTGCTCGGCCGGTCGAGCCAGGAGCGCTTGCCCTGCAGCATCCCGCCTTCACGCAGGCGCTCGGGCGTGACGATCACCGGGGGTTCGAGCCGCGGGCCGATGTCGTCGACCCAGGCCCGCAGCTCGTCGCTCGACAGCCGGCCGTCGCTGTCGAAGATGGCGGCGGCGAGGTCGCCGGCGTCGATCACGACGTCCGCGCGATGATCGGTGCCGGCCAGGGCGTGTAGCTCGGTGGCGACTCCGTCGACGAACGCGTCGACGTACTTGGCAAGCACCCCTGGCACGCCCGGCATCGTACGGGCCACCGGCCAACAGCAACCGATGGGTGTGTAGGGGACCGTTCCGTCCCGTACACACCCATCGGTCGGGGTTTCGATCGGAGATCGCCCAGGACCGCTCGGGTAGCGTGCGGCCGGTGACAGAGCGTTTCGAGAGTGTCCAAGCGGTTCGCGATGGGCTGCGCGAGGTCGCCTACCTCGCCGACGAGGGCATCGCCGGCGTCGCCTTCCTCGCCGACCGTCTCGGCAAGCCGGTGCTCATCGAGGGACCGGCGGGCACCGGCAAGACGCAGCTCGCCAAGTCGATCGCCGAGATGACCGGTGCCCGGCTGATCCGCTTGCAGTGCTACGAGGGACTCGACGAATCCAAGGCGCTGTACGAGTGGAACTACAAGAAGCAACTGCTGCGCATCCAGGCCGACCGTCACTCCGATTCGTGGTCGGCGGTGCACGACGACATCTTCACCGAGGAGTTCCTGCTCACCCGTCCGTTGCTCGAGGCGATCCGCGCCGACGAGCCGGTGGTCCTGTTGATCGACGAGGTCGACCGCGTCGAGGTCGAGACCGAGGCGCTGCTCCTGGAGATCCTCTCCGACTATCAGGTCTCGATCCCCGAGCTGGGCACGATCATGGCCAACCAGATCCCCCTCGTGTTCCTGACCTCGAACAACACACGCGAGCTGTCAGAGGCGCTCAAGCGGCGCTGTCTCTATCTGCACGTCGACTACCCCACGTTGGAGCGCGAGCGTGAGATCGTCCTGGCCAAGGTCCCGGGCGTGACGGCGAACCTCGCCGACCAGATCGCCCGCGTCGTCCGTTCGATCCGCCAGATGGACCTGAAGAAGGCGCCGAGCGTCTCCGAGACACTCGACTGGGCGCGCACGCTGCTGCTCCTCAACCTCGACGCCATCGACTCACAGGTCGCCAAGGACACGCTGCACATCCTGCTCAAGTACCAGAGCGACATCACCAAGGCCGCCAAGGAGCTCAGCGTCGAGGAGGCGTGACGCGGCGAGGCTCGGCGACTCTCGCCCATAGCGCCACACCCGATGGGTGACGTCAATCCCGTCTTGACGCTTGATGGCCTGGGTACTGTCGCCCATGACAGTCACACGACGACAACTCATCCAGGGCGGTGGCGCAGCCGCCGGTCTCGTGTTCACGGGCAGCGTCTCGTCGTTGCTCGCCGGTGTCGCCGGCGCGTCGCCGCCGCGGACGCCGAACTGGGGGTGGTCGACGCCTCGTGGACGATCTGGCGTCCGCACGTGGGCGACCGGGTACGGACAGCTGGTCCCCGACCCGAACGGTGTGCTCGACCTGCCCGACGGATTCAGCTACCAGATCATCTCCGAGAGCGCCAAACCGCTGACCGGTGCCGACGGCGTGCTGCCCGATGCGTTCGACGGTTCGGGTCTGTTCGAGCTCGACGGCAAGCGCTATCTCGTGCGCAACAGCGAGCAGTGGCTGCCCGAGGACCACGAGTTCCACAACGTCGGTGACGCGGCGCTGACCTACGACCCCGAGGGCGTGGGTGGAACCACCACCACCGAGCTCGACGAGGGCAACGCGGTCGTCGCCGAGTACGTCAGCCTCGCTGGAACGACCGGCAACTGTGCCGGTGGCAAGACCCCGTGGGGCACCTGGATGACGTGCGAGGAGACCGAGTGGAAAGCCGGAGACGAGGTGTTCACCAAGGATCACGGCTTCGTGTTCGAGGTCGATCCGGCCAACCCGGCCAACAACCAGAACCCGACACCGCTGCAGGGGCTCGGCCGGTTCGCCCACGAGGCGGCGGTGATCGACCCGGAAACAGGGATCGTGTACCTCAGCGAGGACGCCACCGCCCCCAATGGCCTGCTGTACCGGGCGCTGCCCTCGCGGCCGCTCGGCGGCTACGGCTCGTTGCGTGCCGGGGCATCGCTCGAGGCGCTCGTCGCCAGCGACGGCGGCAGCTTCGTACCCGACCTCTCCGAGTACAGCGAGGTTGGCACCACGTTGACGACCGCCTGGACGGCGATTCCCGACCCACTGGCAACGGAGGCGTCGACCCGGGTGCAGGTCACCAAGGTCACCCGCTCGCGCAAGCTCGAAGGATTGTGGTTCGGCGACGGCGCAGTGTTCGTGGTCAGCTCGTTTGCCCGCATCGACGACGGCTCGACCCAGGAACACGACGGGCAGGTGTGGCGCCTCGACCCCGCGGCCAACACGATGGAGCTTGTCGTCCGGTTCGGGGTCAACGACGACCCGGAGAGCGACAACATCGACGGACCCGACAACATCACGGTCTCGCCGTGGGGCGGACTCCTCGTGTGTTGCGACGGTGAAGGCGCTCAGCACCTGTTCACTGTCGGCCCCGACGGGACGCCGCAGGTCTTCGCCCGCAATGCACGCGACAACAGCGAGCTCACCGGGGCGACGTTCACAGAGGACGGCCAGACGTTGTTCTTCAACATGTACGACCCTGGCGCGACGTTCGCCGTCAGCGGTCCGTGGGATGGTGCAGCAGCCGCCGACAGCGCGGCGTCGACCGTCCCCGCCACAACTGCGCCCTGAGTTCCGACAATCGGCGTCACCCGCCGGGCCCGTAGCCTGCGAGCGGTGACCGACACGATCAGCATGCCAGCCGCCCAGTTCGAACATGGTCGGGCTGCTCAACGGGTTCGTCGTCGAGCTGCGCAACGCCGGGCTGCCGGTGAGCCTCACCGAGAACCTCGACGCGATGGAAGCCGTGCAGCACATCCCGGTCGAGGACCGCGACGCGTTCAAGTACGCCCTCGGCGCCACGCTGGTCAAGAACAACAGCCACTGGCGGGCGTTCGAGACCGTCTTCGAGGTCTACTTCAGCCTGCGCGGTCCGGAGTATCGCCTGCTCGACGCCGACGAGAGCGAGCTCGACGAGCTGTGGCGGGAGATGCAGGAACAAGCCGGGCAGGGCGACGGGCGGGGAGCCGCCGGGGGCGGGCTCGACGCCCTGACCGCGGAGGAGATCGCCAACCTGCTGATGCAGGCCCTGCTCGGTGGTGACCAGGCGATGATGCGCGCGATGGCCCGCCAGTCGGTGCAGCGCTTCGCCGGGATGGAACCGGGGCGTCCCGTGGGCGGCACGTACTACCTGTACCGCACGCTGCGCAACCTCGATCTCGACGCCCTCTTGGAGAAGTTGATGGAGGCGTCACGCCAGACTGCCGACGGCGGCCTGACCCCGCTCGAGGAGCGACTCGAGCGCGAGGAGTTCGACAGTCGCATCGAGCAGTTCAAGGCCGAAGTCGAGGCGGAGATCCGCCGCCGGCTGGTCGCCGACCGCGGAGCCGAGGCGATGGCCAAGACGTTGCGCAAGCCACTGCCCGAAGACGTCGAATTCATGCACGCCAGCCGCGACGAGATGCAGCTGCTGCGCAAGGCGCTCTACCCGTTGACCCGCAAGCTCGCCGCCCGGCTCGCCCGGAAGCGCCGTCACGGGCGCAAGGGCCCGCTCGACTTCCGCAACACCGTTCGTCACTCCCTCTCGTACGGCGGGGTGCCGGCCGAACCGAAGTTCAAGTACCCGCGCCCGGCCAAGCCCGAGCTGATCGTCGTCGCCGACATCTCCGGCTCGGTCGCCGCCTTCGCCCGCTTCACGCTGATGCTGGTGTACGCCATCCAGCACCAATTCTCCAAGGTTCGTTCGTTCGTGTTCATCGACGGCATCGACGAGGTCACCGACTACTTCAAGAAGACCGACGATGTCGGCGAGGCGATCCACCGGATCAACACCGAAGCCGATGTCGTGTGGGTCGACGGGCACTCCGACTACGGCCACGCCTTCGAGATCTTCTGGCAGCGCTGGGGCAAGGACGTCGGACCGAAGTCGACCGTGCTGCTGCTCGGCGACGCCCGCAACAACTACCACGCCAGCCAGTCGTGGGTGGTCAAGGAGATGTCGGCGAAGGCCCGCCACGTCTACTGGCTGAACCCCGAGCCCCGGTCGTACTGGAACACCGGCGACTCGATCGTCAACGAGTACGCCACGCACACGGACGGCCTCTACGAGTGCCGCAACCTCCGCCAACTCGAGCAGTTCGTCGAGAAGCTCACCTAACTCCACCCGAGTGTTTCCGTCCACCCGAGTGTTTCGCGGCGGACGTGTCGGCCGGAAACACTCGGGTCGGGTGGGGCCAGGCCGCGTCAGCTGTCGACGGCGATCGGGTCCTCGGCGTGGATCGCCGTGGAGATCAGCTCGACCATCTCGCCGGCTCCGTCGACGCCATCGGCGGCCAGCTCTTCAGCGTCGACGAGCAGCTCGTCGAGGGTGATTCCCCGGTCCGTGACGACGGAGTTGCCGCGCAGAACCTCGGCGGTGTGGGCGACGAGCGTGGCGAGGCGCAGGGTGGCGGACGGTTCGCCGGCGGCATCGATCGCCAGCGGCTCGTCCACCTCGACCACCTCACCCGTCTCGGCTGACCGCCAGCGGAGCCTGACGTCGGCGGCGACGGCGTCGGCGCTCGCGCCAGGAGCGAGCTCGACCTCGTACAGCGCACTGGCCTGGTGGCCTGCGCCGAGCTCACCGGCGTCGACGGTGTCGTCGGTGAACTGGTCGTCGTCGAGCGCCCGGTTCTCGTAACCGATCAGGCGGTAGCGGGTCACGACGTCGTCATCGAAGACGACCTGGATCTTGGCCTCCTCGGCCACGACGGTGAGTGTCGGTGTGAGGTTCTCCACGAACAGCTCGACGGCTTCGGGGAACGTGTCGACGTAGGAGTAGAACCCGTCGCCGCGGTCGGCGAGCTGTTCCATCAGGTGATCGTTGTAGTTGCCCATCCCGTAGCCGACGGTGACGAGGTGAATGCCTTCGTCGCCGGCCTGGGTGATCTCGTCGGTGAGCACTTGCGGGTCCGTGACGCCCTGGTTGGCGACGCCGTCGGACGCGAGCACGACGACGTTCACCGCCGCGGGGTCGTAGTTCTCCCGGGCCGCCTCGTAGCCGAGCAACAGCCCGGCCTCCATGTTCGTGCTGCCGCCGGGCTCGAGGGCGTCGATGGCATCGACGATGCGCGGCCACTCGGCAACCGGGGTCGGCGGGAGCAGAGGAAGGGCGCTGTCGCCGTACGTGACGATGGCGATCGTGTCCGTGGGTCCCAGGCTGCGCACGAGCAGGGCGAGTGACGACTGCACGAGACCGAGGCGCTCGCGGATGTCCATCGAGCCGGAGGTGTCGATGACGAACGTGATGTTCGCCGGCGGCCGAGCGTCGTCGGGGAGTTGACGGGAGGTGACGCCGACGCGCACGATCGCCGTACCGTCATCGCCGGTCGACGACGACTCGGCCGTGACGGCGAGGTCGGCATCTGTCGCTGGAGCGTCGCCGTACGAGAAGGCGTTGACCCACTCCTCGACGCGGATCGAATCGGGTTCCGGACGGAAGCCGTTGGCGAGGAAGACCTGCGCGACGTCGAACGAGCCGGTATCGACGTCGAGGGCGAACGTCGACTCGCGATCATCGCCCGTGGCGACCCACAGCGAGTCCCCCGAGTCGACGAACGTGTTGTCGTCGAGCACGCCGGGCTCGTCGATGGCGATCGGAGGCAGCGGCTCGGCGATCTCCATCGCCACCTCGGAGCTGGCGTCGCCACCGGGCGCCGGCATCGCCGTCGTGGACATCTCCATCATTCCCTGCTGGTACTGCAAGAAGTACGCCTCGGCGTCGATGGAGCAACGGTCGGCGGGGTCGACGGCGGTGCTCGGGACCTCCGAGGTCGATGCCTCGGGCGGCGGGCATCGATCGGTGCTGCCGGCAACCGGGCTGGCGAGGGCGAGGCCGCCGGCGACGGCGAGACTCGGAAGGAACGTCGGGAGGAAGCGCTTGAACATGCGCCTCTGACGTCACGTCGGTGCCGTCCGGTTCCCGATCTCTGGCGCGTTGTGACGACGCTAACGACCGATTTTCGACCAATGAATCGGAGGCCGCCCAGAACGGGTGGGCCGGGTCAGCCGCGTTGGTAGTTGGGGGCCTCGTTGGTGATCGTGACGTCGTGAGGGTGGCTCTCTTCGCGGCCGGCGGTCGTGACCCGCATGAACCGGGCCCGGGTGCGCAGGGCCTCGAGCGTCGGTGTGCCGGCGTACCCCATGCCGCTGCGCAGCCCGCCGACGAGCTGGTAGACGACGTCGCCGAGTGGCCCGGCATAGGGCACCCGACCCTCGATTCCCTCGGGTACGAGCTTGTTGGTCGTCGATCCGACGCCGACAGCATCTCCCTGGCCGCTGGCGTAGCGGTCGGCGCCGAGGCCCTGCATCGCCCCCATCGAACCCATCCCGCGGTAGCTCTTGTAGCGCCGCCCCTCGAACAGTTCCAGCTCGCCAGGACTCTCCTCCGTCCCGGCGAGCAGCGAGCCGAGCATGATCGATTCGGCGCCGGCGGCGATCGCCTTGACGATGTCGCCCGAGTAGGTGATGCCACCATCGGCGATCACCGGCACGCCCCGCCGCCGGGCCCGGCGGGTTGCCGTCCAGATCGCCGACAGTTGGGGCATCCCCGCTCCGCTGATCACCCTGGTCGTGCAGATCGACCCGGCACCGACTCCGACCTTGACGGCGTCGGCGCCGGCGTCGGCGAGAGCGTCGACGCCCTCCTCGGTGACGACGTTGCCAGCCACCACGGCGAGGTCGGGCCAACCGCCCTTGATCCGTTCGATCGCCTTGATCACGCCGGCCGAGTGGCCATGGGCGGTGTCGATGGCGACGGCATCGATGCCCCGACCGACGAGCGCCTCGACGCGGGCCTCGAGATCGTCGCCGACACCGACGGCGGCAGCGCAGCGCAGGCGCCCCGCTTCGTCGCGGCTGGCGTTGGGGAACTCCTGGCGCTTCTGGATGTCCTTCACCGTGATCAGCCCGGCGAGCCGGCCGCTGCTGTCGACGAGCGGCAGCTTCTCGATGCGGTGACGTTGGAGGATCGCCTTGGCCTCGTCGAGCGAGGTACCGACGGGTGCGGTGACGAGGCCGGTCGACGTCATGAAGTCGGAGATCGGGCGGTCGTAGTCGGCCGCCTCGCAGAAGCGGATGTCGCGGTTGGTCAGGATGCCGACGAGACGTCCGTCGCCGTCGGTGATCGGCACTCCGGAGAACTTGAAGCGGTTCATCATCTGCTCGGCCTCGTGCAACGCCGCCCCGGCGTTGAGCGTGACCGGGTCGGTGATCATCCCGCTCTGGCTGCGCTTGACCTTCTGCACCTCGGCGGCCTGGTCCTCGATCGACAGGTTGCGGTGGATGACCCCGATGCCACCCTGACGGGCCATGGCGATGGCCATCCGAGCCTCGGTCACCTTGTCCATCGCCGACGAGACGAGGGGGATCGCCAGGGTGATCTCGGCAGCGAACGTCGCCGTGGTGTCGACGGCATCCGGGAGCGTCTCCGAGTAGCCCGGGATGACGACGACGTCGTCGAACGTCAGCGCCTCGTAGCGGTCGAACAGGCCGTCGTTGGGATGGGGGGTGGTCGTCAAGGGGTGGGTCCTCTCTCTGATGCGAGCGACTGAGCGCCAGCGAAGGAGTGGTTACACGCGGCCTGGATGGCCGCGGAACGCGTTGAACACAGGTCGGCAAGGATGTCGACGAGTAGACGATGTTCGGTGGCATGGACCCGCTCGGACAGCGTGTCCAGGGTGTCGTCGGGGTGGATCGGCACGTCGGCGGTTCCCAGCACGGGCCCGTCGTCGACGCCCTCGTCAGGCACGAGGTGGACCATCACACCGGTGCCGTCGCGCTCGCCGCGCCGCGACTGGTCCCACGCCCGGGCGATGGCGTCGGTGCCCGGCAACTCGCCGGGCAACGCCGGGTGCAGGTTGACGACCCGGCCGGCGAACCGCCCGAGGAAGCCCATCGTCAAGATGCGCATCCAGCCGGCGAGGACCACGAGGTCGGCATCGGCCGCTTCGACGACGTCGGCCAGCCTGGCGTCATATTCCGCCCGGGTCTCGCCCTCGCGGCGGGCGAGATGGGTGCTGGCGATGCCGGCAGTGGCAGCCCGGCGCAGAGCGCCGGCGTCACGGCGGTCGGACACGACGTGGGCTACGGCACCGTTGATCTGGCCCGCGGCGCAGGCATCGATGATCGCCTGCAGGTTGCTCCCCGACCCGGACGCCAGGACCACGATGCGGCGCTTGCTTGCAGCCGTGGCTCCCATCCCTCGAAGCTAGGTGGTGGACACCGGCGCGGCAACGACCCTGAACGAAAAGTCAACCTGGTCGGGCCACGAACGTCACGGTGGAGGACGTCCCGGGCCGGCGAAGACGGCGTGGAACCGGCGGCCGGACGCCTCGTCAGCGGTGATCCGTAGAAAGTGTGACTTGGGCACGTCGTCCCACGGGAACAACGGCAGTCCGAGCGAATCTTCCCACGATGCAACCTCGTCGGGATCGGTGATCTCGGTCGCCCGGCCGCTGACGATCACGCTCGACGCTTCCTGGGTGCGAGCGTCGTAGTCGTCGATCTCGAAGGCGACGTCGTGATCGCGTGCGGCGTCGAGCTTGGTGCCGGGCGCGGTCCGAAAGACGAGCGAGCGCCCGTCGACGACATAGTTGACGGGGAAGATCAGTGGTCGTCCGTCCGCGCACATGGCGAGACGCCCGACGCGGATCGCGCGAAGCAGGGCCCAGCACTCGTCCGCGTCGAGGACCTCGACCGCCGCCGGATTGCGCTCGAGCGTCTCGCCGTTGGCGTCGGCGTCGTCGGTGACCGGTGCTCCGGCTCGGACATCGGCGACCTCGGCGTGCGTGACTGCCGGGCCGACGAGGAGCACCGGGCGGTCGACCGTACGGAGGACATCCTCCGTGACGCTCCCCAGGAGTCGCTTGCGGAGCGACGACTTGGCCGTCGTCGCCATCACGAGCACGGCCCCGGGGCGCCCAGCGACGTGCTCGGCGATGCCGCGCGCTGGACGATCGTCGTGGACCACGGTGCAGACGGCGTCGGGCCACCCGTAGGTCTCGGCTCGCCGGCGCAGCTCGTAGGCATCGACGTCATCGGGCACATTTGGCGAGGCCACCGTGAGCAGCTCGACTCGCACATCGCTGCGCGTCGCCAGCGAACGGGCGACTGGGAGGGCGCGGTCGCCGCCTTCCTCGAGGTCGAGGGCGACGACGATCGACTGGAATCCCGTCCGCTCGTCGCCGCGGCGCGGTTCATCGAGATCGGCCATCGGCCCATCATGCCGCGGACGACGAAAGGGTGCCAGCAGGACGATTCCGTCATGCTGGCACCCTTCGGTCGTGTCGGAGCGCCGTTGCTCCGGCGGCTCAGTTGTTCAGGTGGTCGCCGGGGCGGTGCCGGCCGGCTCGGTGCCGGCCGGGGTCGTGGCGGTCGGGGCGGCGACGAACTCGGCCACCGTGATGGTGCCTTCGATGGTCGTGCCATCGGGGGCGACGGCGTACCACACCTCGCCCACTTCTTGGCCGTTGACGTCGCCAGGAGCCTCGTCGCCGGCGAACGTGTACAGCGGCCAGTCGCCGACCTTCAGCATCGCTCCGGCCTCGGGATTCTCGACCGTGCTCCACAGCGCCGGGTCGAGCACGGCGGGGTCGTGCTCACCGATGACCGCTGCCGGCCAGTTGGCGAGGCATTCGCCGGTGCACGAGCTCTCACCCTCCGTGTCGTTGAGGAAGGCATACAGCGTCATTCCCGCCGAGTTGACCACGATCGGTCCGGCCGAGGTCTCGCGTGTGTTGACGAGTGTTGCCGGAGCGCCGAGCGGACCGACGACGTACCACACCTCACCGACCCCCTGACCATTGACGTCGCCGGGAGCGGCGTCACCGGCGAAGCGGTACAGCGGCCAGTCGCCCATCTTCAACATCGTTCCGGCCTCGGCGTTCTCGACGGTGCTGAACATTGACGCATCGAGGTCGCCGACGTTGAGCTCGCCGCCCTCGACGACTGCCGCCGGCCAGTTGGCGAGGCAGTCGCCGGTGCACGAGCTCTCGCCGTCGGTGTCGTTGAGGAAGGCGTACAGCGTGAATCCTTCCTGGTCGACGAGGATCGTGCCCAGCGACGTCTCCACGAAGTGGACGAGCGCGTCGGGATCCATCGCCGCCGCTGCAGTGCCGTCGGGGCGGCGGCGGTGCCTTCGGTCGCCGCCGCGTCGGTGCCAGGTGGCGTCGGGTCTGGTCCGTAGGTCGAGTCGGCGGCGGCGGTCGCCGCTCCTACGGCGAGCACGCTGATCGCGGCAATGGCCGCCGCAGCGCGGCGGCGGGCCTTGAGAGATGACGTGATAGTTCGGTTCATGCCTAGCACTACGCCGCAGGCACCGACGCGGTTCGCGGTCGGTAGGTTCGCGTCATGGCCGTCTATCTCTGCCACGAACAACCCGATCTCGTCGAGCACGACGCTCTTGTCGTGGACGCCCGTCCGGGCCGTGTGCGACTCGATCGATCGGCGTTGCACCCCGGCGGCGGGGGACAGGTGAGCGACGAAGGATGGATCGAGCACGACAGCGGGGTGGTCGCCATCACCGGGATCGAGCCGACCGAGTCGAGCGACGACCTGGTCTGGCACGTGCTCGGCGACACCGATCTCGAATTGACTGGGACGGTCGTCGTGCGCGTCGACGCCCAGCGTCGCGCCCGGGTCGCCGCCCTGCACACCGACTCGCACATCCTCAACGCCCTCGTGTTCGAGCGCTTTCCCGGCACGCTGGTGACGGGAGCGCAGATCAACGCCGACGGCACCGGTCGGATGGACTTCGACCTGTCGCAAATCGACAACGAAGTGCTGCGCGGCCTCGATGCCGGCGTGAACGACGTGATCAGCCGCGGCCTCGACGTGCGCAGTGTCTACGTCGCGGCCGCCGAGGCCGACGCCACCTCCGGTCTCGTCCGCAGCCTCTCGGTCGCCCCGCCGCCGACTCCGGACGGTCAGCTACGGGTCATCGACATCGACGGTGTCGACCGCCAAGCCTGCGGCGGCACGCACCTGTCGAACACCGCCCAATCGGCCCCGTTCCGCATCACCAAAGTCGAGAACAAGGGCAAGCGCAACCGGCGGATCCGCTTCGAACTTGTCTGACGTCGCCGGCGGGATACGTTCGGGGGCGATGGGCGACGCCGGGGAGCCGCTGTACTACCACGACTACCTGCGTCTCGATCAGCTCCTGTCGTCCCAGCAGTTGGAGAGTGATCGACTCGACCGGACGGCCCACGACGAGCTGCTGTTCGTCATCGTGCACCAGGCGTACGAGCTGTGGTTCAAGCAGATCCTCCACGAGCTCGACGCCGTCATCGCGATCTTCGCTGGCGTCGTCGCCGATCGCGACATGTTGCGCGCCGTCGGCCACCTGCACCGGGTCGCCGAGATCGAGCGGTTGCTCCTCCACCAGGTCGACGTCCTCGAGACGATGACCCCGCTCGACTTCCTTGATTTCCGCGACCTGCTCGTCCCCGCCTCTGGGTTCCAGAGCGTGCAGTTCCGCGTGATCGAGAACCGCCTCGGTGTCGACCCGAGCGGCCGGCCGCGCATCGCCGGCTCGGTGTACACCACCCGGTTCACCGCAGCGCACCGTTCACTCATCGAGCGGACCGAGCGGGAGCCGAACCTGTTCGGCGAGGTCGAGGCGTGGCTCGAGCGGACGCCGTTCCTCACCCTCGACGACTACGACTTCTGGCACGAGTACCGCGCCGCCGTCGGAAGGTCCGTGGCGGCCGATCGCCGGGCCATTGCCGAAGACCCGCGTCTCGACGACGACGAGCGATCCCGGCGCCTCGATACCTTCGACCGCTCGACCGCCCACTACGCCGCCGCCTTCGATCCGGCGGTGTACGCCGAGCACGACCCCGGGTATCGCCCGCGCCTGTCGCACCGGGCGTTCCAGGCCGCCCTGCTGATCAACCTGTATCGCGACGAGCCGGTGGTCCAGATGCCGTTCCGCCTGCTCGCCACGTTGATGGACGTCGACGAGGCGCTGACCAACTGGCGCTACCGCCATGCCCTGATGGTCAGACGGATGATCGGCGGGCGAATGGGCACCGGCGGCACCTCCGGCTATGACTACCTCGAGGATTCGGCGAAACACGCCCGGGTGTTCACGGACTTGTTCAACCTCTCGACGTACCTGCTACCGCGGGCCGACATCCCACCGCTGCCGGAAGAGGTCGAGCGAGCGATGGGCTTCTTCCTCGCCGGCGGGCAGCGGCCATGACGAGTGGCGATGAGCAGGATGCGTTGCGCCGGGATGCTGCCGATCCGGGCCACCGCGACCTGTTCCACATCCCGGTGGCCGCTGGCCGATCGGATGCCGAGTGTGTCTATCTCGCCGGTAACTCGCTCGGCCTGCAGCCGCGCGCCACGGCCGGGGAACTGGCGGCCGAGCTGGCGGCATGGCAGCGCCTCGGCGTGGAAGGGCACTTCGAGGCCGACCGCCCGTGGTTCTCGTACCACCAGTTGCTGACAGAACCGGCAGCCCGGCTGGTCGGCGCGCTGCCGGTCGAGGTCGTGGCGATGAACTCGCTCACCGTCAACCTCCACCTGTTGATGGTGTCGTTCTACCGACCGCTCGGCAGCCGCAGCCGGATCGTGGTCGAAGATTCGACGTTTCCGTCGGACAGCTACGCCGTGCGCAGCCAAGCGGCCTTTCATGGGCTCGACCCCGACGAGGCAGTTGTGCGCATCGGCACCGACGAGGTCATCGACTTCCTCGACCGCCACGGTGACACCGTGGCCCTCGTGCTGCTGGGCGGGGTCAACTACCTCACCGGCGAGCTGCTCGACATCCCGGCGCTCACCGCCGCAGGACACGCCGCCGGGGCGGTCGTCGGCTGGGACCTGGCCCATGCCGCCGGGAACGTGCCGCTGGCGCTGCACGAGTGGGACGTCGACTTCGCGGCCTGGTGCTCGTACAAGTACCTCAACGCTGGTCCCGGGTCGGTAGCCGGGGCGTTCGTGCACCAGCGGCATCTCGGCGATGCCTCGCTGTCACGGTTCGAGGGTTGGTGGAGCAACGACCCGGCGACGCGATTCGAGATGGCCGCGGTGGCCCGGCCGTCCACGAGCGCCGATGCCTGGCAGGTGTCCAATCCACCGATCCTGGCGATGAGTCCGGTGCGCACGTCGCTCGAGCTGTTCGACAAGGTCGGGATGCCGGCGCTGCGGGAGCGCAGCGAGCTGCTCACCGGATACTTGGAGGGAGTGCTCGACGTCGTCGGTGCAGCGATCGAGATCGTCACGCCCCGCGATCCGCAACGTCGAGGCGCCCAACTCTCGCTGCGCGTCGCCGGTGGTCGCGCCGGGAGGATCGCCGACCGGTTGCGCCATGAGCACGGGGTCATCGTGGACACCCGCCAACCGGACATCCTCCGCTTGGCGCCGGTGCCGCTGTACTCGACGTATCACGACTGTTGGCGGGCCGTCGACGCGCTGGCTCAGGTTCTCGGCGACGATCAATGAGCCGGAATCACGACGAGGTTGCCGTGGTCGGAGCTGGGCTCGCCGGATGCCTGCTCGCCAGCTTCCTGGCTCGGCGCGGCGCACGCGTGACGATGTACGAGCGGCGCCCCGACCCACGGCGCGGCGAAGCCGAGCGCGGGCGGTCGATCAACCTGGCGATCTCCGAGCGGGGTCTCGACGCCTTGCGCCGGATCGGACTGGCCGATGCCGTGATGGCCGACGCCTTGCCGATGCACGGCCGGATGATCCATCCCGTGCAGGGGGCGCTCGACTTCCAGCCCTACTCGCTCGATGGCGCCCGGGCGATCAACTCGATCAGTCGCGCCGCCCTCAACCATGCCCTGCTCGACGCTGCCGAGGCCGCGCCGGGGGTCCGGTTGGTGTTCGAACATCAACTCGTCGGCCTCGATCCGGCGAGTGGCGCGATGACGTTCGAGACCCCGAGCGGCAAGGCGCTGTTCGACGCCGATGTGGTGATCGGAGCCGACGGCGCAGGGTCGGCGGTGCGCGGTCAGCTACTCGGCGCCGGGGCCATCGACGAGCGCCTCGACTTCCTCGACTACGGCTACAAGGAGCTGCACATCCCACCCCAGCACGGGGAGTTCGCCCTCGACCCGGCCGCGCTGCACATCTGGCCGCGAGGCTCATCGATGATGATCGCGCTGCCCAATCCTGATCGTTCGTTCACGTGCACGCTGTTCTGGCCCAACGGTGGGTCGGGCTGCTTCGCCGCGCTGAGCAGCGCGGCGGCGATCGATCGGCACTTCCGGAGGGAATATCCGGACTTCGTGCCCCTCGCTCCGACGTTCATCGACGACTACCAGCACAACCCCGTCGGACTGCTCGGGACCGTCCACGCTTCCCCGTGGCACGCGGCCGGGCGGGTCGGCCTGCTCGGTGACGCCGCCCACGCCATCGTCCCCTTCTACGGCCAGGGCGCCAACTGCGCGTTCGAGGACGTCGTCGAGCTGGACCACTGCCTCGACGAGACCGGCGGACGGTGGGAGGTCGCCCTGCCCCTGTTCGAGTCGCGTCGACGGGACAACACCGAGGCGATCGCGGCGATGGCCCTGGAGAACTTCGTCGAGATGCGCGACCGGGTGGCGTCGCCGGTGTACCGACTGGCGAAACGGGTCGAACACGGTCTGGAACGGGCACTGCCAGGTGTGTACCTGTCGCGCTACGAGCTGGTGTCGTTCACCACCACGCCGTACGCCGAAGTGCGCCGGCGAGTCCGCCGCCAGCACGCCGCGCTCGGCATCGCGGCCGCCCTCTTCTCGGTGCCATTTCTCACGGGATTCGCAAGGATTGGCACCCAGAATGGGCGGAAGCGATGAGCGACGCGCGGATTGTGCCCGGGTTGCCGACGCCGCGTGGCCGATACCCACACGTCAAGCTCGCCGGCGGGTTGGCGTTCGTGTCGGGCACGAGCAGCCGTCGACCCGACGACACGATCGCCGGGACGGAGGTCCGCCCCGACGGAACGGTCGACCTCGACATCCGCGCCCAGACCGCGGCCGTGATCGAGAGCATCAGGGCGATCCTGCGGTCGGTAGGAGCGAGCCTGGAGGACCTCGTGACGGTGACCACGTATCTCGTCGACATGACGGACTTCGCCGGGTACAACGAGGTCTACGGTCAGTTCTTCGACGAGACGTCTGGGCCGGCGCGCACGACGATCGCCGTCCGCGAGCTGCCCCATCCGCACCTGCTGATCGAGATGCAGGGCATCGCCGTGCTACCCACGACTGATGGGTAGCGGCCTGCGTGGCCGGGGAACGCAATGAACGGAGACGCGATGAGTGACGTGAACCAGACGATCAACTTCGAGGCGTGGGTCGCCGAGAATCAGCACCTGCTCGAGCCGCCGGTGGGCAACAAGCAGCTGTTCCCGGCTGGCGCCGACTTCATCACGATGGTCGTCGGCGGCCCGAACCAACGCACCGACTATCACATCGACCCCTACGAGGAGTTCTTCTACCAGGTCAAGGGCAACATCCACGTCAACGTGATGACGGACGACGGTCCCGACCGCATCGACATCCGCGAAGGTGAGATGTGGGTGTTGCCGCGCAACCTGCCCCATTCGCCGCAGCGTCCCGAAGCGGGCTCGGTCGGTCTGGTGATCGAGCGGGTCCGCGAGGAAGGCACCCTGGAGAAGTTCCGCTGGTACTGCGGCGAGTGCAATGAGATGGTCCACGAGGTCGAGGTGCAGGTGCGTGACATCGTCACCGACCTTCCGCCGCTCTTCAACGCCTTCTACGAGAGCGAGCAGGCCCGGACGTGCCCCAGCTGCGGCACACTGCACCCTGGCCAGGGCGCTCGACGAGATGGCACCGCCGATGCAAGCGAGTGAGCGCCAGCGAACGAGCGGCCAACAGCTGCGCAGGCAGGACACGGCGTGGTCGGGGGACGCAGTGATCGACGTGCACACGCACGTCGTTCCCCGCGGTTGGCCGGACCTCGCCGTCGTCACGGGCAGCGATGGCTGGCCGTGGCTGCGCCTGGAGTCCGAGCGGGCGGCGATGATCATGGTTGGCGACTCCGAGTTCCGACCGATCGGTTCGGCGTGCTGGAACGCCGCCGACCGGCTCGTCGACATGGACGACGACGGCATCGACCGTCAGGTTGTGTCGCCGACGCCGCTGTTCTTCGGCTACGAGCGGGCGCCCGGCGAGGCGGTCAAGGTGGCCAAGATCTTCAACGACCTCACGTTGGAGTGCGTCGCCGCCGGGGGCGACCGGCTGATCCCGTTCTGCCAGGTTCCGCTCCAGGACCCCGACGCCGCTTGCGCCGAGCTCGACCGCTGCCTCGCCGCCGGGCACGCTGGGGTCGAGATCGGCAACCACGTCGGTGACCGTGATCTCGACGACGCCGGGACCGTGCAGTTCCTCCAGCACTGCGCCGACGTTGGCGCACCGGTGTTCGTGCACCCGTGGGACATGGCCACCGGCCCGCGTCACGACCGCTGGATGGCCCGCTGGCTGTCGGGGATGCCGGCCGAGACGCACCTGTCGGTGCTGGCCATGATCCTCGGCGGTGTGTTCGACACCGTGCCGCCATCGTTGCGCATCTGTTTCGCCCACGGCGGGGGCAGCTTCCCGTACTGGCTCGGCCGCCTCGACAACGCCTGGCATCGCCGTGGCGAACTCGTCCGCGGTCACTCTGCGCACCCGCCGAGCGAGTACACCGACCGCTTCTTCGTCGACAGCGTCGTGTTCCACCATGCCGCACTCCGCCTGCTCGTCGATGCGATGGGCGAGGACCAGATCGTCGTCGGCAGCGATTACCCGTATCCGCTCGGCGAACGGCCGGCCGGGCAGGTCGTGCGCGACGCCGACTTCCTCACCGGCGACCAGCGCGCCAAACTGCTGTCGACCAACGCGCTGCGGTTCCTCGGAACGACGTAACCGCTAGAAGAAGTCGGCGGCGAACATCGGGCGGCGCTCGCCAGACAGCCGGCCGGTGACCATCCAGGCGAGCTCGACGAGCACGATCCCCACCGCCCCGCAGACGAACGCCGAGGTGGTCGCGGCGACGTTCGACGGATCGAGCGCGAAGAACTCACGGGTGAACGGCCAGGCGAACAGGATCACGTAGGCGACCACCGAGCCGCCGATGAGCACCAGCTTCCACCACGTGTACGGGCGGGCGACGAGGGCGAGCACCCACAGGGCGATCGTGATCAACGTGATCAGTGCCGACGTGCTGGCCTGCATCCGCTGTTCCTCGGTCTCGGTCGGTCCGGCATAGGCGAGCAGGTAGGACACGAACGTTGCGACGCCGATGATCACTCCCGAGGGCACCGCCAGGCGCATCACCCGGCTGACGAATCCTGGCCGGGCGCGCTCGTTGTTCGGCGCCAGCGAGAGGATGAAGGCGGGGATGCCGATCGTGAACCATGCCGCGATCGTCACGTGGCGCGGCAGGAACGGATAGGGCAGCGGGTCGACGTCGCTGATCTCGGAGAGCACCCCGGTCACTCCGACGAGCAGAGCCAGCAAGACGGAATACACGGTCTTCGTGAGGAACAGGTTGGAGACCCGCTCGATGTTGCCGATGACTCGCCGGCCCTCACCGACGACGTACGGCAGCGTGGCGAAGCGGTTGTCGAGCAGCACGATTTGGGCGACGGCCCGTGTCGCCGGGCTGCCCGAGCCCATCGCCACGCCGATGTCGGCGTCCTTCAGGGCGAGCACGTCGTTGACCCCGTCGCCGGTCATCGCCACGGTGTGTCCACGCGACTGCAGCGCTCCGACCATGGCCCGCTTCTGGTCGGGTCGGACGCGGCCGAACGTCGTGGCATTGTCGAGCGTGTCGGCGAGCGCGTCGCGGTCCTCGGGCAACGAACGGGCGTCGACAGGGGTGTCGCCACCGGGCAGGCCCAACGACCCGGCGACCGCGCCGACGGACACGGCGTTGTCGCCAGAGATCACCTTGACCTTGACGCCCTGGCTGGCGAAGTACTCGAGGGTGTCCTTGGCGTCCGGACGCACTCGCTGTTCGAGGACGACGAGCGCGTGCGGTGTCAGGTTGCCTGGCGCGTCGGCGGCGTCCACGGGGCGGTCGGCACTGCCGAGCAGCAAGACGCGCAGGCCAGAGCTGCCGATCTCCTGGGCTTGCGCAGCCGTTGGCGTCTCTCCGTCGAGCAGCACATCGGGAGCGCCGAGCAGCCAATTGCCGTTGTCCCCGAAGGACTGACCACTCCACTTCCTGGCCGACGAGAACGGCGCCACAGCGGTGGGCTCGCCCCACGCCGGCGTCTCGGGGATCGCCTCCTTGATCGCCTCGATGCTGGCGTTGGGGCGTGGGTCGGCGGCGGCCAGCGCCGCCAACGCCCGTCGGGCGCTCGCTTCGTCCGTGTGTTCCGTCGGCCGAACCTCGGCCAGCCGCATCCCGTTCTCCGTCAACGTGCCGGTCTTGTCGGCGCACACGACATCGACGCGGGCGAGCCCTTCGATGGCCGGCAGCTCCTGAACGAGACACTGACGCTGACCCAGGCGGATGACGCCAACGGCAAATGCCACCGACGTCATCAAGACGAGACCTTCCGGCACCATCGGCACCAACGCGGCGACCATTCCGGTCAGGGCCCGGGACAGCGACTCTTCGCTGGCGAACAGCTGGTTGAAGATGATCAGCAGGCCGGCGGGAATCATCAGGTAGGTGATGAACTTGAGGATCTGGTCGATCCCCGAGCGCAACTCGGAACGCACGAGCGTGAAGCGGCTGGCCTCCTCGGCGAGCTTCGCCGCGTACGCCTCCCGGCCGACCTTGGTCGCCCGATAGGCACCACCGCCGGCGGCGACGAAGCTGCCCGACAGAATCTCGGCCCCGACGGGTTTGGGCACCGGATCGGCTTCGCCGGTCAGCAGTGACTCGTCGATCTCCAATGCCCCGGCGTCGACGACGACGCCGTCGACGACGACCTGGTCGCCTGGGCCGAGCTCGATGACGTCGTCGAGGACCACCTCCCGAGGCGTCAGTGCCGAGACCGACCCATCACGGCGAACCATCGGCCGGGCCTGGCTGACGATGGCGAGCTGGTCGAGCGTGCGCTTGGCGCGGACCTCTTGGATGATCCCGACACCGCTGTTGGCGATGATCAACAGGCCGAACATCCCGTCGATCGGCGAGCCGGTGGCGAGGACGATCGCCAGCAGAACGCCGAGGATCCCGTTGATCCGCGTGAACACGTTCGCGCGGACGATCTCGCGAACTGACCGGGACGCCCGATCGGGGACGTCGTTGGTCGCGCCCCGGGCGACACGCTCGGCGACCTCGGCGCCACTGAGCCCGGTGGCGACGACCGCCGACGTCGTGTCCATCGGGGTCAACGACGGATGAGGCGGACGCGGCCGGCGGTGGGATCGTGGGCGGCGAGGTGCCCGATCACCCAGGTCTCCTCGGCGATCGCCGACTGGACGGCCTCGGCGTCGCCGGGTGCGCAGACCACGACCATGCCGATGCCCATGTTCAGCGTGCGGTGCAGCTCGCTGTCGTCGAGCGCCGTGGCCAGCTCCCGGACGAGTTCGAACAACGGCGGTACGGGCCACGACCCGAGGTGGATCACGGCGTCGACGTCGCCGGGCAGGACTCGCGGCACGTTCTCCAGAAGGCCGCCTCCGGTGATGTGGGCGAGCGCTTTGACCGCTCCCGTGGCGACCGCCGCTTCGAGTACCGGCAGGTAGTTGCGATGCGGCTCGAGCAGGGTGTCTCCGAGCGGCCGGTCGAATCCATCGGGCGTGACGTCCATCGGGATCCAGGCGAACAGCTTGCGCAGCAGGGAGTAGCCGTTGGTGTGCGGGCCGCTCGACGCCACGCCGATCAGCACGTCACCGGCGGCAACGTCGGGACGGGGGAGCAACGCCTCGCGCTCGGCGACACCGACGAGGGTCCCGGCGATGTCGAAGGAGCCATGCGTGTACACCCCCGGCATCTCCGCCGTCTCGCCGCCGAGCAACGTGCACCCGGCTGCGGCGCAGGCCTCGGCCATCCCGCCGACCATTTCGGCAACGAGGTCGGCGTCGAGCTTGCTCGCGGCGACGTAGTCGAGGAAGAACAGCGGTCGGGCGGACTGCACGAACACGTCCCCGACGCAGTGGTTGACGATGTCGTGGCCGAGCCCACGGACCCGACCGAGCTGGGCCGCCAGCTCGACCTTCGTTCCGACGCCGTCGGTCGAGGCGACGAGGACGGGATCGTCCATCGCCGCAATGGCCTTCGCCGAGAAGGCGCCGCCGAAGCTGCCGACGCCGCGCACGACCTCTGCGCCGTGGGTCCGTTCGACCGCCTGGCGCATCTCGGCAACGGCGCGATTGCCCTCGACGATGTCGACACCGGCGGCCGCGTAGGACGCCAGCGTCGCCCCCGGGGCCCGCCAGCCGATGTCCCGGCGGTAGTGCATGCCGTCGAACTGGACTCGCTCGATGGCTGCGTAGGCGTGGGCTCGGGCGGCGCCGAGGTCGTCGCCGAGCCCGGTGACGGCGAGCACCCGGCCGCCAGCCGTCCGGCCATCGCGGAGACCGGCGGCGAAGACCAATGCGCCGGCGAGCTGCTCGTCGTTCGGCAGGGTGACCTCGTCGCCGAGTCGCGGGTCAGCCGGGTATCCGGCGGCGGCGGCGACGACCGTGCAGGCGCAGCCCGGAAGGGTCGCCACGTCGGCTGCGGCGAGGCCACCGTGGGTGGCGGCGAGGGCGATCGTCGCCAGGTCGCCGTCGAGGAGGGGCAAGACCGCCTGGGCCTCGGGATCGCCGAAGCGGACGTTGTACTCCACGAGGCGCGGTCCGTCGGCGGTGAGCATCAGCCCGGCGTACAGGACACCGATGTACGGAGCTCCGGCGGCGGCGAAGTGATCGAGGATCGGCTGGACGAACGTGATCACCAACTCGGTCGCCTCGTAGGGCACCGGAGCCGGGGCGTACGCCCCCATCCCACCGGTGTTCGGGCCGACGTCGCCCTCGCCGATGCGCTTGTGGTCCTGGGCCACCGGCAGCGCGACGGCGGTGGTCCCGTCACACAGGGCGATCAGCGAGCACTCCGGCCCGGTCATCCGTTGTTCGAGGAGGAATGGGCCGGTCGTCGCACGGATCGCGGCGATCGTCGCTTCGTCGGAGTCGGGAACGGTCACACCCTTGCCGGCCGCCAGGCCGTCCAACTTGACGACCACCGGGTGACCGGCGGCTCGGTACCACGCGATCGCTGCGTCGTGGTCGGCGCTCTGGAAACGGGCGTAGGCCGGACCGGGGATGCCGAGGCTTGTCGCCAGCTCGCGGGCGTAGCTCTTCGACGACTCGAGTTGCGCCAGCTCGGCACGCGGGCCGAAGCACGGGACGCCACGCCTGGCGCACTCGTCGGCCACGCCGGCGACCAATGAGGCCTCGGGGCCGGGAATGACGAGGTCGGGCTGCTCGGACTCCCTGGCTGGGAGCTCAGGTTGGAGCGTCGTCTCGTGGCCGTGTCGACGACACGCCCAGGCGATCGCTTGCTCCCGGCCTCCGCTGCCGATGACCAGGACGCGCATCGTGAATCGCTATCTGGGCGGCCGACGGCCGTGAATCCGGACCGAGGACCGCCCAGAACGGCAAATGGACCGGAGGCCGCCCAGAACGGTCACGCGAGGGCGCCCTCGAAGGAGAGTTTGGCGTGGGTCTCGGCGACGGCGAGCGGGTAGTCGCCGGTGTAGCAGGCGTTGCAGTAGCCGGCCGACTCGACGTCGTCGTAGCCGATCGCCTGCATCATCCCCTCCAGCGACAGGAACGCCAGGCTGTCGGCGCCGATCCGTTCCCGCGTCTCGTCGATGGTCAGGCGGGCCGACATCAAGTCGCCGTCGTGGCCCATGTCGACGCCGAAGTGGCACGGATGGATGATCGGTGGGCAGGTGATCCGCACGTGGACCTCGGTGGCCCCGGCATCGCGCACCAGCTTGACGAGCGGTCCGGCGGTGGTCCCGCGCACGAGCGAATCGTCGATCATCACGACGCGGCGCCCGCCGAGGTTCTCCGGCAAGGAGTTGTACTTGAGGGCGACGCCCCGATCACGGATCTCCTGGGTCGGCTCGATGAACGTGCGCCCGATGTAGCGGTTCTTGATCAACCCGTCGTTGAACGGCACGCCGCTCTCTCGTGCGTAGCCGATCGCCGCGGGGATCGACGAGTCCGGGACGGGGATCACCACGTCGGCGTCCACGCCGGACTCGCGGGCCAGCTGCAGGCCGAGCAGCTCACGGACGTGGTGCATGTTGCGGCCGTCCCACACCGAGTCCGGCCGCGAGAAGTAGACGAACTCGAACGTGCAACGGGCGCCGCGCCGGGCCGGCGTGAGTGCCTGCCGGCGATGGAGCTCCGTGCCCTGCAGCGTGACGATCTCGCCGGGGGCGACCTCCGAGATGTCACTGCAGCCGAGCGTCGAGAGGGCGCACGTCTCGCTGGCGACGGCGTACCCGCCGTGGGGCAGACGGCCGACGGACAGCGGTCGGAAGCCCCACGGGTCGCGCACGGCGAGGACGCGGTCGCCGCACAGCAGGACGAGTGAGAAGGCACCCTTCCAGGCCGGCAGGGTGCGCTCGATGCGGTCCTCCCAGGACTGCCCGCCCGCCGCCGCGAGCATCAGCGTCATCACCTCGGAGTCGCTCGACGCCGTCAGCCCGAACCCTCGTGAGAGCAGCTCATCGCGCAGGCTCGCCGTGTTGACGATGTTGCCGTTGTGGGCGAGGGCCAACGGTCCATGCATCGTCTCGACGACGAAGGGCTGGATGTTCCGGTCGGAGTTCCCGCCCGTCGTCGAATAGCGGGTGTGCCCGATGGCGTGGTACCCGACGAGCGGGGCCAACGCCTCGCGGGTGAACACGTTGGAGACGAGCCCCGGTTGCTTGTGCACCCGGACGCGTCGGCCGTCGCTGACTGCCAGCCCCGCCGCCTCCTGGCCGCGATGTTGCAGGGCGAACAGCCCGAAGAACGCCAATTGGGCGACACCATCGCCGTTGGGGGTCGACAAGCCGAGGACTCCGCACTCCTCCTGGGGCGCGTCCTCGGCGAGCGCCGTCACGAACAGGTCACGACTCATCGCCCACCGCCCGCCTGCGCCAGGATCTCGTCGAGCCGCCCGGCGATCCGCTCGGCGACTGGGTAGTCGGCACGCTCGAACGGGCTGGCGGTGAGCCGCTCGAAGGCGTCGATGTAGCGCTCGGAGGTGGCAGCCACGACCTCGGCGCCGAGTGGGGGAGGATCACCGTCGCCACGGTACCCACTGTCGGCCAGCGCTTGGCGCACCGGCTCCTTGTCCAGGCTCTCCGGCTCCTCGCCGGCGGCCAGGCGTTGCTCATAGGTGTCGGCGACCCAGTAGCGCGACGAGTCCGGCGTGTGGACCTCGTCGATCAGCAGGACTTCGTCGTCACTCGTCACGCCGAACTCGTACTTCGTGTCGGCGAGGATCAGTCCCGCTGCGGCGGCGATGCGCTGGCCTTCGGTGAACAGCTCGACGGCGATCGCCGTGAGCTGCTCCCAACGGGGGCCTGGAACCAGGCCGCGCTCGACGACTTCGGCCCACGTCAGCGGCTCGTCGTGAGCCCCGGATCCGGCGGCCGGTTTCGTCGTCGGGGTGACGATCGGCTCGGGGAGCAGCGTGTTCTTACGCAATCCATCGGGGAAGTGGTAGCCGTAGATCGTCCGTGCTCCTCCGGTGTAGAGCTGCCACAGCGACGTCGACGTCACCCCGGTGATCGCCCCGCGGACGATCACCTCGACCAGCAGCGGCGTCGTGTCGCGGGCGATCAGCACGTTGGGATCGGGCACCGCCACGACGTGGTTGCGCACGATCTCGCCCGTCCGGGCGAACCACCAGGCGGCCAGCTGGTTGAGGACCTGACCCTTGTAGGGGATTCCGGCGATGTTGCGGTCGAACGCGGAAAGCCGGTCAGTCGTCACGAACAGGCGGATCGGCGAGGCGTTGTCGAGGCGATACGACACGCGCACCTTGCCCTCCCGACGATCTGCCAGCGGCAGGTCGATCTCGACGAACGGCTCCGGGATTGGTTCAGGCGACATAGCGCAACGCCGATGTGAACAGGCTGAGTCCGAGGGCGTCAGCCGTGGCGGGGTCGCGCCGGTGGCGAGGATGCTGGTGCACGACACTGTGGTTCTCCGGATGGGGCATCAGCCCGAGGACCAGTCCGGATTCGTCGCACACGCCGGCGATGCCGGCGACGGAGCCGTTCGGATTGCTGCCGGCGTAGCGCAGGACCACCTGGCCGTTGGCCGCCAGTGACTCGGGGTCGGGATGCACGTAGCGGCCCTCGCCGTGGGCGATCGGACAGTCGATGAGATCGGGGGCATGTTGCGTCCAGATGCAGTGCGAGCGAGGTTCCTTGGCCAGCGTGACCCACCTGCAGACGAAGTGGCCACCGTCGTTGTGGCCCAGGGCGCCCGGCAACAGGCCGGCCCGGGTGAGTACCTGGAACCCGTTGCAGATGCCGATGACCGGGCGCCCGGCGGCGACGAACGTGCGCAGCGCATCGCCGAGATGGCCGGCGCTCCCGGTCGTGATGTCGAGGGCGAGGAGGCGTCCCGCGCCGAGCGCGTCGCCGTAGCTGAAGCCGCCGGCGATGACGACGAGGTCAGCCTCGCGGAGCCGCCGGGGATCGGCCGTCAACTCGTCGACGAGGACGATCTGCGGGGCGGCGCCGGCCAGCTGGAGGGCGAGCGCTGCGTCACGGTCGCGGTTCGTCCCGGGACCGGCGACGACGAATGCTGTCGGCGCGGTCACCAGTCGCTCCCGCTGAACGCGCCGGTCAACTCGTCGACACCGGCTTCGAACACCCCTGCGACGCGGAGCACCGGCTCCGCCGTCACCGCGCCGAGCTGGGTTGATGGTCCGACGAGCGCCGTGAAGGCGTCGACGTCAGCGGCGGCGATCTCGACGAGTAGACGTCCGGCCGACTCGGAGAACAGGGCGGTCGCGACGTCCACGTGCGGCAGGGTGTCGACCGACAGACCCAATCGAGAGGCGATGCACATCTCGGCAAGGGCGACGGCGAGACCACCCTCACTGACGTCGTGGCAGGCTGCCACGAGCCCGGCCCGGATCGCCTGGTGCACTGCCCGGTACCTGGCCGGCGACGCCGGGTCGAGCTGCGGCACGGTGCCCGATTCCGCAGATGGTGTGCGGTGCACCCCGGTGAGCAGATCGAGATGGCTGCCGGCGAAGTGTTCGGCCGTCTCGCCGACGAGGAGTAGCCGGTTGCCGGGTGCGGTGAGCTCGGGGGTCACGCAGCTGTCGACGTCGGGAACGTCGGCGACCGCGGTGATGACGAGTGTCGGTGGCACGGAGTGTCGCCGGCCGTCGCGGTCGGTGTACGTGTTGTTCAGCGAGTCCTTGCCGGACACGAACGGCGCGCCGAAGGTCTCGGCGGCCGAGCAGCAGCCGGCGACGGCGGCGACGAGCGTGCCGAGCGTCTCCGGGTCACGGGGGTCGCCCCACGAGAAGTTGTCGAGGAGGGCGACGCGGTCGGGGTCGGCGCCGACGGCGACGACGTTGCGGATCGCCTCGTCGACGGCAACGGCAGCCATCGCCTGAGGGTCGTGCAGCCCGTGCCACGGGTTGACACCGATACCGACGGCGATCCCGTGATCCTCCTCCGGGTGGGCGAGGACGACACCATCGGCGTGACCTGCGTCGTGCGCACCGGCGAGTGGTCGCACGTGGGTCGCGCCGCCGATCTCGTGGTCGTAGCGGTGGACGACGGCCGCCTTGGAGGCGATGTTCGGGTGGGCGAGCAGGGCGAGCAGGGTCGCCGCCGGATCGTCGACGGCTCGGCCGGTGGGGGTGGCCGGGGGCTGCGGCGCCACCGCGGTCATCCGTCGCTGCGGACGTCCGTCGTGGAGGAACCCAGTCGGCAGATCGAGCACCGTGACACCGCCGGAGCTCACGGCGAGGCGGCCGGTTCCGGTGAACTCGCCGAGATCGGCGAGCGCGACGCGATGTTTCGCGCATCGCCGCAGGAGCTCCTCGATCGCCCCCGGGGCAACGGCGAGGACCATCCGCTCCTGGGCCTCGGAGAGCCAGATCTCCCACGGGTGCAGGCCTGGGTACTTCAGCGGCACGGCGTCGAGGTCGACGTCGGCGCCGATGCCCTCGGCCATCTCGCCGATCGCCGACGACAGCCCGCCGGCGCCACAGTCGGTGATCGCCGTCCACAGGTGCTCGGCACCGTCGAGCACGTCGATCAACAGCTTCTCGGTGATCGGATCGCCGATCTGCACGCTGGCCCCAGCGACTTCGCCGGTCGTGGCATCCATCGTCGCACTGGAGAACGTCGCCCCGCGGATCCCGTCCCGCCCGGTGGCCCCGCCGAGGAGGATGACGCGGTCGCCGACGTGCGGGCCGGCCGGTGGTTCACGATCGTCGGCGCGGCCGAGGCAGCCGCAGTAGACGAGCGGGTTGGTGGTGAACTCGTGGTCGTAGAGCACGGCTCCGGCGATCGTCGGCAGGCCGATCTTGTTGCCGTAGTCGGCGACCCCGGCAACGACACCTTGGCGGATGCGCTGCGGGTGCAGGGCACCGTCGGGGAGCGATTCGGGCGGGAGGTCAGCGGGTCCGAAGCACAAGACATCGGTGACGGCGATCGGCCGGTGACCGGCGCCGAGGACGTCACGGATCACACCACCCACCCCGGTGTTGGCACCGCCGAACGGCTCGATGGCGGAGGGGTGGTTGTGCGTCTCGGCCTTCAGGGCCAGCGTCTCGCCATCGGCGAACGAGATGATCCCGGCGTTGCCGACGAACGCCGAACGGACGAACTTGGCGTCGATGCGTTCCGTGCTGTCCCGCAGCTGGCGGAGCAGGGGAGTGATCTCGGCGCCGTCGACGGTGATCGCCGCCCGGAACGTCTTGTGGGCGCAGTGCTCGCTCCACGTCTGGGCGAGCGTCTCCAGTTCGACGTCGGTGGGGTCGCGCCCGAGGCCGAAGAAGTGCTCGCGGATCGCCTCGAGCTCCTCGGGATCGAGGGCCAGCGAGCGCTCGGCATTGACAGCGGCGAGGCCGGCGCCGTCCAGCGTCCGGATCGGCACCACTGCTGCCGGCGGGGCGTCGTCCGACCCGGGATGGAAGACCGGATCGATGTCGTGCCCCGCCCACCGCTCGATCACCGGATTGGCGATGACCCGGCGCAGCAGGGCGTCGACGGTCGCCTCGTCGCAACCAGGCGGGAACACGACGCGGCGACCGGTCGCCGCCGCCGTGACCGGAACGTGCAGGTCGGCCGCGGCCTGGACGATGGCGTCGGCGGCGACATCGGTGACCCCCGGGTGCAACGAGATCTCGACGGCGTTGTCGTCCGCCGACGGGTGGTCCCACGTCGCCGTCTGCAGCAGGGGGTCGACGAGGAATCCGGTCAGGGTGTCGCGCTGGTCGTCGTCGAGCTCACCCTCGACGAAGGCGATGTCGCTGACCCTGACCGTTCCTGGCAGGTCGAGGTGGTTAGCGGCGGCGGCGGCGGCGATGGCCGCCGCTCGCGGGTCGTCACCGATCGTTGTGATGGTCAGTCGCGACCCGGCTGGCACTGCTCCGACCCTACAACGCCCGTTGGAGTGTTTCCCGCGATCGGAGCGCCACGTGGCGGGTTTTCCAGCAGCTGACACTCCGGTGGCAGCAAACACTCCGATCCGTAGGGTGATGGCGTGTCCACTGACGACGAGCGACCCCGCACCACGACCATCGTTCTGATCCGGCACGGCGAATCGGTCGGCAACGCGACACGCACGATCTCGCACTTCCGCACGTGCGGCGGGCTCTCCGACGCCGGTCGGGCGCAGTGTGAGCTGCTCGCCAAGCGTCTCGATCGCACGGGCGAGCTGCGCGGTGCGGTGCTCTACGCCAGCCACGTCCGCCGGGCGATGGAGACGGCCGAGTTCATCGCCCCGGTGATCGGCGCCGAGATCCGCACCGACGAGCGCTTCGCCGAACTCGATCCCGGTGACGAGTGCGACGGCATGACGTACGAGGACCTGATCGCCCGCTTCTCGCCAGATTGGTCGTTGGAGGACCCCGACGGGGAGATCTACCCGGGTGGCGAGACGGTCGCGACCCTGCACGCCCGCGTCGCCGCCGCCCTCGACGAGCTGGTCGCTCGGCACCCCGGACAGCTGGTGGCGATCTGCACCCATGGCGGGGTTGTCGACGTGGCCATGCGCATCGGCCTGCGGCTGCCGGTGCGCGGGTGGTTCGACCTGTTCACGCACAACACCTCGCTCACCGAGATGACCGACACCGGAGTGGGGAGGTGGCGGATCGATCGGTACAACGACGCCGCCCACCTGCTCGACGGGTTCTGGCCGTGACCCGGCGGCCGTGACGCACTGACGACCGTGACGCACTGGCTGATCGCCGGTGGCGGAACGGCTGGCTGTGTCCTGGCCGCTCGGCTGACCGAGGACCAGCACAACCACGTCACGCTCGTTGAAGCCGGTCCGCCGCGCGGGCCGCGGTCAGTGAGCTATCTCGAAGATCTCGCTGTGCCGGGGGCGTTGTGGGCGGGGCTGTCCGCCACGGACGGCGAGGGTGGTCCGCGGCCGTACCCCCAGGGCCGTGGTCTCGGCGGGTCGAGCGCCGTGAGCGGTGGCGTGCTGTCCGGAGCCAGTGAGGTCGATCTCGCTGACCTGCCGATTCCTCGTCGCGTTGTGGCCGACGACGAGTTGGGCGTCATCGATCGGGCCTTGCTGGCGACCTGCGACGACGCCGCTCCGGCGCTGCTCAGCCAGTCGAGCAGCGCGGACGCATACCTCGTTGCGGCGATGTCGCGACCGAACCTCGACGTGATCACCGACCGCGTCGTGGCGACGATCCGGTTCGCTGGGCGGTCGGCGAACGGGGTCGTCACCGCCGAGGGCGACGTGATCGCTGCCGACCGGGTCGTGTGCGCCGCGGGGGCGATTCACACACCAGCGTTACTGCTGCGTTCGGGCGTCGCTACTGCCGGTGTCGGTGTTCGGCTGAGCGACCACGTCGGGCGCGTCGTCGAGTTGACGTTGCGCGAGAACGACGCCGGGGCCGCCCGCCGCCTCGTCACCGGGGTGGTCGTGCGCCGGGGGGTGATCGAGGTGGTGGCGATGAACCATCTCGGACCGCGTCGTCCAGGGCACGCCGCCCTGCTTGTCGGGCTGCTCGCCAATCAACGCCGCGGCACGGTGCGCCTCGATGCCGAGAACCCTGGCGACCCGGCAGCGCCCCCGGTCGTCGACTTCGGTCAGCTCGGCGAGGCCGACACCGTGCGCCTCGCCGCAGGGGTCGAGATGGTCCACGAGCTGTTGACCACGGCGCCGTTCACCGACGTCATTGCCGATGCGCGGGTCGCCGATGGCTTCGGCGGCTATGCCCACGCCACGTCGACGTGCGCGATGGGATCGGTGGTCGACGAGCACGGCGCCGTCGCCGGCTACGACGACCTCTTCGTCGCCGACGCCTCCGTGCTCCCGACGACACCGCCATCGGGCACCTACGTCCCGGTCCTCCTGCTCGCCGAACGTCTCGCCCGAGCCTGGCGCCGCCAACTCTGAGGCCAATTGTGAGCAAGATCTTGCTCACAATCGGCCTCGGTCTTGTTCGGAGGTCACCTTGGCGCGCTGGCGGTAGATCGTCTGCAGCTCCCGACCGACGCCGACAAGGTCGCTGCGGAGTGACTCGTCGTAGCGCACGATGTGCCATCCAAGCTGCCCACACGCCCGATCCCGGGCCATGTCCGCACGCATCTTGAGGTCGCCACCGTGCCACCACGAGTGCCCGGGCTCGACTCCCAGGAGCACCTCTGGCCACGCCAGATCGAGGTGGATCAGCTCGCCGGACGGCAGGTGGACGGGGTGTTGCCGGACGGGCTCCGGCAGCCCGCACCGGCGGATCGCCGTCAAGAGGTCGTGCTCCAGACCGCTCTGGCTCGGTCGGGCGCGGGTCACCGCTCGTTCCAGCCATCGCTCGAAGCGGGCGACGCCGGATCGTCCCTCGCCGCGGATCAGGTCCAGGTACGCGACGGCGTCCAAGGGCGTCGCCAAGCCGTGGTGCCACACGTCCTCGGCCGCTCGCTCGAAGCGGTGGTCGTTGAACGACGCAGCCAACGTCAGCAGCATCGGGAGCGGTTTGAGGACGCGGAAGCTCCCGGCCTGACGCACGTCGGTGTCGAGGTCGAGCCACGAGTAGCGGTTGACCGACACCCAGCTGGGCAGCGAGTTCCGCCGACGCCTGACGACGGCGGCGACGATCGTGCCGATCGGCATCCCGCGCAGTCCGAGCAGCCGCCCGGCCGTGGGTCCGCTGAGGACACCGTCGGGCTCGACGTACAGCTGGACCGCCATCGCCCGGGACTCGAAGGACTCGGGGTGGGCGCCCGAGCGGAGCACACCAGGCAGTACCGCGATGAACGCCCCGCGCTCTCGGGCGTAGCCAACCGCCCGGCGCGAGACTCCGACGGCTTCGAGTTGGCGGCTCGACACGACGCCGTGCTGGGCCGCGAGCAGCGCTGCGACAGCAGGATGTTCGATCACACCCGACCTGGGCGTCGACCGGCGGCCGAAGCGGAACATCCCGCAGATCAGGGCCAATTGTGAGCAACATCTTGCTCACAATTGGCCTCGGTCTGGTTCGGGGGGTCGGGCGTCAGGTGAGCGTGAGTAGCTCGGCCATGCTCTCTTGGAGCAGGTCGGCCATCAGCCAGACATCGGGCACGAGGTCGCGGTCGCACACGAAGCCGAAATCGAGGTTGCCGTTGTAACTCTGCACCGTGATGTTCAGGCCGATGCCGTCGACAATCGCCGACACCGGGTAGAAGTGCAGCAGCTCGGCGCCGGCGCCGTACAGCGGGACGCTCGGGCCGGGCACGTTGGAGATGACCAAGTTGAACGGCGGAGCGGTGCGGTCGACGATGCGCAGCCGGCTGAACATGCGCATCGCCCGGGCGGCGATCGCCGGTGGGGCGAACTGTGTGAAATCCTGCAGTGCCTCGGCGGGAATCGCCCGGAAGTCGGTCTTGGCCCGGTCCATCGTGGCCTTCAGCCGGTTGATGCGCCGGCGCGGGTCGGGTTCGTTGGTGGCCAGGTCGGCGAACAACGCCGACACCCGGTTCTGGTAGTTGTCCTGTTCCGAACCGGTGCGGACGCTGACCGGCACCATGGCGATCAACGGCTCGTCGGGCAGGCAGTCGTGCTTCGTCAGGTAGCGGCGCAAGGTCCCCGAGCACAGCGCCATGACGACGTCGTTGAACGTGCAGCCAATGGCGCGACGCACGGACTTGGCGTCGGCGAGCGGCACGGTCGTGTAGGCGAAGCGGCGGTGGGCGCCGATCGAGGCGTTCCACGGGGTGCGTGGCGCGGCTGTCAGCGGTAAGGCCGGCGGATGGTCGATCTCCTGGTCGGTACCGCGCAGCCGGCGGCGCATGAAGTCGCCGAGCGGCCCGGGAACCGGCTGGGCGAGCACGTCGGCCATCACCCGTAGCCCCCCGTGGCGCGTCGCCGCGGACAACTCGCGCATCGCCCGCACCGAGAGGCGGATGAACTTCTCCGGGCGCTTGACGTACTCCAGCATCGTCCGTTCGAGCAGCTGACGATCGCTCGGCACCGCTTCGGGCTGCCACGGCACCGGCTCGGGGGTTGACCCCTCAGGATCGAGGTCGAGCAGGGCGGCGAGCATCATCGCCCCCGACGCACCGTCGATCGTGGCGTGGTGGACCTTGGTGAACGTGGCCGCCATCCGCCCATCGTCGACTCCGTCGATCACGTACAGCTCCCACAGCGGTCGGGAACGGTCGAGCGGGCGGGCGTGGATCCGACTGACGACGTCGCTCAGCTGCTCCGGCGTGCCGGGCGCTGGCACCGCATGGTGACGAACGTGGAAGTCGAGGTCGAAGTCGGGGTCCTCGATCCAATACGGCAGATCGAGCCCGAGTGGTACCTCGACGAGCCGTCGCCGGAACGGGACGAGCAGCCCCAGCCGTTGCTCGACGAGGCCGCGGGTCGCTTCGAAGAATCCGTCGCCGCCGACCGCGCTGACGTCGAACAGGTTGAGCGAGGAGACGTGACCGAACGTGCTGGGGGTCTCCATGTTGAGGAACGTCGCGTCCATCCCGGACAGCTGCCTCATGGGCGAACTTTACGACTCTTGCGCACCGCCAGGACCCAGCCGATCGCCGCGAGGCCGGAGAACAGGAACCACTGCACGGCGTACGACAGATGCGGTCCCTCGTCGAGTGATGGCACAACGACCGGCTCGGGAAGTTCACCGGCCGCCGCGGGGTCGGAGCCGGTCAGCTCGACGTACATCGGCACGACATCACCGGGCAGCTGGGCAGTCAGCCGCGGAATGTCGATCCGTTGGGCTTCGGTCAACTCCCCTTCACCAGCGTCGGACAACGCCCCCGTCCGTCGTGTTTGGGAGCGGCGCAGCCGGCCTTCGATCGTGACGTCGCCGGTCGGTGCCGGGGACCATTCGTTGTCGAGCGGGACGAAGCCGCGGGTGACGAGGAGGACCCGCCCGTCGTCGAGCAGCAACGGGGTGACGACGTTGTCTCCGGCCCGCCCGCCTTGTGAACGGTTGACAACCAGGAACTCCTCGTCCGGTAAGTAGCGCCCGGACGCTTCCACCGGTCGCCACTCGACGGCGCGCAACTCGTCGTCGCCGACTCCTGCATTCGGCGGCACGAGTTCGTCGAGCGCGACCGCCGGCGCGTCGATCCGCGCCGCGACGGCGTCGTTGAAGGCTCGCCGTTCGTCGAGGCGACGCAGTTGCCAGAACCCGAGATTGACCATCGTGACGATGGCCGCCACGACGACCACCGTGAAGGCGATCCAGCGCGGGCGGAGCAGGAACCGGTACATCTCGGCCGGGGACCGTATCGGCGGTCCCCGGCCGAGATGCCGTCGAGATCAGCCGGCGCCGACCTGGAAGACGTCGATCATCTGGTGCTGGATGGCGTGCGGGAGGCCACCTTCGCGATCCTGGATGAAGCACAGCGCGACGTAGGTGTGCCCTTCCTCGAACGTCACGTCGAACGTGCCGCTCGACCCTGGCCCGAAGACGGGCGAGCCGGCGAAGTCCGGGTTGACCTGCTCCATGTCGATGCCCTCCGGCGGCGGTGCGTCCTCCTCGCTCTCGAGGAATGCCGGAAGGACCTCGGCGACGAGCGCCGGATCGTTGGTGCCGAAGTCCATCAGGACCACGTGGTGGAACTGGTTGTCGCTCGAGTTGGTGAACGTGACGGAGGTTCCGCCGGCTGTCACGTCGGCGTCGAACACATAGTCGCCGGCGCGGATGCTGCCGTCGGTCTCTGGGATCACGGCGTCGTCGTCACCTTCGCCGACCGTCAGCGGCACGGCGACGATCTCGCCGGAGGCTCCTTCATCATCCGAGGCCAGCTCGGACCACACGATGTAGTCGCCGGCGTCGAGTGTGGTGATCGTGTGCCCGACGACTCCGACGTTGTTGAGGAAGAAGTCGGGGAAGGGGCCACCTTCGAAGAGGGGGGCGAGGCCTTCCGTGAACGTCGCGACATCGGTGCCCGGCTCGACGAGGGTGAAGTCGATTTCCCCGTCGACGGCTTCGGTCTCGGTGGTGACCGTGATGTCGACGACGCCGGCAACGAGGTCGTCGGGCAGTCCCTCGATCCCCGACGCGGTGAGCGTCACCGCGATCGCCACCGGCTCGGCCGGGGCAGCCGAATCCGCAGGTGCCGCGCTGTCGGCTGGTGCTGTGTCGACGGGCACGGTCGTCGCCGACGCAGCCCCGGCGCCAGCAGCGACCAGTGTTCCAGCACAGACCGCCGCGCCGACGAGATGCCGGGCGCGCGCAGTCCAAGGTGTGTTGTCAGGTGTCATGTGATTCCTCCCGCCCGGCGTTCCGCCGCCGAAGCTCGTGCAGTGATCCACCGACCGGTCGAGTCGGCGGAGGGCGCAGGGTACCGGCGCCGGCGACCCTTGTCGAAAGTTTTCTCGGCGCCCCGGCGGCTCGGTGTCCGTTCGACGATCCCGGTCCTGGAGCAACAGGTGGCCCGACGGCGACATGCGGCACTTGCAAGGTTGCGACGGTTGTCGACTAGCCGCCAGTATCGACCTCGACCACCACCACCGGGCCATAGCCGATGTGATCCTTGACATCGCCGGCCCATACGGCGACTTGGCCATAGCCGATGTGATCCTTGACGTCGCCCGTCCATACGGCGATTTGGCCATAGCCGATGTGATCCTTGACGTCGCCCGTCCACACGACCTCGGGCTGCGACATCAACAATCTCCGGCTCCTCGACAGGGTCCGGATCCACCGCCGCTTGGGCCGAGGACGATATTCCCAGGATCGCCAAAGTTGCTGTACCCACTAAACGCTTCATCCGCCGTCTCCCCCCGTTCGGACCTGGCCGCCTGACCAGTACAGCCGACCGTACAGAGATTCACGACTCGTGTCTTGTTAATAAACCAGTCCGCGCTACTTGGGCCACAAGAAAAAGAAATCAGTCCTCGCTGGGTGGCCGGCAGAAAAAATACCGAATCAATGGTGTCGTGATCTCAGGACGGTGTTTTCACAAATCGTGCTTGCGTCGCGACTCGGGTGAGGTCCACTTCCCGGCGACGATCGCGGACCCAGCGGGCAAGCTGGGGGCGTGAACGCCGATTCCCGCGACCCCCTCGCCGACAAATGGGGGTCGATGAGCGACCTCGAGAAGATCGAGTGGATGATCGAGACGGACGGCTTCGCCTTGGAGGTCGTTCCCCCTGATCCCGACAGCGCCCCGCCCCGAGCCGGATACTCGTACACGATCAACTTCCCCGAGCACGTTCGCTTCCCCGAAGTCACCGTCTTCGGGCTGACGCCTGTCGCCGCTCGGGGCCTGCTCGGTCTCGTGCGCGACACGCTCGCCACGGGGACCGAGATCCCGATGGCCGTGGAGCTCGTCGGTCTGCTCGACAATGAGTTGCGTTGCTGCTTCGCCCCGGTCGACCTCGACGAGTGGCGCGAGCTCTTCGCGACGGCGCAGGCGTGGTACCGGGGCGACGACTTCGAGCTCGCCCAACTCGTCTACCCCGACCGCAACGGGTTCCTGCCCTACGAGGCGGGCTTCGACCAGCACCTGCGGTTCGCCCAGCCGGTGATCGGCCGCACTGCCTAGGCAGACTGCCCGGCCGGCGGTTCGTTGGTCGCGGTGACGACGTTGGCGTCCGGGAATCGACCAATGAATCGGTAACCGCCCAGAACGACGGTCAGTGGGCGACGCCGATGGGCATCGGTGCGGGCCAGTCGTCCCACTCCCACTCGACCCCCTGCTCGTCGAGCAGTTCGAGGAAGGGGTCGGCGCTGAAGGCCTCGGGACCGAGAACTCCGGCTCCGCTCCATGCGCCGGTGGCGAGCATCTCGATGGCCACCGCCGGCATCACCGCCGTCTGCCAGACAACGGCCTGGTGACCGAACTCGCGCATCGACCAGGCGTTGTCGACGACGTGATAGAGGTAGATCGAGCGGTCCTCGCCGTCCGGTCCGGCGCCGCGCACCCATGAGCCCGCACACGTCTTGCCGCGCATGTCCTTGCCGAGTGATGACGGGTCCGGCAGCACGGCGGCGACCACGTCGCGGGGGGAGACTGCGGCGCCTTTGACGTCGATGAGGTCGGTTCCGTCGAGACCCAACTTGTGCAACGTCTGGAGGACGTCGATGAACTCCTGGCCGAGCCCGTACTTGAACGTGACCCGTCCGACGTCGAGCCACCGGGGCATCAACACGACCTCCTCGTGCTCGACGTTCACGCACGACAACGGCCCGATGCCCTCGGGAAACGGGAAGATCTCCGGCTCGCTGAACGGGGCCGTGGTGAACCAGCCGCGGTCGCGCTCGTACACGATCGGTGGATTGAGACACTCCTCGATCGTCGTCCAGATCGAGAACGTCGGGGCGAAGTCGTAACCGTCGACGACGAGGTCGGCACCATCGTGGACACCGATCTCGTCGATGCGCGAGAAGAGGTGATCGCTGGCATAGCGGGCCACGACGTCGGAGAATCCGGGCTCGACCCCCATGCCCACGATCGCCAGCTGCCCGCGCTCTTCCCACGACGGCGGAAGCGGCGAGCTGTTCCTCGCCGAGCAACCCGCCGACATCGCTGAACGGTCGCTCCGCGTGCGGAACCGACAGGTGCATCGCCATGTCGAGGTAGTGCACGCCGGCGGCGAACGCCCCGCCGAAGATGCCCGGGTTGTACCGCGGCGCGCAGGCATTGAGGACGACGTCGGCGCGGCACGACCGGGCGAGCTCGGCCACCGACTCGGCCGAGGCGGCGTCGACGGTGGTGGCGGTGACCTTCCGGCGTCTGTTGGTCTGTCGCGCCGTACTCGCCGCCCGTTCCGCCCGGCGCCCGTCGATGTCGGCGACGACGATGTGGTCGATTGCTTCACGACGCGACGCGATCGTCACGAACGCCGAGCCGACGCCGCCGGCGCCCACGACCACCACTCGCACCTCTGGCAACGTAGCCGGGCGGTGAACACGGCGTGACCGCCGGTCGACGGCCTTCGAGCCGCGTGCGACGGCTTGCCGCTTGCTATCGTTCGCCGGAGCATTTCGAGCGGTCCGATTCCTCGGGCCCGGCAACCTGGTCAACGCCCCAAGGTGCCTCCGCCGTCACGGCGGGATGTGGCCGGCAGCACTGCCGGCAACCGGCGTTTGGCCGCTCGTGTGCGACTGGTGACAATTGACGACGCACGAAGGGAGTTGCGGTGACGGCTGACCTCACGCCGGTTACCGGGGCGTGGCGTCCCGGCAGCGATGCTGGGCACCGCCTGTTCTTCACGTTCGCCGTCGATCGCGGCTTCGCCCTCGACGCCGGGGAAACCCTGCGTGACGTCGTCGTGGCCTACGAGACGTGGGGTGAGCTGGCCGCGGACGCGTCCAACGCCGTGTTGCTGTGCCACGCATGGACCGGCGACAGCCATGCCGCCGGACCAGCCGGCCGGGGTCATGCCACACCGGGATGGTGGGACGGTTTCGTCGGTCGGGGCAAGGCGATCGACACGGATCGTTGGTTTGTCGTCTGCGCCAACGTGCTCGGTGGCTGCCAGGGGTCGACCGGACCGGCGTCGCCGTCGCCGGCCGACGGCAAGCCGTTCGGTTCCCGATTCCCCGTGATCACCGTGCGCGACATGGTGCGTGCCCAAGCCCGCCTCGCCGACCACCTCGGCGTCGGAGCGTGGCACACCGTGATCGGTGGGTCGATGGGCGGGATGCAGGTCCTCGAGTGGGGCGTGATGTACCCCGATCGTGTTCGAGGTCTCGTGCCGATCGCCACGTGCATGCAGGCGACCGCCCAACAGATCGCCTGGGGCAGCATCGGCCGCAAGGTCATCGCCCTCGACCCGCGCTGGCGCGGCGGGGACTACTACGACGCTGCACCGGGCGATGGGCCCGGCGACGGCCTGGCCATCGCCCGGATGGTCGCCCAAGTCACGTTCCGCAGCGACAACGTGTTCACCGAGCGGTTCGGCCGGGCGATCGCCCACCGCGCCGAACTCGGCGATCACCTGGCGCTCTGGCAGCAGTTCGAGGTCGAGCGCTACCTCGACCACCACGGTGCCAAACTCGGTCACCGCTTCGACGCCAACAGCTATCTCGTCATCGGCAAGGCGATGGACCTCCACGATCTCGCTCGGGGCCGGGGCAACCTCGAAGCGGCGGTCTCGCGGATCAACGCACCAGTGCTGTCAGTGGGGATCTCCTCCGACATGCTCTACCCGACGTATCAGCAGCGCCAACTCGTCGAGCTGATGGCCTCGATCGGCTCGGCCGCCGGCTACGCCGAGATCGAGTCGCCGCACGGCCACGACGGGTTCCTCATCAACCTCGATCGGTTGGCGGATCCGGTGGCGGACTTCCTGGACTGCCGGAAGCTTCCGTAGCATCCGCGGTGGCTCCGCGCTCGGTCCGGTACTGCTCGCGTTGACGGCGCAGGGTGGCCTCCTCGCCGGTGATCTCGAGCAGTCGGTCGAGGCGCGGCGTCATCTTGCTGCGCTGAGGAACGCGCAGGGCCAGGTAGGCGATGTCAGTGGTCGGCGAAGCCGGCCGCAGCACGTAGACGTTGCGGTTGCGGCTGATTGTCGACCTCGACTTGATGGTCCACACCGCCGAACTCGGCCGGAGGAACGAGCGTCGGCTGACGAGCAGCGCCTCACTCTCCTCGTCGATGTGCACTCGCACATCTCGTTTGCGCCCGATCCGTATGCCGTGCTGATCGAGTTCCTCGGCGACGGTCAGGAATCGAGATTGATCCTTGGCGACCCAATGCGGCTCGATGCGCGACGACAGGTAGTAGAGGCCACCACACGCGGCGAGGATGCCGATCAGGCCGACGACGTCGACCCATTGGAGAGCAACCACGTCGACGATTGTGCCCCGGTGCAGACGGCGTTCGGCACGGTGGCGGCGGTTTGGCACCCGAACCTGCGATGATCGAGGCGTGCCCGGCTACCGTCCTGGGATCGCTGCAGTGCTGGCGTCGACGATGGTCACGATCGTCGTGCTGGTCAGCGTCCTGGTCGTCCTCGGAATTGCCTTGACGATCGTCGGCGTCCGCCTCGTGCGCGCAACGCGCACCGATCCGGCGGCGCTCGGACCGCTCGAGGTGATGGGCGAGCGACAGTGGCGACGAGCCGGTCCTGCGGAGCGCTCCGTGGTGCTCGCCAGCGCTCGGGCGAACCCCCAGCCCCACGAGGCTCCGGCCGGCGACGATGTCGTCGGCGGAGAGGTTGTCGGCGAGGAGGCTGCCGTCAGCGCGGCGCCGTGGAGTCCGCCCGCCAGCGCTGACGAGCCGGTCGATCTGGCTCCGCCCGTGGCCGCCGATCCAGCAGAGCCGTTGACCGCGCCCGAACCGCTGCCGACCGCGCCCGAACCGTCGCCGACCGCGCCCGAACCGTCGCCGACCGCGCCCGAACCTCCGCCGACGCCGCAGCCTCCGGAGCCACCCGTGCCGCCCGAACCCGGACCACCGATCCCTGCGCCAGAGCCGCAACCGCTGCCGCCAGAGCCGCTGCCGCCGGTGCCCGGACCGCCGCCCGAGCCGGTTCCCGAGCCGATCCCCCAACCGCCAGTGCCGGAGCCGACGCCATCACCGTTCCCGCCCCAGCCGAACCCGGCACCACCGATCCCGCAGCTCGAGTCCTCGACCGACGAGCGGGTGGAGGAGGACGAGGAGTCAAGCGAGCAAAGCGAGCGGGCCCAGCTGAGCTGAGCTGGACGTCGACCGCCGCAATTCGGCTGGGTACATTCGAGGCATGGCTTCCTTCGACGTCGACGAAATGCTGGAGCGTTTCCGCGAACGGGCAAAGGCGGTGAAGCAGCGTCCGCTGCCACCGGTCGCCGGAGAGGAGCGCCAACAGTTCATCGCCCAGGCCCAGATCGATTTCCAGGACTTCGCGATGGTCGGTGATGCGACCGGAACGATCGAAGACGGCGTGCTCGTCCTACGTGTCGACCTTCGCCGTTGAAGCGGTCGCTGGCGGTTACGGGGCGGTAGTCGTCGTCGTCGGCGTCTGCACCGGCGGGTCGGCAAGGTACAACGCTGGGACGATCGTTACGTCCGTGATGTAGCGGTCGCACTCGAACACCCCCCAGTCGTCGGCGGAGTTGTAGCCGACGAAGAACGCTCGGATGCGCTGGTCGATGGTTCCATGACTGCGGCCTTCGAACGCCGGTTCCCCGATGTTGAACAGACCGTCGAACAGGTCGACGAGGTCATCGCCGGTCACCGTCACGTCGATGTAGTGGTTGCAGGCGGCGAAGTCGAGGAATGCTCCGGAGAAGCAGTCGGCCTGGTTCTCGGCTGGGATCTGCTCGTTGGGCACGTCCGGGTTGGACCGATCGGCTCCCGCGACGTGCTGTACCCGATGACTCATCTCGTGGCTGATCGAACCCCACAGGTCGGCATCGCCGTAGTTGGTGTAGGTGAACCACAGCAACTCTTCGCCGAAGTAAATGTTGCCGTCCTGTGGGCAGTACTGCAGGGCGGTCGATGAGTCGTAGCCGCCACAGTGTTGACCGCCGAACGCTTCCTGGACGACGCCCGCCGGGACGTAAATGAAGTCGAGCGGGAGCAAAGACTGGGACGGCGAGTTCCACTCCGACGGCGGGGCCAGCGTCTCGTCCTGGTACTCCCACGCGAGCCAATCGACGGCGATCGGCAGGATGCACTCCAAGAGGGTCTTCATCTCATTGGATTGGGTGAACGCCGTCTCCAGGTTCCCCGACACCGGACATGGCGCGTCGAGGGAGAGGGCGACCGTCCCCTCCGGCACCGGCAACGACGTGGGGGCACACACGTAAGCGTCGTTCTGCACGGTCACGAACTGCAGCCTCGGACAATCGGGCGTGGGGGTCAGCGAACCCGCCGACCCGGTACCGAACATCTCCGCCTCCGGAATGTCGTCGTCAATGTCTGCCGCCGACACCAAACCTGGAGCGCCAGCTACCAAGGAGTGCCGCTACGGCTGTCAACAACTTGAGCATGGTCCCGCCGTTTCTGCCAGCACCACGTTCGGCGGTGGAATCCACCGAGTTGGTCCCTGGTTGGCGGCGCGAGCTAGCAGCGTCCACGGCTGCGGGCGAGAGCTTGCCCACTGTCCGGATGCAGATCGCTTGGTAAGCTTGCAGCCCAGTCCGCCCTACCGGGCGGCCTGCGGACGTGGCTCAGTTGGTAGAGCATCACCTTGCCAAGGTGAGGGTCGCGGGTTCGAATCCCGTCGTCCGCTCCAGCTCAGCGACCCTTTTCCCAGGCCGTTGAGAGGCCTTTTGGCCATGGGTTGACCATGACTTGTCCATGACGTTTATAGCGTCCGGTCATGACTGGATCACTTCGTCAACGCGGACCGGATAGCTGGCAGTTGCGCATCTACCTCGGCATTGACGGCGACAGCGGCAGGGAGCGGTGGGCGACCAAGACGGTGCATGGCACTCGTCGTCATGCCACCGCTCGGCTCGGCGAGTTCGTTGAGGAGGCGGGCTATGCCCGTTTGCGCGCCGGCACGATGGCCGATCTGCTCGACCGGTGGATCACTAATGCATCGCCGGCGTGGTCCAGCACGACGCTGCGCCAAACCCGCAGCGTCGTCGAGCGTCATCTCAAGCCGCTGCTCGGTCATCTCGTGGTGAGCAAGTTGACGACGGTCGACATTGACGATGTCTACCGTCATTTGCTGCGTGCCGGGGGCTGTGAAGGCCGACCGCTCGCGCCTGCCACCGTGCGTCGCGTGCACGTCGTGTTGCATCGGGCGTTGACCCAGGCGGTGCGCTGGGAATGGGTGTGGCTGAACCCGGCTGCCGCCTCGTCGCCGCCACGCGTGCCGCCGAACGAGGTGCGTCCTCCGTCACCGGATCAGGTCCAGCGGCTTCTCTCCCATGTCGAGCAGTGCGATCCTGACTTCGCCACCTACTTGTGGTTGGCCGCCTCGACCGGGGCCCGACGAAGCCAACTGCTCGGTTTGCGCTGGGCGGAGATCGACGCCCGCCACGCCGCCATCGGCTTCGCCCGGGCGTACGTCGAAGTCCGACGGGACCGGTGCTGCGGGCCACGAAGACACATCGCACCTATCGGGTCGCGATCGATGATGTCACCATCCAACGGCTGATCGAACACCGGCGACGGGCCGAGGTTCGCGCCGATGCGAACGATGCCGTGCTCGCCGACACCGCCTTCGTGTTCTCCGCCGCACGAGACGGTTCGACGCCGTGGCTGCCGAATCGGGTCACCAAAGCGTTTATCGGTCACTTGCGCCGTGCCGGTGTGGGCCGCTTCCGGCTCCACGACCTGCGGCACTTCATGGCCACCCAGATGCTCGCCCATGGCGTCGCCGTCGTCACCGTCTCGCAGCGCCTTGGCCACGCCCGCGCCTCGACCACGCTCAACGTGTACGGACACTGCATCCCCGGCGCCGACCGCGATGCCGCCCGCTTCATCTCAAACCTCATCAGCGTTCCGTGAACCGCCATCGAGGACGGCGGTCTCCGCTTGCAGTCGCGAGCATGGGCCAGCGGAACTTCCGGGACCCAGTCATTGAGCCTTCTGGCGCGGTTAGAGGGCGCGCGTTCCGGACCTCGCGCCCGAACGGCGAAGGCATCCTGAATCGGCACTTCGACGACGCGCCGTCCTCGCTGTGGCCGCGGATTATCGGCGACGCACGACCAGACACGCACCCTGGGCAGGCGCGGCCTTCCTCGCCACTGAACGCCGCGGGACGCCGTTCGGTGCGCGCTTAAGGCGGCTGCTCGCAGCCACCCCGCAACCCGCCGAGCTCGAGACGACGCCCACGCCGACCGCCGAATACGGGCGCGATCGCTTCGGGGCCTGGCGCTCGTTCGGAGAGCGCCGAGCGCAATTCCAGGCGGATGTCGGCTATCGCGTCCCGTCGTCGACGTCCTTGAGCAGGCGGCGCATGATCTTGCCGGATGCGGTGACCGGCACCTCGTCGACGAACTGGACGGCACGCGGCACCTTGTACGCGGCGAGATGCTCCCGGCAATGCGCGACGAGTGCGTCAGCGGTCACGTCGCAGCCGGGTTTCAGAACGACATAGGCCTTGGCGAGCTCTCCCTTGACTTCGTCAGGCACTCCCGTGACCGCCGCCATCGACACGGCTGGCTGCATGCACAGGACACGTTCGAGTTCGGCGGGATAGACGTTGTAGCCGGCGGTCAGGATCATGTCGGTCTTGCGGTCGACGATCGTGAAGTAGCCGTCGTCATCCATGGTCGCGATATCGCCGGAGTGGAGCCAACCGTCAGGTTCGATCGACGCTCGGGTGGCGTCCTCGTTACCGAAGTAGCCGTCCATCACCATCGGACCGCGAAACATCAACTCACCGCGCTCACCCGGTCCGAGCACGACGGTGGGATCGTCGATGTCCACCACGCGCATCGAGTTTCCGGGGTAAGCGATCCCGATCGTGCCCGGCTTGTTCGGCCCGACAACAGGGTTGGCGCTCGCCGCTCCGGCGAGCTCCGTCATGCCCCACACTTCGTGGATCGGGCAGCCGGTCCGTTTGGTGAACTCGATCGCCTTCGCCTCGGGCAGCGTCTGTCCGCCGACCCAACACCGCGTCAGGCTCGACAGGTCGGCGTCGTCGAACCCCGGGTGGGAAAGCAAGTAGTAGTAAGCGGTGGGCACTCCGTCCATCAGCGTCGCCCGGTGCTTGGCGATGACAGCCACCACGTCCGCGGCGTCAAATCGCGGAACCATGATCAACGTGGAGCCCGCCATCATCGCCGCGTTGAACACACATGAGCCGTAGACGTGGGCCAACGGAAGCGTGTTGATGACGCGGTCATCAGGCCCTCGAGCGCCCATCACCACCGTGCCGACGGCCGCGCTGATGACTGCACGGTGGCTCTGCATCGCCCCCTTGGGATGACCCGTCGTCCCCGACGTGTAGCACACCGCTGCCAGGTCGCCGCGCCCGCGTTGCACCGGCTCGAATTCCGCTGGGGCTTCGTCGATCCACGTCCCGAACGATGTGGCGCCCTCCGGCACCTCGTCGCCCCACAGCACGACGCATGACAAGCGGGCGGTGCCGACCAGGTCGAGCACAGGAATGCCCTTGTCGCTCGATGCCACGACCACTCGGGCCCCGGAATCGGCAACGACGTAGCGGACCTCCTCGGTGGTGAACATCGAACTGATCGGAGTCACCACCGCACCGGTCTTGGCGATGGCGTAGTAGGCGACGAGCCACTCCCAGCAGTTCGGTCCGAACAGCGTGACCCGGTCACCCGGGCGCACACCGACGGAAACGAGGCCGTTCGCAACACGGTTCGACAGCAACTCCAAGTCCGAGAAGCTGAACGTCTGAGGCCCCACCACCAACGCCACCTTGTCACCGAAGCGTCGTGCCGCCTCGGGGAGAATCTCGCCGATCGTCCCGCCCATCACCGCAGCGTACGGCGCGCAAGCATCCGAGCATGACTTGGGCCCGGCACGCTGCGCACCAGGCAGCGTGATTCGCCGTGCCGCACCACCCTGTCGTGGAAGCGCAGTCGCTCGCTCCCGAGGGTCACGTGGGAAGGCCGCTCCGAACGACGGTGACGGCGCAGGTGCCGCGGGTGCCCTCGATTGCCGGTGGGTCGGCGGCGGCAGCGGACCGTCCAGTCGCGTTCGCGACCGAACGCGCAGGCGCGATGTTCGGTAGCTCGCCCGGCCGGCGTTGCAGACGTCGGCGCGGCCGTCGACTGGCCCGATGTCGCCATCAATCTTGCGTCGGCGTGTGTCCATCGCCGGATCTGCGACAACCCACACGCCGCCGGGACATTCGCGCTAGGTCCGAATGCGGGACGACACCCTAATGCAAGAAATTTCACAACATGAGATCTCTTGCATGCGCCGCTGGATCCTGTCATGCTCTCGAAGCAAGATCCAATGGGGGAGGAAATTGATGACAACGATTCGAAAGGCCGCGACGATTGCCGCGGCGATTCTGGCGGCTGCCGTGGCGCAGCCCGTCACGGCGAGCTTGGCCGCTTCCAATCCGGAAAGCGCTCCGCCTGAAGCCGGGAACGGCTTCAGGTGCGAGGAGGGCGAGACCTACATCATGAACGTGATGGTGTCTGCGCATCCGTATTGGGTGCCGGTCTACCAGGGCTTCAAGCAGGCGGCCGAGGCGATGGGATGTGAGACCAGTTTCTCGGGCACACCGGACTACGACATCACCAAGCAGGTCGCCTCCTTCGAGCAGGACCTCGTCGAGGCCCCGGCTGGTGTCCTGCTTCATCCGATGCAGGCGGACCCGTTTATCGAGCCGATCAACGCCGCCATCGACAGCGGCGTGGAGGTAGTGACCTTCGCGGCCGACTCGCCAGACTCGAACCGCACCTCCTACGTCACGTCGGACAATGTCGCGGAAGCCGCTTTCGCGGCCGAAGAGATCGTCAAGCAGGTCGGTGAGGAGGGTGAGTACGCCGTACTCGAAAACCCCGGCCAGAGCAATCATGACCTGAGGATCACCGCGCTGATCTCCTACATGGAGGACCATTATCCAGGGATGGAGCTGGTTGGTCGCCAGGCGACCAACCAGGACAGCAACGAGGCATACTTGGCCACCGGGTCGATCCTGCAGGCCAATCCCGAACTCGACGCGATGTGGATCCCCGAGGCGGGTTCCGCCGAGGGCGCCGTCGCCGCCATTCTCGAAGCCGACGCCGACGTGCTCGTCATTCATGCGGACATAACTCCGACGACGCTTGAGCACATCAGGGAGGGCAACGTCCACATGTCGCTCAACCCGAACCAAGGTGTCCAGGGCTTTATGGGATTCGTCACGCTGTTCATGGCGGCGCATCCCGAGCTGATCGATCCGTTCAACGATTACCAGGCCTCCGGCTACAACCCCGCCCAGGTACCGTTCATCGACAACGGGTTTTCCGTGATTACGCAGGAGAACGCGGATTCCTTCGTTCTCGACGACTACATGGAAGGCCGGGATCCGAGCTGAAGGTCTGGCGTCAATTTGGGAGGCTGGTGGGCCGCCCGGATTGACCTGCCCCTAGCGCTGCCCGCGGACGCAGCGGTCGACGACCGACAAGCCACAGTCGTCGACCGCCCGCCGGCAGAGGCGGGCAGCGCAGTCCGGACCCGGCGCCTGGCTGTCAACGTGAACATGGAATCCGACACGATCCTCACGATCAGGAACGTCAGCAAGTCGTTCGGCCCGACCCATGCGCTGAAGGCTGTCAGTTTCGACTTGCGCAGAGGCGAGATCCACGCCGTCGCCGGCGAGAACGGAGCCGGCAAATCGACCTTGATGAACATCATCGACGGGATCGTCCGCCCGGACAGCGGCGAGATCCTGTTCGACGGCCGGCCGGTCGAGATCACGTCGCCGGCCGTAGCGCAGAAACTGGGAATCGGATTCGTCCACCAGGAGATCGAACTATGCCCGGATGTGACGGTGGCCGAGAACATCTCTATGGCTGCCACCAACTCCAGCCGGTCGTGGCTGATGGACTACGCAGCGCTCGAGCGGCGGGCGGGCGACGTCCTCCGCGAACTCGGCGACGTCGACCCGAGAGCGCTGGTGCGTGACTTGCCGATCTCCCACCAGCAGTTGGTGGAAATCGCCAAGGCGCTGACCCTCGACTGCCGGGTGCTGATCCTCGACGAGCCCACCGCCGCTCTGACTGAGCGCGAGGCGCACACGCTTTTTGGCATCACTCGTAGGCTCGCCGCCCGCGGCATCTCGATCATCTACATCTCCCACCGGTTGGCGGAGATTTTCGACCATTGCGACAGAGTCACGGTTTTCCGTGACGGCGAGCACATCGTCACGCGCAACGTCTCCGAGACGACGCCGCCGGAACTCGTCAATTTGATGGTCGGCCGCGTCCTCAACAGCCAGTATCCGGACAAACAGCGCGAGGAAGACCGATCTTCGGACGTGATCCTGTCGGTACACGGCCTGACCGAGCGCCGGCGGTTCCGCGACATCTCTTTCGAGGTGAAGGCCGGCGAGATCCTTGGTCTCGCCGGACTGATCGGCGCCGGACGCAGCGAGATCGCCAAGGCCATCTGCCGGCTGGAGGGCGACGTGTCCGGCCAGGTGCGCCTAAACGGGCGGCCCCTCAACCTTCGGCACTATCAGGACTCCATCGCGGAGGGGATCGTCTACCTGTCAGAAGACCGCAAGGCAGACGGCATCTTTCTCGACATGTCCATCGCCTCGAACATCTCAGCGATGTCCCTTTGCCAGGTTTCGCGCTTCGGCATCATCAACCGGCGCCTCGAGAGGCAGATGGCCGAGCGCGCTGGCCGCAACCTCAACCTCAAGTATGGCCACCCGGACCAGAACGTCTCTTCGCTGTCCGGGGGCAGCCAGCAGAAGGTCGCCCTCACCAAACTGCTGTCCGTCAACCCGCGGGTGATCTTCCTGGACGAGCCGACGCGCGGCATCGACGTCGGGGCGAAGGCAGAGATCCATGCCATTTTGCGGAATCTCGCGCGCGACGGCATCGGAATCATCGTCATCTCGTCCGAACTACCAGAGTTGATCGGCGTCTGCGACCGGGTCGTCGTCATCCGGGAAGGCGAGATCAGCGGCGAGGTGTCAGGCGATGCCATGACGGAAGAGAACATCATGCATCTGGCCTCGGTCTCCGAACGTCAGCAGGAGGCGGTTCGATGACAGAGGAATCAATGGCCGGCGCGTCCCCGCTCATTGAATGGGCAGGCAGCGCGCGGCGCGGTCCGGCGCGCTACGCCGAACGCCTTCTTAAGATGCGCGAGACCGGGCTGGTCTTGGTCCTCCTCATCCTGTTCGTCGGAATGTCGTTTGCGTCGCCTCATTTTCTGACCTGGACGAACATGCGGGCCATGGCCGTGGCCTTCGCCGTCGAAGGCATCGTCGTCGTCGGCATGACCATCCTGCTGATCTCCGGGGGAATCGACCTTTCGGTGGGATCGGTGACGGCGCTGGCGATGGTGATCGCCGGGTGGCTCTTCCTGAGAGGCGTCGATCCGTGGTTATCGTCGGGCATCGCCATTGCTGCCTGCGTCGCGATCGGCGCCTTCATGGGAATCTTGGTCACCAGGGTTGGCCTCCACCACTTCATCGTGTCGCTCGCCGTGATGGTGATCGCACGCGGCCTGTGCCTGCTCGGCACAGGCGGCCGGCCACTGGGCCTCTTCTCGCTGCCGTCGAACTTCAAGTTCATCGGCCAGGGTTCGGTCGGCGCCATCCCGATCGTCGTCATCGCCCTCGTGGTGGTCGCCCTTGCGTTTGATTTCATGCTCCGCCGGACGACGGCGTTCCGAAAAGTTTTCTACACCGGCAGCAACAAGAGGGCGGCCGCCTATTCCGGGATAAACACCAAGCGTGTCATCTTCCTGACCACGGTCTTGTGCTCGGCTCTCAGCGGTGTCGCCGGCATCATCTACATGGCACGTTTCGGCTCCGCCCAGCCGACGTTCGGCATCGGGATGGAGCTGAATGTAATCGCCGCAGCGGTGATTGGCGGGGCGAGCTTATCAGGCGGATCGGGCACGATCTTTGGCGCGATTCTGGGCACCATTCTACTCTCGATCGTGTCCAGCTCGCTTGCCCTACTCGACGTTTCAGTGTACTGGCAAGATATCATTCGAGGATCTATCCTCCTGGCAGCGGTCACGATTGACCACTATTTGACCAAGCGACGCGGACGTCTCTATGGCTGAAAGCAACGACGAATTCGAGACGATCCGCCAGATCTACACGGTTCTGACGTTGCACTTCATCGAGGAGATGAAGCAGTCGGACATCGCCGCGCGGCTGAACCTTTCACCCTCCAAAGTCAACCGGCTGATCAGACGGGGGCGCGAGCTCGGCATGGTCAAGACGTCGATCGAGAGCCCGTTCCAACGGCTGGTCGACGTCGAAAGCAGGCTGATCGAGGCGACCGGGCTCGCCAAGGCAGTGGTGACGCCGACGGTGCCGGGGAACCCAGACACCAACCTGCAGCTGGTCGGCCGCGCCGCCGCCAACGAGCTGCTGGAAACGATCCGCGACGGCGACGTGATCGCGATCACAGGCGGGAAAGCGATGAGCGCCGTCGTCGCGAGCCTCACGCCGGACCACACGTTCGACGTCACTGTGGTGCCGCTGACGGGCGGGGTGCAGGGCAAGTACTACACGGACGTCAACCATCTCGCCACGCAACTTGCCGACAGGCTCGGCGGCTCCACGATGCTGCTGCACGCGCCGCTGTTCGCGGAGAGTCGTGAGCAGCGGAACACGCTGATGGAGGTCGGCTCAATCCGCGAAGTCCTCGACTTAGCGCGCAGCGCGCAGATGGCGCTCGTCGGCATTGGCTCGATCCTGACCCCCGGCTCCAGCTACTACGACCTCGTGCCCGCTCCCAATCCGGAGCGCGAACTACTGCTCAGCGGGGGAGCGTGCGGCGAGTTTCTCGCCCACCTCATTCGCGACGATGGAACCGTGGCGGACTCTCCGCTCAATTCGCGACTCGTGGCGCTCAGTCCGGACGAACTGTCGAAGTGCCCGAACACAATCGGCGTGGCGGCGGGGCCGGAGAAGGTCCAGCCCATCCGGGCCGCGCTAGCCGGTGGCCTGATCAGCTCTTTGATTGTCGACGAGGAAACGGCGTCATCGGTGCTCAAGTCAGTCGGACAGGTCAAACATGTCTCCTGAAATGCCCACCCGCTCCATCGGTTCGTCGACGATCGAGGCCTCGGTCGTCGGCCTCGGCACCTGGGCCATCGGCGGCTGGATGTGGGGCGGCACGGACGAAGCGGATTCCGTCGCTGCCGTCCAGGCCTCGCTCGACGAGGGTGTCTCGCTGGTCGACACCGCTCCGGCCTACGGCCAGGGCCTTGCGGAGGAGATTGTGGGCAAAGCGATCAGGGGACGCCGCGACAAGGTTGTGCTGGCGACCAAGTGCGGCCTCGTCTGGCACACACGTCAGGGCAATCGCTTCTTCGACTACGACAGCGGGCCGGTGCATCGATACCTCGGCAGGGAGTCGATCGTCCACGAGGTCGAGCAGAGCCTGAGGCGCCTCGGCACGGACCACATCGATCTCTACATCACGCACTGGCAGGATCCGACGACGCCGCTCGAGGAAACGATCGAAACGCTCGTCATGCTCAAGGACCAGGGCAAGATCAACTCGATCGGGGCGAGCAACCTGTCCGAGGGCGACCTGCGAAGCTATGCGGCGACTGGGGCGCTCGACGCGATCCAAGAGGAGTACTCGATGGTCAAGCGCGACATCGAGACGACGCTGCTGCCCATCGTGGCCGAGGGCGGCATCTCGACGCTGAGCTACTCCTCGCTGGCGCTCGGGCTCCTCTCGGGCACGGTGGGGCCCGAGCGGACGTTCTCCGGCGACGACCAGCGAAGGGACCATCCCCTCTTCTCCCCCGCCAACCGGGCGAGAGTGGACCGCCTCATGGAGGCGATCGCCCCGGTAGCCGAAGGGCATGGGGCGACCAAGGCGCAGGTGGTGATCGCCTGGACGCTGCGGCAGCCCGGGATCACCTTCGCGCTGTGCGGCGCGCGCAATCCCCATCAGGCGCGTGAGAACGCCATGGCGGGACGGATCCGCTTGTCGACCGACGAGGTCGACGCGATGAGCGATGCCGTGACGACCCATCTGACGAACCTCGACGCCTGAGACGGACCCGATGGTCGACCCGAACCGAACACCGCCTCCGCGGGCGGGTGTGAGGAGAGCAATTCCCGAACCCAGGGCCGAGAGTTTCGCAGCGGTCCGCGAGGACGGTGCCTTCGACGTCATCGTCGTAGGTGGCGGCATCAACGGGATCGGCGTGTTCCGGGAACTGGCGCTGCAAGGGCTGCGTGTGCTCCTCGTGGAGCGCAACGACTTCTGCTCCGGTTGCAGCGCCGCACCTTCGCGAATGATTCACGGCGGATTGCGATATCTGGAGAACGGCGAGTTCGACCTTGTGCGCGAATCCCTCAGGGAACGCGATGCGCTGCTGCGCAACGCACCCCACTTGGTGAGACCGCTGCCAACAACGATCCCGCTTACCTCGGTGTTCTCGGGGCTCATGAACGGGATGGCGAACTTTCTCGGTCGGTCGAGCCGGCCCGCCAATCGCGGCGCGCTTCCGGTGAAGATCGGTCTCAGCATCTATGACTGGGTCAGTCGCAAGCGTCGTCTGCTGCCGCGGCACCGCTTCCTCAACTCTCGCGACACTCGCCGGCATTGGCCGAAGCTGTCGCCCAAAGTGCGGTTCTCCGCCGTCTACTACGACGCCTGGATCAGCCACCCCGAACGGCTCGGCATCGAACTGCTCCTCGATACACGACGCTCGACGGAGACCGCCGTGGCGCTCAACCATGCCGAGATCGCTGCTCACCGAGGCGAGTTCTTCGTGACCGATCGAGAGACCGGCGAACGATATCCGGTGACGGCGAGAGCGGTTGTCAACGCCACGGGTGCCTGGCTGGACGACTCGCTCGCCGAGCTGGTGGACCGCGCCGACGCCCCGGAACGGCTGATCACGGGCACCAAAGGCTCGCATCTCGTCCTTGACAATCGCGAGCTGTATGAAGCGCTCAACGGGCACATGGTGTACTTCGGCAACTCCGACGGCCGAGTCTGCATTGTGTTTGCGTACCTGGGAAAGGTGCTGGCCGGCTCCACAGATATTAAGGTTGAAAGCACAGAGCGAGTGCGGTGCGAAGACGATGAGCGCGACTACATTCTCGGGTCGCTGCGGCTCGTCTTCCCGACCATCGAGGTGTCCGTCGACCAGGTCGTCTATTCGTTCAGCGGCATTCGTCCGCTGGCGAGGAGCGACCACGACATCACGGGACGCATGTCGCGCGGGCATTTCCTGCAGCGAATCGATGCGATGGTTCCACATTTCTGCATGATTGGCGGAAAGTGGACGACGTTCCGAGCCTTCGCCGAACACACGACGGATGCCGTATTGGTGGAGCTCGGACGACAGCGCACGACCGGGACGTTCGATCTGGCCATCGGAGGAGGTCAAAACTACTCCGAGAGGTCGGCGATCGAGACGGAACTGGTGCGCACATTCGGTGTTACGGCAGCGCGTGCCGCGCATCTCTCCGACACCTACGGGACGCGTGCGACCGAGGTCATGGCGTTCTGCGCGCAGCGCCCCGACGACCGGCCGCTCGGCGTCGGCACCGAACTGACCGTCGCGGAGATCGCATTCCTCACGCGGCAGGAATACGTGGTGCGCCTCGGCGACTTGATCCTGCGCCGCACGACGCTGGCGATCACCGGCACGATCGACGCCGCGCTTACCGAGGCCATCGCATCCGTCGCCGGCCGTGAACTCGGCTGGGACGAGGCGCGCCGTCGCGCCGAGATCGAGGAGCTCGTCGCAGACCTTGAGAACTATCACGGCGTCGATCGCCGCACGCTGGACCAACGTACAACAGAAAGAACGCCGCAGTGCATCTGACCACCACCGCCAGAGTCAACCGCATGTTCACAGACGGTGGTTGCCTCGATGTCGCCATTGACCACGGGGTTTGTAACGAACCGAGCTTTCTCGTTGGATTGGAAGACATGCGCCGCGTCGTAGACATGTTAATCGACGCGAAACCCGACGCGATTCAGATGTCTTATGGCCAAGCCGACCTGCTACAAAGTCAGCCCGGGAGGGAGAAGCCGGCCCTTGTGATGCGCATTGACATGGGCAATCCGTACAATATGCAACGCCACCGGGTGATGTGGTCGATGTTGCAAAACCACGACGAACCGATCATCGGTGCGCTAGAGATGGATGCGGCGTGCGTGGTGGTCAACCTCTTCATGCTGCCAGACGAGCCTGAGCTGTTCCGGCAATGCGTCGAAAATATCAGCCGGGTGCGAGCTTCCTGCCGCAGATATGGAATGCCGCTCATGATCGAGCCGCTTGTGATGCTGCCAAATGAGGGGCGAGGCGGCTATCAGGTCGATGGTGATGCCGACAAGATCGTGACACTGGTTCGGCTCGCAAGCGAGATGGGAGCCGACATCATCAAGGCCGATCCGACCGATAACCCTGCGGACTTCCATCGGGTTGTAGAAGCCGCCAGAGTGCCGGTTCTCGTGCGCGGCGGCGGCAGGGAGGACCTCAAGTCGGTGCTGATTAGATCGTCGACACTGATGGCGCAGGGCGCCGTGGGCATGGTGTATGGCCGCAACATCTACCAGCACGACAATCCAAAGGCAGTCGTCAACGCATTGATGGCAATCATCCATCGGGACGCATCGGGCGAGGAAGCGTGGGACATCTACAACGATGGCTGAGTCCGCACGCTTCCTGCTCGGACTGGACGCTGGCAACACAGTCATCAAGGCGGTGCTCTTCGACCTGGAAGGGCGGCAAGTCTCAGCCTGCGCCATCGACGGGCAATCGACAACACCCGAGCCGGGACACGTCGAACGGGACCTCACGGAGCTGTGGCGAAATGCCAGCGAGGCGATCCGCCGCTGCATCGCGGACTCCGCCATCGACCCCAAACAAATTGCCGCGATGGGATGCGCAGGACACGGCAACGGCCTCTATCTGCTCGACCGGGACGACAAGCCGCTGATCGGAATCCAGTCACTCGACACGCGCGCCGCCGAGCTGGCCGAGCAGCTAGCCACTGAGCACGGCGACCACTTCCACGCAACCTGCCTGCAGGAGCCGTGGCCATCGCAGACACCGGTGCTCCTGTGCTGGATGCGCCGTCACCGTCCGGCGTTACTGGATCGGGCCGGCACCCTGCTCATGTGCAAGGACTACATCACCTTCAAGCTGACGGGGCGCAAAGTTAGTGATATTTCCGACATGTCAGGCTGCGGTCTGTTGCGAATGCCTGAGCGCCGTTACGACGACGATCTACTCGCGCTCTACGGCCTGCAAGGCCTGCATCGTCTTTTGCCGTCACTGATCGACCCTGTCGAAGTCGCCGGACGAGTGACACAAGTGTCCGCAAAGCAAACCGGACTGGCGGAGGGGACCCCCGTTGTTGGCGGCTTCTTCGACGTCGTTGCCAGTGGACTGGGTTCCGGCGTCGTCGCACCCGGCGCCGCCTCGATCATCGCCGGAACCTGGTCAATCAACCAATTTGTCTCGAGCGAACCGGTGGTTAACCGTGCCCTCCTGATGGTCTCCGCCTTCGGGCCCGGCCGCTACATGAACATCGACAGCAGCGCCACCTCGGCCTCGCATCTGGAATGGTACGTCCGCGAACTCGTCGAGCGCGGCGGCCACCACGACGATCCATTCGGCTTCTGCCACCAACGCCTCGCAGACATCAATCCTCGGCTCGACGACCCCTACTTTCATCCGTTTCTGTACGGCTCGTCGCGCGGCGCGTCGGACCGAGCCGGCTTCTACGGGCTGGCGAGCTGGCACGGCGAAGGCCATCTCCTACGGTCCTTGTTCGAAGGTGTCGTGTTCGAGCACCGCCGGCACATCGAGGTGCTGCGCGACGCTGGCGCGACGTTCGACGAGGCCACCCTCGCCGGGGGCGGCGCGCGCAGCGAGCTGTGGCCACAGATGTTCGCCGATTGTCTCGGCATGCCGATCAGGCTCGCCGAAGCGGACGAAACCGGCGCTCTCGGCGCCGCCCTCGGCGCAGGCATCGGCGTAGGTCTCTTTGCCGGTTACGAGGAAGCCGTCGGGCGCATGACCCGGATCCGGCGCCGCTTCGAGCCGAACCCAGACATCAAGCCCCATTACGACTACCGATACGACACGTATTGCGCGCTGGCTGACGCACTTCAGGATTTCTGGAGCCGCCAGCAGCTCGCCGCATCGAATGAAACTCATCAGAAGCAGGGAGCAATATGAGAGCCCAGGTCGCTGCGCTCGAAGGACGATACGACTACATCATCGTCGGAGCTGGAACGGCCGGATGCGTGCTGGCGAACCGGCTGTCAAACAACCCCAGGACTCGCGTCCTGCTGCTTGAGGCAGGCGGCACCGACAACTATCACTGGGTCCACATTCCTGTCGGGTATCTCTACTGCATCGGGAATCCGCGCACCGACTGGAGGATGAAGACCGCCGCTGAGCCCGGCCTGAACGGACGATCCTTGGCCTATCCGCTCGGAAAGCTGCTCGGGGGCTGCACGTCAGTGAACGGCATGATCTACATGCGCGGACAGGCAAGTGACTACGACCGCTGGCGGCAGTTGGGAAATATCGGCTGGGGTTGGGATGACGTGCTGCCCTATTTCGTCAAGTCGGAGGACCACTATGGCGGAAAGACGGCGTTCCACGGCGCGGGCGGCGAGTGGAAGGTCTCGCGCCAGAGGCTGACATGGGACGTTCTGCGCGCCGTGCAGGCGGGCGCGGCCGAGCTCGGCATCATGCCGCGCGACGATTTCAATCAGGGCGACAACGAGGGCACGGGCTTCTTTGACGTCAACCAGCGCAACGGTTGGCGCTGGAGTACCGCCAAGGGCTTCCTTCGACCGGCGATGAAGCGTCCCAACCTGCGTGTCCTGACGCACGCGCCAACAGAGACGATCCTGTTCGAAGGCACGCGAGCCCGCGGCGTCCGTTACCGCCAAGGCAGCGAAATGCACGACGCTTTCGCTGATGCGGAGGTCCTGCTCGCCGCAGGCGCGATCAACTCGCCGCGCATTCTCGAGCTTTCGGGCGTTGGGTCGCCGTCCATCCTTGCCGAGCGCGGGATCCCCGTCGTCCACGACAATCCGGATGTCGGCGAAAATCTGCAGGATCACCTACAGATCCGCACCGTCTTCAAGGTGCATGGCGCCAAGACGCTCAACACGCTCGTGCACTCGCCCGTCGGCAAAGTGCGCATCGGGCTGAAGTACGCATCGTCGCGCAGCGGGCCGATGTCGATGGCGCCGAGCCAATTCGGCATGTTCACCAAGTCCGATCCGTCGATGGAGACGCCGGATCTCGAGTACCACGTGCAGCCCCTGTCGACCGACAAGCTCGGCGACCCGTTGCACCGGTTCCCGGCGATCACGGTCTCCGTGGTGAATCTTCGCCCCGACAGCGTCGGTTCGACGCATATCGCCAGCCGCGACCTCGCCGAGCAGCCCGAGATCCGCCTGAACTACCTGACAGCGGAACGCGACAAGCAGGTCGCTGTAGCGTCGGTCAGGCAGGCACGTCGCATCATGGCGGCGGGGCCGCTCCAGTGGTATCACCCGGAAGAGCTGCGGCCCGGACCGGACGCCGAGTCCGATGAGGAACTATTGCGCGAAGCGGGAAACCTTGGAACGACGATCTTCCACCCGGTCGGGACGTGCAAGATGGGCAACGACGACCGGGCGGTCGTCGGACCGGACCTGCGGGTTCATGGTGTCGAAGGCCTGCGCGTGATCGACGCATCGATCATGCCGAAAATCGTGTCCGGCAACACCGCTTCACCGGTCGTGATGATCGCCGAGAAAGCGGCAGACATGATCCAGCGTCGTCCGAACGTTCGCTGACAGGCGTTGTGGCGTTGGCCAACAGGCTGCGGCAGGCTGATGCTGATCCGTCGACCGACTGGCCTGGCCGCCCGGATCGACGGTCGTCGCGTTCGGTGGGAGCAGCACCGACGACTTGCAGTCCTGGGCGGAGATGCTGCGATACCTCTTCGCCATGCTCCGCCCGAATTACGAGTTCGAACGAGTCAACGAGTGCCGCAGCGGCGACTGAACCGCTCATTAACATCAATGAAGACGTTCGGCCGATCCCGCCCCATTCGCCTTACAGCCAATCAAGTGCTCCTCGTAGCGCCAGAGACGATGAGTCGGTCGTCGTGACGCCGTCCACATCGCCAGCCGACCCTGACCGCGACCGAATGCCCTGATCAGGAGCGGCGACCGCATCGAGGCCGCCAGCTGACCCATGACCGTCACGCCCGCTTACACAACGAATCGGACAGTCCCTCCGCGGCGAGTAAGCCGTACGCCGCGTTGTCCGGGATCGCCGGCTTCTTGTGGGGGGTTGGAACAGGCTTGGGTGGTTGGCCATCGCCGTTTGGCAGGCTGTTCACCGTGAACGACGAGGTCGTCGGCGAGGCTGCGACGGAGTTGCTCGACATGCGGGCGAACCGTCGAGTGGTGCCCGACCTGCCGGTGCCGCTGCGGCCCGAGACGTTGATCGACGCGTACGCGATCCAACACCGCGTGGTCGCTGCCCTTGTGGCGCAGGCTGGTGGGCGGTGCATCGGCTACAAGGTCGCGTGCACCAGCAAGATTGCGCAGGCTGCTCTGCAGATCGATCGCCCGGTATTCGGCCGGCTGATGTCGCAGACCACCTCGCCAAGCGGCACGACGCTCGCGGCCGACCAGTTCACACGTCGAGTGATCGAGGCCGAGTTCGCCTTCCGCGTCGGCGCCGATGTCGAACCCGTCGACAGTGGCCACACGCAGGCCACGATCGCAGAGCACATCGACGCGCTGATTCCGGGCATCGAGATCGTCGACTACCGGTTCGATTCGTGGGCGGTCGGTGCGTTGCGCATCGCCGCCGACAACGCGATCCACGGTTGGTGGCTCCGTGGCGAGCCGGTCACGGACTGGCGCGGCCGCGACCTCGCCGCGTCGGCGGTGTCGGTCACCCGCGACGGCGCGCTCGTCACGACCGGCTCGGGCGCGGCGGTGCTCGGTCATCCGCTCAACGTGATGGCGTGGCTGGCCGATGAGTTGCCCCGGTTCGGCTTACGACTGCGTCGCGGCGACGTCGTCACGACCGGCGTGGCGACCGATGTGTTCGAGGTCGGCGCGGGTGATTCGTGCGTGGCCGACTTCGGACCGTTCGGCAGAGTCACGGTGGCGTTTGACTGACGACGGACTTGCCCGCCGCCCCCGGTCCAGCCTCGGCCGCCCAGTTCGCAGCACCTCGACTCGACTGCGCGTCCGCTATCGGCCCGTACGTCGTGCCCGACAATCCCCTACGCGAGGGAGACCCGTGGCTTTCCGGGAACGCCGGCCCGCGACGGTTCGTAGATTGTTTAACGCGTTGAACTACGTGGGCCGTGGGGAGCGGACGCTACGGATTGGGCGGACGAACCGAAGGAGCCGAACCTGCTTAACGGACCTGGGCTGACCAGTCGGACGAAAACCATGGCCTTGCCAAGGTGAGGGTCGCGGGTTCGAATCCCGTCGTCCGCTCGAAGTGCCTGGTAGAGGGCCCTTTCTGACAGCTCCAGCAAGGACAAAAATCGCTCCCGCGGGGTCGGGAGCATCACCTTTACTGGAGCCGGATTGGATACCTTCGAGGCCGATCTCGATGCCTTCGTCACGTGGTGGTGCAGCGGGTGTAGGAAAGTACGACGTAGATCAACGGTCGACGAGTACGTCCGCCACCTCCGCCACTGGATGCGCTGGCAAGGGACCCAGCTGGGCGAGCCCTCCAGGACCGTCTCACGGTCGCCGGCTTCGAGGGCTGGCGGTTGATCATCTTCGGGGCGATCCTCGCTTTCGTCGTGGTCGCCGCGCCGGAAGGGCTGCAGGCCCGCCTGCGGGCGCGACCTCTCCCCTCCCTCGCCGGCTTTGCCGTCTTCGCCGTCGGTTCGGCGGTAATCGGTCGGACCGACGAACTGCTCGACTGGGTCGGCGTCGGCGTCGTCGGCGCAGCGGTCGTCGCGCTCTGGCCGGGCAGCGTGTCGCACGGTCGTCAGCCCGCGCAGTTGGTCGTACAGCCTGCGCTGCTTGCGTCAGCCGGATCGGAGCGGGGCGAGGCGACCGGGCCGGAGGGCGCGGGTGTTCCCGCATCGCGTGAGGCGACACCGATCGTCGAGTGCGTCGAGCTGTCGCGGAACTTCGGTGGCGTGCGCGCCCTCGACCGCTTGACCCTGACGATCTCGACCGGCGAGCTGGTCGGGCTCGTCGGCCCCAATGGATCGGGCAAGACGACGGTAGTCAACCTTCTGTCCGGGAGTTTGCGCTCGACACGGGGCACGATCTCGGTCGGTCCGCATCAACTCGGCAAGCTCCCCCCTCACCGAGTAGCCCACGCGGGCGTCGCTCGGACCTACCAGATCCCGCAACCATTGGCGTCGATGACGGTGCGTGACAACGTGGCCATGGCGATCATGTTCGGCCGGGCGCCGCGACGATCGCCCCAGCGCGAGCGTCCGCTCAGACGCACCTCGACTTCGTCGGCCTCGCCGGCCGCGCCGACGCCTACCCCGCCGAGATCAACCTCCACGAACGCCAGCTGCTGGAGATGGCGCGGGCGATCGCCTCCAGTCCACAGGTGCTGCTGCTCGACGAGGCGCTCGCCGGGCTCAACCCGGCCGAAATCGATCGGGCCGTCGAGGTCGTGCGACGCATCCACCAATCCGGGATCACGATCGTGATCGTCGAGCACCTGCTACGCGACCTCAATCAACTGGCGACGCTAGTGATCGTGCTCGACCGCGGGCGGCTGCTGGCCGACGGCCAGCCACAAGCCGTGATCCGCGAGCCAGAGGTCGTCGCCGCACCGGTTGTCAGCATCCTGGGGATGTGGGTTCGAGCTTCGGCGACGGTGACCGGTCTGTACCCTCCGAGTCGTGGCCGACATCGAAGTGCTCGGCGGTGGGATCGCAAACGCTGGAGCCGTGCTGCGCGATGGCGATCACGTGCTGCGACCGGTGACCGCGCACACGCCGACGGTCCACGCGTTCCTCCGCTTTCTGCGCGATGAGGGCTTCGAGGCCGCCAGTCAGCCGATCGGCGTCGATCCAGACGGTCGCGAGCGGCTCTCGTACATCGCTGGCGACGTCGCCGTCCCGCCCTACCCGGCGTGGGCGCAGAGCGACATGGCGCTGGCGACGGCGGCCGCCCTGCTCCGTCGGATGCATGACGTCAGTGCTCGCTACGTGGCGCCGTCGTGGGCCACTTGGAGCGACGAGATGGCCGACCCAGACGCCGGCATTGCCCGCGCCGTCGACTTGGTGATTTGCCACAACGACGTCTGCTTGGAGAACCTCGTGTACCGCGACCAGGTCGCTGTCGGGCTGCTCGACTTCGACTTCGCGGCACCCGGCCGGCGTGTCCACGACCTCTCCACCTTCGCCACGATGAACGTACCGATCGACACCGACGAGGACGCCGCCCTGCTCGGACGGCGCGGGCCCTTCGATCCGATGCGGCGGCTGCGGGTCGTTGCCGACGCCTACGGTCTGCCGCCCGACCGCACCGAGTTGTTGGACGCGCTCGCCGACGGTGTACAGCGCGGCGGCCAGTTCCTGCAGCGCCGCCTCGACGAAGGCAACGTGGCCTTCCGCCAGATGGTCGAGGCGACCGGCGGCATGGCCAAGTTCGACCGCCGCCGAGCCTGGTTCACCGCCCACCGCGACCGATTCGCCGACGCCCTCGGCTGATCGATCGACCACCGAGGCCGAGGCCCCGCTTCGCGTGCTCAGAGACGCCGGAGCCCTGCAGTCAGGATCACCACGACATCGATGCCGTTCTGGCGCGGCGTCCCCCGGCGCCCAGCCGGCGTTCGGTGCCGTCGTTCTGGCGGCCGCCGGCGGCCGCGCGTTGCGTCAGCGCTCGCCGACCGGCCCGAGGATGGGCTTGACATCGATGACGGGCGTGCCGTCAAGGGCCTCGAGGTTCCGCACCCGGACCCTCAGGCCATCGATTGACACGATCACAACGCGATGAAGCCCGACCGGGTTCGGACGGTCGGCAGCTCGCGTGCTGAATACACCATGCAGCGGGTTGCGGTCGTCGTCACGGGGACGCACGGCCAGTACGTCGCGCCGGGCTCGATGGAGCCAAGTCAGCACGATGAGCTCCTCGCCGACGTGCAGATCCTTGATCCCTTCGGCGACATCGGAGTTGAACATGAGGTCCGCATCTGGCGCTCCCTCGTCGCCCTGCTTCGGAGCGGCGTCGGGGTCGACGAGCGAGGACTCGACCCACCCAATTGGATGCAGCTCGTAGGCGTCTTCGGTCATCGAGACATCTTCGCCGTGAATCAAGCCCGAGATGCCGTTCTGGCGCGGCTCGTCGCGCTCGCGAGGCGGCATTCGGTGTGAACATTCGGGGCGCGCTCGCCGGGTCTGCACGAGTGGGGGACGCTGTGCTGAGCTCAGGCAGTTCTGCGTTCGATTCCCCGGCGAGCACGACAGCGCTAGCGGCAACGTAGGGGCGACCGATCGGCGATTGGGAGCGTCCAAATGGAGCAGGCACTCGATAGCCGGGTCGGCTGGCAACGCGGGTTCGAGCCAGCGATCGAGGACGGGACGGCATAGTCGTGAAGATTTCGGACACATCCCCGGGTGCCGGACGAGCTGATGTGGAGGGATCTGGAACCACAGGGTTCGCCACCGTCCTCACCACGTGGTCCACCTGACGTCTATCCCAGACAGAAGAACCTCCGCAGCGCGGTACGCTTCACCCAGACGGTCACGTTCTCTTTCCTCCTCCTTCCTCCAGCACTGGATCCAGTCGGATCACGAGCCCCGTCGTGAGGAAGTCGAGTGACATGACATGAGATCGAAGCACACCGAGCTGACGGAACACTGGGCCAAGGAGCGAGCCGAGGCGCGGGCGGCGAGACGCCGGGGCGATGTCGCCGACGAGTGGCGACATCTCGAGCGTGCGCATGTGCTCAGCCAGCCGATGGCAGTTGCGCATGTGCGCACCCACGTGGCGATGCTCGGCTACGGCGTCCGGCGTCGCGATCGGCACGAGATCATCGGTCAGCTCGTCCGTCTGGTCGTCGCCGCTCCCGGGACGTGGACGGGACGCTATCCCGTCGGCAACACCGGCGGAGCCAACGTCAACGCGCTGCAGCCGATGCCGATACCTGACGACCTGCGAGCGGTTCTCAACGGCCCGTGATCGCTCCTGCTCGTACTCGAACGCGGCGATGACGGTGGATCGCAGGCGCCGACCACGTCTGTCGGCGGCGAGGTCGTCGACATTGAGCAGGCACGATGATTGACCTCGACGCTGCTCAGGCGACGCGGTCGCTGCGAGGGCCGGTCCTGTGGGGGTTCGCCGTCGGGGTGATCCAGGCGGCGTCGCCGCTCGGATTTGCGTGGCTCGAACCGGCAACGGTGTACGCCCTGGGGCTCGGTGTGATCGCCGCGGTCTACGTGGGTTTCGCCGTTGCCGACGGCCGCCGGCACGTCATCGCCATCGAATGCGTGGTCGCCGCCGTCTTCGTCGTGCTTGCCTCGCTGTCGATCACAGCAACGGCCTGGCTGCTCGTCGTCGGTTACGTCGGGCACGGCCTCAAGGACTTGTGGCAGGAGCGCCACCACTTCGTCGTCAACACCCGCTGGTGGCCACCGTTTTGCGCCTGCGTCGACTGGGTCGTCGCGCTCGTCCTCATCGCCGAGATCGCCGCCGGTGTCAACTTCCATTCGTAGGACTCGCACCACACAAGGAGCTCTGATGACAACCACACACGACACGCCGGTGGACCCGCCGGTGACGACATTCTCAACCGACATTGCCGGCTTGGACGAGTGCATCGCCCCGACACTCGTCGACCTCGCCGCTGGTGACGCCTTCGAACTGCGGATCGCCCCGGTCGTCAAGCAGATCGGGGAGAACCGAGTTCGGATGCTTGCCTACAACGGGTCGATCCCCGGCCCGACGCTGCGCGTGCGTCAGGGATCGGAGATCTCGGTTCGCGTTCGTAACGACGCCGACACCGAGGCGACCGTGCATTGGCACGGACTGTGTCTCGACAACAACTACGACGGCGTGCCGTACGAGACCCAGGACCCGATCGCCATCGGCGGCGACTTCACCTATCAGGTGCGTTTCCCCGACGCCGGCCTGTACTGGTATCACCCCCACATCCGCGAGGACTACGGCCTCGACATGGGCCTCTACGGCAACCTCGTCGTCGAACCCGCCGACCCGGACTACTGGCCGCCCGTCAACCGTGAGTTCGTCGTCACCCTCGACGATGTTCTCCTCGAGGACGGCCACATCACCCCCTACAACCTCGACGGCCCGAACTTCGTCGCCATGGGCCGCTTCGGCAACGTGATGCTCACCGGCGGTCAGTCCACTCTCGAACTCGCCGCCCGCGCCGGTGAGGTTGTGCGTTTCTACTTGACGAACACCGCCAACACCCGGCTGTTCAACGTCACCATCCCAGGTGCCCGGATGAAACTGGTCGGCGGCGACAGCGGCCGCTACGAGCGACACACCTTCGTCGACGACGTACTGCTGTCTCCCTCCGAGCGCGCCATCATCGACGTGCTCTTCGAGACCCCCGGCGAATTCACCATCGCCCACAACACACCAACACGCAGCTACGTCCTCGGCGCGATCACCGTGACCGACGAGCCGATCGACGAATCCTTCCTCGCCCGGTTCCAAGAGCTCCGCACCTGTCCCGACCTGACGGCTGAACGGGTGCGGATCGACGCACACCGCGATCGACCCCCGGACAAGACCTTGGCCTTCGAATCATCGATGCCGCTGCTCTACGGCGACCCGAACGCAACCGCAGACACCTGGACGTGTCCGATGCATCCCGACGTGATCAGCGCCGAACAGGGCACCTGCCCGCAGTGCGGGATGAAACTCGTCGCCGCCGCACCGTCGACCTGGACGTGCCCGATGCATCCCGAACTGATCAGCGCCGAACAGGGCACCTGCCCGCAGTGCGGGATGAAACTCGTCGCCGCCGCACCGTCGGCGTGGACGTGTCCGATGCATCCCGACGTGATCAGCGCCGAACAGGGCACCTGCCCGCAGTGCGGGATGAAACTCGTCGCCGCTGCACTGTCGGCGTGGACGTGTCCGATGCATCCCCAAGTGATCAGCGCGCGAGCAGGGCACGTGCCCGCAGTGCGGGATGAAGCTCGTCGCCGCACCACCAGCTGCCATCCCGGTCGCCGGCCACGCCGAGCCGCACGCTCACGACACGCCCGATGGCCTCGAGTGGGAGGACTTGATGCCCGACATCAACCGTGCATCGGACTCGGGCAACATGATCTGGAAGCTCGTCGATCGCGACACCGGACAGGCCAACGGAGAGATCGACTGGGCGTTCACCGTTGGCGATCAGGTGAAAATCCGCCTCGTCAACGATCTCCACCAGGACCATCCGATGCATCACCCGTTCCACATCCACGGTGCCGGCCGATTCCTTGTGCTCTGTCGAGATGACGAAGCGGATCGCAACCTCGTGTGGAAGGACACCGTCCTGGTCAGGGCCAACGAGACCGTCGACATCCTGCTCGACGTCACCAACCCCGGTCGCTGGATGGCGCACTGCCACATTGCCGAACACAACCAGAGCGGAATGATGTTCAGTTTCTCCGTCACCGACGCGGCCCCTGCGCACGCCACGGCGGCCGAGCAGGCGGACACACCGTGAAGCAAGCGATGATCGACAGACCTACGGGTCCGGCACCCGCCACCACCGTTGTCAAGACGATCAAACCGGCCGGCAGTAGGCGTGGCCCGGCTCGTTGGGTTGTCCTGGCGGCGGCGATGATCACCGTCTCCGTCGTCGGCGGCGGCATTCCCTCGCTCGACCGCGATGGGGGCTTCGTCGGTGCCGCCGACTTCGGATCCGCGGTCGTCGGGTGTGGTCGATGAGCTTGTCGAGGTTGGTGGCGCCCGCTTGCACGTTCACTGTTCGGGCGCAGGCGACGCCACGGTGGTGTTGATCGCCGGGCTCGGTGATGGCGGCGACAACTGGGGAGCCATCGAGCCCGCCGTGGCGCCGTCGGCGCGGGTGTGCTCGTACGCCCATTTCGGCACTGGCACGAGCGACCCTCCACCGGGACCGCAGACCTTCTCCACACGGGCGAACGACCTCCAAACATTGTTGCAGGCGGCCGGTGAGCGCGGCCCATACCTTCTTGTGGGCCACTCGTTCGGCGGAGCAGAGGCGGTCATGTTTGCCTCGATGTTCCCTGATGATGTCACCGGCGTCTTGCTGCTCGACGCCAGCCCGGCCACCTGGATCACGACGCTCTGCAGCGTGGTCGACGATGGCTCCGACGCCGCAGCCAGCTACCGAGAGTTGTGCGCCGCATTGTCCGACCCGGCCAACAACCCCGAACATCTCGACGCCCCAAGCGCCTTCGCCGAGGTCGCCGAAGTCACCTCGTTGGGTGACCTTCCGATGATCGTCGACACCGCCGCCGAGCACCCGTGGGGTCTGACGCCGAGCGAAGACGACCGCCTCGACGAGGAGTGGAACGCCGGCCAGGACCATTGGGTGTCGCTGTCCTCAGCGGCACAGCTCATGTCGGTGGACGACACAGGACATCACATCGAGGTCGATCGACCCGACGTCGTCAACCTTCAGATCGCTGCGTTGCTGGCCCGCGGCACCGACAGCCCCTAATCCGCCGAGCCCGCATCCGCCGATCTCGTCGTCGCGACCTAACAACTGCACGGGTGTGTCCGACGCGACCGCTCGTCGTCTCGGACGCGGCCTTGGTAGTGCGCCGAATGTCCGATCAGGATCGGCGATCGGAGCGCGCGGCTGACGCGCCGGCCGCTCCGCACGACGACGTTGAATCTGCTGGTTGCAAGCGCAACTACATGCCGTTATGGCGCGCTGCTGGGACCGATCGTGCTGTCGTTAGGTCGCGTTGTTCTGCATTCGCCGCCGTCGGCACCGGCACCGTGCCATGGCGGCCACTGGCCGCCCTGGATGTGGGCTGATCCTGCCGACACGGACGACACTTCCGGAACTGTTGCTGAGTCTTCCCAACGAACGTCCTGCTCTGGACCTGGAGATGTCACATTGGCGGCGACACCTGTGGCGTGAGCGGTCACGAGGGTGGGCGGCCGCACGGCGTCTTCGTCGATACAGGGGAAGTAACTCGCCGGTGCTGCGGGACCGTAGTTGGGGTGGGCTTTGGCGTCGAAGGCCGGGGTCGCTGCGGCGACCGCCATCTGAGGTCAGCCCTGTCGCGCCGACGCCTACGGTCATTCCCGTCGCCAGTAGTCGTCGACGCCACGGCGGCACGTGGGTCGCGAGGCTCGGTGTGGTGGTGTCGGTCATGGTTCGCTCCTGTTCGTGAGGTCGTAGGAGCTGTGGTACGCCTCGGCGGCCGCCGGTTCATCGGTGAACTCCCTCAATTCGTGCTCGGCACGAGGAGCGGCGGTCAGGATGCGGAACGGTGGGCGCGGAGTTCGGCGGACAGCGCCGCCAACTCGGCACGGTTGCGCATGCCGAGCTTGGCGAGGATGTTCGAGACGTGTCGCTCGACGGTCTTGCGGGAGAGGAACACGGCGGCGGCGATCTCCGGGTTGGTGGACCCGGCGCTTACCATCGCGGCGATCTCGCGCTCGCGGTCGGTGAGCGCCGAGACTTGACCCTCACCGTCGCCGGCGGCAGCCGCGCCGCCACGTGCGCACGCCCAGCGAGCGCAGCGACCGTTCGGCGAGCTGCTGCTCGGTCCTCGCCCCGAACCGTTCTGCGTCAGCCCCCGCGGCGCGTATCACCTCGACTGCCCGGCCACGGTCGCTTCGCGCCAGCAGTGCTCCGAGGTCGAGGCGTGCCCGCAGCGCGTCGAGATTCAGGCCCTGGCGCTCGGCATCGGCGATGACTGCTTCGACAGCATCTACCGCGTCGGAGTCGAGCCCGTCGACGATCGTGAGCACGGCGCGTGCCCGTCGGACACAGAGCGCACCGTAGGCGTCCGACGAATCCAGGTCGCGGGAATCGAGTAGTGCACGGGCACCCGCAACATCGCCGCTGCGCGCCAATGATTCGGCGCCGCGGGCCGTGGCCTCAGCGATACAACGCTCGCATCGACTCGCCTCGGCGTCGGCAAGTGATGCGGACACGGCCTCGCCGATCTCGTCCACAGCAGCGAGTGGATCGACCAGCGCAAGCGCTACCGCCCGCTCCATGTGGGCCTGCAGGCGGTAATGCGGATCGGGCTCTGTTGCGGCTGCCGTACGCAGCCCGTCGACGGCACCGACGCCAATCGCCCCGCGACACGGCGATCCGGAAGGGCAACGCGACTGCGTAGGCTCGCGACGGACCGAACTCGACGAGGCGGACCCCGAGCTGGGCGAATTCGTCAACGACGGCTTCGGCCTCCACGAGACGCCCGAGGGAGTACAACACGGTACCGAACAGGGCGCCCACTTCCAGCGTCACCTGCGGCAGTACGTGACGGCGGACGCGGTCCCACAGCGGCCGCAATCGCGCCTCGGCGTCAGCGTTGCGGCCGAGCAGCCGGAGGGCCATGGCGCCGTCAACCTGGGCCCGGAGCTGGACTTCTTCGTCGAAGCCGGCGGCAAGGCTTGCTCGTTCCTCGGAGAACGACTGCATGGCGGCGACGTCTGCGTGGCTGAGCGAACCATCGGTGGCCGCGCCCAGGGCGCACAGCAGCGCACGGCGGACCGGCTCACCCAAGGCGGCCTCGCCGATCCACACCGACTCCATGTCGGCAGCGAGACCCAATCCGGCTTCGGTCTCGTCGGCGTCCTGCGCCCAGTCGAGCGCCGCTCTCAGGTTGCCGAGTTCCCGAAGCAACGCTTCGAGCGGCGCCTTGCCGGTCGCGGTTTGACGTTCATCCAGCGTCCGCGCCAGGTCGCTGAAGAACCGCAGGTGCCGTTGTCGCCGAGCGTCCTCTTCGCCGGCGGCCGCCAGCAGTTCTTCAGCGAACTGGCGGACGGGTTCGAGCAACCGGTATCGGGTTCGTTGGCCGGTGTGGTCGGCAACAGCGAATGAGGTGCGCACCAGTTCGTCGAGCACCTCGATCGCCGGCGGTGCATCGTCGTCGTGGCAGACGGCTGCGAACGCCGCAAGGTCGCAGCCACCGGCGAACACGCTCATTGCCTGGAGCGCGGCCTGGGCCGGTGGTGAGAGCAGGGCAAACCCCCAGTCCAGGGCGGCGCGCATCGTGCGGTGACGGGGGTGCACGCCATGGCGGGACGGGGCGAGGTCGCCGATCGAGCGTGCGAGGCGATCCGCGAGCTGCGGTAGCGACATTGTCCGACACCGCGCCGCGGCGAGTTCCAGTCCCAGCGGGATCCCTTCGAGGGTGCGGCAGATGGCGCCGACGGCGTCGAGTTCCTCGGGGCTCAACGGCCCGGTTGCCAGGTTCATCGGCAGCCGGGCGAGGAGCAAGGTTCCCGCGTCGGACTCCTTGACCTGGTCCACGGACGCGTCGGCCGAGGGGACCGGGAGCGGGTCGACCGGGCACACTCGTTCGCCCGCAACCCCGAGCGCCTCGCGGCTTGTCGCCACCACCCGGACCCCGGAACTCGACGCCACCAGACCGGCGATCGAGCTCGGCGATCCCCGGTAGGAGGTGTTCGCAGTTGTCGACGAGGATCACGACGGGGTGGTCGGCGAGTACAGCGCCCACGACCGTCATCGCATCTTGGTTGGGTTGGACCTGGACGCCCAGCGCCGCCGCCAGCGCCGCAGGGACGAGTTCGACATCGTTGATCCCGGCAAGATCAACGAAAAACGGGCCCCATTCATGGCGCGCCTGAGTGACGAGGTCGATGGCGAGGCGGGTTTTGCCGATCCCGCCCACACCGGTGAGGGTGACCAGCCGCTCTGACAGCAGCAACGGTGCGAGCACGGCGAGCTCGAGTTGCCGTCCGACAATCGGGCTCACTGCAGCCGGAAGGTTCGAGCGTCCGAGGGCGCTGCGACGCGGCTGCCGTCGGCGCCAGCAGTGGGTCGTGGGTGAGGATCGCTTGCTCGACGTCGCGCAGGGCCGGGCCTGGCTCGATCCCCAGCTCGGCGGCGAGCAGCACCCGGGCGCGGCCGAACGCCGCAAGGGCGTCGGCTGGGCGGCCGGCCTGGTACAGCGCGCGCATCAACAGCCCCCAGGCACGCTCCCGGTACGGGTTGGCCTGAACGAACGCCTCGAGCTCGCCGATGCATCGCTCACCCTGGCCACGTTCGAGCTACGCCTCGGCGGAGTCCTCGACCACCGCCACCCGCAGTTCGACGAGCCGTTGCACCTCGCCCGCCGGCAGCGCAGTGTCGGGAACACCCTCGTACGGCTCGCCGCGAAACGCTTCGTTCACCTCCCCAAACAGGCCGATGGCCGCATCGGCGTCGCCGCGGCGCAGCGACTCGCGTGCCGCTGCGACCAGCCCGGTGACTCGCGTCGCGTCGACCTCGACGAGCTCGGAATCCAGTCGATACCCGCCACCAACCTCGACGATCGCCGCCGCGCCGACGGCCCGACGCAACCGCGCGATGTGTCCCTGCAGCGTCTTACGCGCCGACGGCGGCGCGCCCGCAGGCCACATCGCCTCCACCAACGTGTCCACCGGCACCCGCTCACCCAGGCGCGCCGCGAGAGCAGCGAGCACCGTCTGTTCCGCCCGCGGTAACCGCACCACGGAGGTGCCGTCGAACAGCTCCACGAGGCCGAGGACACGCACCTCCACCAAGCGGCGACGGTACTGCCCGCTCGGTGAAGTCGACAGCGAATACGCGCAACCGCCCCACAGCCAGGCGACAACCGCGCCCGGCGACCCTCGACAACGCAACCGCTCCGCACGACGGCTACGCGTGCAAACCCCTCCATGCGCTTCCGTTGGGAGTCCGCCGCACGGACGAGTACATCGATGCCGATCTGGGCGCGTTGCGAGGGCGCCTGCGCCGGCATTCGGTGTCCGTCTTGTGTGCGCCTTCGGATGTCGGAACCGGCTGCTGATCACGAACGCCGGGCGTTCGCGCGAGGCTCACCCGGGTGGACCCTGAGACCCTTGAGGCTGCTGCCGCCACGGTTCGGGCCGATTTGGATCTTGACCGACTGCTCGGTGACCTCGGCACACCCCACCTCGTCGGAAGCGCGGCCCTGGGACTGATGGTGTGGCCCGACTTGGACCTCACCGTGTTCTGCGAGTCCCTGGACGTCGGCGAGTTGTACAGCGTTGTCATTACGGTGTCGTGGAGCGGTACTGCCTATCGGCAGTGGGAACCAGGATCGGATGACCGCTCCGACCGCCTAGAGACGGACAACGCTCCGGCGTCGGTGCGAATCACTGTGCTGCGCTACTTGCGAGGTGTCGCCATCGCCCTTGTGGGCGGGTTCTGGGCTGGCGCCTTGGTGACCGGTCCTGCCGTGCGGCTGATCATGCGGCTGTTGGCCGTCACCGCTGGCGACGACGCGCAAGGACGGATCACCGAGGCAGACGAGATCGTCGGACGCATCGAGCTGGATGGCACCATCGGGCTGTACATCTTCGGTGGTGTCCTCCCCGGACTGTTGAGCGGGGCGATCTACGTGGTAATTCGGTGGTGGCTCCCGACCGGGCGACTCGCCGGTGTTGTTTTCGGTTCGCTGCACCTCGTGGTCGCGGCTACTCGGATCGACCCGCTACGCCCTGACAATCCGGACTTCGATCTCGTCGGGCCTGGCTGGCTGTCAGTCACGGCGTTCGGCATCACTTGTCTGGTGCACGGAATGGCTGTTGTCGCCATCGCCAACCGGTACAGCACTGCCTTGCCCCCGGCAGTGAACAGCCGGCCGGCGTGGATCCGGGTGCTCGTACCGCTCGCCATTCCGGCCCTGTTCGTTGTCGTACCACTCGTCGCTGCGGTGCTTGTGTTGGGCCTCTTCGTGACGATCGCCGTGTCTCGGTTCGTCCCCGCTGTGCGGGCTGCCCACAGCCGAGGAGCCCTTGTCGCCGGCCGCATTGCCGGGTGCGTTGCGTTCGTCGCCCTGCTGCCCGGCATGATCACCGACCTGCGCGACGTGATCGTTCGCGACGATGCCGCCGGCGGGACGACACAGGCGGATCTGGAATCGCCGTCGTCACTGTCGAGCTGATCATCAGTCGCGGATACTTGCCGAGCAGATCGACCTGTGGCGCCGTGCGCAACTAGATGCCGATCTGGCGCGATTGCCTCGACTCGGCGGCCGTCGTTCGGTGCCGGCATTCGGGATGGTACGTGGGCACGGTCGCCTCAGACGGTGGCAGAGGGGTTACGCCAGCGGTGACCCGGATTGCGGCTGAGTCGCGTCGGCCGCGGTTGGTGAACCAGCGAGAATTGGTGGGCGACGGAGTCGATGGGCGGTTAGCCCGAACCACACGAGGAACAGGGTGATCGCCGGCCGCAACAGTCCCATCTCGGACAGCGTCGTCCATTGGCCCTCCACCAACGTGACCGATACCGATGCCAGGCTCACCGTGGCGATCACCACGGGCAACCAGAACCGCCAACTCCAGTCACGGTCGCAGGCAGTCGCCAACGCTGTGGCGATCGGCACGGCGACGAACAACGACATGACCCACGCCATCAACGTGGCGGCATGGACACGCAACAAGACGTCGGCGCCGATCGCGGCACCGTCGACCCCGCTTGCCAGCGTGTCCTCGTAGGCGAGAAACGTCATCGTGTCGGTGCCAACCAGGTGGAGCACGGCCAACGCGACGGCGACCACCGAGACGGTGACGGTCAGTCTGCCGAACACCTGGCTCGTCGCCGCGACCAGTGTCTCAGCCCAGCTTGCGATGACCACGGGTATGGCGAGCAGCAGTACGGCGCCGGCGAAGTGGATCACCACCCACAATGCTCCGACATGCTCGACGAATCGCGGTCCGTCGTCGTACAGTCCGGTGCTGCCGAACGGGTGAACGCCAAGAATGACGGCCACCGCGACGGTGACTACGACTCCCAACGTGCCAGTCACATGCTGACGCTGCATCACCACCGTCCCGATGCCAGGCGTGTCACTCATCGCCATCACCATCCTCTCCGTCGTGGACCTCGTGATCGCCAAACCTGACACCGCCAACTCACACCTGTCCACGGCTTTGCTACGCGGTCAAGCAACCAGACCGGACGAGCACCACAAGGCGCACACACGCATCTATGCCGGTCGGTGCGGGTCGCCGCTGGGCTCGCGGTGTTGTTCTGGCGCGTCGTGACGTGCGAACACAGTCGGAAAGCGGATGGGCGCCGTATGTCGTCGAACCTTGCGATCGACCACGAGTTCACCCGGGCACGTGGCATCGTGTCTGCGTGTGCCAACAGCGCCGGATCGATCGGCGATGGAGCGTCGGGCGGTCGATGCCGTGAAGCGGGTCCCCCGTCCGCTGCGTTCGTTCGGTCTGGTCGTGGGCGGCTGGCTGGCCCTGTTTCTCGCCGTCAACATTGTCGTCCTCGTCATTGGCTTGGCCGCACGGTGGGCGGGGAAGGACCCTCGAGTGCACGACGACAGCTGGCCCGACGTCAGGAACCTGCGGGTCGTGGGCGACCGGCTGTTGGTCGGCGGTGCGACATCGCCGGAGCAGTACCGCGAGCTTGCCGAGCGCGACGTGACGCTGGTGATCGACATGCGCACCGGCGGCGGTGCCGACCTCAGCACCGACGATCCCGAGCAGTTGGCTGACCTGGGATTGGACTATGCCCAACTGCCGATCCCCGATGGGCGGGCGCCGACACCAGCGCAGATTCGGCGATTTCTTGACCTGGTGGCTTCCGCGGATGGTCGTGTCTTCGCGCATTGCGGCGGCGGTGTGGGTCGTTCCACCTCCATTGCCGCCACCTTCGAGGCAGCCCGGGGCGAGAATCCTTCGGTTCTCGAGCAGCTCGCCACCGGGCCTCCGACCATCGAGCAGATCTGGTTCGTGGCCACGTTGGGCCCGAACCATCCCGACCATGGCATCAGCCCCG
>CAWBBL010000017.1:0-163104 GCA_963786985.1 Ilumatobacteraceae bacterium | reverse complement strand
GTCGGAGGGGGGACTTGAACCCCCACGGGATAAATATCCCACTAGCACCTCAAGCTAGCGCGTCTGCCATTCCGCCACTCCGACGTGGTGGCCCTCAAACGCTACAGCGCACCTGCTAGCGGACCAACAGGAAGCCGAGAGCGATCACCGTGATCATCCAGATCAGGGCGAACACGAACGTGATCCGGTTGAGGTTGCGCTCGGCGGCCGACGACCCGAGGGCCGCGCCGCCACCGCCGCCGAACATGTCGGACAGGCCGCCGCCGCGTCCACTGTGCATCAGGATCCCGGCGACCATCGCCACCATCGAGACGACGTTGACCACCAGGGTGAAGTACAGGACTGCGTCACGCACGGCTCGCCAGGCTACCGACCACGGGGCACAACCAGGCGGAGCTCGTTTGGGTCAGGCGCCGGCGGCGTTGGAGATGATCTTGGCGAACTCGTCGGGGGCGAGGCTCGCTCCGCCGACGAGGGCGCCGTCGATGTCCGACTGGGCCATCAGCTCGGCGATGTTCCCCGAGTTGACCGAACCGCCGTACTGGATCCGCACGGCTGCGGCGGTCGCCGGGTCGGTGACGTGGCCGACCCGCTCGCGGATCGCCGCGCAGACGGCTTGGGCATCCGCCGCCGTGGCCGTCCGGCCGGTGCCGATCGCCCAGATCGGCTCGTAGGCAATGACCATTCCAGCAATCTGCGTGGTTGCCCGTCCGGCGACGACGCAGTCGAGCTGGGCGATCACCTTGTCGGTCGTGGCGCCCTGCTCCCGTTCTTCGAGTGTCTCGCCGACGCAGATGATCGGTGTCATCCCGTTGCGCTGGATCGCCGTGACCTTGGCGGCGACCATCTCATCGGTCTCGCCGAACTGCTCCCGGCGCTCGCTGTGACCGCACACCACGTAGGCGACATCGAGCTTGGCCAGGAACACCGCCGACACCTCGCCGGTGAATGCCCCCTTGTCCTCCCAGTGGCAGTGCTGCGCGCCGAGGGCGAAGGCCAGGCGGTCGGCGTCGATCAGCGTCTGGATGCTGCGCAGGTCGGTGAACGGCGGGTGGATGCTGACATCGACCGCCTCGGTGAGCTCCTTGGGCACGAGGTAGGCGAGCTTCTGCACCGTCTGGATCGCCTCGAAGTGGTTGTGGTGCATCTTCCAGTTGCCGGAGATGAGGGGTCGTCGGGTGATCACGGCACCTCCCGTCCGCGTCGCAGCGCATCGAGTCCGGGCAGGTCACCGAGCTCGAGCAGCTCCAGCGACGCACCACCCCCCGTCGACACGTGGTCGACGTCGTCCTCCAAGCCGAACTCGGCGAGTGCCGCCGCCGAGTCGCCCCCACCGACGACCGTGAACGCCTTGGTCGCCGCGACCGCCTCGGCGATCGTCCGCGTGCCGGCTGCGAAGCGCTCGTCCTCGAACATCCCCATCGGCCCGTTCCAGAACACCGTTCGGGCTTCGGTGACGACGTCGGCGAACGCGGCCGCCGAGCCAGGCCCGATGTCGAGACCCTTGCCACCATCGGGGACCCGGGCACCCCACGTGGCGACATTGCCGGCGGCATCGAGGCCGACGATGTCCGACGGCAGGTGAATCTCCTTGCCTCCAGCCAGCAATCGCTTGCACGTCTCGATCTGGTCGGGTTCGAACAACGACTCACCGATCGATCGACCCTCGGCCGCGAAGAACGTGAAGCACATCGCGCCACCGATGACGAGGGCGTCGACAGTGTCGAGCAACGCCTCGATGACGCCCAACTTGTCGCTGACCTTGGCACCACCGAGCACGGCGACGAACGGACGCTTCGGAGCCTCGCGCAACCCGAGGAGGACCTCGACCTCGCGCTGCAACAGCCTGCCCATCGCCGACGGGAGGTAGCGGGGCGGTCCGACGATCGACGCGTGGGCCCGGTGCGACGCCCCGAACGCGTCGTTGACATAGCCGTCGAGTCCTTCGATCAGCTGCTTGACGAAGGCATCGTCGTTGGACTCCTCACCCGGGTCGAAACGCAGGTTCTCCAGCAGACCGACGCCCGGCGCCAACTCGGCGAGCCGTCGCCGCACGGGCTCCATGGAGAACTTCGGCGTCGGCACACCCTTCGGTCGCCCGAGGTGGCTTGCCGTCATCACGTTGGCATCCCGCTCGGTCAGCCAGCCGATGGTCGGCAGTGCCGCGCGGATCCGGAAGTCGTCGGTGATCGTCGCCCCATCGAGGGGCACGTTGAAATCGGTGCGCACGAGGATGCGCCGACCAGCGAGGCCGTCGAGTTGCGCCTCGAGGTCCTCCAGGGTGGGAATCCCGTTGATCACTTCTTGGCGCGACGCTTGGGCAGCTTGGAGCCCGTGTAGCTGACGATGTCGACGAGCCGGCAGGAGTATCCCCACTCGTTGTCGTACCAGCCGTTGACCTTGACGAGCTTGCCCATGCTCATCGTCAGCTGCGCGTCGAAGATGCACGAGTGCGGGTCACCGACGATGTCGCTGGAGACGATCGGATCCTCGGTGTACCGAACGACGCCCTTCAACGGGCCACTCCGCGCGGCTTTGGCGTACGCCGCATTGATCTCGGCGACCGTCGCCGCGCGCTTCAGCACGGCGTTGAAATCGGTGACCGAACCGGTCGCCACTGGCACCCGCAACGACGAGCCGTCGAGCTTGCCCTTCATCGATTCGAGGACGAGGGAGGTCGCCCGCGCCGCGCCGGTGCTGGTCGGGATGATGTTGATCGCCGCCGCCCGGGCCCGCCGGGCGTCCTTGTGCGGACCGTCGACCAACATCTGGTCGCCGGTGTAGGCGTGAACGGTGGTCATCAAGCCCTGCTCGACGCCGAACGCGTCGTCGAGCACCTTGACGAGCGGCACGAAGCAGTTCGTCGTGCAACTGGCGTTGGAGATCACCTGGTGCTTCTTCGGCTCGAAGTCCTTGTGGTTGACGCCGTAGACGAATGTGGCGTCGGCTCCATCACTGGGCGCCGAGACGACGACGAGGGGAGCTCCGGCCTCGAGGTGGGCAGCCGCCTTGACCCGCGACGTGAAGATGCCCGTCGATTCGACGACGACATCGACCCCGAGGTCGCCCCACGGAAGCTCGGCCGGGTCGCGCACCTGCAGAACCTGCAGCTCGTCGCCACCGACCGAGATGCCCGACTTGGAGACCGCGACCGGCTCCGGATACTTGCCGAGCACGCTGTCGAAGCGCAGCAGATGGGCCATCGTGTCGATGCTGCCGAGGTCGTTGACGGCGACGAAGTCGATGTCCGCTCCGAGCGACTTGGCTGCCCGGAACAGGTTGCGCCCAATGCGCCCGAAGCCGTTGATTCCCACGCGAACTGTCATGCGACGAGAGGGTAGCTGCAACCTGGTCGAAGGGCAGCGGCTACGGAGCGATCAGCGGGCGACGTCGCGGTGGCTCGTGCGCACGGCGAGTCCGCGGCCCCGCAACCGATCGGCGATCTCCTCGACGATGGCCACCGAACGGTGCCGGCCGCCTGTGCAGCCGATGGCGATCGTCAGATAGCTGCGGCCCTCCGACTGGTAGCCGGGCATCACGGTGCGCAGCATCGCGTCGAACGAGTCGAGGAACTCCGACGTCGTCGATCGTTCGAGGACGAAGTCGCGGACGGCCGGGTCGTGGCCAGTGAGCGGGCGCAGCTGCTCGTCCCAGAACGGGTTCGGGAGGAACCGGACATCCATCACGATGTCGGCGTCCATCGGGAGGCCGTGCTTGAACCCGAAGCTCTCCACGGCGATCTGCATCTGCGCCGATCCGACGTCGGAGAATGCCGAGACGACCCGCTCCTTGAGCTGGTGGATGTTCAGACCGGTGGTGTCGATGACCAGGTCGGCCGCCTCCCGCGTGGCCTGCAACATGCCCCGTTCCAGCTCGATCGACTCGAGCAGGCCGTCGGCATCGGCCGCCAGCGGATGCTTGCGCCTGGTCGCGTCGTAGCGGCGAATCAGCTCGTTCGAGGAGGCGTCGAGGAACACCAGCGTGACGCGATGGCCGACGGCGCGTATCGCCGCGACGCGCTGGAGCAACTCCGAATGGTTGCGCCCGGCGACGAGGGCGAGGCGGTCGATGCCGCTGGACCCCGGAAGCGACGCCAGCTCGACGACCTTTTCGATGAGCGACGTCGGCAGGTTGTCGACGACGTACCAACCGAGGTCCTCCATCACGTCGGCCACACCAGAACGTCCAGCACCGGACAGTCCGGTGATCACGGCGATGTCGGCCATCCACACCAACGCTAGTTCCAGACCTACTTCGAAGTCCTTGACCTACGCTCTCGCCCGTGCCCGCCGACGATCGCTTGGAGATCTGCTGGCTCGGCCACGCCAGCGCCCTCGTCGACGTCGGCGGTGTCCGGTTCCTCACCGATCCTGCGCTGACGGCCAGAGTCGCCCACCTGCGGCGGCACCACGACGTCGACATGGAAGTCCTCCGTGACGTCGATGTCGTGCTGATCTCCCACGTCCACATGGATCACCTCCACGTGCCGTCGCTGCGCCTGCTCGGCGACGTGGACCTGGTGGTGCCGGCGGGGGCCGGACGCTTGCTGCGACGCCAGGGATTCCGCAACGTCCTCGAAACCACCGTCGGTGATCGCGCCACGTTCGGCGTCGTGACCGTCGAGACCGTCCCAGCCGTGCACTCGTCGGGACGCGGGCCACACAGCCGGATCCGCGCCGGCGCCGTGGGCTATGTGCTCCGCTCGCCGCAGGGGTCGGTGTACTTCGCCGGCGACACTGATCTGTTCGACGGCATGGCTGACCTGTCGTCGATCGATGTGGCGTTGCTGCCAATCGCCGGATGGGGCCCGACGCTGGGTACCGGCCACCTCGATCCGCAACGGGCGGTGCAGGCGACCGAGCTCATTCAGCCGCGGCTGGTCGTGCCGATCCACTGGGGCACGTACAGCCCGATCAGCCTGCGTGGGCGCGCTCCGCAGTGGTTGCATCGGCCCGCCGAGCAGTTCGCGTCGGCGTTGGCCGGCGCCGGCCACGTCGATCGCCTGCGCCTGCTCGAGCCCGGTGACCGCCTGGAGGACGGTGGCCCACGGTCAACCAGTGGCCTCGCCGATGGGCGCCGATCGTGACCGACGTCGCCACCACCGTCCTGCGGCGACCGGCGGCGCGACCATCGTGGTCGCGCGTCGTTGCGCGCAGTGCGGTCGTGACCGTCGTGACGGCGGTCGCCCTGTGGATCCTCGCCGCCCTGCTTCCCGGCCTGTGGATCGATCGACCGCGAGACGCCCTGTTGGCCGGGCTGGTGGTCGGCCTCGTCGGTTCGATCGTCTGGCCCGCCCTGGCCTTCATCATCGTCCCGATCTCGGTGCTGACCCTCGGCCTCGGTGCCATCGTCCTCGAAGCCCTCGTCGTGGCCCTGGTGCTCGACTCCCTGCCCGGCATACACCTCGACGGCTTCTGGACGGCGATCTTCGTCGCCATCGGGCTCGCCGCGGTCACCACGTTGGTCAGCACCCTGCTGGCCGTCGACGACGACTCGTGGTTCGACCAAACCACGGCCCGACGCGCCCGCCGGCGAGCCGGCACGGCCAACGTCACCGACGTACCCGGTGTGGTGTTCATCCAACTGGACGGGGTTGCCCATCCAGTGCTCGAGCGGGCGTTGCGGTCCGGCGATGCACCCACCCTGCATCGTTGGATCCGCGATGGTTCGCACAACCTGACCGCCTGGCAAACCGGTTGGTCGTCGCAGACCGGCGTCAGCCAGTGCGGGATCCTCCACGGCTCGACCGTTGACATGCCGGCGTTCCGGTGGGTCGACAAGTCCACCGGCGATGTCGTCGTCTCCAACCACCGCAAGTGGGCGGCGGCGATCGAGCATGCCCACTCGGACGGCGAGGGCCTGCTGGCGCACAACGGGTCGAGCTACGGCAACCTGTTCTCCGGCGATGCCGAACGAGCGGTGCTGACGATGAGCGGCGCCGGTCGCCGGAAAGAGGGACGCGTCGGCGCCGGGTACTTCGGCTACTTCTCCCGGCCGCAGCAGGCTGCCCGGACGATGCTCGCGCTGTTCGCCGAGGTGGGCCGCGAGCGCCGGGCCGCCGGTCTCCAACGACGTCGCAACGTCGAGCCGCGGGTGCACCGTAGCTGGACGTATGCCCTGCTCCGGGCGTTCACAACGGTGGTCAGCCGCGACGTGTCGGTGCAGGGAGTCATCAACGACATGTGTGAGGGACGAGCGGCGATCTACGTCGATTTGCTGGGCTACGACGAGGTCTCCCATCACTCCGGTCCCGAACGCGCCGACACACTCGCCGTGTTGCGCGACCTCGACCGGCAGATCGGTCGCATCGAACGGACGGGCCAGTGGACGCCCCGTCCATATCGGATCGTGGTGCTGTCCGATCACGGTCAGACCCAGGGTGCGACGTTCGTCGAACGTGCCGGCGAGACGTTGGCGGAGCTCGTCGCTCGGCTGTGCGGCGGTGCCACATCGGGTGACCCCGACGCCGAAGCGGGTCGTACCGAATCGACGGCCTGGCTTCGCGAGGCTCGCCACCAGGACACGTCGGAGACCGCGGTGGTGGCCGATACACCCATCGTGCTCGCGTCAGGTGCTCTCGGGCTGATCTCGATCCCCGATGAGCCCAGGCGGCTGACCCGCGAAGAGATCGATGGGCGTTACCCGGCACTCGTCGACGGCCTGGTCGACCATCCGGAGATCGGCTTCGTACTGGTCAGCTCAGCCGATGGGACGTCACTCGTGCTCGGCGACTCTGGGACTCGCAACCTGCACACTGGCGAGGTCGACGGCGTCGACCCGCTCGAGCCGTTCGGGCCCGACGCCGTTGTCCAGGTCAGCGAGGTCGATGGCTACCGCACGGTCGCCGACCTGATGGTCAACAGCCGCTACGACCCCGAGCTCGACGAGGTCGCCGCCTTCGAGCATCAAGTCGGTTCGCACGGCGCGCTGGGCGGACCCCAGACCCATCCGTTTGTCCTCCATCCCACCGAACTGACTAGTCCGGCCGAGCCGATCCTCGGCTCCCCCGCCATGCACCGGGTGCTCAAGGGTTGGCTGGCGGACCTCGGGCATCCGGTGACGACCCCGTGGAGAGGCTCCGCGACGCGCTAGTCGCGACGTCGCCGGCAACGCAGATAGAGCAAGCGCGGCACGGTGGCCGCTTCTGAGTACTCCGGGGCGAGGGCGAGGAATCCCGGCGGGGGCGACGGTTCGACCATCTGTTCCACGTACAGGCCGTGGGTGGCGAGGGCGTTGACGTACCGCGAGAGCGGCCGGTGGACGAAGCGGATGTGCACGCCGAGCTCGACCTCCTCCATCGTCTCGGCCTCCTCGAGATACCGCCCGATGCGCCAGTACTGCTCGGGCGGCTCGACGATCTGGTCGTCGATCCACCCACTGTCGGGCGTCTGCAACAGCGGGTGATTGAGGAAGAAGCAGAACCGCCCCCGCGGCATGAGCACCCGAGCGACCTCGGCGATCGCCGCGTCGACCTCGTCGATGTGCTCGAAAACGAGGCAGGCGACCACGGCGTCGAACATCTCGTCAGGAAACGGCAGCTCGTGGGCGGCGGCGCGAGCGAAGTGGGCGCCACCGCGTTGGACAGCGACGCTGATCTGGTTCCACGTCGGATCAGCCCCGACGACAAGCTCGATACCGTCGAGCCGCGCCGCCAGGCGGCTCAGCTGACCCTCTCCGCATCCCACGTCGAGGACGCGAGTCGCCCCAGCCAGCTCGGCAGCGGCCAGCGGCAGGATCTGTTCGTCGTACTCCGGGTCGGCGCCACCAGTGAATCCGTCGATCCACCATTGGGCGTGCCGCTCCCAGAGGTCGGCGTTACTCGGGGCGCCCGCCGCGGCGTCGTCGTCGCTCACCGGCGCACGTTACCGAGCGCCCCGGTGAGCCAATCCGCACGGAAGTCAATTTGTAAGGCCACTTGATATATAAACCCGTTGGATGTATTCTTCCGCGCTGTGGCACGGGGAGACCACGAGGCCCGGTCCGGCACGATCCGGCGACGGACCGGTTTCGAGGGTCGGCGCAAGGCCGTACCTGCTGACGCGCGACGGCAGAACCGTTCGTTGCTGCTTCGTGCGCTGTTCCACGTCGGTCCGATGAGCCGTGCCGACCTCGCCCGAGCCAGCGGGCTCACCCCCACCACCGTGTCCAACGTGATCGGGGAGCTGGTCGACGAGGGGATGATCGAGGAGGCCGGGCGGACATTGTCCGGCTCGGTCGGCAAGCCGGCCACGCTGGTGTCAGTCGTCCCCGACGCCAGGCACGTCGTCTGCCTCGACCTCCGCGCCGGCGAGATTCGTGGCGCCATCGTCAACCTGGCGCGCAAGATCGTCACCCGTCGCAGTGGGAGCCTTCGCCAGGGTTCTGGGCAGCAGCTGACCGGCCAGCGCCTCGCCACGGCGGCCATCGAGATCGCCGGCGAGCTGGCCGGAGCGACCGACCGCCCACTGCTCGGGGTCGGGGTTGCCACGCCCGGCGTCGTCGACACGGACGGCGTCGTGGTCCGCGCCGCCCATCTCGACCTCGATCACATCGCCCTCGGACCACAGCTGACCGTCGCCCTCGGGCTGCCCGTGCGCGTTGCCAACGACGCCCACGCAGCGGCGCTCGGTGAGCTCGCCTTCGTCCCCAGCGAATCGGGAAACGTGCTCCTCGTGCGCATCCTCGAGGGCATCGGCGCCGGCCTCGTGATCAACCACCAGCTGTTCACCGGCACCGCTCACGCAGCCGGTGAGATCGGCCACGTCGTCGTCAACCCGCGTGGCGAGCTCTGTGCGTGCGGCAAGCGCGGCTGTCTGGAGACCGTGGTTACGACTCCACTGGCCGCGGCACGCGATGGACGACTCGATCGCAAGGTGGTGACCGATGCGGGGCGCCACCTCGGAACGGCGCTCGCCCACCTCGTGAGCGCGTTGAACATCGACTCCGTCGTCGTGTCGGGGAGCGACGAAGTGCTCGGCGAGACGTTCCGTGACGCGGCCCGTGACGCAATCCGCAGGCGCACACTCGACGACCTCGGTGCCTCCGTCGAGCTGCGCCCGAGCACCTTCGGCCACGACGACGCGCTGCTCGGTGCCGCGGTGCTGATTCTCGATCAGGAGCTCGGCGTCGCCTGACCTCGAGCAACCAACTCAGACCACCAACTCGTCAGGGGACCCATCCCGGTGGTGCGCTGGAGTGTTTCAATCAGGCGTGTCGTGGAATTGCTCGAACACCGCCGCGGCGACCTTGTCGGGTAGCCAGGGCAGCGCCTGGAGCTGGTCCATCGACGCCCGCTTGACCGCACCCACACCACCGAGCTCCTTGAGGAGACGCTTCCGTCGGGTCTCGCCGAGCCCGGGAATCCCCTCCAAGGCGCTCTTCGTCATCCGCTTGCTACGCCGCTCGGCGTGGAACGTGTTGGCGAAGCGGTGGGCCTCATCGCGGACGCGCTGGAGCATGAACAGCGCCTCGCTCCCCCGCGGGATGTCGACCGGCGCAGATTGCCCAGGCACGAAGACCTGCTCGAAGCGTTTGGCGAGACCGGCGACCGGGATCTCATCGGCCAGCCCCAGCTCGGCGACGACCTGCTCGGCGACGCCGAGCTGGCCCTTGCCGCCGTCGACCAGCAGCAGCTGAGGTGGATAGGAGAACTTCGAAGGTCGCTGCCCCGGCTGAGGCGTCTCGCGTCGAGCTGCAAGGTACGCCTGCAGCCGGCGGGTCAGCACCTCGCGCATCGCCGCGTAGTCGTCGTTACCAGGCACGTTGACCTTGAACCGCCGGTATTCGCGCTTGTTCGGAAGTCCGTCCTCGAGGACCACCATCGAGCCGACGTAGTCGGTGCCCTGGAGGTGGGCCATGTCGTACGCCTCGATGCGCAGCGGCGCCACCGGGAGGCCCAGCTGCTCCTGCAACTCGGAGAGGGCGCGGCTCCGCGAGTTGTGGTCGCCGGCGCGGCGCAGGCGGTGGCGGTTGAAGGCCTCCCGGGCGTTGTTCGTGACCGTGCCCAACAGGGCTTTGCGATCGCCGCGCTGGGGCACCCGCACAGCGACCCGCGAGCCGCGCAGCAGCGAGAGCCACTCCTGGTACAGCTCCGCGTCGTCGGGGTCGGTGGGCACGAGCACCTGTTTGGGGACCCCCTGGGGTGGATCCTCCCCGTACAGCTGCTCGAGGATGCGGTCGATCAGCTGGCCAGGGGTGAGATCCTCGACCTTGTCGAGGACGAAGCCATTGCGCCCGACGACACGGCCCCGTCGGACGTAGAAGACCTGCACCGACGCCTCGAGGTCGTCGTCGGCCAGGCCGATGACGTCAATGTCCTCGTTGCGGTCGGCGACGATCTGCTGGCGTTCGATCGAGCGGCGTACGGCGGTCAACCGGTCGCGGAGACGAGCGGCCTTCTCGAACTCGAGTGCCGTGGCGGCTCCGCGCATCTCCCGGTCGAGACGCCGGAGGATCGGTGCCGTCTCCCCGTCGAGGAAGTCGCACAGCTCCTCGACGAGCTGGCGATGGGCCGCCTCGTCGATCTCGCCGACACACGGACCCGAGCACTTCTCGATGTGGAACAGCAGGCACGGCCGGCCGAGGCGCTGGTGCTGCTGGAACTTTGCCGGGCTGCACGTGCGGATCGGGAACGATCGCAACAGCTCGTCGAGCGTCTCGCGGATCGCGTAGGCATGGGCATAGGGCCCGAAATAGCGGGTTCCCTTGCGCTTGCGCCCGCGCATCACCAGGGCCCGGGGGAACTGCTCGTCGACAGTCACGGCGAGGAACGGAAAGCTCTTGTCGTCGCGCAGCCGAACATTGAAACGCGGGTCGTGCTCTTTGATCAGCGAGAACTCGAGCATCAACGCCTCGACCTCGTTGCGCACGGTCGTCCACTCCACGGAGTCGGCGACCGCGACCATCTGCCTGGTGCGGGTCGGCAGCGTGCGCGGGTCGGCGAAGTAGTTGGACAAGCGCTGGCGGAGGTTCGCCGCCTTGCCGACATAGATGACCCGCCCGGCGGCGTCCTTGAACTGGTACGAGCCCGGCGCGTCGGGAATCGTGCCGGCGGGCGGACGCTTGATCATCATCATCGAGGATACGGAAGCCCTGTCACCCGTTACCGTGGCGCCGATGGCCGGTCGATTCTCGATCTCCGTTCCCGGTCGCCGCGGCCCAAACGATCCGTGGTTCCGGATCGGCTCACTCGACGTGACGACGACGGTATTCGTCATCCTGACGTGTGTCGTCAGCATGATCGTCTGGGCCTTGGAGGGCCCCGACCACGACATCCTCGGCAAGTTGACCCTGGTGCCGGACCTCGTCCTCGACGGTCAGGTCTGGCGGGTCGCCACGTGGCCGGTCCCCAATCCCCCGGACATCTGGCTGGTGATCATGCTCGCCGTGTTCTGGTACTTCGGCACCGAGGTCGAGCGGCTCCTCGGTCGAGTCCGCTTCGCCGTGTTCATCGGCCTGGTGACCGTGATTCCGGCCATCGTCGCCCTCCCGTTGATCGATCGCCCGCAATACGGGATTCGTCCGGTCGAGCTCTGTGTCTTCTTGCTGTTCGTCGCCGAGTACCCGTTCGTGCGGTTCTTCTTCGGGATCCCCGGATGGGTGATCGGGGCGGTGATTCTCGGTATCGAGGTGCTCCAGCTGCTCGGCGACCGCAACGAGCCCGGCATCGTGTTCCTTGTCGTCGCCCTCGCCGTCTCGGCCATCGCCGCCCGCACGATGGGCCTGCTGGGCAACTACCCGTGGATCCCGGCGCTGCCGATCGGCGGGCGCCGGCAAGGCCGCAGCCAACGAGCAAAGTCCAAGCCACCCAAGTCACGGCGTAGCGGCGGCGACGTGGTCGCCGGCCCGTGGACCGGTGCGAACCGCAGCGGTCCGACCGGGTCGCTGCCGCAACCACCCCCGCCGACGGCGCAGGCGGCGTCCGATCAGGCGGAGCTCGATGCGATCCTCGACAAGATCTCCGAGCTGGGGATGGACGGACTCTCCGGTGCCGAGAAGACGCGGCTCAACGAGCTGTCCAAGCGCATGCGGCGCGGCGGCTGAGCGTTTGCACCGGGAACTTCCCGGTTCAGGTGGCGAGCAACTCGCGGAGGTAGTGGCCGGTGTGGCTCGTCTCCACCGTGGCGATGTGCTCCGGCGGGCCCTCGGCGACGACCGTGCCCCCACCGCTTCCACCCTCGGGACCGAGGTCGATGACCCAATCGGCGGTCTTGATGACGTCGAGATTGTGCTCGATCACGAGCACCGTGTTGCCCTGGTCGACGAGTCGCGACAGCACCGTGAGCAGCCGGCGGACGTCGTCGAAGTGCAGCCCGGTGGTCGGCTCGTCGAGCAAGTAGATCGTGTGCCCGGTCGAGCGTTTGGCGAGCTCGGTGGCCAGCTTCACGCGCTGGGCCTCGCCGCCCGACAAGGTCGGCGCCGGTTGGCCGAGGCGCACGTATCCGAGCCCGACGTCCATCAGCGTTTCCATGTACCGGCCGATCGAAGGCTGGTTGGCGAAGAAGCCGACGGCCTCGGCGACCGGCATGTCGAGGACGTCGGCGATGTTGTGCCCCTTGAACTCGATATCGAGGGTGTCGCGGTTGTAGCGGGCCCCCTTGCACACCTCGCACGGGACGTAGACGTCGGGCAAGAAGTGCATCTCGATCTTGATCGTCCCGTCGCCGGCGCACGCCTCGCACCGACCGCCCTTGACGTTGAAGCTGAAACGCCCCGGGAGGTACCCCCGGACCTTGGCCTCATTGGTCGCCGCGAACAGCTTGCGGACGTGGTCGAACACGCCCGTGTAGGTCGCCGGGTTCGACCGCGGGGTCCGTCCGATCGGCGACTGGTCCATGTCGATGACCTTGTCGAGCAGCTCCAGCCCCACGACTCGCCGGTGCTTTCCGGGAGGCGTCCGCGACGTGTAGATCCGCTGCATCAGCACCGGCAGGAGGATGTCGCGGACGAGCGTCGATTTGCCCGACCCGGACACCCCGGTGACGGTGACGAAGTTGCCCAACGGGATCGCCACGTCGATGTCCCGCAGGTTGTGCTGCCGCGCTCCCTGGATCTCCAGCATCTCGCCGGTGAGCGGACGACGTACGGCCGGCACCGGGATTTGCTCGCGACCACTCAGGTACCGGCCGGTGATCGACCTCGTCACCTTGGTGATCCCCTCGACGGGTCCGCTGTACACCACCTCCCCGCCGTGTTCGCCGGCGCCCGGTCCGATGTCGACCATCCAGTCGCTCTCGCGGATCGTCTCCTCGTCGTGCTCGACGACGATCACCGTGTTGCCCAAGTCGCGCAACCGGGTCAACGTGTCGATCAGCCGGCGGTTGTCGCGCTGGTGCAGACCGATCGATGGTTCATCGAGGACGTACAGCGTGCCGACGAGGCCCGAGCCGATCTGGCTGGCGAGGCGAATGCGTTGCGCCTCGCCGCCGGCCAGCGTGCCCGCCGACCGCGAGAGTGTGAGGTAGTCGAGGCCGACGTCGAGCAGGAACCCGAGCCGGGCGTTGATCTCCTTGGTGACCCGCTCGGCGATCATTCGGTCGCGTTCGGACAGCTCCAGCGCGGCGAGGAACTTGGCGCTGTCGGCGATCGCCAGGTCGCAGATCTCGGAGATGTTCCGCCCGCCGACCGATACGGCGAGCGATGACGGCTTGAGCCGCGCCCCTTTGCAAGCCGGGCACGGCACCTCGCGCATGTACCCCTCGTACTGTTCCCGCGACCACTCGCTCTCCGACCCCTCGTGGCGCCGCTTGATCCACGGGATCACGCCCTCGTAGTCGGTGGTGTACTGACGCTCGCGCCCATAACGATTGCGGTACTTGACGGTGACCTTGCCGCCGGTCCCCTCGAGGATCACCTTCTGCTGCTTGGCAGTCAGCTTGGCCCACGGAGCGTCGAGGTCGACGTCGTTGGCGCCGGCGACTGCTTCCAGCATGCGCGTGAAGTACTGCGTGTGGGCCGTTCGCCACGGAGCGATCGCCCCGGCATTGATCGACAGGTCGGGATCGGGGATGACCAGTTCGGGATCGATCTCGAACGTCGTACCGAGACCGTCGCAGGTCTCACAGGCGCCGTACGGTGAGTTGAACGAGAAGTTCCGCGGTGCCGGCTCGTCGTAGCTCCGCCCGCACGTCGGGCAGGACAGGTGCTGGGAGAACGTCATCGTCTCGTTCTCCTCCGCGTCTCCTGGGTGCCCCCAGACCCCGTATCTCCTGGGGTGCCCCCAGACCCCGTACCGACGATCTCCACCTCGGCGACGCCGTCGGCGAGTCGCAGCGCCGTCTCCAGCGAGTCGGTGAGGCGGCGCTCGATCCCCTCGCGCTGCACGAGACGGTCGATGATGACCTCGATCCTGTGCTGCTCGTAGCGGGCCAGCCGGGTGTCGCGTTTGAGGAACTCGTCGATGACGACGACCTCACCGTCGATCCTGGCACGCACGTAGCCCTGCCCGGAGAGGTCTTCGAGGAGGGTGTCGTACTCGCCCTTGCGCCCCCGCACGACCGGAGCGAGCACCTGGAAGCGTGTCCCTTCGGACAGCAGGAGGATGCGGTCGACGATCTGCTGGGGCGTCTGACGTTGCAGTCGGGTCCCGTCGACCGGGCAGTGCTGTTCTCCGATACGGGCGAACAGCAAACGCAGGTAGTCGTAGACCTCGGTGATCGTGCCGACGGTCGAGCGTGGATTGCGCCCGGCGGACTTCTGGTCGATGGAGATCGCCGGCGACAAGCCGTCGATGACGTCGACATCCGGCTTGTCCATCTGTCCGAGGAACTGCCGGGCATACGACGACAGCGACTCGACGTATCGCCGTTGACCCTCGGCGTAGATCGTGTCGAAGGCCAGCGAGGACTTGCCGGACCCGGACAGGCCGGTGAACACGATCAGCTTGTCGCGGGGCAGCTCGACGTTGACGTTCTTGAGGTTGTGCTCTCGCGCCCCGCGCACGACGATGTGCTTGTCGTCTGGCGCGGCCTTCCGTTTGGCCGTCCGTGAAGTCCGTGGATTCCGAGAGGTCCGGGGGGTCATCGGGCGACCACGCTACCGAGGAACATCACCGGCGTAGTTTAGCATCGTGCCGAACAGGTGTACGAGCCGATCATCACCACACATCGCCGTTGCGCCAATCGCAGACGAGGTCGCCGGTGAGGTCGAGTTCGGCGTCCAGTGGCATGACGTAGGTGCTGTCATCGTCGTCGGGCGTACGTTCGATTCCCGAGGGCGTCAGCGCCCACGTCGCCCCGTGCCAGCGCTGCCAGCCGAGCGATACATACAGCCGGCCAGCGTCCGGCCCCGCCGCCAGGGCGCCGATCTCAAAGGCGCCGCGGATCACCGGTGCCAGTGCCTGCATCACCAGCGAGCCGAGTCCGCGACGCTGCCGATCGGGCCGCACGGCTACGGCTTCGACGTAACCAGTGCGCAGCGCCCGGGCCCCGTGCAGCAGGCGGCGCTGGACGACCGCGGCGTGAGCAACGATCGTGTCGCCCTCCGCGGCGATCGCGTGGACCCCGCCGAGGGCGTGGTCCCAGTCGTCATCGTCGAAGTTGCCGGGAACGCCACTGCCGAACGCATCGGCGCACAGTCGGCGGATCGCGGCGAGGGTCGAGGCATCGAGCTCGTAGGTGTGTTGGCAGGCGATGGCGATCACGACGCCATCATCCCAGAGGGCGAATCAGGTTGCGCCGGGAGCACACAGCGGTTAGTCAGGCGTCGTGACGCGACTGCCCGGGCGCTCCGGCGCGACGCTCGTGTTGGCCACGGTGGCGGCGATGGTCCCGACCGTCGTCGCCGGAAATGCGGCACAACCGCCTCCCGTCGCCACCGGGCACGCCGAGGTGGTCGCCCAGGGGATCGTCGGCTTCGCCGACGGCTCGTTCCACTGGCAGGTCGCCGACGGCACCCTCACCGCCGATGCCGACCTCGTCGCCGTGCCGAAGTCGACGACGTTCGTGCTCGCCGCGACGGGAACCGTCGACGTCACGGCCGGGCGGCACTTGTACCGTCTCGGCGCCGGCGAGGCGGCGTACCTGCCGGCCTTCTCCGACGCACTCCTGTCAACCGTCGGTGCCAGCGCCGGCTACTGGACGATGTCGATCGCCAGCGTCGCCGACACCGGCGGGGCCGGAGCGACGGGCAACACCTTCACCCTGGCCGCCGGGTTCCGTGATGTCGACGTGGTCCGCGACGTGTTGGCGGGCGGCGAATCGACGACGATCCCGGACTCCGACGTGCCGGCCCTGCTCCTCGCGACATCAGGAACGATTGCTGTGGTGTCGGACGGCGGCGACTCGACCAACCTCGGCGAGGGCGACGCGGCGACGTTCGATGGCGGGCTGACCGTCACCAATGCCGGTCCGGACGAGGCGGCCTTCGTCGCTGCCGTGGTCGGACCGATCGTCACCCTCACCGAGGCGCCGGCGGTCACCTCGCCGCTTCCGCCGAGCACCGGTGGGGAGACGTCGCCGACTGCGCCGGCCACCGCCGGCCAGACGACGACCACGATGCCGACCGACTCGGACGGTGACGGGCTGACCGACGTCGACGAGACCGGCACGTACGGCACCGACCCGAACAACCCGGACAGCGAGGGTGACCACGTGATGGACGGCGCCGAGATCCTGGTCCACGGCACCGACCCGCTCGACAACGACTCCGACGACGACGGCCTCACCGACGGCGACGAGATCGACATCACCAACTCCAACCCGACCGACCCGGACAGCGATGACGACGGGCTGGAGGACAACGACGAGAACCCCAACGGTGCCGACCCCAACAATCCGGACACCGACGGCGACGGCGCCATGGACGGGGCTGAAGTCGCTTCCGGCACCAACCCCGCCGATGCCACGAGCTTCCCGTGAGCCGGGACTGCGGCTGAGCCTTCAGCCGGCGTCGCGGAGTTCGCGGCGCAGGTCGGCGATTTCGTCGCGGAGCTTGCCGGCGTATTCGAAGCGCAGTTCGGCGGACGCCTCGTGCATCTCCTCTTCGAGCGTTTGGATCAACCGCTGCATCTCCTGCTGCGGCAGCGTCCGCAGCTCGCGTTGCACCTTGTCGCGTTCGCGCTGGCGGCGGCGATCCTTCATCGGCACCGGCGACAGGTCGTCCGGCCGGAGCAACGAGAGGATGTCGCCGACAGCCTTGCGAATCGTCTGCGGGTTGATCCCGTGCTCTTCGTTGTAGGCGATCTGGCGGGCCCGTCGCTGTTGGGTGATGTCGATCGCCCGGCGCATCGAGTCGGTGATCCGATCGGCGTACATCACGACCTGACCATCGACGTTGCGTGCGGCGCGCCCGGTGGTCTGGATCAGCGACGTCTCGGAGCGCAAGAAGCCTTCCTTGTCGGCGTCGAGGATGGCGACGAGCGAGACTTCCGGCAGGTCGAGGCCCTCACGCAACAGGTTGATGCCGACGAGCACGTCGAACTCGCCGAGTCGTAACGCCCGCAGGATCTCGATGCGCTGCACCGTGTCGATGTTCGAGTGCAGATAGCGCACGCGCAGGCCCTGTTCGAGCAGGTACTCGGTGAGGTCCTCGGCCATCTTCTTGGTCAGCGTGGTGACCAGCACGCGGTCGCCGCGTTCGACGCGATCGTTGATGCACTCGATCAGGTCGTCGATCTGACCCTTGGTGGGCTTGACGATCACCTCCGGATCGACGAGCCCGGTCGGGCGGACGATCTGCTCAGCGATCTGCGATGACACCCGCAATTCGTACGCCGCTGGAGTGGCGGACATGAAGACGCACTGGTTGATCCGAGCGAGCGTCTCGTCGAACGTGAGTGGCCGGTTGTCGCGCGCCGACGGGAGGCGGAAGCCGTGCTCGACGAGGAGGTCCTTGCGGCTGCGGTCGCCCTCGAACTGGCCGTGCAACTGGGGAACGGCGACGTGGCTCTCGTCGATGACGAGCAGGAAATCATCGGGGAAGTAGTCGATCAGCGTGTTCGGGGGCTGGCCGAAGTCACGGCCATCGATGTGCATCGAGTAGTTCTCGATGCCGCTGCAGTAGCCGACCTCGGCCATCATCTCGAGGTCGTACTGCGTACGCATGCGCAGCCGCTGCGCTTCGAGCAACTTGCCCTCGCGCTCGAAGTAGGCGAGCCGCTCCTGGAGCTCGGCCTCGATCTTGACCATCGCCGTCGCCAGCCGTTCGGTGCCCGCCACATAGTGGGTGGCCGGGAAGATCTGCGTGCGGTTGAGCTCGCGCAAGGTCTCCCCGGTGAGCGGATCGATCACCGTGAGGCGGTCGACCGTGTCGCCGAACATCTCGATGCGCAGCACCGACTCCTCGTACGACGGATGCACCTCGATGGTGTCGCCGCGCACCCGGAACTTGCCCCGGCCGAGCGCCGCGTCGTTGCGGTCGAACTGCATGTCGACGAGGCGCCGCAGGATGCTGCGCATGTCGTAGTCGACGCCGACGGAGAGGTCGATGAGCTGGCCGCGATACTCGTCCGGGCTGCCCATGCCGTAGATGCAGCTGACACTGGCCACGACGATCGTGTCACGGCGCGTCAGCAACGCCGCCGTCGCCGAGTGCCGGAGACGGTCGATCTCGTCGTTGATCGAGGAGTCCTTCTCGATGTAGGTGTCGGTCGAGGGGATGTAGGCCTCGGGTTGGTAGTAGTCGTAATAGCTGACGAAGTACTCGACGCGGTTGTTGGGGAAGAACTCGCGCATCTCCTGGGCGAGTTGGGCGGCGAGGCTCTTGTTCGGAGCCAGGATCAGCGTCGGCCGCTGCACACGCTCGATCGTCCAGGCGATCGTCGCCGACTTGCCCGAGCCGGTGATGCCGAGCAACGTCTGGAAGCGGTCACCGCGCAACACCCCCTCGCTGAGCTTCTCGACGGCCAACGGTTGGTCGCCCGCCGGGGCGAAGTCGGAAACGACCTTGAACGGCTCGTCACCGACCGGGCCGAGCGTCGACGCGGTGTCGAACCGGGTGAGGTCGATCGGTGAGGCGGCGGGGGCGTCAGCCACTCGGTCAGTGTACTCCCGAACAACCGTTCTGTCGGCGTGACCTCTGACCCAACGCGGCCCGAACGGAGCAGGTTGTGGGGGCGGCGGGTTGTCGACCGGTGCAGCTGGAAGTCCCGACCACGCGGGCCGATGTGAGCGCGAGTTGTCGGGACTTCGTCGGGTTCGAGTTGAGGTGGGCACGGGCGGGTGGGTCTCCGGTGAACTCGGCGTTCGTTCGTTGGATCGACTGCCACAATCGCGGCGTGGAGGTCCTGCTACTCGGCGATGTCGCCGTCGTCAATGAGGGCCGCCTGGTGACGATCGACGCCGCTCTCGCCCGCCGCTGCGTGGCCGCCCTGGGGCTGTCCACCGGCGCGGTGACGGTGGATCGCCTGGCGGACATGGTGTGGGGGGAGACGCCTCCGACCAACTGGAAGCCGGCGCTGCGCAACATCATCGCCAAATTGCGCCAACGCCTCGACTCGATCGGGGCCGGCGGCAAGGTCGTCATCGAGACGACGGCGAGCGGCTACCGCCTCGCGGCCAACTGCACGGTCGACGTGCACGCTGCCGTCCGCTTGTCCGACGCCGCCGACGAGTCGCTCGCCACCGGCGATCCGGATGCGGCGATCGGGTTGGCCACCCAAGCGCTCGAACGTCTCGCCAAACCGTTGCTTCCTGATCTCGACGCCGAGTGGCTCACGGGCCATCGCACACGCGTCGAATGGGCGCGCAACCGCGCTCTGCAGGTGGCCGCGGCCGCGTCCCGCACCCTCGGTCGCTTCAACCAGGCCATCGACCTCGCTCGTCGGGCGATCGAGGACAACCCGCTCGGTGAAGAGTCGCACCGCCAGCTGATCGCCGCCCTTGCAGCCTCGGGCGATCGCTCGGCGGCGCTGCGCGCCTTCGAGGACTGCCGGCGCACACTGGCAACCGAACTCGGCATCTCGCCTGCCCGCGAGACGGTCGACCTCCATCTCGGGGTCATCGGCACCGAGCCTGAGCGTCCGGCACAACACCGTGCTCAGGGACCACTACTCGGACGCCAAGACGAACTGGCCACGCTTCGCCGCAAGGTGACGTCGGGGGCCGTCGTCACCGTCGTCGGGCCGGGCGGCATCGGCAAGTCGCGCCTCGCCACCGCCTTTGCCGCCGACGCAGGGCACGACTTCGACGGCGGTCGGTGGGTGGTCGCCTGCGACAGCATGCGTGATGCAAGTCAGATGGTCACCGGACTGACGACGGCGCTCGGCACGGCGACTGACACAGACGCCTTCGAGAACGTGATCCGCGAATTGGCTGGTCGTGGTCCCGCTCTGGTCGTGTTCGACGGGGTCGACCACGTCGCCGATGAGACCGCCAACGTCATCACCTCGCTCAACCGCCGCTGCCCGACCGTCGCCATCTTGGTGACCAATCGCGTCGCCCTCGGCTTGGACATCGAGACCGTCGTCCGTCCCACGAACCTCGACCCCGAGGGGGCCGGAATGGCGTGCTTCGTCACGTACGCGTCTGCCGCTGGCGCAACGTTGCCTGACGACCATGCCGCCAGATCGGCGATCGTCACGATCTGCCGCGCAGTCGGGGGTAACCCGCTGGGGATCGAACTCGCGGCGCGCCAAACCGCCGAGGTCTCGTTGGCCGATCTGGCTGACCGCCTCAGCACCGAGCACCTCGACGACCGCGGGTTGGCGAGCGAACTCATCGACAGCGTGGTGGGGGGCACGATCGCCTTGCTCGACGACGCCGAGTTGGCCGTGTTTCAGCGCCTCTCGCTGATCGGTGGACCGGTCGACCTGGCGTTGCTCGAGGCGACGATGGTCGATGCCAACGTCCGTCCCGGCCGCATCGTTCGGATTCTCGCCCAGCTCGTTGAGCGGGCGCTTGTCCGCGTCGACCGCGGCGCTGTGCGCTGGAGGTACGACCAGCATCCACTGCTGCGCGACACCGGACGTCGGGCACTGACCGTGGCCGACATGCGTCAGCTCAACGAGCGATTGGCGTCTGCACTGTTCGCCCGTCTGCCTCCTACCGCAGCGGCCGTGCCGAACGTGGCGGACATTCAGGCCGTGCTGCCGGCAGTTCGTGGGTTCTTCTCCGCCGCCCTCGACGGCGAGGCCGACGTCGACACCGCTCTGCGTCTGGCCTATTGGCTGCACCGCTTCTGGGTGGCAGTCGCACTCGACGAAGGACGCAGCTGGCTCGAACGTCTCCTCGACGCCAGTCCACCCGGCGCCCCGAGCCGTGGTCCCGCGGAGTTCGCTCTCGGATTTCTGTTGTTGTGGTCGGGGCACACCGACTCCGCCAGCGGCCACCTCGTCGCGGCGACCGAGCTCGTCGATCCCACCGACCGGCTGCTCGCCGCTGCCCACTACTACCTCGCCAACGCCGCCGAGAACCGCCAGCCTGATCTCGCCCGGCACCATTACACCTCGGCCATCGCTGCAGCATCCGCGGCCGGGCTCGACGACGTCGCCGTGCGCTGCCGGCTCGGTCTGGCTGTCGTCGAGTTTGAGTCCGGCCAGCGCATCGCCGGATTGCAGCGATATGAGGAAGCATTGCAAACGCTCGAACCGACGGTCGACGCCGACGCCTACATCGTCGCCCTCTCGCCATACGTGACGATGCTCATCTCCGTCGGCCGTCTCGATGATGCCCACCGCGTCCTGCAACGGATAGAAGGAGCCGTCGGCGACGAAACACGGATCACCGCCATGGTCGCCGCTGCGTCACGGGCCAGGCTGGAGTGGCATCGCGATCGTCACGACGTCGCTCGGCGGCACGCCGAACGCGCCCAGGCGATGATCGAACAGGTGGGCGTCGTCCGCCTCGACGGTCTCGTGTCGCCCACCCTGGCACTCGCAGCTCTTGCTGCTGGCGATGCTGACGCCGCCGTCGGCGAGTTGGCCCGCGGGCTCAAGGCGGCGATCGCCGCCGAGCAGTTCGCCATCGTGGCCGACATTCTCGATGCCGCCACGATCGTCGCTGCTGAGCTGGGCGGCGACCGGGCTGTCGAAATTCATGCGGCGGCCGAGCAACTCCGCCGGCGGTCGCAGGTACGGCGCGGCACGATGGAGCAAGCCGAGCTCGATGGTGCCCTCGGCACTCTCGACGTCACCGTCAAGGGCCGCCAGCCCGACGTCGAGCTGGCACGGGTCGTCGACCTCGTCGGCGGCATGGCCAGCGACTGACTTGCTCGTTATCCGCTCGTTATCACGGCCAGTCACGGTGGCGGCAGCGACGTGTCATCGGGCGGAGGGCTGGAATGCGGAACCACACTACGGAACCGACCGGAGACGATCCTGGCGGGGCACCGCGGCGCCGGTGGACCGCCGGCGCCGCCACGGTCGTTGCGGTGATGGTGGTGGTTGTTGGCGCCACCTGCTCCACCGCAACGACCGCGCTGATACCGCAGCCGACCACGACGACCCGAAGCCGGCCGACGACTTCGGCACCGGTGACGACGCGGCCCCGGCCGACCACGACATCGGCTGTTCCGACGACAGTGCCGATCCCGACGACGACCTCCCCGCCGAACATCACGTCGCCGGAGCAGGTGACCACCTCCCCGGCTCTCCCGACAACAACAACGAGGACCGAGTCGAACACCACGCCGGCAGTCAACCCACCCGACAGCACGACCACCGTTCAGCCGGTCCCCGAGCCACCGACCTCGGAGTTCCAAACGGCCCCGTTCGTGATGTCCGCGCCCGTGGTCGTCGATCCGGAGAGCCCCGTGGTGCAACCACCGGTGATCGTCGACGTCACCACGTATTGCGTCAACGGATCTCCCGGCGCCAAGTTGCTCGTCCAGAACGTCGACACGTTCCACTACCCCGTCCCGTTCGAGGCGTTCTACGACTGGTCGCTCACCGACGCCAACGCGACGGTGCTCGACGACGGCCACCTGCAGCTGCTCGCCTGGGGGACCGACGTCGTCTACCTCGACATCGTCGACCCAGGCGCGTACCTGTTCACGGTGACCGACACCGCCCTCGGCGCCATGTCGAGCGCCGAGGTCGTGCTGCCCGACTGCGCCAACCAACCGGCACCGGCCATGGGCCCCTTCGGCCCGCTCGTCCTCGTGCCCTCGGTGACGTGCGCCGAGGACTTCGGGCCGAACAACGGCAGCGGTGTGTTCACGTTCGCCGTGCAGAACCAGCCCAACGATGACGACTCGGCGAGGGACTATGACTTCGCCGTCACGTGGACCCAACAACAGACGCTCGTCGACAGCGGCGACCTCGGCAGCCTCGGAAACACGCATTGGATCATCCACGACGTCAAATACGTGCACTCCGGGACGTTCATGGTCAACGTGACCGACGCGGACGACGCGGCACTGGTGGCCAACGTCTCGGTTGAGGTATCGCCGTGCGCCCCCGACGTTCCATCGGTCGGGCCGGTGGCGCCGTTGGCCGCCCCGCAGATCCTTCACGTGACTCCCCACTGCGCCGACCCGGTGCAGCTCGATGGATGGGCCGAGTTCATCGTGCTCAACGCCAACTACCTGTTCCTCGGCGGCACGGGAGACCTGACGTACGACTGGACCCTGGAGTCCGACAGTGCGGTGATCGAGTCGTTCAACGGCTACTTCCACGTGTCCGGGGCGCACATGACGAAGTCACCACCGCTCGGCCCCGGCACGTACACGGCGACGATCACGGCGGCCGGCTTCCCGGACCTGACCGACAGTGCGACGTTCGAGATCCTCGACTGCTCCGGACCCCAGCCCGACTACGGCCTCGTCGTGTACGGGGTGAGCACGCTGTGCCTCCCCGGCGATGCAACGGAGGCGCTGTACTTCGTCATCGACCACTACGCCGATCCGAACATCGTCGGCTGGTCGATCAACGACGGGCAGGGCATCGTGGCCGGAAAGCCGGAGGTCCACTTCGAAGGCGACCAGAACAACCAACAGTCGGCTCGCCACGTTCCCGCCGGCTCCTACGAGTTGACGGTGTCGAGCCTGTCGAGCCCGGGGGCGTCGTTTTCCACGCCGATCGAGATCGGCTCGTGCCTCGCGCCAGCGGATCAACCCGAAACTACCGAGCCGGCGACCGACTCGACAGCGACCGAGCCGATCGATCCATCGGCCACGACCGGGACGGTTCAGGAGGGCGGCCCGACCACGGCGGTCACCGCCGGGAGCCCTGCTGATGCGACAGGTTCGACGGCGCCGGGCACCCTCGGCACCTTGCCGGCGACCGGTGCTGGGGTGACAGGCGCGGCGCTGGTCGCCGCGCTGGTCGCCGTCAGCGGGCTGCTGCTGCTCGCTGCTGCTCGGGCACGGCACGTCGGTGTCGACGTCAGCCGCCGATGATCAGACCGGCGATCAGCAGTAGCTGACCGGTGTGGTAGGTGACCATGATCGGGAGGTCAGCCCGTCGTAACGGCCGCACGAAGCGGTCGTAGGCGATCATCGAGTCACTGACCGCGAACAACGTGGCTCCGGCGAACGCCAGCCAGCTCGGTGTCCCGGTCGCGGTGACGACCATCGCCGAAATGATCAACGTGTAGGCGACCACCGCCCCGAGCATCGGCGGACCGCCATGACGCAACGCGCCCGGCAGCATGCGCGTCACCGCCTGGAACCCGAGGAGCGCGGCGAGCACGGGGAACGCCACGGCGAGCCGGGGCCACGACACCCCGACGAGCAGCGCCGTGACGACGTACGCGACATGGCCGAGGGCGAACGCTCCCAGGCCGACCAGGAACCGCTCGTCGCTGTCACCTAGCAAGGCCACGTCGCCGGCGAGACACAACAAGACGGCGACCACGAGGGCGACCCGTGCCGCGCCCTCCATCTGTCCGGCAACGGCGGCGATGCCGACGAGGAGGCACGTCGCCGCCGGCTTCGTGATGCGCCGTCGCGCCGCGTGCCGCTGGCCGATCGCCACCCAGTCGGCGATGGCGAACACCGCAAACGCGGCGACCAGGACAACCGTGACGGCGTCCACGTCAGCCTTGATGCGGCGGCAGCGTGCGGATCCAGGCCCAGGTCTCGTCGACCTGGCGTCGCAGGGCTTCGCGATCGCCGGAGTTGTCGATCACCCGATCGGCCAAGGCCAGGCGTCGGTCGCGCGAGATCTGACGGGCAATCCGGGCGCGCACCTCGTCGCTGGACATCTGGCGGTCGGCGACGACGCGCTCGATGGCGACCTCCACAGGGACATCGACGACGACGAGGCCGGACATCGCATACGTCTCCCGGTCGGTGATCAACGGGACGTCGAGAACGACCACGTTGTCGGTGCCGGCGTGGCCGGCCACCCGACGGACGATCTCCGCGCGCACCGCGGGATGAACGATCGCGTTGAGATCCTTGACCGCCTCGGCGTCCTCGAACACGGCGGTGGCCAGCTTGGCCCGATCGAGAGCACCGTCAGCGTCGATGATGTCGTCGCCGAATCGCTCGGCCAGTTCGTCGAGCAGCGGCTGACCGGGCTCCTGGAGCTGATGGACGATGGCGTCGGCATCGACGATGACCGCGCCGCGGTCGGCGAGCAGCCGGGAGACGGTCGACTTACCGCTTCCGATCCCGCCCGTCAGTCCGACGACGATCATCGTCGGGTCAGGTGCGGGGGGCTCGCGTCACTCGGCGGATGTGGTTGCCGCGGCGGTCTCGTCGTCGGCGGCGGTCTCGCCGGCAGCGACGGTCTCGCCGGCAGCAGCGGTCTCCTCGGCAGCGACGGTCTCCTCGGCAGCGACGGTCTCCTCGGCAGCGACGGTCTCCTCGGCAGCAGCGGTCTCCTCGGCAGCAGCGGACTCCTCGGCAGCGACGGTCCTTCGGCAGCGACGGTCTCGTCGGCAGCGACGGTCTCGTCGGCAGCGACGGTCTCGTCGGCGACAACGCTCGCCGTGGCCGAGTCGTCGGCGGTCGGCGCCTCCGCTTGCTCGGTGGCCGGCGGAGCGCCGACCTCGTCGCCGTAGTACTCCGACCAGGCTGCCTCACGCTCGGCGTCCGAATCGCCCGACGCCCAGTTGCCGTGCTCGTCGACCTCGAAGTGCTCGCGATACTCCTCGGCGAGCTCGCCGCCCTCGGCGGCCTGCTTGATCGACAGGCTGATGCGGCGGCGGGCGAGATCGAGATCGATGATCTTGACCCACAGCTCCTCGCCAGGCGTGACGACCTGGTCGGGTGAGTCGACGTGATGGGTGGACATCTCGGAGATGTGCACGAGACCCTCGATGCCGTCACCGACCTGGACGAACGCACCGAACTGGACGAGTTTGGTGACCCGCCCGTAGACGAGCTGGCCGACCTCGTGAGTGGAGGCGAACTCCTGCCAGGGATCCTGCTGTGTCGCCTTCAGCGACAGGCTGATCCGCTCACGGCTCATATCGACGTCGAGCACCTGGACCGTCACCTGGTCGCCGACGGCGACCACCGACCCCGGATGGTCGACATGCTTCCACGACAGCTCGCTGACGTGGATCAGGCCGTCCATCCCGCCGAGGTCGACGAACGCGCCGAAGCTGACGACCGACGACACCGTGCCTTCGCGGACCTCGCCGACCTTGAGGTTGTTGAGGAACGAGTCGCGGGACTCCTTCTGGGTCTCTTCGAGGTGGGCTCGACGACTGAGCACGACGTTGTTGCGGTTCTTGTCGAGCTCGATGATCTTGGCCTGGATGCGCTGGCCGACGTAGGGCTGCAGGTCGCGGACGCGACGCAGTTCGACGAGCGAGGCGGGCAGAAAGCCGCGCAGTCCGATGTCGACGATGAGGCCACCCTTGACGACCTCGATCACCGGTCCCTCGACGACACCGTCCTCCTCCTTGATCCGCTCGATCGTTCCCCATGCCCGCTCGTACTGCGCCCGCTTCTTGGACAGGATCAGGCGGCCTTCCTTGTCCTCCTTCTGGAGGACGAGGGCCTCGACCTTCTCGCCGATCGACACGATCTCGTTCGGGTCGATGTCGTTGCGGATGCTCAGCTCGCGTGCCGGGATGACGCCCTCGGACTTGTAGCCGATGTCGAGGAGGACTTCGTCTTTGTCGATCTTGACGATCGTGCCGGTGACGATCTGGCCGTCATCGACTTCGACCATCGTGCCGTCGATGGCGTCGGCGAAGGACATTCCGAGATCGTCGACGGAGATCTCGCGGGGGGTGTAGTTGCCCTCCTCGTCGAAGGTGCCCATCGACGAGGGGGTGATCGTGGTTTCGGACAAGAGTTCGTGCTGCTTTCGGATGGACAGGATCGTTGGCGGATGGGAACCGGAGGACGGGCTACCCGCCGTCGATGACGGCGCGGGAAGGCCCGAAGTCCGGCGGCACAGGCTAGCAGCGGCAATGCCGCACGGCTCCCGCCAAGCGGCTGGAGGACGAGCTCAGGACGCGGCGCCGTCGTCCAGCGCCGCCGTGAGCGGTCCGAGCGCAGTCATCGGCGGTACGTCGCCGGCGGCGAACACGGCGCGGGCGAGCGGCAGCACGAGGGCCAGGAGCCGGTTGACCTCGTCGTCATCGAGCACGGCGAACGCCGCGAGCGCGATGCGATCGGTGCGTTCTTCGAGATCGGCCTTGAACGCCAATCCTTCGGCGGTGAGTTGTCCGTCCGGCGTCAGCACGCCGCGCTCGGCGAGGTGGGAGACGTTGGCTGCCCACTCCTGGTCGTCGTAGTCACGCCCGATCGTCATGAAGTCGCGCGGCGCGCCGCCACCCGCGGAGTGGATCACGTTCGCCTCGCGTCCGGCCACGCCGGCGGCGGTCAGCACAGCGACGTGGCCGTCGCCGCGGTGTTCCCGGAGCAGTGTTGCGGCGTGCCACAACACACCGAGGGGCTCGTCGGGCCACGGCAGTGCGGCGTTGGCGGCGAACAGCGCCCGACCCTCCGGTGGCGCCGACTCAGCCGCCCGGCGAGCGAGGTCGGCGGCCTCGGTGACATCGGCGCCGTCGAGGACGCGCTGCAGGGCGGAGACCGATCCGTGCAACCGGGCGCCAAGGGCGGTCTCCGGCGGCGCGAAGTCCCACGCGTCGGGCAACGCTCGGGCAACGCGCGACGGGGCGAAGTTGTAGAACAGCGCGGTCACCACCTCCGGCCCGACCGCTCCGAGTGGAGCGGCCCGCCCGGCGAAATAGCCCATCCAGAAGCCCTTGTAGCCGGCCTCACGCAATGCCCCAACGGCCTCGGGACTGAAATACGTGACCGCGTGGATCAGTTCGAGGCGTTGCCACAGCTGCCGGGCGAGGGCGGGATCACGGGACATCCGGGCAGTCTGCCCGACCGCCCGGCCCGGTCTCCGATCGGACTTACTGTGGAGGGATGATCACAGCGATCCACACGCTCATCTACTCCGACGACCCGCCGGCAACACGGGCGTTCCTTCGTGACGTGCTCGGCTGGCCGCACACCGAAGATCCCGCCTCCGAGGAGGGCTGGCTGATCTTCCGTACGGGGCCCAGCGAGCTGGGCGTCCACCCCACGTCAGGGACGTGGGAGGGCGAGGAGTACGCCCACCCCGTGCATCACGAGATCTCGCTGATGTGCGACGACATCGCCACGACGAAAGCCGAGTTGGAGGCCAAGGGGGCGGTGTTCGACGGCGACATCAGCGACGAAGGCTTCGGCGTGGCGGCGTCGATGCGACTCCCCGGAGCCGGCCTGATCCTGCTCTACGAACCACGCCATCCCACCGCCTACGACCTCGACCCGACCTGACCCGAGTGTTTCCGGCCAACCGAGTGTCAGCGGCGCGACGTTCCGTCCGGTAGCACTCCGGTGACCGCAAACACTCGGGTGGTTAGGACTTGGCGTCGGCCCAGGTCTGGCCCCACGCCGAGTTGACCTCCAGGGGCACGTCGAGGTCGGCGGCGTGGCGCATCAGCTCGACGACGTACGGGCCGGTCTCGTCACGTTCCTCCTCGGGCACCTCCAGGAGCACCTCGTCGTGGACCTGCAGGACGAGTCGCGCCGCGCTCCCCCGCTCTCCCAAACCCTCGTCGATGCGCACGAGGGCGACCTTGAAGATGTCGGCGGCGAGTCCCTGGATCCCGGCGTTCATCGCCTGGCGCTCGCCCGCCTGGCGGATCCGCCAGTTGCCGTCGAGCAGCTCGGGAATCGGCCGGCGCCGACCGAACAACGTCTCCGTGTACCCGACCTTGCGGGCCTCGACGACCGTGCGATCCATGTACGACTTGACGTTGGGGAAGGCCTCGAAATAGGCGTTGAGGATCACCGCCGCCTCCTCCGTCGGGATGTTCAGGCGTTGCCCGAGTCCGAAGGCCTCCATCCCGTAGGCCAGACCGTAGGACACCATCTTGGCCTTCGAACGCTGATCGATCGTCACTGCGCCGGGATCGACCCCGAAGATCCGCGACGCCGTGGCGTTGTGGATGTCCTGCTCGCTGGTGAACGCGGCGATCAGCCCCGGATCTGCCGCGAGATGGGCGATGCAGCGCAGCTCGATCTGGTTGTAGTCGGCAACGAGCATCGTGGAGCCGGGCGCCGGCACGAAGACGCGCCGGAACTGTCGACCCTCGTCGCGACGGACCGGGATGTTGTGCAGATTCGGGCGGTCCGAGCTGAGCCGCCCGGTGCGGGCGACCGTCTGGTTGAACGTGGCGTGGATCCGCCCGTCGGTGGCGACCTCGAGGAGCAACCCTTCGCCGTAGGTCCCGCGCAGCTTCTCGAGCTCGCGGTACTGCAGCAGCGGACCGATGAACTCCGGCCATTGGTCCTGCAACTTCTCCAACGACGAGGCGTCGGTCGACGCCCCGGTCTTCGTCTTCTTGACGGGCGTCAGGCCACGCTCGGTGAACAGGATCTGGCGCAGCTGGATCGTCGAGTTGACGTTGAGATCGTCGTGCCCGGAGATCGCCCGCAAGTCGACGCCCAGACGGGCGACTTCGGTGGTGAGCTTCTGATACAGCTGCTCGAGGTGTGGCCGGTCGACGGCGACGCCGACGTGCTCCATCCGTGCCAGGACGACGACAAGCGGGTTCTCGATGGTGGCGTACAGCTCGTCCATCCCCTGCTCGGTGAGCTGCGACGTCAGCGGGTCGACGAGTGCCTCGACGGCCAGCGCGTCGCGGGCGGCGCGCACTTCCGCGCTCACGTCCGTACCCCCGAGGTCGAGCTGGCCGCTCACCGTCGGGTCGTCGCGCGGCGCGGCGTAGGCGGTGTAGTCCTCCAGGATGTGGCCGAGCTCGTAGCGCGACTCCGCCGGTCGCAAGAGGTAGGCGGCGATCGCCGTGTCGAGCTCCAGGCCGCCGAGCTCGATCCCCTGGTCGAGCAGCGAGCGCATCAGCGACTTGGCGTCGTGGGCCCGGAATCGCACCGCCGCCAGCGCGGTCGAGACCGCCGGATCGGTCAGATGAGCGTTCGGAATCCACAGGACCTCGGCGCTGTCAGGAGCCGTCACCACGGCCAGCCCGGCAACGCGGGTCCGTCCCGGCTCGCCTTCATAGGCGGCGGCGAGCGACAGACTCCCACCACCAGTGAGAGCGCCCGCCGACCGCTCGGGCGACTCGCTGATCGTCAGCTCGGGATGCAGCTCGCTGCGATCTATCGAGGCGATCACCGCCGCCGCCGGGCCGAGCGCCTCGGCGAGGCGGGCCTCGAACGTTCGGAACTCGAGGAAGTCGAACAACTTCTTGACGGCCGGCTGATTCGGGCGAATGACGAGGTCGGCGGGCAGATCCACGGGAGCGTCTCGTCGCAACACGCTGACTTCGAGGTTCTTGCGCACTCGCGCCTCCGACTCGCCCAGTGAGGCACGCAGCTTCGGCGTCAGCTCATCGAGGTGCGAGAAGATCCCGTCGAGACCGCCGTAGGTCGAGATCAGCTTGGCTGCCGTCTTCTCACCGACGCCCGGGACGCCCGGCAGGTTGTCACTGGGGTCACCACGCAGTGCGGCGTACTCCGGGTACTGCGCCGGTGTGACGCCGGTGCGCTCGAAGATTCCGGCCTCGTCGTAGAGCGAGTAGTCACTGACGCCGCGGCGGTTGTAGAGCACCTTGACGTGCGGATCGTGGACGAGTTGATAGGCGTCGCGGTCACCGGTGACGATGACCACGTCGTCGCCCCGCGCCGCGGCCTGCTCGGCAGCTGTGGCGATCAGGTCATCCGCCTCGAAACCCGCCAGTTCGCACACGGCGATCCCGAGCGCGTCGAGCACCTGGCGGACGAGCCCCATCTGTTGGCGCAGCGGGTCCGGCGCCGCCTCCCGCTGGGCCTTGTAGGTCGGGTCCGCCTCGTGCCGGAAGGTCGGCTCGGGACGGTCGAACGCCACCAGCACCTGGTCGGGGCGCTGCTCCTTCATCACATAGATGAACATCGACGTGAACCCGAACACGGCGTTGGTGAGCTGCCCGCTCGCCGTCGCCATGTCCTGCGGGAGGGCGAAGAAGGCGCGATACGTCAACGAGTTGCCGTCGAGCAAGAGGAGCTTGGTCATCGCGTCTCCGACTGCGAGCGACGAGGCGCCAGCCGAGGAGCGGCCACCGGCGGCCGGCGTGGCCGGGGAACGCAAGAGAGGAGCTTGGTCATGGCGTCACGGGCGCAGCGACCCGTCGATGACCCGCTCGGCGACGGCACGCATCTTCGACCGCTCGCTCATCGCCGTGCGCTGGATGAAGGCGAAGGCGTCCTGCTCAGTCATCTTGCGCTCGTCCATCAGGATCCCCTTGGCCCGGTCGATGGCCTTGCGCGCCTCCAGTTGCTCACCAAGCGCGTCGATCTCACCGGTCAACGCGCGCAGTTCCCGAAAGCGGCCGATCGCCACCTCGATCGCCGGCACGAGGTCAGCCTTCTGGAACGGCTTGACGAGGTAGGCCAACGCCCCGGCGTCGCGGGCGTCCTCGACGATCTCACGCTGACTGAACGCCGTGAGGATCAGCACGCCGCACAGTTTTTCGTGGTTGATCAGGCGGGCGACCTCGAGACCGTCCTTTCCGGGCATCTTCACGTCGAGGATGGCCAGGTCGGGCAACAGCTCGCGGACCAGGTCGATGGCCTTTTCGCCGTCGCCGGTCTCGCCGACGACCTCGTAGCCCTCCTCCTCCAACGTCTCGCGGAGGTCCATCCTGATGATCGCCTCGTCCTCGGCGATCACGACACGGATCGTCACAACTTCACTCCTCTAAGTCCTGCTCAGCTGATCGAGCAGATCGTCCTGGCGCCGTTCCAGCTCGGCGATCTCACCGGTGACGTGGGCCCGGTGCTTGCGCATCGCGTCGAGGTGCTTACGTGCCTCGTTCGACTCGTGGGACGCCTGCGCAGTCTCCGACACCAACGCTCGCAGCGACAACTCGTCGGCGTCGTCGGCGAACTGGACGAGTTGTTCGTCGATCATCGCCAACTCGTCGCGCAAGGAGCGCAGGCGCGTCGCAACCTGGGTGAGGCGTCGCTCGGTCAGCCAGGTGCCCATGGACGTTCCACTGTAGGAGCCGCGGCTCGGGTTCAGTTCTGGTCGCGTGTGCGCAACTCGGCGTGCAGATTGGCCGCCCGCTCCCGCGACACGCGTCGCGAGCGGATCAGATACGCCAGACCGAGCACCGCGGCGAACCCGGCGATGACACCGATCAGGGTCCACAGCCGAAAACCCGGCCCCTCGACGTCGAGCGTGCGGTCACCCGCGTGAGCCGCGTCGCTGATCCCGAGCACGATGCCCAGGGTCATCAGGTTCGGAGCGGCGATCAGCACGACGAGGACGAGCCAGCCGATCCAGCCCAGCCACGTCCTGTCAGGGGATCGCCACTTCCACACGACGAGCAGGAGGAGCAACGGGGCCACCGTGAACACGAAGCCGATGAACAACCCGTACAACGCCCCCACGGTGAGGCTGCCGTCGACCACGCTGCCCACCCGCTGCGCCCACCACCGAGGGATCACGGCGGCGGCGATGAAGTAGCCGAGAATCGCGGCGACGACCGCGACGAGGCCGATGGTCAGACGGCGGCCCCAGTCCGGACCCGGCGCCCGTTCTCCGTCGTGCATCGCCACCATCGTTGCAGCATCGGTGCCCACCGGCTGCGGATCACCGCCAGACGTGGAGACGAATGGCAGCAATTGGTTTCGTCGCCGGCCTGGGCGGGTAGAAGCAGCACCGATCACCCGAGGAGGACGCAATATGCAAGCATCGACACTCAAGGACGCCGCCGAGACCGTGACCGGTACGGTCAGCGATCTCGCCCGGACCGTTGTCGAGATTTCCCCGGACGTCACCGCCAAGGTCGGCGACGTTTCCAGCAAGGTCGGCGACACCGCCGTACGCCTCGCCGCGTTGACTCCGTGGGTCGAGCAGGCCACCCGGTCACGGCCGATGCGCCGGTGGATCCTGATGATTGGCGCCGTGATGGCCCTGGTCGGCGTGCTCGGCTGGCTGAAGACGAATCGACGCTCCGCTGATGGAGAGATGTTGACCCCGAGCGCTCCCGAGAGCGCCGATCGCCACTTGAAGGCAGCCGCCGGCCGCTGACGCCATCCTCACGGCCGAGGCGAACATCCGTGGGGCTGTCACGCCGGGTGTTCGAATTCTGGGGCCACGATCCAGACATACGTGTCTGGTTTGTGGCCTCAGAACCGGCGAACAGCCGGATGCCGTGCCGAGACCGTTCGTGCCCGGGGCGGGACTTGAACCCGCAAGCCCTTTCGAGCAATGGTGTTTGAGACCATCGCGTTTGCCAGTTTCGCCACCCGGGCAGGAACGGCAGTTTACCTGTCGCGTTCTTGCCGCCTCCGATGACGACCGCCGGTGAGTACACCCTGGCTGCCGTTGCTCGCCGTCTACTGTCGGACCAATGCTTGCCTTCACGTTCCCCGGGCAGGGCTCGCAGCGTCCGGGAATGGGTCGGCCGTGGCTGGACCACGAGAGCTGGGAACTGGTGGGCGAGGCCAGCGAGATCGCCGAGCGCGACGTCGGCAAGTTGCTCCTCGACGCCGATGCCGACGAGCTGCGCGACACTCGTAACGCCCAGCTGACCACGTTCGTTTCCAGCTTGATGGTCCTCGACGCCGCCGAGCGCCTGGGCATCGAGCCCAGCTACTGCGCCGGACACAGCCTCGGCGAATACACCGCGCTCACGGCCACCGGCGCCCTGCGTTTCGACGACGGCGTGCGGCTGGTGATCGCCCGCGCCGACGCGATGCACGACGCCGGCACCGAGCGGCCGGGGACGATGGCCGCCGTGCTCGGCCTCGACGACGAGCAGGTCGACGTCGCCTGCCGGCGCGCCGACGCCGACGTGTGGATCGCCAACTACAACGCCCCCGGGCAGGTCGTGATCGCCGGATCGCCCGAGGGCGTGAGCGCCGCCGCCGACCATGCCAAGGCGCTCGGCGCCAAGAAGGTCATGCCCCTGCAGGTCTCCGGGGCGTTCCACACGCCATTCATGATCGGCGCCCGCGACCGGCTCCGCGCGGCGATCGCCGCCGCCGACCCGCGGGACACCGAGGTCCCGGTCGTGTCCAACGTCGACGCACTCCCCCATCAGCTCGGCGCCGAGTGGGCGAGCCTGCTCTCCGCCCAGCTTTCTTCACCCGTGCGCTGGAAGCACGTGCTCCTCGAACTGGCCGACCGCGGTGTCGACGAATTCGTCGAACTCGGCCCTGGCGGAGTGCTCACCGGGATGGCCAAGCGCACGACCGCCGCCGCCCGGACGATGTCTGTGGCGACACCGGAGGACCTCGACAAGCTGATCGAATTCGTCCAACAGGAGATGCCGATACGCCCGCCGCGGATCGAGGGAGAGCACCTTTTCGCCAGCGAACGCCTCGTCGTCAGCCCGTCCGCCGGGATCTTCAGCCAGGCCACCACCATCGGAGATGGCGCGGTGATCGAAGTCGGGACCGTGCTCGGCTACGTCGGTGATCAGGAGGTCCGGTCGCCGTTCGCCGGCGTGCTGCAGAGCTACATCGCCGTCGACACCGAGCGAGTGATGCCGCGCCAACCCATCGCCTGGCTGCGTACCTCGTAGTCTGAACCTCGAATCTCAGGAGAGGGGTAACCCGATGCCGACCGTTCCATCCTCCGCCCGCGGTGCGGTGATCACCGGTTGGGGCACCGCCCTGCCGGACAAGGTGGTCACCAACGACGACCTGCGCGCTAGCGGGCTGGAGACCAGCGACGAATGGATCGTCGAACGAACCGGCATCAAGGAGCGTCGCGTCGGGGGATCGACCGCCTCGTTGTCCGTCGAATCCGGCCGCCGGGCGATGGACATGGCCGGGGTCGAGCCGGCGCAGATCGACGCCCTGGTACTGGCGACCACGACACCTGATCGCACGGTGCCCGGGACGTCGCCAACGGTGCAGCACCAACTCGGCCTGTTGTGCGGGGCCTTCGATGTCAACGCTGCGTGTTCCGGGTTCACGTACGCCCTCGTCGTCGCCCACGGTCTGATCGCCATGGGATCGGACCGGGTGCTCGTCATCGGCACCGACACCCTGTCGCGGGTGACCGACTGGGACGACCGCAATACAGCAGTGCTGTTCGCCGACGGATCTGGCGCGGTCGTGCTCGAGGCGGTGGAAGGTCGCGGGCAGCTGCTCGGATGGGACCTCGACGCCGACGGCAGCGCCGAAGAACTCCTCTACGCCGACATCGGCGGCTACATCCACATGGACGGCAAGGAGGTCTTCCGGCGCGCCGTGCGGATCATGGTCGACTCCGCCGAGAAGTCGATGAAGGCCGCCGGTGTCCATGCCGATGAGATCGCCTTGGTGGTGCCGCATCAAGCCAACGCCCGGATCATCAAGGCGGCCTGCGACCGTCTCGGCATCGGGATCGACCGGGCCGCCGTCGTCCTCGAACGCACTGGCAACACGTCGTCGGCGTCGATTCCCCTGGCCCTCGCCGACGCCCTCGACAACGGCCGGGTGCACGAGGGCGACCTCGTCCTGCTCGTCGGCTTCGGAGCCGGGATGACGGCCGCCAGCTCGATCATCCGGTGGGCCGGCACGAAGCGTGATTGACCACTCCGGTGCGCGCGACCGGGGAACGCGATGAGCGTGCCTGACGAGTCCCCCGTCGCCCTCGTCACGGGTGGGTCGAGAGGGATCGGGTTGGCATGCGCCCGGCGCCTTGCTGCCGACGGCCTGCGCGTCGCCGTGACCTACCTTTCGTCGCCGCCCCCCGAAGGGCTGTTCGGGGTGAAGTGCGACGTGCGGTCCGTTGATGACGTGGACCGCGCCTTCTCGGAGGTCACCGATCAGTTCGGGGATTCGGTGGGAGTCCTGGTGTCCAACGCCGGTGTCACCCGCGATGGCCTGCTGCTGCGGATGAGCGAGGACGACTTCACCAGCGTCCTCGACGCCAACCTGACGGCGTCGTATCGCGTCGCCAAGCGAGCGGCCCGGGACATGCTGCGCGCCCGCCAGGGACGCATCGTGCTGATGTCGTCCGTCGTCGCTCTGCTCGGCTCGGCCGGGCAAGCGAACTACGCGGCCTCCAAATCCGGGCTCGTCGGACTCGCCCGCTCCCTCGCCCGCGAGCTCGGATCGCGAAGCATCACCGTGAACGTCGTCGCCCCCGGTGTCGTGGCCACCGACATGACGGCTGAGCTGGGCGAGAAGCGCCTCGCCGAGCTCACCGCGGCGGTTCCACTCGGACGGGTGGCGACGCCAGACGAGATCGCCGGCGTCGTGTCGTTCCTCGCCTCGCCGGACGCCGCCTACATCACCGGCGCCGTGATCCCGGTCGATGGCGGCCTGGGGATGGGACATTGACGGCGTGCCCCGGCTACGCCGGCCGTTGCTGGACGTAGCCGTCGAAGGTCCCTTCGGCGACCTTCCTGTGGCACACTCTCTGGACACGATCCAGTGACCCAACCGCTGACAAGGAGCCATCGTGGATCAAGAGACGTTCGCCAGGTTCAAGAAGTGCGCCGTCGAGGTGTTGTCCGTGCCGGAGGACAAGGTCACCCCAGAGGCCCGCTTCGGTGACGACCTCGACGCCGACAGCCTCGACCTCGTCGAGCTCGTCATGGCGCTCGAAGAGGAGTTCGGGGTCGAAGTACCCGAAGAAGAGCTCGAAGGAGTCGAAACCGTCGGTCAGGCGTACGACCTGATCGCCGGCAAACTGGGCTGATGGACGGTCGCGGGCGTCGCGTCGCTGTCACGGGCCTCGGCGTCGTCGCGCCGTGCGGGGTCGGCGTGGACGCGTTCTGGGACGGCCTGCTCGGACCGGGGATCACGTCCGGCAGATCGGTCCGCTTGGCCGGCTGGGACCCGTCCCCCTGGTACGCCAACCCCAAGGAGGCGCGTCGCGCCGACCGCGTCGAGCAATTCGCCATGGCTGCGGCCGCCGAGGCGATGCAGGCCGCCGGGGACGTCGGTGTCGACCCCGCTCGTTTCGGCACCGTCTTCGGCACCGGGATCGGCGGTCTCGAGACCCTCGAGGAACAGGTCGATGTACGCATCGAGAAGGGCGAACGGCGTGTCTCGCCGTTCCTCGTCCCGATGATGATGGCCAACGCCAGTGGGGCCGCGATCTCGATGCGCTACGGCCTGCAAGGCCCCAACGAAACGATCTGCACGGCGTGCGCCGCCGGCACCCACGCCATCGGCAACGCCGCCCGACTCATCGCCTGGGACCGCTGCGACGCCGTCGTCACCGGAGGTGCCGAGGCGCCGGCGACGGTGACATCGCTCGCCGGGTTCGCCAACATGACCGCGCTGTCGACCTCCGGCGTGTCCCGACCGTTCGACGTGGCCCGCGACGGGTTCGTCATGGGTGAAGGCGCCGCCGTCCTCGTGCTCGAGGAGTGGGATCACGCCACCCACCGTGGCGCCACGATCGTCGCCGAGATCGTCGGGGCGGCGAGCAACGCCGACGCCCACCACATCACCGCCCCGTCACCCGGCGGCGCGGGGGCCATCGTGTGCATGAAGCTGGCCCTCGAGGACGCTGGCCTGGAGGCGGCCGACGTCCGCCAGATCAACGCTCACGGGACGTCGACGCCGCTCAACGACGCGGCCGAGGCGGAAGCCGTGCGCAAGGTGTTCGGTGAGTCCGGCCCGCCGGTGACGTCGATCAAGGGTGTCACCGGACACGCCCTCGGCGCCGCCGGGGCACTCGAGGCGGCGGCCGTGGTCCTGTCGTTCCAGCACCGGATGATCCCGCCGACCGCCAACACCGTCGACGTCGACCTCGACATCGACGTCGTCATCGGTGCGCCGCGACCGTGGGAGCCCGGACCGACGATCTCCAACAACTTTGGGTTCGGCGGACACAACGGCAGCGTGATCATCGCTCCGGCCTGAGTCGACGGGCGACGCCCTCGACGAGTGACACGGCTACGGCGACCGCTCCGAGGGCGATGACCACGCCCGCTGCTGTGCGCAACCACGGGCTCGCCGGGAGCACCTGGAGCAGTTCCGGCATCCGTTGGCCCCGGTCACGCGGTCTGCGAACAGCGGCCGGATCGACTCCGGATGGAACGTTGCGCAGCGCCCACCATCCCATCAGCACAACGGTGATCGCCGGGAGAATCCGCGGCCACAGACGATCGAGTCCGAGGGCCACGAGAGCCGCACCGACTCCGAGCGCCGGAAGCAAGTAGCGGGCGTAGCGGCTCCCTCCCCCGGACACATGTTGGGCGACGGTGACGATGACGACGAAGACGACAGCGACGCTCAGCGCCAGCGCCGGGCGGGTGACGATGCCATGGACGCCGCGCCGCACGACGTCGCCGGCGCGCCCCGTGATCGCCACCACGACGACTCCCATGGCGGCGAGGAGCAAGGCGAGGTTGAGCAACGGCGCCCTGATCGGCAACAGCGGCGATGGCGACATCAACATGTGGTAGAGGTCGATCCACAGGTCCCCCCGGGTGAGGATGTCGAGCAGGGACCCACGGGGACGTCGGCCGAAGCGATCGAGGAGGAACTCTGATCCGGCGAAGTCGCCGTACAGCCGATCGTTGCGCAGGTAGTGCCAGCCGAACAGCGCAACCGGTGGGACGAGCCCGAACGCCGCGACCTGCGCCGCCGCGGCCAGGCGGGTGCCGACTGAACCATCGACGGTGCGCAGGCGGGCGACAGCCACCCAGACGACGACAACGACGGCAACGGCAAGGGTCGCGCTGCGCGCCCCGGCGCACACCGCGGCCGCCGCCCCGAGGAGCACGAGGTCCCGACGCTCGAAGCGTCCTGGACTCGTTCCGATGCACCGCACGCCGGCCCACACCATCGCCGTCCCCGCGGCGAAGCCGAGACCGTCGTTCATCGCCTGGGAGAACAACGTGTGCCCCTGCGGAGCGAGAGCGGCGATCGCCGCCGCGGCGACGCCGATCCGTCGAATTCCGCCGCTGAGATCGCGGCCCAGGAGATAGGTAGCTCCGACACCCACTGCGGCGAACGCGATGTTCGCCAAGCGCAGCAGCAGGAGCCCGCCGTCGGGGCGGTTGAGGGCGTTCGACAGCCAGATCAGCGGTGCCGTGGCGACGTAGTGCAACGGAGGATGGTTGGCGACCCAGACAGCGCGATAGCGGTCGCCGCGACCGGACTCGCGCTCCGCCTGCCACTGAGTGGCACTGGCGGGAACGTCGGGGAACGCGGTGATCTCGGGGAGATCGAACCGGGCAATCTCTTGGGCATAGCCGACGTGCGCTGTCTCGTCGGGAGCCACGAACGGCGGCTGCTCGAACGCGAACAGCATGGCGATGCCGACGAAGACGACGACCGCTCCGGCGAGGCCGATGCGAACCGAGTGACGCGAAACGAGGCCGGCGACGCTCACGCGTCGACGACGACGAAGAGCAGCTCGCACGAGCAGGCGAGCTCCCCGTCGGAGCTGCCGACGAGTGCCCGGCCGGAGCCCTTGCCGGCTCGCGCCGACATGCGGGCCAACTCGACGTCGAGCCACAGCGTGTCACCCGGCGTGACTTGGCGGCGGAAGCGCGCCCTGTCGAGGCCACCGAACAACGGCAGTTTGCCGGAGAACCGTTCGTCGGTGAGCACGGCGATCGCTCCCACTTGGGCAATCGCCTCGCACATCAACACGCCCGGCAGCGTCGGCCGACCGGGGAAGTGTCCGGGGAAGAACCACTCGTCGCCGGTCAACGTCCACGTGCCGGCGGCCGCGGTCCCCGGCTCGAGCCGGGTGAGCTCATCGACGAACAGGAACGGCGGCCGGTGCGGTAGGACGTCGGCCGGCTGCGGCAGCGCGATCACAACGCGGCGAGCAAGTTCTTCGGGGTGTCGGCGGGGCTCACCTTGTACCACGCGTTGGCGACCTTGCCGTGCTCGTCGATCAGGAAGGCCGAGCGCTCGATGCCCAGGTACTTGCGGCCGTACATGCTCTTTTCCTTCCACACGTCGAACGCTTCGGCGGTGCCATGGTCGGTGTCGGAGAGGAGCTGGAACCCGAGCCCGTACTTCTGGGCGAACTTGAGCTGCTTGGGCGGCTTGTCCGGGCTGACCCCGAGGATCACCGTGTCACCGACGTCGGCGAGGACCTCGTTGAGCCCACATGCCTGCGTCGTGCACCCGGGCGTGTCGGCCTTCGGGTAGAAGTACACGAGCACCTTGTGACCGCGCAGGTCGGACAACCTCACCGTGTTCTCGTTCTGGTCGAGGAGCTCGAAGTCGGGGGCCTTGTCACCGGGCTGCAGCATGCGACGACCATACCTGGCGCTCCCGGCGGCGATGGGGCGGTCGGCCGAGCGACACCGGTCACGATCTTTGGTCGCTGTGACGACGTTCGGCGTCCGGAAATCGACCAATGAATCGCCAGCCGCCCGGGTCGGCGCCGGTCGAACATGAACGTAGCGTTGCCGACAAATGGCCCGACGGGGTTCCCAACATGTCCATCGGCTAACCTCGGCAGGATGCTGAGCTACCTCGACCCGGGAACCGGGAGCATGATCGCTGCTGCGTTCGCCGGCGGAATGGCCGGATTCGGCGTGCTGATGCGGGTCTACGGGAACCGCATCGCCGGCGTGTTCTCGAAGAAGCATCGGGCCCGGGCCGAAGAAGCACGCGCCGAACTTCTCGGCGAAGACGAGGAGTGACCCCAGGCGAGTCGCCAACCAGCAGTGTGACCGGGCGACCCGACGCGGGGTCGTTCCGTGATCCGCTCTCGCGGGTGTTCGTCGACGACGACACCGTATGGCGCGGTCTCACACCCACGGCGCTCGCCGACTACGAGACGCTGGCCTCGTCCAAGTTCTTCGCCGAGGCGCTCGATCGCGGCGACATCATCGGCACCGAGCGCGTCGTCGACGGCGCCCCGATCCCCGGCGAATGGGCGGCTGTGCTTCGCCACACCAGGATCGGCGTGTTGTCGTATCCCTACGAATGGTCGTTCGAGATGCTGCGCGATGCCGCCCGGCTGCAGTTGACGTTGACCCGTCGAGCGCTCGCCGAGTCGCTGATCACCAAGGATGCCAGCGCTTACAACGTGCAGTTCGTCGGGAGCAGGCCGGTGTTCATCGACGTCGGCTCGTTCGAGAAGCTGCGCAACGGCGAACCATGGGCGGGCTATCGCCAGTTCTGCGAACTGTTCCTCAATCCGTTGTACATCCAGGCGTTGTGTGACGTGCCGTTCCAGCCGTTGCTCCGCGGCAGCATCGACGGGATCACCCCCGGCGTAGCGGCGGCGATCATCGGCAAACGAGGCCACTTCCACAAGGGGATCTTCACCCACGTCCGGTTGCACGCCCGCGCCGAACGCAAGTACGCCGACGCCGATCGCGAGCGGGACGTGCGCGCCGAACTGAAGCGGGCCGGCTTCGGGCCGGCGCTGATCGATGCCCAACTCGCCAACCTCGCGAAGGCCGTCGACCGGCTGTCGTGGAAGCAGCACGATTCGACCTGGTCTGAGTACGGCGACCGTGGCCACTACACGGACCGCGACCTCGAGGCCAAGGCGGCGTTCGTCAGCTCGACGGTCGCCACCGTCAGCCAGCCGAACACCGTGCTCGATCTCGGCGCCAACGACGGCCACTTCTCGCGCGTCGCCCTCGAAGCCGGCGCCCGCTCCGTGATCGCCGTCGACTCCGACCACCTCGTCGTCGACCGCCTCTACCGTCAGCTCCGGGAACAGGGCGATCGTCGGATCCTGCCGCTCGTCATCGACCTCGCCGACCCGTCACCGGCGCTCGGCTGGCGGTCTCGCGAACGTCCGTCGTTCGTCGACCGGGTGCGGCCCGACCTCGTGCTCTGCCTGGCCGTCGTCCACCACCTCGCCCTGACCAACAACGTGCCGCTCGACGAGATCGTCGCCCTGCTCGCCGACTTCGGCGCCCCCGTCGTGGTCGAGTTCCCTCATCGCGACGACGTGATGGCCACGCGCCTGCTGGCCCGCAAGCGGGCCGGGCTGTTCGACGCCTACGACGTGGACAACTGGGAACGCGCTGTCGAACAGCGTTTCGTCATTGACGAGCGCCAGTCGCTGCCCAGTGGGTCGCGCACGGTCTACCGCTGCCGCCCGCGCCGCTGATCAGCGTTCGCCGACCGGACGCAACGCGACGTCGCTCTCGCTCCGCGCAACCTCGTAGACCGTCACGTCGTTGTCTCCCGGACGATAGAGGTCAGCGAGATAGCCGATGAACGTCCAGCCTTCGCCCTCGGGGACGAAACCCCCCAGCACCCCGGCGAGCCGGCCGTTGACGGCAACCACGAGTTCGGGTGGCTGTTGCGGCCCGTCGACCGTGCCTGACACGACGAACGGCATCTCGCCGTCGGCGGTCGGCAAGTCGGCGAACTGGGCGCGCTGGTCGATCGTCGACGTGAAGTCGCTCTCCGCCCCGACCGTGAACTCGGCGACGTCCCGCCCGACGAGGTCACCGTTGGCGCCAACCGCCGCGAGCCCGATCCAATCTTCGCCAAACGGGAACTCTTCGCTGCGCCGGACGGCGATGTCCAGGGCCGCAGCGACATCCGTCGAGACCTTCGGCTCGACCGTCGGCGCGGAGCCGTCGAACAGCGAGTGCCCGTCGAAGTCCCAGTCGACGTCGGCCTCGAGGAGGTCGACGATCGACGGCAGGACGTCGATCACCTGCGCGCTGTCGTCACGGACCTCCCCACTCGTCTGCCCCGGCGCCTTGACGAACAACGGCACCCGAAAGGCCTCCTCGCGGTTGGCGTCGGTGATGCGCATCCGCCCGAGATCCGGGGGCGTGAGGTTGGAGCCGTGGTCCGATGTCACCACGAGCAGCGTCTCATCCCAGTTCGGCAATTGGCGCAGGTGGTCGAGCAGATCGGTGATCAGCGTGTCGACGGCGCCGACCTGCATGCTGTGCAGCTGGAACTCCATCCGGTTCTCGAAGTCGTAGCGCGGGTCGGCGGGGTCGCGAATCAGCTCTGGGGCGAACGAGGTGGCGTAGCCGCTCGGTGCAAGAACCCACGGCCGGTGCGGTACGGCGACGTGGACGAAGTGGAGTGCTGGTTCGGCGGTGATCGATGTCGTGCGCTCGCTGAGCACGGCAGCCTGGCCGAGCGGACTGCGCTCGTCGGCACCGAGCCCCAACCACCGGGAGTAGGCATCGCGGATGTAGTTGTCGCCGCCGCCATCCTCCTGGACGCCGTAGGCCCCCCACGAGTTGTCGATCGCCGGCAGGCCATCACGCAACGCGGCGGGGAGAACCCGGTGGCCGTACACGATCGAGGCGTCCTCGATCGCCTGGCTCAACGGTTGCGGCGCCGCGTCGGAGCACAGATCCGGCGGGCACAGCGACGTCACCGATTCGTAGCTGTGCACGGGGACCTCCCCACCGAGCAACGTGAACAGGTTGCGCGGGTGATCGCGGTAGGTCGGCAGCTCGTCGCCCTCGGACAGGCGACCATCGAGGAGCGAGGGCACGGCCCGATGAGTGAGGTTGTACTGACTCGACGCGTTGCGGAACCAGGTGCTCACCGACGCCAGTTCGGCGAACCCCGGGAACCGATCGCTGTTGATCGTCCCGTCGGGACGCATGATCGTCGCCGCGGGGAACTCGTCGAGAACGATCACGACGACCGGCCCGGCCGGCTCGGGAACCGTCACGTCTCCGAGGTCACCGCTGCCGCCGCCGGCGATCAGCTTGGCGGTCGGGCTGGCGAACAGGAACATCGCGACGAAGGCGATGTTGGCGACGGCAAGGTACGACAGCAGCAGACGCCCGGCGTGTGTGCGCACTGCCAACACGACGGCCGCCACTCCCCCGGCCAGCGCCACGGCGACGACGAGGACAACAGGATCGACACCGATCGTCCGCAGCACGGCAAGGACGAACGCGGCACCGAGGATGGCCACGACGGCGCCGTAGACGATCGTCCCGGCGCGCCGGTTGATCATCGTGGCCGCGACAATTGCGGTGATGCCGACGAGTGGCGGCACCAGCGTGATCAGCACGGCGAACCAGATGATCTGGGCGGTGCTGTAGTTCCCGGCGACGAAGAACTCCGGGTTGCGGCCGAACAGGTCGAGAAGCGGCTGGGCCACGGCCAGGCTGCTCAATCCGAGGACGACGAGCGATCGTGTGCGCAGCTCCGTGGCCATCGGATGCCGGACTCTACGGCACGGTTGGTCGCCTCCACCGCGCGAGGCCGACACAACAAGCGACGACGACGACGAGTGCCCCGGCCCCGATCAGCCCGGCGGCGACCATCCGCCAGCCATCACCGACCGGAAGCGTCCGCAACGCCGGAGGAGGTACTGCACCACGATCGCGGGGTCGTCGGGCCCACGCCGGATCGACCCCGATCGGCATCTGGCGAATCGCCCACCAGGCCATGACGGCGACGAGCGCCGCCGGAAGCACTCGCGGCAGCAGGCGATCGAAGGCCAGCGCGACGAGGGCCGCGGCGACTCCGAGCACGGGGAACAGGTAGCGCGGGTACGGATTGCCACCGCCTGCGATGTGCTGAGCGACAGTGGCGACGATCAGCGCGATGGCCACCAGACACAAGGCAATCGAGCGGCGCGTGATCGCCGAACGTGTCCGTACGACGACCAGGACCAGCCCGGCGACGGCGACGACAGCCACGACGTTGGCGAACCGTGGCCAGGCCCACGACAACGGGGCCGTGGAGGTCAACCGATGGTAGAGATGCGACCACATTCGACCGGACTTCAAGACGTCGAACGCCGACCCCCGGGGGACACGTCCGAAGTAGTCGAGCAGGAACGCCGACGCTCCGACGTCGCCGTAGAGCAGCTGGATCCGAACGTAGAACCACCCGAACAACACCACCGCCGGAACAAGGCCGAACGCCGCCACCGTGGTCGCGCCGCGCACGCGCTGGCGCCACGGTTCACCGGGAACGGCCGCGAGACGGTTTGCCGCAACGGCACCGACGACCACCACGGCGAGGAGCATCGTCGCCGTCCGTGCGCCAGCCGCGACCGCCGCGGTGACACCGAGGATGACCAGGTCCCGGCGATCGGTTGGCCGACGGAGACATCGCACTCCCGCCCACAGCAGCGCGGTACCGGCGGCGAACGCGAGTCCGTCGTTGAGCCCCCGGGAGAAGTACGTGTGCCCCTGGGGCACGAGTGCGACGATCGCCGCCGCCGCCAGGCCGATGCGACGTTTACCGCCGCCGAGCTCAGTACCCAGCAGATACGTGAAGCACACCCCGACGGCAGCCAACGCGAGGTTGGCGAACCGCATCAGCAGCAGACCGCCGTCGGGCCGATCGGTCGCCTCGGCGAACCAGATCAGTGGCGCCGTCATGACGTAGTGCAGTGGTGGGTGGTTGGCCACCCATACCCCGGTGTGCCGTGCAGTGCGCGCCGTCGCCCGCTCCGTCTGCCACTGTCTGGCGCTGTCGGGTACGTCCGGCTGGCGGTCGATCTCGGGCAGCCGGAAGTCGGCGATCTCGTGGGCGTAGCCGAGGTGGGCCTTCTCGTCCGAGTCGTAGAACGGCGCTTGCTCGAACGCGAACATCGCCGTGATCCCGATGAAGGCGATCACCACACCGATCAACCCGATGACGGCGGTGGGAACTCGTCGCCGGGTCGTCGGGGATCCGGTGGCGCGACGGTTCGGTTCGTGGGCGCGGCTCAGTTCGGCGGATGTCGCCGTCCCGGCGACCAGCTCGGCGGTGCTGATCGGCACACGGTAGCGACCGAGCGGCAGCTCGTGCTCGTCGAGAAGCGGATCAGGCGTCGATCGCCGCGCGCACCTCGGCGACGTACTCGCCGACCGCGTCAGGACCGTTCTCGATCAGCCGGCGAACGACGGAGGCGCCCTGGACGACGCCGTCGGCCACGACGCACGCCTCGCGAGCCTGCTCGGCGTTGGAGACCCCGACACCGACGAGCACCGGCATTTCGGTGATCCGCAGCAGCCGCGCGGCCAGGGCGGTCGCCGTCGCCGCGAGCTCCGACCGCTCACCGGTGACGCCCAGCAGGCCCACCGAGTACACGAAGCCCCGGGCGCGCTCGACGATCCGGCTCAGGCGCTCGTCCGAGGCGGTCGGGGCGGCCAACATGATGGTCTCCACGCCGGCATCGTCAGCCGCGCGCGTCCATGGCTCGGCCTCTTCCAACGGAAGGTCGGGAACGATGCATCCGGTGACCCCAGCGGCGACCAGCCGTCCGGCGAACCGACGGTGCCCGTCGTGGTGGACGATGTTGTAGTAGGTCATCGCCGCCAACGGGATCTCGACGTCCAGCTCGGCCGCGGCGTCGAGGATTCCCGCCGGTGTGGCACCGGCATCGAGGGCCGCCTGCGACGCCCGCTGGATCACCGGTCCGTCCATCACCGGGTCGGAGAACGGGATGCCGATCTCGACAGCATCGGCTCCGGCGGCGGCAGCCGCGCGCACCGCCTCGACCCATCCTGGGTGGCCGCCGGTGATGTACGGCACCAGCAACTTGTGACCGTTCGACTTGGCCGCCGCGAAGCGTGTCTCGATCGTCAGGGTCACCGCCGTCAACCGAGCAACTCCATCGCCTGGGCAACGTCTTTGTCACCGCGCCCGGACAGGTTGACGAGCACCGTCTGACCGGCCAACGAACGCGCCTCGCGGATCACCCAGGCGATGGCGTGGGCCGACTCGAAGGCGGCGATGATCCCTTCGGTACGGGCGAGGACGCTGAACGCCTCGAGCACCTCATCGTCGCTGACGGCTGGGTACTCGGCGCGTCCGATGGCATGCAGGTAGGAATGCTCGGGTCCCACGCCCGGGTAGTCCAGTCCGGCGGAGATCGACTGGGCCTCCTCGACCTGTCCGTACTCGTCCTGCATCAGGTAACTGCGCATCCCGTGGACGACCCCGGGAACGCCTCGTCCGACCGCTGCGCCACCCGCCGGCTCAGCGCCGACGAGCCGCGTGTCAGTGTCGACAAAGCCCGAGAACAGTCCGATGGCGTTGGAGCCACCGCCCACGCAGGCGACGACCACATCCGGATCGCCGCCGAGGAGGTCCGCGCATTGGGCCCGGGCCTCGTCGCCGATGACCCGGTGGAACTGGCGCACCATCCACGGATAGGGGTGCGGGCCCATTACCGATCCGAGGCAGTAGTACGTCGACTCGACCTTGGCCACCCAGTCGCGGAGGGCTTCGTTCACCGCGTCCTTCAGCGTCCGACTGCCGCTCTCGACGGCTTCGACCTCGGCGCCGAGGAGGCGCATGCGGAAGACGTTGAGCTCCTGGCGGGCGACGTCGACAGCACCCATGTACACCTTGCACTCGAGTCCCATCAACGCAGCTGCGGTCGCCGTCGCCACGCCATGTTGGCCGGCGCCGGTCTCGGCGATGAACCGCGGCTTACCCATCCGCTTGGCCAGGAGCGCCTGGCCGAGGACGTTGTTGATCTTGTGCGAACCGGTGTGGTTGAGGTCCTCGCGCTTGAGCAGCAGGCGCAGTCCGAGCTGTTGGCCGAGGTTGTGGCACTCCGAGAGCAGGGACGGCCGACCGGCGTAGTCCCGCAGGATGTCGTCGAACTGCTGCCGGAAGCTGTCGTCGTTCCAGGCATCGCGGAACGCAGCCTCGAGCTCCTCACAGGCCGGCACCAGCGTCTCGGGCACGAAACGGCCGCCGAACTCGCCGAACCGACCGAGCCCGGTCGGCTCCCCCATCAGTCCGCTCACTCGTCTGACCAGTCGTACAACGGCAGCTCGTCGTCGCCGAGGTACGGAACCGGGGCGGCGGCGCGCGCCCGCTCGATGAACCGCTTGACCTTCAGGGCGTCCTTCTTCCCGGGTGCCGACTCGACGCCCGTCGCCACGTCGACGCCCCACGGCGTGACCGTCTGCACGGCGTCGGCGACGTTGTCGGGGTCGAGCCCACCGGCGAGGATCATGCGCATTCCTTCAGGCAGCTCCCCGACCAGTGACCAATCGAAGAGGTGCCCGGATCCTGGGGACGGCCCGTCGATGAGGATCGTGTCGGTGGCCAGCGACGCCGACGAGGCGATCAGCGGCGAACCGGCCGGGTACGCCTTGACGAGGAAGCGCACTGCCCTGGCAACTTCACCGACGACGTCGGCCGACTCGTTGCCGTGCAGCTGGGCACCTTTGACCCCGGCGCGGTGGACGATCTCGACCACTCGCTTGGGATGCTCGTCACGGAACACGCCGACGGTCATGATCTCCGGCGGCAGGCGGCGGGTGATGTCGTAGACCTGCTGGACGGGCACCTGGCGCGGTGACGGCGCGAACACGAAGCCGACGGCATCAGCCCCCATCGCCACGGCGAGCAGGGCGTCGTCCTCACTGGTGATCCCGCAGATCTTCACGAACATGTGAAGCGCAACGGTACTGGCGCGTCAGCCGGCGATCGGGATCGGATCGTCAGCCGGCGAGTCGGTCGACAGCGAGCGCGGTGTAGTGCTCGACCTCGTCGACCGGGAACGGCTCGAACAACGACTGGAACGTGAGTCCGCTCAGCGAGCCGCCGGAGCGGACGGCGACGATGTCGACGAACGCGTCAACGGACAGGCTCGAGATCGTCATCGACACGGTCACCCGATAGGCGACCAGCTCGTCGCCAACGGGTACGAGCCGCAGCGGACCCACCGTCACATCGTCGATCGTCACGCCGCCCGGCAGCGACTCCGACGGGTCCTCGGGGTTCTCGAAGTTCTCGGTGACGAAGGACTGCACCGCGTCCCGGAAACAGGTGTCAACACCGGGCGCGGCAAAGCGAACCATGAAGTCCTCGGCGGCGGAGGGCTCGACGATCGTCACGCTCTGCTCGACGGTCTGGTCGTCCGGCCCGACGAAGTCGGGGGAACTGGCCCGTGGTCCACCGAGATCGAGCAGGTTGTCACTCGTGCCGCCGGCGCATTCGGTGACCGTGCGCTGATACTCGAGCTCCTGCTCGGTCAGCTCGTCCTCCTCGACGGCCGTCCATCCAGCAGGAAAGTCGTCGAGTACGAGCAGCGCGCTCTCCGCCGCCGCCTGCTCCGCACTAGCGGCGGTGCCCGGCGGGTCAGTCGGTGGGGTCGTCTCCGGCGCCGTGGCGCCGGCGCCGTTGGCGACCGCGACGAGCCCAACCGCCGCCATCGCCAGAACTACTCGTGCACGCCGCATCGTCTTGCCTCCTCGTGGTCGCCGCGCAGGATACGGCCTCGACCGTCTCGTTGTCCGCGGCCCGCGTCGTGGGCCGTCGATCGTCAGCGGACGAGCAACTCGGTCAGCGTCTTCGCCGGATCGACCGACGTCACCAGCGTCTCCCCAACCAGCACGGCGTGATAGCCGGCGTCAGCGAGCCGCGCGGCGTCGTCGGCACCGCGGATCCCGGACTCGGCGACCTTGACCACCGTGTCGGGGATTGCCGACGCCATTCGCTTGGCTCGGTCGTGATCGACCTCGAACGAGACAAGGTCGCGTTGATTGACCCCGACGAGTGTGGCCCCGGCGTTCAGTGCTTCTTCGAGCTCGGGCTCGTCATGGACCTCGACGAGCACGTCGAGGCCGACTTCGCAAGCCAACTGGTGCATCTCGACGAGCTCGAACGGGTCGAGGACGGCGACGATCAGGAGCACGGCGTCGGCGCCCATCAGCCGAGCATCGACGACATCGCGGGGATCGACGGTGAAGTCCTTGCGCAGCACCGGCAGCGAGGTCGCCTCCCGTGCAGCCTGGAGGTCCGCCACCGAACCACCGAAGAACTCCTCATCGGTGAGCACGGACAGGCAGCTTGCCCCACCCTGCTCGTAGGTGGCCGCCAGCTCGGCGGCGTCGAGGTGGCGGTTGAGGTCGCCCTTGGCCGGCGACCTCCGCTTGACCTCGGCGATCACGGCGAGGCCGGGCGTCGCACGGAGCGCGGCGCGAAAGCCGCGGGTCGGATGCATCGCCGCCGTCCGGGCGATCAACTCGCCGAATCTTCGGGTGTCGGCGGTCGCGACCTCCCGATGGCGATCGACGATGCGATCGAGATACGTCGGCATGCAACCGGAAAGGTACCCCGATCCTCAGAATCCGAGTCGGTCGGCGACGTCGCCCACGACATTGGCGATCGGCGTGCGGATCTGCTCGGTGCTGTCGCGATCGCGGATCGTGACCGCTTTGTCCTCGAGCGAGTCGAAGTCGATGGTCACGGCGAGTGGCGTGCCGATCTCGTCCTGGCGGCGGTAGCGGCGCCCGATCGCCTGGGTCTCGTCGTAGTCGACCATGTAGCGCTGGGCGAGCGCCTTGCGGACCTCGCCGGCGAGCTCGATCAGCGGCTCCTTGCGAGACAGCGGCAGGACGGCAACCTGATAGGGCGCCAGGCGCGGGTGGAGGCGCAGCACCGTGCGTTCTTCGCCGTTGACCTCGTCGATGTCGAAGGCCTCGAGCATGAATGCCGCCATGGTTCGGGTCACCCCGGCGGCGGGTTCGACGACGAACGGCGTGTAGCGCTCGTTCGTCGCCGGGTCGAAGTAGTCGAGGCGCTCGCCGGAGTGCGCGGAGTGCTGGTTGAGGTCGAAGTCGGTGCGCTGGGCGATGCCTTCGAGCTCGTCGAAACCCCACGGAAAGAGGTACTCGACGTCGGACGTGCCGGCGGAGTAGTGCGACAGCTCCTCGGCGCCGTGCGGACGGAGCTGGAGGCGGTCCCGGGCGATGCCGTGGCGGACGTACCAGTCGAGGCGTTCGGCGCACCAGTACTCGAACCAGCGTGGGCCCTCGGCCGGCGGGACGAAGAACTGCATTTCCATCTGCTCGAACTCGCGGGTGCGGAAGATCCAGTTCTGCGGGGTGATCTCGTTGCGGAACACCTTGCCGACCTGGGCGATTCCGAATGGTGGACGCTTGCGCGACGTCTGCAACACGTTGGCGAAGTTGACGAACATGCCCTGGGCCGTCTCCGGGCGCAGGTAGGCGACGGCACTGGAGTCCTCGACCGGGCCGGCGTGGGTCTTGAACATCAGGTTGAACTGGCGGGCCTCCGTGAACGTTCCGTGCTTGCCACAGTTCGGGCACGTGTTCTGGTCCTCGAGTTTGTCGAGGCGGTAGCGCATCTTGCAGTTGGTGCAGTCGACGAGCGGATCGGTGAAGTTGGCGAGGTGACCGCTCGCCTCCCAGATCGCCGGCGGTCCGAGGATCGCCGCGTCGATCAGCACGACGTCGTCACGCTCTTGGACCATCGCCCGGATCCAGGCGTTGCGCACGTTGCGCAGCAGCAGCGAGCCGAGCGGCCCGTAGTCGTACGTGCTGCGGAACCCGCCGTAGATCTCGGCCGACGGGAACACGAACCCCCGCCGCTTGGCGAGGTTGACAATCTGATCGAGATCGGTCGCCGGCATGGCTGACCAGGCTAGATGCCACCGTCGACGACAACTCTCATACAGCATTCATCGCTCATCGCATGGCCGGAGATGTTGTCGCCGACTTCCCCTCCGGCGTGCCGCTGACGCCCAGGCCAGGTGTGATCGACCAACGTGTGCTTCAACTGTTCGGTCGCCAGTTTGGTGTGGCTACGACCGACCAGCTGCGGCGAGATCGGAGTCTCGACACGGACGATTGCCCGTGCGCAGCAGCGGGGCACCATCGAACGGGTCGCGACCAGCGTCGTCAGGGCCTTGGCCGGCCAGGCGATGACCTTCGAGACGAGTGGCGACGGCAGCCCTCCTGCACCGCGGACCGCAGTCCTTCCTCGACGGGACGACGGCCGGGGCGCTGCATGGCCTGCGATCGATGCCACGTTCGCTCATTCAGGTGACGTGGGTCGGACGCGCCATCACGTGCCGTGCCGCCCTGGATTCGTCGTGTCGACGATTGCCAAGCCGAGGTCGAGGGTGACTTCGTGAGCACGGGCCTGTTGCGCCTCGCCGACCCTCGACGCACGTCTCCTCAGCTTGGCTGCTCAATTCAACCTGAACCGCTTCGAACGCGCCGCCGAAGATGCGTGGCACCGAGGGCTGGTGACTCCAAACGACATGGCCGCCTACCTGGAGCTGGTCCGTCGCCCCGGTCTCGGAGGGGTTCGACTCCTGGATCGCTGGCTGTCCAACGTCCTGCCGCGGCCCCGTCCCAGCCAGAGCGGTCTCGAGCTGGACGCCCTGGCCGCGATTCGCGCCGCCGGTCTGCCCGAGCCTGTTCGCCAGCATCCCCTGACGCTGCTCACCGGTGAGCTGATCCACCTCGACGTCGCCTGGCCGAACGTCCGGCTCGCCATCGAGCCAGGGCATTCCGGTGGCACGGCGGGGACCTGCGCATGAGTGCCGACTACGCACGCGATCGAGCGTGCAGCGAGATCGGTTGGCTGGTCGTCAGGTTCGACGAGTCGATGCGTGAGGATCTGCGCGCCGCCGGTCAGCAGATCCGCCGCTTGTATCAAGCCAGAGTCTGATACGTCACCGGGACCGCCGGCGGCGCGATGCCGCAACAGAGATCACCGCTCATCGCGACGTCAGCGTTCGAACATGGCGACGGCTCGGAGGCGGCGTTCGAGGTGGTGTTCGAGGGCCTTCGTGGCGAGGACGGTCACCTCGTGGGTCGCCGGCGACTCCGGGGCGGCGAGTGCTTCGTTGAGCCGGCCACCGAGGATCGCCCGCAGCAGGGCCAGGGCGCCCGCCGACAGCGCGACGCCCGAGCGACAATTGCCGCACAGGGCCCCGCCCTCGGCGAGGTCGAAGGCCACGAGCGAGCCGTCCTCGCCACAGCGCACGCACCTGTCGAGCTCGGGACCGAGGCCCTCGGCGGCGAGCAACTTCCAGTAGAACGCCGGAACGACCAGCGGCGACGGGCGATCGGCAATCGTCCGCAACACCCCGATCACCATCCGGTAGAGCTGCTCGTTGGGCTCGCGCTCGAGGGCCAGTTGGTCGGCGGCCTCGAGCACGGCCATCCCCTGCGACGCCCGGTCGAGCGTCGCCAGCATCGGCGCCAGCGGCTCGACGGACTCGGCCTGGCTGACGATGTCGAGCTCGCGGCCACGGTACAGCAGCAGACGCACATGGCTCATCGGCTCGAGCCGCGCTCCGAACCGGGACATCGTCTTGCGCACACCCTTGGCGACCGCCCGAACCTTGCCGTTCTCGGCGGTCAGCAGCACGACGATGCGATCGGCCTCGCCGAGCTTGTAGGTGCGCAACACGACGGCCGTGTCGCGGTAGAGATGGCTGGTACTCATGGGTCCGAGTCGGCGTCGGAATCGAGGCCCCCGAACCGCCGGCTGCGACCGTGGAACGTCTCGATGGCCCGCTGCAGGTCGGCCCCGGAGAGCTCCGTCGGCACGTCGCGGTCCACGAAGACGAGCTCGCCGTAGGCCAGCTCCCACACGAGCGACGGCGGCAATCGATCGTGAGGACCGAGGATGACGATGAGGTCTGGCTCGACGTCGGCCGGCGCGTACAGCTGCCGGGCGATCGCCTGTTCGTCGACCAGCTCACCTGGCGGCACCGCTGCGGCGGCGGCGGCGAAGGAATCGCGACCGTCGGCGGCTTCGTGGATGATGACCGTGCAGGGTCCCTCGGCGACGTGCGAGTAGGCGTGCGGCCGGCTGCTCCCCGGATGCGGTCCGTAGGGCCGGATCGTCAGCCACCGCGCGCCGGCCGCCGCCCCGACGGCGCTGAGCTGGTCGACGACGACCTCCCACTCGAGGGTGCTGATGTCGTCCCAGTCCTTGGGTGTCCCGCCGACCACCATGACGTGCTCGAGTCGGATCCCCACGCGTCCATTCTCGCACCGGATGACCCCGACGTCTCGTAGCGTGACTGACGTGGGGTCTCTCCAGCGACCGCTGCACATCGGGTGCATCATGGACGGCAATGGGCGCTGGGCCGCCCGCCGCGGCATGCCGCGCACCGCCGGGCACACCGAAGGCGAGGAGAACCTCGCCCGCCTCGTCCGCGTGGCCGTTCGTCGGAACATCGGTTGGCTGACGGTGTTCGGGTTCTCCACGGAGAACTGGTTGCGCCCGCCCAGCGAGGTGCGCCACATCATCGGTCTGCACAAGCGACTGTTCGGGCGCATCGCCGAACTCAACGAGCTCAACGTACGAGTGCAGTGGATCGGCCGGCCGTTCGACTCGCCCGCCGCGCGCACCCCCAAGTTGGTCCAGCGGGCGATCCGCAAGGCGATCGCCGACACCAGCGCGAACACCGGAATGCTGCTCACCGTGGCCTTCGACTACGGCACACGGGTGGAACTGCTCGACGCCGTCAATCGCCTTCGTTCCGCGGGATCGCCGGTGACGCCGGCATCGATCGACAGCCAGCTGTACCTCGCCGAGCTTCCGCCGGTCGACGTCCTCGTGCGCACGAGCGGCGAGGGCCGCGTCTCCAACTTCCTCCTGTGGCAGTCCGCCGGCGCGCCCGTGTACTTCACCGATCGCAACTGGCCGGACTTCGACGAGGACGAACTCGACGCGGCGATGACCCTCGCCTCGTGACAGAGCCGGCGGCAGCCCTCGCCGCGGTGACCGCGGCGTTGCCGGACGCCGAGGATCGCCCCGGACAACAACAGATGGCGGCGCTCGTCGCGAAGGCGATCGACGACCGGCGCCACCTCGTCGTCCAGGCCGGCACCGGCACCGGCAAGACGTTGGCCTACCTCGTGCCGGCGATCACGTCCGGCAGTCGGGTCGTCGTCGCCACGGCCACCAAGGCGCTGCAGGATCAGCTCGCCGGAAAGGACCTGCCGTTCCTCGCCGAGGTGCTCCCCGAGGCGTTCGACTGGGCCGTGCTCAAAGGTCGTAGCAACTACGTCTGTCTGCAGCGTCTCCGCGAGCTGACGGCGCCGGGCGACGCCGCTCAGGGTCAACTCGAGCTCGGCGATCTGTCGTCGCGGGTCGAGGCCGATCTCCATCGCATCGCCAAATGGGTGGCAACGACACCGACGGGCGACGTCGCCGAGCTCGACTTCGGACCCACGGATGCGGCCCTGCGGGCCGTCACGGTCGGTAGCGACGAGTGCCCTGGCGCCAAGCAGTGCCCGATGGGTGAGCCGTGCTTCGCCGAGCTGGCGCGGCGACGCGCCCAGGTTGCCGACGTCGTGGTGGTCAACACGTATCTGTACGGGCTCCACGTCGCGAGCGACGGGACGATCCTGCCTGATCACGACGTCGTGGTCTTCGACGAGGCCCACGGCCTCGAGGACATCATGAGCACGACGCTCAGCGTGCAGATCAGCCCGGGCCGGTTCGTGGCCCTCGCAGCGGTGATCCGCCGCATCCTCGACGACCCTGAGGTGGTCGCCGGGGTCGTCGATGTCGCTGACGTGATCCGTGAAGCGCTCGCCGCCCACGTCGGCGAGCGGCTGCCGATCCACTATCCGGACGAATTGCAGTCGGCGCTCCTCGAAGCGCGGGCGAGATTGGAGCGGGCCCTCGCCGCGCTCACCAGCATCGACACGCCGATCGAGGACGCCAGACAGAAGAAGCTGCGCGCCCAACTGCTGACCGGATCGGCGATGACGAGCGTCGACACCGCCCTCGCCGGTCCGTCGGCGCCGACCGGCACGAGGGTCGACTTCGTCAGCGGAGGTCCGTCGAACCCGCGCCTGGAGATCGCTCCACTCGACGTCGGGCCGCTGCTGCGTGACGGCGTGTGGGACCAGCGAACGGCAATCCTCACCAGCGCCACGATCCCGGCATCGCTCGTGCAACGGGCCGGGTTTGCTCCGACGACCGTCGATGAAGCCGATGTCGGGAGCCCGTTCGACTACCCGCACAACGCCCTGCTGTACTGCGCCATGTCACTCCCCGACCCACGTCATCCCGGCTACCGCGGCGCCGTGCACGACGAGCTCGCCGCGCTCATCGCCGCCGCCGGAGGGCGCACGCTCGCCTTGTTCACGAGTTGGGCGGCGATGGACGCGGCCGCCGCGGCGTTGGCCGATCGTGTCGACGTTCCTCTGCTCACCCAGCGCGACCTGCCCAAACCAGCGCTGCTGCGGGCCTTCGCCGCCGACGAGCCGACGACGTTGCTGGCGACGGCCGGCTTCTTCCAGGGTGTCGATGTGCCCGGGCGAACGCTGATCCAGGTCGTCATCGATCGCCTGCCGTTCCCGCGTCCGGATGACCCGCTGCTGTCGGCCCGCCGCGACCTACTCGGCCCGGCGGCCTTCAGTCAGATCGACGTGCCGCGGGCCGCGATGATGCTCGCCCAGGCCGCCGGCCGCTTGATCCGCACGGCAACCGACCGTGGGGTGGTCGCCGTGCTCGACCGCCGCCTGGGCACGGCGCGGTACCGCTGGAACATCGTCAACGCCCTGCCGCCGATGCGCCGGACGCGTGATCGAGCGGACGTCGAGAACTTTCTCGCCGAGATCACCGGCGATTGAGCCCCCTCGCGTGTGCCACAGTCGGCGACATGCCGACTTCGCCCCGTCCCGACCCGACCGACGAACTGGTCCACATCGAGGTCACGGACCACGTGGCGACGATCACCCTCGATTCGCCCGCCAATCGCAACGCCCTGTCCCGGCGACTCGTCGGCGATCTGCACAATGCCCTCGACCACGCCGAACAGGCCATCGCCGCTGGCGACGTGCGCTCCATCGTGCTCACGCACACGCCACCGGCGTTCTGTGCCGGCGCCGATCTCAAGGAGCGGGCCAGTGGGCCGCCGGACTCTGCTCCGGTCGTGCGGGCGTTCGAGCGCGTGATGGACGTCAGCGTCCCGACGATCGCCGCCGTCACCGGGCCGGCGCGCGCCGGTGGTCTCGGCCTGATGGCGTCGTGCGACCTCGTTGTCGTGGACAGCGCCGTGACGTTCGCCCTCACCGAGGTACGCATCGGTGTCGTGGCGGCGATCATCTCGGTCCCCATCTTCCGACGAGTACGGCCGGCGAGCCTCGCCACCGCCTTGCTCACCGGCGAGCCGTTCGATGCCGAATACGCCCGGCAGGTCGGACTCGTCACCCACGTGACCACCGACGTGACGTCGGTGGTCGACCACCTCTGTGCGGCGGTTTCCCGTGGCGGGCCACAGGCCGTCGCGGCGACCAAGCGCCTGCTCGGCGACGCAGCAGGTGACGACACGACTCGGCGCGACGAGGCATTCGCCCGCATGCGCGCCCTCTCCGACCACCACTTCCAGAGCGTCGAGGCCGCCGAGGGGATGGCCGCCTTCGCCGAGAAGCGTCCGCCGTCGTGGTCGCGATCGGCCGACGCCACCTGAGCACCACTACGTTGGCACGCTGTGTTGGTCCCAACTGTCGTTCTCGTCGGCGCCCTGGCCACCGCGGTCGTCGGTTCCACCGTGCCGAGCGATCCCGAGTCGGTAGCACAGACGCCGTTCGAGCAGTCGCTCGACCGCCTGCCGGCCGACGCCCTCGAAGCCGATGGCGCGGTCCTCTACTACGTGGACCTCGAGCTGGCTTGGGAACGGGCCGGCGTCGGTCCCGAGGTCGACGAGCGCTTCGAACGCGTCGGATCGATGATCGACCTCACTACCTGGACGCAGCCCGCGACCCTGTTCGGCCAGTACTCCGCCCAGCTCGACGAGGCGCGTTCCGAGGTCGGTTTCACGATGTTCGACATCGACCGTGAAGTCTCCGTCCAAGCGCCACCGAACAACATCGCGATCGCCGAGATCCGGGTCAGCCCCGACGACGTGACGGCCGCGGTGGAGACCGACCCCCTCTGGTCCGCTCAGCTGACGACGATCGAGCATCCTGATGGCGGCTACTTCCAATGGGGCGACGACCCGCTGGAGACGCAGCTCGAGCTGCGCACGCCGATGCGCCCCCTCGGCCAGGGCGGCCAACTCGCGCTCATCGGCACGGACGGCGAGGCGACGGTCGTTCGGACCATCGACGCGGCCGACATGGAGGCTGTCCTCTCGACGTCGGCCGGCCACGCCGACTCGCTACTCGACGACGACTTCGTCGCGGCTGCGGTCGCGGCGCTCGGCGAGGGCGACGTGCTGCAGGTGATGGCCGTCGACGAAGCGATCGGGTTCGATCCGGCGGCTCTTCTGCTCAATCCTGATGCGGCCGAGCAGCTCCTCGCCGATCTGGTGCTCTTACAACCCTACGACGGGGTGGTGATCGCCGACCTCTACGACGGCGCGCTGACGAGCACCGAGGTGCTCCTCGTCCACCCGGACCCCGAGTCCGCCGAAGCAAACGCCACGCTCGTCGAACAGGCTCTCGCCGAGAACGTCGACCTGGTTTCCAATCAGCCACTCAGTGAGCTGCTCCCCGACGCCGCGGTATCGACCGACGGGCCAGTCGTCGTCGTCACGTTGCCGTTCGCCGGCGCCTACGCCCGCGCCCAACGGATGCTCGTGGAACGCTCGTTGTTCCCGACGGGCTAGAGGTTCTCTGGTCGCTGTGACGACGTTGTCGTCAGCAGCTCGACCAATGAATCGGAAGCCGCCCAGATCGGCGCGGGGCACTCACACGCGGCGGATGGCCCGTACGGCGTCGGCGATGTCGTCCTCCGACACGAGCACGAGATTCGCCGCGTCGCCGAGGGGAATGAAGGAGTCCCTCGCCGCCACCCGCGTGATCGGACCGCCGAAGCCACCTTCGACGAGTGCCGCCACGACACCTTCACCAACGCCGCCTTGGTGACGAGTCTCGTCGACCACGACCACCCGGCCGACGTCCGCGGCGTTGGCGAGGAGGTCGGCAACCGGCAGGGGAACGAGCCAGCGCAAGTCGAGCACCCGAACGCTGAGGCCCTCGACGCGCAAGCGCTCCGCCACTCGCAACGACAGGTACAGCCCGTTCCCCCACGTGGCGATCAACACGTCGGTGCCGTCCCGGGCAACGCACCCAATGCCGATCGGCACGTGCAGATCCGCCCACTGGCCGGGCGCGGTGTACGGCGACACCCAACCGTCGTCGCCGGCGGCGTGCAGGTCTCGGGTGTGGTACAAGGCGATCGGCTCGAGGAACAGCGACACCGTGCCGTCGGTCTTCGCCGCTGCGGCACACGTCCGCAGCATCGCCGCGGCATCTGACCCGCGCGCCGGAGACGCGACGACGACGCCAGGAAGGTCACGCAGACCCCCGAGGGCGTTGTCGTTGTGGAAGTGGCCACCAAATCCCTTCTGGTAGCCGTACCCGGCGATGCGCACGACCATCGGGTTGAGGTACTGGCCGGTCGAGAAGAACGACAATGTCGCCGCCTCTCCGCGCAGCTGGTCGACGGCGTTGTGGAGGTACGCCAGGTATTGGATCTCCGGGATCGGCAACATCCCCGACACCCCCGCGCCGAGGGCCAGGCCGAGGATCGTCTGCTCGTCGAGCAACGTGTCGAACACCCGGTCGGCCCCGGCCATCCGCTGCAGCCCGCGGGTGACGCCATAGACCCCGCCCTTGGCGCCGATGTCCTCGCCGAAGACCAGCACCGACGGGTCGGCGGCCAGCAGCTCGGCGAGCGTCCGGTTGATCGACTCGGCCAGCGTCAACGGTGGTCCGGCCTCCGGCAGGGTCCCGAAGAACCGCCGCCGGCGAGCCGCGGGAGCGACGACGGCCACCCGTTCGGCGACCAACCGCGGACGCCGTCTGGCCAACGGCTCGATCACCTCCTCGGCGGTGCTCAACCGTCGGCACTCGATCAGTTCCGTTGCCCGCGCCCGGACCATGCTCCGGGAGTCGAGGATCCGTCGAACCAGTTCGACGGGCGTGGCGAGGCCGCCAGCGACCAGCGCCCGCGCGGTGGCCACGATCGGGTCGTCCTCACGCTCGGCGCGGATGCTCGCCGCTTCGCGGTAGCCGGACTCGACATCGGTTCCGGCATGACCGCCGAACCGCACGACGCGTACATGGAGAATCGCCGGGCGTCGTTCGTCGCGCACGACGTCGGCCAGCTCCTCGGCGGCCTCGTAGACGGCGAGCGGATCGGTGCCCTCGGCGTGCAGGTACGGAACTCCGGGCCGATTCGACAAGGATGCGGCCACCCACCCGGCAGGGGTCGGGACGCTGATTCCCAACCCGTTGTCCTCGCAGACGAGGAGCAACGGCAACGGCACACCGCGGTGGGCCATCTGGGCGGCGGCGTTGATCGAGCCCTGGGCAGTGGAATGGTTCAGCGACGCATCGCCGAAGCTGCACACGGCGAGGGCGTCGGTCGGCCACTGGGTGTCGACATCCAGCTCGTCGGCCGCCCCGATGGCGTAAGCGACCCCGAGCGCCCTCGGCAGTTGCGAGGCGATCGTCGAGGTCTGCGGGATCACCGCCAGGTCGGCGTTGCCGAAGACCTTGTGGCGACCGCCGGCGATCGGCTCGTCAGCGGCCGCCAGCAGCCCCCTGAGGATGTCGCCCACGCCGTCGTGGAGGCGGACCTGTTGCGCCCGCGCCAGGTAGAAAGCGCCCGAGCGATAGTGCAAGAGCGCCGGATCGGTGGGACGCAATGCCGCGGCCACGAAGGCGTTGGCCTCATGGCCGGCGGACCCGATCGTGTAGAAGCCGCGTCCCTCGGAACGTAGCCAGCGCGCCGCGTGGTCGAGGTTGCGGCTGGCGACCTGGGCGTCGAACAGGACATCGAGACGGCGCCACGTCAGCGTCGAACCAGGCGCCACCGCCGCGTCCGGTACGGTGCGCGACCGAGCCGGTACGTCGAGCGCCGCCACGGTGTCGACCAGCAGCGCCTCGGACTCGTCGAGTCGATGGCGGTCGTCGATGCCGCTGATGCGTTGCCCGCTCATGGAACAGACATTACAGTCGAGGTCGATTTCGGAACAGGTACGCCGAAGTCACACAGCGTGTCGGAGAACGGAGCCACGAACATGACGATGACCGGCATTGCTGATGACCTCACGGCTGATTCGACTGCTCCCGATCTGCGGACGGAACTGCCCGGCCCGCAGGCCTCCGCGATCATCGCGCGCGACGAAGCAGTGACGAGTCCGTCGCTGACCCGCGTGTACCCGCTGGTTGTCAGGCGCGGTCGCGGGTGTGTCATCGAAGATGTGGATGGCAACCGCTTCTTGGACTTCAACGCAGGGATTGCCGTCGTCGCCGCCGGCCACGCCCATCCCGCCGTCAACGCGGCGATCCACGCCCAGGTCGACGACGTCTTGCACTACTGCTCGAGCGACTTCTATCTGCCCGCCTACGCCGACGTCAGCGAGCGCCTCGCCCGTCTGGCCCCGATGACCGGCGACACCAAGACGTTCTTGTCGAACTCCGGCACGGAGGCCGTCGAGGCTGCCCTCAAACTCGCCCGCCATCACACCGGACGACCGAATGCCATCGCCTTCCTCGGCGGCTTCCACGGCCGCTCGCTCGGCAGCCTCTCATTGACCGCCAGCAAGTCCCGCCAGCGCGCCGGCTTCGGCGCCCTGCCGGCGGGGAGCTACCACGCCCCGTACTGGGACCCGCACGGCGAGGTGGGATTGACCGGCGCTGACTACATCGAGCAGGTCCTGTTCAAGAAGCTCACCGATCCGGGCGACGTGGCGGCGGTCTTCGTCGAGCCGATCCAAGGCGAAGGTGGCTACATCGTGCCGCCGGCGGGATGGCTCGCCGCCCTGCGCGAACTGTGCGATCGCCACGGGATCCTGCTCGTCGTCGACGAGGTGCAGTCGGGCGTCGGGCGCACCGGCACGATGTGGGCCTGTCAACACGACGGTGTCGAACCCGACATCCTGTGCGTCGGCAAGGGGCTCGCCAGTGGCCTGCCGCTGGCCGGGATCGTCGCCAAGGCTGGTGTGATGGACTGGGAGCCTGGCGGTCACGGCTCGACATTCGGCGGCAACCCCGTCGCCTGTGCCGCAGCCAGCGCCACGTTGCAGCTCGTCGAGCAAGGCCTCGCCGACAATGCTGCCAAGGTCGGCGCCCACCTGTTGTCAGCGCTCACCGAGCTGGCCGTCGAGCGCCCGTTCCTCCGCCAGGTACGCGGTCGCGGACTGATGATCGGACTCGACACCCCCGATCACGACGCAGCCGACGCATTGCAGGACGCGTGCTTTCGTCGCGGTCTACTGACGCTCACGTGCGGTGAGCGCAGTGTCCGCCTGGCACCGCCACTCGTCGTCACCATCGAGCAGGCCGATGCGGCGGTTTCGATCATCGCTGACGCAGCAGCGTCGCTCTCGTGAGGTTCGCGCGATGACGGTGCTGCCTGACCACACCCACGTGGCCGCCCTCGTCGAGGGACTCCTCGGTTCGCTCGGCGTTGGCGAGCGAGACGGCGAGCTCGCCGCCCGCACGCCGATCACCGGCGGATCGCTCGGCGCGGCCGGCTCGTCCGCCGACGTCGACGCCGCAGTCGCAACGGCGGTCGAAGCGTTCGGGCTGTGGCGGACGACCCCGGCGCCGGCACGCGGCGCCCTGGTTCGGCGCCTCGGCGAGCTGCTGCGGGAGCACAAGACCGAGCTCGGCGAGTTGGTGTCGATCGAGGCCGGCAAGATCCGCTCGGAGGGCCTCGGCGAAGTGCAGGAGATGATTGACATCTGCGACTTCGCCGTCGGCCTGTCGCGCCAGTTGCACGGACTGACCATTGCCAGCGAGCGACCCGGTCACCGCCTGATGGAGACCTGGCACCCGATGGGTCCGTGCGCCGTGATCACCGCCTTCAACTTCCCAGTGGCGGTGTGGTCGTGGAACGCCGCCCTGGCGATTGTGTCCGGCGATCCAGTGCTGTGGAAGCCGTCCGACAAGACACCGCTCACGGCGCTGGCCTGCGATGCCCTGTTCCGGCGTGCCGCCGCTGATGTCGATGCTCCCAACGGTCTCAACCAGGTGCTGCAGGGCGGTGCCGACGTCGGCGCGGCCCTCGCCGCGCACTCCGACGTGGCCATCGTTTCGGCAACCGGGTCGACGCGGATGGGCCGTGCCGTGGCTCCGATCGTCGCCGGACGGTTCGGTCGGGCGATCCTCGAGCTCGGTGGGAACAACGCGGCGATCGTCGCCCCCACCGCCGACCTCGACCTCACCGTGCGCGGCGTCGCCTTCTCCGCCGTCGGCACGGCGGGTCAGCGCTGCACCAGCTTGCGCCGCCTCATCGTCCACGACTCGGTGCACGACGAGCTCGTCGAGCGCCTGGCCAAGGCCTACGCCACCGTTCCGATCGGCGACCCGCTCGCCGACGGCACGCTCGTTGGTCCACTCATCGACGGCGCCGCGTTCGACAACGTTGCGGCGGCGATCGAGACGGCGACGAGCGACGGCGGCACCCTCGTCGTCGGTGGCCAGCGGCAACTCGTCGACGAGGCCGCCGACGCTTATTACGTCGCACCGGCCCTGGTCACGATGCCGTCGCCAACCGACATCGTGCGCACCGAGACGTTCGGGCCGCTGCTGTACGTGTTGCGCTACGCCGAACTCGACGAGGCGATCGCCGTGCACAACGACGTGCCCCAGGGACTGGCGTCGAGCATCTTCACCAACGACGTGCGCGAGGCCGAGCGATTCCTTGCTGCCAACGGCTCCGACTGTGGGATCGCCAACGTCAACATCGGACCCTCCGGCGCCGAGATCGGTGGAGCCTTCGGCGGCGAGAAAGAGACGGGCGGCGGCCGCGAATCCGGCTCTGACGCCTGGAAGGCGTACATGCGACGAGCGACCAACACGGTCAACTACTCGACGTCGCTGCCCCTCGCCCAAGGGGTCAGGTTCGACATCGACTGACGGGTTCAGTTCCGATGGCGCGGATCGGCAATCCGTTGCCCGTTCGTGGCTCGAGAACGCGGGCTCGGTCTACGATCAGCGTCGTGAAGGTTGCTGCCGTCCAGCACGACATCGTGTGGAACGATCGCGACGCCAACTTCGAGCGCTTGGCGCCACGCATCGGCGACGCGGCGGCGAGCGGGGTCGACCTCGTTGTGCTCACGGAGACGTTCTCGACGGGCTTCGTCGTCGACGTCGCCGAGATCGGCGAGCCAGAAGGCGGACCATCCGCGCAGTTCCTCGCCGCCCAAGCCGCCGAGCACGGTGTGTGGGTCTGCGGCTCGTGTCCGGAGATCCCCACCGATGCTGCGGGAGGCGACCGGCGGCCGTTCAACAGCTTCGTCTTCGCCGGCCCGGACGGTACGACCCATCGGTATCGCAAGATCCACTCGTTCACGTATGGCGGCGAGGACAAGCACTTCCGAGCTGGCGACGAGCTGACCTCGTTGACCATTGCCGGAGCCCGCGTCACACCGCTGGTGTGCTACGACCTGCGCTTCGCCGACGAGTTCTGGCAGTGTGCCGCCGCCACCGACGTCTTCGTGGTGACCGCCAACTGGCCGGCGCCACGTCGCCTCCACTGGCAGACGTTGCTGCAGGCCCGGGCCATCGAGAACCTGGCGTACGTGGTGGGATGCAATCGGGTCGGCACCGGAGGGGGTCTCGACTACACCGGCGACAGCCGGATCGTCGACCCGCTCGGCGAGCTGTTGGCGACCGCGGCCGGCGACGAGACGACGCTGTTCGGGACGGTCGACCCCGACCGGGTCACCGACGTGCGCGCTCGTTTCGGATTCCTCGACGACCGTCGCTGATCACCTCAGAACTTGCGCGGATGGTTCACCCGCCCTGCTGCGCAGCTGCGATGTTTCGGCCGCTTCGCAGCCGAAACAAGGCGGCCGTAATTCTGGGTCGGCTCGCCTGTCGGCTCACCTCCTAAGCTCCCCGCCGTGAAACCCGGCGCCTTCGAAGCTGCAGACGATCGATACGACACGATGGCCTATCGCCGCTGCGGGCGCAGTGGTCTCCAACTGCCGCTGCTGTCACTGGGGTTGTGGCACAACTTCGGTCACGACCGCCCCTATGACACGCAGCGGGCGATCGTGCGGCGGGCGTTCGACCGGGGCATCACCCACTTCGACCTGGCCAACAACTACGGCCCGCCGTACGGGTCGGCGGAGGTCAACTTCGGCCGCATGCTGGCCGACGACCTAGCTCCGTACCGCGACGAACTGGTGATCTCGACGAAAGCGGGCTACGACATGTGGCCGGGGCCGTACGGTCAGTGGGGATCACGGAAGTACCTACTGGCTTCGCTCGATCAGTCGCTACAGCGGATGGGCCTCGAGTACGTCGACATCTTCTATTCGCACCGTCTCGACCCCGACACTCCGTTGGAGGAGACGATGGGGGCGCTCGACACCGCCGTGCGTTCCGGCCGCGCTTTGTACGCCGGAATCTCCTCGTACAACTCGGCGCGGACCCGCGAGGCAGCCGCGATCCTCGGTGACCTCGGCACACCGTTGCTCATCCACCAGCCGTCGTACTCGATGATCAACCGGTGGATCGAAGACGACGGGCTGTTGGACACGCTGGACGACGTCGGGGCCGGGTGCATCGCCTTCTCACCGCTCGCTCAGGGGCTCCTCACCAACCGCTATCTCGACGGAATCCCCGCTGACTCGCGGGTCGCCACTGGCGGGGCGATGGGCCAAGACATGCTCACCGAGGACCGCTTGGCACGCGTCCGCGGGCTGAATGACCTGGCGACGAGTCGGGGCCAGACGCTTGCCCAACTGGCGCTCGCCTGGGCGCTGCGCGACCCACGCATGACGTCGCTGGTGATCGGCGCCAGCAGCGTCGCCCAGCTCGACGATTCGCTCGGCGCGGTCGACCGGCTCGACCTGACAGACGACGAGCTCGTCGCGATCGACCGCCTGGCCACGGATGCCGACGTCAACCTCTGGTCCCGTTCCAGCTCCGCCTGACGTCTACGCTTGACTGATGGCCGAGGACGCCGGAGTTGTGCGCTGGCGGGGCGTCAATCACCTCGCCCTGGTGACGACCGACATGGACGCCACCACCCGCTTCTACCACGGTGTGCTCGGTGCCCGGCTCGTCGCCACGATCGGCACTCCGGCGTTCCGCCACTACTTCTTCGAGATCGGTCCGCAGAACACGATCGCCTTCTTCGAGTATCACGACGCCGAGATCGCCCGCTTCGCCAAACCTGCCGGAGTGCCCGACCCACGAGCCGCCCAGTTCGACCACCTGTCGCTGAACCTGGCCGACGAGCACGCCTTGGAGGCGCTGCGCCAACGGTTGAAAGGACACGGCTGTGAAGTCACCGATGTCGTCGATCACGACGTGATGCGGTCGATCTACTTCACCGATCCCAACGGCATCGCCCTCGAAGCATCGTGGTGGGTCACCGACGCCACGAGCAGGGACCCCGACTATGGCGACCGCCAGTTGTTCGGCGACACCGACCCGGTGCCCGCGGTCCGCGAACTGACGGCCACCGGTTCCGTGACGACGACTCCAGTCACGACGTTGACCCACGATCCGACCGACATCGCCGACCCGGCGTAAGGCGTTGCCGTGGCGACGCGGCGCCGCGGCGACATGTAACCGAAAAGTAAGCGACAACAGGTCGCCACACGGCTACGTTTCCAGCGCGCCTCGGGAGGCGGCCCGGGCGCACCTTTAGGTTGCGTCAGCGAGCGAGCAGTCAAGCATCGCTCGCTGACCAACCGAGCCGCCGACGAACCTGCCGACAGGTCAGGCAACGAGGCGGTAGCCGAGCCCGCGGACGGTGAGGATGATCTTCGGCTCGTCGGGATGGTCCTCGATCTTCACCCGCAGGCGACGAACGTGGGCGTCGACGAGTCGTGAGTCACCCAGGTACTCATAACCCCACACCCGTTCGAGCAGATGGTCGCGCGACAGGACCGAACCGACGTGGTCGGCAAACTCGTTGATCAGGCGGAACTCGGTCTTCGTGAGGCTGATCTCCGCTCCCGACTTGAGCACGATCCCCTGCTCGCGGCGCAGCTCGACATCGCCGAACCGCTCGGCCTTGGCGATCGGCTGCTCGTGCAGTTGGACACGACGGAGGTGCGCCCGAATCCGCGCCGCGAGCTCCTTGGCCACCACTGGCTTGGTGACGTAGTCGTCGGCACCAGCTTCCAGACCGGCAACGAGGTCGTGAGTGTCCGTCTGCGCCGTGACGACGATGATCGGGGCGATGCTCTTGGCCCGGAGTGACCGACACACGTCGAACCCGGACAGGTCAGGCAGGCGCAGATCGAGCAGCACGAGGTCGAACTCGTGCTCGTCGAACAACGCCAACCCGCTCGACCCGTTGGCCGCTTGGGTGACGTCGTAACCCTCGTCCTCCAGGGCCATCGACAGGGCGAGGCGGATGTGATCGTCGTCCTCGATGAACAGCAGCGTGTACATGGCAGCTCCAGTCTGGCGTCCGGCTGCAACACTTGGCACGTGTTCCACCGGCCCCGACTGCCCCTGCGCACGAAGGTGTCGGTGTTCTTCGGACTGTTGGCCCTGGTCACCACCGTGACGTTGTCCGTGGTGACGTACACATTCGCCCGACGTCTACTCCTCGACCAACGCGAGACCGAGGCCCAGCAGCAGGCGATCAGCAATGCACGCGACGTGCTGCGGCTGCTCAGCGCCGGTTCGGCGGACTTCGGTGAGCTCTTCGATCGTGATGTGCAACCGGCGGACGGCGGGTTCAACTATGCCCTTCCGGCGGGTGGCAGTCCGGTCGCCTCGAGCCTCGCGGCTCCCGACTCTTTCCCGACCGAGTTGAAGACGTCGGTCGAGGATGGCACCGCCGGGATGCAACGCTTCACGTTCGAGGGCGACCTGTACATGGGCGTCGGGATCCCGCTCGACGAGGTCGGCGCCCAGTACTTCGAGGCGTTCCCGCTCGACGACACCGAACAGACGCTCCGTGTCCTGCTGCTGTCGCTGGCGATCGGCTCGGCGGCCATCACGTTGCTCGCGGCCACCGTCGGCGTGTGGACGAGCCGCCGGCTACTGCGCCCCCTCGACCGAATCAGTGCGGCTGCCGGCCAGATCGCCGCCGGCGACCTCGACACCCGAGTTCCCCCCGAACGCGACCCGGACCTCGCCGACATCGTCAACTCGTTCAACGCGATGGCCGACGCCGTGCAGGCCAGGGTCGAGCGGGAGGCCCGCTTCGCGTCCGACGTCAGCCACGAGCTGCGTTCGCCGATCACCGCACTGGCGGCAGCGACCGAGGTTCTCGAGGCCCGCCGCGACGAAATGCCGCCGCGGGCGGGACAAGCTGTCGACGTGATCATCAGCCAGATCCGCCGGTTCGACGGGATGGTCCTCGACCTCCTCGAGTTGGCGCGTATCGATGCCGGAGCCGCCGACCTACACCTCGAGTCGATCGACCTCGCCGAGCTGTGCCGGCGGGTGGCCAGCCACGTTGGCTTCGCGTCGGTGCCGGTCGAGGTCGACCCGCAGGCGCCAACCGCCGCTCGCGTCGACCGCGTCCGCTTCGAGCGTGTGCTCGGCAACCTTCTCACCAACGCCCAGCAACACGCCGGGGGTCCAGTGCGCATCGCCGTCGAGGCAACCGAGCCGGGTTTCGTCCTCGTCGTCGTCGAAGACCACGGCCCGGGGATCGCCGACGACGAGAAGGACCTGATCTTCGAACGCTTCACGCGTGGCAGTGAGTCACGCCACCGGGTCGGCACGGGACTCGGACTCGCCCTCGTCGCCGAACATGCCGGGGCCCTCGGCGGGGCGGCATGGGTGGAGGACCGCGCCGGTGGCGGAGCGCGTTTCGTGGTGCGTCTGCGGGCTGCGCGTCGAGCACCGACTGACGAGGACGACGAGTGAAGCGACGCCTTGGAATGATCGCCCTCGTGGTCGTGGCCGGTCTCCCGGCCTGCCGAATCGACGGCAACGACCAGGTCGAGGAGGTCGACGCCGACCTCCTCGGCGGCCTCAACGAACCGAGCGCGTCGACCATCGACCCCGTCGGCGGCGACCAGTCAACGAGCTCGACGCCCGGGTCGACGTCCACCGTCGCCACGGAGACGATCAGCCTCTACTTCATCGAGGGCTCGCAATTGCGCTCCGTCGAGGTCGACGTACCAGTGGACGCGTCACTGCGCGGCCGCATCGGGCTGCTCGAGGACGGTCCGACCGATGAGGCCGCCGAAGCCGGGCTGCGCACCGCCTTGCAACCCGGCCTGATCAGTGGCGTCGCCCTGTGGGGGACCGACGGCGCGACCGTGAAGATGGATTCCGCGATGTTCGCCCGCATCGACGACGCCGACCAACGGCTGATGATCGGTCAGATCGTGTTGACGCTCGACGACCAGCCGGACATCGACCAGGTCCGTTTCACGGTCGATGGCGAGCCGCAGGCGGTCTTCCTCCGCGACAACACGCTGAGCGAACCGGGCGAAGCAGTCGGGCGCAGTGCCTACGAGGTGCTGCTGGCCGACCCGGCACCCACGGTCGAATCGAGCAGCGCAACGACCGCGGCAACGCGATCGTCAGCGAGCCGTACTTCCGGTCCCTGAACGGCGATCGCCGCAGGTGCCGCTCCGGTCCCTGGAATCGCCACGGCAACGGCGCGAACACCGGGATCCCGCTCACCGTCGTTCAGCGACCAACCACGGCGACGGATCGTGTCGAGCTCCGTGAGCAGTGCCCCGGGCTCGGTGAACGTGCGCTCGGTGAATCGCTCCAGCGCACCCAGGGCGGCGACCTCCGCCTCCGGGTCGTCGGTCAGGGCGAGCAACATCTTGCCCATCGCCGACGCGTGGATCGGTACCCGCCGGCCGATGCCGGCGTCGAAGCGCAGCGCCTGGGCCGAGGGCACATGATCGGCGATCAAGCACCTCGTTGCCGACGCGGATGCCGAGACTGACCGACTCACCGGTCTCGGCGGCCAGGCGCCGGAGCTCGCCATGCCAGCGCTCGAGACCGAGGCGGTTCTCCGGCACGGCGGCCGAGGGCGATCAGTGCCGGACGCCGAGGTGATAGCGCTCGGTCTGACGGTCCTGGGCGACCAGACCCGGCGGCGGCGAGCGCCTCGCACCAGCCGATGTGTCGTGCTCACCGACGAGTCCGGACGCCGAGGCGAGGGCGGTGACCCCGAGATCCTCCGCCGGCCGACTCCAGCAGGCCGAGCACCCGGAGGGCGCGGTCGATGGCCTGGGTTCCGCGTGCGACCCTCTCCGGCTCCGGCATCCTCGGCGTCCACGGGGACCATCTTGCTACGTTTTTCTCGTTCCACGTTGCGGAGCGTCGTTCCGTGATGTAGAAAAGCTGACTATGTCACTCGGAATTAGCCGCGCGGTCGCCGGGTCGTCTCGTCCTCGCCTCGACCCTCGTCAGCGCCGTCGCCTGTCGGCGTCGACTTCGGCGACGTCGGCCACCGCTGCCGAACCGGTGACCCTCCGGCTCGGCTACTTCCCCAACGTGACCCACGCGCCGGCGATCGTCGGTGTCGACTCGGGATCGTTCACCGAGACCCTCGGCCCGGACGTGACGCTGGAGGTCACGAACTTCAACGCCGGTGGGGAGGCGATCGAGGCGCTGCTCTCCGGAGCGATCGACGCCACGTTCATCGGGCCCAACCCGGCGATCAACGGCTTCGCCCAGTCGAACGGCGAGGCGCTCCGCATCGTCGCCGGCACGACCTCGGGCGGGGCGAGCCTCGTCGTCGCCGAGGGGATCGACTCCCCCGACGATCTCGCTGACGCGACGCTCGCCTCGCCCGCCCTCGGCAACACCCAGGACGTCGCCTTGCGCGCCTGGCTGGGCGAGAACGGCTTCGCCACCGACACCGCCGGCGGCGGCGACGTCAACGTCGTCAACGTCGAGAATGCCGAGGCACTGACGTTGTTCCGCGACGGCGGGATCGACGGCGCCTGGGTGCCCGAGCCGTGGGCCACCCGCCTGATCCTCGAGGGAGGCGGCCACGTGCTCGTCGACGAGCGCGACCTGTGGCCGAACGGCGAGTTCGTGACGACACATCTGATCGTCGCCACGGGCTTCCTCGAAGACCAGCCACAAGTCGTCAGCGGATTGCTGAACGGGCTGATCGACACGATCGACGCGATCAACGCCGATCCGGCGGCCGCCCTCACGGCGACCAACGACGGCATCGAGGCGATCACCGAGAACCGCCTCGCCGACGAGACGATCGCCGGTGCCTTCGAGAACCTCACGTTCACCGTCGACCCGATCGCCTCGTCACTGCAGGGCTCGGCCGACGACGCCGTCGCCGTCGGCCTGCTGGACGAGGTCGACCTCACCGGCATCTACGACCTGACCCTGCTCAACGAGATCCTCGCCGAGCGCGGCCTCGAACCGGTTGCTGATTCATGATCCGACTGCACGGGGTCACCAAGACGTTCGGGCATGGACGTGATGCGGTCACCGCGCTGCAGGACATCGACCTGAGCGTGGGCGAGGGCGAGTTCGTCTGTCTCGTCGGCGCATCGGGCTGTGGCAAGTCGACGATCCTCAACCTCGTCGCCGGCCTCGACGAACCGACATCTGGGCAGGTGTCCACACGGAGCCGTCCGGCGTTGATGTTCCAGGACCCGGCCCTGTTCCCGTGGCTCACTGTGCGGGGCAACGTCGAGTTGCCGATGCGCCTCGCCGGGGTCGGCAAGCAGCAGCGCCGTCAGCGTGCCGAGTTGTTGCTGGAGACGGTGCACCTCGGCGGGTTCGGCGCGAAGCGCCCCCATCAGCTCTCCGGTGGCATGCGCCAGCGGGCGGCGATGGCTCGAGCGTTCGCCCAGGACGCCGACATCCTGTTGATGGACGAGCCGTTCGGGGCCCTCGACGCGATGACCCGGGACGCCCTCCACGACGAGCTCGAGACGTTGGCCCGACAACGTGGCCTGACCGTCCTGTTCGTGACCCACAACGTCCGTGAGGCGGCGCGGCTCGGCGATCGAATCGTCGTCCTGTCGCCGCGTCCCGGAAGGGTGAAGGCGACGTTCGACGTCGGGATCCCCCACCCGCGGCGCATCGAGTCCCCCGACGTCGCCGCCCTCGCGGTCGAGGTCACCGAGACGTTGCGCGCCGAGGCGCTGGTCCATGCTCGCAGCTGACGAGCTCGCCATTCCCGCCGTGACCGCGGCCGACCCGCCGTCGACGGATACCGCCATCGCCTCGGCCGTCACGTCGTCCGCCACGGTTCACCGCCCGGGCGACGTTCGATGCCATCTGGCCGAAGCTCGCCGCCGTGGCGATCTTCCTGTTCGTCTGGCAGTGCGTCGTGTGGAGTGGTTGGAAACCGGAGTACGCACTTCCCGGGCCGCGCGCCGTCGGCAGGTCGCTGTGGGACATCACCGAGAGCGGACTCGTACGCCGGGCGGTCGGGATCACCCTCCAGCGGGCGGTCATCGGGTTCGCTGCCTCTCTCGTCATCGGCGTCGCCATCGGCTTGGCGGTGTCCAGCTCGAAGATCGTGCGTCGGGCGATCGGCTCGATGATCACCGGCATCCAGACGATGCCGTCGATCGCCTGGTTTCCGCTGGCCATCGTCCTGTTCCAGCTCGACGAAGGGGCGATCCGCTTCGTCGTCATCCTCGGCGCGGCACCGGCGATCGCCAACGGGCTGATCACGGGGATCGACCACGTCCCTCCACTGCTGCTTGCGGGCCGGCCGGGTGATCGGCGCCCGCGGCATCAACGCCTACCGCTACGTCATCCTTCCGGCCACCGTGCCCTCGTTCGTCGGTGGCCTCAAGCAGGGTTGGGCGTTCGCCTGGCGCAGCCTGATGGCCGGTGAACTGCTGTTCACGATCTCCAGCAAGCCGGCGATCGGCCAGCAGATGTCGCAAGCCCGCAGCCTGTCGCGCTACAGCGACATGATCGCCTGGATGGTGGTCGTGTTCATCATCGGCCTGTTCGTCGACGCCGTCGCCTTCGGCACGCTCGACCGCGCCATCCGCCGCCGCTGGGGCCTGCTCACCGATTAGCAAAGGCCTCGGTCCGTCTCCTCACCGTCTGTCGAAGAGGAAGGTCGAACTCCCCACTGCCCCTGAAATCGTCAGTCGACGACGGCGAGCTCGGCGCCGAGGCTCGCCCCGCCGGCGAGCGCCAAGCGGTCGCCGCTCCAGAACTTGCCGGGGTCGTACCAGTTGGATGGGCGGCGGGCGTCGAGCAAGCCCATCCGGCGGAACGTGATCGCCATCAACTGGGCGCAGTACACGGCGTCGCCGGTGGCTTCGCGACGGAATCGCCCTTCGATCCAGCGACGGGCGAGCCGGCCGGTGCGCGGGAATGGCTTGCCATTGAAGGCGGCGATGACCTTGAGCAGCTCGTCCTCCATCGACCTCGTGATGTCCCCGCTGAGCTGACGCAGGAACGCCCGCTGGGCGTACCTGCCGGTCCACACCTGGTACGCCTCGTCGAGGCGGTTGAGTTGGGCACCGCGGTGGTGGTCGCCGGTCCACACGTCCTCGACGCGCTGACCGGCCTCGGTGTGCCACAGCAGCGGGGGAAGATCGTCGATGGCGACGACCATCGCCACGTGATTGACCGGGGCGTTGGTGGCGACGCGGATCGCCCGGTCGGCCATCGTCCGCCCCCGGAACAGCCAGATGTCGCCGGTCGACGCGCTGCCGAGGGCGGTGTCGACGCTGATCGTCGACTGCTTCGACACCGTCCTACTGTAGGCGGGTGCGGCTGTGGAAGATCGTTGGCTTGGCCACCCTCGCCGGAGTCGTGGCTGCTGGGGTCGTCGTCGAACGCAAACGCCGGGCGTACCGCAACTACGACACCGTCGAGCTGCGCGACCGCCTGCACACGCGGCTCGCCGCGGCAGGCGACACCTGACGCTTCAGTACCCGAGCCGCTCGACGCGGTCGGGGCGGCGTTGCCAGTCCTTGTCGACCTTCACCCGCAGATCGAGATACGTGCCCGCCGGCAGTTGGGCACGGGCCCGCTCACCGACCTGCTTGAGGACGGCCCCCTGCTTGCCGATGACCATTCCCTTCTGACTCTCCCGCTCGACGACGATCTCGACCGTGACCCGATTGCCCTCCCACTCGCTGACACGCGTGGCGATCGAGTACGGCAGCTCGTCGCGGGTCACGGCGAGCAGTTGCTCGCGGACGAGCTCGGCGACCCACACCTCCTCGGCCACGTCGCGGACCGCGTCGGCCGGGAACATCGGCGGACCGAACGGAGCGCGGGCGACAAGGTGATCGACGAGCTCGTCGAGTCCCCGACGCGCCTTCGCCGAAACCGGGAAGTACGACTCGGCGGCCAACTCGGCGGCGGCACCGAGCATGGCGAGGACCTGCTCACGTGACGCCCGATCGGTCTTGTTGACGACGACGACGGCCCGCGACAGCTCGACACGCTCGGCGACCCAGCGGTCACCGGAACCGAATGGCGTCGTGGCATCGAGCACGAGGCACACGACGTCGACGTCGTCAGCCTCGCCGAGCGATTCGAGCGCCGTCGCATTGACCCGCTCCCCGAGTGCTGTCACCGGCTTGTGCAGGCCGGGCGTGTCGACGAACACGAGTTGTGCGTCTGGTCGGTTGTACACGCCACGCACGCGGTGGCGGGTCGTCTGCGGCTTGTCCGAGACGATCGAGACCTTCGATCCGCAGATGGCGTTGATCAACGACGACTTGCCGACGTTGGGCCGCCCGACCATCGTGACGAACCCGCTACGGAAGTCGTCGCCACTCACACGTTGCTCGGTTCCCCCGACCAGAATTCCCGCCGCAGCTCGCGCTTGAGGATCTTGCCGCTGCCCGTCTTGGGCAGCTCGCTGAGCCAGCTGACCGAACGGGGCACCTTGAACCCGGCAAGGTGTTGACGGGCGTGATCGACGACGACGTCGGGATCGCGGGATTCGTCGAGCGCCGATCCCGGGCGGGCGACGACGACGGCGTGGACGGCCTCACCCCACTCGTCGCTGGGGATGCCGAACACTGCCGCTTCGTAGATGTCGGGATGTAGCTCGAGGGCCGCCTCGATCTCGGCGGGATAGATGTTGACACCGCCGGAAATGACCATGTCCCGCTTGCGATCGCAGATGTAGAGGTAGCCCTCTTCGTCGCGATAGGCGATGTCGCCGACCGTCTGGAAGCCGTCGCGATGGTCCTCGGCGTACTTGTCGGATTGCTTGTAGTAGTCGTCGAACACCGAACCGCTTCGGACGTACAACTCGCCGGTCGCCTGCGGTCCAACACCCGTGACGATGTTGCCTTCGTCGTCGTACAGACGGATCTCGACTCGCGGCAGCTCCTTGCCGCACGAGCCGGGTTTGCGCAGCTGGTCGGCGGGCAAGAGGATCGTGTTCACGCTGAGTTCCGTCGAGCCGTACACCTCGAACAACGACTGAGGCGCAAACACCTCGAGGTATCGCCGCTTGAGCGCCATGCTCCAGGGCGCCGCGTTGGCGATCATGATCCGCATCGAAGAGCGGTCGTAGCGGTCGAGTACGTCGGCGGGCAGGTTGCAGATCGTGCGCATCGGCGTCGGAGCCGAGAACGTCGACGTGCAGCGGTACGTGTCGACAAGTCGCAGCCAGTCCTCGGCATCGAACTTGCGTTGGACGACGACCGTCTGGCCAAGGCCGTAGGCCAGGGTCATGAACCCCAGTGGTCCGCTGTGGTACAGCGGGCCAGTGGTGATGTAGACGTCGTCGGTCGAGTAACCGACGAGGGCCACGAACTCCCCGACTGCCGCCGGATCGAGAGCGGCGACGTTGCGCAGGGCGCCCTTCGGCTTGCCGGTCGTGCCCGACGTGTAGATCATCGTCGCCCCGTCACCAGCTCCTTCACCGAGTGGGGGTGCGCTCGCCGGGGCGTCGACGACGAGGTCGTCGGCCGATGCGAACCAGCCGTCGGTGGCCTCCGGGAATGCTCCGCCGAACACGAGCACGGAGTGCACGGCGGGAAGTTCACCGCGGATGCGGGCCAGCATCGGCGCCAGTTCGGCGTCGACGTAGACGACCGTGGCGTCGCTGTGGGCGATCACGTACGTCGCCTCGGAGTCGGTGAACCGGTAGTTCACCGGGACCGCCGTCGCGCCGAGCCGTTGCGCAGCGCACAACAGGGTGACGATGCCGGCGGAGTTCTGCCCGCACCAGGCGACCTTGTCACCGGCGCCCAGACCACGGTCGACGAGCACATTGGCCAACCGATTGGCCGCGACGTCGAGCTCAGCGTAGGTCAGCTGGATCACCGTGCCGTCGTGGTCGTCGACGAGCGCCGGCTTCTCAGGGGTGGCGGCGGCGTAGAGAGCGAGCAGGTCCATCAGATCCTCGTTGTCAGCGCCTCGTTGTCGCCCACGAGGACCTCGCATCGGTCCGACATCTCGGGCATGGCTGGACCGTAGCCTGGCGAGGTGGCGATCGAACGACCGGCTTGGGACCGATCGGCGCTCCCCCAAGGCGACGAGAAGGTGCGCGCCGTGCGCGACATGTTCGACACCATCGCCCCCCGTTACGACCTCGTCAACCGCGTCATGACGTTCCGGCTCGATGGCCGATGGCGCCGCCAAGCCGTCGACGCCCTGGACCTGCCGACGGGCAGCGTCGTTGTCGATCTCGCCAGCGGCACGGGCGATCTGTGCGTCGACCTCCGAGCCGCCGGATACCGACCGGCATCGCTCGATCTCAGCTTCGGCATGCTGCGCGCCGACCACAGTGGCGCCCCGCGGGTTCAGGCCGACATCCTCCGCCTCCCGGTCGCCGACGCCTCGGTCGACGGGGTGACCTGCGGTTTCGCCCTCCGCAACCTCGTCGACCTGCCACCATTCTTCGCCGAGCTGGCCCGCGTGGTCCGATCCGGCGGACGCATCGCCCTGCTCGACGTGGGAGTGCCACGGAACCGCCTCGTGCGGGCCGGCCACGGCGTGTACTTCGGCAAGCTCGTCCCGAAGATCGGAGGCTGGCTCTCCGATCCCACCGCCTATCGCTATCTGCCGCGGAGCGTCGCCTATTTGCCGCCGCCCGAGCAGATCGTCGCCGGCTTGCGGCGCATCGGGTTCGGCGACGCCGCCCAGCACCAGCTGACCCTCGGCGTGACGCAGCTGTTCACGGGTACCCGCGGATGACGATGCGAGCGACGACCGTGCTCGCCGACGAGCGCGTACGCATGCTCGACCTCAACGACATCGCCCGCGGCGACGGCTTCTTGTTCGTGCGCGACGGCGTCGGCCTCGCCGGCCGCGGCGTGGCCGCCCGGGTACCGCTCGACGACGCTCCTGCCGCGCTGTCGGCAATCGACCACGTCGACACGACGGCGCTCGGTGTCACGCCCGTCGGTGTCGGATGGATTCCCTTCGTGCCTGGCGAGCCGGGTGAGGTCGTGATCCCTCGCGTCGCCGTGGTCAAGTCTGCCGCAGGGCAGTGTTGGGTGACCCGTGTCGACGGAGGTGACGGCGATGGGGACGCGTATCGACTCGAACCGGGCGCACCCCCACAGCCAGCGACCGATAGCTACCGGATCGAGCAGGTCACACCCACCCAGACGTACCTCGCCGCGGTCGAGGCTGCCCGCGACGCGGTGCGGACGGGACGCCTCACCAAAGCGGTCATCGCCCGGGAGATCGCCGTCACCGCGACCCACCCCTTCGACCGTCACGGCATCCTCCACCGCCTGAAGGCGGCGTTTGGACGCAGCTACCGCTTCGCCGTCGACGGCTTCTTCGGAGCGTCACCGGAGTTGCTCGTTGCCGTGGAAGGGCGCACCGTCACGTCACACCCGCTGGCCGGCACCGCGCCGCGCGCCGGTGATCCGGAGCGCGACGCGGCGCTGGCGGCGGCGTTGATCGAGAGCACGAAGAATCAGGTGGAGCACCGCGTGGTGATCGACATGGTCCACGACACGTTGCTGCCGTGGTGCAGCTACCTCGACTGGGAACCGGAGCCGTCGATCGTCACGGTGGCCAACGTCCAACACCTCGGCACGCGCATCGAAGGCCGGCTCTCGACGCCGCCTCCGCACATCGCCACCCTGGTGCGGGCGCTGTCTCCCACCCCGGCGCTCGGCGGGCATCCTGGGCCCGAGGCGCTCAAGCTGATCGCCGATGTCGAGGGCGTCGAGCGCGATCGCTACGGCGGTGCTGTCGGCTGGCTCGACACTGACGGCAACGGCACGTGGGCGGTGGCGATCCGCTGCGCCCAGCTCTCCGACGACGGGACGACCGCCCGCCTCCACGCCGGCGGCGGGATCGTCGCCGACAGCGACCCGCTCGCCGAACTCGCCGAGACGCAAGCGAAGTTCCAGGCGATGCTGTCGGCGCTCATCCGTCCGTGATCGCCTGAGCGACCGCCCGGTTGATCGCGGCGTGGATCTCCACGTTGGTGGCACGGTCGGTGACCACCCGGGTGACCGATGGCCCGCTGATGGCCAGGCGCTCGGCCAGCGCCGCGGCCGTGTCGACCGTCGCCGAGTCGAGGCGGTGAGCCGCGGCCAGGGCGACGATGTCCGTGCCGTGCGGCGTGCCGAACAACTGCTCGAAGCGCTCCGCAGACAATGCCGCGGCTTGGGGGAGGAACGAGAAGATGCCACCTCCGTCGTTGTCGACGACGATGATCCGCAGATCGCAGTGGCGGCCGTGAATGGCGGTCAGGGCGCCGCCGTCGTGAAGGAAGGCAATGTCGCCGACGAGGGCGACGGTCGTCGTCCCGCCGAGGGCGACACCAAGGGCGGTGGAGACCACGCCATCGATGCCGTTGGCCCCCCGGTTGGCGTGGGCGACCGCCGTCGGTCCGCCGAACCACTCGAGGTCGCGAACGGGCATCGACGAGGCGACGACGAGGCGGGCGCCGTTGGGGAGCTGCTCGGCGACCGTGCGGGCAATGCCGGGCTCGGACAGCTGCGGTGTGGTGGACAGGAAGTCGACGATCGCCTTCTCGGCGAGGTCGCTGGCATTGATCCAGTCGGCGGACCAACCGGTGGTGGCCGGGCTCCGCGAGGCGAGCTCGGCGAGGACCTGAACTGCGGACGCCGGGAGGGCGATCGCGACGCGGTGATCCGGGTCGATGACACCGGGCCCACCGACCTGCGCGAGGGTCGCCGCGCCGGTGGCGATCCATGTGGCGAGGACCTTCGACGCGGCCGGACGCCCGATGCGCACCACGACGTCTGGCTGGTGCGCCGCAGCAAATTGCTCGACGCGCAGCAAGGCGTCGAAGGCGGTAATCGCACCGGGAAGCTGCCGACAGCCTGAGGTTGGGTCGGCAAGCACCGGCCAGCCGGTCGCCGTGGCCAACTGGGCGACGTCATGGGCGGTCACGCCGCCGCGCCCTCCGGCGAGGATCAGCCCGCGCTCGGAGTTCAACAGCCCGCTGATGCCGTCGGGAACAAGTGCCGTCGCTGACGTCGCCGCAACCGCGACCGCCGAGCGCCGGGGCAGCTGTCCAATCGCGCCGAGGAACGGCTCTCGGAACGGCAGGTTGAGGTGTACCGGTCCATGTGCCGCCGCGGCGACACAGCGGCGGGCGAGCGAACGCCAACTGCCCGCCGCGGCCAGATCGGCAACACCCGGGTCGTGGAACCAACGCACCGAGCGGCCGTACAGCCCGGTCTGGTCGATCGTCTGCGGTGCCCCGACGTCGCGCAGCTCGGGTGGTCGGTCGGCGGTGACGACGAGCATCGGGACGTCGGACAAACCCGCTTCGACGACGGCCGGATGGAAGTTGGCGGTGGCCGTGCCACTCGTGCTCAACAGCACGGACGGGACGCTGTCGAGCCCCAGACCGAGAGCGACGAACGCCGCCGCCCGCTCGTCGTGGACCACGTGCAGGTGCAACTCGTCACGGTCGGCCAGGGCCAGGGCCATGGGGGTGCTACGTGATCCGGGGGCGACGACGGCGTGTTCGACGCCGTGGTGGATCCACTCGTCGACGAGCGTCGCGCAGAACGTCGCCTGAACATCCGGCGCGCTCATCTCACCAACCAGCTTCGCGTCATTGCGCCGGGACCCTAGGCCGTCTCCAGCGGAACGGTGAGACGCCCGACATCCAGCCATTCTGCGTCGTCGACACGGCACCGGTAGCGTCGGACGAGTGGGGGCGGCCGTGCAGATCGAGGTGTACTCCGACCTCGTGTGCCCGTGGTGCTACATCGGCAAGACGCGTCTCGATCGGGCGATCGCCGTGTTGGCGACGGACCCGGAGTTTCCCGGGACGGAAGTTGTCTGCCGGCCGTTCCAATTGGATCCCAGGGCACCGCGAGACCATGCCGAACCGGTCGCCGACGTCTATGCCCGCAAGTTCGGTGGCCCCGCCAACGCCGCCGAGATGATCGCCAGGGTCACGGCCGTCGCCCGCCAGGATGGTCTCGACTTCCAGCTCGATCGAGCCGTCCGGGCGAACACCGCTGACGCCCATCGCCTGCTGTGGTGGGCCCTCCGGACGGCCGGAGCGGCGACCCAGGGTGACCTCAACGACCGGTTGATGGCGGCCTATTTCACCGACGGTAAAGACCTCGGCGATCCCGAGGTGCTCGTCGCCTGCGCCGCCGATTGCGGGCTCGACCCGGACGAGGTCGGCGACGCCCTGGCCAATGAGGACGGGGTCGAGGCCCTGGCCATCGCCCTGCGCCATGCCACCGATCTCGGGATCACCGCCGTGCCGACCTTCGTCGTCAACTCGCGGTGGAGCATCCCCGGCGCCCAGGACACTGACTACTTCGTCACCCTGCTACGCCGCCTGGCTGCGTCGTGAAGCTCGGCGCCGACCAGCTTGCCGCGCCGCCTGGATTCGGCGGCGCGGGGCCGCATCGTCCTCGTCCACGGCTTCACCCAGACCCGTGCGTCGTGGGCGGACGTCGCCGTCGCCCTCCATCGCCACGGCCATGAGGTCATCACCGTCGACGCACCGGGTCACGGAGCGTCGGGCGCCGTTGAGGTCGACCTCCGCGCCGGCGCCGACCTGCTCGGCCGAACCGGAGGAACGGCGACGTACGTCGGGTATTCGATGGGCGGGCGGCTGGCCCTCCACCTCGCCGTGTCGCGACCCGACCTCGTTGACCGTCTGGTCCTCGTCAGCTCCACAGCGGGGATCGACGACACCACCGAGCGAGCAGCCCGACGGGCCGCCGACGAACGACTGGCGACACAGATCGAGCGTGACGGCGTCGCCACGTTTCTCGCCGACTGGCTGGCGCTGCCGTTGTTCGCCAACCTGCCGCCCGACGCCGCGCGGCTCGACGACCGCCTCGGGAACACTGCTGCGGGGTTGGCGTCCAGTCTCCGACTCGCCGGCACCGGCGCCCAGCTGTCGCTTTGGCAGAGCCTCCAGTCACTGGCGATGCCGGTGCTCCTCGTCGTCGGTCAGCTCGACGAGAAGTACGCCGCCATCGCCGAGCGGATGGCCGCGCTGATCCCCGACGCCACGATTGCCGTCATTGCCGGTGCGGGACACGTCGCCCACCTGGAGCGACCCGCCGAGTTCCTCGAGGTGCTGCAACGGTGGCTCGACGCCACTCCGGTTCGCCCGGCGGATCGGATGCCGGTCGACTCAGCCGCCAACCAGCAGCCCGAGCGTCGTCAGGACGCCGAACGCGAGCTGTAGCCGGCCGGTCTCCCCGAGCACGGCGATCAACGCCGGGCCGCCCGCTCCGCCGAGGACCCGCCGCACCGGCGACACGGCGAACAGCACGGCGCCGAGGCCGATCAGTGCCGCCGGCCGCCAGATCACGGCACCGACTGCCAGGGCGATGAACGTGGCCCCGACGAGCGCGACGTACAGCCACCTCGTCCGCTGCTCGCCGAGACGGACCGCCAGCGTCCGCTTGCCGGCCACCGCGTCGGTCGGGATGTCGCGCAAGTTGTTGATCACCAGCAGGGCGCAGGCGACGAAGCCGGCCGCGCATCCGATCACGATGCTCAGCCCGGTGATCGTCTCGACGCTGACGAACGTCGTACCCACCGTGGCGACGAGCCCGAAGAACACGAACACGAACAACTCGCCGAGCCCCAAGTAGCCGTACGGCCGCGGGCCCCCGGTGTACAACCAGGCCGCGGCGATGCTCCCCGCGCCCACGGCGATCAGCCACCACGTCGTCGACGCCGCGAGCGCCAGGCCGCACACTGCGGCGAGGGCGAACGCATACAACGCCGCCCGTTTCACGGCCCCCGGTTCCGCCAACCCCGACGCCACCAGGCGCCGCGGCCCGACCCGCCCGTCGTCGGTGCCCCGCACCCCGTCGGAGTAGTCGTTGGCGTAGTTCACGCCGACCTGCAGCGCGAGGCTGACGACGAGCGCCAGGACGGCGCGCCACCACGAGATCGGACCGACACCGGCCGCGCACCCGACCCCGAGGGCCACCGGCACGATCGCCGCCGGCAACGTCCGCGGCCGCGCCCCCACGATCCAGCGGTTCACGCCCACCCCTCGCCCACTGTTCGGTCACACCGCATCGCCGGGCATGATGGGCGCCGTGACGCGCCCCGCGCAACCTGCCGGCGCACGGCATCGCCCGGACCTGGCTCGATGACGGGCCAACTCGTCGCCCTCGACCTCCCCGCCGGCCCGGGGTTCGTCGACGCCCTGACCCGCGCGTGGGACGACGGCGACGCCGTCTTCCCGATCGACCAGCGACTTCCGCAGCCGGCCAAGGCGGCGCAGTTCGCCGCCCTCGCGGTGACCGTCGTCCGCGACGCCCATGGTGCCGAACACCGCCCACCCGGCGGCCGACCCGTCGAGCCCGGCGACGCATTGGTCGTGGCGACGAGCGGGTCGACGGGCGAGCCCAGGGGGGTCGTGCTCACCCACGACGCGGTGATCGCCTCGGCACGAGCGTCGAGCGCCAGGCTCGGCGTGACTCCCGACGACCACTGGCTCGCCTGCCTGCCGCTCTCCCACGTCGGCGGGCTCGCCGTCGTCACCCGGGCGCTGTCGACCGCCACGAAGCTCACCGTGCTCCCCCGCTTCGACCCTTCGGCCGTGCAGTCGTCGCCGGCGACGCTGGTCAGCCTGGTGGCCACGGCGCTGCGGCGCATCGACCCGACCCACTTCCGGCGCATCGTGCTCGGCGGCGCCACACCGCCTGACGACCTCCCGGCCAATGTCGTCACCACCTACGGGATGACCGAGACCGGCAGCGGGGTCGTGTACGACGGGGTGCCCCTGGACGGTGCCGAGGTCCGCTTGGCCGACGACGGCGAGATCCACGTGCGCGGCCCGATGCTGCTGCGCGCCTATCGCGGAGCCGACGCCGACATCGATCCCCGGGCCAGCGGCTGGCTGGCGACCGGTGACCTCGGCCGGTGGCTCCCGGATGGACGCCTCGCCGTCGATGGTCGACGCAGCGACCTGATCATCAGCGGAGGCGAGAACGTGTGGCCGGAACCCGTCGAGCGGGCCATCCGGGCCGACCCGCGGGTGGCGGACGTGGCGGTGGCCGGCACGCCTGACCCCGAATGGGGCCATGTCGTGACGGCGTACATCGTTCCAGCGGGGCCCGAGGCACCGTCGCTCGACGACCTGCGCCGCGCGGTGCGCCAGGTGTTGCCCGCCTACTGCGCGCCACGACGGTTGCAGCTGGTCGAGGCGATCCCGACCACCACGCTCGGCAAGCCACAACGATCAGCGCTGCGGTCAGCGCCAGGGCCCAGCTGACCGGGCCCATCACCGCCTCCCGGCGCGCTCGGGCAGGGGAATCACCACGGCGTCGGGCAGTGCGGCGCGCTGTTCGGGCGTGAGACCGCCCCACACGCCGAGCCGCTCGCCGGACTGCAGCGCCCGAGCCAGGCAGTCGGCGCGCATCTCGCAGCGTGCGCAGATCTCGACGGCCCGGTCGAACATCTCCGGCTCGAACCACCACGCCGCGTCGTGAGATGCGCAGCGCGGTTCGGCCTCCTGTCCGGCTCGTGGACCGGGGAAGTTGACGACGACACTGCTCATGCCGACATCATGAACAAGGGGTGTCACAGCGCGATCGATCGCCCAAGCAGAGGACGATCTGGGCGGCTGAAATCGTTGCCTTCGGACCGCTGGCCGCCCAGATCGCGTAATGGACCGGAGGCCGCCCAGAACGGCTCGGGTTAGACCACTGCGCCGCGGACGCCGGCCCCGCCGTCGATGACGTAGGTCTCGCCGGTGATCCAGCTGGCGGCGTCGCTGGCCAGGAACGTGACGAGGTTGGCGATGTCGACCGGTTCGCCGAGTCGCTTCGTCGGCAGTTGCTTGGCAAGTGCCGCGCCGAAGTTGTCGACGAGCACGGAGGCGAAATCGGTGTGCACGAGCCCAGGTGCCACACCGACGACGCGGGTCGGCCCGAGCTCGTTGGCGAGCTGGCGGGTGAGGTGGATCAACGCCGCCTTGGTGAGGTTGTACACCCCGAGGCCGAACTCGGCGCGCAGCCCGCCGACCGAGGCGATGTTGACGATCACGCCAGGTCGCTCGCGGAACGCGGCCTCCCAGGCGTGATGGCACCAGTACAGCGGCCCGCGCAGGTTGACCTCGAAGGTCTTGTCGAACCGCGACGGATCGACGTCCAGCGTCGCCCCGTAGTACGGGTTCGTCGCCGCGTTGTTGACGAGGATGTCGAGGCCGCCAAAGCGCTCGACCGTGGCCACCACACACGCCTCGGCCGCACCGAGGTCGCCGGCGTTGGCGGCGAACACGGCGGTCTCCCCCGCAGCCCCTGACGCGACGATCTCCGCGGCCGCCGCTTCGAGTTGATCCTGCTTGCGCGAACTGAGCATCACGTTGGCCCCCGACGCAGCAAATTGCGCAGCGATCGCCCTGCCGATGCCCTTCGACGCCCCGGTGACGAGGGCCGTCTTTCCCGCCAGCGAGATCTCCATGGGCTGCGAACGTAACCGGCCGTGATCGTTCAGCTGGACTCGGAGTTGGACGCCTCCGACGTCATCTCGGCAGCCGGCTCGGCGGCATCGGGCGACGCCAACGCCGACACGTAGCTGATCCGCACCAGGCGGATCCGCCGGCCGTCCACCTCGTCGACCTTGAACCGCCAACCCGCGTGGACGACGTCCTCGCCGACCTCGGGGACGTGCTCGAGCGTGCCGAAGATGAACCCGCCGACGGTGTCCCAGTCCTCGTTGGGCAACGTCAGGTCGAGCAGTTCGTTGATGTCCTCGACCGGCGTGCCGCCATCGACGAGGTAGTCGCCGTTGGGCAACCGTTCGATGCCAGCAGCCTCGACGTCGTACTCGTCGACGATCTCGCCGACGAGCTCTTCCAGGCAGTCCTCCAGGGTCACCAGGCCGGCGATCCCGCCGTATTCGTCGGCGACGATCGCCAGGTGGAACTTGTCACGCTGCATCTCGCGCATCAGGCGGGCCACCGGCATGTTCTCCGGCACGAAGCGCACCTTGCGGGCGAGGTCGAGCACCGGCTCGTCGCCGCGACCCTCACGCTCGACACGGATCAGATCCTTGGTGTAGGCGAGGCCGACGATGTCGTCACCATCACCACCCTGCACCGGCAGCCGGCTGACGCCGTGGCTGATGGCCAGGTCGAGGGCGGCCGTGACGGTCGCGCCTTCCTCGACGATGAGCATGTCCGGACGCGGCACCATCACCTCACGAACGACCGTGTCGCCGAACTCGATGATGCTCTCGATCAGCTGGCGCTCTTCGTGCTCGATCACCTCGTCGTCGGCCGCCGCCCCGACGATGCCGAGCAACTCCTGCTCGCTGACGAACGGCCCCTCCTTGAGACCCTTGCCCGGCACGATCACGTTGGTGAGCACGATCAACGCCCGGCTCACGAGGCGCAACGGCGGGAACGCCACCAGCCAGTCGACGGCACGAGCGGTGAACAGGGCGGCTCGCTGGGCCGACAGCACCGCCCACGTCTTGGGCACCGCCTCCGTCAGCACGAAGAAGACGATGACGTTGAGGACGAAACCAACAGCGACACCCTTGGCACCGAACAACTCGTCGGCCAGCAGCGTGGTGAGGAAGGCCTGACCCATCTGCAGCACCGTGACCGTGACGAGCAACGGGTTGATGAACCGCTCCGGATGCGTCACGAGGCGCAGCAAGGCGCGGGCCGACTTGGTGGCCTGAGAGTCGGCGATCGCCTGGGCCTTGACGCGCGAGATGCGATTGAGGGCAGTCTCGGCGACGGCGAGGAACGCAAGCACGAACAGGATGGCGAAAATCGCCAGCAGCATCCAGATCTCGGTGGCAGTCATCGTCAGTCCTGAGCCTGGCGGAACCCCGACGGCGGCGGACCGCCCCAGTGATGAGCGACGAGCAGGGCGAGTTCCTTCGCTCGCATCACGGAGGACTCAGACGCCTCGGCATGGTCGTGGCCGAGCACGTGCAGCACTCCATGGACCACGAGCAAGGCCAACTCGTCGTCGAACGTTCCGGCGTGCATCGGTGCCTGGGCGCGAGCGACGTCCGGGCAGATCACGACATCGCCGAGGAGCACCGGAATCGGTCCGTCCACTGCCGCGGCGAGATCAGCCGCATCGAGGGGGAAGGACAAGACATCGGTCGGTCCGGTGTGGCCGAGGTGGGCCTCGTTGAGGGCGGTGATCTCGGCACGATCGACAAATGTCAGGGTCAGCTCACCGTCTCGGCCGCCGTCGCGCAGCACGGCAGTGGCGAGACGGCTCCATCGGTCGACATCGACCTCGACGTCGGACTGCTCGTCGGCGCCGACGACCACGACCTGTCCGTCGGTGCCGGCGGTGGCACTCGGAGGCTCGGCGTTCACTCCCCCGTACGCAGAACTCATGACGGTCGCGAGTCGGAGTCCCGTTCGTACGCCGCGACGATGTCGGCCACGATTCGGTGGCGGACGACGTCGGCGGCGCCGAGCTTCACGAAGGCCAGGCCCTCGATGCCCTGGAGCACCCGTTCGAGGCCGAGCAAACCACTCTTGCCCGTCGGGACATCGACCTGCGTGACGTCGCCGGTGACGACGACCTTGGAGTTGAAGCCAATGCGCGTGAGGAACATCTTCATCTGCTCCGGCGTCGTGTTCTGCGCCTCGTCGAGAATGATGAAGCTGTTGTTGAGCGTGCGCCCGCGCATGAACGCCAGCGGGGCGACCTCGACCGTCTGACGTTCGAGGAGTCGCTGGGCCGCTTCCGGATCGACCATGTCGTACAGCGCGTCGTACAAGGGGCGGAGGTACGGATCGATCTTCGCCATCAGATCCCCGGGCAGAAATCCGAGACGTTCGCCGGCCTCGACGGCCGGACGGGTGAGGATGATCCGCTGCACCTCTTTGGCCTGCAACGCCTTCACCGCCATTGCCACGGCGAGCCACGACTTGCCCGTACCGGCGGGGCCGATGCCGAACGTGATGACGTTGTCCTCGATGGCCTCGATGTAGCGCTTCTGCCCGCTCGACTTGGGACGCACCGGCCTCCCCCGGGCCCCCCGCAGCACGTCGTGGGTCAGCACCTCGCTCGGCCGCTCGTCGGCGGAGACCATCTTGATCACCCGGGCGAGTCCGACCGTGTCGAGGTGATGGCCGCGCTGCAGGAGGTCGACGAACTCTTCGAACAGCCGCCCGACCTCGTCGGCTTGCTCACCGCGAATGCTGACCTCGTTGCCGCGCACGCTGATCTCGGTGCCGGGAAAGGCGTCCTCGATCTGTCGGAGGTGTTGATCTCGGGGACCGACGAGTGCGGCCATCAGCTGCGTGCCAGGCACGACGACGGTCGTCGTTGTTCCAGTTGCCGTCATGTAGTGGTCGGCCGTGAAGGTCTATCGATCGGGGAATTCATTGGCCCATGCCAGCGTAGCCGTGATCGTCGACTCCAGGAGGTGAATCGGTGTTGAGGTTCCACTGCTCGATCACCGGGACCTCGCGCTCGTAGCCGAGCACGCTGATGCTCGCCGGGAGCAGCGTCAGGTGACAGCCCTCGGCGGCGGGCCAGCCGCACCACCGGGCAGCGAGGATCCGGAGGAAGTGCGCATGGGCGAACACCATGACGATCCCTTCGATCTGGCGGAGCCGGCCCAGGAAACTGTCGGCCCGCCGGGCGACCTCCTCCAACGTCTCGCCGGCGTGGATCTCCGCCGTCCAGATCGACCAGCCGGGGTCGGTCGTCCGCAGGTCGGCAGTACGCGTTCCCTCGAACTCTCCGTAATCCCACTCGACGAGGTCGTCGTCGACCAATGCCCGCTCGCCCACCCCGGCCAGCTCACTGGTCTGGCGCGCCCGCCGCAACGGACTGGTGAAGACCGTTGCCAACCTGGCATCGGGGAACGAGGCGAGGAACGGAGCGAGTCGGCCGGCGCGGCGCTCGCCTTCCGTGTTGAGCGGGAGATCGGTGCGTCCGGTGTGCCGGCGATCGGCGGTCCAGTCCGTCTCACCGTGGCGGATCAGCAGCACGCGGTCGGCCACGACGGCGCACCGTACACGGCGCTGCCGACCGCGACAGGTGGTGCGTAGAGTCCCACCCGTGCCCATCGACCCGATCGCCGTGTTCGGGCGCGGGGCGATCGTTGCCGATGGCCGTCCTGCTCCGGAGCCATGGGCGGCCGCCGAAGTGGTCACGATCGACCGTTCCACGCTCGCCTCGCCGCAGGCTGTCGTCGAGCGCCTCCACGGGTGCTGGGCTGACCGTCGACCAGTCGTCATCGACTTGCTCGTCGACCCTGCCGGTTTTCGGGTCCCATCGTCGATCACCGGCGAACCATGGACCCACTCGCCGGAGACCGAGCCGTGGTTCGATCGCCTGCACTTCCTGGTGTGGGCGAACAACTATGACTGCCGAGGCGATGGTGCGCTGGTGTGGTGGTGGAGCCGCAAGGCCAACCGACTGATGCCGGGCAGTGCGGTTGTCGAGCTCGAGTCGGCGACGACCCTCCGGTCGGCGGGCGATGTCCGTGGCGCCGACGGATCACTCGTCTGGGTCGACGGAGGGCCGCGCCAGCCATGGGACCCGGTTGCGGTGGGCGCCGTCGTACACGCCGAGTCGGTCGAGATCGGGCGACCGGTGGCGATGGCGGCTGTCGCCAGCCCCGGTGGCGAGCTGGCGACTGACCAGCTCGCCGCCGTCCGCCACGAACGTGGGCCGGCGCGGGTCATCGCCCCCGCCGGATCGGGCAAGACGCGCGTCCTCACCGAGCGGCTGCACCACCTCATCGTCGACCGTGGCTACGAACCAGCGGGGGTGCTCGCCGTCGCCTACAACAAGGAGGCTGAACGCGAGTTGACGCAGCGCACCGCGGCGTTCGGACCGCACGTGCGCACGCTCAATGCCCTCGGCCTGTGGGTGTTGCGCGAGCACCGCGGCCGGCAGCCCACGGTCATCGACGAACGCGATGTTCGGCGGCTCATCGACTCGTTGCTGCCTGGGCACCGCCGGCGACGGGCCAACGTCGATCCACTCGGGCCCTATCTGGAGGCGCTGACGGCGATCCGTTTGGGCCTTCGCGACCCAGACGACGTCGAGGCGTCGCGGGACGATGTCGACGGGCTCGGCGAGCTGTTTCCCCGGTACCGCGCCGCCCTCGCCGACCGCGGCGTCGTCGACTTCGACGAGCAGATCTACGCGGCGATCGAGGCGATCCTCGCCGATGGTTCGTTCCGCACGGCGATGCAGCGACGGTGCCGGCACCTCCTCGTCGACGAGTTCCAGGATCTCACGCCGGCCCACGTCCTGTTGATCCGACTGCTCAGCCTGCCGGCCCTCGACGTGTTCGGCGTCGGTGACGACGATCAGTGCATCTACGGTCACGCCGGCGCCGATCCCGGCTTCCTCATCGACTATCGCCGGCTGTTCCCCAATGCCGGCGAGCACGCCCTACGCATCAACTATCGGTGCCCCACCGAGGTCGTCACGGCCGCCGCGACGCTGCTCGGCTACAACGAGCGCCGCGTCGCCAAACAGATCGTCGCCGGCGACCACAACGACGCGACACCTGGGGCGCTGCGGGTCGTCGAACACGAACCAGACGGCAGCGCCGCGGCGATCGTCGGCGTGGTCACCGGATGGCTCGCCGAACCCAGTGTCGAGCCCGCCTCGATCGCCGTGCTGGCCAGGGTCAACTCGATTCTCCTGGCTCCACACGTCGCCCTACGTTCCGCTGGGGTCCCGCTGAACTCCGTGCTCACGCCCGACCTCCTCAGTCGCACCGGCTTGCGGGCCGCGCTCGCCTACCTGCGCATCGCCAGCAACCCGGACGGCTTCGCCGCTGGCGACGTCGTGGAGATCTTGCGCCGGCCTTCCCGGGGGCTCCCGCAATGGTTTCCCGAGCGCATCTCCCGTCGACGGACGTGGACCGTCGGGACGATCGCCGCGCTGGGGACGCAGGTTCCCGACAAGGACCAGGCCAAGGTCTTCGACCTCGCCGACGACCTGCGGCTCGTCGTCGACGCCGGGCGCGCCGGGTCGACGCGCGACGTCCTCGAAGTCGTGCGCGACTCCGTCGGTCTCGGTTCGGCGATGAGCCTGCTCGACCGGACCGGGGGCGGGCAAGGTGCCAGCCACCTCGACGACCTCGACGGTCTGCTCGCCGTCGCCGATCTGCACCCTGCCGCGGCCACGTTCGAAGCGTGGCTACGCGAGGCGTTCCATGCCGAGGGCGACCTCCGGGGCGTCACCCTCTCGACGATCCACCGGGTCAAGGGTCGCGAGTGGGACCACGTCGCCGTGTTCGGCGTCGTCGACGGGATCAGCCCCCACCGCCTCGCCGAGGACATCGAGGAGGAGCGTCGCGTCCTCCATGTCGGCATCACCCGAGGCCGGCGGCGTGTCACCGTGCTGGCCGATCGGTCGCGCCGTTCACCATTCCTCGCCGAGCTCGCCGGCTCGGCGCCCAAGCGGGCTCCGACGAGGATCGCTCGCCCCGCCGCCGCCAAGCGACCTCCGCGACGCGATGCGATTCCGATCGATGTCGAGCTGTCGGTCGATGCTGTCGCTGCCGAGAAGGCGCTACGCGATTGGCGGGCGATGCGGGCCAAGGTCGACGAAGTCCCGGCGTACGTCGTGCTCAACGACCGACACCTTCGGGGCATCGCCGTCGCCAAGCCACGCGATGCCGTCGAGCTGGCGGCGTGCGACGGCATCGGCCCGACCAAACTCGAGCGCTACGGCGACCAGATCCTCGACGTCCTCAGCGCCCTGTAGCCGGCGACCCCGTTCTTCGGTCGCCCTGACGACGTTGGCGTCGGCGATCGACGAATGCATCGTCAGCAGCCCGGTGCTGGACAGATGGTCACAGGTCGCGGTGCATCACGAGGAGGCCGACCTTTCCCTGTGTCGGATGGGCGAAGGCTCGTGGGATCGTGGCCAGGACGTCGAACCCGAGTGACCGCCAGAGGGTGACGGCGTTGACGTTCGTCTCGACCACCGCGTTGAACACCATCGCCTCGTACCCGTCGCGCCGTGCCCGATCGATGACCTGCTCACCGAGAGTTCGGCCGACACCCCGCCCCCCGTGCCGCGGGTGGACCATGAACCCGGCGTTGGCCACGTGGCGGCCTCCACCGCCGTAGTTGGGGTGGATCTCCGCCGTGCCCAGAACTGTCCCGACTTCGTCGACGGCAACCAGCGTGACGCCGGGTGGGTGGTGCAACCACTTGCTGCGCGCCGTCGGTTCGTCCGTCGTGCGATCCCACGTGAACGTCTCGCCAGACTCGACGATGTCGCGCAGAAAGGCCCAGATTGCCGGCCAGTCCTCGGCCGTGGCGTCGCGGACGGTCACGGCGTTCGGCGCGCTGGTCACTCCGCAGCAGTCATGTCGAGGCTGGCGACAACCTTCGACGGTCGCAGGCGCACCCCGAGCTCTCCGGGCACGCCATTGCGGGCGCCGAACTCCTCAGCTCGATCGGCACCCATGTAACGGCCGCCGTTGAGGGTGGCGATGCGCCGCACCTCGACGAGGTCCTCGGTCAGCTCAGCGACGCCTTGGACCTGGACGAACCCGTACGGCGGCTCCTCGAGGTCGACGACCAGGACGCACCGCGGGTCGCGGGCGATCGCCAAGCCCTTGGCGGTGCGGGCACCGGTGTTGAACAGCACATCGTCACCCTCGACCACGAACCAGATCGGGGCGACGAGCGGACGACCGTCACCCGCCACCCAGCCGAGCTTGCCGGTCCGCGTTCCAGCGGACAGGAATTGGCGAACCTCGTCGGTCAGCAGTGCCATCGGGCAATCCTGCCACCCGGTGGGGGGATCACCGGGTGAGCAGGCGGAGCCGGGTCGTGATCGTCGTCCGGCCGGACTCCACGTCGTCGCGGAGGTGGGCCCACGCCTCGTCCGCGGTCGTGCCGATCGCCGAGGCAAACGCCAGGTCACCGTCGAATCGCTCGGCCTCGGCCGTCCATGACGGCACGACCTCGACCAGGCGACCGTCCCGGCCACGGATGTGGTTCTCGCGGTAGTCGAGGGTCGTGCGCCAGCCAGACCGCTCGAGGGCACGGCGGTCGTCGGGCTGTACCAGCACGCCATGGCGGCGGGGACGATCGAGCGATCGGCGGATGCTCATCGACATGGTGCGATTGTGAACGACACCGCCTGTGGATCGTCAGCCCCCAAACCGTGTGAATTTGCTGGGGACAGCGGGTGAATTGCTGTGGACGAACGCCCTCGGCTGCCGCCCGCCGCCGATCTCCCGATCAGGACGAGGCGGTGACCGACTCGATGACGACCGGCTGGGTCGGCTTCTCGGTGGCCGGGTCGCCGAGTGTGCCGATCAGCTCGACGACGTCCAATCCCTCGGTGACCTCGCCGACTACGGCGTACTCCGGAGGCAGGCCGACGTCGGCTCCGGTGACGACGAAGAACTGACTGCCGGCGGTTCCCGCCGGTTCCGTCCCGGCCTTGGCCATGGCCACTACGCCACGCGTGTAGGTGGCGTCGGTGGCGGGGACGTCGACGGTCTTGTACCCGGGCCCGCCACTACCGGTCTGGGTCGGGTCGCCACCCTGGATCACGAAGTCGGGCACGATGCGGTGGAAGACGGTGTCGTCGAAGTAGCCGTCCTCGGCCAGGGCGACGAGTGACGCCGCGGTGTCTGGCGCCGATTCGAGGTCGAGCGTCACCACGAACGAGCCGCACGACGTTTCGAAATTGAGCGACCACGTCTCGGCCGGGTCGAGGGTGGCGGTTGGTGCCGTCGCTCCGCCGTCGCCCTTCGCCGGCGGCGGGTCAACCTCGGCACAGCCGCCCGGCTCGGTCACTGTCTCGTCAGCGGAGTCGTCATCGTCCCCACCGCAGGCCGTCAGGCCCGCAATGACGACAACCACGAGCAGTGTCAGTTTCCTCTTCACGGGCGGGCAAGCTACTCGCACCATGAACGTCCTGGCCGTCGATGTCGGTGGCACCTCGACCCGCGCCGCTGTCGTGACGCCCGATGGCGAGTGCCTCGGCTTCGGTTCGGCCGGAAGTGGTAACCCGACGTCGTTCGACACGATCACCGCGGTCGCGGCGATCGTCGCGGCAACCCGGGCGGCCCTGGCCCAGGCCGCGGCGACGCCGGCGGACATCGACAATGGCGTGCTCGGGATTGCCGGCGCCGGCGGGGAGAAGGGCCGCCAACTCCGCAACGAGCTGATCAGCGCCGGGCTTCCGGGACGGCTCTCCCTGGAAGCCGACCTGCTTGTCGCCTTTCACTCGGGTTCGCTGGCCCCCGACGGCTACGTGCTCGTTGCCGGCACGGGGGCCGCCGCGGTGCGGGTCCGCGACCATCACGTCGAGGCGACGACTGACGGTCTCGGCTGGCTGCTCGGCGACGCCGGATCCGGGTTCTGGATCGGGCGCCGGGCCGTGCGCGCGGCGGCGAGTGCGCTCGACGGCCGCGGCCCGCCCACGGTGCTGGTCGATCTCGTGCTCGCCCACCTCGGCATCGCGCCAGGCGGGCAGCGCCGGCCGACTGGTCGGACGGAGACCCTCGACCACCTCGTGCGTGTCGTCTACGGGCTCCGACCGGTGGAGCTCGCCCGACTGGCGCCCCTGGTGTTCGAGGCCGAGGCCGCCGGCGACACGATCGCCGGCGCCATCGCGTCCGGTGCAGCCGACGCCCTGGCGGCAACGCTGGATGCTGTCGTCGTAGCCGACCTCGGCGGACCGCTCGTGCTCAGCGGCAGCATCGTGTCACACCAGCCGTCAGTGGCCCGGCGGGTGGTGCGCTCGTTTCGCCCGACCCTCGACGAGTCGCCGGTCATCACCGTGTCCGACGGCGTCGCCGGCGCGGCCGTGCTCGCCCTGCGCAAAGGCGGCGTGGACGTCGACGACGCCATCTTCGCTCGGTTGCGGGCTTCGCTCGTCGCCCTGCGCTAGACCATCCGGAAGTCGTACTCGGCGGGCAAGGGGCGCTCGGGGAACACCGCGCTCCACAGTCGGTCGACGCTGCGCTCGCCTTCTCGCAGGTCGGCGACCTCGAGTCCACCGGCGAGAACCGCCGCGGCGCGTTCGACGTCGCCGGCGGCGTGAGCAGCCCAGGCCTCGAGCAACTGCAGCCGGCCGCGGCGTCGCCCGGCATCGGGACGTGCGTCGAGCAACGCCAACGCGTCACGGGGCCGGTCGGCGTCGAGCAACCGCTCGACCGCCTCGGCGACGAGGCGCCACTCGGCTGGCGCCGTCCGTGCCGCCCGTACGGCCAGTTGGGCGGACTCGCCGAGGCGCCCCGCCGACCCGGCCGCCTCGGCCAGCCCGCGCAATGCCCACGCGTTCTCGACGTGGCGCAGCGATGCCTGGTAGCGGGCGGTGGCCTGGCGAAGGTCGCCGCGTCCGTGGGCCAAGACGGCGCCGAAGTACTCGGTCAGCCAACTGGGCCTGGCCGCGTCGAGTCGTCGCTCCCAATCACCGCCCGTGACGTAGGACGCCGGAGCATCCGACGGCGAACGTGGCGGGAGCTGCCCGGTGCGCAGCAACGTCAGCCAGTCCTCCTGATCCGGTCCGCACGTGGAGTCGGGGAACGGGGTGCCAGCGTCGTCGAACCAGGCAGTTCCGGCATCGTTCCGGCGCAGCCGTTCCACGGCCCCCCACCCTGAGCCCGTGGCCACGATCTCGGCCGGTGGCCGATCGGCGACGGCGCCAGCCGCACGGTGCCACGTGTCGAGTCGCTCGATCGAGACCATCTCGTTGACCGCCTGGCCGACGTGCCCGACGGCCTCGTCCCAGTCGCCGCCGTGACTACGCGTGGCGTCCACGGAGATCGCCCCGAATGCCTCGGTCCAGCTGCACTCGGCTCGCGCCGGCATCGTCACATGCTCGAACTGGGTGGGCGCCAGGCCTCCCTGGATCTCGGCGTACACCTCGTCGCCACCGTGGGACAGCCACTGCTGCCACCGGCGTCCGCCGCGGCCAGTGCCCCAGACGAACAACTTGCGGCCACGTAGTGCAGCGGTTGAGACGTGAGCGGTTCCGGCTCCGTCTCCGCCGACGGCGACGATCCACGGGCGCTGCTGGGCGGCGACGTCGAAGAAGAAGTCAGCGGCCTTCGCCTGACTGGCCGGGAAGGTCACGTCGCCATCGCCGTCATCCGGAACGCCGGTGACTCGCAGCCCACTGGGGTACTCGGTCCGGAAGGCCCGGGTGGCCGGGGCGATGACCCGCGTGTCGGCCGAGACGGTGATGGCCGCGTTGGTCCACCAGTACATCGGCGTCGCCATGTCGTTGACGTTGCGGATCCGCGTCCGAGCCAGGAGCACCGCCGACGATGACGGCATCCACAGATCGATCTGGAAGACGACACCGCGGATCCGCTCCCACTCCCACAGCCGAAGCACCGGATCTCCACCAGGTCCCTCGACGATCGCCGCGTGCAGTGTGTCCATCGTCGTCGGTGAGTGACCACGCGTGCCGATGTTCCACTCCACACCCCCGGAGAACCAGGCGTTGCGCAGTGCGAGGTTGGCCGGCTGGACGACCGGGTTGGAGTACAACAACTGCCGATCGGCACGCCGGTCGTACAGCGACAACAGCCGTCCACCGAGGTCGAGGGCCACGGTCGCCCGGAGGAATTCGTTCTCCAGCACCGCCACCCGCACCGCCCTCGGCGTCAGCTCGCGCCCGTAGTCGTCCTGGGCGAGGTACGGCAGCAGCGACGGTGGCGCACCCGTCCGCGCCCGCTCGGCGATGTCGCCGGGAACGTCGTCGGCGATGTGCTCGACGGCCACCGGCGGATCGAGCATCGGCAGCGGGCTGCACGGCCCGAGCGGCGCGGTGGGAAGGTCGATGGCCGTGACGACCAGCCGCGTTGTCACGCTCTCGCTACTTCATCGTGCCCTGCGTGACCGATCCGGCGAGCTGGCGCTGGAAGATCACGTACATCACCAGCACCGGCACGACGGTGATGATCACGGCGGCGAACAGCGAGCCGAAGTCGACGGAGTAGCCGGCGCCGCGAGGCGAACCGGCTCATGCCTTGCGACAGCACGTAGTTGTCCTGGTCGCTGTTCAGTGCCACCGGTAGCAGGAACTGGTTCCACAGTCCGAGGAAGTTGAAGATCGCCACCGAGGCGATTCCCGGCTTGGCCATCGGCAGCATCACCTGGAAGAACGTGCGCCACTCGCCGGCGCCGTCGACGGCGGCAGCCTCGGCGATCTCGTCGGGCAGCCGCCGGAAGAAGGGGTACAGGAAGAACACGGTGAACGGCAGGGCGAACGCGACGTAGACGACCACCAGCCCTGGCTGCCGGTTGAGCAGGTGGAAGTTCTGCATCAGCTTGAACAGCGGGACGATCGCCAGGAAGATCGGGAACGTCAGGCAGGCGAGCATCATGTAGTAGATCAGCCGGTTGCCGGGGAACTGGAAGCGGGCGAGCACGTAGGCGCACATCGATCCGAGCAGCATGACGATGACGAGGGCGCTGCCGACGACGACGATCGTGTTGAGGAAGTAGTTGCCGAAGCGCTCCTGGGTCCACGCCGTGCGGTAGTTCGTCAGGTTCCAGTCGGCGGGCAGCGAGAACGGCGACTCGAAGATCTCCCGCGACGTCTTGAACGACGACAGCAGCGTCCACAGCAGCGGGGCGATCGACGACGACCGACCACAGGATCAGCGACGCAGTGCGAGGCGGCGCCACCGCGACGGTGCGCCGCGCGGCGCGGTGGTTGGTCGCCGACGGCGGCCGTGCGTCGCCTCGCTAGGAGCGACTGCAGGTGGTCACGCAGGCCAGCCTCATGCCATCTGCACCCGTTCCTTGCCGCCGGCCAAGCGGTTGACGATGAACACGATCGCGGCGAACACGAGCGTGACGGCGGCGAGCACGACGCCCATCGCGCTGGCCCAGCCGGCCTTGCCGTCGATGAATGCGGTGCGGAACAGCTTCTGGGTCATCGTCAGCGTCGAGTTGTTCGGACCGCCCTCGGGCGCCAGCGCCTGGATGTAGACGAAGGCGTCGAGGGCGAGGATGCCGAGGTAGATGTAGGCGGTCTGGACGGTGTCACGGATCAGCGGGATGGTCACCGACGAACGTCATCCGCACCCGCCCGGCGCCGTCGATCCGCGCCGCGTCGTAGATCTCCGCCGGCACGCCCTTGATCGCGGCGATGAACAGCACCATGTAGAAGCCGACGAATCCCCAGACGATGACGAACATCACGGCCCAGCGAGCGGTCGTCTCCTCACCGAGCCAGGCGAAGCTGTCGAACTGGCTCGATCCGAGTCCGGTCAGCACGCCGTTGAGCAGGCCGTTGGACGGGTCGAAGATCTTGCTCCAGATCAGCCCGATCACGATCGCCGGGACGACGTACGGAAAGAACGACACCACGCGGTAGAAGCTGGAGTTCCTGATCCCGCGCAGGTTGCCCGCGACTCGAACCGCCGATCGTGATCATCGTGGCGAACGTCAAGGAGATCGACGATCGTGACGAACGGCACGACGATCGCCATGCAGGATGTTGTTCCGCACCGCCTTGCGGAAAGTTCGTCGTCCCACAGGCTCGTGAAGTTGTCGAAACCGATGAAGTTGAAGTTGGCCTGGAAGCCCGTCCAGTCGGTCATCGCGTAGTAGATCGGCCTGGATGAACGGCCAGACCACGAACACGAGCACGACCGCCACGGGCAGCGCCGAGGAACACGACCATGAAGCTGACGTAGTCGAACGTCAGCTTGCGCCGGCGGCGACCGCCCCGCCGCGCGGTCGATCGCGACCGCGCGGCGAGGCGACGAGCGCCGGTGCCGTCGTCGACGCCGGAGCGGCCGAAGCTCGTCACTCCACCACGATCTTGGTGATCGAGTCGTCCTCGCGGATGCTGGTCGGTGATCTCCTGCAGCGAGGTGGTGAGGTCCTCGACCGACGAGTCGCCGGCCAGGAACGTGTTCCAGATCGGCAGCTGCGTCCTGGTTCGTGCCGTAGAAGTCGACGAAGATGAAGTTGAAGATGTCCTCGCCCGCCGCCGCCAGCATCTCGGCCTGCGACACCAGCGCCGTCGAGCCGAACCCGTCCTCGGGGACGAGGCCGGCCACGATCGTCGGGGCCAGCTTCGTCTGGGTGAAGTTGGCTGGCCGCCTCCGTCGACAGCATGATCCGCAGCATCTCCTTGCCGCCGGCGACGTTGGCGCCCTGCGACGGCACGATGAACGGCTCACCCGCCGTCGGAGCGCAGCGCCGTCGCCGGCATCGCCGAGTCGGCGGTGACGGCCAACGTCGGCACGCCCCTCATCTGGAAGTTCTCGGCGGTCTGCTCCTTCATCTCGTTCTCGATCCACGAGCCCGACGGGTACAGATCGCGTCCTGGTCGAGGCTCCACTGCGCCTGCGCCTGGGTGAACTGCGTGCCGCCGCCGCCCGGCTGCATGTAGCCGGCGTCGATGATCGCCTTCAGCCCGGCGAACGCCGCCTGCACCGCCGGCATGCGACCAGCAGCCCTCCTCCAGGTTCTCCAATGCCAGGCGGACCTCGTCGCCGCCCTCCTTGATCGCCGACTCGATGCACATCGTCTGGTAGTAGGTCGCCGCCTCCCGGCCCCAGCAGAACAGGTACTTGTCCTGCTCGGCGGCCGCCGCCCCGAGCTCGAGCGCCTCGGCCCAGGTCGTCGGCGGCGTCCAGCCGTTCTCCTCGAACAGGCTCCCCGAGTACCACACCCCGTACACCGTGAAGGCGTAGTTGATCGCCGCGAGCTTGCCGCCGAAGGTCCCGGGCGAGAGCACGCCGCCGTACAGCGTGTCGCGGATCGGGACACCCTCCAGGTTGGGGGCGTCGATGACGTCGGTGAGGTCCTCGAGCTGGTCGAGGATCGTGTTGAACCCGATCGCCTGGGCACCGGAGTTGTCGACGAGGTCGGGCGGATTGCCGCCGACGAAGCGAGGCTGCAGCTCCGGTCGCGATCTGCGTCGAGGGCGAGACCTCGACGGTCGATCCCTCGTGGGTCTGGGCGAAGATGTCGGCGGCGAACTCGACGTAGTCGACGCCGTAGCCGCCGTCGAAGATCACCGCGTCGACGGTGGAGTTCTCGGCGATGCCGAACGGGTTGGCTGCATCGACGCCGCTGCCGCGGTCCCGTCGCCGCCGGCGCGGGACGGTCGTCGCGCCGACGATGCCGGCCTTGCCGAGGTACGGCGCGAGCGTTGCTCCGACGCCGACGGCAGCAGCGCCGCGGAGGAATCCACGTCGGTTGGTGGATGCCCGTTCGATGTTGTCCTTGTTCATGTCGTTGTTCACACGTTCCTTGTCGAGAGTTTCAATGGATGGGGAGACAGCCGGAAGCTGGCCGAGGCAACGTCCCCAGGCGTTGCCGCTTGCATCATGTCGCTTCCGGGGCGTGTCATGCCAGGCGGCGGATCCTGCCGCGATAGCGGTCTTCGAGAGCGTGGTTGTGTTCGTCACCTCCTGGGATGTTCGCCGAGATGTAGACGGGTGGGGTCTCGCCGGCCTGCACGAGTCGGTCGGCCGCGGCGATCGTGAGCAGTTGGGCGATCATCGCTGCGGTGATCGAGGACACCGCGCCGACGCCGATGCCTTCGCCGATCGTCATCGTCGCGTCCCCGTAGGGCGCGAGGTTGTCGATCACCACATCGGCGAGCTCCGACAGGCGCCTGCCGCTGGGGTGCTTCGGCGTGACGGCATTGGTGTGCTCGAGACTTGTCACGGCGATCACCTTGTGGCCGCGTTGCTTGGCTTGCACCGCCATCTCGACCACCGATCCGTTGACCCCGGAGTTCGAGGCGATGACGAACAGGTCGGCGTCGTGCAGCGACAAGCCGTCGAGCAGCTCGGCGACCACTGACGGGTCGCGCTCCAACGTTGCCCCGGCGAGGATCGACGCGTCGCGGTCGCCGTGCAGCACCACGTCGCGCAGGGCGATCCGATTCGTCGGGATCAGTCCACCGGCACGCCCGGCGACCTCCATGGCGAACGCCTCGGAGTGACCGGTGCCGAAGGCGTGGATGATGCCCCCGGCGTTGAGCGACTCGACGATCAGCGCGGCTGCGTCGTCCAGGGCATTGGCGTTGTTCCCGTCGGTCAGCCGCTCGAGGCGACTGACCACCTCGTTGCGATACGTTGCTGCCAGCTGGCTCACGGGATCGCCCAGGTGCACGCCCTGCCGGCCGCTGTAGGCGCGAATGTCAACAACCTTCGTACGACTCCCCTGTGAACGCTGAACCTGCAACAGTTTGCGAGATTCCCGCGATCTTTACGCAGAATGTTGCGTCCGTCAACCGGCTCGAGGGCGGATCGCCGAGGCCACCGGTCGGGTCATCGTGACTGACGCGCTGCTCGCTCCGTTCGAGCGTGACGTCCTGTTGTCGACCGGCCGGGCGATGCGCATCCGCCCGACCCGGCCGGCGGACCTCGAGCGCTTGCGCTCGTTTTACGAGCGGCTCGATCCAGCCTCCCGCTACCTTCGATTCTTCGGCCAGCGATCGTCGATGCCCGACGACGAGCTGCGGCGTTCGACGATCAACGACGTCGGCCTTCATGTCGCCCTCGTCGCCGAGTCTGGCGATGCCCTCGTCGGCGTCGGCGAGTACTTTGCCCGCGGCGGCGCAGGCGACGAAGCCGAGGTCGCCTTCGCGGTGGCCGACGCCCATCACCACGAGGGCATCGCCACGGTCCTCCTGGAGGACCTGGCGATGGTCGCCAAGGCCGCCGGCTTTCGCCGTCTCGTCGCCGAGACGTTGCCCGACAACGCCGCGATGCAGGCCGTGTTCCGCACCGTCGGGCTCACCCACCGCAGCTGGTTGGACGACGGCGTGGTCAACGTCCAGCTCGACCTGACGGCCGACCACATCCTCCAGGACGACGCCGACCAGCGCGACTGGCGGGCCGCCGTGCGCTCGTTGCGGACGATCGTCGATCCGGCGCATGTGGTCGTGCTCGGCGTGGAGCAGGATGACTCGGCACCGGGGCGGCGCGTCATCGCCCACCTCGTCGAGTCGTTCGGCGGACGAACCAGCGTCGTCGACCGCACGGTGGGCGATGTCGACGGTGTCCGCACGGTCGCCCGACTCGACGAGCTCGATGCCGTTCCAGACCTGGCGGTCATCGCCGGCCCGACGACGACGGTGACCGGGTTCCTCGAGGAATGTGGCAATGCGGGGGTGCCGACCGCCGTGATCGTGTCCCCCGGGCTCCCCGACCGCGATACCGACACGTCGCTGTCGCAGGACGAGATCCTGGCCGCGGCACGGCGCCATGGCATGCGCATCATCGGGCCGGACAGCCTTGGTGTCGTCTCGACACGAGCCGGACTCAACGCCACGGTCACCGACCGCTCGTTCCGTCCCGGCGGGCTCGCCGTCGCGTCGCAGTCCGGCGGGGTGGGCGTGGCCATCGCCGTGGAGGCCGAGGACCGTTGCGCCGGGATCTCCTCGTTCGTCTCGATGGGCGACAAGGTCGACGTGAGCGGCAACGACCTCCTACGGCTGTGGGCCGATGACGCCTCGACGACCGTCGTGCTGCTCTACCTCGAATCGTTCGGTGACCCGGTCCGCTTCGCCCGCGTCGCCCGCGCCGTTTCGCAGCGCAAGCCCGTCGTGGCGCTGAAGGGCGGCCGGTCGGTGCTCGAGCGTCAGACGCGCCGGTCACTCGCTGCCACCCTCGCCGACGACCAGGCGACTGTCGACGCCCTGTTCGCCCACACCGGAGTACTGCGGGCCAGAACGCTGGAGGAGCTGATCGACGTCGGACTGCTCCTCGACCGCCAGCCGGCCCCCGCCGGTCCGCGGGTCGCGCTGATCGGCAACGGCGGCGGGGCCCTGCTCCTCGGTGCCGACGCCGCCGGCGCCGGTGGCCTCGTCGTGGGCGTCCTGTCGCCGCGCCTGCAGCGAGCGATCGCCGAACGCGTCCCACCGGCAGTGGCGACGACCAATCCCGTCGACCTCGGCGGCGGGGTCACGGCCGAGCAACTCGTCGACGTCGTCACCCTGGTGGCGGCGTCGGGTGAGGTCGACGGCTGCATCGTCGTGTACGTCGAGATCGACGGACAGCATCGCCTCGACACCGTCGAATCGTTGCTGGCGTCCGGTGACCATTCGGTGCCCCTGGCGCTGGCGCGACTCGGCGCCGGTCGGCATGGATCGGCAGCGCTGCCGACCTTCTCGACGCCCGAACGGGCGGCGACTGCCCTGGCGGTTGCTGCTCGGCGATCGCCCTGGCTGGCGTCGATCGCCGCCGAGGATGACGAGCCGGCCGAGCCGGACGCCTCGTCGTGGGTCGCCGTGCGCCGACTCGCCCGGCACCACAGCGCCTCGCCGGACGAGCGGCGGTGGCTCGATCCGGCCAGTTCGTTCGAGTTGCTCGAGGCAGCCGGTGTGCCCATCGCCCCGTGGACCGTCGTCCGATCGGCAGCGGACTGCGCTGATGCCGCGACCCGCCTCGGGCCGACTGTCGTCCTCAAGGCGGACGTCAGTGGCGAGTCGCGCAAGTCGGCGGCCGACGCCGTGCGCTTGGGAATTGGCGACGCCTCGGCCGCGGCCAAGACCTACCAGGAGTTCGCCGAGCGGTTTGGCTCAGCGCTGCGCGGCGTTGTCGTGCAATCCCAGCAGGCGGCGGCCGTCGAGCTGCTCGTCGGCGCCGTCCGCGACCCTGCCTTCGGACCGCTGGTCGTCGTCGGCGCCGGCGGCGTGGATGCCGAGCTACGCGACGATCGGGTCGTGCTCGTAGCGCCGGTGTCGCGTACGGCAGCACGGCGGGCGATCGACACCCTGCGTCTTGCTCCGTTGTTGCACGGCGGGGGCAGTCGCCCGGTCCTCGACATTGCAGCCGTGGTCGATCTCGTCCACCGTGTCAGCTTGCTCGCCGCCACCACACCGGAGGTCGAGCAACTCGACCTCGACCCGGTGCTCGTGGGCACGTCTGGCTGCGTCGCCGTCGACGCCGTCGTGGCGATCTCGGCTCCGGCAACGACGATCACCCCGGCGCGCGGTCTACGGGGACGTCCACCCCGCTTCGTCTCGTGACCAGACGTGTTGCGACTCTGGCCGGCCGGTGAGATCAGTCCTCGGCGAACGCCTCACGCAGCGTGGCCTCCTCCTCGGCGGAGAGGTTGGTCTCGATCAGCTCCGGATGGAGAGCAGCGAAGGCTTCGGTGACCTTGTCCATCACCGCGTCGCTCGTCAGCACGAAGAGCGCCGAGGTCCCGGGCGTCACCTTGGCGCGCACGGCGTTGATGAAGTCGTCGTCGATGCCGGCATCGCGCATCGAGCCCCCGATGCCACCAGCCGCAGCTCCCACCGCCGCGCCGAGCAACGGGACGAAGAACAGCAGGCCGAACAGCAATCCCCAGAAGGCGCCGCCGAGGGCCCCCCTGCCGGTGAGGCTGCTCAGCTGGCGAGTCTTCGGCTTGCTGCCCCACGCCCAGCTGATCGTCGCCGCGTCGTGAATGGTGATGAGACCTTGCTTCGACAACGAGTCGAGCGTTGACTCGGCCTCATCGGCTGTAGTTGGGAAGTCGAACTTCCAAACGGTGAGCGTCGCCATTGAAACCCTCCTCATCGTCGGGGCGGGACCCCCACCGGATGGTACACGTCGACCTTCCACGGCCGGGCCGAAGTGGTCCACGTCGACGACGCCGGCGCCCCGCCCGATCAAGCGGCGAACGTGGCCAGCACGCCGCCGAGCAGCAGGCCAGTGCCCAGCCCGGCAGTCACGTCGAGGGGATTGTGGGCGCCGACGTACACCCGCCCGACCATCACGAGGACGGTCAGCACGCCCGGCACCCACCACCACCCGATCGGCAGGGATGGTGTGACGACACACCCCACGGCGGCGACGAGGATGACGTGCCCCGAGGGAAAGCTCGGTCCCGACCCCGGAACATCGCCGCGCAGCAGGGCGCCGGCCTGGCTGGTTCCGGGCCGCTGACGGACGACGAGGTAGTCGGCCATCTCCTTGCGGACGATCCGTTCCGTCACCAGTTTGAGCAACATTGCGGCGACCGCGCCAATGGCGACGGCGAGGTCGCCGTCGAGAAGGGCGACCGCGAGCCCGGCGCAGGTACCGACGACGAGGTTGCCGAGTTGCATCGGCAACCAGAGCAACGCGTAGAGCCAATTCGGCAGCCCGTTCACCGCGTGGAAAACGGTGGACTCCACGCCACTGATGTACGGCCTGCGGGCTTCGAAGATCGACACCGAGACGACCAGCAGGCCAACGCCGGCGACGATCAGCCACCAGAGATTCATGGACAGCGGCTCGGTCCAACTGGCCCAGCGACGGCGACGCGGGTCATTGCCCGCTGGCCACAACTTCGGTCGCGGCGAGCGCCACACCGACCCGATTCCGCAGCGCCTCGAGCAGACCTGGCTGGTGCTTGATCGCCGTCCGTGTCGCGCCGCTCAGGGCCCACAGGTGAAGACGGGTCTGGGCCCGCGCCAGCGTTGCCGGTTCGACTGCTCGGGCTGCGCTGTTGACCGCTCGCTCAGCACCGACACAAAGGCTCGAAGAGGCCAGCAGTTCGGCAACATCGGTGGCCAGAAGAAGGTCCGAAGCAGCTACTTCGCTGAACCCGAAGTCGATCAGCCACACCTGACCGCTGTCGTCGAGGAACACGTTCGCCAAGCGGAGGTCGCGGTGGGCAATGCGATGCCCGCGCAGCTCACTCACCAGGCGCCAAACTTCCGACAGCACTTCGTCGGTGACCGCAGTCTGTTCGACGCGGTCGAGCGACCTGCCGTCGATGGAGTCGTAGGCCAGGACGAAGCCGTTCGGATCCGCGGTGGCGAAGCCACGCACGCTTGGCGTCCGCACGCCCAACGACCGGGCGACGAGGGCGACGAACGCTTCGTGCTCCACGGAGCGCCGCAACGTGCCGAACGGCCGCTCGTCTCCGAAGTTGCGGGGCTGAATGCGGCGGTAGAGGCGGAACAGCACGTCGGCACTGCGCTCGTCCGTGCCGAGCGCCTTGACGAAGAGCCGGCCGCCATCGGCGTCGACCCCGAAGTACGGCGTGGATCCGCGGGCGTCAACGCCGGCCTGGTGGAGCTGCTGGACCGGCACGCCCACGGCGTTGAGTCCGTCGACGATGGCCTGCATCGTCGGTCGCCGCGATGGCGCCCCGACAGCCACCAGCACGGCGGCGCCGCACAGCCAGCCGACCAACACGGCCAGGATCGAGTCGAACGCCACGGGTGAGTCCACGAACCCGGTCACCGTCAGCCCGCCAATCAGCACCCATCCCGTCCGCCGCCAGCGGCGGTCGAGCCACGGCGCGGCCGCGGTGAGTACGGCGCAGACCGCGGCGATTCCAGCCGTGGACGGAAAGCCGTCCTCCGTCAGCGGACCGAGATCGACACCGACGTCGACCAGCACCTGTCCGGCGTCGGTCTCGATCAGGCCGTCGAGCACGCTGACCAGCACCGCGGCGACCAGTCCCGCGGCAGCGACCGTGGCAAGCATGCGCCAGTGCCGCCCGTGGAGCGTCCACCAGACGAGCCCGCCGACCACGATGACCCAGAGGACGCGTGTCCCGAGCACCACGGCGTCGAGCATCCACGACGGCAGAGCGTCGAGTCCCCGGAGCAGATCCGACGCGAACGCCACCAGCGTGTCGCCGAACAACCACTCGAGAACCAGGACGCAGAGCACCGCGGCGGCGGCGACGACCATGCGCAAGACGTCGGCGGGCGAACGCTCGATCGCCTGTCGAGAGGTCTCGCTACTCGCTGCGCCTTTCACCGCGCCACATGATGGCGGACGTCGATCGTGCGGTTTCCATCAGAGCGGGCGCCGACGACGAAGTCCCGACAAATCGCGCTCACTTCGGCCCGCGTGGTCGGGACTTCTCTGCGCACCGTGGTCTGCTGAGGCTCGCAGTCGTTGCTCACGCCATCAGGCGCGCCGACGTTCGATCTGGCGGAGGACGAACTTCGCCAGCTCGGCCAGCACGAAGTAGCCGATCACGGCCACGAGGCAGACACGCCACTGGTCGCCGTCGAGCTGGACGGTGTCGAGCAGCCGGTTGAGGCCATCGATCGTCGTGGCCAAGAACGTCAATGCCAGCGCCGCCAGCAGGAGGAGGTTGAACCGTCGATTGGCGATCGTTGCCCGCGTGAACACGGTCTGCATCGGATCCCGCCATTCCAGCGCGGCGACGATGTGCAGCAGGGAGATCGTGGTCAGCCCCATCGTGGTCGCCGTCGCCAAGTCATAGCGATCCTCACCCCAGGCCACGACGGCGAGAGTGCCGATGGCGATGAGCAGTCCGGCGATGCCCAACCGCACACCGAGGGCCGGCGCAATCACCGGCTCGTCGGGCGATCGTGGACGTCGCTTCATCAGCCCCGGAGTCGGCGCGTCGAATCCGAGGCCGAGGGCCAGCAGCACATCGATGGCAAAGTTGATCCACAGGATCTGCAGCGGCAGGAGCGGGGTTCCATTGGCGATCGTGAAGATCCCGGCGCCGACGAAGAGCAAGATGAAGCCGGCGAGCATGATCATCTGCACCCGGACGTACTTCATCAAGTTGTCGTAGAGACCGCGCCCACCCTCGACCGCGGTCACGATCGTGGCGAAGTTGTCGTCGGTGAGGATCATCTCGGCGGCGTCCTTGGTGACCTCGGTGCCGGTGATCCCCATCGCCACGCCGATGTCCGCCCTCGTGAGGGCCGGCGCGTCGTTGACGCCGTCGCCCGTCATCGCGACGATGTTGCCCTGCCCCTTGAGGATGCTGACGAGGCGAACCTTGTCCTCGGGTGCCACGCGGGCGACCACGCCGATGTCGTCGACCTCAGCGCGGAGCTGATCGTCGGACATCGCCGCGAACTCGGCGCCGGTGAGCGCCTTGCCGTAGATGCCCAGCTGGCCGGCGATGGCGGCGGCCGTCGTGGCGTGATCGCCGGTGATCATGCGGACACGGATGCCGGCGTCCTTGCAGAGGGCGATGGCGTCCCTGGCCTCCTTGCGCGGCGGATCGACGATGCCGACGAGGGCGAGCAGCTGCAGGTCGGTGATGAGCGCCAACAAGTCGGCTGAGGGGTCGAAGGACGCCGGGTCGAAGTCGCGTCTGGCAACAGCCAGCACGCGAAGTCCTTCGCCGGCCATGCGGTCGTTGTCGGCCAGGACCCGGTCGGCGGCGTCGCCCATCGGCTCCGGTGACCCATCTGCGTCGAGGTAGTGCGACGAGCGCGCCAACAGGACGTCCGGCGCACCTTTGACGAAACAGCGCACGACCTTGCGCCCGTCGTCGTCCATCTCGTGGAACGTCGCCATCAGCTTGTACTCGGCGTCGAACGGCACCTCGGCCACGCGGGGATAGGTCTTGCGGGTCTCGTCGACGTCCAGCCCACCCTTGGCGGCGAGGACGACGAGGGCGCCCTCCGTCGGATCACCGATGCACGCCCCGTCGCGGATGACGGCATCGTTGGCCAGCGCCATCGGCAGCATGAACGTGTCGAGCGAGCTGGCGCCGGTGCCTGCCACGTGCAGGATCTGGCCGACCGTCGAGTAGCCCTCACCGTCGACGGTGAACCGCCGGCCGACGATGACGAGCTGGCGAGCCGTCATCTGGTTGAGCGTGAGGGTTCCGGTCTTGTCCGAGCAGATCGCCGATGTCGAGCCCAGCGTCTCCACGGACTTCAATCGCTTGACGATCGCCCCCTTGTCGGCGAGCTGCTGGGTCCCGACCGAGAGCAGCATCGTCACCACGGCCGGGAGGCCCGTGGGGATCGCCGCGATCGCCAGTGTGATGCCGGTCAGGAACAGCGAGTCGAAGTCCTCGCCGCGGGCGAGTCCCAAGATGATGATCAGCGCCAGGGCGCCGGCCGCCATGATCGTGATGATCACGGTGAGCTGATCGAGTTGCTTGGTGAGTGGCGACTTCTCCTGCTCGACGCCGCTCAGCATTCCGGAGATGTGGCCGACCTCGCTCGACATCCCGGTCGCCGTGACGACGATCTCGCCGCGGCCGCGGGTCACCTGCGAGTTCATGTAGGCCATGTCGACGCGGTCGCCGAGCGGAGCGTTCTCCTCCGTGACCGGATCGACAATCTTGGCGACGGGCGTGCTCTCGCCGGTGAGCCCGGCCTCTTCGATCTCGAGGGTCGCGGCGACCAGGACCCGGCCATCGGCGGCGACCTTGTCGCCGGCTTCGAAACCGACGATGTCACCCGGCACCAGTTCCTCAGCCGGGATCTGGACCCGTTGACCTTCGCGTCGGACGTTCGCCGTCATGATCAACATCTGCCGCAGGGCGGCGACGCTCTCGGCGGCCTTGCCTTCCTGGTGCAAGCCCATCAAGGCGTTGACGACTGTGAGGCCGATGACCACCAACCCCGTCGAGACATCTTGCAGGGCGACGATGCTCACGATCGCGGCACCGAGCAGCACCAACTGCATCAGGTCGCGGTACTGGCGCAAGAAGGCGCGCCACCCCGGCTCTTTGGCCTCCTCGGCGAGCTTGTTGGGTCCGTACTTCTGTCGCCGTTCGAGCACCGCGGCGGCACTCAGACCGACTGCCGGATCGACGTCCAGTTGCCGGCACACATCTTCGGCGGAAAGGCGGTACCAGTCGGTCGTGTTCTCGCCGGCGGCCGGCGTCGGGGTCGATGTCGTGGTGGCGGTCATCACCTACCTCCGGTCTCCTGGAGCTGCGCGGCAAAGAACTCGAGCGCGGTCTTGGTCTTGGTCTGCTGCTCGGCGAGCAGATCGATCCCGTGGTCGCCGAGGAAGACTCGAGTCTCGGCGGCGACGTTGAAGGCCTCGGCGGGCGCACACTTGGTGGACAGCTCCAGGATTCGGGACCCGTCGGGGTACAACCAGAGTTCGGCAACCATGCGGCGACCATAGCCCTCGGGCGAGAACTTCAGTTTGAGCACGTTGATCGGGCCGAGGACGGACAGGTCGTCCAGCGCGACACCATCCGGTGCGTACGTCGCGAACAGGGCCCGCTGCGCCTTGCCGAGCAGTTTGCGCAGCGGCTGTCGGCCGGCCATCGCTTCCTTCACCGCCGCATCGTCGACTTCGGCCTTCATCGTGCCCGAGCAGACGAAGCCTCCTGGCATGGCGTCGACTTCGATGCCGAACGCCGGTGACTTGCGCAGCGCCGATGAAACCTGGTCGGGTACGAGCGGTCTGATCTTCACGATGCAATCGCCGGGCTTGCGCTGGACTCGCCGCGCCCGCACCACGACCCCGTGGTTGTTCAGTGCCAGGTCGGGGGTGTCGAAGAAGGCGACTTGCCGGATCTGCGCGTCCAGCGGGTCGATGCCGAGCTGCGCCACGGCGGACCTCCGGTTGGCGTCGGGCACGCTCAGTTTCAGCTCGACGCTGTCCGCGCCCTTGATCAGACGAAGGACCTCGGTGACCTGCTCCGTCGACAAGCTGGCGTCGGACGGACGGGCGTTGGCGACCGCTTCGGTCACCTCGGTTGCACTGCTCACTAGGTGTCTCCTCAATCCGCGTTCGTCAGCCCACAGCTCGGCCACATCATCTGGACAGTGACGCCGATACGGGTGGGATCGCACCACCCAGTCGAGGGTGGAAGCGATCACGACCAAGCTGACGTCCCTGGTAGCTACCCACGTGACGTCCCACGTTCATCGTTGGGAAACCCGGGCATTACCAGGTGGTCACCGGGCCGGACGAGAGGCTTGCTACCACCTGGCAACTACCCGAACCTGGGTAGTCTCCGCCCACCCGCGACGTTCGTACGGTCGGTACGAACGGAACCAACGGGTGTCGACGCAAGGAGCCACGATGTTCAACCTGCGCAACCGCAGCTTTCTGAAGGAGATCGACTTCCAGCCACGGGAGTTGCGGCACCTGTTGCAGCTCTCCGAGGCGGTGAAGATCGCCAAGTACGCCGGCACCGAGACGAAGCGTCTCGAGGGCAAGGAGATCGCCTTGATCTTCGAGAAGACGTCGACACGCACACGATCGGCCTTCGAAGTCGCCGCCTTCGACCAGGGCGCCCACGTCACGTACCTCGACCCTTCAGGCTCTCAGTTGGGCCACAAGGAGTCGGTGGCCGACACGGCGCGGGTCCTCGGCCGGATGTACGACGCCATCGAGTTCCGCGGCAACCGTCAGGTCGACGTCGAGGTGCTGGCCGAGTACGCCGGCGTCCCCGTCTACAACGGACTCACCGACGAGTGGCACCCGACGCAGATGCTCGCCGACTTCCTCACGATGCACGAGGCCAGTGGCAAGCCGTACGACGCCCTGACCTACGCGTTCGTCGGCGACTGCCGGTTCAACATGGGCCGATCGCTACTGGTCACCGGCGCACTCCTGGGGGCGGACGTCCGTCTCGCCGGGCCGACGTCGCTTGCTCCGCCCGACGACGTGGTCAAGATCGCCCGTGACATCGCCACGCGCACCGGCGCGCAGATCACGATCACAGAGGACGCCGGCGAAGCAGTTTCCGGTGCGGACTTCGTGCACACCGACGTCTGGGTGTCGATGGGTGAGTCCAAGGACGTGTGGACGGAGCGGGTCGGGCTGCTGACGCCGTACCAGGTCAATTCCGCCTTGTTGCAGAAGTCGGGCAATCCGCGGGTGAAGTTCATGCACTGCCTTCCTGCATTCCACGATCCGAACACCGTGGTCGGGCGGGAGATGATGGAGCACACCGGCATGAGCAGCGGTCTCGAGGTGACGGGCGAGGTCTTCGAGTCGCCGGCCAGCATCGTGTTCGACCAAGCCGAGAACCGGCTGCACACGATCAAGGCGCTGCTCCTGGCAACGCTGGCGCTGAGGACGACCGGTCATGCGCATCCTGGTTGCCCTCGGGGGCAACGCCCTGCTCAAGCGCGGCGAGCCGATGACCGCCGACGTGCAGCGGGCCAACATCCGGACGGCGGCGAGATCGCTCGCCCCGGTCGCCGAGCATCACCAGCTCGTCCTGTCTCACGGCAACGGTCCCCAGGTCGGACTCCTCGCCCTCCAAGCAGCGGCCTACAAGGACGTCGAGGCGTACCCCTTGGACGTCCTCGGCGCCCAGACCGAGGGCATGATCGGCTACCTCATCGAGCAGGAGCTCGGCAACCTGCTGCCCCCCGAGGTCCCGTTCGCCACGATCCTCACGATGATCGAGGTCGACACGGACGATCCAGCGTTCGCCGACCCGACCAAGTTCGTCGGACCGATCTACGACGATGCCGCCGCCGACGCCTTGGCCGCCGAGAAGGGGTGGGTCTTCAAGCGCGACGGAGACAAGCTCCGGCGAGTCGTCCCGTCGCCGGCGCCGAAGCGGATCTTCGAGATCCGGCCGATTCGCTGGTTGCTCGAGCACGGCGTGCTCGTCATCTGCGCTGGAGGCGGAGGCATCCCGACGTCGTGGGTGCCTGACCGGGAACGGACGCTCGGAGGTGTCGAGGCGGTCATCGACAAGGACCTGGCGAGCGAACTCCTCGCTCGCGAGATCGGTGCCGACCTGTTCCTGATGGCCACGGACGTCGACGGCGTGTACGAGAACTGGGGGACGGCTGACCAGCGCCGGCTCGACCGGGTGACGCCCGGGCGAGCTGCGCAGCAAGCCCTTCGCTGCCGGGTCGATGGGCCCGAAGGTGGAAGCAGCCGTGCGGTTCGTCGAGGCAACCGGTAAGCACGCCGCGATCGGCGCGCTGGAGGACATCGAGAAGATCGTCGAGGGACACGCCGGCACGACGGTCGTGCCCGAACAGACGGGAGAGGCCGACCAGACAGAGAGGAAAGCTCATGAGCGAATTCGGTGTGCACTCGGAGGTGGGCAAGCTCCGCAAGGTGATGGTCCACCGCCCGGACCTGAGCCTGCAGCGGCTGACGCCGTCGAATCACGATGAATTGCTGTTCGACGACGTGCTGTGGGTGGAACGGGCGCAGTACGAGCACGACCAGTTCGTCGCCCGGATGCGCGAACGGGGCGTCGAGGTGTTTCTCCTCGTCGAACTGCTCGCCGAAGCACTGGCGGCGAGCGACGAAGGTCGGCAGCGGCTCATCGAGCTCGTCGCCTCGGAGTACACCGTCAGCTGGTCGCTCGTCGACGAGGTCCGACGCCTGCTCGGCGAGCTCAAGCCCGACCAGCTCGCCAAGCACCTCATCGGCGGGCTCACCGTCGCAGAGGCCGGGCTCGATCTCGCCAAGGTCAGGGAGACCTCGTTGATCGGCGCGGCCCTCGACGACACCAGCGCCTTCGTGCTCCCCCCGCTGCCCAACACGCTGTTCACCCGCGACTCGTCGTGCTGGATCTACAACGGAGTGTCGATCAACCCGATGTACTGGCCGGCGCGACGCCGCGAGGCGTACAACGTGGCGGCGATCTACCGGGCCCACCCGATGTTCGCCGACGCCGACTTCGAGTTCTGGTATCCACCGGAAGGGCCCGAGGGTCGCTTCGAGATCGCCGACTTCGGGTTGGCGTCGCTGGAGGGTGGTGACGTCATGCCCATCGGCAACGGCGCCGTGCTCATCGGCATGAGCGAGCGCTCGCAGGGGCGGATGATCGAGCAGATCGCCAAGGCGCTGTTCGCCAAGGGAGCCGCCGATCGGGTGATCGCCTGTGTGATGACCAAGGATCGCGCCCACATGCACCTCGACACCGTCTTCACCCTGCTCGACCGCGACAAGGCGACCGCCTTCCCCAAGGTCGTCGCCAACATCCGCGCCGTCAGCTTGCGACCAGGCGACGGCGACGGTTTCCACGTCACCGTGGAGGACGACTTCGTCGGCGCCGTGGCCGACGCCCTCGGCGTCCCGAAGCTGCACGTCGTGGAGACGGGCGGCGACCAGTACCAGCAAGAGCGCGAGCAGTGGGACGACGGCAACAACGTCGTCGCCCTCGAGCCGGGTGTCGTCGTCGCCTACGAGCGCAACACGTACACGATCGCCAAGATGCGCCAGGCCGGCGTCGAGGTGGTCGAGATCGCCGGCTTCGAGCTGGGCAAGGGCCGCGGCGGCGGGCACTGCATGACCTGCCCGCTGTTGCGGGATCCTGATCTAGGGCGACGCCATGGCCGCCGAAACAAGCACGAGCCGCTGGGTGATCGGCTCCATCGTGGCGCTCGCCGTCGTCGCCCTGCTCGCCTGGGCCCGTAACGACCCTGGCATCGACGACCGCGACGGTGATCCGGAGGACGTCACCGAAGTCGTCACCGACGGCGAGACCGTCCCGCCGCAAGGCAACGCAATCACCACCGACGGCATCGCAGCCCCTCCGACGACGTAGGCACTTCGGAGTATCCCCTATGGACGACACTTCCGGGGAGAAAGTGTCCGGACCTCGGCCGCCCAGTTTCCTGGACGCGCTGGCGCCGGTCGTGGTGCTGATCGGGCTGCTGACGCTGACGATCGTCCTGTTCGGCACCGCGGCCGCCGACGGTCCCCTGCAAGTTGCGTTGTTCACGAGCGCGGTGTTTGCCGGGCTGGTCGCCTTCAAGAACGGCTACACCGCCGCCACCCTTCGGGAGGCCGCCATCGGCGGGATCTCCTCGGCGATGGGTGCGCTGTTCATTCTTCTCGCCGTCGGAGCTCTGATCGGCACCTGGAACATGGCCGGCACGATCCCGACGGTCGTTTCGTACGGGATTGCAGTCCTCAAGCCGGCGATCTTCTACGCCGCCGTCGCCCTGATCTGCGCCGTCGTGGGTGCCGTCACCGGGAGCTCGTGGACGACCGCCGGAACACTCGGCGTGGCCTTCATCGGCATGGCACCGATTCTCGGCCTGTCGACCACCATCGCCGCCGGAGCGATCATCTCCGGGGCCTACATGGGCGACAAGATGTCGCCGCTGTCGGAGACCACCGTGCTCGTCCCCAGCTTGGTCGGCGGCGTGACCGTCAACGAGCACATCCGCGGGATGTTGTGGACGGTCGTGCCCGCGTTCGTCCTGGCGTTCGTCGTGTTCGTGGTGATCGGCGTCGTGGACGATCCGGCGTCATCCGCCGTCGGAACCGACGCGGCGCGCGACGTGCTGGCGACTGCGTTCAACATCTCACCGGTCAACCTGTTGCCCCTCGTGGCGCTGATCGGCGTCACGCTCTGGCGGGTGCCTCCGTTCCTCGCCATCTACGCCGTGGCCCTGTTCTCCGGGATTCTGGGGTGCTTCACCCAACGCGACGCCGTCGAGGCGTTCGTCGACGAGCCCGGCCAGAGCACCCTGTTGACCAGCATCGAGGCGATCTACCAGTCGATGGCGACGGGCTTCGTTTCGGCGAGCGGCAACGAAACGATCGACGCCCTGTTCTCACGGGGCGGCATGGCCAGCATGCTGACAACTGTCTGGCTGATCCTCGGGGCGATGTGCTTCGCCGCGATCATGGAAGAGGCCGGCTTCCTCAACCGGCTGATCGCCCCGCTCGTGCGCGTCGCCCACTCCGACCGCGCCCTGATCACCTCCGTCGCCGGCACCGCGGTCGGTCTCAACGTCGTGGCCGGTGATCAATACGTCGCTGACGTCCTGCCCAGCCGCGTGTACCGGGCGGAGTTCGCTCGCCGCGGTCTCGCACCCCGGATGCTGTCACGAACCGTCGAGGACACCGGCACGGTCACCTCGCCACTCGTGCCGTGGAACAGCTGCGGTGCCTACATGACCGGCGTTCTCGGTGTCCCGACCATCGAGTACCTCCCCTTCGCCTTCTTCAACCTGTTCAACCCGTTGATCGCCCTCGCCTACGCCTTCACCGGCTTCCGCGTCGAGCGCATCACCCCGAGTGAGCCGCCGGTCACCGCGGCCGAAGGACCCAACCCGCTGGCCGAGCAGCCACCGGCGTTCACTGCAGAAGGAGACGGTCATGTCCAGTGATGTCCCGCCAACAGGCGACGGCACGGTCGACGGCCAAGCTGTCAGTGAGGAAGCCGAGCCACGCAAGTCTCGCTTCACGCTCCCGTCCGCCTACACGATCCTCTTCGCCCTCATCGTCCTCATGGCGATCGCCACGTGGATCATCCCGGCCGGCCAATATGCCCTCGACGAGGAGGGTTCGCCGATCCCCGGCACCTACCAGGAGGTCGACTCGAGCCCGTCGCGGATCGTCGTCGACTCGCTCGAGGCACCGATCAACGGGCTCTATGGCATCGAAGATCCCGCAACCGGCAACGTCGACGTGTTCAACAGCGGCGACCTGTTCGGGGCCATCGACGTCGCCTTGTTCATCCTCGTGATCGGCGGGTTCATCGGCATCACGATGAAGACGGGGGCGATCCAGGCGGGGATCGCCATGCTCGTGAACCGCTTGGGTGGCCGCGAGCGCTGGATGATCCCGATCCTGATGACCGTTTTCGCCATCGGTGGCACCACCTTCGGGATGGCCGAGGAGAGCCTCGCCTTCTACGTGCTCGTCATCACGGTGATGATCGCTGCCGGGTACGACGCCCTCGTCGGCGCCCTGGTGATCCTCCTCGGCGCCGGCATCGGCGTACTCGGCTCGACCGTCAACCCGTTTGCCACGGGTATCGCATCCGGCTTCGCCGATGTTCCAATCAGCGACGGCCTCGGGCTGCGCCTCGTCATCCTCGTCGTCGGCCTCGCTGCGGGAATCTGGTTCGTGCTGCGCTACGCCGACCGGGTGAAGCGCGACCCGTCCAAGTCGCTCGTCTACGACATGAAGGAGGACAACGAACGCCACTTCTCCGCGGCGGGCGCCGACACCGGCGAGGTCGTCCTCACCACTCAGCACAAGCTGGTCCTCGGTCTCTTCGGCGCCGCCTTCGCCGTGATGGTCTACGGGGTGATCCCATGGGAGGACCTCAACATCGGCCTCCCGACGTTGTGGTGGTGGTTCCCCGAGATGACCGCCTCGTTCCTGCTCTTCGCCATCCTCATCGGCCTCGTCGCCAGGATGAAGGAGGGCGAGCTCACCACGACCTTCGTCGACGGCGCCCGCGACCTCCTCGGCGTCGCCCTGATCATCGGTATCGCCCGCGGCATCACCGTCGTGATGAACAACGGTCAGATCACCGACACCGTCTTGTACTGGTGCGAGAAAGCCCTCGGCGACGTCGGCGAGGCGGCCTTCGCCGTGGTCATGTACGGGCTGTTCCTGCCGCTGTCGTTCCTCATCCCCTCGACATCGGGCCTGGCGACCGTGGCCATGCCGATCATGGCCCCCCTCGCCGAGTTCACCGGTGTCAACCCGAGCCTCGTCGTCACCGCCTACCAGAGCGCATCCGGCCTGATCAACCTCGTGACACCGACCTCGGCCGTTGTCATGGGCGGACTCGCCATCGCCCGAGTCCCCTACGGCAGATACCTGCGCTTCGTCTGGCCGTTACTCCTGATCCTCGGCGTCCTCAGCGTCGTCGTCCTCGCCCTCGGGGCGATATGACCATGAAGGAGGCGCCAGTGTCCTCTGACGCGCTGCGCCAACGGGTGCAGCAGCTGATGCCCCAGGCCAAGCACGACCTCGCCCGGATGGTCGCCTACAAGTCCGTGTACGACCCGAGCGCTCCCCCACCAGAGGACTGCGACAAGATGGTCGACTTGACCATCGACCTGTTCACGGGTGCCGGGCTACAAGACGTCAGGGCCTACGAGACCTCCGACGGGAGCAAGGCGATCTGCGGCCACGCCACCGGCCCTCCGGGTGCGCCGACGGTCCTCCTGTACTTCCACCACGACGTCCAACCGCCACTCGGCGAGGACGCGTGGTTGAGCCCGGTGTGGACGCTGACCGAACGCGACGGACGCTGGTACGGCCGCGGCGCCGCCGACTGCAAGGGGAACATCGTCACCCACCTGACCGCCCTGCGCGCCCTCGAAGGCGAGCTGCCGGTGAACGTGAAGATCGTCGGCGAAGGGTCGGAGGAGCTCGGCGACGGAGGCCTCGAAGACTTCGTCCCGCGGCACCCCGACCTGCTTCGCGCCGACGTGATCCTGATCTGCGATACCGGCAACGCCGCCGTCGGCGTCCCGACGCTGACGACAACGCTGCGCGGCGTGGTGGAGGTCACCGTCACCGTGCGGTCGCTGTCGACCGCGATGCACTCGGGCATGTTCGGCGGGGCGGCGCCCGACGCCCTCGCCGCGCTCGATCGTGATGCTGGCGACGTTGCGAGACGAGCAGGGCAACACGACGATCCGTGGGCTCGACAACACCCAGGCCTGGAGCGGTGCGAAGTACCCGCCGGAGCAGTTCCGCACGGACGCCAACGTCCTCGACGGCGTCGACCTGCTCGGTGACGACGTCGCCGACATGATCTGGGCGAGGCCGGCCGTCACCGTGCTGGGTATTGACTGCCCGCCGGTCGTCGGAGCCTCGGCCGTGGTCCAGCCCGAGGCGCGAGCCCTCGTCAGCCTGCGGGTGCCGCCCGGGATGGATGCGAACGACGCCCAGGAGGCCCTGATCGCCCACTTGGCGGCCGTGGCGCCATGGCACGTCCACGTCGACTTCGAGCGCGGCTTCGCTGGGCAGCCGTTCGCCGGCTCGGTCGACGCACCGGCGTTCGCAGCGATGGCCGAGGCGATGCAGGAGGTGTACGGCCGCGAAGTGACGTTGTACGGTTCGGGCGGTTCGATCCCGCTGTGCAACGTCTTCCAGCAGACATTCCCCGATGCCGAGATCATGCTGCTCGGCGTCGAGGAGCCACGATCCCTGATCCACGCTCCCAACGAGAGCGTCGACCCGCGCGAGATCGAGAGCCTGGCGCTGGTCGAGGCGCTGTTCATGCAGAAGTACGCCGCCGCGTGACCCGGGGCCCGGTGCCTCCCCTCGTGCCGGGGTGGGTCATCGTCGACGGGCTCCCCGTCTACCACCGGTACTGTGTCGATGCCGGCCCGGGAGCCGCGGCGATGGTCCACGTCCATGGCTTCGGCATCTCCGGGACGTACCTCGAGCCCACAGCTGCCCGCTTGGCGCCGCGTCACCGCACCTACGTGCCCGACCTCCCCGGGATGGGACGCAGCCACCGGCCAGACCGGCCGCTCGACGTCGCCGGCCTTGCCAGCGCGCTCGTCTCGTACTGCGACGCGGTGGGAGTCGAGCGGGCGACGTTTGTCGGCAACTCGTTGGGTTGCCCGATCATCATCGAGGTGGCAACGACGTTTCCCGACCGCATCGAGCGGGCCGTGTTGGTCTCGCCAGCCGGCGGTCCGAACAACCAGCCGTTACGCCGCGCGCTCTGGCAGATGGCGACGGACAGCCTTCGCGAACCGACGTCGATGGTGCCGATCGCCGTTCGCGACTACCTGCGCTTCGGCATGTACCGGGGCTGGTCGCTGTTCAAGGCGATGACCCGCTATCCCACGCTCGAGCGGGTCGGCAACCTGCTCGTGCCCACGCTGGTGATCGCCGGCAAGCGCGACCCGCTCGTGCGCATCGACCGGGCGGCTGTCTTTGCCGGGCTACCGAACGTCGACGCCGTGAAAGTGCCCGGTGCCCATGCCTTGAACTACAGCTCGCCGGAGCTCATCTCCACCTTGATCGAAGCACACCTCACTGGTCAGCCGATGCACACGCTGATCGAGCCGACCAGCGGCGTCGAGTACGTCGCGATCCCAGCGCCAACGCAGCTGCGCGAGACGCCGAGCTAGTCGAGGCCGCGAAGCACGCCGAGCTGCTCGAGCACGGCGATCTCGTCCCAGTACTGCCGCAGCGAACAGATCCGTTCGCCGTGGAACTCGGCGACCGTGACACCGTGCAACGTCACCCGCGTGCCGGACGGCTCGATGCTCCTCTGGTCGGCGAACGTGATCGGGCCACTGTGCGTCATGTCGACGGTCCACTCGACGCACGCGTACTCGCCGCCCACGTCGAGGGGCATGACGTCCAACGACATCTCGGAGAACGCCTCGTCGCGGCGATCGAGGGCGTCGATCAGCTCGCTCAGCGACGCGGTCGACAGGGCCGGCGTCCATGCTCGAACGTCCTCGGTGAACCACGCCTGAAGTGCCTGGCGGTCGCCTGCGAGGCCGGCGCGCAGGGCGCCCACCAACATCTCCGCCCGTGCCTCGTTCGATGTCATCGAGCGAGCAGCTTCGCCTTGGCCGACGCGAACTCGGCGTCGGTCAGCACACCCGACTGGTGGAGCTCGCCGAGCTCCTTCAGGTCGCTCAACGGGTCCCGTTGCGCCGCTGGCACCGCCGGCGCGACTCGACGGGTCGACGCGAACTTCTCCTGCAGCTGTCGGTTGTAGGCGGCCTGTTGGGTGCGGTTGCGCGGCAGGGCGAATGGCATCCACGTCTGGCGCGGCCGGTACAAGAACAACATGGGCGCGTTGGCTCCTAGGAGGACAGAATTCTCGCCTTCTGCGCCTGGAACTCTGCGTCGGTGAGGATCCCCTGGTTCTTGAGCTCGGCCAGCTCCTTGAGCTGCTCGATCGGATCGGGTGCCGCGGCCGGGCTGGCGCCGGCGCCGGCGCCGGCTGGGCGTACTGCGGTGGCGGCGGCGCGTAGCTGCTGCTGCTGTTGCTGCTCGTACGCCTCGGCTTCGCTCTGTTGCGTCCAGCGATTGGCCTGGCGTCGCGAGACGCGGTTGGAGACCGCGGTCGCCGTTCCGGCCACCACCGCTGTGCGGGCGACACCTCTGAGCAGTCGTCCTGGCATGTCGATGTCCTTTCTGGTAGCTCTCTGCCGGATCAGCCGGCGTCGGTTGCGTCGAGCGCGGCGGCGATGTCCGCCAGCGGGATGTAGCCCGCCGCGACCAACTCGCCGCCGCCGCGGCGCAGGGCGTCCACGAAGGTGGTTGCCCATCGGTTCTCGAAGATCAAGATGCCCGCCGACGAGCCCGGCTTGAGCGCCTTCGATGCTTCGTCGAAGTCGGACTGATCGAGCATTCCCGATGACGCTCCCTCGAAGATCGTCAAGTCGAAGTGACCTTGCGTGTCGAGTTCGCGCAGATCGATCGCACCCACCGACCCGTCGTCGCGGCAGGTGACAAACATGAGGTCGAGGATCCGGATCACCCCACGGTCGACGAGGTCGATCAGGGCGGGGAATCCCTCACCCGTCATCTTGTTGCCCGGGAACTCGACGATCAGATAACTGATCGGACCCATCGGTTCTGCTTCGTCCGTCACCTGGAACTCCCCTTCCACACCGTTGTCCGCTGTGACGACGAGGGTACGGGTCAGCTGGGTGGTTGGTGCCCACCCATCGTCGGGTGGTTGCAGACCAAGAGCCGAACTGGGCGGCCCAACTGCCTATATACGGTCCGTACGCCGCCCAGATCATCAAGTGGATCGCCGGCCGCCCAGTTCGGCACTGGGGAGGTCCCGGTCATCAGACGGACCCTGTTGCCGCAAGGAACGGTGGCGGATCTCGACGCGACCTACGCCGTCCGCGCCTGATTGACGAACCGGCCGGTCACGGCGACCCCGGCCATCAGCTGGGTTCCACCATGGCGCGCAATCCCGGGCTCTGCCGTCACCGCGGTCCGATCCGTCGCTCGATCCAGCTCCTGCCCGACGTCCTGTCCGGCTCCACTCAGGCGGCGAGCGCCCGAGCCCGCGACCGCTTCCACCCGAAGTCGAGGGCAACGCTCACCAGCAGGATGACGACGAGCGCCACGGCCGTGCCCGGCTCCTCGACCAGCGTGGTGAACACGAACGACACGAGGACGATGACGGTCGACGCGACGGCGAGGACGAGAATCCAGGCTCGGGCGCCGGTCTCGTGGCGGACCCGCAAATGCCCGACGGACACGAGACCGAAGACGAGCAGGGCGATCACGCTGCCGATGGACGCGATCGCCGACAGGTCGAACCCGACCGCGAGCACGATGGCAATCGCCGCCGTGACCACCAGACCGGTGCCCGCCCGGCCCCCGACCTGTCGCCCCATCACCGGGGGGAACTGTCCGATCGAAGCCATCTGGTTGCAGAGCCCGGTAGCCGGATAGAGACCGGCGTTGGTGGCCCCGGCCGTGGCAAACAACGCGGTGACGCTCATCATCCAGTAACCGGCGCGACCGAGCGTTGGCTCGGCGGCCACGGCGAGCGCCGTTCCGCCGGACTCGATGACCTCGTCGACCGAGAGCGTGCCGAACACTCCCAGAGCGACCGCGACGTACACGACGGTGGCGATCCCCAGGGCGAGGAACAGGGCGCGTGGCAGCTGGCGGGCCGGGTCGGCGAGGTCCTTGGCCGTGAACGTGACGACTCCGAACCCCAGAAAGGCGAAGAACGTCAGCGCCACGCTGGCCACGATGTCGCCGAACGGCGGGTAGTCGGAGAAGGCCAGCAGATCCGGGTCCATGTTGGCGAGTGTCGCCACGGCGAACACGGTGAGGATGCCGATCACGACGACAACGACGACCGTCTGGGCCCGGGCGACGGCTTGTGATCCGACGACGTTGAGCATCGTCATCGCCACTACCACCAGCACCGCGAAGACCTTGACCCACACCTCCTCGCCATCCGCAACCGCCGAGCCGGCATAGCTGCCGAACGACACTGCGACCATGCCCGTGACGATGGCGTTGGCGGCCAGGATCAACCAGGCGAGGACGCCGGTGATGTGCCCGGCGCCGAACCCACGCACGACGTACTCGAGCAGGCCACCGGCCGACGGGTACCGGGCACCGAACTTGGCGAACGAGTAGCCCTGCAGGGCGGCGACCGCACCGGCGAGCAGGAACGACAGCCAAACAGCGGCACCCGCCACCTCGCCAGCCGCGCCGAGCAGGGCGAAGATCCCGGCGCCGACCATCGCGCCAACCCCGATGAACGCCGCCTGCCGGACGCCGAGTGTTCCGGTGGCGGGTTCGACGCCGGTCATGAGAACGACGGTAGGCGTGGCCGGGGTGGTTGGTGCCTACCCACGACTGGGTGGTTGGAACCAGCGGCGGCGACACGATGAGCGATTTGCGCACTGGCGACGCGTGTTCATCGGCGGATTGCCGATCGGTCCTACGATGCTGCTGATGAGCCAGGCGCACTAGCGGTTCCGGCGGCGATCAACCGTGGTCTCGCAACCGTCCGAGAGTCGTGCTCGTCAGCTGTGGCGGCGCGTGTCAGACACCGTGTCATGGACCCGGCCGACTTCGACGGAGATCGGTGTCGTGGCCAAGTCCGGATTGGCGGCCGGCCTGTCGTGGTGGATCGCCGGATTGGTCACTGGCGTGCCGGACCCGGTGCTCGCCCCGCTCACGGCCATCGTCGTGGTCCAGGTCTCGGTGCGGTCGTCGGTGCGCAAGGCGATCGAGCGCAGTGTCGCGGTGGTGCTCGGCGTCCTCCTCGCCTTGGCGATCGGAGACGCCCTGGCATGGAACGCGTTCACCGTGGCCATCCTCGTCGCCGTGTCGCTCGGAGTCGCCGAGCTCGTGCTGCGGCTCCCGGCTTCGGCGGCGCGGCAGGTTCCGATCAGCGGCCTCGTGGTGCTCACCACGGCGTCGTTGAGCCCCGAAAGCTCTGCCTGGCATCGGGCAATCGACACGGTCATCGGCGCTGCGGTCGGGGTCGCCGTGTCCCTCGTGCTGCCTGCGTCACGACTTGTGGACGCTCGCCAGACTCTGGAGCGCCTGGAGAACAGTCTCGGAGAAGTGCTCGAGACGATGGGTTCCGGGCTCCAGCAACCCTGGTCGACCGACCAGACCGCGGAATGGCGGCGGACGGCGCGCACGACTCGCGAGCGACTGGTCCCCCAGGCAGCCGAGGCGGTCGGCAACGGTCGGGAGGCTGCACAGTGGAATGTCCGCGATCGACGCCATGCCCATCTGCTCGGACGCTTCGAAGAGATCATGCCGCGCCTCGAGCGAACAGCCATCGGCGTCTCGGTGATCTCGCGTGGTCTCGACGATCATGCGCGCCTCGCTGGAGCGGCCCATCCGGCAATGCCGGCGATGGGGGCGCTGTTCGTCGCCTTGGCGGATGCGGTACGCGCCTCGGTGCGCACCGTCATCGGTGAGGCGGACGACGACTCCGTCGCCCAAGCGCTCGTCGAGGTCCAGACGCGACGACAGGCGTGCCTGCGGGGTGCCTTTCGCCGGGCACGGCTGGCTCTCGACCACCGTGAGTCGGGGGACGCACATGTCGAGGGCGAGTGGCTCGGGTATGCCGCGCTGCTGGTGCAGGTCGATCGGATCATCGGCGACCTCAGCGCACCGCAGCCCGTGTGATGTCCCGAACGAACCATGTCGCTGCGCCGCATCCACCCACCGTGGGGTGGTGCGGTGCCATGCTGATCGCGGCGATCGTTGGAGCACGCCACAACCGGAACGAAAGAGAGCCCCGTGACCTCTGCAGCGCGGACTGACGTCGAGGGAACCGACGCAAAGGTATCCCGGCTCGGGTTGTTGCTCGCCGCGGCGATGTTCGTCCTGGTCTTCGACACGTCGCTGATGAATGTGTCGATTTCCGCGGTGGTCGAAGATCTCGATACCACGGTCAGCGGCGTGCAGTCGGCGATCGCCCTGGAGGCGTTGGTTTCCGCGGCGTTCATCCTGATCAGCAGCAAGGTCGGTGATCTCATCGGACGCAAGCGGGCCTACGTGTTGGGCCTTCTCGGCTACGCCGTCGGTGCCGTGGCGATGACCCTCACGCAGAATCTGACGACGATGATCATCTTCTGGGCCATCTTCGGAGGGCTCGGGGCGTCGCTCCTGCTACCCGCCATGCAGTCGCTGATCCACGGCAACTTCGAAGGGGCTGCGCAGAAGAAGGTCTACGCCCTCGTCGGAGCAGCCGCAGCGATCGCCGCCGCGGTCGGACCGCTGCTCGGCGGCTTCATCACGACAACGATGTCGTGGCGCGTCGGGTTCCTGCTCGAGGTGGTCGTCATCGCCGTCGTGCTCTCCGGCATCAAACTGGTCGTCGATGTGCCCTACACGGGACCTCGTGGTGTCGACACCGTGGGCGCCGTGCTCTCCGTGCTCGGCATGGGCGGCATCGTGCTCGGCATCCTGGTGTGGCAGGAAGGCGGCGAATGGGTCGGAGCGCTGCTGCTGATCGGCATCGTGGCGTTGGCGGCGCTCGCCTACTGGCTGGTGCACCGTCATCGTGCGGGAAAGCTCACACTGCTCGACCCCGATCTCTTCAAGTCCAAGCACTTCCGGATCGGGATCTCCCAGCAGATGATGCAGCAGATCGCCCTTGGTGGTCTGATGATCACCCTGCCGATCTTCCTGCAGATGGTGCTCGAGTACAACGCGATGCAGGCGGGTCTCTCCATCGCTCCGCTCTCGCTGAGCATGTTCGGCGTGGCGATGTTCGCCGGAAAGCAGGCGGGTAGGTGGCGCCCGAGCAGCATCGTGCGGATGGGCTTCCTCCTGCTCACGATCGGGACGGTGTCGCTGATCCCGATCGTTCCGCGGGCCGAGTCCGGCTGGTACCTCGTGGTGTCGTTGTTGATCGCTGGGTCGGGACTGGGCTTGCTGGTGTCCCAGCTCAACAACTACACCCTGGCCCCGATCTCCGAGGAGCGGATCAGCGAGGCCGCCGGCGTCAACTCCGCTGGCGGCTCCTTCGGCCTGTCATTTGGACTAGCCATGGCCGGGGGCGTCATGCTGGCGACGTTGTCGTTGACGTTCACCAACATGGCCGAGGCGAGCACCGTCCTTCCGCCATCCGATCAACAGGCCGTTGCCGAGGCACTCGAGGACGATGCCCAGCTGATGAGCAACACGCAGCTCGAAGCGCTGCTCGGCGGCGAACCCCCGGAGATCCAGGACGAGATCATCCGCATCAATACCGACGCCAGACCCCGTGCGCTTCAGGTGGCCCTGTTGATCCCGATCGTCGCCGGGTTGATCGGCCTGCTCAACTCTTTGCGCATGATGCGCCTTCCCGAACCGACCCCAACTGCTGAACTCGACGGGGTGGCGTGGGGGTAGCCCCCTCCCGTCCACGACTCGCTCGGTCGCCGCGCGACCGCCTCGCAGAACGATTGAGCGCAGCCTCCTACGGCACGATCCTCGTCCTCGCCGCCCTGGCGCTGATCGACACCGACGATGTCTCATCCGGTTTGGGTTGGGAACTCGTCACCGGCGTCGGGGCTGCCACATGGATTGCCCACCTCTACGCCGAACTGGTCGGCGATCACCTGCGGCACCCCTCAGCAGCACTCGACGGAACCGAGGTCGCCAGGGCCGCCGCAGATGGCCTGCCGATTCTGCTCGCCGCCATCCCACCGGCCATCATGCTGCTCCTCGGACGACTCGAAGTCCTCGATGAACGAGGCGCGTTGTGGGCGGCTGTGGTGATCGCCGTCGTGCAACTCGGCGCGATCGGGGCCTACGTCGCATCACTTCGCGTTGGTGGACGCAATGCCTGGACGTACGCCGCAGCGACTGCTGCGATCGGAATCGGCGTCACCAGCCTGAAGCTGGCGCTCGGCCACTGAGGCGGTGAGACGTCCCGGAGCAGGTCGACAACTTCAGTCGGAGAGCGCCGGCGTCGACACCTCGATCAGGACAGTGCTTTCATCTTGGCGGTCTGGAACTCGGACTCACTCAGGACGCCCTGGTCGCGCAGGGCCGCCAGCCGGGCGATTTCGTCGGCGGAGCCGGCCCCACCCTGTTGGGTGGTGACTTGCTGCACGTACTGACGCATCGCGGCATCCTGAGCCTGGGCTGCGTCGATCGTGTGCTGCTGCATCTTCTTGCCGCGCGCGATGAGGTACACGAAGACTCCGAGATACGGCATGACGATGATGAAGATGCTCCAGAGGGCCTTGCCCCACCCGGAAAGGTCCGGACTGCGGAAGATGTCGCCGAACACGACGATCAACATCCAGATCCAGATGAAGAACAGGAAGAACCAGAGCATCGACCAGAACACCTGGCCAGTTCCGAATTCGGCGAGGATCATGAGTGATTTCTCCAATCTGATGCGGGTGAACTCGTCGAGCGCACTACTCGGCCTCGGCTTCCAACGCGGCGCGGGCCGCCTGGTTGGCGGCACGGTCGGCCTCCGTAACCGTCGGCCATGTCAATCCGAGGGCGGCGATCGAGTCGACGAGAACCGCCGCCGTCATCGCCTGCATCACGTGCTTGTGATCGGCAGGAATGACGTACCACGGAGCCCACTCGGTCGACGTCGCGGTGATCGCGTCTTCGTACGCCTGCATGTAGCCATCCCAGTCGGCTCGCACGGCCACATCGGCCGCGTTGAACTTCCATTGTTTGTCGGGGTTGTCGAGGCGGGCCATGAAGCGCCGCTTCTGCTCCGCCTTGGACACGTGCAGGAAGAACTTGACCACCTTGGTTCCATTGCGGTCGAGGTGCCGTTCAAAGGCGTTGAGGTCGTCGTACCGCGCCGCCCAGAACTCCGGGCCCCGGTCGGTGTCGGGCAGCTGCTGGTCGATCCATTCCGGGTGGACCCGCAGGGCCAGCACTTCCTCGTACTGCGACCGATTGAAGATCCCGATCCGGCCGCGCTCGGGAGCCGACTTGGAGATCCGCCACAGGAAGGTGTGATCGAGCTCTTCGCTGGAGGGCTTCCTGAACGACACGACATGGACGCCCTGCGGGTTGACCCCCGACATGACGTGCTCGATGGTCGAGTCCTTGCCGGCGGCATCCATCGCCTGGAACACGACCAACAAGGCGTAGGTATCGCTCGCCCACAGGAGCTCCTGGGCATCCTTCAACTTCTCGATGCCCTGAGCCAGCAATTCCTTGGCGGTGTGATCCAACTCCTCGGCCGACAGCGCGGCGTATTCCCCCCCACCCGTCCAACCCGTGTCCCGGCCCGCCAGGTCGGCCTTCGTCCCGGGTTCGACACGGAGCTGGTTGGCGATTCGTTCGTGGGTGTTCATGGCGTCGTCAGTAGCCACGGTACGAGTTCGACTTCGCGAATCCGCCATACATGGCGAGGGCGTAGATGACGAGCACGGCGAGCATCACGCTGAGCAAGGTCCACAGCGGCTTGTAGTAGATCCATGGGAAGAACGAGATCGCCGAAACGCCGGCCGCGACGATCCCGAACCACCGTGCCCATTGGACGCCGGTGACAACGGCGATCGCCGCGACGATCAAGGTGATGCCGACGGCCAGCCACACCCACCCCCACGACGTGAGGTCGCCTTCGAATAAGACGGTCTGCACGCCGTCGGACACTTCGTCGCCGTACTCGAACGCCCACAACGCGTCGAACAGCTTGAACCCGCCGCTGACGAAGAGCATCGTGGACGCAAAGGCCAGCCATGACGCCCCGCGCGGCATGCCCTGGGAGGCCCATGGTTGGTCGCTCTCGATCGCTACTGCCACTCGTCCTCCTCGGTTCGTCGCCTTCCAGCTGACGATCCCGCCGGCCCGGGTGGGCGGGCACCACCCATGGGCGGGTGGAATCACGACCAGGACGGGGCACCGTCGGGCTCGTCGCGTGGAGAACGGCCAGCCTGCCCGCCTCGCGACACCAGAGACCCGGGTGGCGACTCGCGGGTGTGGCCGCCTAACGCGCGCCTCCCCTGTGACGACCACCCGCGGCAGGGTGGTCCAACGACTACCGATTACGCCTCACAATCGGAGACACCGGTACCTACTGGAGAGAGGAGCGGTGTCCCCTTCTTGAAGCATGCACGAAAGACCCCCGATCCGGTCGAGCGCGTCGCCACCGATCTCGTCGAGTACTTCATCGTCGCTGTTCCGAACGTCGAGTCCTTGGTGGGCCTGGGACCCGCACTGGCCGAGCTCGTGCGACGGGCCGCGATTCGCATCCTCGACGTCGTCGTTCTGGTGAAAGACGACGACGGTGCGGTCGACCTGCTCGAACTCGAGGCGGTCGACAGCATGGCATCGCTCCGCGAGCTCGATGATGACGTCGGAGGAATGTTGAGCGAGCACGACCTCGAGTTGGCCGCCCTCGCCCTGCGGCCGGGTACCACGGGCGTGGTCATCGTCACCGAGGATCGCTGGGCCGAACCGCTCTCGACAGCGGCGCAGCGTGCCGGTGGCCAGATCATCGCCGGCGACCGCATCCCACCGTTTCGAGTCGAATCTGTACTCGCGGAGAAGGCTGGCAACAACGCGAGAGGAATGTCCCCATGACCAAGATCAAGACGACGCGCAGTCAGGGCTCCGACCTGTTGGCCCGGCCTCCGTGCGGCGTGCGGACCCACGAGGACGCGTGGCTGCGATTCCTGGTCGATCCCGTCGAGCAGCTCAGTGCCCTCGCCGATCTGCACGTCCGGGGCCTGTTGTCGCCGGACGAGTTCGAGCGTCAGAAGGCCAAGGTCCTCGAGCGGTGACGCCGTCACGCGACCGACCACGACTCGACGTCACTTGTTGGTGAGCTGGCGCGCTTTGGCCGCCGCTTCGGCACGAGATGTCACGCCGAGCTTGCGGTAGATCACCTTGAGGTGGAACTTGAGCGTGTTCACCGAGACATACAGCTCGTCGGCGATCTCGCGGACGGTGAGCCGGCTCGGCAAGAAGCGCAGCACGTCGCGCTCCCGATCGGTGAGCGGCTCGACCAGGTTCAGTCCACCGCGAGGTGGTCGGCCGGCGACGGCCGCCGAACTCCGGCGCAGCCGATCAAGCCACTGGTCAGGCGCTCGCCAGGCGCCGCGTTCGACCAACTCGAGCGCTTCCGGGCCTGCTGCGGCCACCGTTTGCAGCATCTCGTTGGCGACCGCCAGCTCGAGGGCCTGGGCGGCGAGCTTCACGGCCTCGTCGTTGTCGACAGTGACGCGTGCGCGAAGGAGTCCGAGAATCACTTCGTGGCGCACACATCGCGGCTCAGCGGTGTCGAGCGCGGCGGCGGCACCCTCCGAGTTCCCTGCGGCGAGGTGGGCCCGGGCGCTGCTCACGCCCGCCCAGAACGGGTCGTCGATCTTGCGCGCCCACTGCGCCGCGCCGGCGATGTCGCCCACCGCGGCAGCCAGCCGTGTTCCGACTCTGGCGAGCCACTGCTGGCAACCGGTTCCGAATGACTCGGACTCGATCAGCGACTCGGCTTGTTCGAAGGCGCCCCGAGCCGCGTCCAGTTCGCCGTCGTCGATGTGTGCCTCGGTGAGCTCCAGGATGGCGATGACCCGGCAGTAGAGCATCGTCTCGGCCGGCATCGCCGCCATCTCCTCGAGTTCGGTGAGGGCTGGCGATCTGTCACCGAGCTCGCGATGGGCGATGGCCTCGGCGAGTGCTAGCTCGGCGCGCAGGACGACCAGGTTGGAGACGGTCGCGGCGTGCCGAATCCCAGCCGCCACTCGGAGCGCGTCGACGGGCCTGCCGGCCAACGCGTTCCCCAGCGCCCGCGTTCCCTCCAGCGCCAGGCGTCGTTCAGGGTCACGACTCAGCGCGAGATCGGCGTTGCGCAGGTCGTCGCACGACTCGGCCCACCGTTCCGACAGCGCGATCGAGCGGGCGATCATGTTCCAGACGAAGCGACCGAGTGTGTCGCGCCACCAGGTCTCACCCATGTCCTCCAGCGCCCGCCGAGCCAGCGACTCACTCGTGGCCCAATCTCCAGAAGCGACCGCCGCGCTCGACTGCAGCATCGTCAGCCGGTTGCGGAGGCGCCCGTCCACCGTTGAACGATCAGCCCACCATGTCGCCTGTTCGACGGCCTCGATGTAGCGGCGACGGTCGACGAGCAGCAGGCACCAGGCGTAGTCGAGCATCGATCCCAGGTCGACCATCGCGACCTCGGTCGGGATCGCCTCGATCGTGCGCAGGATCGTCCCCTCCATGCCCCGGTCGTACAACATGCCATGATCGGCGGCGAGAAGCCGGAGCGCCTCTCGCGGTTGTTGGGCGAGGAGCCAGTGCTCGAGGGCGGTTGGCACTTCGCCGGCGTCCTCGAACCAACGAGCGGCGCGAGCATGCCGCTCGACCAGCATGGTTGCTGAGCGCCGGGCCAACTCGGCGACGAGCACGGCGCGCACGAGGGCGTGCACGGCGAACCAGCCATCGACACCGATCCGGTTGACGAACAAGCCGCGGGCCTCGGCGCGTTCGAGAAGCTCACGAGTGTCGGTTCGACCGGTGAGCACATCGGCGAGGCTCGGATTGACGCGATCGACGACCGACGTCTCGACCATCACGTCGACGATGCTGGCATCCTCGTGCGCCAAGACCTCGTGCCAGACGTAGTCGTCGACCAACAACTCGCTCCCGAGCCCCGTGGCGATGAGCTGCTGGGCGCGACGAGATCGGGCAGCGAGGGCGGCCATCTGCAGACCCACGGCCCAGCCTTCGACCTGGTTGGCCGTGGCATCGATCTGTTCGTCGGACAGCCACGGCGCCAACCGTGAGAGCATGTCGCTCGCTTCGTCACGAGAGAAGCGCAGTTCCGGGAAGCGGATCTCGCCGAGATGACCGCTGGCCCGCAGACGGTCGATCGGCAAGACAGGATCGCGCCGCGACAACATCACGACATGCAGCCAGGGAGGTAGGTGGTGCAGGAACAACCCCAGCGACGTCGCGACCTCGTCGTCGGCATCCACGAGGTGCACGTCGTCGAGAACGATGACGCTTGGCGGGCACGATCGGACGCAGAGGTGCTCGAGCAGTTGCTCCACAACGACGGGCAACGCCATGTGCCTCCGCAGCGTCAGTACGGCCTCATCGCCACAACCGGGCGCAAGCACGTCGAGCGCGGCGATCAGGCCGGTCCAGAACTGGGTGCCGTCGCGGTCACCCTCGTCCAACGACAGCCACGACGTGGCCAAGGAGGAGTGCTCCATCCAACCCGCCAGGAGCATCGACTTGCCCGCCCCAGCCGGGGCGACGACGACCGTGAGCGGAGCAGTGACGATGTCGTCCAACAACTCGAAGAGGCGTTGACGGCGGAGGTAGTGATCAGGTCGGCCGGGGGCGCGCAGCTTGGCGCGCTGCAAGGCCGACGGCTTCGGGATGCGGGACTTGTTCGCAGCCCGGCGAATCTCGCCCACCGCTAGTTCCGATGCCCGAACAGACTGATGGCGCTCACTCTGCCACCTCGGCAGTAGGCAACGTCACGTCGAGCGGCCCTGTACTGATCGGGCCAGGCTGCTTCTTCAACCGTCCCCTCCTGGTCAGGCCGATGCCAGCTTAGAGCACACTTCCGGGTGAGCAACGGATGATGGCCACCCGTGCCGGGGTGGTGTTTGACCACCCGGCGCGATGGGACGATCGCCACCGAGCATGCACGAGCGCCCAGCTGGGCGATGATGGGAGAACCAAATGAAGCGCCTAGTCGGGCGGCTCAGCGGGGAGACGAAATGCGCAAACTGAACGTGGTGATGATCAGCGTCGAGTCACTGGACGACGGACTTACCGTGTTGGACTGGGTCGACTCGGAAGTCGATGCAGGAGAGATCACCGTGGATGACGTCGCGATGGTCTCCAAGCGCCCCAATGGGAAGGTGAAGATCCACCAAACCGGCGATGCGACCGCCGGCCAAGGCGCCCTCAGGGGCGGCGGGCTCGGGCTGCTCGTCGGGATCTTCGTGGCACCTCTCGTGCCCGCCGTCGCCGTCGGGGCGGGAATCGGTGCACTCGTCGGCAAGGCCCGCGACCAGGGGATATCCAACGAGCTCATCGAGCAAGCTGGTGAGTTGATCGAGAACAACGGCGCGGTCGTGTTCATCCTCACCGACCGGGCATCCGCCACGTCGATCACGACGCTCATCGACGAAGCGATTGCCGGTGGAAGCAAGGTGGCGTACGGGGTCCTGTCCGAGGATGGGCAGACCTTGCTACGCGAAGCGCACCTCGCGGACAACCCGTAGCACCGTCCGTGCCCGAGACCGAGTCCACCCCCGCGTGAGTGTCGAATCGGGCTGATCTCAGCTCGGCGTCCATTGCCGCGGACGGAGGAACTCGTCCAGCGGCACCCGGCCGGCGAGATTGTCGACGATCCCGACGAGGGCGGCGAAAACGCACTCGGCGACGAGTTGGAGGAGATCGGTGGCGTCGAGTCCGGCGTCGTTGGCGCGTCGGACCACATCGTCGGCAACACTCCCCCGATGCAAGGAAACATCGCGTGCGAAGGCATAGACCGCTGCATGAACAGGGTCGTTGGGCACGGAGCCGGCACGCATCGCTTCGATGTCCGGTTCGCCGACGCCGAGCTTGCCGAGCATGGTGGAATGGAACGCCACCCCGTAGGCGTTGTTGACAGCCACGCCGACCGCCACACCCGCGATCTCACGGTGCACAGGGTCGAACGACGGATCCGACACCGTTCGGCGCAATGCGTCGAAGGCGGCGAGGAGGGTGGGACTGGCGGCGGTGACGGCGGCCAGGTTGGGCACGAAGCCGAGATCGGCTTCCAGTAGAGCCCCCTCTAGCGGGCCGTACAAGGAGGTACGCCGATGCCCACCGACAACAACGACCTCGGACGTTCGGCGGAGTTCATCAAGGCCGGTTTGTTGCGGCTGCTGCTCCACGCCCGTCGTCGCCGGTTGTCGCGGCGCGGCGAGCGGAGCGCCTACCACGGCAAGAGCCGAGCATCTCCGAGACAGATCGAGCCGATTGAAGCGCGGTCTGCGCCGTGCAGAGCGGCGCTCGACAACGACGCACACGCCCGGCGATCGCGATCCGCTGGGAGACCCGAGCACGCATCGCGAGAGCGCCAGGAAGGCAGAGCAATCGGCGGGAGACGCAGGCCAGCCGCGTCGAGCGAGCTCGGCCACGGGCGGAGCAGGTGCGTCGTCGCAGCGAAGTCAGGAGGTGACGATGTTAGGCACATGGTCGAGCATCTGCGCCTCTATGGTGAAGGCAACTCTCGCCAGAAGCGCGACCATCACGAGTCGATGTCGAGCTCGACGTGCCGGTGCGCATACGTCGGGGTTGACGGCCGTGGAGTTCATGGCGTCCACCATCGCGGCGGCTTCAGCTGAATGGCGATGAGTGACCCAAGCACTGTCGAGGCGGCGGTCGTCGTTCACGGTGCTACGACTGGGCGTCACGTCCCGGCGAGCGTCGTTCCGCTGTTGGCCGACGGCTGCTCACAAACGCGCGATGCGGCGGCATCGTCGGTGAACGCGGTGTGGAATTGGAAGCCGCGTGGCCGAAGAAGTCGATCTCGGCGGTGGCGATCATGGGGATCTGAAGGTTGTCCTTGTACCGCTTGTCACCGCTCTGGAGGACTTCCAGGTGTGAGACAGGAGAACGTCGGTGGAAAGTCGTCGCTGATGTACCGGCCGCGTGATGGTCTTGCGGACACGTCGCGCTAGGCGATGACGCTGTAGTCGCGACCCTGCTCGATGAGCCTTGGTCGGGGAGCAGGATCATCGACCGTCCCGACGCCGACGAGCCCCACCGGCTCGAAATTCAACGACACGGCGGTCGGCGCCGCAGCGTTCCATGGTCAGCGGGTGTCGATCGACAAGGGTGCCGGCGCGACCGTGCCCCTGCTTGTCGTTGAGCATCGGTCCGTTCTGGTGACCTCGTTGCGACCGGCGACTGGGCGAGGGCGGCAGCGGCATGGATGACCGCCTCGTAGGAACGAAACAGGATTGTCGACCTCGTGGAACAGCGGCACCGCCCGGTTCGCCTCCCAGGTCACTTGCGGGCGCTTGTACGAGAACCCTTGGGCAGCAGCCGCGGTTCGTGCAGCTCGGCCGCTCCCTAGGTGGACGATGTCGCTCGGCGTGGCCTGAACGTCGGCCGCTACGTCGGCGCCGACGAGATTGCTCTCAGCGGCGAGCGCCGCCGGGTTCGCTCCCGTGCGGCGGCAACGCCGAACCAGGCGACGGTGACGCCGGCTGGCCGGGTCGGCCGGGCTTCGATCCGAGGGTCTGTTGGTAGTGGCGCCCACCGCCGCCGCCGGCCGCACGTAGCCACCGCGGGCCACCGACCGCGGAAGCCCTTGACCCCGGCGGACATTCCGATGCCTGACTGCTCAGTGAAAGCAACGGCAGCACGATCGACGCGGAACGGAGACATCCGACCCGTCGCTGGCAGTGTCCCGTACGGGATAGCAGTCAAGCACAGAGTCGCAGCAGAGAAGTAGAAGGTGCGGTTGCCTACCCCAGCCACGACCTGATCGTATGTGCGTCAGTGATCGCTGTCGACCATGGCAGCTGGATCCGGTTTCGACCAGTGACGGCCCTAGCCGGCAGAGCGGAGCGCCGTTGCGCGTCTATGCCGACAATGTGATGGGGAACTAGGGCACCCCGAACGAGGGAGGGAACGGGCGGGCGTACCCAGCGGCGGACCTGGGGCATCGACACCGGTTCAACGCGTGCGAAAGTGCTCGGGCGTGGCGGGCAACAAGACTCCGGTGCCGCCACGCCTGTTTCCTGACCTGTGTGTCAGAGCGTTCCGCGATCTCCAAATTCCTGGCCCGATGCGTGGTTGCGCCTTATGCTCCGACGACCCGAGGCGGCAACGGCGGATGTGGCGGGCCGGGTCGAGAAGGCTGGAACGCCCCGCCGATGTCGGCGACCTGCCCTGAGCTTCGTCCGACGGCGTGACCGACATCGCCGTGAGCAGATCTATGCTCGCCGCCAGCGGTCGCTGTCGACCACGGCAGTGTTGGTCCGGCGCAGTGATGGCCCTCGGCGACTGCGGAGTTCGTTGATCGCCTGGTCTACGACACCGTTTGCCTTCCGCCGCCGACGTGTTCGCGAGCGCCGCTCCACCAAGGAGTCGGCCCCCGCCTCGCCATCTGGTCCGCCGGCGAGGCGGCCGCCGAAGGTCGACCTCGGAGCGTTCACATTGGTTGTGGTCTAGTAGTAGGCATCGCTCTACTCACGTTGGCGATGGTCATTGCGATCGTGGGCCGCGATTTCGGTAGCGGCGGGCCGGACGGCCGGACAGGCTGACCTCAACCACTCACCTACGAGCGACAGCCGAACTCGTCTGGTGTTCTCCGCGAGGTCAGTTTCCTGACTATCGAACGCGGCCGTGGGGTACTGCTACGCCGCCGGGCACATCCAATCCCGCCCGATCTGCGGCGATAGCAGGCAACGGTCCCGTGGTCCGGGGGCGGACGCGGGGCCATTGCGCGTTCTGATCGATCGGCGGTGCGGCGCTATCGCCGGGGGTACTCGAGGATGGCCTCGGGATCTGGCTGTGGTCAGCGTTCCCTGAATCCGTCTTTCTTGGCGACGAACCATTCGTCGGCCGTATCGAGCTTCGTGGCGAGGATCTCGATAACCATGTCAGTTCGTGTGTGACGCCACGTCTGTCGCACCTTCGGCTCAGCCGGTTGCTCCGCCATCTAGTCAGCGGTACCCGGCTGATCGGTGTGCCAGGCTCGCTAACCGTCACGGGGCTTGACGCGACGCGGTACTCGGTGCCAATGCACACGTACCACGACGATCAACGCTGGCGAAGGACAGTGACCCTGCTCCTGCGGCTGATCGCGTTGGTGATCTTCCTCGCAGCCGTCATCGGCCACGACAGAGACGGTGTTGGGGTACATGATCAGCAATGCGCTGCCTTACCGCGATTCCTGAAGGGAGGCGAGCTGTCATGGTCACTCCACGGGGGTCGACAATCTGATCCTTCCGCTCCGGGATGCCCCCGGGCAGCGCCGGGCACCGGAGCGCCACTCCACGCAGGGGCACGCCCGCCTTGTCTTGTAACCCCGGGCGAGGCGGGCGGCGTCAAGGCCACCCGCCGACGATGCGTGCCAACTCGTTGAACGCCGCGCCGGGTCTCGCGAACGACGGCCCGAGCTCGTCCGAGGATGCGGGCGACGCGTCACGCTGGGTGAGCATTCGGCGCCGGCGTCGAGCAGTCGCTTGGTGTCGGCGCGGGTCAGCGAGCCGCCGATGGCCAACGATCGGCGCATCCCGTCGACGCCCTCGGGTGCCATCGAGGGCTGCTAGCGAACCGGTGTTCGCTGGATGTCTCTCGGCAGTCGAGTTCGAGCGATCAGTGACCGGTGTTGCTGGGGTCGAAGGCAGCGACCCCGGCGCGGTGGGTCAGCCCGCTGTCAGGTAATTGTGGACGTCGAAGTATTCGATTTCGGGTTGGCTCTGGACGCCGACCGCCTGAGTGATCGGTCCGATCTTCTCCTCGGCGAACTTTTCGAAGTCCTCTTGGGTCTCCCAGACGTCCGTCACCCGGATCCCGTCAGCAGTCTTCGCCACCCAGTGGAACAGCGCTCCTGGTCCGCCCGCGCCTCGGGGCTCGAAACCCATTCGGTTGATGACCTCGTCGTACTGCTCGAGCGTCATGCCTTTGTACTCGACCTGCACTCCCACAGCGACCTTGCCCCCGGTCTTGAGCTGCATGCGAAGCAGGTCCTGCGCATCTTCGGAGAGGACCTGATACTCCACCTGGGCGCCGCCGCCGGCGGCCTCGTCGATGAGCTTGGCGATGACGGCGGTGTTGGCCTGGTCGGCGAGCACGAAGACGACCGCACCAGAGGTTTCGATCGCCTGACCGGCTTGCTTGATGAGGTCGTCGGAAATCCCCCGGTCGCGTGCCTTCCCCACGAGCGCCCCAATTCCCGCGCCCACCGCCACCGCCGGCATGAGCGGTGCCGCGAAAATCCCAACGAGCAGACCGAGCCCACCGCCCTTGACTGCTCCCTTACCGGCGGTCGCATCGGCAGTCTGGTGGATCTTCACCTTCCCTTTGTCGCTCTTGTAGACCATCGCCACATCCATGACGGTGATCTCGCCGGTCTCGGTCGCCGCGTCGACGCGTTCCAACACGCGGAGCCCATCGTCACGCGAGGTGACGTTGATCATGACAACGTTCAAATTTCCCATAGCGCCTCCTGCTTCGAGACGCGACCGTAGTGCGTGCCGATCGGACCGAGGCCCGGGACGAACCGCGTCGAATGTCCTTCTGATCCGGCGGGTGACACATGGATGGGCCTGTGGCGTTGTTCGGTGGGCAGCCCGTCACCGCCTCGGGCCTGGGTCTGGCAGCCTGGAGATGGTGCGCAAGTTCGTGATCATGGGCATTCAGGGCAGCGGCAAGGGGACTCAGGCGAAGTTGCTCGCCGATGCCTTTGACCTCGTTCACATGAGCGTTGGTGACATCTTCCGGTGGAACGTGCAGAACCACACCAAGCTCGGCGCCCACGTTCGGCGTGTCGTGGCGTCGGGTCATCTTGTCGAGGACGACGTCGTCGAGCGGGTGATCCAGGCGCGCCTTGCCGACCACGATTGGAACTACGGGTTTGTCATCGACGGATTCCCGCGCAACGCCAGCCAGGCCGAGTTCTTTCTCGAGAGCTACGACATTGACGGGGTGATCAACCTGGAGCTACCCGACAGTGCGGTTGAGCAGCGGGTGCTGGCGCGGCGGCTGTGCTCAGGTTGCGGCCTCGACTACAACCTCATCGCCCACCGCCCCAAGGTTCAGGATGTGTGCGACGTGTGTGGGTCGTCGCTGACGGTGCGTTCGGACGACAACCCGGCGGCGTTGGCGGTGCGGCTCGCCGAGTACCACGACAAGACGAGGCCGGTGATCGAGATCTTTCAGCGCAAGGAAGTCGTCGCCCACATCGATGCGACGCGATCGAGGGACGAGATCCAGACGGAGATCCGTGAGCGCTTCGGCCTGGACTGAGCGACGACCGGACCGCACGATGCCGCGCGCACGGTGTGCACACCCACGCGTTCATGGGTCGATGATGATGCGGTGGAGGGTGCGTTGACCCATCCGGCTCATCGCCGGGTTGCTGTCGACGTAGTACCACACGGCGCCGATGGCCTGTTCGAACGCCCACGCCTTGCCGCGTTCCCATTGGAGATCGTCGCTGGCGAGGGCCTCGCGGAAGTTTCGCCGAGGTTGGGCCTCGAGGAGATGCCAGGCGGCGACGAGATCGAGCGCGGGGTCGGCCGGTCCGAGTCCACCGACATCGAGGATCCCGGCCAGTCGCCCGCCGGACACGAGCAGGTTCCCAGGAGTCAGGTCCCCGTGGGTCATGAGATCGGGATCGTGGCGCGGCAACTCGCGCAGGTGTTTCCACACGCGCCGCAGACGCGCGACGTCGAGCAGGTCTTCGCTGTTGCGGAAACACTGCTCCATCCACTCATCGTGGGACCGCAGGTCTCCCCCGCGGCCCAGCCCAGGGAACCGACGGCCACTCGTGTCGAGGGCGCGGACGTTGATGATGAACTCCGCCAGATCATCGGCGAACCCAGTCGAGGTTCCCGGATCGTCGTGTGTTGCAGTGAGTCCAGGCAGCCACGTCTGTATCGACCAGGGCAGCGGATAGCCGGACCCGGGCTGGCCGACGGCGATCGGCTCGGGGATTGGGAAGCGGGTGCGCCCGAGCAATTGACGGGCCGCGTCGGCCTCGGACAGCAGCCACTGCCGCGTCGTCGCGACGTCCCCATGCCGGGTCAGCGGGAATCGTGCGGCGATGTGATCCCCGATCCGGAAGATCGCGTTGACGGTCCCCTCCGATGAGATGCGCTCGACCGGCAGGGCCGCCCATTCAGGAAACTGGTGATCGACCAGCTCGCCGACCGTTTCCGCCGTCACGGTCAGCTGATTCGGGTGCATCGACACCGACGGAGCCTCGCCGAGCTGACGTTCACCGGCAACCCCGTTGATGTGCGCCGGGCCGAGCGACGTGGCAAAACGTCTCGACGGCACACCCCGAGATCGCTGAGTGCTCCGGCGACCGTCAGCTCTCCCCGTTCGAGCGCGGCACTGGCAGGCTGGCAGGCCAGCACGGTCGACGTCGTCGGCCACTTCGCGGATTCTCGGTTGCGGGCCGTAGCCCCCAGGTGAAGGATGCGATCCATCGCGAGAGATCGGAGGTCGGAATGTTCGTACAGGTGATCGAGGGCAGGGTGGCCGACGCCGAACGATTGCGCCAGCAGTTGGATCGATGGAACCAGGAGCTGCGACCGGGGGCCGTCGGCTTTCTCGGCACGACGGGTGGCGTCAGCGACGATGGCCGGGGGATGTTCGTCGCCCGCTTCGACTCCGCCGCCGAGGCGCAGGCGAACAGCGATCGTCCCGAGCAGGGGCAGTGGTGGGCAGACACGGCGTCGTGCTTTGACGGTGAGGTGACCTTCACCGACAGCGAGGACGTCGAGATGTATCTCGCCGGCGGGTCCGACGACGCGGGTTTCGTCCAGGTGATGAAGAGCAGTGGCGTCGATCGGGACAAGGTGCACGAGATGGACCGCCGGTTCGAGGAGGTCGCGGCGCAGTGGCGGCCCGACCTGATCGGCGGGACCCGCGTCTGGACAGGCCCCGACCGATGCATCGACGTTGCCTACTTCACCAGTGAGACCGCAGCCCGCGAGGGCGAGCAGAAGGCGCCGCCGCCCGAGCTCGCCGACCAGTCAGCGGAGTTCGAGGCGTTGACGGCGAACACCGAATTCTTGGACCTGCGCCAGCCCTGGCAGTACTGACGTCGGTGGATCGAACGATGGGCGACGGCCGGCGCACCTCCGGGCGTCGCCGCTCGATGTTCGGCCCTTCCTCTCCATTTATCTCTTTCTTTATCTTAATTATTTTATTTTTTATTCGAGCGCTCCCAGAGCGACGCTCTCGGCGATCCGTCCTTGTCCGGCGAGATCTGGTCAACGTCGGTCGTACGTAGCGGCCTTCCTCGATGTCGTCGATGCCGATCACCGCAACGTCGTCGGGACGGCAACACCGAGCTCGGCGAGCCCGTGCAGCGCGCCGAGGGCGAGCAGGTCGTTGAAGCAGAAGATGGCGTCCGGCCGCAGCCCGATTCGATCAGTCGCTTGTCGGCTAGCACGCCGTCGGCGCGGTGCCAGGTCCCGGCCGCCTGCACCATGACTCGCTCGAGCGGCAGGCCGGCCTCCGTCAGCGCCTCGGTGTAGCCGGCGAGGCGCAGTCGGCGGTCTCTGCCACGGGCGACGATTGCGCGCCGAGGCGGCGATCCGCGGCGACCGCGCTCGATCAGGTCGTCGTGGCGGTGCGGGCCGCGGCGACGTTGTCGATGGCGATGTGATCCATCCTCCCTGCGTGGACGCGCTCGCCGAGGCACACGATCGGCACCTCCGAGCGGGTCGCCCGCAGGTCGTCGTCGTCCAGGCCAGCGGGCTGAACACGACGCCATCGATGAGGTGGTCGCGGATCCCGTGGAGGACGAGAGCTCGCGCTCGCGCCGTCCGTCGGTCTGGTCGATCAGCACGGTCCAGCCGAGCTCCTCGGCGGCGTCGATGACCCCTTCGGCGATCTCGGCGAAGTACGGCGACGTGAGGTCCGGGACCGCCAGGCGATCACCCCGGTGCGTCCCCCGCGCAGGCTGCGGCCGTCAGGTTGGGGCGTAGCCGAGGGCCTCGATCGCCTCGCTGACCCGTTCGCGGGTCTCGGGCCGAACGTGGGCGTAGCCGTTGACCACGTTCGACACCGTCTTGATCGACACGCCTGCCCGCTGGGCGACGTCCTTGAGTCCGACGGGCAACCTCGTGTCCCCTCTCTCCCGCGCCGACCTGCCGCCGCCGCGAGTAGTGCGACCTCGACGCTTGTGCAGGCACTTTACATCGTTGTATTCAACGTTGTAAATTATCTCAATACACGTACTGTCAGGGGGTTCACATGATCAGACCTCATCACCGTCGATCACGGCCGTCGCCGCCGTCGCGGCCACCGGGGTGCTCACCGTGTCCACCGCCGGCATCGCCGCCGGTCCGAACCGGCGAGCGGCGAGCCCACCACCGTCACCTTCTGGAACGGGTTCACCGGTCCTGACCGGCCCGTGCTCGAGCAGCTCGTCGAGGAGTTCAACGAGTCGCAGGACTCGGTGACCATCGAGATGGAGATCTCCCCGTGGGATCAGTTCTTCCAGCGGCTGCTGCCCAGCCTCGCCTCCGACGAGGGGCCCGATCTCGTCGCCATGGACACCGCCCAGCTGCCGCAGTACGTCGCCCGCGGCGCCTTCCGACCGCTCGACGACTACTACGAGGACCCGTCGACCGAGTCCGACACGCTGGTGCAGGCGGCCGTCGACGCGACGAAGTGGGACGGTGTCGCCTACGGCGTGCCGATGAACTTCACCACGCTGCTGTTGTACTGGAACAAGGACCTCTTCGAGGCCGCCGGGCTCGATCCCCGAGACGCCGCCGGCGACGTGGGAGGAGTTCGCCGACGCCGCCGTGCAGTTCACCGGTGACGGCCAGTACGGCCTGGCGATCGCCGACAACAACACGATCCCGATGTGGCCGATCCTGCTGTGGGGCAACGGCGGCGGCGTCGTGTCCGACGACGGCACCACGTCACTGCTCGACGCCCCCGAGACGATCGAGGCGCTCGAGTACTGGGGCGGTCTCGTCATGGACGAGGGATCTCGCCGATCGGGCTCGCCGGCGCCGACGCCGACAACCTGTTCCAGACCGGCGGGCGGCGATGGAGATCGTCGGGCCGTGGATGACGACCGGTTCACCGAGGCCGGTCTCAACTTCGGCGTCGCGCCGCCGCCAGCCGGGCCCGCCGGACCGGTGACGCTCGGCACGAGCGTCGCCTTCGCCATCAACGGCGAGTCCGACGACGCCACCGCCGAGGCGGCCAAGGAGTTCATCAAGTTCTGGAACAGCTACCGACTCGCAGATCACGTGGGCGCTCGGCTCGGGCTTCCCGCCGAGCCGCACCGACATCCCGGCCGACGCCCTGCAGGAGAACCCCTACACCGTCGACTTCGGCGCCCCCGCCGACATCTCCAAGTTCTACTTGACCAACGTGCAGAACTTCACCGAGATCAACACCAACATCTTCGAGGCGACGTTGCAGCGCTTCCTCAACGGCGAAGGGTCAGCGCCGAGGAGCTGTTCACCGCGCCTCACAAGAAGTGCAGGCGATTCTCGACCAACAGCAATGACATCCCCCACGGCGACGGTGGTCGGGGCGGCAGGCGCCGCTCCGACCACCCGCCGTCGTGGCGTTTGTCGGCGCAATCGCGAGCGGCGTGGCTGTTCATGGCGCCGAGCCTCGTCGTGCTGGCGCTGTTCGTCGTCTACCCGATGGGGCGAGCCCTGTACCTGTCGCTCACCGATTACGACGTGCTCAACCCGGCGAAATGGGTCGGGCTCGACAACTACTCGGAGCTGATCGACGACGAGGCGTTCCGCAACGCCCTGAAGAACACGCTGATCTACGCCGCGGTGACGACGCCGCTGTCCGTCGGCCTCGCCCTGGCGTTCGCCGTTCTGCTCAACCAACGCTTCCCGGGCCGAGCGCTGGCCCGCACGGCGATCTTCGTGCCCGTCGTGATCAGCCTGGCGATCGTCTCGTTCGCCTGGACGTTCCTCCTCGACCCCGACATCGGCTGGCTCAGCTACTGGCTCGAGAAGTTCGGCATCGACAGCGGTCAAGGCTGGCTACGTGACCCCGACCTGGCGATGCCGGCGGTGATCCTCGTCGGCATCTGGAAGAACGTCGGCTTCTACATGGTGATCTACCTCGCCGGGCTGCAGTCGATCCCGCAGCCAGCTCTACGAGGCCGCCACGATCGACGGCGCTTCCGGCTGGCGCAAGTTCCGCAACGTCACCTGGCCGCTGCTCGCCAACGAGACGATGCTCGTCGCCATCCTCTGCGCGATCGCCACGCTGCAGGCGTTCGACCACATCTACGTGATGACGTCGGGCGGGCCGTTCTTCCGCACCGAGACCCTCGTGCTGCTCGTGTACCGGCTCGGCTTCAGCGAGTTCCGCTTCGGCTATGCCGCGGCGATCTCCTGGGTGCTCGTCGGGCTCATCCTCGTGCTCAGCCTGCTGCAATTGCTCTACTTCCGCCGGCGGGCTGTGCGCTACTGATGATGACGGCAACGCTCGCGCCTGGGGCGGCAGCGGATCTCCCGTCCGCGACGCTGAGCCAGAGGGCCCGCGCCGAACCTGGCCGGTCACGACCCTCTACACCGTCCTCGCCTTCACGCTGTCGGTGGTGATGCTGCTGCCGCTGGTGTGGATGGTGCTCACGTCGTTCAAACCGGAGGCCGACATCGTCGACTTCCCGCCACGGCTGTGGCCCGCGTCGTGGACGCTCGATCACTACATCGACGTGTGGGACCGCATCCCGATGGCGCGGCTGTACGTCAACACCATCGTGTTCGCCGGCACCGTCACCGTGCTGTCGCTGATCCTCGACTCGATGACCGCCTACGCCCTCGCCCGCTTGCAGCTTCCGCGGCCGCAACGTCGATCTTCGTGATCATCCTCGTGATGCTGATGCTGCCGTTCCAGGTGACGCTGATCCCGCTCTACGACATCCTCTCCGACCTCGGGTGGACGAACACCCTGCCCGGGTTGATCACGCCGCGGGCGACGAACGCCTTCGGCATCTTCTTCCTCCGCCAGTTCTTCCTCTCGCTGCCAGCCGACCTCGAGGAGGCGGCGCGCATCGACGGCGCCGGCGAGTTCCGCATCTACCGGCAGATCATCCTGCCGCTGGCGAAGCCGGCGCTGCTGACGCTGGCGCTGTTCCACTTCATGTACAACTGGAACGACCTGCTGTGGCCGCTCGTCATCATCCAGTCGAGCGACAACCAGACGCTGCCGGCCGGGCTGGCGGTGTTCGCCGGACAGCACGTCGTCGAGTACGGCCTGTTGATGGCCGGGTCGGTGCTGGCCCTCGTGCCGATCGTGCTGTTCTTCCTGCTGATCCAGCGACGCTTCGTCGACAGCATGGCCACGACAGGCATCAAGTGATCGCGCGACCGTCACCCTCGATGCGGCGTTCCGCGTCGCGTCCGTTCCAACACGGCTGTTCGGCTCGTTCGTCGAGCACATGGGCCGCTGCGTCTACGGCGGCATCTACGAGCCCGACCACCCGATCGGCCAACCGAGGACGGCTTCCGCGACGACGTCGCCGCGCTCACCCGCGACCTCGGCGTCACGGTTGTCCGCTACCCGGGCGGCAACTTCGTCTCCGGGTACAACTGGGAGGACGGCATCGGCCCGCCGGCCGACCGGCCCGTTCGCCTCGATCAGGCGTGGAAGACCGTCGAGACCAATCAGGTCGGCATCGACGAGTTCATCCGCTGGACGCAGTCCGTCGAGTGCGAGCCGATGGTCGCCGTCAACCTCGGGACCCGCGGCATCCAGGAGGCCTGCGACCTGCTCGAGTACACCAACCACCCTGGCGGCACGCGGTGGTCGGACCTGCGCGTCAAGAACGGCGCCGCCGACCCCTACGACGTGCGGCTGTGGTGCCTCGGCAACGAGATGGACGGACCCTGGCAGATCGGCCACAAGACGGCGCACGAGTACGGGCGCCTCGCCGTCGAGGTCGCCCGGGCGATGCGTCGCATCGACCCCGTCGATCGAGCTCGTCGCCTGCGGCAGCTCCAACTCACGGCATGCCCACGTTCGGGGCGTGGGAGGCGACCGTGCTCGAGCACTGCCACGACGTCGTCGACCACATCTCCCTGCACGCCTACTACGAGCAGCACGGCGATGACCGCGCCAGCTTCCTCGCCTCGGCCGTCGACATGGATCACATGATCGACAGCGTCGTCGCCACCGCCGACGCCGTCGCCGCCCGCCTGCGCTCGCCGCGGCGGCTCTCGCTGTCGTTCGACGAGTGGAACGTCTGGTACCAGCACCGCTTCTGCGGCGAGGACGAGCTGCGCTACGACCGTCCGCCCGCGTTGATCGAGGACGACTACTCCGTCGTCGACGCCGTCGTCGTCGGCGGGCTGCTCGTCAGCCTGCTGCGCCACTGCGACCGCGTTCGCATCGCCTGCCAGGCGCAGCTCGTCAACGTCATCGCCCCGATCCGCACCGAGCCGGGCGGGGTCGGCGTGGCGACAGGCGATCTTCGACCCCTTCGCCGCGACGGCCCGTCACGCCCGCGGTGACGTGCTGCTCACCCACGTCGACGTCGCCGCTGCAGCCGACCGACCCGCTACGGCGACGTGCCGGCGCTCGACGCCGTGGCGACCTTCGACGACGAGGCACGGGGCGCTCACCGGCGATCCTCGTCAACCGCTCGCTCGACGCGCCGCTGACGACTCGCGTCGTCACCGCACGGGTTCGCCCCGCTGCGCTTCGTCGAACGGCTCGCAGCTCTCCGACGACCGATCCCGGACGCCACCAACAGCGCAAGCCAGCCCGATCGCGTCCGTTGCCGCATCCGGTGCACCTGTCGATGTCGACGACTCCGACGTTCACCCTGACGCTGCCGCCGACGTCGTGGACGATGGTGCGTCTGACGACGGCGACCGCACGATGACGAGGCGGCACACGGACTGACTGGTCGGCGGCACGCGCCGTTCCGGTTCGCCGTCGGCATCGAGGACACGTTCATCCCCCAGGAGCGGGTCGGCCAACGGCGCCTCGACGAGTACGAGCTGACCCAGCACTACCAGTTCTGGCGCGAGGACCTCGACCTCGCTCGCCCGGTCCGGCGCCGACAGCCTGCGCTGGGGCATCCCCTGGTATCGCGTCGAACCGGAGCCCGGGCGCTTCGAGTGGGACTGGGTCGACCGCGTCGTCGACCACATCTCCGCGCTCGGCCTGACCTGCATCGTCGATCTGATGCACTACGGCACGCCGCTGTGGATGACCAAGTCGTTCCTCGACCCCGACTACCCCGGGCGCGTCGCCGCCTACGCGGCCGCCGCAGCGAGCCGCTACGGCGACCGCCTCGACGTCTGGACGCCGCTCAACGAGCCCAACGTCAACGCCGACTTCTGCGGCCGGCGCGGTGTGTGGCCGCCGTACCTCACCGGCGAGGACGGGCTTCATCGCTCTCGCCGTCGCACTCGCCGAGGGCATCGTCGCCACGCAGCGGGCGATCCTGCGATGTGCAGCCGGACGCCTCGTTCGTGTACGTCGAAGCCGCGTTCCGGTACGCCGGTGACACGCTTCCCGATCCCGAAGGAGATTCTCGACGAGCGACGGTTCGTGGTCCTCGACCTCGTCCTCGGTCGTGTCGACGCCGACCATCCGATCCGCGGCTGGCTCACCCGCCACGGCGCCGACATCGAGCGGCTCGAACGCATGACTGGCAGATCCGGTGACTCCCCGATGTCGCTCGGCGTCAACTACTACCCGGCCTTCTCGCACCGTGCGCTTCGACGACGCCGGTGTGGCCGTCGGGGTCGAAGCCGGCGCCGACGGCCTCGACGAGGTCGTGCGCATCTACGCGGCGCGCTACGAGCTGACCGTTGATGATCACCGAGACGAGTCGTGGCGGGCCGCTCGAGGATCGCCGCGCTTGGCTACGCGAGTCGCTCGGCGACCGTCGAGCTGCCTACGCGCCGACGGCGTCCCGCTCGTCGGCTACACGTGGTTCCCGTTCACCGCCCTCATCGACTGGGCCTACCGCGAAGCGACGACACCGCTCGACGACTGGATCGTGCAGATGGGAATGGTCGATCTCCACCGCGTACCCGGCGGCGGCGCACTCGAACGCCACCCGACAGCGCTCATCGACGACTACGCCGCGGCCGCACAACAAGGAATGCCCCCGCAGGATGGGTCGACAAGTCGATCATGAGTGAACACGATGCCGATGGCTGCCGCCGACAATGCCGCCGATGCCCTCGATCGCAGCGCACCCAGCCCGGCCACTGGTACGACCGCGCCGTGAACACCGCAATGCGAGCAGTCGGGGCGCTGGCGGTGGTGCCGTTCGTCGCCTGGTCCGCGCTGAGCACCGCGGCGTGGACCGACGACACGATTCGAACCTCCCCGGAACGACGCCGACGCCGGACCAGCGTGTCTATGCCGAGAACTTCCCCGACCCCCACGTGATCGCCGACGGCGACACGTTCTACGCCTACACGACGAACGGCGACGCCGGCAACATGCCGGTGATCCGCTCCACCGACCTGCACACCTGGGAAGCGCCGGCGATGCCATGCCGGAGCTGGCCGCGTGGGTCTTCGCCGGAAGGACGTGGGCGCCTGGGCGTCATCGCCGTCGACGACACATTCATCGCCTACTACACGGCGGCGCAACTAGGTACCGGCCTCCAGTGCATCGGTCGGCCGTCGCCGACCATCCGCAGGGTCCCTTCGTCGATGACACCGACACCCCCCTCGTCTGTCAGGACAACGAGGGCGGTCGATCGACGCCAGCCCGTATCGCGACGCCGACGGTTCGCTGTACCTGTACTGGAAGAACGACGGCAACTGCTGCGGGCTCGACACGTGGCTCTACGGCCAGCGACTCAGCGACGACGGCCTGTCGCTGACCGGCGAGCCGATCCGCCTCCTCGGCCAAGACGCCGACTGGGAGGGCAACGTCATCGAAGCGCCCTTCATGTGGCGCCACGACGACCAGCTGTACCTGTTCTATTCCGGCAACGCCTTCGACTCGGCGGCCTATGCCGTCGGCTACGCCACGTGTGCCGGGCCGCTCGGACCCTGCGAGAAGGCCGCCGAGAATCCGATCCTCAGCAGCTCGCCGGTCGCCGAGGGTCCAGGTCACAACAGCGTCGTCGAGTCCGGACGGGCGCACGTGGATCGTCTACCACGCCTGGCCCCCCGGCTTCTTCGCTTCCTCCGATGTGCGCTCGATGTGGGTCTCCGAAATCGTTGCGGATGACGCCCCGTTGTCGACGGACCACGGTGATCGACGACGGTTTGATACCTCGGCAGGCGACGCCGGGAATGTGGCACCTTTGCCGAGGCTGCCCCCTCCGGCTTGTGTGTCCGTGGACTCCCCTACCGGCCGCTCACGGCGTCAGGTGGTAGGTGTCTTTGGCGAGCTGATCGTTGTCGGCAACGAGGCCGTGGACGGCGACGTCGCTTACCAGAGCCAGTTGCCGGGCGCGGGCAGGTGGCGCTCGACCTCGGACCACAGCTCGTCGGGGATCGGCCAGTCGGTGAGACGGACGGTTTCGTCGACCCGCTCCGGCCTGGAGAACCCGACGAGCGTCGAGCTGATCCGCTCGTCGCGCAGCGAGAACTGGATCGCCGCAGCGGCGAGCGGGACCTCGTGGACGCGGCACACACCCTCGATCGCCTCGATCGCCGCCAGCGTTTCGGGAGATGCCTCGCGATAGCCGTAGCGCGTCGACTGCGACGTACCGACGGCGAGGATGCGGCCGCCGAGGACGGCGGCGTTGACGACTGCGACGCCTCGCTCTCGGGCCGTCGTGATCGTCTCGTCAGCGGATCGATCGACGAGGGAGTAGCGGCTGTGCGTGAGCAGGACGTCGAATGCCCCGGTCTCGACGAACTGACGCATCATGTCGATGTCGCCGCCGGCCACGCCGATGACGCCGGCGAGGCCTTCGTCCTTGAGCCGCTGCAACTCGGCGACTGCACCATTCGGCGACATCGCCTCGTCGAACGTGATCGCGAATTCGGGGTCGTGGAGGAACAGCAGCTGGATGCGGTCGAGACCGAGCCGTTGCATGCTCTCCTCGAACGACCGTCGCACACGGGTGCCGTCGAACGAGCCGTCTGCACCAGCATCGACCTTCGTCGCCAGCACGAAGCCGGCCGGCAGCCCGCCCGCCTCGGCCAGGGCCCGGCCGATGCGCCGCTCACTCTCTCCACCGCTGTAGGCGTTCGACGTGTCGAGGAAGGTGATCGGCCCGGCGAGGACGCGCCGCACGGTGGCGACGCCCTCGTCGGCGCCGACCTCGCGGCCAGAGTTGTCGGGCACGCTGCCGAGCGGCCCGCCGCCGGCGCCGACCGCCGAAACGACAAGTCCCGTGTCACCGAGCGGGCGTAGCCAACCGTTCATGGCGTTCCCCGGCCGACGCAGGTCGGTGCCCATCAGTCCTCGATCCGCAGCGGGAAGCCGTCGCGGTCGAGCAGCACCGGGCACGGCGAGTCGGCGACGAGGGTGGCCCCGTGTTGAGCCAGCCGCTCGACGACGTCGTCGACAGCCACACCACCCGTCTCGCCGGCGTCGAAGCCGACATGACGAAAGCCGATCATCGTCTCGGCAGCGCTCCACGGCGACGGCGACTTCTCCTCGGCGAAGGTGAACAGCTCGATCACGGTCTCGCCGGCGTGGAGGTGGGTGATCTCGAAGCCGCGCGGGTCCGCTTCGAGGAACAACTGACCACTGACGTCGAAGCCCAGCGTGCTGCGGTAGAAGTCGACGGTGGCGTCGTGGTCCCGCGTCGTCATCGCCACGTGGTCGAATGTCGGCCGCTCCGGAGCAGGGCGGGCGCGGACCTGTTCGACGATGTCGAAGTTCCACACCTTGTGGTGGTCGAGGTGTCCTTGGACGAACTCGAGCAGTACGCCATCGGGATCGAAGAAGAAGGTGATGCGCACGTTGCCGGTGGCGTCGAGCGGTTCGAGGTGGAAGGGCACGCCGGCCTCGTGGAGCAGCTCGGCACGTTCGTCGAGACCGGTGACGGAGAACCCGAAGTGGCGGAACCCGAGCTGCAGGTCGTCGGCGACCCAGCGCGACGGCTTGCCGTCCACGCGATGCAGGCGGATGACGACAGGACCGCCGTCGAGCCACGCCTCGTTGGCGTCGAGCTGTGGGGTGTCGATGATCGGCAACTCGAGGTGTCGGGTGTAGAAGTCGACGGAACGGTCGAGGTCGGTGACGTTGACGTCGACGAAGCGGATCGGGAGCACTGGCACGGGAGACACCTCCGCATGCTCGCAGTATTCGTCCTACCGAACGTCGCGTGAGCGCTGTTCGATGCCGGGAGCGCCGTACGGGTAGTCGGTAACGACGGGTTCGCTTGCCTCGGTGAGCCGCTCGGTTTCATCGGCCGACAGGCGCAGGTCGGCAGCGCCGAGGGCAAGCCGCGACCGAAGGTCGAGCTCGCGGGATCAGTCGCGCCCAGTTGCCCGACTGGTTGAAACCTCGTCAGCCACGGACCACGACGACGGGGCAGTGGGCGTGGTGGACGCACTTGTTGCTCACCGAGCCGAGCAGTAGGCCACGGAAGCCCCCAAGCCCACGGCTCCCGACCACGAGCAGGCTGGCCCCGCTCGACGCTTCTATCAGCGCCGGCGCGGCATGGTAATTGACGACCCGGATTTCGATGTCGACGTCCCCGCCACCGCTCACTTCGCGGCGCGCCTGGGCAACGGCGGCTTCCGCCATCGTCTGGACGTCCTTGGCCCCGTAGTCAGGACTGAAGTCACCCGGCTGGTCGAGCCACGACCACGCCGCCAGCGCCAGGACTGGTCGGTGGTTCGACGCGGCGTCGGCGATCGCCCACGTCAACGCCTGGCGCCCGCACTCCGATCCGTCGATACCGACGAGGACCGGGCCGCGCCTCGACTCGTCGAGCGCGCCACGGACGACCACGACGGGGCACGACGCGTGGTGAAGGCATTGGTTGCTGACCGAGCCGAGCAACAGGCCGCCGAAGCCGCCGCGGCCACGGCTGCCGACGACGAGGAGATCGGCTCCCTTGGCACAGTCCAGCAGGGCCCTGGCCGCGGAGTCCCTGACGACAATCTTCTCGACCTGTCGGGGAACTGCCGCCGCCCGCCCAGTGGCCGCGGCCACTTCGGTGTCGATCAGCAACTCCGCAGCACGTTCGAACTCGTCGACGTCGGCTTGATAGGTCGTACTGATCGGCGGCGCGACCGAGGCGAACGGCACGTCCCACGCATGGACGACATCCAATTCGGCGTCCCACGCCGCCGCCTCCTCGACCGCCCAGTGCAACGCCCGACGCGATTCGTCAGAGCCGTCCACCCCGACGACAATGCGCTTCGTTGCAGTCATTGCTTCGACTCGACGGGCTGGACGCGGTTGTCGGCGTCGGAATCCTGCCGCCTCACGATCAGGACCGGGCAGGTCGCCCGGTGAACGACATTCATCCCGCCACCGGATTCAGTGCAGGTCGAACACGATGCGGGCGTCGACCTCGCCGTGCTCGACTTGGCGCATCGCCTCGTTGACCTCTGACAGGGCGCGCTGCTCGCGGACCACCGTGGTGCGGCCGGCGGCGTGCAGCTCGTACGTTTCGGCGAGGTCGACGCGCGTTCCGACGATCGAGCCGGTGACGGTGATGCCCTGCAGCACGGTTTCGAAGATCGGCAGGCGCATCACGTTGTCGGCGGGGAGGCCGACGAACACGAGGCGCCCGTTGCGGCGCAGCGACCGGAACGCCTGCTCGCACGCCGTCGGCGTCGCAGCGAGGACGATCGCGGCATCGGCTCCACCGAGTCCTTGGACGACTTCCACGGGGTCTTCGTGGGTGGCGTTGATGGTGTACGCCGCGCCGAGGTCCTTGGCCAACTGCAGCTTGCTGTCGACGATATCGACCGCCGCCACCGTGCCGCCGGCGATCTGGGCGTACTGCATCGCCAGGTGACCGAGGCCGCCGATGCCGAACACGGCGACGAGATCCGACGGGCGGGTACCCGAGACCTTGACAGCCTTGTAGGTGGTGACGCCGGCACACGTGAGCGGAGCGGCGTCGAACGGGTCGACACCTTCGGGCACGCGGCCAGCGAACGCGGCCTCGGCGAGGACGTATTCGGCGAACCCGCCGTCCACCGAGTAACCCGTGTTGCGCTGGTTCGGACACAGTGTCTCCCAGCCCGATGCACACCACTCGCAGGACCCACAGGCCCAGCCCAGCCATGGAACGGCGACGCGGTCGCCTTCGGCGATACCGGCGACGCCGGCGCCCACCGCGGTGACGATGCCGACACCCTCGTGTCCGGGAACGAACGGTGGTACCGGCTTGACCGGCCAATCGCCGTGGGCGGCGTGGATGTCGGTGTGGCACAGCCCGGACGCTTCGACCCGCACGAGCAGCTGTCCGGGGGCCGGTGTCGGTGTCGGTCGATCCTCGATGACCAGTGGCTGGCCGAAGCTCTGAACGACTGCGGCAAACATGATGAAACCTCCTTGAGGTGGGATCTCTGCACACCCATCGAACAGGTTTCGCTGTGCTGCGCCCAGAGACGTTGGTCCCGACTCGAGCGCCGATTGTCTTGTGTGCACGCCGAGCGATCGACCCGAATCGTCCGGGCGGACGTCGCTTGCTCTGCGCGGTCGCCCAGGTCTGGGCACGCGGGTCCGCTGCCGAGGACGAAGTCACCCCGTCGGGAGTTCACGCGCTACCTCGTGCTCGGCATCGGGCAGCGTCAGCGGGGGATCTCGTGCAGGTCAAGGCCGATAACTACATCGGCCCGATCTGGGTGATCATGCAGCACGTGGTCCGTGATTTCGTTGTGGTAGGAGAAGCGAAGGTCGCAGTAGGGGCACTGGTGGGTGAGTTCGTCCATGCTTCGATCCTCGCCGGCAACAGGTGGCGTCGAACAGGGTCAAACGACACCTTGTCGTGGGACCGCTGATCGGTGACGTTGACGTCGAGGTGGCGTCAGTGCAACTGGGGAAGATCCGTGTCAGACGTCGACACGAATCTTCCCCAGAAGCGGAAATGACACGAATCTTCCCCAGATGCGACGGCGCGGGGTGTCAGCGCCTCGCCCCCCTCGTCGACTGGACCAATCGTCGTGGTCGGAGCGTCGCGTGGCGTTCGGCTCTCCCTGGTCCTCATCGATCAGACGAGGAACTGGACGGCCACGATCTTGGCGATCATCGCCGCGGGGAAGGCGATGGCGTAGGTCAGGTTCACGCGATCATCGCCGGCCGTGCGGTCCACGGCGTAGGCCAGCGCCGCTGGTTGGGTCTCGATGCCGGCGAAGAATCCGGCCGTCTCGACGGTGTCCCGCCGCAGGATGACCTCGATGACGAGGGGGACGACCAGCGCAAAGCTGGTCGAAACGATCGCTCCGACCAGGACCAGTTCGAGCCCTTGGTTGGTCTGGATCGCGTCGGCGAACGTGGCGCCTGAGCCGACGCCTGCGGCGGCGAGGAACAGCAGCACCCCGAGTTGGCGTAGCACGAGGTTGGCGGCGTGGGGCAGCTGGAAGGTGATTGGGCCCACGCGCGAGATGGTTCCGAGCAGCAGACCGACGAGGAGCGGACCGCCGCCGGCCCCCAGGCGGAGTTCGCCGGCGCCCGGAAGTGGGATCGGGATCTCGCCGACGGCCAGGCCGATCGAGATGCCGATGGCGAAGCCGGCGGCGTCGAGTTCGTACGCGTGTCGTTCCGAGTCGCCCAGTTCGCGGGCGACTCGGGCGAGCCCGTCAGCCGGTCCGACGACGCGGACCCGATCACCGAGGGCGAGCTTCGTCGAGTCGGATGCGACGAGATCGATATCGCCGCGGCGCACCCGCGTCGCCGACACTCCGAACCGGTCCTCGAGGTGGAGTTCACCGAGCCGCTCGCCGGCGAGCCGGCGGTCGGACACGAGCACGCGACGAAAGTCGAGCGCGCTGCGGTCGAGGGGGAGATGATGGTCACTGCGCGTTCCGATCTCCAGGCAGAGTCCCGCAACGGTTGAGCGTGGGCCGACGATGACGAGCGAGTCGCCGGGGGCCGGGGTGTGGGAGGAGCGGGCGATCTCGACCGTGCCGCCCTGTTGGATTCTGCTGAAGCGGAGGCCCGGATAGTGATCGCGCAGCTCGCCGAGCGTGGGCAGACCGGCGCGATCGACGCGCACCGTCCAGTTGACGAGCGGCTCGGGTGGCGGTGCCGCTGGCGGATCGAGCGACGGCGGAAGCCGGAGCCGCCGGCCGAACACCAACGTCAGCACGACGATCATCGCGGCGACGGCCGTCGGGTAGGACAGCGAGTAGCCGATCACCGGGTCCCCTTCGTCGAGGGCTTCGACGGCGGCTTGCAGCGCCGGTGTGTTCGTCGTCGAGCCGGCGAAGACACCCGCGCGGTCGGCGACTGAGAGACCAAAGATGGCGGCGACTGCCGCCGTCATCACGGCGAGTGCGGCGACGACGGCGACGGTCACGCCGATCGCGGCCAACCCCCCACGGCGCAGCGCGGAGAAGAAGGTCGGACCCGAGGCGATGCCCACGGTGTAGGTGAACAGGACGAGGCCGACCTCTCGGAGCACGGCGAGCTCCACGGCGCCGGTCAACGCGTCGTCGACGGCGCCGAAGGCCAGTCCGACGAACAGCGCCGCGGCCGGGCCGACGGACACGCCGTGGACGCGGACCGCTCCGATACCGGCCCCGATGCCGACGACGAGGAACACGAGCAACACCGGCTCATCGACGAGGAAGTCGACCACTGCGCTTCCTTATCGCTCCACTGCTGCCAGGATGTCGGCGAGCGGCCGCAGGGCCATCCACCATCCCGATGCCGGTGGGTGTTGAACGCTGTCGTCGACGAGGTCGGAGACGACTTGCAGTGGGGTGAACTCGATTCTGCCCTCACGCATGCCGACGATCGCGCTCGCCGGGTCGTCGGAGCCGGCTTGGGCGATGAGGTGATCGACGGCGGCGGCAGTGAGTCGTGTGGCTTGAATGCGGTCGAACGGGGACGGCTGACCGCCGTCTTGCACGTGGCCGAGGATCGCCCCACGCACGTCGAACAGACCGTTGCTCTCGTGGTTGAACAACGAGACGATGAAGCTGGTTGTGTAGAGGGCGTCGGCGCCTTCGCCGCGGATCACCAGGCCGAGCCGTTTACCGTGGGCGAAGCCGGCCCGCAACGCGTCGAGATCCTCGCTGAGCCGCTCCAGCGTGATGCCCTCCTCAGGAAGGTAGACGCGCTCGGCGCCGGTGGCCATCCCACCCATCAGCGCCAAGAATCCGCATCGCTCGCCCATTACCTCGACGACGAAGCAGCGGTGCGATGCCACGGCGGACTGTTTGATCTTGTCGACGTCGGTCACGATGCTGTTCAGCGCGGTGTCGGCACCGATGCTCAGGTCCGAGGCCGGCAGGTCGTTGTTGATCGAAGCGGGTACGCACACGACCGGGATCACCAGGCGGTCGCTGAGTCGGTGAGCGCCGAGGTAACCGGTCCAGCCACCAATCACAAGGAGGCCGTCAACACGGTGGGCCTCCAGCTGGGCGGCGATGTCCGACAGGTCATCTGCGCAGGGAACGAAGCGGTTCGTACCCAGCTCCGCTCCTGGTCGCGAGACCCAGCCGCTGACGCTCATCCAATCGAGCGGTTCGATCCGGCCGGCGAGCAGGCCACGGAACCCGTCCGCGACAGCGAGCACGGTGTGCCCCCGGTCCATCGCCACTCGGAGCGCGACGCGGACCGCGGCGTTCATCCCCGGTGCCGGGTCACCGCCGTGCAACACGGCGAGTCGCAGGGCCCGCTGTCCGGGCTCGAGATGGCGAGGGAGCGCCTGCACGATCGTCCGCAGCAGGCGATACGAATCGGTGAAACTGCCGCCGCGCATCGCCATCGCTGCATCGAAGTTCTGATTGGCGATGAGGCTGGCGATCGATCGCGTCCGCGCCACGCACTCCGTCAGCGGCGAATACGTCACGTGATGACCCTGGATGCCGACGAGCTGTGGCTCGCCGTCCGGCGAGCCGAGCAGCCGGTGGACTGCTGCGTACCCGAGAACGGTGCCGAGGTAGCGGTCAAAGGCGCTCGGCGAGCCGCCCCGTTGCACGTGGCCGAGGATCGTGACGCGGGCATCCTCACCGAGCCGCTCCTCGAGTACAGCTCTCACGTGAGCAGCAGTCACCGGCTGGCCGCTGATGTCGCGCACGCCCTCGGCGACGAGCACGATGTTGGCACGTCGGCCGATGCCCCGGCCGGAGTGCAACACGTCGCACATTGCCGTCTCCCAATCGGGTCCTGGCGGGCTCTCGGGGATCAGGACGAAGTTGGCACCCGTCGCCAGGCTGCCCATCAGGGCGAGGTACCCGCAGTTGCGCCCCATCACCTCGACCACGAACGTTCGCTGGTGGCTCGACGCTGTGCTCTGCAGCGCATCGACCGCCTCGGTGATCCGGTGCAGCGCGGTGTCGGCGCCGATCGTCATGTCCGTGCCGAACATGTCGTTGTCGATCGACCCGACGATCCCGACGAGCGACAGCCGACGGTGTCTGTCGACCTGCGTCTGGTCGATCGCCCCGTCGCCGACCAGCTCGTCGAGCAGTTCGGGCCACTCGGTGCGCAGCTCGGCCGCCCCACTCAGGCTGCCGTCGCCGCCGATGACCACGAGGGCGTCGACGTCGCGCTCGACGAGATTGCGCGCCGCACGCCGCCGGCCGTCGCGGAGCCGGAAGTCGGCGCAGCGGGCGGTGCCGAGGAATGTCCCGCCCTGATGCAGCACTCCCCCGACGTCCGCCGAGGACACCGAGCGGATGCGGTCACCGCCATCGACCAGGCCCTGCAAGCCCTCGTACACGGCGAACACCTCGAGCCCGGCCGCCAGCCCGCTGCGCACGACCGCCCGTACGGCCGCGTTCATGCCGGCGGCATCACCGCCACTGGTCAGAACGGCGAGCTTGACGGGGGCCGTCGGCACCCGACAACTCTGCCTCATCAGCATCGACGCGGCCGTCTCGATGGACGCGCGGTCGGGGCTGCGCAACGATGGTGGACATGGAAGTCCCGCCGTACGTGCAGCACGAAGGTCTGAAGCGCTGGGTCGCCGAGATGGTCGATCTGTGCAAGCCGTCCGCTGTGCTCTGGTGCGACGGATCCGACGAGGAGTTCGATCGGCTGTGCGCCGAGTTGGTCGAGGCGGGCACGTTCATCAAGCTGAACGAGGTGCTTCGCCCCAACAGCTTCCTTGCCCGCTCCGACCCGAGCGACGTGGCGCGGGTCGAGGACCGCACGTTCATCTGTGCGAAGTCCAGGGACGACGCCGGGCCGACGAACAACTGGATGGAGCCGGCGGAGATGAAGAAGATCCTCCACGGGCTCTTCGACGGCTGCATGGCCGGTCGCACGATGTACGTGGTTCCCTTCAGCATGGGGCCGCTCGAATCGGAGATCGCGCAACTCGGGGTCGAGATCACCGACTCCGCCTACGTGGCGGTGAACATGAAGATCATGACCCGGATGGGTCGCGTCGCCGTCGAGGCGCTCGGCGCGGACCACCCGTTCGTGCCGTGCATGCACACCGTCGGCGCACCACTCGCCGCCGGCGACGAGGACGTGTCGTGGCCGTGCAACCCCGACGCGAAGTACATCGTGCACTTCCCCGAGGAGCGCTCGATCTGGAGCTACGGCAGCGGATACGGCGGCAACGCCCTGCTCGGCAAGAAGTGCCTCGCCTTGCGTATCGCCTCGACGATGGCCCGCGACGAGGGATGGCTCGCCGAACACATGCTGATCATGGGCGTCACCGACCCGCAGGGCGACACGACGTACGTCGCCGCGGCCTTTCCCAGCGCATGCGGCAAGACGAACTTCGCCATGCTCGTCCCGCCGCCCGCGTTCACCGATGAGGGGTGGAAGGTGACCACCGTCGGCGACGACATCGCCTGGATCAAGCCGGCCGCCGACGGCAAGCTCTACGCGATCAACCCCGAGGCGGGGTACTTCGGCGTGGCGCCGGGAACGGCATACTCGACGAACCCGTCGGCGATGGAGTCGATCCGCGCCAACACGATCTTCACCAACGTCGCCCTGACCGACGACGGCGACGTGTGGTGGGAGGGGATGGACGGCGACCCGCCAGCACACGCCATCGACTGGCAGGGCCACGACTGGACGCCCGACACGGGCACCAAGGCGTCACACCCCAACGCTCGCTTCACCGCCCCGGCCACGCAGAACCCCGCCCTCGATCCGGACTGGGACGACCCGAAAGGTGTGCCGATCAACGCGTTCGTCTTCGGCGGCCGGCGGTCGGGCACCATCCCCCTCGTCGTCCAGAGCTTCAACTGGGCGTACGGCGTGTTCATGGCCGCGACGATGGGATCGGAGACCACCGCCGCCGCGTTCGGGCAGCAGGGCGTCGTCCGCCGCGACCCCTTCGCCATGCTGCCATTCGCCGGCTACCACATGGGGAGCTACATCAACCACTGGCTGTCCTTCGGTCGCAACATCCCCAACCCGCCGCGCATCTTCGAGGTCAACTGGTTCCGCCGCAACGACGACGGCACGTTCGCCTGGCCCGGCTTCGGCGAGAACATGCGCGTCCTCCAATGGATCGTCGAACGCTCACACGGCCGAGCCGTTGGAATCGAGAGTCCGCTCGGCTGGATGCCGCGCTACCAGGACCTCAACTGGAAGGGGCTCGAGGACTTCGCGGAGAGCGACTTCCGCACCTGCATGTCGATCGACCGCAGCGAATGGGACGCCGAGCTGCTCGACATCGAGGAACTGTTCATGAAGCTGCACACACGGGTCCCCAACGAAATGCATTGGATCCGTTCGCTCACCGCGAGCGCCCTGTGGCGTTCACCCGACCACTGGGAAATGAACCCCGACCCAACCTGAAGACACATCGCCCTCGGAGACAGCCTCACTGCCAGATGCGACGGAACGGTCGAGGTCGGTGACGTTGACGTCGACGAAGCGGATCGGGAGCACTGGCACGGGAGACACCTCCGCATGCTCGCAGTATTCGTCCTACCGAACGTCGCGTGAGCGCTGCTCGATGCCGGGAGCGCCGTACGGGTAGTCGGTAACGACGGGTTCGCTTGCCTCGGTGAGCCGCTCGGTTTCATCGGCCGACAGGTGCAGGTCGGCAGCGCCGAGGTTGTCTTCCAGTTGGGCAACGGTGCGGGCACCGAGGATCACCGACGTGACTGCTGGGCGATCAGCGACCCACGCGAGCGCGACCTGCGCCATCGAAACGGCGCGACTCTCAGCGACCTCGCGGACGGCGCCGATGATTCGCCACGTGCGCTCTTGGGCGTTGCGCGGACCGTACGCCTCCACGCCGCGCTCCGGGTTCTCACCAAGGCGGGTCGCACCCACAGGCGGCGTGTCACGGGAGTACTTGCCAGACAGCCAGCCGCCGGCGAGCGGGGACCATGGCAGGATCCCAATGCCCTCGTTGCGACACACATCGACAATCTCCAGTTCGATGTCGCGGGCGAGCAGGTTGTACTGCGGCTGCAGCGTGACGATTGGCGCGGCATCACCCGCCAGAAGCGCGGCCTTCTGTAGCTGCCAGCCGAGGAAGTTGCTGACCCCGGCGTAGCGGATCTTGCCGGCGCGCACCGCTTCGTCGAGAAAGCTGAGCGTCTCCTCGATCGGTGTCACGGGGTCCCAGCCATGTGCCTGGTAAAGGTCGACGGCGTCGACTCCGAGGCGGCGAAGGCTCGCCTCAAGAGCGCGGGCGAGATGCGTCCGGGAGAGACCGACGTCGTTGGGTCCGTCACCCATCGGAAAGCGGCCCTTTGTGGCAATGACGAGCCCCTCACGCATCCCGGACCGGGCTGCGAGCCACCGACCAACGATCTCCTCCGAGCGCCCGGACGAGTACACGTCGGCGGTGTCGACGAAGTTCCCGCCGCGCTCAACGAACAGATCGAGCTGCGCGTGCGCGGTCTGCTCGTCGCTCTCTTGGCCGAACGTCATGGTGCCCAGGCACTGCGCGGACACGACGGTGCCGCTGCTACCGAGGGTGCGGTACTCCATCCGCTTCGAAACCTATCTGCTGGCCGTGGCGGCTGCCGCTGGCGACGTCACGCTGGAATGAGACGCAGGGTGACGATCTGGTACGGCGTGACCTCAAAGCCGACCACATTGTCCTCGAGCGTGCAGCTCTCGTCTGCGTGCGGTTGCTCGAGGAGATTGCACCGTTCGGCGTGAGCGATCGGGAACCCGGCGGTCAGCGCCACTCGACGTCGGCAGCGGTGGTGCTCGTAGAGCCTGACGATGATGCCGTTGCCATCTTCGGCTCGCTTCACGGTCTCGATCACGACGTTCGGTTGGTCGATCGCAACAAGGGGGGCCACCGCCGGCGCGTCGACGCGAGTCCTTCGCTCCATCACCGGGCGGACGATCACCTCGTCGTTGAGGTGGTAGGCGGCGGCCACCGTGCCGTTGCGCCAGTCCTCGGCGTGGGGGAACAGGCTGTACGTGAAGTCGTGTCGACCGCGGTCCGCATCGGCGTCCGGTGAAGTCGTCGAGCGCAACAACGTGAGTCGAAGCACGTCGGCCTTGACGTCGTGGCCGTACTTGCAGTCGTTCAACAGGCTGACCCCGTAGTCCCCCTCGCTGAGATCGACCCACTTGTGGGCGCACGTTTCATGCTGTGCCCAGTCCCAGGACGAGTTCGTGTGGGTGCTGCGTGCCACGTTGCCCCACTGGATCTCATAGGTGGCGACCTGGGCGAGCACGCCGACGGGGAAGGCGACCTTGAGCATCGTGTGGCGTTCCTGCCAATCGACGGAGGTCACGAAGTCGATGCGGCGATCATCGCGACACAACTGAACTCGCTGGACGATCGTGCTCGCACCGAGAAGGCGCTGAAACTCGATCGACGCACGCAGCGGCCCATCCTCGACAATGGTGGCGCTGCTTCCCGGATCGGCTGACCACTGCCGGTCGTTGATGAACAGGTCGATGTTCCAGGCGTCGAACTCGATTGGTCGGTCCTCGAACGCTTGGAACACGTTGCCCGGACGACTCGGCCCGACGACCTCCCGACGATGCTCCTTGTCGAGCAACCGCGTGATCTCTCCGTCCTCGGACAGTTCGACACGGAGGACCGCGTTCTCCAACACGAAGCCGTCGTCGGCAACGCTCGCCCGGACGCGGCCGGAGCCGACGGCCTCTCCTGGTGCGTCGGGACTCGTCGATCGGGCTCCCTGCGGAGGTGCCGCGGTCTGGCGTTCACCGATTTCGACGACACCGAACCCGTCCACATCGATCTCGACAAGCGTTCCACCATCGATCGCCTGTTGGGTCAGTTCGGAGCCGGTGCGGGCGTCGACGAAGGTCGCCCCACTCGTCGCTGGGGCGGGGATCGTGGCGCGCCGCCGGCCACCGAATGCCGTGGGATTGATCGACACATGGCGTGTGTCGGCGTGCCAGAAGGAGGACAACGCGTCCACCGCATCGTCGATGATCTGGGCGGTGATCGAAGCGATCCACGCGTGATCTTTGGCGGCGTCGACATAGACCTCGGCGATCGACGACCCCGGAAGAATGTCGTGGAACTGGTTGAGGCACAGCAGTTTCCAGGCCTCGCCGAGTCGCTCGGCGGGATAGTCAGCGCCGGCGACGACGGTCGCCCACGATGCCAGCAGTTCGGCATCGTGGAGCGCGGTCTCGCAGTTGCGGTTGGCACGCTTCACGTCGCCGTGAGTCGTGTACGTGCCTTGGTGGTACTCGAGGTACAGCTCCCCGTTCCACGTCGGTAGGTACGTCCCGCAGCGCCGATCGAGTTCCTCGAAGAAGTCAACGGCTCGGCCGCGCCCGACCCGCGGCGTCCCGGGAAAGTCGGACATCACGGCGAGGTTCTCGACCATCTCGCGTGTCGGGCCGCCACCGCCGTCTCCCCAGCCGTAGGACATCAACACTGGCGCGGTTTCGCCTGCGGGGGCGGCGTCGCTGTGCAGGTAGTTCTTCCACGTGCCGAACACATCGGCAGGCCAGGCCAGGGCGTTGTAGGTGCTCCAGTGCACGTCTTCGGTGGACGGTGTCGGGCTGAAGTGGGTGAGCACCCTGCTTCCATCCAAGCCCTGCCACCAGAACGAGTCGTACGGCAACCGGTTGTAGAGGTTCCAGCTGATCTTCGTGGTGAAGAAGAACTCGAGCCCAGCCGACTTGATCAGCTGGGGAAGTTGCCAGGCGTAGCCGAACACGTCGGGGAGCCACAGAACCGGGGAGTCGAGGCCGAACTGCTCCTGGAAGAACGTGCGTCCGAGCACGAATTGCCGAACCAGCGCTTCGGCGCCGGTGATGTTGCAGTCGGCTTCGACCCACATGCCACCAATCGGCTCCCAACGACCCTCGGCAACCCGCTTCTTGATCGACTCAAACAGATCGGGGTAATCGCTGCGCACGTAGTCGTAGAGCTGCGGCTGGCTCTGGGTGTACTGGAAGTCGGAGAACTCGTCCATCAGGCGTAGCGCGTTGTGAAACGTCCTGCCCGCTTTGCGGCGCGTCTGGGCGACCGGCCAGAGCCACGCCACGTCGATGTGGGCGTGCCCCGCGGCAGTGACGTCGACGTTGGCCGCCGGCCCACACGCTTCCACTGCCGTTCGAGCAACCCGCAACGCCTCTGGCACACTGGCGTAGAAGTCCTGTCCAAGAGGTTCTCGGGTGTCGAGCACGAGGACGGCCTGGTCGAGGGCGGCGAGGAGTCCCGTGCGGATCGGGTCGACGTCGCCGAGCTCCTCGATCACTCCGAGGGCGACACGAGCCAGAGCATGCAGGTCCCGGGTCGGCTGATCGATCTGAACGATCGAGCAGGTGCCCATGACGAGTGGTACGGCCTGGTCGATCGGGACACTTGACCCGGCCGTCGTTCCGCCCGTCCAACCGTGCAATGTGAGCTCGTGGGTGTTCCCGTCGCACCACCGGGCGGGTAGCAGAATCTCGTGGTGGTGGCGATCGCAGCTGGCGTACGGCTCACCATCGATGTAGACGAGCGCCTCGGGGTGGCTGAAGTCGCCGGCGATGCCCAACGGCAGATGCAGGGCAATCGGGCCGTCCGCGCTCCAGCCCGTCGGCACGGAGAAGCGGCTGCGGAGCACGAAGTCGAGACGCGGGCGCCCCCACGGCGTTCCCCACTCGATCGTCACGAATCGATCGTCAATCGGCTCGTCAGTTGACGGCTCGACCGTCGGCGACTCGAGGGCTCGGAACTGGAACGGCTCGATGGGCGTCAGCCGGGCGTACACCTTCTGTTCGATGAGGCGGAGACGGGCGCGCACCTTGTCCACGGTGCGACGGGTTTGGTGGTTCATCGCATCACTCAGTTCTGGAAGGCCATGTGGCGTTCCGGGTCGTAGGTCGGCACCGGCAGGTAGTCGTTGACACCTGGAACCGAGTTGCCGCGGAGCAGAAACGCTGCAGACATCTCGGCATCGAGAATCCGCGTCGTAGTCGGGATGTAGCGGATCGTCAATCCGCGACGCCACGACGTCGACGTGTTCGCGTCGGAGCCGTGGACGATGTTCGGATGATGCACCGACACGTCCCCGGGCGCCAGCTCGATGGCAACAGCGTCTCGCTCGTCGACGGCGACCGGGATCTCGAGCGGCAGTACCTCATCTCGATTGGTTGGCACCATGTCCATCAGGCGAGTGGTGTGTGATCCTGGGACGAGCTTCAGACACCCGTTGGCGAGCGTCGAATCACCGACTGCGAGCCACAACGACACAACCTCCATCGGTTCGAGTGGCCAGTAGCCGCCATCTTGGTGCCACGGCACGGCCCTGCCGACTCCCGGCTCTTTGCAGATGTAGTGGGTGGCGAAGAGCGCGACATCCGGGCCGACGAAAATCTCGGCGATATCGACGAGGCGGGGGTCCGACACCAGGCGGTACCAGAACGGATCGTCCCGAGCCAACTCGTGGCCGAGCTCATCGGCGCGCAGCTCGGGGTGGCGATCGAGCAGCCAATCGACATGGCGGCTCGTGTCGGCAATCAACGAGGGGTCAAGGACATTCCGGAAGACCACAAATCCGTTCTCGGCATATTC
>CAWBBL010000016.1:0-542608 GCA_963786985.1 Ilumatobacteraceae bacterium | reverse complement strand
AGTCTGGCGTCGTCGTTGCGCGACATCGTGGCTGCCGCGTTGCAGGAGCTGATCGAAGCGGAACTGACCGCGACGATCGGCGCCGCGCCGGGCGAACGTCACCCCGATCGCGTTACACAGCGGAACGGGCACCGCCCGAAGCTGGTCTCGACGCCGGCTGGCGATGTCGAGGTGGGCATCCCGAAGCTGCGTCAAGGTTCGTTCTTCCCGGAGCTTCTCGAGCCGCGCCGACGGATCGACAAGGCGTTGTGGGCGGTGATCATGACCGCCTACATCACCGGCACGTCGACCCGCAAGGTCGACGACTTGGTGAAGGCGCTGGGATGTGACAGCGGGGTCTCGAAGTCGACCGTGTCACGGATCTGTGCCCAGATCGACGCCGACGTCGCGGTATTGAGAACCCGCCGGCTGGATCATCAGCCGTTCGTCTACGTGTCGCTCGATGCCACCTATCCAACGCCTGGTCCGAGTTCGTGCCGTTCCTCGACTACGCCCCCGAGATCCGCCGGGTCATCTACAGCACCAACGCCATCGAGTCGCTGAACGCCCGCATCCGCCGGGCCACCCGGGCCCGTGGCCACTTCCCGAACGAGCAGGCGGCGATCAAATGCATCTACTTCGTCGTGCGATCACTCGACCCGAAAGGCAGCGGCCAGGAGCGCTGGATGAACCGCTGGAAGCCCGCCCTCAACGCCTTCGCCATCACCTTCGAAGGCCGCCTCTTCTAGCCCCGAGCAAAATGAAGAACAGAAGGACCCCGTCAGACCAGTTACACCAACGATCTGACAGACCCTGCCGCTCCGAATCGGGCGCTGTGGAAGGCGCGATCAGCCTTGGTGCGAAGTCACCGGCTCGGGCGGTCGCAGAGATCCGGTGGTCGGAACCATGACGGCTGCCGGCAGGGTTGTTGATCGCGACATGTTTGTGTCGTTGCGGTCGCTGATGAGAGGGGCGGCCGTTGACGAGGTGGACGTGCGATCATGGGGTGTGGTCGAGCTGCACGATTCCGGGGCGCCGGATGGTGATGCGGTGGTTGTGGGGGACGGCGATTCGTGGTGGCGATGGGCACTCACGGCGGGTTTGGGTTTGGCTGCCCTGTACGCGCTTGGTCCTTCCGAGCCGGTCTGGCTGCGGGAGCTGGTTGTGTATCCGGCGGCCGAGGCGGTGGCGGTCGTGGCGGTTCTTGTTGGTGTCGGTAGGTACCGGCCGTCGGTTCCTCTTGCGTGGTTGTTGATCGCGGCCGGCTTGGTTGCGTACCTAATCGGCGATGTCATCTGGGGCGTCTACGCGACGCTGGGATCGGGACCCGTTTCCTTCGCTTGCGGACGGGTTCTACCTCGCTGCGTATCCGTTGATCGCGGCGGGATTGGTGGTCGCGGTGATGCGGCGACGTCCGTTGGGCGTGGATCGGCGAGCGTTGATCGATACCTCGCTCGTCGCGGTGATCGCTGGCTTCTTGGCGTGGGTGTACCTCGTTCAGCCGGTCCTAGACGATCCGGATCTATCGCAGTCGGAGGCGTTAGTCGCCGTCGCCTACCCGCTCGGCGATCTGCTCTTGTTGGCCGTCGCGACGCGCTTCGTGATGGGCTCCAGTTGGAACGTGCCGGCTCTCCGGCTGCTCGTGGCAGGCCTGGGATTGACGCTGATCGGCGACGTGATGTTCGCGCTGTCGGTAGTCGAGGGGTCGCCCGGCATCCGTGTTCTGGACACGATGCTGCTCGTTGGGATCGTCTCCATGGGCGTCGCCGGGTTGCATCCATCGATGACGGCGTTGACGGAGGAGCTGGGCGATCCCGCCGACCGTGGCGACGCGTTGCGGGTGGCTCTCCTGGCCGCCGCGTTCGTGGTCGTCCCGCTCGTGCTGGTGGTCCAGGAGGTGCGCGACGAACCGCTGCATCTGTTGGCGGCGACGACGGCGATGATCTTGGTTTCGGGCCTCGTCGCTCCGCGCGTCTTGTACATCACCGGTAGCGCCGGGCGATCGGCACGTCGGGAGGCGACGCTCAGCGGGTACGCGGCCGAGCTGCTCAATGCCAGCGATCGGGACGAGCTGTTCGCCGCCGCGCAGCGCGCGCCTCGAATGAGCTGGTCCGCGAGGGCCGGGCGCAGCTGGTCGTCTCGCCGGGCCGGATGTCGGAGGGGGCTGGTCATGCCTTCTCCGCCGACGTCGAGGTGCGCGGTGAGCACGTGGCCGAGCTGGTCGCCGACCTGAGCCCTGCGCGGCTCCGTCACGTCCGTGACTCGCTGGCGACCGTCGCCACACAGTTGTCGTTGGCGCTCGAGCGTGATCGTCTGCTCGCCACCGAGCGTGAGGCAGCGGAGACTCTCACTGTCCAGAACGAGCAGCTGCGCGAGCTCGACCGCATGAAGGACAGCTTTGTGAGCTCCGTCTCCCACGAGTTACGAACGCCGCTGACGTCGATGGTCGGGTATCTCGAGATCCTTCGCGACGGTGAGGCGGGAGAGTTGAACGATGACCAACAACACTGCCTGGAGATCGTCGATCGCAACTGTCATCGCCTTAACGACCTGATCGGGGACATCCTCGTTACAGCAAGTGTCGACAGCGGCCAGTTCTCGCTTGAGCGTCGGCCGGTGAACCTTGGCGACGTCGCTGCTGTTCACGTCGAGTCGATCCGGGCGACTGCACGAAGCAAGGGTGTCGAGGTCGTTTTGATCGTCGATGACGATCCCCCCGGTTGGATGCCGACGAGATGCGCCTCGGTCAGCTTCTCGACAACCTGCTCTCCAACGCCGTCAAGTTCACACCTGGTGGTGGCACGGTGTCGGTCACCGTCGCCACGCGAGGTCCGTTCGCCCATCTCGAGGTCGCCGACACGGGGGTCGGCATCCCCGCGGACGAGCTCGACAACCTGTTCGAGTCGCTTCTTTCGTGCCTCGACGGCCGCACCATCGCTGGCACCGGGCTTGGACTGTCGATCGCCAAGTCGATCGCTGAGGCGCACGGCGGCACGATCGCTGTGATGAGCGAGGTCGGTGCCGGCACCACCTTCATCGTCGATCTTCCTTCCCGCTCGGACTCCGGCCCGCCGGTTAAGACCAGCCCGCCTACGGAGGTGTGCCGCATGAACGAGCCAGCCCAGTCACCTCCAGCCGTCAACCGAGAGCAGCCGCTCGTACTGGCGGCTGACGACGACGAGGACATCTTGGAGTTGATCACCTTCCGTCTCGAACGGTCGGGCTACACGGTGGTCCAGGCCCACGACGGCGAGGAGGCGTGGAATCTGGCGCAAACGGAGCAGCCCGACCTCGCAGTGCTCGACGTGATGATGCCGAAGCTCGACGGCTTCGAGCTCACCCGCCGCCTTCGCGCCGACGAGGCGACGAGCCGTATGCCGATCATCCTCCTGACGGCGCGGGCGCAGGACGCCGACGTGCAGGAGGGTTTCGACGCCGGAGCCGACGACTACATCCGCAAGCCGTTCAGTCCCCAGGAGCTGCGAGCGCGGGTGCAGGCGATCCTCGGACGCCGCTGACCGATGGGTCCGGCCACCGTCATCGCCGCCATCCTCGTCACGGCCAACGTCGTGCTCATCCTCGTGCTCGTCATCCGCCGTTGGTGGGTCGTCGCCCGCCAGCGGCGCCACGACACGCTCGTCACGCGGCTGCGCCGGCCGGCCTGTCGAGCTCGTCGAATCCGACTCGTTCGACGCTCCGCCCAACCTCGGCCGCGCCGAGCAAGGTCGTCTTCGCCGGGCTGCTCGCGCAGTACGGCCGTCAGCTCCGGGAGCGTCGCGGGAACGCATCGTCGCCTACTTCGAGTCGAGCGGCGCCATCGACGAGCAAGTCCGCCCGACTGCACAGCCACCGAGCGTGGCGGCGGGCCACGGCCGCCTTCACGCTCGGCGACATCGGGTCGACACGAGCCGTGCCCGACCTGCTTCGGGCCTCTCGACGATCCGGAACGCGACGTCCGCGATGGCCGCCGCACGGAGCCTCGGCCGCCTCGGCGCCGTCGAGGCGATCGAGCCCGCTCGTCGCCGCCGGAGTGAACGGCCGGGTGCCGCGCGACGTCGCCGACATGGCGCTGCTCGACATCGGACCTACCGGCGGTACCTCAGCTGTTGCGAGCTGACGCAGCACGCGGACCCGGAAGTCCGCACCTCGGCCGTGCGATCTCATCGGCCTCATCGGCTCGGCCAGTGACATCCGACCCGATCCTCGACCAGCTCGCCGATCCGGCCGCCGCCGTGCGCGTCGGCATCCGCTCGCGCTCGGCCGGCTCGGCGCCGGCGAGGCGCGCGATGCCCTGATCGTCGCGCTCGGCGACCGCGTGCCCGTCGTGCGAACGGCCGCGGCGACGGGCGCTCGGTCAGATCGGCGGGCAGCAAGCCACCGAGGCTCTGATCCCGTCGCTCGCAGCGACTCGTTCGAGCGCCGCCCGCGCCGCGGCACAGGCGCTCGGTCGCATCGACCCCAGCTGGTGATCCGGCCGCCGCCGAGCCCGACGCCGGGCCTCATCTCATCGAGGCAGCCGACCGAGTCGCTGTGAGCGTGCTGCGCGACCTCCTGGTGGTCTTCTCGCGTCTGCTCTTCGTCTACTTCCTCGTCCTCAACTCGACCTACGTACTGCTCACCGCTCTCGCCTGGGTGCAGATCGGCCGGGAGGTGCGCCGCCGCCGTATCTCGCCCTCGAGGAGCTGTTCCGGTCACCGCTCACCCCGGGCATCTCGGTGCTCGTCCCGGCGTTCAACGAGGAAGCCGTGATCGTCGAGAGCGTCCGATCGCTGCTCTCGCTCCGCTACCCGCATCACGAGGTGGTGGTCACCAACGACGGCTCGACGGACGGCACGCTGCATGCCCTCGTGCAGGCCTTCGATCTCGTCCCGGTCAGGCTGGCGACTGAGGGACGGGGTCGCGTCGGCACCGATCCGAGCCACGCTACGTCTCGCGACGACACCGCAACCTGCTGGTCGTCGACAAGGAGAACGGCGGCCGATCCGATGCGCTCAACGCCGGACTCAACGTGGTCGCGAGCCACCCCTATGTGTGCGTGATCGACGCCGACTCGCTGCTCGAGGAGGACGCACTGCTCAAGGTCGCCAAGCCGATCCTCGACGATCCCGACCTCGTCGTGGCGACGGGCGGAACGATCCGCGTCGCGAACGGATGCCGCGTCGACCACGGACGGGTCGTCGACATCCGGCTTCCGAAGAGCGGGCTGGCCACGATCCAGGTCATCGAGTACCTCCGGGCGTTCCTCGTCGCTCGGGTCGGCTGGAGCCGCCACAACGCGCTCGGCATCATCTCCGGCGCGTTCGGTCTGTTCGACCGGAACATCCTCGAAACGGTCGGCGGATACTGGACCGACACGGTGGGCGAGGACTTCGAGTTGACGCTGCGGCTGCACCGCTACCTTCGTGACCGCGACGAGCCCTACCGGATCGTCTTCGTCCCCGATCCGGTGTGCTGGACCGAGGTGCCGGAACAGTTCTCCACGCTCAGCCGCCAGCGCCGTCGGTGGCAGCGCGGCCTGTGGCAGGGCTTGCGTCGGCACCAGCACGATGATGCTCAATCAAGCGCTACGGCGCCGATCGGCATGGTCAGCATGCCGCACTTCGCGCTGTTCGAGTTCCTCAGCCCGGTGTTCGCGCTCGGCGGGTCTCGTCATCACGATCGTGCTGGGGTTGCTCAGCGAGCTCGCCGTGAGCTACGTCGATCGCGTACGCGTTCGTCACCATCGGTCTCAGTGTGCTGCTCACGCTCGCCGCGCTCGTGGTCGAGGAGTTCGGATTCCACCGCTACCGGCGCGCGGCGGGAGATCTTCCGGCTGCTCGCTACGCGGTCGTCGAGAGCGTCGGCTTCCACCAGCTCCACGACGTCTGGCGGGCGATCGGATACGTGGACATCGCTCGTGGAACGACGAGCTGGGGCGCCCAGCAACGCCGCGGATTTGCCCCGGCCCCCGTCCGAGAGCCCGCCGACAGCGGCGACTCACCGTGACGGGCACTCCCCGCTCCACCTGCGATGCACACTGACGTACCGCGCCGACGGCGTTCACGAGCCGACCACCCCACGCAACGCTGCCCCCAACGACTCCCTGAAGCAACGCGCGATCGCGTCACCTCATCGAACTCGGCGGAAACGCAGAACGGGCGATCGGCATCGCTGTCAACCGACCCGAGGCTTGCGGGGCACGCGCCCTGGTCGGCGATCCGGTCTTGCCTCGACCGTGTCGGCGTGACCCGACTGCGCTGGTCGACCGCTGCGGCCAGACTCGCCGATTCAGGAGTCGACGCCGAATGTGTCGCTGCGACGTTCGGTGGCGGATGCCGACGCCGTCGTCGAACCGCCGACGGTCGACAGTGTTCACCTTGACAGCGCATACCGACGATCTGCGTGACCGCATCATCGGCCTCAGCCGCGTGGTGCTCGCGATCGCGAGCATGCAGCAATGGCACTTGCACGGCGCACGACCGGGCGTCGAACCGCGCGTTTAGTCGTCAGATAGTCCGGGTGTCCCGCGTAAGCCGGCGACGAGTTGGGCGACTTCGGCCTCGCTGAGGTCGGCGGTGGAGTGGAGGCCGAAGCGGGTGTAGTAGCCCGGCGGCATCCCACCGTCCTCTGTGACGTCGGCCGACTGGTCCGCGTCGTCCTGCGGGATGTCGAACTCGGAGAAGTTCGAGCTTGCTCCGACCCGACGTCACATGGTCGGACATGGCCCACGAGATCGGCGCGACGTTCGAATACCACGGCCTCTCAGTCTCATTGCTGTGACAGTCGTAGCACGCCCGGACCGCGAGCGCTCGCGTCTGGGGGCTGTCCCACGCCGGCTCACCCGTCACCGGCGGGTTCGACGGCATGCGGCCGAACGGGATGACCTGAATCAGGCCAAACAGAACGACCGCAACGACGCCCATCTCAGCGAGCGCGGTGCCGACACCAGGGGGCGTCCGCCCGCCGCGCCGACGGGAGCGCCAGCTGTCGAGGACGAACGTGCCGCCCGCCAGGAGCGGCAGGAGAGCGATCGTGTACAGGAGGTCGAGGCCGATCAGACGCGAGCCAGCGACGGCCACAACCGTCACAACGACTATGACGATCGCTGCCGGCATCCAACGCCGACGATTTGCCGTTCCGCCTGCCGGCATTCCCTCGCTCATGGCCACCTCCGGAGAGACCGAACGGTATCGCTGAGCCCATTGGCGTCGGCGGTGGATCTTGTGCGAGCGGTTTCGTTCGCGAGCATGTTTGATGGCCAATCTGTGTTGTGAGTCAGGTGTCTGATTCGGTTGGGATGAAGTCCGATGGTGTTTCGTTGGTGCGGATGCAACTATTCAGCGACGAACTCTGGTGACAAGCGAGCCTCGAAGGGATTCAGGGATGGCTTCGGCGGCCCCCGTGACCGGCGACACCGTGGCGGCGATTGTTCGGTCGAACCCACTGCCGGATGCAGTGTGCTCATCGTGCGATGGGGGTGACATCCGCGTCGCACGCCGATGAGTCCGCGGCGGTTGGCGCGAGCGTGACATGGTCGTAGACAAGTCCGTCCTGTCCGACGGCCTGCACCTCGAGGTGGTCGCACCAAACTTCGAGGTCAATGAAGTGCTGTGTCGACCAGGACGCTGCGGTGAACGACGCCCGGCTCGTCTGCCGCGTCGTTGCGCCGGCTCCGCTGACGATGTAGGTGATGCCGTGGATCGGCTTGGAGCGTTGGTAGTCGTGATCGTGCCCGGCGAGGACCAGTGTGACGCCGAACCGATCGAACAGCGGCTGGAATGCTTGGCGTACGTCGATCGATGAGCCATGCCAACCTGCGGAGTACGGCGGGTGGTGGAGGGCGACGATTCGCCACGGCTCCGTCGCTGTGGCCAGGGTTCGTTCCAGCCAGGCAAGCTGCTCTGGGTCGTCTGGCCGGGTCGAGTCCAGCACGATCAGCAGTACGGGGCCGTGGTGCCAGGCGTACCAGCGTCCGGGCATGCCCAGCGCGGCGACCTGGCGGGAACCGTTGCCGTGCATGACGTCGTGGTTGCCGAGGACGGCAAGCAGGTCGGTTCCGTCCTCGAGGGTCTTACGGAAGGGACTGAACACGGTCGTAGGGATGCGGGCTGGGTCACCGGATGGGTAGACGTTGTCGCCGAGCAGCACAAGTCCGTCATAGCGGCCCGGTATGGCGTTGATGGCGTCGGCCGTGGCTTGTTCCTCGCTGTCGCCGGTGCCGATGTCGCCGACGACTGCCAGTCGAACCTCCGGGGGTACGCCCGCGGATGGTCGGTCGAACGGTTCGCCCCCGGTGGGTGCGCCGATGTCCATCGCCATCCACGTGGCGACGTAGTTGCGGGCTCGTCCGATCGGTCCGGGACCGAAAGCGGCGATAGCGAGGAGGACGGCGACGAGTATCCCGGCGCGGATCAGCCGGCGTCTTCGCCGCCGTTGCGCGGCGATCGGCTCGATGCCGCGGAGCTTGCCGCCATCGCCCCGGGATACGGTCATCGTTTCTGTGATCCTGCCGGCGATGCGATGGCCGCCTGTGCGACGAGTGGGTGGGCGGGGATTCCGAACAGATCGTTGAGTTCCATCAGTGGTGCTTTGCGGTCAGGGGAGCGGTTGGACCGGGTCGTGTGGGTCGGTTCGTTGCCCGCCGGGTGGTCAGGCGATACGTCAGCGCCCAAGCGACAGCGATGATCGAGGCCGCGGCGGTGAGCTGGTAGAGCGAGTTGGCCCGGTCCGTGCCGGCGAGCGCGGCGTGGATGCTGGTGAGCCAGAACACCGCGTAGCTGGTGAGGTGGATGGAACGCCACACCCGTTTCGGCAGCCGCTTGATGGCGAGTGAGGTGAGCTCGACGGCGGCGAGTAGCCAGGCGGCGATCACTCCGAGAGCTACGGCGCCCGGCTTCCAGTCGGAGGCGTACGGGATGGCAAGGTCGCTCAGGTTGAAGTGGGTGTAGTTATCGGCGACGAGGGCGCCGAGATGGATCGCGACGAAAGACATCGTGAGCCCGCCGAGCCATCGGTGCAGATCGAGCAGCCACGCCGGTCGTCGGTGTTCAGGAAAGGCCTTGGTCGACAGGATCACACCCCAGATCACCGACGCGGTGAGCATGAGCCAGGCGACGATTCCCGATGCGCGGGCGACGTACCACCAGAATTGGGGATTCATCGGACGCCATTCAGCGCCCACCTGCTCGGGGCGACGTAGTGGAGCCAGTGCAGGTCCGGGGTCACGAGAAGCGGTCCGTCGAGGGGGACGGCGATTCCGGTGAGCTCGTGGCTGTCGAGGTAGTCGATCACGTTGGCGCTGCCTGACAGGAGCGCAGCGGTGGCGTGGGCCTCTGCGAGCCAACCGCTCCGGGCGATCACCGTGACCGTCGCGAGGTCCGTCGTCGACGAGGCTTCGGCGGCTGGATCGATGACGTGGTGGCAGGACTGACCGCCAACGGTCCATCGCCGCGAGCGGGTACTCGAGGTGGCGACACCGCCACCGCTCACGGCGAGGGTGCACAAGTCGCCGTCGGCCGGGTCGGGCTGTTCGAGGGTGATCAGCCAGCCGTCGGCATCGGGGGGAGTGCCGGCCATGGCGAGATCACCGCCGATGCTGACGAGGGCGCCGTGGGCTCCGTCGGCGAGGAGTTTGGCGACGGTCAGATCAGCGGCGAGCCCTTTGCCGATACCGCCGGCATCGACGACGACACCGGCTGGCACGGTGACTTCGAGTCGGTCTGGATCGACGCCGATTTCACCCATGCCGCCGACACGCAGATCGTCGGGCGGCAGGATCGTGAGCCGACGTGGGTCCTCGATGCTCGCCCTGTAGCCGGCGGCCACCAGTGCGGGCAGCACGGTTGGATCGAAGCGGCCCTGGGTGAGTCGCCAGGCGTCCAACATCGTGATCAACAACGTGATCGTGTCGGCGTCGACTTCGACGGGTCGCCCTGACGACATGTTGATCCGGGTGATGTCGCTGTCAGGTAGGAAACGGCTCCACCGCTGCTCGAGGTGATCGAGGTAGGCGCAAGCGGCGTCCACGGCCCCGTCGCCGGCGGACCTGTCGGGACCTTCGACGACGATGATGTGGGCCTCGCTCGCCATCACGCGGAATCGGTGTTCAGCGACTTCCATTGGTATGCACAGTCGGGGTCGACGGCGATTGCGCTGCAGCTCGAACTGTGGGTCGTGCGGTGAGGGTGATTGGTGCGGAGATCGGCGTGCCCGTTGTCACCGGCGTCGCCAACCGTTCGCCGCCTGCCGACGTCGCCGTGCTGGTGCGATGGACGACGACGACCACCTGATTCGGCGCAACGGCGACGGCCGCTGGGGCCTGGGCCGCCGTGGAGATCCGGGACAGACCCATCACGGCCACCAGACCACACATTGTCGCGAGGCCGAGGCCGGCTGCGCCGATGCGGGCACCACTGGCAGGATGGCGACGGCGACGAACGCTCTGTACCGCGTCGGCTGGCCGCTGGCTCGGGAGGCCCGGCGACCTGCGGGGCCACCGACGAGCGGGGCGAAGGCGGGGTCGACTCTCCGGCCGGTCGGGACGCGCGCCGGCGCTGCAGCCGCTCGACCCGCTGGCGCTGATCGTCGGCGGCTGTCGTGGCGGTCGACGTGTCGGCGTTGCAACTCGCGTCCGGTGTCGTGGTTGGGAGCGCTGAGTCAGTCATCGTCATCGGCTCCCTCGTGTTCCTCGTGTTCGTCGTCTTCGTGCTCGTCGTCATCGCCTTCGACGCCGTGGTCGTCGTACGACCCGTTCTCGACAGCCGCGACGATCGGCTCGTTGACGGCGGCGGTGATCTCCCCGTCGGGTCCGACCGATGCGGAGAACTCGAGGGCGCGGGTGCCATCGGTGAAGCTGACCGTCAAGACCGAGGCATCGGCCTGGGCGGAGCTCCAGGTCCACCCCGGGTTGCCGACGACGTCGCCGAGGCGAACTCCGTCGGCTGTCTCGATGACGGTGACGGTGCCGGCGGCGTCAACGGCGAACACGAGACCGTCTGCAGTCTGACCGGTTGGGGTGGGGGTCGTCGTCGAGGCGGAGTCGTCGACGTAGACGTCGACGGTTTGGGTGTCGGCGGGCGCAAGGTCGCCGGTTGCTGACAGCGATCCGATCTCGCTGTCATCGGCAGCGCTCAAGATCCCGATGTTGGCGCCGATCGCGGCACTGGCAGCGAGGGCCACGCCAGCGACAGCTGCTGCGGTGATCACAGTCCTGCGTCTCATGTCCATTCCTTCGATCTCAGCGACTTCGGTTCTGACGGTACGGAGCGGGTGACCAGCGGGTGGCCAGTGGAAGGCAAAGGTTCGGTAAGCGACGTACCGATACGACACATCGTCGTGCGAGTCTGACGACGTGCGCTTGCTGCTGATCGAAGACGACCCGACCATCTCGGTGCCGCTCCGCGAGGGCCTCGTCCGTGAGGGCTTCGAGGTCGAGGTTGCCGCCACCGGAACTGAAGCCCTCACGGCGGGGCCTGCCGACCTTGTCCTACTCGACCTCGGCCTCCCGGATCTCGAGGGCCGTGTCGTCTGCCAGGAACTGCGGGCCAGAAGCTCGGTGCCGATCATCGTCGTCACCGCACGCGGCGACGAGATCGATCGGGTCATGTTGCTCGAACTCGGCGCCGACGACTACGTGGTCAAGCCGTTCGGCTTCCGCGAGCTCGTCGCCCGCATCCGCGCCGTGCTGCGTCGCACCTCCGGCACCGCGCCAGCACCGGCCACATCGGTGATCACGGTAGGGGCGTTGACGATCGACCAACGCGCCCGAACCGTCTCCTATGGCGGCGTAGCGGTCATCCTGACACCTAAGGAGTACGACCTGCTCGTCTACCTCGCAGCCGATCCCGGTGCGGTGAAGACCCGAGAACAGTTGATGCACGACGTCTGGGACGAGAACTGGTGGGGCTCGACGAAAACCCTCGACGTTCACGTCGCATCGCTACGCAAGAAGATCCACGCCGACCTGATCGAGACCGATCCACTCAGTCGGCTACCGGCTCACCGACCCCGGAACCGCCGACGGATGACCAGGCGACTGCTGATCAGCTACCTCATCGTCACCGCCTTGGTACTGGTGCTGTTGGAAGTGCCGCTGGCCGTCTTCTACGCCCAACGTGAGCGCGAGCGGATCGCCGCCGACGTCGAGCACGACGCCAGCGTGCTAGCCACCTTCTACGAAGACGACCTCGAAGGCGACGGTCCCCTCGACTCCGTACCGGCCGACGAGTACCGCGACCGCACCGGAGCGCGGGTCGTCGTCGTCGACCGCGACGGCATCTCCAGGGTCGACACCGACCAGACCGTCGATCGCGACTTCTCCACCCGCCCAGAGATCGAGTTGGCACTCGCCGGGAACACCGCCGAAGGCACGCGCTCGTCCGAAACGCTCGAAACCGACCTGCTCTATGTCGCCGTCCCCGTCGCGTCGGGAGGCGTCGTCCACGGGGCCGTGCGCGTCACCCTCGATACCAGCGACGTCAACGCCCGGATACACCGGTTCTGGCGGTCGCTCGCCGGCATCGCTGCCGTCGTCCTCGTCGTCGTCGCCGTCGTCGGGTGGGGGATCGCCAGGTCAGTCACCCGACCGATTCGACAACTCAACAGCGACGCCTCACGTTTCGCCGGCGGCGACCTCACCGTCAACACTGAGCCGATCAACGGCCCGCCCGAGGTGCGGGCACTCGCCGACACGATGTCGACGATGGCACGACGTCTCGACGAGCTCCTGCGAAGCCAACGCACCTTCGTCGCCGATGCCTCCCACCAACTGCGAACCCCACTCACAGCATTGCGCCTCCGCCTCGACAACCTGCAAAGTCGACTCCCCGCGCAATCCTCAACCGAGCTCGACGCCGCAATCGACGAAACCACCCGCCTCGCCGCACTCGTCACCAGCCTCCTGCAACTTGCCCATGCCGACGAGCACCCAGCCACCGGCGTCGCCGACCTCGCACGCCTCACGATCGACCGAGTCGACACGTGGACCGCCGTCGCCTCACCCAACGCAGTCACTCTGATCGCCGACACACCTCCCCGCAGCGTCCTCGTCGAGGCCGACCCCGCCGCCATCGAACAGATCCTCGACAACCTCCTCGACAACGCCCTCAACGCATCACCCCTCGGGTCCACGATCACCGCCCGCATCACGTCCCACGCGACCACCCACGACCTGACAATCAGCGATCAAGGCCCCGGGCTTCCCGACAGAGAAAAGCTCCTGGCAACCCAACGATTCTGGCGTGGGAACACAACCACGTCAGGCACCGGACTCGGCCTCGCCATCGTCGAATCCCTCGCCACCGCATCCCACGCCAAGATCCACCTCGCAGACGCGCCCGAAGGAGGACTCGCCGTCACCGTCACATTCCTCGCCGCCAACCCGGCAACAACCAGCCAATAACACCCCGCCCCGAGATCAACCAACGCGCGTCCGGCGAGCGACCGCCATCGACTCGGTCGTCTCCAGCCCCGCGCCGGAGTGCGACCGGACCGCCGCGTCCCGGAACGCCGGCAATCGATAGCCGCGAAAAACCGCCGGCGACCTCCCGACTGCTTGCTGATCGCGACCATCGGTCGCGCCCGTGATTCGGCGCTCGGTGCGTGGTCGGCCTTGGCGCGAACGCAGTCGAAGTCGACGTTCTAGCGGTGTGCCCAACTGCGGCTAGGCCTGCGATGCGCGCACCGAACGGCGAACGGCGATTCGTCGGCGGTCGCGCCCGGGCGTCGGGCGGATGTCGCCGGCAGTTCACGCATTCCGGAGCTGTTGGTCCGCACCCCGGTCGCACCCGAGCCGAGTTCGTGGCTCTCAAGCGATCTGAGAGCCCGGTTCTGTCGGCGATGCTGGTTGTTCGGGCGTCATCGCCGTGTACTAAACCTGTCGCCTGCCGTCGACTTGGGCGACGAATTCCCGGGCTCTCACAGACCCAGCTCGGGGCCGCGCGCGGCGCCGAGTAAGTCGGGGCGGAGTCCGTAGCTCGATGCCGACGGCTCCGGCCCAGTCTGCGAGTGCCTCGCCGAGCGCTCGGAACTGGCCGGCGTACTCCCCTCGGCGACCAAGGCTGGCAAGTTCGTCGACCATCCCGTCGAGCTCCGAATTGCTGACGGGGTCGCCGTCGGCCCACCGCCGCCAGAGGTCAACAATTCGACTCGTCGTCGGCGGACGGCGACTTGCTCGCCGGCACGGTCGAGGCGGTCGGCGCCGAGGTGTCGGTAAAGGGCGGTTCTTACTTCCTCGACGTTTGCCTGAGCATTGTGTTAGCGGTCGACTCACCGCGCCGGTCCGCTCAGTCGTTTCTGGTGGCGTCGGGTGAGGTGCATCCGATGCGGTCGAGGTCTCTGTCCATCTTGGCGAGCGTGGTCTCGTCGTCGTGTCGGGAACGTTGGTCGTACAGCTCCGAGCAGCTGGCCCCGCGGTCGAGGGCGCTTTGGAAGGTCCGGTAGTTGTGGACGACACTGCCGGAGCATCCGATGGTGGCGAGGAGTGCGGCGGCAGCGATGCCGGCGAGGGCAGCACCGGCCCAGGTCGGACGTTTGGTGGCGTGGTTCGGGGGGTTCGGGTGGGTGTTCATGGTTGCTCCTAGTGGTGTTCGTGGCGACCGGGGGTGATTAGGTGATGTCGCGGTCGATGGTGAGGCGTGTGCCGGCGGCGGCGAAGGCGGCGACGTAGACGGCGAAGATTCCGACGGCGGCAAGCACTGGGAGCCCGTCGTCGCTCGGTCCGATGTGGACGAGGGCTCGGCCGGCGGCTGCGGGCAGCCATTGCACAACGGCGGCGTCGTCGACTAGGTCGCCGATGAGCCCTTCGACGGCGAGCACCCAGATCAGCACCACCGCGGCGGCGGTCGTCTGGTTGCGGATGAGGGCACCGATGGACACACCGAGGGCCCCGTACAGCGCAGTCGACGCGACCAACCCGGCCGCGACCCGGACGCTTTCGCCGTCGAGGTGGACGTCGACGCCGCTGGCGTGTAGCCACGGCACGGCGATCGCCGTCGCGACGGCGAGCGACAGCAGGGCCATCAGTGCGCCGGTGAGTGAGTGGGCGACGAGCTTGGCGACCACGACGTCGCGCCGGCGGGGCGAGGCGAGGAAGGTGGTGGTGACCGTCTGATGCCGGTATTCACCGGCCATCCCGATCACGCCGAGCAGGACGGCGATGAGGGTGATGACGGCGGCCGGGCCGCCGATGACGTGGACCAGGCTGTCGGGTCCGAGCGGGTCGTTGCCCTGTCTCCCGGCAGCGCCGAGAATGGCGACCGTGACGATGCCGGCCACGGCGGGGGCGGCGCACATGCCGGCCACGATCGTGCGGGTGGTGCGCAGCTTGAGCAGTTCGGTGCGGACCAGGCGGTTCATGACATCGCTCCTTCGGTGTTGGTGAGTGAGAAGAAGACGTCTTCGAGCTTCGACTCCTCGAGGCGCATCTCGTAGATGACGAGTCCGATCGTGCCGATCACTCGTCCGACGGCTTCGGGGGTGGTGCCGGTGGCCGTGACCTGGTCGGGCCCGCTGACGGCGGCGTCGATGCCACGTCTCGTCAGCTCCATGCGGAGGTGGTCGACGGCCGGGGTGCGGACGATGACGGCCGAGCGCGACCGGGTGGTGAGCTCGGCCAGCGGGGCGTTGGTGATCAGTCGGCCCTTGTCGAGGATGACGACGTGGTCGACGGTTTGGGCGACTTCGGCGAGGAGGTGACTGGAGACGACGACGGTGTGTCCGGCGTCGGCCTGGCTGCGCAGGAAGGCGCGCAGCCAGTGCACGCCTTCTGGGTCGAGGCCGTTGGCGGGCTCGTCGAGGATGAGCACTGACGGCTCGCCGAGAAGGGCGCCGGCGAGGCCGATGCGCTGGCGCATGCCGAGCGAGAAGCCGCCGACACGGCGCTGCGCGTGTTCGGTCATGGCCACTTGGGCGAGCACATCGTCGACTCGCCGCTCTGGCAAGCCGGCCGCCGAGGCGAGGATGCGGAGGTGATCGACCGCCCGGCGGCCGGGGTGGAAGCTGGATGCTTCGAGCACGGCACCAACCTGGCGGGCGGGCTGATCGAGGTCGACGTAGCGTCGCCCGCCGAACGTGGCGCTCCCGGCGCTCGGGGCGACAAGTCCGAGCAGCATGCGCAGCGTGGTGGTTTTGCCGGCACCGTTTCGTCCGAGCAACCCAGTGATCGTCCCTGTCGCCAGTTCGAGGGTCAGGTCCTCGACGGCGGTCACCGCGCCGAAGCGCTTGGTGAGACCGTTCAGTTCGATGGCGGCCATGGGTCTGCTCCTTCCGATCGGCTCGGCGACGATCGCCAGGCCTGCGCCGAAGGTGACAGACGGAGCCCGATCCGTCATCGGGCACGGGATGCGTTGCGGGCTACTCCCCGGGGTGGATGAGCCCGCTCTCGTAGGCGATCACGACGAGCTGGGCCCGGTCGCGGGCGTAGAGCTTCGTCATCACGTGGCTCACGTGGGTCTTGGCGGTGGCCGGGCTGACGTAGAGCCGGGCGCCGATCTCGGCGTTCGACAAGCCCCGTCCGACCAGGCTCAGCACCTCCCGCTCACGATCGGTGAGGATGTCCAATTGGGGCGGGGCGGCCCGATTCGGGTCGGGTCGTGCGGCCAGTTCCTCGATGATCCGGCGGGTCACGCTCGGGGCGAGGAGGGCGTCGCCGCGGAAGACGACCCGGATGGCGTCGAGGACATCCTCGGGTGGGGCATCCTTGAGCAGGAACCCGCTGGCACCGGCGCGGATGGCGGCATGCACGTAGTCGTCGACGTCGAAGGTCGTCAGCATCACCACCCGCACCGCGGCAAGATCCGCGTCGGAAGTGATCCGCCGGGTCGCTTCGATGCCGTCGAGCACCGGCATGCGGATGTCCATCAACACCACATCGGGCCGCTCCTGACGGGCCAACTCGACGGCCTCCTCGCCGTCGGCTGCTTCACCGACCAGTTCGAGGTCGGGGGCGTGGTCGATCATGGAGCGCAATCCGGTGCGGATCAGCGGCTGATCATCGGCGACACCGACCCGCACGATCACGTCGACGCCCCGAACGGGAGGTGCGCCGCGACGTGGAAACCGCCGATCGGGCCGGGCCCGACATCGAGATCGCCGTGATACATCGCGACGCGCTCGCGCATGCCCGCCAGGCCGTGTCCTGTCGCCGCCGGCACCTGCGCCGAGTCATGCCCGGCCCGGCCTTCGTCGTCGACTTCGACGGTTACGGCGTCGTCGGTGTAGCGCACGGTGACCGTCGCCCTGACCCGACCGGCGTGCTTGATCACGTTGGTCAGCGCCTCTTGCACGATGCGGTAGGCGGCGAGATCAACGCCGGCCGGCACGATCTTGCGTTCGCCTTCCACTCGCACTTCGACGGTGACACCCGACGCCACGACGTCGGCCACCAACGCGTCGAGGTTTCCGAGGCCGGGGGCGGGCGCTCGTGTGCCCGGTTGCTCGCTGTCGGCGCCGCGCAGGACACCCAGCATCCGCCGCATCTCCACCAGCGCCGAGCGGGTCGTCGTCTCGATCGTCGCCAACGCCTGGCGGGCAGCGACCGGGTCGTCGTCTGCGACCATTCGACCGGTGCCGGCGTGAACGGCGACCACGCTCATCGTGTGGGCCACCACGTCGTGCAGCTCGCGGGCGATCCGCAGCCGCTCGTCGGTCACTGCCCGGTCGGCCAACTCGATCCGGGCCTGCTCCAGCAGCCGGTTCTTGTCTTCCAGGTCAGCGGTGTACGCGCGACGGCTGCCGACATAGTTGCCGAGCAACCAGGCCGACACGATCAGCGCCGGCACGCCGACATCGGTCGGGCCCGGGCTCGCCGTCGCACCGACGACGCCGAACACCACCGCGGCCGCCAACAAGAGCCGGGCTTGTCGCTGCGGGAGCACCGCAGCTGCCGTAAAGATCGACAGCAACACGACCGGAGTCAACGCCACCGGATACTGCGCCGCCGCGAACACAACCCCAGTTACCAGACCGGCGAACACGGCCACCACCGGTGCCCAGCGGCGGACGATCAGCGACGCGCTGTAGACCGCCACCAGCACGTACGCGGCAACGTCGGGCTCGCGCAAGTCGTCGGCGACCGGGTCGGCCCCCAGTAGCACCGCCGCACTCAAACCGAACGCCGCGACCGCCACCACGGCGTCGACCACGACCAGGCGCCACCTCACGAACGGACCGTACCGGTTGCTCCCTGGGCGCCGCATCAGCCCGAAGTCGTAGACCGAACCACAACCTCAGGCGTAGTCACCCGAACGACGATGTTGCTCGACCGCTCACCTGCCAGCGCCAGTGGTCCTCGAGGACGCCGGCCACGGCGGCGACTCGATGACCTCGGCGATCATCGACGCGCTGAGCCAGCCCGCGTGAGTGCCGCCGACCGGTCAGTAGCAGGCGCCACGGCGATACCCGGCCAACGTCGCGCTCCGGATGCCCGCCATCGGCGCGGCGCGACGACAGCGTCGGACTACAGAATGTGCGTGTCGCACAGTCTGGACAACATCGGAATGACGCCCAGCCGGTGTCCGCAACCGCCGTTGATTCCGGCGCTCCCGAACGTCGCACGAAGCCGTTTGATCCCGACGGATCTCGGCAAGCCCGTGACAACGGCCGTTCCGCCTCGGTCATCAGGCCGCTCGCCTCTAGCGCGTCACCCAAAGGAGTTCAGGCTGAGGCTGAAGACAAGGAGTTGATGATGGCGATTCCCATTGAGCGAATGAAGAGCAACCAGGACATGCAGGCATGGGAGTACATGACATTCGATGTCACCAAGCCGAAGAGAGACATCGACGGCCTCAACCGACTTGGTCGCGAGGGTTGGGAAGCGGTCTCGATGGTGTCCTCGTGGGGCGTGGGCTGGCGCTTCGTGCACCCCATCGTTCTGCTGAGGCGGTCACTCCCGGACGACGCTCGGTAACGCCGTTCCATTCGCACCCCACCCCACGTTGCGTGATTCGCCACGCTGTCGACGGCTCCGCATTCTTGGGGGTGGTGTTTGCGGCAGGTGCGTCCGCGTGAGGTGGTGGGCTGAGAGGTAGCTGCGGTGGGTCCACCACTGGTGGGGCCATCGCCATGATTCTCGGTGTGTTCCGGCAAGAGCACACGAAGGACCGAGCTCGCTGTGTAATCGAAGATGGTTGAACCATTCGATGTCGGCGAGGGTCTCGTGCTCGGTGTTGCGCAACGGCCCACAGCGACGGACGCCACCAGGCAGCGCCTCGAGCGCGAGCATCGGTCCCACCATCGCCGCGACGCCCGAACACGGCGCCGGTGGTCCCCGCGGTTCGGTCAGCCTCGAAATATGAACCGGTCGCCGCGTCCCCGTCGCACATGGCCCCGGTGGCGGTCGACATGACGCAGTGTCCGTCCTCACCCGCGATGGTCGCGGCGCACCGGCGGGTCGCGCCGTTCTCGTCGCCGGGTCGCCCGCTGGCGTCCTCGGGCGCTGATCGGGTGTCCGCCGGCGTGGTCTCGGGCCTGCCTCGGCGTTCTCGGGTCACCCGATCTCGGGGGTTGTGGATATCGGGTTTCAGCGATTCTCCTTGCAAGGCACACTTGCAGGTTCCCCTCCGGGGGAACCTGCGGCCCACCTGTCGCCACCCGAACGATTGGATATCCACAGGCGGGCAGGTCACGTCGCTCCGGGTGTTGGATCCGCAGGAACGACGAGGACCGGACGCGTCGAGCGCCGGACCAGTTGGCGGGTCGTGCTGTGCCAATGCAGCCGTCCGTCCGTCCAGCGCCCGCTCGTGCAGACGAAGATGGGGTCACGAAGACGAGTGCCAAACTCCTCGAGGCGTACGTCGGGTTCGTCGCCGTGCAGCAACCCCCAAGACGACTCGACGCCGACCTCAGCGAGTCGGCGTGCGAAATGTCGGACATGCTCGGATGAACTGTCGCCGTTGCTGGTGCCGGCCGTCCGGATCGGCACCACCTCGGTGACCCAGGTGTCGGTGGCGCCGAACGTGGCGACCCAGCGGGCCACCACCGGAACGGCCGTGACCGATGCGTTGCTACTGTCGGTGCAGATGACCAGTGTTGGCTGCTGCAGACTCCCCGAGAGCTCAACCTGCGGACCAACCAGCAGCACGGGCTGGTCGACGGCCGCAAGCACGTCATCGACGACGCTGCCGCGCATGTGTCCCGCACGTGACGCTCGAGCGGCCATTACGAGCAGGGCATGGCTGCGGCGCTTCATCATCTCGACGATCGCCTGTGCCGGGTGATTGTCGTGGACGATGAGGTAGCTGTCGTCCCGCCAGCCGTTTTCCCTCAACCGCTGTGTCAACTCGAAGACGTCGATGTCTTCGTCGATGTTCGGCGACGACACTGTGAGCAACTCAACCGGGACTCCACTCTGCTCGGCGAGCGCCCGGGCGACGGGTAGTGCATGATCGCCGCCGGACTCGAGGTCGAGGGCCACGACGATCGAGGTGAAACCGGCCGCGTCGGTGACACGGCCGGTCTCGAGTTCGTCGTGGAGGGTGATCACGTCGTCGCCTGGGTCGGCCGGAAGCGGTGGAACAGGCCGAGGATGATGAGGACGACCATCGCCGCGGCGGCGATGAAGGCGACGGTGGCGGCGATTCCGGCGATTCGTCCGATGGTCGACCAGGCGAACGTCGACAGCAGCAGGCCACGCAACGTCTCGCCACGGAACAGCGAATCACGCTGGCCGGTGAGCTCGTCGACGGTGCCTTGCAGTTCGGCGATCGTCGCATCGTCTTCACCCGACGTCTTGGGCGGCGGTGAGGGCGGCTCGGGCTTCGCTCTGCGGGCCGCCGAGCTCGGCGTAGGTGGCGCCGTCGGCGATGCCTTGAAGGTGTCCGTTGATGAAGCTGGCGTAGGCCTCGGCCTCGGCGCCGGTGGTGACTTGTTCGTCGGCGTACTGGAGCAGGTCGTCGCGCCCTTCCTCTTCCAGCGAGGCGGCATCGGGGAAGTAGATCGCTTGCGAGGACAGTTCGTCGCTGACGTAGTCCTCGGCGAAGTTGCTGCCCCATGTCAGCAGTGCGCCTGCTGCGAGGAGGACGACAGTGACGACGACGCCGGCGGCGATCAACACGGTGTCGATCGTGCGGCGACGCACGACGAGGGCATCGTCAACGGGTTCCGGCGGGGGAACGGCGGAGGGCACCACGTCGTCCGACGTGGCTGGTTCTCGGTTCATCAGCTTCACTGGTTTCTCCCTGGTCGGTGGTGCCGCTTCGGCACCTGCGGTCACTTCGACCGTACGAATTCGGGAGGGTCCCAGGCTTGGGCCGAAAGTCCCGACCTGCCTCCTCAGGGTCCCTTCGTGAGTGCCCGGAGGTCGCCAGGGGTCACTCCTCACGCGCCCGTCGTGGCCTCGGACCAGCACTCCAGACCTGGCGATCGACGACGACTGAACCGTCGGCAACTCATCTCCTCGGGCTCGATCCTCACGAAGCGGTGCTTCTGCGCCGCATACCACGGAAACAACGGAGGAGCGAGAGCATGGAAGACGTCCTGCATCCGTTCGATTTCGACCGCTCTACCTGATCTGGCCGCCAGGAGAAGGTCCCGGATCGCGGGGCCGAGCGGCAAACCGTCTCCAAACGTCTTGGGCTAGTAGTTGTCGCGATGTTCGAGGTGGCGGGCGGCGTACACCGCCGCCTCCGTTCTCCGCGCCATCCCCATCTTCGACAGGACCGAAGTCACGTAGTTCTTGACCGTCTTTTCGGCGAGGCCCATCCGCTCCGCGATCTGGCGGTTGGTGAGGCCTTCGGCGAGCAGCGACAGGACTTCGTGTTCTTGCGGCGTCAGCCGCGCAATCAACTTGTCCTCGTCCGGACCGCGCCGTAGCCGCTCGACCACTCGCGCCGTGACACCTGAGTCGAGGAGATTCTCACCGGCAGCGACGCGCCGGACAGCGTCGACGAGGTCGTTCGAGCGGATCTGCTTCAGCACGTACCCGGCCGCACCGGCCATGATCGCCTCGAGCAGCGCGTCGTCGTCTGAGAACGAAGTCAAGATCAGGCACCCGGTGCGGGGGTGTCGGGAGCGGATCTCTCGACACGCATCTACCCCGTTGCCCTCGGCGAGTCGCACGTCGAGGATGGCGACGTCGGGGTCGAGGGCGGTCACCCGGCGCACCGCCTCCTCTTCGGTGCTCGCCTCGCCCACGACGGTGATGTCGGTCTCGGACTCGAGCAGGTCGCGAAGGCCGCGACGCACGATCTCATGGTCATCGAGTAGAAGAACCGTGATTGCGGCCTGCGATGTTGCCGAGCTTCCGGGAGCAGCGGCGCTGTCGGCTGTGTCGGATGACGAACGACCGTCGCGTCCGGGCAGACACCGATCTTTGACGCCACAGAGGCTCATCCTCAACGAGCACACTGCGTCCTTCGTCGACCGGCACAGTGTCATTGTGACGGGCTGAGACCTTGCGTCATAGGGACCGAAGTCCCGTCATCACCATTGATCGCCTTCGTTAGCTCCTCGCCGTCGAAACAGCCAAACGCCGGCAGAGCTGGTTGCTCGGCCCAGTGGTGAAGCGAACATCGGCGCTCGTCGGCCGCTGACGTGGACCCCTCGTTCTGAGCGATGGAGACGACGTCGAGGGCGTTGCGTCCGAGCGCGACGTGGTGCGTGCGTACGCATCGGGAGAGTTTCCGATGCCGACGATGAAGCCTGAGCCGCTGCCGGGTCAGCCTTGGTGATCTTCGGGCTCGTCAGGCGACGATCCTGCCGGCACGATCAGCACCGGAACCGTTGCACGGGCGAGGACTGCTTCGCTCGTCGATCCGAGCAGATGCGTCGCCCGGCCGAGACCACGGCTACCTACCACGATCAGCACTGCGTGCTCGTCTTCGGCGACCCGGGTGATGATCTCCGCCGGTACCCCGGCCTCAAAGATGGTGTTCACCTCGAGGTCCGAGAAGCCGGGGTTGAGGGCACGAGCGGCGGTCACCGTCGCCGTCACGTCGGGATGGGGACGCAAGCCTTGTCCCTCGAGCAATCCCACCGCGTGCACGGCGACAACCCTTCGTCGAAGATCCTCGGCCAACCGCAGTGCCCATTCCACCGCCGCCAGCGACTCCGGTGAGGCGTCGACACCGACCACGAGGCAGGAATCGTCATCCATCGATGTTCACCGTACCGAGCGTGGCCGTCCCGGCGCCGGGCCGAATGTTGGAAGCTTTCTGGTCCTTCGACCCTGTCCGTGAGAAGCGGGCTGTCTGAAGCTGGATGCCAGAAAGTAGGTCACGATGGTCAGTCCAGATTGCTGCAAGAACCCGCGACCGACGCGTGCGCTGGTCGTCTTCGAGTCGATGTTCGGAAACACCGCGGCGATCGCCGAGGCAATCGCCGCCGGGCTCACAACTGCAATGGAAACCACGATTACCGACGTGCCGAGCGCGACGTCGGAACTTGACGACGTCGACCTATTGGTCGTCGGAGCCCCGACCCACGCGTTCGGGCTGAGCCGACCGCAGACACGCGACGATGCCGGCCGACGCGGCGCCCGGGCGGAAGCGGCACGTAGTCAAGGTGTGCGCGAATGGATCGGCACGATCGATCGCCGTTCGCTCAACACCACTACCGTCGCAACGTTCGACACGCGTGTCTGTCACCCACGGCTGCCGGGCTCAGCTGCGCGTGCGGCCCGTCGGCGCCTCCGCCGACTTGGCGCATCCGTGGTGCCGCCGGCGAGTTTCTGGGTCACTGGTACGCCCGGCCCGCTCGCAGCCGGCGAGCTCGACCGGGCGCGACAGTGGGGAGAGGAACTGGCCGCCGCCCACACATCCACGAAGCGCTAACCCGTCAGGCGACGACGAGTCGCTGGTCGATCGTCAAACTGCTCGAACGGTGCTCCGGCTTGCTGCCACTGGCCGACGCCCGGACGGTCCGCGCAGGCCACGGGCCGGCAACACTGCGAAGGCTGGCGGCGCCACGCCGACGAGGGCATCCACCGCAACGCAGCCCGTTGTACTGACCAACACTGGGTTGACGTCCAGCTACTGGATCTCCGGGAGTGGTGGCGACCAGCAGCCCGAGGCGATGGACGAACTCCACAACGGCGTCGACCGGAAGCTCGGGGCGGCCGTGGAAGCCATGGACCAGCGGGGCCAGGCGCAGGCTCTCGACGGCAAGTCGGGTCATTCGCTTGCCGGAGTGCAGCTCGATGCCTTGGCGACGCTCACCACGGTCGCTGTTCGGAACGAACGGTGCGCTGCGGTCCTCGTCGCCCGAGAATCTGGGAGGGTACGGCGACGATGACCCACGTCGGCTCCATCCAGCGCCCCGTCATAGTCGACTTGTCGCGGCCAGCTCGTCGGGCAGCTCGAACCCATCGAGAAACGGGCGGTTCTGGCGGCACCGGAGCATCGACTCTACGACGGCGGGCTCGCGTGCCAGAGTCGCAAGGCCGTACGCGCCGTGAGGAGCGACGCAAGCGTCGTTCCCCACGCTCCAGCGCCGATGACACCAACGTTGGGCTCCGTACCCACATGTCGACGGTACGGCGCGAATGGCGTGCGCATCCGGGCTAGAGGTCCCGCACCACGGCAGCGCAAGTCCCGATCTTCGCCTGCACGAGTCGGGCGGCCAAAGGTCCTACCGCGAGGCAACCATTGCCCCTGCCACAACGTCGCCGAGGGGTGTTGCGTGGATCGCAGCCGAGGAGTTTGGCCGCCTCGGGGAGGCAAGGAGTCGACATGCCAACGCCCGCCACAATTCGACACGCGATCGCCGACGGGCTGCACCGCGACGCAGTCATCGATGCCGACAACGTCGACGTGGTCTGCGAAGGTCCGGACGTCTGGCTGAGTGGCAGCGTGGACAGCATTGCGGCATACCGCCGCGCTGAGCTGGCGGCGCGGGAGAGTCCCGGAGTTCGCCACGTGCACAACGACATTCGAGTTCTCGTTCCTGGATTGGAGATGCGGTGACGAGCGCTCCACTCGAGCGTCGCGGCGACTACATCGTGAAGATGTACGAGCTCGAGGAGGACGTGTGCCGGCAGATGCTGGCCCGATGCACGTTCGGTCGCGTCGCGTTCGACGACGCCGAAAGGGCTAACGATCCTGCCGGTCAACTGCATCTATTCCGACGGCCTGGTGCTGTTCCGCGTTCAGGAGGGTTCGGCACTCGACCACCTCGGCAGCGGACGAGTGGTGGCCTTCGAGGCCGACCACATCGACCCGATCGCCGAGTCGGGGTGGAGCGTGCTTGTGCGCGGAACAGCGACCCATCTCCTGGACGCCGACCGGATCTCCGCCCTCGCCGACACCGCAGTACACCCGTGGGCACCTGGTCGGCGTGACCGCTGGATCGAGATCCACGCCCAGCAGATCACCGGGCGGATCATCTGGCGTCAACGTCTCGTGAGCGAGAGCGAACGACGCCGTACATGCCGCCCGGCTGAGTCGGGCATTCTTGAAGATCGCCCTGCAGCCTTCTCCCGGGTATCGAACGGCTGGGTGCTACGAGCGACGGTGGCTGAGAACCGACGTCTTCGACGGCATCAGCGTGGCCGCATATTCGGGGTGACCCTCGTCGCCCTTCTGACGATGAGCTCACGGCACGCGGTTCGCTCCCAACGCGCACGACGATCTCGCCGAACCAAGAGCTCCTCGCTCTCGGCGCCGCCAAGCGGCGAGTGGGCTGGTGGCCGGGTTCCCGGTGAGCAGCAGCGGCAGCCGAACGGCGATCACGGCCGCAGCCCGGGGCACCCCGATCGTCACATTCGCTGCCCTCCAGCTCATCGAAACTCGGGCGTTTCGCCATCTGGCGGCATTCCGCCGCAGCGAAGCGCTGATCGCCGTGGCGACGACCGCTGCTGTGGTGGCAGTTGATGTGCTCTACGGCGTGCTCGCCGCCGTTGCCCTCGATCGTCGATCTCGTGTGGCGAGTCGCTCGGCCCCACGGCGGCATCCTCGGACACGCCCCGGAGTCGCCGGCATGCACGACATTGACGACTCCCGGATGCTCGGCTAGTTACGGGGTCTGGTCGTGTACCGCTCGACTCGCCGTTGTTCTCTGCCAACGCCGACGACTTCAAGCGGAGAGCCTGGCGTCACTGGATCACAGCGACGGCCCTGTCGAGTGGCTTCTCCTCGACCGCCGAGGCCAACGTCGAAATCGACAGTACGGCACTGGACGCCCTCGAGGCGCTGCGCACCGAACTCGATGGCCGGAGCATCGTGTTCGCCATGGCCCGCGTCAAGCAGGACCTGCGCGACGCCCTCGAGCCTTCCGGGTTCTCGACCGTGTCGGCGCCGACCGCGTGTTCATGATGCTGTCGACGGCCGTCCAGGCCTACGCGGTGTGGTATCGAGACCGACACGGCATGGCCGCTGCCGGGTGTGGACGACGTAGCCCGGGTACCGCCGCCGGGTCCACGCTGATCACTTCAGGAGCACGTGGTGCGGCTCAGCGCATGTAGCGGACGTAGTCGTAGTCGCTGTGGTGGATCGGCCCCGGCTGCGGATCTGGCTCACGGGCAGTCATCTCGACACGCACGTCAACGACGCCGGGGAAGCGCCAGACGATCGCCGACAACACCGGCAGATCCATCGGAAAGCGCACCGAACCTCGTAGCGTCACGATCCCGTCGGCGACGCTGACATTGACCGTCGTCGTCTCGGGGACCCGAACCGGGTCAGCAAGGACGGCCGCGATCTCGGCCCGCAGGTGCTCGTCGGTGCGGTGCATCCTGCGCAGTACGTCGGCACGGGAGACGATCCCCACGAGGCGGTCGTTGTCGACGACGGGCAACCGCTTGACTCCGCACGTGACCATCCGGCGAGCGGCCGCCTGCACGGCTTCGTGGGGCCGAGTGGTTTCAACCTCCGTGGTCATGATCTGACCCGCGGTCAGTCCCGCGGCTTTTGCTTCCCATCGCCGTTCGTGGCCCCGCAGCAGATCACCGAGCACCGCGAGCGGGCGGCGATGAGTTCCCCCAAATGCAGGCTTCGTCATCAAGTCGGCCTCGGTGACGATGCCGACGAGTCGGGAGCTCGTGTCGACGATCGGGATACCGCTCACCCCGTGGCTAACCATCTCATCGATGAGCTCGTGTAACGACGTGTCCTGCGTCGCCGTGAAGACCGTGCGAGTCATGATCTCGGCGACCTGGGGGGTTGTGGGCGAAGCTGGCGGCGATGACCCGCGTGTGGTCGGCCTCGACACGCTCTTGATCGTCAACGCCGGCTCAATGGTGGCGTTGTCCATTTCGATCCTCCTCCGTGAGTCCGTTGACCGTGATCCACAACGTCCGTGGTAGCGGTCCCATACTTCGATGATCCTCCCGGTCGACTGCTGTCCAGTAGAGGCGAAGGTCCGTCATTCGCACCTCGGACCCGGCTCGGGTGATCCCCGCCGCCGCCGCTTGTCCCCAGCATCGACGCCGAGCACGACGACCGGGCTAGCGAGTGCCACCAACCACCCGGCGAGGGGCGGCACGGCGTGTTCCAGTTCACGTGCAATCGGATCGACGAGTAACACGGTGAACGCGAAGAGCAACCCGACGCTGATCGCCGGAACGAGCAGCCGGTTACTCGTCCACCCGAGCGCCCCTGGCCATCTCGTAGTACTGCGGCACGCAAAAGCGTTGCCCGCCTGGGCGAATACGATGGTTATGAAGGCGGCGCCGGACGCGGCGGCCAGGGCGTGGCCGGTTGGGAACGAGTCGCCCGGGGTCCACCCGGCGGCGCCCAGCGAGACGAGGAACGCGGCCATTGACAGGAGTGCCTCGAGCGGGCCGAGCAGCCCAAACGCCCGGCGCGCGACGGTGTGGTTGAGTAGCCGGCCTGACAACGGCCTGCGGCCGAGCACGTTCGATGACGGCGGTTCGGCACCCAGGGCAACCGCCGACATCGTGTCGGTACCGATGTCGAGGGCGATGATCTGCAGCACTCCCAGGGCGAGTGGGAATCGACCTCCAGACAGCGCCCACACCGCGAACGGTGTCAGCTCGGCGACGTTGTCGGTGAGGTGGTACGTGAGGAATCGGCGGATGTTGAGAAACGTTGCTCGGCCCTGCTCGATGCCCGCGACGATCGTCGCGAAATGGTCGTCGAGCAGCACGAGGTCGGAGGCCTCCCTGGCGACGTCGGTACCGGACTCACCCATGGCGATGCCGACGTCGGCCTCGTGTAGCGCCGGGCCGTCGTTGACGCCGTCGCCGGTCATCGCCACGACGTGGCCGCGGGCGCGCAGGGCCTTGGCGATCCGCAGCTTGTCCTCTGGGGACACCCGAGCGACGACGATCCCGTCGCGGTCGAGCATGGCGCCGAGGACCTGCTCGTCGTCGGGCAAGTCGTGGCCGAGAAGGACTGGATCATCGGCATTTCGCAATCCGGTCTCGTCGGCGATCGCCGCGGCGGTCTCCGGGTGGTCCCCGGTGACCATCGCCACCTTGATTCCTGCGCGGCGACACGAGCTGATCGCCTCGCGGACGTCCGCACGCGGCGGGTCCTGCAGAGCGAGCAGACCGTAGAGCTCGAGATCGCGCTCAGCGGATTCCGCTGAGATCGGCACCTCCCCGTCGACGGCGCGGCCGGCGACTGCCAGCACCCGCAGACCCTTCTTGGTGAATGCCTGAAGCGCTTTCTTCGCCTCGTCGGCGTGACGGCACAGGTCGAACATCGTCTCCGGAGCGCCTTTGACGACTAGCTCTCCGTGGCGGACGATCGACATCCGACGTCGTCGCGGATCGAACGGGAAGCGGGCGGCGTCGATTCCACCGCCGCGCTCGGCATCTGTGTCGACGCCAACCCTGCGAGCGAAGACGTCGATCGCCGCTTCCATCGGATCACCGTGAGGGCGCCAGGTGCCGTCGATTCGGCTGACAAATCCCGACGAGCATCGCACCGCACCGACTGCCAGGCGGATGACCGCCTGGTGCGCTCCGTCCTCGATCACCACCTCTCCACCCGGGTTGTAGCCGGGCTCGGCGGCAATCGCCATGCCGTCGGCCGTCCATGCCTCGACAACGGTCATCTGGTTGCGCGTCAGCGTCCCGGTCTTGTCTGTGCACACGAACGTCGTCGAACCGAGCGTCTCGACAGCGTCGAGGTGGCGGACGAGCACGTTGCGCTTGGCCATCTGCTCGGCGCCCCAGGCCAACGACAGGGTGACGGTCGGCAACAAGGCTTCGGGCACGAGGGCAACGGTCACACCGATGGCGAAGACGAATCCGTCAGCAGCGGGAAGGCCGATGAGCGCCGCAACGGCGAAGAAGAACGCACCGACACCCACGGCGATCGCGGCCACGACGCGGACGACTCGATGGAGCTCGAGAGTCAACGGTGTGATCGGTGCCGGAGTCGTCGTCGTCATCCGGGCGATCTCGGCGAGGCGCATCCCCAATCCAGTTGCCGTCACCACCGCCTCGGCCTCACCTTCGACGGCGAACGTGCCAGCGAACAGTTCGTCGCCGACGCCGACGGCGCATGCCTCACTCTCTCCAGTCAGCATCGAGGTGTCGACGAGCGCGCCGCGTGCCAAGGTCGTCGAGGCGTCGGCAGGGATGCGATCCCCCGACGTGAGGAGCAGGACATCGCCCACCACGACGTCGCGAGCGTCGATTTCGACTCGTTGACCGTCGCGCCTGACGACGACCGACCGCGGGAGGAGCGAGCGCAGTCGCGCCGCGGCGTGATCGGCGCGACGTTCTTGGACGAAGGAGAAGAGAGCGTTGACGACGATGACGATCACGATGGCAATCGCCAGCGCCGTCAAACCGGCGAGCACCGCCAACCCGCTGGCGACCCACAGCATGATGGCGAAGAAGTGAAGGAGTTGGTGGGCCAGCAGGCGGGCGGGTGAACGGAGCCTGGGTGCAGGCAGCTCGTTGGGCCCATCGCGTTCGAGGCGCGCCCGGGCCTCCGCCGAAGTGATTCCGGCTGAGCCGGCGACGAGCGTGCTGCGCACCACTTCGATCATCGGTCACGGCCTTGTGGCACGGTAGGGACGAAAGTCCTGGTCATCTGCAATGACTGACCCTGGATTCTGTCGAGCTCCCTGGGGCTCAGATGGTCGTATGGCCCGCGGAGTTGACCTCACGGCTGAGGAATCAGCGGTCGATCGCCTCGCTGCCGAGCACCGGCCGGCGGCGATTGCTGCCCGCCTCGCCGAGCCGCCCCGGCCGAGTTACCTCCGCGACATGGTCTACGGGGCGATCGACGGCACCGTCACCACGTACGCCGTCGTGGCCGGCGTCGCCGGTGGAGGGCTCGACGCATCAATCGTGCTCGTGCTCGGAACGGCGAACCTCGTCGCCGACGGTTTCAGCATGGCGGTAGCCAACTATCTCGGCATCCGCTCGGAGGACCGGCGGCGGCGCCGCATCCAGAGGGACGAGGAGCGGCACATCGAACTGGTACCGGCCGGCGAGCGGGAGGAGGTCCGCCAGCTGCTCGCTCGCGACGGCTTGTCCGGCGAATTGCTCGACGCAGCCACCAAGGCGGTGACGTCCGACCGGCAGCGCTGGGTCGACATGATGATGGCCCGCGAACACGGCTTCGCCGCCGTGCGGCCCGATCCGCTGCGAGCTGCTGCTGCGACGTTCCTCGCCTTCGCCGTCGTCGGACTGTTGCCGTTGCTTGCGTTTGTGGTCGACGCGCTTCCGGGCGTCAGCATCGCATCGCCGTTCGCTTGGGCCACCGCGTTGGCGGCCGTGGCATTCATCGGCGTCGGCGCCGCCGAGGGCGTCGTCGTTGACGAGCCGCCGGCAAGGAGCGCGATCAGGACGTTGGCGGTCGGTGGCTCAGCCGCGGCGCTCGCCTATGCGGTCGGGCTCGCCCTCGGCCATCTCGTGTAACCGTCAGCGCCGTACCACGACGACAGGGCAGTGGGCGTGGTGGACAGTGTTGTTGCTCACCGAACCAAGCAGCAGTCCCTTGAAGCCGCCCAACCCACGACTCCCGACGACGAGCAGACTGGCTTCACTCGACGCTTCGATCAGCGCATGGGCAGGAAGGTCGTTGACCGGCCGGATCTCGATGTCGACGTCGCTGCCGCCCCGCACTTCGCCGAGCGCTCGGTCGACGGCGGCTTCCGCCATCGCCTTGACATCCTTCTCGCCGTAGTCAGGATCGAACTTGCCCGGCTGGTCGAGCCACGACCACGCTGCGAGGGCGACGAGCGGTTGTTGCCTGGCCGCCGCTTCGGCGATCGCCCATGTCAATGCCTCGTGGCCGCAGGCCGATCCGTCGACGCCGACGACGATGCGGGTGTGGGTCGACGAGTCGACCGTTTCTCGCACGACGGTGACGGGGCACGGGGCGTGGTGGACGCACTGGTTGCTGACCGAGCCGAGCAACAGGCCGGTGAAGCCACCGTGGCCGCGACTGCCGACGACCAGGAGGTCGGCGCCTTTGGCGGTTTCCAGCAGCGCTCGGGTGGCGGTGTCCCGGACGATGATCTTCTCGACCTGCCGTGGACTCGGCCCAGTGTGCACCCGGACTGCTTCCACCTCGGCGTCGAGCAGTGCTCCTGCTGACCGTTCGAGCGCGTCGATGTCAGCCGGGTAGGTCAGGTTGATCGGCGGTGGGACGATGACGAAGGGGAAGTCCCAGGCGTGGACGACATCGAGCTCGGCGTCCCAAATCGCCGTCTCGGCGACGGCCCAGCGCAGCGCGCTGCGCGACTCGTCCGAGCCGTCCAAGCCGACGACGATGCGCTTCCCGCGGCTCATCGTTCGACCTCGTCGTCTTCAAGCTGTGCGGCCTGTGCGGCGTGCACGGGAGGCACGAGTAGCGCGGGGCAGGTGGCGTGGTGAACGACGTTCATCGCCACGCTGCCGAGCGTCACCCGTGACCAGCCTGATCGCCCGTGGGTCGCCATCACCATCACGTCGACAGGCCACTGCTCAGCAAGGTCGGCAAGCTCCTTGGCCGGATGACGGCTGTGCAGCACGTCGAAGTTCGCATTCCCAGCCCGTTCGGAGAGGTGCTTGAGGTACGCGAATTCATTGACGTCGCCGCCGACGACAACGTCGGGCATCGGGCCGGAGAACGGAGCGGCGACCTGGACCAGCCACAGCTGCGAGCCGAGCGTTGCTGACCACTCCTCGGCGACAGGAATCGCTTGCTCGGAGAACGCCGAGCCGTCGACGCTGGCCACGATCCTGCCGTCTGGACGCCATGGCCGAGCCTCGAACTTCGGGCCGACGACCAGTACCGGGCGCGGGGACTTGCGGAGCACCTCTTCGGTGATGCTTCCGAGCAGCGCAGCACCCAACCCGCCGCGACCGTGGCTGGCCATGCACACGACAGCGCCGTCCACGTCAGCCTCATCGAGAATCGCTCCGGCGACGTAGGCGTGGACCGTGACGGCCGCTCCGAGCACGTCGAGGATGACATCGACCACTAGATCGCGGCGCAACGTGGTGATCAGCTCGTTGAGCGCGTTGGACAGGTCGTCCCGCTCGTCTTCGGAGTAGGTGACACCGAACAGTGTCAGTGGCACACCCGCACGGCGAGCCAGTGGGGCGGCGGCGTAGGCCGCCGACTCGGCGAGATGTGAACCGTCGGTGGGGACGACGATTCGAGGGAATGGTTTGTCGCCCTTCATGACTTGATCGTAAGAAGCTGTGGATCACGGCGTCAGAGTCCAACGTCACGGTTACGACAGGACCTCGTTACGCCAGTTTGCCCGGCCAACCGGACCCGTCTGGGCGAACCGATGGGTGCTGACGGGACCGAATCGTCCCCTCAGCACTTATCGGCCGCTCGGTTGCCGTCGGTCAGACCAGGAACTGCACGACGATGACCTTGGTGATCATCGCTACTGGAAACACGAGGGCATAGGCGGTCGTCACCCGTTCGTCACCGTTGGTGCGCTCGTTGGCATACGTGAGTGGCCCGGCCTCCTCGAAGGCGGGTGGCGGGCATCCGTTTCCAGATACGGAGCCAGGTTGCGAGTGTCCGACGAGCACAGCACCGCCGGTCCGTCATCGACGAACTGCGCGAGGCGCGGAAGAGAGGGGCCTCGGCCACGTGGTCGGCCCGACGCTGGCGACGGTCAGGTCATCGGGGACCGGGAGGCCAGGTGCGTTCGATGGTGCGTGCGGCGGCACATCACCTCAGATCCGTGACGTCGAAGCCGGGAAGATCGACCAACCCGGCGAGCAGGAGACAGAAGCCGCAGGCTTGGCACTCGCCACTGCCCTCGATCCGGCCATCAAGGTGTACCAACCGCGGGCAAGGATCACCGGTGGGCGTTCCCCATCGGCGTCGCTGACCACTCGTCTCGGTACCCACTACCTTGATCGTGCGCTAAGCACGCCGCCCTGCGAATGGGCCGGTGACCCGCACCGACGGGACCTTGGTCCCGGTGCCGGGGGCCGGCGGTGTGGGATTCGACGACGGCGACCACGGCGTCGACGACGCGGGGGAGTGCCGACGCAACGGCGGACGACAAGCCGGCGCCGAGGTCGAACCGCTCGGCGCTCACGCTGACGACGACAACGGGCGGGGCGTTGCCGTAGACCCGTTCGGCCAGGTCGACGACGGCGCTGACGTCGACCGCGTGCGATCCGACGGGTCGGCAGGAGCCGACCACCTGCTCGATGCGCACGTCGCCAGGCCTGTCGCCGTGCTGTCGGGCGTCGATGAGCACGACGAGCCGTGCGGCGGCGATTTCGTCGGCGAGCTCGGGTGCCAACTGGTGGCGAACGACGATGGTCGCACCCGGGAGCAGTTGGTCACTCGCCAGCACTTCTGCGACGCGAGGCCCGACTGCATCGTCGCCGCGCAGTGTGTTGCCGTATCCAACGACGAGCACGCCGTCGCTCGGGGCTGCGCCCCCGGACCGCCGTCAGCGTTCACCGCGCCAACTCGTCGACGATCGCTCCGTCCGGACCGATGAGCTGCAGCCGCAATTCCATCTGGCCGAGGGCGTGAGTGGAGCAGCTGAGGCACGGGTCGTAGCAGCGGATCACGGCTTCGACGCGGTTGAGCATGCCCTCCGTGAGTCGTTGCCCATCGACGTAGCGCCGGGCGACCTCGAGCACGCCGCGGTTCATGGCCAGGTTGTTGTGTCCGGTGGCGATCACGAGGTTGACCCAGCGGATCAGGCCGTCGTCGTCCACCCGGTAGTGGTGGATGAGGGTGCCCCGCGGCGCTTCGGCGACGCCGACGCCTTCGTTGCGGTTGACGTCGGCGCGGGCGAGCACGTGCTCGTCGAGGATGTCCGGCGACTCGAGCAGGGCGGCAATCGCGTCGATGCAGTGGATGATCTCGACCAACCGGGCGTAGTGGTAGTGGAACGAGCTCGACGGGTACCGCCCGAGGCGCTGGCGGTACTCGGCGAGCTCAGCGTCCGCTTCCTCGGTGCCCAGCCGGTCGATCACGTTGAGGCGGGCGAGCGGCCCGACCCGGTACAGACCCTCCGGGTAGCCGGCGGCCTTCCAGTAGGCGGACTTCAGGTAGGACCACGGCTCGACGGCTTCGCCGAAGTAGTCCCAGTACGGGCGCGGGTCGACGTCGTCGGCCAGTCGGTGGCCGTCACCGTCGACGACCCGCAACGCGCCGTCGGAGTAGGCCACGCTCCCATCGCCGTGGATCAGACCGACGTACAGGCTCGGGAACTCGGCGAACGTGCTCGCCTCCTCGGCCCAATCGGCGAGGTGCGCCTTGTACCAGTCGATCGTCCGGCGTGCGGCGGCCCGGGCTTCGGGGATCGACGCGATGATGTCGTCGCGCTCGTCGGTGGCCAGCGGCCGGCTCACTCCGCCGGCGACGACCCACGCCGGGTGAATCCGTTTGCCTCCGAGTCGTTCGATGATCTGCTGGCCGAAGCGGCGCAGGGCGATGCCGTCCCGAGCGAGCTGCGGATGGTCGGCCGCGACGCCGAACAGGTTGCGCCGTGCCGGGTCGGCGTCGAAGCCGAACAGCAGGTCGGGCGACGAGAGGTGGAAGAAGCTGAGCGCATGGGACTGCACGATCTGGGCCAGGTTCATGACCCGGCGCAGCTGCAAGGCGGCCTCCGGCGGCGTCACGGCGAGGATCTCGTCGCAGGCCTTGGCGGACGCCATGAGGTGACTCACCGGGCAGATTCCGCAGATCCGCGCCATCAGCGACGGCATCTCGCGCAGTGGCCGGCCCTCACAGATGCGCTCGAAACCGCGGAATTGGGTGACGTGGAAGTGAGCGTCGGTGACGGCGCCGGCCTCGTCGAGCTGAATGGTGATCTTGGAGTGGCCCTCGATGCGGGTGATCGGGTCGATGACGATTTCGCTCACGTTGACTCCAAGTCAGGCGCCGAAGTGGGTGATCCCGGCGGTGTCGGGCATGCGTCCGGAGAGCAACTCGTCGAGCACGAAGTAGATCAGGTCAGCAGAGGGGGGACATCCCGGGAGGAACACGTCGACGTGGACGACGTCGTGCACCGGGCGCGACCGGCGCAGCAGGCGAGGCACCACCGAGTCGGGGATCCCCGGGTTGAGCGTCACGTTCTCGACGTACGCGCGCTGCAGCAGCGGCGCCTCGCCGATCGGGTTGCGCATGCCCGGGACGTTCGACGTCACGGCGCAATCCCCCAGCGACACGAGGGTGGTCGTGCGCTCGCGGATCTCGATGATCCGTCGGAGATCGTCCTCGCTGCTCACGGCTCCCTCGACCAGGGTGACGTCGACCGCCTGCCGGGAACTCTTTGGCATCGACGAGCGGGCTGTACACGAGGTCGGCGCGCTCGCCGATCTCGAGGAGCCGTTCGTCCATGTCGAGCAGCGACATGTGACACCCCGAGCAGCCGTCGAGCCAAACGGTGGCGAGACGAGGCTTGGTCATGGCGGTGGCGGCTCGTCGAGGAATCGCTGGAGGGGCAGAAATGGCCGCTGTGGCTTGGCTTCGGCGACCGACCTTCCCTTCTCGAAGAGTGCTCCGGTCGGGCAGACCTGGATGCATTTGCCACAGGAGGTGCACGTGGTCGACTCGCCCCACGGGATGCCGAGATCCGTGACGACGCGGGAGTCGGTGCCACGCCCCATCACGTCCCAGGTGTGGGCGCCTTCGATCTCCGCACACACGCGGACGCAGCGTGTGCACATGATGCAGCGGTTGTGATCGATCACAAACCGATCGTGGCTGGCATCGACACCGACCTTCGGGTCGAGACCGGCCAACTCGAGGTGGGTGAGGCCGAGCGCTTGGGCATGGTCCTGCAATTCGCAGTTGTTGTTGGCCACGCACACCGAGCAGATGTGGTTGCGCTCGACGAAGAGCATCTCGATGATCGTGCGGCGATGGTCATCGAGCCGAGCGGAGCGGGTGACCACGTCCATCCCGTCGGTCACCTCGGTGACGCATGCCGCGAGCGGGCGCTTGGCGCCGGCGACCTCGACACAGCACAACCGGCAAGCGCCGACGTCGGAGAGCCCGTCGAGATGACACAGCGTCGGGATGTCGATCCCGTTCTCCCTCGCCACCTCCAGAATCGTCTGTCCTGCGGTGCCGGCGACGTCGCCGCCGTCGATGCGGAGCGTGTGGACGGTCACTGGAGCACCCTGTACACGTGCGAGCGACGAGGCGCCAGCCGAGGAGCGGCCAGCAACGGCGTGCGTGGCCGGTGAACGCAGTGGACAGTCATCGGTCGACCGACACCAGTGGGGACATCGTGCACACGCCCGCCGGGCACGTGCGGTCGTCGATGTGGGCGAGGTACTCGTCGCGGAAGAACCGCAGCGTGCTGAACACCGGATTGGAGGCGCTGTGCCCGAGGCCACACAGGCTCGTCTCCGTGACCATCTCCGCGAGGCTTTCGAGTCGACTCAGGTCGCCGCGGTCCGCCTCGCCATGGCAGATCCGCTCGAGCAGGTTGGACAGCTGCACCGTGCCGACCCGGCACGGGACGCACTTTCCGCACGACTCGTCGCGGCAAAAGCCCATGAAGTACTTGGCGACGTCGACCATGCACGAGGTGTTGTCCATGACGATCATGCCGCCTGAGCCCATGATCGAGCCGACCTCGGCGAGCGACTCGTAATCGACGGGCATGTCGAGGTGATCCGCCGGGATGCACCCGCCCGATGGACCACCGGTCTGCACCGCTTTGAACGTGCCACCGTCGACGATGCCGCCGCCGATGTCGAACACGATCTCGCCGAGGGTGATGCCCAGCGGCACCTCGACAAGACCGGAATTGACCACCCGGCCGGCGAGGGCGAAGACCTTGGTCCCGGTGCTCGGCGGCCGCCCGATGCCGGCGTACCAGGCGCCACCGTTGCGGATGATCGGGGCGATGTTGGCAAACGTCTCGACGTTGTTGATCAGCGTCGGCTGCTGCCACAGGCCGGCCACGGCCGGGTACGGCGGGCGTGGTCGCGGTGTGCCCCGGCGGCCTTCCACGGAAGCGATCAGGGCGGTTTCCTCGCCACACACGAAAGCGCCTGCCCCGACGCGGATCTCGACGTGGAAGCTGAACCTGGACTCGGCGATGGCGGCGCCGAGGAGGTTGTGCCGCTCGGCCTGACCGATCGCGCTGCGCAGACGCTTGACAGCAAGGGGGTATTCGGCGCGGACGTAGATGTAGCCGCGCTCGGCCCCGATCGCGTAGCCGGCAATGGCCATCCCCTCGAGCACCCGCTGCGGATCGCTCTCCAGCACGCTGCGGTCCATGAACGCCCCGGGGTCGCCTTCGTCGGCATTGCACACCACGTACTTGCCGGCTCCGGGGGCCTTGGCGACGGTTGACCACTTCAACCCGGTCGGGTATCCAGCGCCACCACGCCCGCGTAGACCGCTGCGTACCACCTCGTCGACGACCTCAGCCGGCTGCATCGAGGTCACCGCGGTCGTCAGCGCCTGGTAGCCGTCATTGGCGAGGTACTCGTCGATGTTCTCGGGATCGATGCGACCGGAGTTCTCCAGCACCACCTTCAGCTGGCGGGCGAAGAATGGAGACGGGCCATCGGATGACGACAGTGGCGCCGCCAGTGTGTCGACAACGGACCCGACCGACGCTGCAGTCACCTCTTCGAACAAGTGGCCGTGTTCGGGAACATCGACGAGCGGTCCGCGTGCGCACAGCCCGAGACATCCGACGCGACGCACCGCGACGTCGGTGAGCCCACGTTCGACGACGGCCTCCGTCAGCGCGTCGACGACACTCTCGGAGCCGAGCGAGAGGCAGCCCGCCGCCTCGCACACGTTGGCGCTGGCACGTACGGCACCGTCGGGAATCACGCCGTGTTGTCGCGAGCGTCGTCCGTGCAGGCGTTCGAGGCGCTCGGCGCGATCCGGATCGTCTGTCACAGGCTCTGCAGTTCCTGCACGACGGAGGCCGGGCTCAACTTGCCGTGTACCTGGCCGTCGATGATCACGACGGGAGCGACGCTGCATGCGCCGACGCAGTGCGCGGTGAGGACCGAGATCTGACCGTCGCTCGTCGTCTGGCCGGCGCTGACGCCGAGCGACCCGACAACGCCGTCGAGGATCTTGGTTGCGCCGTTGATGTAGCACGCCGTCCCCATGCACACGACGCAGGTGTGTTCGCCCGGCGGCTGGAGCGTGAAGTAGGAATAGAACGTCGCGACCCCGTACACCCTGCTCGGCGGCAGGCTGTAACGAGCTGGCCACGTACTCGAGCGAGTCGCGGTCGAGAAAGCCGAACGAGTCCTGAACACTGTGCAGCGCTTCGACCAGCGCGTCGGGTCGATATCCGAGGCGGCGCATGCGCGCCTCGACGACCTTCCAGCGCCGGTCGTCACTCGGCGGCGCGTGTCCGGCGATCGCGACGGCCATGCGTCATCCTCCCTCCACGCAACCTAATCGACATCCGAACTTGTGCCGGAGACCAGGATCTACCCGCCCGCCCACGCGGTCACCGGTGAAGACCACGAGTGCAGTGTCTGGAGATAGTTCGCCCGTTCGAACTCGGAGGGATTGCTTGCAGTGGCTACCGACACCGAGCCGCGCAGCTGGTCGACCGATGCGTACTCACGGTCGGACATCCAGTCGACGAGCTGCGCCTCGAGGCTGGCGACGTGCTCCGGTCCGTGACGGAGGACGGCCGAGGTCGTCATCGCCACGTCGGCTCCGACAAGGAGTGCCTTGGCGACGTCGGCTCCGGTGTCGACACCGCTGGTGGCTGCGAGGCTGGCCCGCCCGTGCAGGATCGGGCTGAGGATGGCGATCCAGCGCAGCGGCAGGCGCAGCTCCCACGGCGATGACAGCTCGACACGCGGTGCGATCTCGAGCGTGTCGACGTCGAGGTCGGGCTGGTAGAAGCGGTTGAACAGGACGAGCCCGTCGGCTCCGGCCTGCACGGCCTGCACGGCGAAGTTGGCCATCGACGAGTAGAACGGCGACAGCTTGAGGGCGACCGGGACATCGACGGCAGCCTTGACGTCCGCCACGATCGCGCAGATCGTCGATACTCGACCTGTTCTGCGTCGGCGGGTCGGATCGGCCGCCACCCGGTAGACGTTGAGCTCGATGGCGTCGGCGCCGGCGTTGCCGAGCAGGCGGGCGTAGCGGCCCCAACCACCCGGCGTCGACGCATTGAGGCTGGCGATCACCGGCACCGCGACCGCTGCCTTGATGCGCTCGAGATTGGCCAGGTATCGGTCGACAGCGCTCGGGAAGTCGGGGATGGCCGGGAAGTAGTCGATCGCCTCGGCGAAATTCTCGGCGCCTGCCTCCAGCACCGACGTCAGCTCGACCTGCTCGTGGATGATCTCTTCTTCGAACAACGACGGGAGCACGAGCGCGCCGGCGCCGGCGTCGGCAAGGCGACGTGCCGTATCGAGGTCGCCGGTCAGCGGCCCGGCGGACGCAACGATCGGTGAGCGCAGGGCGAGTCCGAGGTAGGTGGTGTCGAGACTGGGCATCGCTCATGGCTCCTTGTCAGCGTTGGCTTCGGAATCGACGTCTGGGCCAGGCGACTCGTGGGCAACCGTGCGTTCGATCGTGCCGAGCTGGCTGTAGTAGCGCCAACGCTCGTCGACGTCTGCCTGGGCGAGTTCGATCAGGCGCGCAGCCCGCTCCGGGTGGGTGCGGGCGAGCACGGAGAAGCGGGCCTCGCTGGCGATGAAGTCGGCGACGGGCATCGACGGCTGCTTGGAGTCGAGCTTGAACGGGATGCCGTGATCGGCCTCGCTCGGTTGGAAGCGGTACAGCGGCCAGTACCCGGAGCGGACGGCGTCCTTCTGATGGCTCATCGACGTGGCCATGTCGATCCCGTGGGCGATGCACGTCGAGTAGGCGATCACGAGCGACGGCCCGGGCCAGGCGTCGGCCTCCAGCAACGCCTTTGTCGCCTGCAGGTCGTTGGCGCCAATGGCGATCTCGGCGACGTACACGTTGCCGTAGGCCCGGGCGATGGCGCCGAGGTCCTTCTTGGCGCTGGATTTCCCCGCCGCGGCGAACTTGGCGACGGCGCCGCGGGATGTTGCCTTCGATGCCTGGCCGCCGGTGTTCGAGTACACCTCGGTGTCGAGCACGAGGATGTTGACGTTGCGCCCCGACGACAGCACGTGGTCGAGCCCGCCGAAACCGATGTCGTAGGCCCAGCCGTCGCCGCCGATGATCCACACTCCCTTGCGGGTGAGGCCGCCGACCAATGTCAGCAGGTGGCGGGCGGCGGCGCCCGAGTCGCTGTCGACGTCCACGAGCGGTTCGAGGGCGGCGCGCAGAGCGGCGACGCGGCCGCGCTGGGCGCGGATCCCGGCTTCGGAGGTTTGGTCGGCACCAATGATGTCGGTCACGAGGTCAGGTCCGACAGCGTCGGCGAGTTGTTCGAGCAGGTGGGTGGCGAGAGCCGTCTGCGCTTCGAGGCCGAGGCGCAGCCCGAGACCGAACTCGGCGTTGTCCTCGAACAACGAGTTGCTCCACGCCGGGCCGCGGCCTTCGGCATCGACCGTCCACGGTGTGGTCGGCAGGTTGCCTCCGTAGATCGACGAGCAGCCGGTGGCGTTGGCCACGACCATCCGGTCGCCGAACAGCTGAGTGGCGAGCTTGATGTAGGGCGTCTCCCCACAGCCCGCACAGGCACCGGAGAACTCGAACAGCGGCTGCAACGCCTGCGAACCCTTCGCCGAATCGTGAGGCAAGAGGTCACGGTCGAGCTCGGGGATCGACAGGAAGAAGTCCCATGCCGGCCGTTCCGCATCGCGGTGGTCCAGCGCCGGTTCCATGTTGATCGACTTGTGGCGCACCTCGGTCTTCGACTTCGCCGGGCACACGTCGACGCAGACCCCGCAGCCGGTGCAGTCGTCGGGGGCGACCTGAATCGCCATCCGGAATCCCGCGATGTCCTTCGAGCGGAATTCCTTCGACTTGAACGACGGGGGTGCACCGGTGAGAGCCGACGGCTCGAACACCTTCATGCGAATGACCGCGTGCGGGCAGACGATGGCGCACTTGCCGCAGTCGATGCAGATGTCGGGATCCCAGACCGGGATCTCCTGAGCGATGGCTCGCTTCTCGTACCGCGCCGTCCCGGTCGGGAACGTGCCGTCGACTGGGAGCGCCGACACCGGCAGGAGGTCGCCTTCACCGGCCATCATGCGGGCTGTGACGCGGGTGACGAAGTCCGGAGCGTCGGTGGGCAAGGCGCTCGCGATGCTCTGTTTCGATGTCTCCTCGGACGGGATGTCGATGCGCACCAGTGCGGCGAGCGAGGCATCGATCGCCGCGAAGTTGCGCTCGACGATCGTCGCCCCGCGCCGACCGTAGGCGTGCTCGACGGATGCCTTGATGTGGTCGATGGCCTCGTCGGACGGGATCACGCCGGCCAGGGCGAAGAAGCACGGCTGCATGACCGTGTTGATCCGCGCCCCGAGCTCGTTCTCGGTGGCGACCCGGTAGGCGTCGATCGCCCACACGGCGAGGCGCTTGTCGCGGATCTGGGCCTGCGCCTCGTACGGGAGGCGGTCCCACAGCTCGGCTGGCCCGTAGGGGCTGTTGATCAGGACCGTGGCGCCCGGCTTGGCGTGTTCGAGCACCGGCATCTTCTCCAGCAGGCCGAACTGGTGACAGGCCACGAAGTCGGCGTCCTCGATGAGGTACGTCGAGCGGATCGGCTCGGGTCCGAAGCGCAGGTGCGACACGGTCACCGAACCCGACTTCTTGGAGTCGTAGACGAAATATCCCTGGGCGAACAGATCGGTGTGCTCACCGATGATCTTCACCGACGCCTTGTTGGCTCCCACGGTGCCGTCCGCGCCGAGCCCGAAGAACATCGCCTGCACCTCGCCGGCGGGCCGTGGGTAGCGGAACCCGTCATCGACGTCGAGGCTCAATCCGGTGACATCGTCGTAGATTCCGACGGTGAACCGCCGCTTCGGTGGGCGGGCGCCGGGGTTGTCGAAGCGAGCCAGCTCGTCGAAGACCGCTTTGACGTGGGTGGGGCGGAACTCCTTCGAGGACAGCCCGTAGCGCCCCCCGATCACGTGGGGAGTGCGCGCGAACGGTGGAGTGTCGGAGTCCATCGCATCGTGGAGGGTGGCGATCACGTCGAGCAACAGCGGCTCGCCGGTCGCCCCCGGCTCCTTGGTGCGGTCGAGCACGGCGATCGACCGCACGGTGGGCGGGAGGGCGCGAACGAGGTGCTCGGCCGGGAAGGGCCGGTACAGGCGCACCTTCAACAGACCGACGCGCTCGCCCGCGTCGATGAGCGCCGACACGGTCTCCTCCGCCGCCCCTGATCCCGAGCCCATCAGCACGACGACCCGATCAGCGTCGGGGGCGCCGATGTAGTCGACGAGTCCGTAGCTGCGCCCGCTGCGAGCGGCGAGTTCGGCGAACACCTCCTCGACGATGCCGGGAACGGCGTCATAGAACGGGTTCGCCGCCTCGCGGGCCTGGAAGAAGACGTCGGGGTTCTGCGCCGAGCCACGCAGCTTGGGGGCGTCGGGCGTGAGGGCACGCAGGCGGTGGGCCAGCACCGCTTCCTCGTCGACCAACGAGCGCAGGTCGGCGTCGTCGAGGAGGGCGATCTTGTCCACCTCGTGCGATGTGCGGAAGCCGTCGAAGAAGTGCAGGAACGGCACGCGGGCACGCAGCGTTGCGGCGTGGGCCACGGCCGCGAAGTCGTGTGCTTCCTGGACGCTTCCGGCAGCCATCATCGCCCATCCGGTGGTTCGGGCATGCATCACGTCGGAGTGGTCGCCGAAGATCGACAGGGCGTGCGTCGCCACGGTGCGAGCGGCGACGTGCATCGTGCACGGGGTCAGCTCGCCGGCGATCTTGAACATGTTCGGCACCATCAGCAGCAGGCCTTGGGAAGCCGTGAAGGTCGTGGCGAACGCGCCTTCCTGGAGCGCCCCGTGCAGTGTTCCCGCGGCACCAGCTTCCGATTGCATCTCGACGATCTCCGGAACCAGGCCCCACAGGTTCGGGCGACCGGCGGCGGCCCACTCGTCGGCCAGCTCAGCCATCGTCGACGACGGGGTGATCGGATAGATCGGAATGACCTCGCTGAAGGCGTAGGCAACACGCGCCGCCGCCTCGTTGCCGTCGACACACTCCACGCCACGCCTTGCTCGTGGCTCGCTCATCTGCGTCTCTTGTAGTAGCGCGTCGTGTGACCGCGTGGCATTCGTCATGTACTCAGCGTGACGCTGCTTCGAAGATCCACACCAGGGTCGGAGGTCCCGTGGCAGGGCGAAGGTCCTCGGTTTCTATCAACCAAAGGCCCCTGCCGGAACGGTCCTGGGAGGTGTTGTGTGGTTGATGAGTGGCGAAGGAGGACGTCGTCATGCACGCCAAGCCGGGAGACCGGATCATCATCAAGGGACACCGCATAGGAGAGCCCGACCGCGACGGCGAGGTTCTCGAGGCGCGCGGCACCGACGGTGGACCGCCATATCTCGTTCGTTGGGGAGACAGCGGCCACAACGGCCTGCTCTACCCGGGTGCCGACGCACGCATCCAGGAGTTCCATCGCACAACGTGACCGACGTCAGGGAGTGGACGCGTTTGAGACCCTCGTCGTTCGGGTGTGTCGGTTTCGCCCGAGGCGCAGGATGCAGCCGAAATGGGGCCAAATGGCTCTACCGGTTGATCGGCCGCGGGCGCACGATCTGGTTTGAGAGGAGGTGTACATGACTGCAATGACGAAGCGCGAGCCAACTCTGGAGCGATTCGGAGTATTCGACCGGTTCGACCAGATGTTCGATGACTGGATGAAGGTCTTGCCGCTGCCTCGCCCGATGTTGTTCGGACGGTGGTTGGCGGAAGACATGATCCATGTCGACGAGTTCCGGGAGAACGGCACGGTGGTGATTCGCGCCGAGCTGCCCGGCATCGACCCCGACAAGGACGTCGAAGTGACGGTGGCCGACGGAATGTTGACCATCGAGGCAGAACGGCACGAGGACTTGACGGTGGAGGACAAGGGTTATCTGCGTCGCGAACTGCGGCACGGATCGTTCACCCGCACCCTGCCACTGCCAACGAAGGTCACCGAGGCCGACATCAAGGCCGACTACAAGGACGGCATTCTGGAGATTCGCGTCCCCGCCCCGAAGGCGGCGCCAGCGAAGAAGATCCGGATCGGCAAGAGCTGAAACCACTCGCTCATCGCTGGGGAGGTTCCGACCTTTCCAGCGATGAGCTACTTCATCAACGATGAGACGATTCGAGAGGGACCGATGGTTGAAGAGGTAGTCCAACGGATCGCGGCGATGACGATGGTGACGCGCGGTGAGGTTTCTGACGACTCACGCGCCTATGCAGACAAACAGATCAGCAAGCTCGTCGAGCACATCGTCGAGCCTGTCCTGTTCGCGCGCGTGAAGCTGACCCAGGCGCCGGATCCGGCTTTGCGACAGCCGGCCGTCGCCGAAGTCACCGTGGACATCAATGGTGACATCGTGCGGTCACAGGTCGGAGCTAGCAGCATGGGCGAGGCGATCGACCTGCTTCAAGCGCGCCTGCGCCGCAAGCTCGAGCAGCGAGCGCAGCACCGACAGGCTTTGCGTCGTCGCGCGGCGAGTTCGCCGCCAGGGGAGTGGCGCCATGGTGAACGGCCGACCACCCGTCCCGACTTCTTCCAACGGCCAGCGGAGGAGCGCGAGGTCGTTCGCCACAAGAGTCACGTGACCCACGAAATGACGCCCGACGAGGCCGCCTTCGACCTGGAGCAACTCGACCTCGACTTCTACCTGTTCCGCGACATCGCCACTGGCGACGACGCCCTCCTCGAACGCGCGTCGGACGGCTCCTACCGGCTGGCTCGGATACGGAACAGCACGACAGACTCCGGGCGACCCGTGGTGAATCCGGCGACGGCCGAGCGCAGCGCCCCGACGCTGCGATTGGACGAGGCGATCGAGCGCATCGGCGCTGGCGGCGAGCGGTTTGTGTTCTTCGAGAACACGGCGACTGGACGGGGAAACGTTCTCTACTACCGATACGACGGCCACTACGGCCTGATCACACCTGCGTGACAGTGCGCCCGCTTTGAGGCACATCGGTGGTCACGACACGGCCAGGTCACCGGCGAAGGCCCCACGGGCAAGGTTCGGTTCGGGTCTCATGATCGGCCGACGTGGAGTGAAGTCGACTGGAGGACTGATGGAGTGAGAACAACTCGGAGATCGATGGGCTCATTGACGAGCATCGCGACCTCATGACGATCATGGGGACGTTGCGGGATGCGGTCAGCATGTCCGACCCCGACGTCCCCAAGATCTTGGACCAGCTGGAGACGGCGCTCGCGCATCACACCGAGCGAGAAGAGGCAGGCCTGTTCCACACCCTTCGCGACGTGGAGGTGGGCCCGGATTACATGGATCTGTTCGAGCATGACCACGGGCACCTGGTCGATCTCATCGAGTCGACCCGACGTGAACGGAGCACCGTGGACGACCTCATCAACGGCTTCGAGGTGCACATGCTGCGCGAGGAGAACGACATGTTCCCGGCTGCCGAGCAGCTGCTCAGCCCAGCCGACTGGGACGCCGTGGATGCAGCGGTTGCCCACCTGCGGTAGTCGTGTCGAACGAAGGGCGATTCGCCGCCTGCGTCCGGTCGTGGGCAGGTGAACCCATCACGAATTCGTACAGACAGCCAGTGGCGCGCCTCGTAGTTGCGCTTCGGTCGCGCAGCGCTTCGCAGCATCCTCACTTCGGAAGCATCTACGACGTGTCGCGTGCGGCCGCCACGGGCGAGCAGGTCACGGGATGGATGCTGCGCAAGTCGCCGGCGATCATGAACTCGCGCAGCAGCCCCACGGTGTCGAGTGGCATGACCGCCGACTTCCTCAGCTACTCGGTGGTGATCGCCCGAAGCACGTCGAGGTGTGCTGCGCGCCAGCTCGGGCGCCAGGCCGCCACAACGCCGCCCGCCACCCCGATAGCGACGATCACGGCGACGGCGATGACCGGCACAGTAAACGTGGCGACGCCATCGTCACGGAGGGTGACACTGATCGCCCACCCGAACAAGATCCCCAGGAGTGCGCCGAGCCCGGTGCCCAGCAGAGCGACTATCGCGGCTTCCCATCGCACGGCGCTCGCCGTCTGCTGCCTCGTCATGCCGACGGCTCGGACCAGCCCTAGCTCACGGGTGCGTTCGTGGACCGACAGCGACACGCTGTTGGCGATGCTGACGAGGGCGATCACGATGGCCAGGGCGAGCAAGCCGTACATCAGGTTGACGATCTGGTCGACCTGCGCCGCTTGATCATCGATGTACTCGGAACGGCTCTGCAGTTCGGCGTTCGGATAGTCAGCGCTGACGTCGGCGATCGTCGCCTCGGCGTGAACGCTGTCGACTCCGGAAGCTGAGGCGACGAAGACCGACTGATCGAACTGGTCGACTCCGGTCCGCTCGTGCAGCGCGTGGCTGACGACGAATGGGCCGGCGAGATCATCGTCGGTGTAGATGCCCTGGACGGTCAAGGTTTGGGAGACGCCATTCAGGAGCCCGAACTCGATCGTGTCGCCGACGGTGAGGTGCCGGTCGCCGGCTTCGTCGTCGTCGACCAGGATTCCGTCCGGTTCCAGCGCCTCGACCGACCCCTCGACCATCCCGATGTCGAACACGTCACCGGCTGTCGACGGGTCGACCGCCACGTACCCGGTGTCACCTCCACGACTTAGGTCGTGGACCGCACCGACGCGAATGCCGGCGGCGGCGGCCACCTCGGGAAGCTGATTGAGACGCTCAGCAACTTCTGGGCTGAGACCGCCAAAGCCGGCGGTGTCAGTGCTGACGACGTAGTCGCCGGTGAACTGGCTGCCGAAGACGTCCCGGGTCCAGTCCTTGGCAGTCGCCGCGATCATCGTGATCGCCACCACCAGGGAGACGCCGACCATCAGGGCACCGCCGGTGCGGGCAGTCCGCTTCGGGTTGCGCATCGCATTCTCGCGGGCGAGCTGACCCGTGACGCCGGCCGCCCGCGCCGCAGGAGCGCCGAGGGCCCGTGCCGCCGGGCGGGCGATGAGCGGACCGAATGTGAAGACGCCGACGAACGAGAGCAGGATGCCGAGCCCGACCCACAGGATGCCTGCGCCGGACAGTCCGGCGACGAAGCTCGCGACACCGAGCGCCGAGAGCACTCCGCCCAGGACCAGCCCCCGCCACACCTCGGGGGCTCCTGCCTGGGTGGCGCTGTCGCGGATCGCAGCCAGCGGTGACACCCGCGACGCGGCACCGACGGGAGCACCGCGGAGCCAATGGTGACGATCGTCCCGACGATCATCGCCACGACAGCGGTGCGCGCCTGCAGCACCGTGCCACCGGCGGGGATGTCGATACCGAAGCGCTCCATCATCTGTTTCAGACCGCCCGCCACGACGAGGCCGGCGACGAGTCCGATCGCCGACGCGATGACACCGATGATCGCCGCCTCGAGCAACTGGGCCCACAGCACCTGGCGGCGGGTCGCCCCGATCGAGCGCAGGAGTGCCATCTCTTGACGGCGCTGGGTGACGATGATCTGGAACGTGTTGTAGATCGTGAAGCACACGACGACGAGCCCGATGGCGGCGAAGACGAGGAGAAACGTGCTGAAGAAGCTGAAAGCCTCCCGCATGTCAGCCTGAGTCTCCTCCGTGATCTGCGTGCCAGTGAGCACCTCGAGCCCGGCGGGAAGGGCGGCGTCGACACGATTGGCGAGCTCGGACTCAGAGATGCCCCGTTCAGCGTCGATCATCACGGCGTCGATCTCGTCGGTTCCGCCGAGGAGGACCTGCTGAGCGGTGGCGAGGTCGAAGATGGCAACGCTTGCGCCGCCCGGGGAATCGACGGATCCGAATCGGGCAGTGCCGACGAGCATGAAGTCGTGAGGCCCTGTCTGGGTGAGGACCGTGATCGTCTCACCGAGCCGCAGGTCGCCGGTGTCGGCGCTGCCCTGGTCGACGACGACCTCGCCCGCTCGCGGTGCGCTGCTGCCCTCAGTCAGTTGCCATGGACTCAGGGCTCCGGCAACGTGGCTGAATCCGAACGTGGGGGCACCCCGTCCCGGGTTGCCGATGGCGTCACCGTCGGCCCCGACGATCTGGGCGTAGCCGCCGACGAACGCCTGTGCATCCGCGACACCGGGAACCGCGGAGATCGTGGACACCACGGACTCGGGCATCCGGTCGCGCTGGGTGCCCCATTCCAATTCGATCTCAGACTGCGCTCGCACGTACGTGTCGGTCTGGGCATAGATGCCTGCGAAGAGGTCGTCAAACGTGCGGCCGATGGTGTCGGTGAAGACAAGCGTTCCCGCCAGGAAGGCGACTCCGAGCATCACCGACAGGGCGGTGCCGAACAGTCGCCGCTTCTTGGCCAGTGTGGATTTCAATGCCAGCTTGAACATGGCTCATGCACCCAGGGCCTTGAGCTCGTCGAGGATGCTGTTCGTGGTGGGCGTGCGGATCTCACTCACGATGCGACCATCGGCGAGGAACACGACGCGGTCGGCGTAACTGGCAGCTCTGGGATCATGGGTGACGATGACGACGGTTTGCCCGAAGCCCTCGACGGCGGCGCGAGTCAATTCGAGGAGTTCTGTGGCCGATTTCGTATCGAGGTTTCCGGTCGGCTCGTCAGCGAAGATCAGCTCAGGCCGGTTCACCATGGCCCACGCTGACGCGACTCGTTGCTGCTGGCCGCCGGACAGTTCTGAAGGGCGGTGGCGCAGGCGATCGGCGACGCCGAGGCTCGTCACGAGGGTCCCAAGCCAGGATTCGTCTGGTCGTCGGCCGGCAAGAGCGATGGGGAGCGTGATGTTCTCCGCTGCCGTGAGCGTCGGCACGAGGTTGAAGGCCTGGAACACGAAGCCCACCCGGTCGCGACGCAGCAAGGTGAGCTCCTTGTCGCTCAGCGTCGTGAGATCGGTGTCGCCGATGAACACCGCGCCCGACGTGAGGGTGTCGAGGCCCGCAAGGCAATGCAGCAGTGTCGACTTACCCGACCCCGAAGGGCCCATGATGGCGGTCAGCCGTCCGGCCTCGAATTGATGGAGATTCCGTCCAGGGCCCGGACTTCGGTCGGCCCTTTGCCGTACACCTTGACGGCGTCAACGGCCCGAGCGGCGACCGTCGTGGTCGTCGGCGCGGAACTGAGAACAGCGGTCATCGCGACCTCCCGACTCGTTGAGTTGTCCTCCATTGAGCGTCCGACGCCAGCCGCCGAATCACCAGGGCCAAACGTCCGCCTTTGTTCGGCTGTCTGTTGGCCGTCGGATCGTCGCGGACACGCGGCCTTCGTCACCGACGTGGCCATCTCGTGACCATCGAGGTGACCTAAGAGGCAAAGGTGTCGAGCGCGTCGTCGAGGAACGTGGTGACGCGTTGCTCCCACGCGTCGGGTTGTGTGTCGAGGGCGCCGGTGTGTCCAGCGTCCGGAACGACCCACACGTCGACGGTCTCGGGTGAGGCACCAGCGATGTAGCGGCTGGCGTGGCCCTCACTTTCCACGTTGCCAGCGGCGACCAGCAATACCGGCCGTGGCGCCGCCGCGGCGACCGCATCGTGGAGTGCGATCGGGGGTTCAGCGTCGGTGAGTAGGTCCGTTGTCGAATATGTCAGCCACTCGATGCCTTCCTGGATGGCGCCGCGCCACCCGTACTGATCCGATAGCCACGCCTTGTCGGCACGGACCCGGTTGGTCGCCCCTTCGGCGACGACCGCCTGGATCCGGGCGTCGGCTGCGGCCGCGCCGATCGCCTCCTCGCCGCCCATCGACATGCCGACGGCCGCGATCCGTCCGTCGTCGACGTCAGGCTGCGACTGGAGAAACGTGACCGCTGCGGACGTGTCGTGGTCGCCGTACCAGCCGAAGTCCATCGCCCGGCCGCCGCTGCGACCGTGACCTCGGGCGTCGAACAATACGACGCCGTAACCATGGTGGGCGAGCACGGCCGCGTGGTCGAGGACGCTGGACCGAGTCGACCCGGCACCGTGCAGCAGGACGACTGCGGCGCGATTGCTCGACGGGAGATACCACGCGGACAACATCACGCCGTCCTCGGTTTCGAACTCCACATCGTGGTAGCGCAATCCGATGTCAGCTGGCGTGGTGTTGCCAACTGAGGTGGGCGGGGAATTGGTGACGGCGACCGCCTGGCTCACGGACCACGTGACCGCGAAGACTGCCGCGACCAGTGCTGGGACGAACACGCAGCGCCTCCACGGCCGTGCCGAGCGGACGAGGGCCACGCCTCCCCATGTGAGCAGGACGAGCCCGCCCGCGAGGCTGAACAGACCGGCAACGGTCAACAGGTGCACGCCGGCCTTGGCAAGGTGGGGCAACCCGATGCCGGCACCGACCGTCGTCCCGACGAGTCCGACCGAGAAAGCCACGCCCGCCCGCCGGCGAGCGTCGCCGTGTCGGAGCGCGTTGTATGTCGCGGCCGTCACTGCGGCAACGAGCACCAGTCGCAGGAGCTGCCAGGCCGGGGATCCATCGAGTCCGACAACGATCATCAGTCCTGCGCCCACGGCGACGGTGGCCGCGACGATCACTCGCTCACCACGGGTCGCATTGAGCGTCGGTTCATGCCGCTGGTGGGAGGTGCCGACGGTCGCGGTTGGCGTGGCGTCTGCGACTGGCGAGGTCATCTCGCCCAGGCATGGCGCGGTCATCGAGGGCTCCTCAGGGTTCATGGCTCGGCGTCGGGCCGGCCCTACAGCACACGATGCTCTCGTGTCGTGTAATCGTCCTAGAGGCATAGGTCCCACTCGCGACGCCATCGTCGTGGGCGGGCTTGGCAGCAGCTGTTTGACAAGCAGCGTTTCCAACCACCCCGACGCGACGCGACCTCTGACCCTCGTGCCGACCCTCTGGCGCACAGTGGGTTGAAAGGGAGGTGTCAGACAACGCGCTGTCCTCCAGACCGCAGCTCCGTCCGCCGCGCCAACATCGGCGGCACTCGAGCGTCGTCGACGATGGCCGGCGATTGTCGCCCTCAGTGTCGGGGCCCTCCTCGTCGGTGCAGCGGTGATCTGACGGAGCTTTGCCGTCCCGGCACTCGTCGAGTTTCCCACCGATGAGCGGCGGCGAGCTCACGCCGACCCTGAAGGTCAGGCGTCACCTCGTTGTCGAACGCTGGGCAGACCTGATCGACGAGATGTACGCCACCCCGTAGGTGCGGACACGCGATCAGACGTGCGGACGTCAGTGCGGCAATTCGTGCAGTTCGATGTCCGCGAACGCCTCGGCCCGATCAGGGTGATCGCGCACGACGTGATCCTTGACCTCGTTGTGGTAGACGAACCGTAGTTCGCAATAGGGGCACTGGTGTACCGGCTCCTCCATGGTTCGATCGTCGCTCGGCCGGGTCGTCCTCCACCAGGGACATCGGACCCAATCTGACCGGGACTACGCGTTGCCGGCCAGAGCTCCTTGAGCCGCTGAGCTTGACCGCCGCGTCACGGTGCAGGCGACCAAAGTTGTAGTACGCGGCACAGGCGCCCTCGGACGACACCATGCACGTCCCGATCGGCGTTTCCGGTGTGCAAGCCGTGCCGAAGACCTTGCACTCCCACGGCTTGATCACGCCTTTGAGAACTTCGCCGCACTGGCAGGCCTTTGGGTCGGCGACCCGGACGCTAGGCAGGGCGTAGTGCAGCTCGGCGTCGAACTCGGCGAACTCGCCGCGCAGCTTGAGGGCACTCTGCGAGATGAACCCGAGCCCCCGCCACTCGAAGTGCGGCCGCAGCTCGAAGACCTCGGCCAGGATCGCCAGAGCCCGCGGGTTCCCCTCGTCGCGCACGACCCGCGTGTACTGGTTCTCCACCTCACACCGACCGTCGCGGATCTGTGTGAGCAGCATGGCGATGGCCTGCAGGATGTCGAGCGGCTCGAACCCGGTGATGACGAGGGGCTTGCCGTACGACTCCGGCACGAACCTGTAGGGCCGGCTGCCGACAACGGTGGACACGTGTCCTGGACCGATGAAGCCGTCGAGGCGGAGGTCGGGAGACTCGAGGATCGCCCGGATCGGCGGGACGATCGTGACGTGGTTGCAGAACACGCGGAAGTTCGTGACCCCGAGTTCCTGGGCGCGTAGCAGTGTGATGGCGGTCGACGGCGCCGTCGTCTCGAAGCCAACGGCGAAGAAGACCACCTCGCGGTCCGGGATTGGCGACCGCCAGACCCAAGGCGTCGAGCGGTGAGTAGACGACGCGGACATCAGCGCCACGGGCCTTGGCCTCGAGCAGATTCCCGTTGCCGCCGGGCACACGCATCATGTCCCCGAACGACGTGAAGATCACCCCCGGCGTCTCCGCCACGGCGATGGCGTCGTCGACGCGCCCCATCGGGATGACACAGACCGGGCAGCCGGGACCATGCACCAACTCGACTGGCTCCGGGAGCAGGTGCTCGAGTCCATGTCGGTAGATCGTGTGCGTGTGGCCGCCGCACACCTCCATGAACTTGAACGACCGTTGGCCGGCGAGCTCAGCGATGTGGGCGACGAGTAACCGCGCCGCGGCCGGATCCCTGTACTCATGGACGAATCGCACGACCCTCGAACCTCTCCGTGCCCGAGCTGTCGGAGTTGGCGAAGGCATCCAACTCGTCGACATAGCTCTGGCCCATCGATCGCAACGCGTCCAGCGTCTGCCGGGCCTCGTCCTCGTCGATCTTCGACATCGCGAAGCCGACGTGGATCAACACCCAGTCGCCCGATGCCAATGCTTCGTCGGCGAGCAAGGCGACGTTGATTATCCGGCCGACTCCGTTGACGTCGACACGAGCGAGATGATCGTCCTCCATCAATTCGACGAGGCGGCCGGGGATGCCGAGGCACATCGCTCAACACCCTTCAGTGGTAGCGACGCCGGCGCTCATGTCACGACAGTAGGTGGCTTCACGCTACGACACCATCGGCCGCATGGTGCTCCGCCAGGCGGCGATGGCCGCTTGGCCGATGCTGATGCCGCCGTCGTTGGCCGGGATCTCCGCGTGGACCAGGACGTCGCACCCTGCCTGGCGCAACGTCGATTCGACGACCTCGGTGAGTCGCACGTTCTGGAACACGCCGCCGGTGAGAGCGACGGCGTCGACGCGGGCGGCAGCGGCGAGTGATGCCGCCAGTTCGCCGGTGGCCGTGCCGAGCGCTTCGTGGAAGGCGGCGGCGAGCAGGGGGACCGGGACGCCGGCATCGACGTCGGCGACGAGGGTGGCGAGCAACGGACTGGGATCGAGGACGGTGACCCCGTGTTCCTCGCCGGACAGGACGAGTCCGGCATAACGCGACGGAACGGCGTCTCGCGGCACGGTCCTGGCGGCCGCCTCGAGCTCGATTGCTGCTTGCGCCTCGAACGTGACCTTCGGTCGTCCGCCGAGCAGCACGGCAACGCTGTCGAAGAGCCGCCCAACTGCGGTCGTTCTGGGCCCTTCTTCGTGCGCTACCAGGTCGACAACGACACCCGCTCGGCGATCGACCACCGTCAGCCGCTCGGCCGCGATCGTCGGCGCCGCCGGCAGTCGCCAGCCACGACGCCGCCATGCGCCACGGCTCGCGGATCGCCGCGGCGCCTCCCGGCATGACGACGGAGCGCAGGTGGCCGACGCGGCGGAACCCGGCGAAGTCGGCGACGAGGAACTCACCACCCCACAGTGAGCCGTCCGGCCCGAAGCCGAGGCCGTCGAAGCACACGGCGAGCACGGGTTCGACCCGACCGTGCTCGACCATGCACGACGCGGCGTGGGCGTGATGGTGTTGGACGCCGATCAGCGGACGATCGAGTTCGAGGGCGAACTTCGTCGAGAGGTATTCCGGGTGAAGGTCGTGGGCGACGAGGTCGGGGACCACGCCGTACAGCGCCGGCAGATGATCGACGGCCTGGAGAAACGACGCGTAGGTGGCCACGTGTTCGAGGTCGCCGATGTGATGGCTGGCAATCACCTGACGGCCCTTGGTCACGGCCACCGTGTTCTTCAACTCGGCCCCGACGGCAAGGACCGCGGCGTCGGTCGAATCGAACGGGAGGGCGAACGGCTCCGGAGCGTAACCACGCGACCGGCGCAACACCTGCACTCGTCCGGACACTGCCCGGGCCACGGAGTCGTCGCAGCGGATGTGGATCGGCCGATCGTGGCTGAGCAGCCCGTCGGTCAACGGACCCAGCCGGGCAATCGCGTCGACGTCGTCGTGGGCAATCGGCTCGTCGCTGAGGTTGCCGCTGGTCATCACGAGCGGGCGACCCACCCCATCGAGCAGAAGGTGGTGCAGTGGGCTGTACGGCAGCATCACCCCCAGCTCCGGCAGGCCGGGTGCGACCGCGTCGACGATCGGTGACGACGGCTGCCGCGGAGCGACGACGATTGGCCGCCGTGGAGAGGAGATCAGGGCGACGGCGACGGGATCGAGCACGCACAGCTGCTCGGCGCCGGCGAGGTCCGGCACCATGACGGCGAACGGCTTGTCGTCACGGTGCTTGCGTCTGCGCAGTTCACAGACAGCCGACGCCGAGAACGCGTCGGCGGCGAGGTGGTAGCCGCCGACGCCCTTGACGGCGATCACGGCGCCGCCGCGCAGCGCGGTGACGGCCGCCGCGACCGCGGCATTTGCGTCGGCCAGAACGTGGCCGGTCGGATCACGCCACGACACCTCCGGCCCGCACGCAGGGCAGGCGTTCGGTTGGGCGTGGAAGCGGCGGTCACCCGGGTCGTCGTATTCCCGCTGGCATGCCGCACACATCACGAAACCGACCATCGTGGTCGACGGACGGTCGTAGGGGACCGATCGAACGATCGTGTAGCGCGGCCCACAGTCGGTGCAGTTCGTGAACGGGTATCGGTTGCGCCGATCCCCTGGATCGAACAGCTCCCGAAGACATGCTGGGCACGGCGCGGTGTCGATGCTCACCGGTACGGCTGGCGAGCCGAGGCCCTCGCTGTGTTCGATGGCGAAACCGGCGGTGCCCGACTGCGGCGCGATGTCCTCGGCGCTCACACTCTCGACGCGAGCGAGCGGTGGTGAGTCGTCGCGCAGCGCGTCGGCGAGGGCGTCGATCGCGGCGCGGTCGCCCTCGACCTCGACGACGACCCCAGCACTGTCATTGCGCACGAAACCGGAAAGCCCGAGCGCAGTGGCGCGTCGGAACACGAACGGTCGAAATCCGACGCCCTGCACCGTCCCCGTCACGCGGAACCTCGTGCGTACCATCGCCGCCTCAGCAGATCCGCGGCAGCGGATCGCCGACGAGCATGTCGACAATCCGCGTCCCACCGAACGTCGTGCGCAGAACGACAATGCCTTCAGGCTCAGCGGCGATCTCGCCGATCACCGCCGCCGCCCGCCCGCCCGGGTTGGCCCGCAGTGCCGCGACGGCAAGATCGGCCTCGTCGGGCGCGACGACGGCGACGAGCTTGCCTTCGTTGGCGACGTAGAGGGGGTCGATGCCGAGGAGGTCGCAGGCGCCGACGACGGCTGAGGCCACCGGCAAGGCGTCCTCGTCCAGCACGACCGCGACGCCGGCATCGCTGGCGAGCTCGTTGCAGACGGTGCCGACGCCCCCACGGGTCGGATCGCGCAGCCACCGCGTGTGCGGTGCTGCCGCCAGCAACGCCTCGACGAGGCCGGTGAGCGGCGCCGTGTCGGATCGGATGTCGGCTTCCAACGCAAGATCACCGCGAGCGAGCATGACTGCCATGCCGTGGTCACCGATCGTGCCCGACACGATCACCTTGTCGTCGGGGCGCACGAATTCGGGACCGAGCGCCCGTTCCATCGGGATCACGCCGAGTCCCGCCGTCGTGATGAAGATGCCGTCGGCCGCCCCGGCGTCGACGACCTTGGTGTCGCCCGTGACGATCGCCACTCCCGCGGCTGCGGCCGCCGCGGCCATGTCGGCGACGACGCCGCGCAGCTCGGCGACGGGGAATCCCTCCTCGATGACGAACGCCGCAGACAACCACGCCGGCCGCCCGCCCTGCACCGCAACGTCGTTGACCGTGCCGTTCACGGCGAGGTGCCCGATCGACCCGCCGGGGAACCGCCACGGCGCGACCACGTAGGTGTCGGTGCTGAAGGCCAGGCGGTCGCCTCGCGGGAAGGTCAGCGTCGCCGCATCCGGGAGCGGTCCGTGGTCAGGGCCGACGAAGGCATCGAGGAAGACAGCGTCAACAAGGGCGGCCGAGGCCTTACCGCCCGCTCCGTGGGCCATCGTGATGACCTCGTCGGTGAGCCGCGGACGGCGGCGGCGGAACGCTGTGATCCGGTCGAGCACCGCAGCTTCACGGGCTGCGTCGGCCGAGCTGTCAACCACGCTGGCCACCGACGACGGTGAGGCACTCCTGCACCGCGGACCACAGGGCAAACGCCAGTGCCCCCTGGACCTCCTGGATTCGGTGCACGCTCTCGGAGGAGACGACGAAACAGTGCTCGACCTCGTCGGAGTGTCCCATGTGGCCCCCGTCGTACCCGGCCAAGCCGATGGTGAGCACGTCTCGCGCCGTCGCCTCGCGGAAGGCGGCGAGGAGATTTCGCGAGTTGCCGCTCGTCGAGATGCCGATGGCGATGTCGCCGGCTTTGGCACAGGCGATCAACTGGCGGGAGAAGACGAGTTCGAAGCCGACATCGTTGCCCAGCGCGGTGAGCACTGCGGAGTCGCCAGCGAGCGTGCGCGCGGGACATGGATTTCCCCACGGAGGCGACGAGAACAGCGCGGCAATCGACGCGGCATCGGTGGAGCTCCCACCGTTTCCAAACGTGAACAGCCGGCCGCCCCGGCCGAAGCGATCGGCCATCGCCGCGGCGACCGCCTCGAGCTGAGTCCTCTGGCGGTCGAGGGTGTTCGACCTGAGCGTGTCGCTGTCCGCAGCCTTGGACCGTGCAGAGGCGGCCAAGTCGCCGAGCAGGGTGGCACCAACCACCGCGTCCCGTTCGAGGAACGGGTAGAGGAACTCACTCAACGATGATCCTCCCGCACCACTGCGATCGCCGTCCCGGCGTGAACGAGCAGGAGGTCGCCGACCTGGACTGGAGCGACGATCGTCGTGTCGACCGTCTCCACCCCCACCGACGTCCGCACGGATGCACTGTCACGATCATCAACGCTGAGCACCTCGGCCGGCCGGCCCTCGTCCGCACATGTTGTGCACACTTCGCCAGCGCCTGGAGCCTGCACCGCTTCGAACAGCCCGGCGTGCTCGAAACAAACGTGCGTCAACTCCCACAGTAGGTGGTAAAGCCGTACGACTGATCCGTCGTGCCGTGCCGCGCCGGCGACGACGGCATCGATCCACAGGACGTGATCGGCCGAACCGGCCGGCGGACGCTCGCCGGCGCCGATCCACACCGACATCAGCCCCCACGCCGACGCCCGCAACAGCAGCGGTGGCGCCGCCTTCGTGGCCGCGTCGCCGATCACCACGACGACATCGCCACGAGTGGCAATGGCGCGCAACGCGCCAACCGGGTCGACAGCGTCTATCGACACAGCCGGAAGGGCGCGCTTGCCGACGATGACCGGATGCACGAATTCAACGGCGACGTGCCTGGCCTGCTCGGGCCACAGCGGGGCGACACACCACATCGTCGCCCCAGCGGCGAAACGACGGGCGAGATCGAGAGCACAAGCGGCGAGGTCATCGGCGACGTCTTCGTCGTTCGCCACCAAGGCGGGCGTAGATAGGCCGTTTGGCTGCACGCCGTTGTTCGACATTCGCGCCTCCCACTCGCTGCAGGGATCCTACGCAGCAGCTGGGGTCGACACGCCGTGGGAGATACCGTGGCTCGATGTTGGAGGTGTGCCGGTGCACGAACTCTCGATGTGTGACGCGATTGCCCGCACCGTCGTCGATCGCGCCGCCGGCCGCCGGGTGCTCAGCGTCAGTGTTCGTATCGGGCATCTCCGCCAGGTCGTCCCCGACACGATGACGTTCTGCTGGGAGATGGTCACCGCCGGCACCGAGCTGGAGGAGACGGAGTTGGACATCGAGCACGTGGTCGCCACGGTCGCCTGCGATGATTGCGGCGCCGTGACCACGCTCGACGCGCCCGTGCTGGCATGTTCATCGTGTGGGAGTCGTGCCGTCACGCTGCGATCGGGTGAGGAGCTGATGATCGTGTCGCTCGACGCTGTCGGTGAGCCAGCGCCCACCCGAGTGGGTCCCTGATGGGACGGGTCCACCGCCACGCCGACGGGACCTCCCACGAACACGATGACGGTGAAGTCCACCACCGCGACGTCGGCGATCACAGCGGATATGTCGAGAGCGGCGCCAACCGGATCGCCGTGCTCGAGCGGATCCTCGACGAGAACGATCGCGTCGCCGCCGCCAACCGGCAAGCCCTACGGGCCCATGGAGTGCGAACGATCAACCTGATGTCCGCCCCCGGAGCTGGCAAGACGACGTTGCTACGACGGACCCTGGCGACACTCGGTGACCGGATGCGCGTCGGTGTTCTCGAGGGCGATATCGCCACGAGTCTCGATGCCGACCAACTTGACGGCCTCGGCGCGATCGTCTCGCTCGTCAACACCAGTGCCGGATTCGGAGGTGAATGTCACCTCGACGCCGTGATGGTGCGATCCGGCCTTGGCAGGTTGCCGCTCGACGACCTCGACCTACTCGTCATCGAGAACGTCGGCAACCTTGTGTGTCCAGCTGAGTTCGACGTTGGTGAGGACGCCAAGGCGATGGTTTACGCCGTCACCGAAGGAGAGGACAAGCCGCTCAAGTATCCGGTGATGTTCCGCGCCGTTGACGTGGTCGTCATCAACAAGATCGACCTCTTGCCACATCTCGACATCGACCTCGACCGCTTTCTCGAGAACCTGCGAGCCGTCAACCCCGAGGCCCGGACGATCCTCGCCAGCGCACGCACCGGTCAAGGCGTCGATGAGTGGTGTCGCTGGCTGGCGTCGACCGGCAAACCTGGGTCGTGAGTCCGCGCTGAAGAGGCCGATGCGGACGATCAGCGTTGCGGGAGGCTTCGTAAGTCGTGCCATCGACCTGGAGTGTGCGGCAGCTGCTGCTGACATCGTTCCCCGGGTGGGCCATCGAACCTTCGATGGACTTGCACTCGCCTCAGGCGGCCGTCCGCAACACGGCACCGAGCCAGTTGTTGAGCGCCGCTGGCGGCAGTGCGCCGACGGAGCGGGCGAGCTCCCTGCCGTGTTGCAGAACGACCAACGTCGGCACGACCTGCACACCGATGCGTTGCACCGCCGCCGGAGCTTCGTCGACGTTCACCGTGACGACCTTGAGTCTTCCGGCGAACTCGCTGGCCGCCTGCTCGACGGTCAGGCCCAGCAATCGACAGGGCTCGCACCACGGCGCCGACAGATACACGAGCACCGGTAACGGGCCGGCCACGGCTGCGGCGAAAGACTCGTCGTCGGCTGCAGACAGCCACGGCGGCGACCGGCGGCGCGCCTTCCTGCGGAGCAGCCTCCCAGTGATGGCCGGCATCCGGTGGCGCGTGCGCGGCGACGGACAGATCGAAGTGCAGGTGTGTTCAGGGGAGGTTGACATAGCCGTGGCGGGCCTTCCACATGAAGTATTTTTCGAAGGCGAGCTTCATCGCGTGGGACTGGGGGCCGGGGATGAGCACGCCGTGTTTGCGGGGTGGGAGCATTTTGTCGGCGAGGATGATCACGCCGTTGTTGCCGGCGTCCATCACACACACCGCCGGCATGTCGCCGAACGCCTCGTGGGCGGCGGGCCGCTCGCCTCTGATCTGGGCGGCGATGTTGCGGGCCGCGACATGGGCCATCCGTTCGGTGGGGAACCCGGTCTTGGGGATCCCCACGGCGACCGGCGTCTGCCACGGCGCGTTCACCGCGGCGGCGATACCCACGGCGTAGACGTCGTCGTAGGTTTCGGTCTGGTAGGTGTCGCGCACCCGCACGTAGCCCTTGTCATCGGCGATCGACGGGGTCCGGGCGATCACGTCCTGACCGACGAACGGCGGCACGATCATGGCGTAGGCGAACTCGTGCTTGGCACCGTCGGCCAGCACGAGTCGGCCCTCGTCGACGTAGTCGATGGCGGCGTTGAGCACGGCGGTGATGTGCTCCTTCTTCAAGAACATGTGGAGCAGCGATTCACCGTGGGGCAGCCCGCCGATGCCGAAGTGTCCGAGGAACGGCTCCGCCGAAATGTAGGTCAAGTTGACCTGCTGCTTGAGACCGGCCTTGCGCAACTGGTGGGAGACGTTGAACAGATACTCGTAGGCGGCACCGAAGCATCCGGCCCCCGGGGCCGCACCGATGACGATGTCGCCCGGGTTGTCGAGGAACCGTCGCCAGCCTTCGCCGGCGTGCACGGCGTCTTCCAGTGTGGTGATCGTGTAGGCGTGGCCTTCGGGGCCGAGGCCGGGCACACCGTCGAAGTTGTTGCGGTAGCCGGTGGCGATCACCAGATAGTCGTAGCTGTAGCGGCCAGCCGTCGTCTCCACCGTCTTGCCGACCAGATCGAGGCTGGTCGCTTCGGCATGCACGAACTCGACGCCATGGGCATCGAAGGTCGGCGCCAGTGGAAACGTGATGTCCGCCGCGGTCCGCTTGCCGAAGGGCAGCCAGATCAACGACGGGTTGAACAAGAAACGCTCCGATGCTGACACCACCGTCACGTCGACATCGCCATGCAGCTCGTGACGCACCGCCAACGCCGCCGTCAACCCGCCAAAGTTGCCACCCAACACCACCACACGCTTGCGGGACATCGCCATCTCCTCTCTGTCGCCGAGCCGGTCAACCGACGGCCCGCAACGCCTCGGTGTCTTGGCCGGCGAACTCGGCGAACGCCTGCCAGGCCCGGGGACCGTTGACGCTCGCTGTGCCGCCGTCCATCAACAAGGCGACACCGAGGGCCTCGGCCACCTCGTCGGCGGTGGCACCGTGCCGGGCGGCGGCCTTAGCGTGATAGGCGACGCAGCCATCACACTCCTTCACGACGGCGATGGCCAACGCCATTAACTCCTTCACCCGCGCCGTCAACACACCCTCGGCCATTGCCGCCTGATGCAACGCGGAGAACCCCGCCCACACGTCCGGGATCGCCCGTCGCAGCTCCCGGGTGGGCTCGACCAACTCGGCAATGACTTCGCGATATTCCGACATGGCACCATTCTCAGGTCAGCCGCATGGTTGCGCCCAGGGCCAAAGGTCACCCCGTCGACGGCCTCAGGTAGCGCAGGTACTCGATCGCGCCGAGCAGCTCGAGCCGGTGCCACAACACCGGATTTCAGCGGACTGGCCCTCTTGAACAGTTACGATGCAAGCCTGCCCGAGCCGCTAACAGACTGGCTCAGTCGAACGTCGATACGTCGGCAACATGGACTGAGCGACAGTCAGGTCAAACGATCGGCGGCGTCGACGCCGGCGGCGAACCCGTCAAGGTCTGCCACTGTGGGTTCGTGCTCCCACACGTCAAACCCGCTGAGCTGGTCGGCGTACTTCTCGCGCTGACCCGGTCGCACCACGGCTCGGATAGGCACCTCCGGTCGGGTGACCTCGTGATAACGCTGCAGGATCGCTCGATGCTGGTCCCGGTCGAGGTCCAGGGCGAACACGATCCCGTGGGCAGTCTCGACCAGTTCGCAGCCGGTACCGGCGAGAAGCGGGCACAGCCCTTCGTGGCCCGGACCGTGGCACACGACGACCGGGTGACCCGTGCGCTCCAGGAACGACCGATCGAACTCGCAATCGCTGCCCGGCAATTCGTCGATGAGGATCATCCCATGAAGTTCGTTCATCACCCACCTCCCGAGGTACCGATCCAGCGCGAGCGTGCATTCCGCTGGGTCCACGGCACCAGGGCCGAACGTCCCTTCGCTACTGAGATCCGCCCAGTCACGCTGCTGTCGCCGCCACCTCTGCACTGGTCGCCTCGGGCCGGCGGACCCTCGTGCAGTCACAAATCGGCGGCGACTCGCGGGTGGTCGTCGGGAACGCGGGGGCATGCTGCTTCGTCGCGAGTACCCGGCTCCCACGCTCGACCAGTTCGTCGACGCTGAACGAGGCTCGCATACGGGAGAACACCGACAAGCGAGCGAACGCGAGCGCCGCCCACGCCAAAGTCCCCCGAGATGCTCCGCACGTGCGACGCGGAAGAGGAGATGACTCGTGCCGCTGCCTCAGGGCCTGCCGTCGAGGACACGATGGTTCACGTAGCGAACGCTGAAGCGAGTGATCACGCGCCGGGTTGACCTGCCGAGTCACTTGGGCCTCCGTCGATCTCACCGCGTGATCGGAGATCAACATCCGCGAAAGTCAGCGGCAAAGACGAACGTCGCATACGTTTGTCCGTGCCGCAGCAACCTTGTAGCAACTCTTCGAATCTGGTCGAGAGCGACCACAGAAGGACATAGCCATCTAACTGGGCAGATGTCGTGCCCCCCCAGGGGCTCGAACCCTGAACCAACGGATTAAAAGTCCGCTGCTCTTCCATTGAGCTAGAGGGGCCACGGTGCGCTGACCGAGCGTAACGGGGAGGGCATGCGGGGCATGCCGCGACAATGCGGCAATCACCGGGCATGATCGGCGACGTGATCGGCCTCCGACGCTTCCTCGGCGTGGCGACGTTGCCGATGGTGGCCATGCCGGCGGTCCTTCCTGATCCACCGTTACCACCGTCGACGACTTCGCCGACGTCGGCGACCTCGGCGACCACGACGACGACGTCCGTGACGTCGACGAGCCCGAGCACGACCTCCACGACTTCGACGTCGACCACCTCGACGACCACGACGATTGCCCGCCGGGCTCCTGGTCCCCCCGGCGTCATGGGCTCGCTTCGACGATCTGATCGCCAGTCAGCTGACGGGCCGCGGCGACCGGGCGGCATCGGTCGCCGTGGCGGTCGACGGGTACATCGTCCACGCCGCCGGCTTCGGCACGCGCACGCCTGACGACCCGGTGGACGGCGTGACGACGACCGACCGCTTCCGCATCGCCAGCATCTCCAAGGTCGTCACGGCGACGGTCGTCCTCCAGCTCGTCGACGCCGGCTTCTTGAAACTCGACGAGCCAGTCGGCCAGCGCCTCGCCGACCTCGTCGGCGTGCCGGCCGGCGAGGGTGTGCCAGCGGTGACCGTTCGCCAGCTGCTCAGCCACACCTCCGGGTTCCCCAAGTACCGCGACCAGTTCTTCGGTGACCGTTTCGCATCGTGCGAGCAGGCCGCGGCGTTCGGCTTGGCGCGGTCGTTGGCCGGGGCGCCGGGGACGAGTCACGTGTACAGCAACCTCAACTATTGCCTGCTCGGCCTGCTCATCGCCGACACCACCGGCCGGCCATACGAGCAAGCGGTCACCGAGCTGCTGCTGCGGCCGCTCGGGATCATCGGCATGCGCCTCGTCGACACCGTCGATCCCAATCCCGATGAGGTGGTCCACGTGTCGGGCGGTCAGCGCACGTACATGCAGTCGCTCGGCGGCGCCGGGGCTTGGGTCGCCACGCCGTCGGACATGGTGCGCGTCCTCGATGCCCTCGACCCGGCGAGTCCCGGCTGGCACCCGCTGTCGCCCGAGATGTCGCTGCTCATGCGCACGGCGCTCGACGTCCAGTATCCCGAGCCGTCCGAACGGCGTTACGGGCTCGGCATCTTCGTCTGGCCCGACGGCTCGTGGGGGCACACCGGCTCGGTCGAGAACACCCACACCATGCTCGTCCGCCGGCCCGACGGCGTGACCTGGTGCATTCTCGTCAGCGGCGACGTCCCCGAATCCACGGAAGAGCTCCGCGAAGTGTTCGACCGAGCCCTCGGTCAGTCCGGCATCGCCTTCACCCGTCCGGGTTCGGGCTGATCGCTCACGACCCGTTCCATGAACCCCGTCTCGACCGGCGCGAACCCGAACTGGGCATAGAGCCCGTCGGCGTCGTTGGTGCGGAGCAACAGGCGGCGGATCCCGATCGTGTGCTGACTGCCCACCACGGCGGCGACGAGGTCCTTGCCGAGCCCCCGTCCGCGGAACGGCGGCAGGACCACAACGTCGGCCAGCCAGGCGAACGTCGCCCCGTCGGTCACGAGCCGGCAGAACGCTCGGGTGTCGCCGTCCGGGCCGATCACGGCAAAGCAGCGCGACCCAGCGACCGCCCGCTCCTGTAGCGCCCAGGGTCGTCCGCGTGCCCAATACGAGTCGTCGTGCAGCCACTGCCACACGGCGCGATGGTCGATCTCGCGTTGGTCGGTCGTCAGCCGCTCGCCGGGTTCCACGCTCGCAGCTTGGCAGCGATGTTGGCGATGGCATCGAGTGGGAACGGGGAGCCGACGTACAGGGTGCGGCGGTCGACACCGATGGCGGCGAGCTCGGAAGGATCGCCGCCCAACGGGTGGTCGGGGTTCAGCGGCAGAAACGCGCTGACCTCGAACGGGTTGGCCACGGCGTGCCGGCGAGCGAACCCGACGCGTTCGGCGAGATCCGGGCCGGGCAGCAGGTTGACCCCGTCGGCGTGGGTGCAGCCGATGGCGAGCGTCTCGCGATTGGCAGCGCCCACGATGATCGGCGGCGACTCCGCACCGTCGGTCACGGCCATCGTCGCGGCGACCCGTACGTGCTCCCCGGCGAACGGCTCGCCGGCCCACATCGCGCGCAGGGCACCGATCGTTTCGCCGAGGATCGCCCGCCGCGTCGCCGCCGGGGCGACCGGGCGCTCGATCGCCCTGGCCTCCGCCGACCACTCGCTGCTCGCCGCCGCCCCGGCCCCGACGCCGAGCCGGACACGACCGGGCGCCAACGACTGCAGCGAATTGACCGCGCTGGCGAGCTGAGCAGGATGGCGGTTGGCGACGTTGGCCACGAGTACGCCGACGTTGATTCGCCGGGTCGTCGCCGCGATCGCGCCCAGCGTGACGAACGGGTCGCGCGACCATGGCGCGCCCTGTACGAGTCCGCTGAAGTGGTCGTACGTCCATACCGTGTCGAAGCCCCCAGCATCCGCCGTCTGCGCCGCGGCGAGCATCTCGTCGAGCGACGCGCCGAACGGCACGAGCACGAGGTCGGTGAGCATCGGTGCGATCGTACGAGCGATCGTCCCCGCTGACGGGGGTGGCCGGTTCCTCGGAGCCCCAGCGTCGCTCTCGGTCGTGTGCCCTCCGCAGAACTGGCGGCGCGATCACGAGGCTGTCCCCACGAACGCGTACCGTGGAACTCAGTGGGCGAACAGATCGACACGGCGATCGAGCGGGCGTTGCAGCCCGACGAGCGGGCGCTCGCCAAGATCCGCGGGCAGAACAAGCTGACGGCACGCGAGCGCGTCGACCTCCTCCTCGACCCCCAGTCGTTCGTCGAGGACGGCCTGCTCGCCAACAGCCAAGCCGCGGACAACGGCGGGGCGCTGCCGGCCGATGGCGTGGTCACCGGGCGGGGGACGATCGAAGGGATGCCCGTCGTCGTCGTCGCCAACGATCCGATGGTCAAGGCCGGATCGTGGGGCGCGCGCACCGTCGAGAAGATGGTCAGGGCCACCGAGACGGCGATCCACGAGCAGGTGCCGATCTTCTGGCTCGTCGACTCGGCGGGCGCCCGGCTCACCGACCAGGTCCAGCTGTTCCCCGGACGCCGCGGCGCCGGGCGGATCTTCTACAACCAGGTCCGGCTGTCGGGACAGGTGCCCCAGATCTGCTGTCTGTTCGGCCCCTCCGCCGCCGGCGGCGCGTACATCCCGTCGTTCTGCGACATCGTGTTGATGGTCGACGGCAACGCCTCGATGTACCTCGGCTCCCCGCGCATGGCCGAGATGGTCGTCGGCGAGATCACCACGCTCGAAGAGATGGGCGGCGCCCGGATGCACGTCAGTCAGTCCGGCTGCGCCGACAACCTCGCCCACGACGACACCGACGCCATCGACCAGGCCCGGGCCTACTTCACGTACTTCCCGCGTTCGTGGCGTCACGATCCGCCGGTGTACGAGAGCGATCCGCCGGCCGTGGAGCTCAGCGACGACGTTGTTCCCGAGGACGAGCGGGTCCCCTTCGACATGCACACGCTGATCGACGGCATCGTCGACCGCGACAGCTTCTTCGAGGTCAAGCCGCTCTACGCCAGGGAGCTGATCGTCGGCCTCGGCCGCCTCGACGGCCATCCCGTCGGGATCGTCGCCAACAACTCGGCACACCTCGCCGGGACGTTGTTCGTCGACTCCGCCGACAAGGCGGCGCGGTTCATCTGGCTGTGCGACGCCTTCAACCTCCCGCTGATCTTCCTCGCCGACGTCCCCGGATTCATGATCGGCTCGGCGGTGGAGCGTCAGGGGATCATCCGCCACGGGGCGAAGATGGTGACGGCGGTCAGCGAGGCGACCGTGCCGAAGGTCTCGGTGATCGTGCGCAAGGCCTACGGCGCCGGGCTCTACGCGATGTCGGGACCGGCGTTCTCACCGGACGCGACGATCGCCCTGCCGACGGCACGCATCGCCGTGATGGGCCCGGAGGCCGCCGTCAATGCGGTGTATGCCAACAAGATCGCGGCGATCGAGGATCCTGCCGAGCGGGAGGCGTTCGTCGACGAGCAGCGCTCGATCTACGAGCAGGACGTCGACCTGTTGCGCTTGGCGTCCGAGCTCGTCATCGATGCGATCGTCCAGCCCCACGAGTTGCGGGCCGACCTCATCCGGCGCATCGGCCTGGCCCGCAACAAGGACCGCCACTTCGCCACCCGCCGCCACGGCGTCCCGCCCGTATGAGCCCGCCGCAGCAACCGATGGGTGTCCAGGGGACGGAACGGTCCCCAGAACACCCATCGGTTGTGACGCGGGTGAAGATCCGTGACGTCGTGGCCCGCGACGGCCTGCAAGGTGAGCGACCGGTGCGCCCGGAGCAACGCGTGGAGTTGATCGAGCTGCTGATCGACGCCGGAGTCAAGGACATCGAGGTCGCCTCGTTCGTCAGCCCCACGGCGGTCCCGGCGATGGCCAGCGCCGCCGACGTGGTGGCAGCCCTTGACGATCGAGCGAACGACGTCACACTGTGGGCGCTGGTCCCCAACGCCAAGGGGGCTGAGCTGGCCGCGGCGGCCGGCGTCGATCACTTGACGATCACCGTGTCGGCGTCTCCGGCGTACAGCGAAAAGAACACCAAGCGGACGATCGAGCAGGCCTTCGACGGCATCGCAACGATCCGCGCCGCGGCATCAACGGCCGTCCTCGACGCGGTGATCTCGTGTTGCTTCGGGTCGCCGTTCGAGGGCGAGCAGATCACCCCGGGCGCTGTCGCTGCGCTCGTCGCCAGGACCCAAGACATCGGCGTCGACCAGGTCACGCTTGCCGACACGACGGGGATGGCGACACCGCGCCGTGTGGCCGAGGTGCTCACGGCCACCGGGAGCGACGTCGGCCTGCACCTCCACGACACCCGCGGCACCGCGCTGCTCAACGCCTGGACAGCGATCGAACTCGGCGTCGACCGCTTCGACACTGCCCTCGGCGGTCTCGGCGGTTCGCCGTTTGCGCCGGCGGCGGGAGGCAACCTGGCAACCGAGGACCTCGCCATGGTGCTCGCCGACAGCGGAATCGAGACCGGCATCGACCTCGACGCGCTGTTGGCAGCCGGACCACTGCTGGCCGGGCTCGTCGGTCACCAACTGCCCAGCCGAGTCAGCGCGGCCGGCGGTGTGGACTGATGCGAGCGAACGGAGCGCTAGCGGAGGGAGCGGCCAGCAACGGCGCAGGCAGATTGTGGCGTGGCCGGGGAACGCAATGAGCGGATTGTCGTGACCGTGTCCCGCGGCGAGGTGCTCTGGACGCCGCCCGCCGACGCCTGGCAGACCACGGCGCTCGGGCGCTTTGCCACGGAGCAAGGGTTCGCCGACTTCGACGCCCTGATCCGCTGGTCGATCGACGAGCTCGACGACTTCTGGCGAGCGTCCACGGACTTCACCGGGGTGCGCTGGGTGTCACCACCCCGGACGATCCGCGACGGCGACACAATGCCGGACGTGCGTTGGTTCGGCGGCGCCACGCTCAACTACGCCGAGCATGCTCTGGCACCCGGGCGAGGTCAACCCCCAGGGCATTGCTGTCGTCGCCATCAGCCAGACCCGCGAGCGCATCGAGCTGACGTGGGACCACCTCACGCTCGGCGTGCGGCGGTGTGCCGCGGCGCTGCGCGAGCTCGGCGTCACGGCGGGCGATCGTGTCGTCGCCTACGCCCCGAACATTCCCGAGACGCTCGTCGGCCTGCTCGCCGCCGCCTCGATCGGAGCGATCTGGTCGAGCTGCGCGCCCGAGTTCGGGGTCCGCTCGGTGATCGACCGCTTCGCCCAGATCGAGCCCGTCGTGCTGATCGCCGTCGACGGCTACCGCTACGGCCGCAAGGACATCGACCGCGCCGAGCACGTCGCCGACATCGTCGCCGCCCTGCCGACGCTGCGCCACGTCGTGCACATCCCCTACCTCTCTCCCGACCGGCGCCCCCCGGTGTCCGGCGCCGTCGAGTACCACGTGTGGGACGAGCTGCTCGTCGGTGCCCCGGCAGAGCCGCTGACCTTCACGCCGGTGGCCTTCGACCACCCGCTGTACGTGCTGTACAGCTCCGGGACGACCGGGCTGCCCAAGGCGATCGTCCACGGCCACGGAGGCGTCGTCGTCGAACACCTCAAGGTGTTGACCTTCCACCAAGACCTCCGCGCCGAGGATCGCTTCTTCTGGTACACGACGACCGGGTGGATGATGTGGAACTACCTCGTGTCCGGCCTGCTCATCGGATCGACCATCGTGCTGTTCGACGGCGACCCGGCATCGCCCGGCTTGAGCACGCTGTGGAAGGTCGCCGCGAACACGGGCACCACCGTGTTCGGGTCGTCGGCGCCCTACCTGATGGCGTGTCGCAAGGGGCGCGTGCGGCCACCCGCCAACGAGGTGCGCTGGGTCGGCTCGACCGGTGCGCCGCTGCCGGCCGATGGCTTCCGCTGGGTCAGCGAGGTTGTCGGCGTGCCGGTCAACTCGATCTGCGGCGGCACGGACATCGCCACAGCGTTCGTCGGCGCCTCCCCGTTGCAGCCGGTGCGCGCCGGCGAGATCGGCGGTCGCCTCCTCGGCTGCGCCGTCGAGGCGTTCACCCCCGACGGCGACGTCTGCCCTCCAGGCGTCACCGGTGAGCTGGTGATCACCAAACCGATGCCGTCGATGCCCGTCGGTTTCTGGGGTGACCCCGACGGGTCGCGGTACCGGGCCGCCTACTTCGAGGACTTCCCGGGAGTCTGGCGCCACGGCGATTGGGTGACGTTCACCGAGGATGGATCGTGCATCGTCACCGGGCGCTCCGATGCCACGCTCAACCGCGGGGGAGTGCGCCTCGGCACGAGCGACTTCTACGCCGTCGTCGAGAGCTTCGACGAGATCGCCGACAGCCTCGTTGTGCACCTCGAGGATGCCACCGGGTCCGGACGGCTCGGTGAGTTGATCCTCTTCGTGAAGCCAGCCGACGGTGTCAGCGTCACCGACGAGCTGCGCAGTCGTCTCCGCCAGGCACTGGCCAGCGAGCTGTCGCCGCGGCACATCCCCGACGTCATCGAGGCCGTTCCGGCCGTGCCGCGAACCCTCTCGGGCAAGAAGCTCGAGCTTCCCGTGAAGCGGATCCTGGCCGGCGCCGCCGCCGCCGACGTCGCCGCGCAGGGCGCACTCGCCGACCCGCGAGCGCTCGACTACTTCGTCGACCGCCCTCGGAAGTGAACGTTCACAATTTTCGCTTGTGCGCGTTTCGCCGCGTCTTTATGCTCGTCGTGGGGCCAACCACCTTCTGATTGGCTGTCGACAAGGGGGAACCAACATGACGGTTGGGCAATCACGCCATTCCCGGCGCGCGCTGATGCGGGCCGCCGGCATCTCTGCTGCGGCGGGAGCCTTCGCCGCCTACGGGCACGGCAGTGTGTCTGCTCGTGGCCGAGCGCCGGCCGCCGGGAACTTTCCGGAGGTGCCGGAGTGGAATTTCGTGTTCGTCAACCACGTGACGACGAACCCGTTCTGGGTCCCGACGATCTACGGGATCGAGGATGCCGCAGCGCTCCTCGGCCTCCCGGAGGTGCAGTGGACCGGCTCGGAAATCTCCGACATCGGCGAGATGGTCAACGCCTTCGAGGCGGCGATCGCCGGTGGGGCCAACGGGATCGCCGTATCACTCGTCGATCTCGAGGCGTTCAACGAACCCGTGCAGGAGGCGCTGGACGCCGGGATCCCCGTGGTGTCCTACAACGCCGACGCGCCCAACGCCCGCATGTCCTACACCGGCCAGGACCTGTACGGATCCGGCTTTGCCATGGGTGAGCGGATCGTCGAGATCGTCGGCGAGGGCAAGGTGGGGCTGTTCATCGCCACGCCCGGCCAGTTGAACATCCAGCCGCGCATCGACGGAGCGCTCGACGCCATCGCAGAGTCCGGCGCGGCCATCGAAGCCCAGGACATCGCCACCGGCCCGGACCTTTCGGAGGAGCTGGCCAACATCGAGGCGTGGTACCTCGGCAACACCGACGCTGTCGGGATGTTCGCCGTCGACGCCGGCAGTACGCAGGGCGTGGCCCAGGTCGTGCAGAGCCAGAACGCACGCGACCAGGGGCTCCTCGGGGCCGGCGGATACGACCTGCTCCCGACGACGATCGAGTTGCTCGCCGAAGGCGTGATCGACTTCACCATCGACCAGCAGCCGTACCTGCAGGGATTCCTGCCGGTGATCTACCTCTACCTGCGCAACCTGTCAGGCGGCGCAGTCCTCCCACCGGAGACGAACACCGGCCTCGTCTTTCTCGACCAAGCGGGGGCGCAGCTGTTCCTCGGCACGTCGAGCCGTTTCGAGGGCGACTCCGACGAGCAGAAGGTCGTCGAGGCGGCCGGTGCCCCAGCGGCACCGGCAACGACCGCCGGCTGAGCGACAACACGAAACCCAGTGAGTGACACCGCCGAGAGCGAGGCACCGAGCGACGATCTAGCCGTCGCCCCACCGGCCGTCGAGCCGGACGCCAAACCCTCGGCGGTGTCGCGCGCGGCCGACCTGATCTCCCGGCGGCGGGAAACGACCATCACGTTCGTCACGGTGGCGCTGTTCTGCTACTTCTGGATTGCGAACGACGCCTTCGTCACCACCAACAACCTGCGCGTCGTCACCCAGTTCGCCACCCCGGTGGCGTTCCTCGCCATCGCTCAGGTGATGAACCTCGTCGGTGGGGAGATCGACCTCTCCCTCGGGAATGTCTACGCCTTCGCGCCCTTCGTCATGGTCTCGGCGCAGGACTGGGGATTGCCGTTGCCGGTGGCTCTCGTCTTCGCCGTCAGTGTCGCCTCACTCGTCGGGCTGGCCAATGGGGCGATCACGATCATGACCGGGGTCCCGTCGTTCATCACCACGATGGGGATGCTGTTCTTCCTCAACGGCGTGACGCTGTCGATCTCCGACGCGTTTCCCAAGACACCCTCGCGTGGCGGGTTCGCCGAGTGGATCGGCGGCGCCGACTACTCAGGCTTCTGGTGGGTGCTGGGGCTGACCGTGATCTTGCACGTCTTGCTGACCAAAACCCGCTGGGGTGTGTACACCATCGCCACGGGTGGCAATCCGATCGGTGCACGCGAGGCCGGGATCCAGATCAAGCGGATCAAGATCGGCAACTTCATGCTCGCCGCCGCCGTCGCCGGGTTCGCCGGGATCAGCGAGGGGATCCGGGTCCACACGTTCCTGCCGTTGGCCGGCGGTCCCGACCTCATGTTCCTGGGGGTCGCCGCCGCGGTGATCGGGGGGACGGCGCTGTTCGGCGGGTCGGGGACGATCATCGGAGCGTTCCTCGGCGCCATCTTCCTCAGCGTGCTGCGCGACGGGCTGACGATCGAGGGGATCAGTGCCAACACCTACAACATCATCCTCGGCGCCGCGATCATCGCCTCGATGGTCCTCAACGCCGCCGCCAACCGCGTCCGCCTCCGATTGAGGAAGACGTGAATTAGGCAGGTCCCACCCGTGCTCGCTGGCGAGCGACGAGGCGCCACGTCCGCGGTTGCGAGCGAGCGAGTCGCTCAGCGAGCGAGCGCTCAAACTCGGCCTGCGTGGCCGGGCAATCGCAGTGGCGGCCTGCGTGGCCGGGGAACGCAATGAACGTCATTCGTGCTGAGAGCCTGGCCAAGAAGTTCGGCCCGGTCACCGCCTTACGCGACGTGTCGATGCACCTCGAGGAAGGTGAGGTGCTCGGCCTGATCGGCGACAACGGCGCCGGCAAGTCGACGCTGATCAAGATCCTCACCGGCTACCACCAGCCCGACGCAGGTCAGCTCTATCTCGACGGTGAGGAGGTCACGCTGCGCTCGGTCAGCGACGCCCGCCAACGCGGGATCGAGACCGTCTACCAGGACCTGGCGCTGATCAACGACCTGCCGGTGTATCTCAACATGGCGCTCAAGCGCGAATCGACGTGGGGCTGGCTGCCGCTGCTCGACCGGCGGCGGATGAGACGCGAGGCACGCGAGCGGCTCAGCGAGATCGCCATCCGACTGCCGTCGATCGACACCGAGGTCACGTTCCTGTCAGGCGGGCAACGACAGGCGATCGCCGTGGCTCGGGCCGTGTTCTCCGACGCCAAGGTGCTCTTCCTCGACGAGCCGCTGGCGGCGATGGGGGTCAAGGAGAGCATGGTCATCCTCGACCTGATCCGCGAGCTGAAACGCCGCGGCGGCACATCAATCATCATGATCGCCCACAACTTTGCTCAGATCATCGACGTCTGCGACCGAGTGATCGCCCTACAGCGCGGCAGCATCACCTACGACCGTCCGGTGGGCAGCCAGTCGCTGCAGGAGCTGACCGAGTTGATCGCTTCGGACTACCGCACGGCAGGTGCCTTAGTCCCACGCCCGGAAGGAACGCGATGAGCGACCGAGTGCGTTTCGGTGTCCTCGGATGCGCGTCGATCGCCGTCAACAAGGTGATCCCGGGGATGCAACGCTCGGAGCGCTGCGAGGTGGTGGCGATCGGATCGCGGGACGGGGATCGCGCTGCCGCCGCGGCGGCGCAGCTGGGTATCGCCACCAGCCACGGTTCCTACGACGACGTGCTCGCCGACGACGCCGTCGAGGCCGTCTACATCCCGTTGCCCAACCACCTCCACGCCGAATGGACGCGACGAGCTGCGGCGGCCGGCCGCCATGTGCTGTGCGAGAAGCCGCTCGGTCTCGATGTCGCCGAGGTGACCGGCATGGTCGACGCCTGTCGGGACGCCGGGGTGCTGATGATGGAGGCGTTCATGTATCGCCACCATCCGTCGTGGCGGCGGACCTACGAGCTCGTCGCCGAGGGGGCCATCGGCGAGCTGCTGGCGATCCAGGCGCGGTTCACCTACCACAACGTCGACCCGGCGAACATCCGCAACATCGCCGAGTACGGCGGTGGGGCGGTCATGGACATCGGGTGCTACCCGATCAACGTCTCCCGGTGGTTCTTCGGCGGCGAACCGACAACAGTGCGCGCCGCGGTGCGTCGCGATCCGACGTTCGGTACGGACGCCCTGGCGTCAGCGGTGCTCGACTTCGACGGCCGCCAGGCGACGTTCACGTGCGCGACCCAGCTGGAGCCCGATCAGCGTGTCCACCTGCTCGGGACGGCGGGGCGCCTGGAGGTCGAGATCCCATTCAACATCCCGCCCGATCGGCCGACACGAGTCGTCCTGACGGCCGGCGGCGACCCGCCGGTGGCCCCGGAGCACACGGTGTTCGAACTTCCGCCAGCCGATCAGTACGCGGCGATGGCCGATGCCTTCGCCGCCGCGGTCCGCGAGGGGTCACCCACCCCCGTGCCGCCCGAGGACGCCATCGGCAACATGCGGGTCATCGAACAAGTCCTCGCCCAGTAACGCATCGGCTCGTCAGGCCACCCTGGTGCGCGGCCATCCGGAACCGGCCCGGCGTTCAGCCACCGCCTCGCCGACGGACCGCGAGATCTCGATGACCCGCTGCGCCAGTGGTGACAAGGTCCGTCCGGCCTGCCACAGGATGCAGACCTCTCGCGGGGCGATGGCGGGCAGCAGCTCGTGGGTGCACAGCAGGTCATCGTCCGGGTGGATGTCGACCGCCAGCAAGGGCATCACCGCGGCACCCATCCCAGCGCGGACCATCGACAGCACGGCACCGTTGTCGGCGGTGCGGAAGACGACCACTGGGTTGACGCCCAGGCTGGCGAAGGTGTCCTCGACCCGGCCCATGTCGCACAGCAACCGCGGGAACGAGACGAGCTGCACGCCGTCGAGTTGGGCGCACTGCACGGGACCGTCGGGAAAGTCGCCGCGCCGCGACACGAGCACGTAGGGATCGTCGAGCAGCTTCACCGACTCGATCGGCCCGTCGTTGGGTCCCACCCAGTAGGCGAGGTCGAGCTCGCCGGCGAGCAGGCGCTCGACGGCGGTGTCCTCCTCGAAGACGCGGATGTCGACGGCGGGGTGCTCGGCGCGCAGCTGCACGACGATCTCCGGCAGGAGCACGTTGGAGACGCTCTGGAAGGTGCCGATGTCGATGCGTCCCTCGCCGGCCTTGAACCGCTCGATGGCGTCGGCAGTGGCCTGAGCCCGGTCGAGCAGGTCGCGGGCATGGGCGAGCACGAGCTTGCCGAGCGGGGTGATGCGCACGGGCTTGGGGCCCCCGGGACGGTCGAACACGGCGCCGCCGATGGCCCGCTCGAGGGCGGCGATCTGCTGGCTGACGGCGGACTGGGTGTAGCCGAGGCGCTCCGCCGCCCGTCCGAACGTGCCTTCCACGGCGACTGCGTCGAGCGCCAGCAGGTGGCGCAGTTCGAGGCTGGAGAAGGCGCTCTGCAGACGCGGGGCTGGTTCGACGGCCATCGGGGCCAGGTTACCGGATCATCAGCTACCGTGATCGACTCGATCACCAACAATCGCTTTTCGTGATCGTTGCTCAGCCGTACCCTGGCACTCATGAGCGCCGCCTTCGATCTCGAACAACTCGGCGCCGACCTCGATCGTGGTGGCTTCGCCGGTCGTGAGTCGGCCCTTCGCCAGGTCGTGCACCTCGCCAGGACCTACGGCGTGGGCGGCGCAGCGGTCGGCGTGCTCGCCGACGAGAGTGCTCCCGAGGTTGCCCGACTGCGGGCCTTCGGCATCGTCGCCATGGCCCTGTTGCCGATCACCGGCGACCGCCTGGCGACCCCCCTCGCCGCCGTCGCCTGAGGGGTTTCGACCTCACTCGTTCGCTCGCAAGCTCGCTCTCGCCGTTCGGTCGAGCTCGTTGAGCGGCCTCGCCGCACCGAGTTTGCAGGCGGCGGGCCAGCAAGCTGGCCTTTTCGCCGCCGGGCGAGGGGGCTACCGCCCCCTCCCGCTCCCCCGACGGAGTCGTGCCGTGACACGATTCGCGACCGGGCGACGGTGGCGGTCGCGCCACTAGGCGAACTCGTACTGGACGCTGGCCCGCTCGTCGAGGTGCGGCCCGATGGCCTCGGCGACCAGCGCCCGATGGCGCGGATCGTCGCGGTAGGTGAGGTAGTCGTCGGCCGTCTCGAAGTCGGCCACGACGACGAAGTCCCAGTTGGCGTCGTTGATCCCGAGGTCAGCGCCGAAGCGATACTCGCGGATCTCGGGAATCAGCTCGGGCATCGTCTGCAAGCGGGCCACCACCGAGTCGACGTCCTCGGCAGCGGTGTCGGGTTTCCAGCGGAACATCACGACGTGCCTGATCATTGCGACTCCTCCACACTCACGATCGTTCACCTGCGGCGGCGAGCCGTTCATCGGCAACGTGCGTCGCCGCCTCGGTCGGTGTGACACCCTTGCTCGCCGCCAACTCGAGGATCTCCAGCGTGGTGTCGTAGATCCGCGACGTCTTGGCCTTCGCCCGCTCGTAGTCGAAGCCGTTGCGTTCGTCGGCCACCTGGATGACACCCCCTGCGTTGACCACGAAGTCCGGACAGTAGAGCACGCCTCGCTCGGCGAGCCGGTTGTCGAGGCCGTCGTGAGCCAGTTGATTGTTCGCCGCCCCGCAGATCACCGCCGCCGCAACGACGTCCACGTTGGCGTCGGTGATCGACCCGCCGAGGGCACACGGCGAGAGGATGTCGAGGTCGGCGGCGATCACCTGCTCGGCGTCGTCGAGCAGGGTGACGTCGGGGTGATTGGTGCGCACCCACTGCTGCGCCGCCGCACTGACGTCAGTGGCGACGATCGTCGCCCCGTCCGCCGCCACCAGCTCGATGAGCTGGCGTCCTACCTTGCCGACGCCGATGACGCCGATCCGCCGTCCGTCGAGGCCGTTGGCCCAGCGGAACGATGCCGCCGCCAGCATTCCCCGGTACACGCCGAACGCCGTCAGCACACCGGAATCGTCGGCGCCGCCGGAGGTCGAGCTGCGACCGGTCACGTAGTCGCACGTCTCGGCAACGACGTCCATATCGGCGACGTACGTGCCGACGTCGCACGCCGTGATGTATCGCCCGCCGAGCGACTGGACGAAGCGCCCGTAAGCGCGCAGCACGGCGGGCGTCTTGTCGACCTGTGGATCTCCGATGATCACGGCCTTGCCGCCACCATGGGGCAATCCGGCGATGGCGTTCTTGTAGGCCATCGCCTTGGACAGGTCGAGGACGTCGGCGAGGGCGGCTTCCTCGCCGGGGTAGGGAAAGAACCGCGTGCCACCCAGCGAAGGCCCGAGGGCCGTCGAGTAGATGGCGATGATGCACCGCAAACCGGAGTGGCGATCCTGGCAGAACACGACCTGTTCGTGATCGCCGTCGCCGTCGAAGATCATCATCGGCATCCTAGGACTGGCTCAGGAACCAACTTCGGGCGATCGCCGTCTTACCCTTCACACGCGTACCCGTCTCCGACTTCGATGTCGAGCAGGACGGCATCGTCGGAACCGGGAACATGAGTGGTTCGGGCACGTCGAGCGGCGCCGTCGACAATCCGCTGGACTCTGCAGCCTCGTTCACGATGGCCCTCGACATGGTGTCCGACATCGACGGCGAGGACATGACGATGACGTTCAACGTGGACATCGAGGTGGTCTCGGTGGTGCCGGCGTCGTGACCGCCACCTGCCGGAACCGATGAGGCGGGTAAGGTCAACCGCTCGCGGGAGGTGACGCTTTTGGGTCGAGAGGCAGGCCGACGACGGGCCGCGGCGGTGCTCGTCGTCATCGCCGGAGCCGTCGGCGGGCCGCTCGGGGCGAGCGCCAGCACGACCGGCGCCACGGACAGCACAACGACGACGACTCCCGCCTCGGCCAGCGGTGCTCGGCAGCTGCCTGCCGTGGCCGTCGTCGGTCAGAGCGCCGAGGTCACCACGCGCATCAAGAACTCCACGCTCGCCGGCATGGTCGAGGTTGTCGTCTCGATGACGACGGTCGTCACCGCGGTCAATCCGGCCGATGGCTCGTACACGACGCGCTCGACGATCGGCACTGTCGATGTCCCGGTCGGCGCCGAGATCGCCGGCGATGGCGTCAACGCTCTCGTTGCCCGGTCGTTCGAACAGTCGTTTCAGGCCAACGGGGCGGCGGTCCCCGCAGCGTCGACGCTGATCGATGCGGCGTCGATGACCCCGGAGCAGCAGGCCAGCGGACGAGACCTCATCGATGCCGTGTCGTTGATCAGCATCGGCTTTCCCGCCGAGCCGGTGGCCGTCGGCGCGGCGTGGACGGCAGACGGCACGATCGGCCGACACGGCACGATCATCCCGGTCTCCTACCAGTGTCGCCTCATTGCGCTCGACGCCGCGACGTACACGATGGAGGTGACCTACACCCAAGCCTTCAGCCAGCCGAGCGACGCCGGGGCGATCGAGGCGACGATCGCCGGGTGGGGGACGATCGTCGGCTCGGTGTCCAACCCGCTGTCCCTGTCGGCGACGCTCCATCAGTCCGTCGACGGGATACAAGGCGTCGAGCCACTGAACAACGACACTGCGATCACGTTCGACGGCACGGGATAGCGTCGTGCCCACGGATTCATCAGCGGTCCTCGAGGAACGTCGCGACGACGTGGTCACGATCACGCTCGACCGTCCGGAGAAGCGCAATGCACTCGCCGTCGATGTGATGGAGACGCTGACCGCGGCCCTCCGGCGGGCCGGCGACACCGATGCCCTCGGCGTCGTCATCGCCGCCAACGGCCCGGTGTTCTCCGCCGGTCACAACTTCGGCGATCTGGCCGGCGCCTCGTTCGAGGAAGCGCAGCATGTCTTCGACGTGTGCACCGAGATGATGACGACGATCCAGGCGCTTCCCCAGCCGGTGTGCGCACGCGTCCATGCCCTGGCAACAGCCGCCGGTTGCCAACTGGTCGCCAGTTGCGACCTCGCGGTAGCCGCCGAGTCCGCTGGCTTCGCGATCCCTGGGGGCCAGGGCGGTTTGTTCTGCCACACCCCGCTGGTCGCCGTCGCCCGCTCGATCGGACGCAAGCGAGCACTCGAGATGGCCTTCACCGGCGACCCGATCGACGCCGCCACCGCCGCCGATTGGGGATTGATCAACCGTGTCGTGCCCGACGACCTGCTCGACGCGGCGGTCGACGACCTGATGCAGCGGGCGACGCGTGGGTCGCCGGGCTCCAAGGCCCTCGGCAAGCGGGCCTTCTACCGACAGATCGACCTCAGTCAGGACGCCGCGTACGAGTACGCCGCCCAGACGATGTCGGCGGCGGCGACGACCGCCGATGCCCAAGAAGCGTTCGCCGCCTTCCTCGAGAAGCGCAAGCCGAAGTTCGAACGCTGATCGGAGTGACGCCGCGCTAGGCGGCGAGCAGGCGGATTCGCTCGAGCGCCCGCTGGCGGCGGTTGCGCATCGTGCGCGGTGTGATCTTGCGCTCGGCGGCCAGGTCGGCCGCCGTCCGGCCACCGACGTACTCGCACACGATGGCCAGATCGTCGTCGGCGAGCCCTGCCTGGCGCGCTTCGCCGAGCACGATGGTCAGCTCCTCGAACGTCGACTCGGGCTGCGGGAGTCGTGGCACGTCGAGCCGGGCGGGGGCGACGAGGTCCTCGGGCGTCCGGTCCTGTCGCCGTCGCGGCGTGGTGAACGCCCGGTGGCGGGCATCGTTGAGCAGTCTGGCGGCGACGTCGCAAGGTCGGCGATCGGCCCGATAGCTGACGATCGACAACCAAGCCTCGCCGATCAGCAGGTCGAAGGCGTCGACGCCGCGATCGCGTTGCTGCTCGCGGCGGACGATGGCCAGCAGACCGGGCAGCAGACGCTGCAGGACGATGCGGGCGGCGAGCGGATCCTCGGCGGCGACGATCACGAGGCGGCGGAGCACCCCGTCGGCGTCGTCCGACGAGCCGACCTTGAAGCCGGCGAGGCGTAGCAGCTCGTCGAGCGAGTGGAATTGCGTCGTCGTGACGCCCCACGACCGGGCTCGGGCGACCACTGCCGGCCGGCGGCTCAGCTGGTCCCACTCTCGGTCCAGGCGAGTCGACAGCTGGCTGTGAGCGGTGGTGCGCCTCAGAGATGTCGTTGTGGGCATGCCTGGACGTTGACGGAGACCACTCACCGAAGGTCTCACCGGATCCCTCACCGCGCGCTTCACCCGCCCGGCAGCGCGGACGATTTCGATGGCGAACGTTCCGCTTCGCGAATCGGCGGACGCCCAGGCGGGGCATGAGCGACCTCGATGTGCACCAGCCGGCCACGGCCGGCGACGATCCTCCACCCCCGCTGACCGTGAGTGGTCCGGCCGGCCGCGTGGCGGTCGAGCTGGCCACCGGCCGGCACACCATCGGCGAGTTGGCTGACGTCCTCGGCATTCCGCGGCGCGCCGTGGTCGTCGTCGATGGCCAACCGGTCGATCGGCGGGTCCGACTCGATCGGTCGGGTGTCGCCAACGGCAGCAGGGTCGCCGGCCGACCGAGTCGCACCACCTGCCGTCCGGCGCGCAGCTGCGAGGCGTTGCCAGACGACGACCCGGCGGGTGGACGGCTCGTCGTCACCGTCGAGGCCGGACCTGATGCCGGTGGAGCTGTGGTCCTGCCGCCCGGGCGCCATCTGATCGGGCGGTCGGCCGGATGCGCCATTCGCTTCGACGACCCGTTCGCCGAGCTTCACCATGCCGTGCTCGACGTCGGCGTGGACAGCTCCTCGATCGCCCCGCCGGTTGTGCAGCTCGCCGGTCGCGTCCCGTGCCGCAATGGGGCCGCCGCCGACGAGCCGGCGGGGGAGTCGGTCGTCCTCATCGGCGCCAGTCGCGTGCGCGTGGCGGTCGCCGGCCCGGAACGCCCGTCGCCGCCTCCTCCTGCAGCCGCCCTCTCGCCGACTCGCGGCGACCCGTGGCGCTCGACCTTGCACCGTCCACCGCGGCGTCCGGCCCCGTGGACGCCCACGCCGATCGAGCCGCCCTGTTCCGATTCGACTCGTCCGCTGCGGTCGGCCGGTGGGCTGCTGGCCGGCGTCATGTCGGTCGTTGGCGGCGTCGTCCTCGCCGTCGCGATGCACCACCCGATGTACCTCATCTTCAGCTGTCTCGGCTTCGTCGCTGCCGTGGTCTCCGCGCTCGGAACGCGTCTCGGCGATCGTCGGCGGCGGCGGCGTGGGGTCGCCGACTCGCTGCGCGACGTCGAGCGCTTCGGACGTGAGGTCGCCGCGCAGCATGACGCGCGCGCCGCCCACGCCGCGCTCCACATCGCCGACCGTGGCGGCGGCCCTGCGGGTTGTCACCGACCTGACCAGCGAACTCTGGGCGCGGCGGGCGGATGATGACGACGCCTTCGCCGTGTCGCTCGGTTGGGGGTCGATGCCGTGGACCGCGGACCTCGAGCGGTCGGGCGCCGATCTGTCGGCGGCGGCCATGGCGATCATCGATCGCCATGCACTGCTCGACGGCGTGCCCGTCACGGCGCACCTCGGGCCTGGTCAGGCCCTCGCCATCGTCGGCGACAACGGTGTCGCCGTGGCCCGCGCTCTGCTCCTCCAACTCGCCGTGCTGACGGGACCGGCTGACTGGCGCCTGGTGGTCATCGCCGACGACCCGGACGAGTGGGAGTGGGTGACGTGGCTGCCGCACGTCGAGTCCGTCGCCACCTCGGACGGCGGACCGCTGATCGCCGCGGCCGATGATGGAACCCGCCTAACGGCCATCCTCGCCCGGCTGGAGAGCACGGACGATCGCCACGTCGTGGTGCTGACCGACCGGCCCGACACCTTGTCGGCGCGCACCGGTGCGCTCCGCCGCTACCTCGCCGGGGCCCCGTCCGTCGCCGTGATCGCCGTCGTCGAACACGGTGGCACCGTGCCGCCGCTGTGCCAGAGCGAACTGCGCATCGGCAGCCTCTGTGCCGGTCGATGGAGTGACCGCCAGACCGATTCCGGGCGACAGCTCGCCGTCCACGCCGCCGGCGTCACCCTGGCGGTCGCCTGCGACGCGGCCCGCCGGCTCGCCCGGATCCACGACCCGGAGGACCCGATCGAGGTCGCCAGCGCCTGCCCGACGTCAGTGGCCCTCTCGCGGGTGCTCGCCAGGAGTGGGCCGATGCCCATCGACGACTCGATCGGCATCGCCGCCACGTGGCGGAGCCGAAGTCGTCACCGCGGCGGTGCGGGAGACGGCCACCCCCGGGCGGCAATCGGCGTCGGTACCGACGGAGTGGTCGAGATCGATCTCGTCGCTGATGGTCCCCATGCGTTGATCGCCGGCACCACCGGCGCCGGCAAGAGCGAGTTGCTGCGGACCCTGGTCGTGGCCTTGGCCGCCTCCACCTGCCCAGACGATCTGACGTTCGTGCTCGTCGACTACAAGGGTGGTTCGACGTTCGACGCCTGCGCCGAACTGCCGCACACCGTTGGTGTCGTCACCGACCTCGACGACCGTCTCGCGGAGCGAGCCCTCGTCAGCCTGGAGGCCGAGATTCGCCGTCGCGAGCGGCTGCTTCGGCAGGCGGGAGTCGACGACCTCAGCGCCTACCGCCTCGTCGCCGCAGGCGACCGACCACTGCCACGGCTGGTTGTGGTGGTCGACGAGTTCGCCACGCTGGCGGCGGACCTGCCTGATTTCCTGCCGTCACTCGTCGGCGTCGCTCAGCGCGGGCGCAGCCTGGGGATCCACCTCGTGTTGGCGACGCAACGGCCGGCCGGCGTGGTCAGCGACGAGATCCGTGCCAACACGAACCTGCGCATCGCCTTGCGCTTACAGGACCGCGCCGACGCCCTCGACATCGTCGGATCCGCCGAACCGGCCTCGTTCCCGCGGGGTGTCCCCGGCCGCGCGATGCTACGGCTCGGCGCCGGCGAGACCGTGGTGTTCCAGACGGCTCACAGCGCCGGCGAGCACCGCTCGGTGGACGACGACGGTCTGCGCATTCATCGACCGACACCGTCCGGGCCTCGTTCCACCTCTTGTCTCGACACGGTCACCGAACTCGCCGCGTTGACCCGGGCGATCCGCGCCGCGGCGTCGCTGTGCGAGGTTGCCCCACCGTTCCGTCCGTGGCTCGACCCGCTGCCTACCCTGCTGCCGGCCACGACGCTCGCTGACGACGCCGTCGGCATCGTCGATGATCCGGCGACGCAGCGTCAAGTGCCGCTCCGCTGGGATCGCCGAGCCGGCAACCTGGCGCTGATCGGATCGCTCGGATCTGGCACGACGACGGCGCTGCGCACACTCCTCGTCGCCGGCGGGCCGGCGGCGCACTGCTACGTCGTCGACGCCCGCGGCGACGAACTGCTCGACGACGTCGCCGCCCTGCCGAACTGTGGGGCGGTCGTCGGATTGCATGAAGCCGAACGTCGGACACGACTGGTCCGCTTCCTCAGCGACGAGTTGACCCGCCGGCGGGCCGACCCGGCTGCGTCCCGCTCACCGATCGTCGTGGCCATCGACGGCCTCGGCGCGCTGCTCGCCGCCCTCGCCGGACCCGCCGACGTCGACGAGCACGGGAGCTGGCTGCGAGTGCTCACCGACGGGGCCGCCCTCGGGATCCACACGATCGCCACGATCGAACGTCCCGGCGCCGTGCCGCACACGGCGTTCGCCGCGTTGTCGCAGCGCTGGCTGTTCCACGTCGACGATCCGCTGGAGTGCGTTGGGCTCGGCGTCCGTGCCGCCGCCGTGCCGCCGCCGACTCCTGGCCGCATCATGATCGTCGACCGCCGGCTCGAGGCCCAGCTCGCCGTCGTGGCGGTCCCGTCGGCGCCGCCGGCGGCAACGACCGGTCAGCCGGTCGCCATCGGCACGCTCGACGACGACATCGACGCCAGGTCGCTGCCTCGGTCGATTCGTCGTGGTGGGGTGACGGCGCTGACGATCGGCGTCGACTTCGCGGCGCTCGGGCCAGCCAGCATCGAGGTCCCCGATGGCGAGCACGTTCTCGTCGTCGGGCCGGCGCGCAGTGGCCGGAGTACCGCGGTGATCCGCCTCATCGCCGGCTGGCACACCGCCCACCCGGACGGCATCGTCGTGGTGCACTGCCCGCGGCCGTCCTCGCCCGTTGTGGCGTGGGCGACGGCAGCGATCCCGGAGGCTGTCGTGGTGGCTGCCGACGAGGGAGCGATCACCACGGCCGTGGCAGCTGGCGCACACCGTGTCCTCGTCGCCATTGACGACGCCGAGCGGGTCGTCGATGCCGGCGGGAGGCTCGCCACGCTGGCCAACGAGCGTCACGCCAACGTCACCCTCGTCGCCGCCGGCCGGCCGGACGCGCTGCGGACGATGTACGGCCACTGGTCGGCGATCGTCCGGCGGAGTCGGATCGGGCTGGTGATGTCGGCCGGCGCCGATACGGATGGCGACCTGCTCGGCGAGCCGTTGCCGCGGCGGGCGCCGATCGCCCCACGTCCTGGGCTGGCGTGGATGATCGACGCTGGCGGGCGGCGCCTCGTCCAGGTCGGCCGGTTCCGTTAGCTCGCCGTCGCCGCCTCGGTGCTCGGCGCCGCCCGCCCGACCGCGGCACGCCAGGAGACCCGCTTGCCGGCCTTGAGAATCGATCGCTCGTAGATCGCCGCGGCGAGGCGGGCGACGGCGTAGGCGGAGACGGCCGTGATCGCCATGCTCAGCAGCATCGCCCAGACCGGCGCCTCGCCGGTGGCGTAGAGCACCGGCATGCACTGCACGGCCGTCGGCGGGAAGAACGACAACACCCACAGCAGCGGTGTCGGTCCACCGGCCGCCGAGAAGGCGATGATGTAGCCGGCCACGAGGGGGAGCATGATCGGGAGCACGGCTCCCTGAGCGTCCTCGGCGCGACTGCACAGCGACCCGGCGGCGGCGAACGCCGAGCAGTACAGGGCATAGCCGAGCAGGAACCACACCGCGCCGACGAGGACGTCGGTGGCCCGGAACCCGTCGGGGACGTCGATACCGACGACCGCCGCGCTGACGATCGCCGTCAGCACGAGGGCGGCGGCGTGCAACAGGGCGATCGTCCCGATCCCGATGATCTTGCCGAACATCAGCTGGCGGGCGGTGACCGTCGACAACAGAACCTCGACGACTCGCGACGCCTTCTCCCTCGTCACCCCACTGACCACCCACCCGCCGTAGGTCTGCAGCAACAGGAACAGGGCGATGTTGATGAAGACGGCGGTCCCGACCCGCCCGCCGGAGTCCTCGTCGTCGCCGGGCTCGAGGCTCTCGACGGTGGGTGGCTCGTGGGTCACCGCGGCGGCGATCTCCTGGTCCGACAGTCCCGCTTCCGCCAGCCCCTCGGTGAGCGCGATGTCGGAGCGCAGCACGTTGACGACGGCTGCCAGGTTCGAGTCGTCGTCGGCGTCGATCGGTTGCTCGACGACGATCGTCGCCGCGCCGTCGACAATCGCCAGGTCAGCGTCGCCGGCACTGACTGCGGCGCGGGCGGCGGCGTCGTCGGCCACGGTCACCACGTCGATCGTCGTCCCGATCGCATCGCCGATCGCGTCGTAACGATCGGCAGTCGCCGGGGCGGGTGTCCCGACGACTGCCAGGTCGACCCGCGACTCGCTCGTACCGCCGGCCAGATTGGCGATGACGATGATCGCTGCCACGGCAACGAGGCTGACGGTGAGCAGGATCCAGAAGCTCTTGGCGCGGAATCCTTCGCTGATCTCCCGCCGGGCGACGAGGGCGACCGGACGTTCGCTGATGCTCATCGTTGATCACCGACCAGCGCCGGAGTGTCGGTCTCCTCGTCGACAGCGTCAGCCGCTGTGTCCTCGTCGGCAGGACGGCCGACGAGGCCGAGGAACACCTCGGCGAGGGTCCGTCGCTCGAAACCGAAGCGGCTCACGGGCCCCGCTCGCCGGGCCGCGTCGAGGGCCGGCTGGGCGAGCTCGACGACGGCCGCGTCGCCGGCGCCGACGCTCAACCGGACGGCACCTGTGGTGTTGCTGAGTACCGCGAAGCGGTCCTGATCGAGGGCTTCGGTCCAGGCTGCGTCGGGATCTTCTGGCACGTCGATGAGCAGGACCGGGTCGTGACCGGCGACGAGCTCGTCGAGGGGTCCCTGGGTGACGGCTCGTCCGTGGTCGACGATGACCGCGTCCTCACAGAGGTGCTCGACGAGGTCGAGCTGGTGTGACGAGAACAACACCGTGGCACCTCGTCGGGCCTCGGACACGAGGATCTTGGACAGGGCCTCGACCGCGATCGGGTCGAGTCCGGAGAACGGTTCGTCGAGGATCAACACGTCCGGCTCGTGGACGAGGGCGCTGATCAGCTGGATGCGCTGCTGGTTGCCGAGGGACAGATCCTCGAGGTTGCTGCGACTGCGGTCGGTGAGGCCGAGGCGTTCGAGCCACTCCGCCGACCGGCGCGCTGCCGTGCCCTTGTCGAGGCCACGCAGCTGGCCGAGGTAGCGCAGCTGATCGGCGACGCGCATCGTCGGGTACAGCCCGCGTTCTTCTGGGAGGTACCCGAAGCGCCGACGGGCCGCGGCATCGACCGGAGCACCCTGCCAGCGCACCTCCCCGGCGTCGAGCTGGGTCAGCCCGAAGATCGCCCGCATCGTCGTCGTCTTCCCGGCGCCGTTGGGCCCGAGGAATCCGGTGACGGCGCCCGGGCGAACCGTGAACGACATCCCGTCGAGCGCGCGCACGGATCCGTAGGTGCGGATGAGGCCGTCCATCTCCAGCACGTGTCCCGACCCTACCGGCGCCGCCTGGTGGTCGTCCTCGAGTACGCGAGGCGCATTCCCCGGTTCTGTGTCACACCAAACGACGTCCGACGTCGTATGTCGTGACGCAGAACGGATGCCGCATCGCGGTGAGGCGAGCGGTGAGACCAGCGGTGAGTGCGATCGGGTGGAGTACGTCGATGAAGCCCGATCGACTCATTGCCCGCACCGCCGCCAACCAGTTGGGCGCGTTCACCAGGCAGCAAGCCCATGGCGCCGGACTCTCCGACCGCCAGCTACGCGGCCGCGTCGCCCGCGGCGTTGTCGACCGGGTTGGCGTACGCACGTATCGCTCGGCGTCAACGCCGCGGTCGCTTCACGCCGAACTCGCGGCGTTGATGCTGGACGTCGGGGAGCCGTGCTGGGTGTCGGGTCTGTCCGCTGCAGCACTGCACGATTTCGACGGGTTTCGCCTGGTCCGACCGTTCCACGTCACCGTCCTGCGCGGACGAAACATCGTCCGCCTCGGGGCGGTGATCCACACCACGTCGGAGCTGCCGCTGATCGATCGATGTCACGTCGGTGACCTCGCCGCGACGAGTCAGGCACGCACCGTCATCGACCTCGCCCGTCTCGTCGGCCCCGAACGGCTCACTGTTGCAGTCGACTGCGGACTGCGCAACGGCGGATTCAGTGAGGACCTGCTCCATCGGCGCATCGTCGCGCTGCGCACCCGTGGTCGGTACGGCATTCCCAAGCTGCTCGACGTCATCGCCGGGTCCGAGGTCATCCGCGGCGGCCACAGCTGGCTGGAACGGGAGTTTCTGCGGCTGACGGCGACCGCTGGTCTGCCGCAACCGCAGACCCAGCAGATCCTCAGCCGGGCGGGCGATCGCCTCGTCCGGGTCGATTGTCACTACCCGGGTACGAACGTCGTCGTCGAGCTGCTCGGCTACCGCTTCCACCGCTCCTCGGCCGAGATGCGCCGCGACGCCGAGCGGGCCAACGCCCTGCTCCTCGATGGTTACGCGCCGTTTCAGTTCACCTACGAGCAGATCGCTGGTACATCGACTGACGCAACAGTGGTTGTCGCCACCGTCAAGGCCGCTCTCGGGCTTTAGCGTCACCACAAAGGACGTCCGACGTCGTTTGTCGTGACACAGACTGTCGTGACACAGAACGGGGGACCCGGACGTGGCGGCGTGCGATCATCGGGGTGATGAGATCGCGGACGATCGTCGTCGGTGCCGGACAACTCGGCCCGGTGGAGCCTGAGCACAGCCGGGCCGACGTCGTCGAACGACTCATCGCCCTCCTACGCGCCGGCGCCGAGCGTGGCTGTCAGCTCGTCGTGTTTCCGGAGTTGGCGCTGACGACGTTCTTCCCGCGGTGGTACGTCGCCGACCTCGCCGACTGCGACCACTACTACGAGACCTCGATGCCCGGTCCGGCCACGCGTCCGCTGTTCGACGAGGCGGCCCGTCTCGGCGTCGGCTTCAGCCTCGGCTTCGCCGAGCTCACCGAGCCGGATGCAGAAGGCACCCGGCATCGCTACAACAGCCAGGTCCTCGTCGACGGCGCCGGCTCGGTGATCGCCACCTACCGCAAAGTCCATCTGCCCGGACACGAGAAGGACGAGCCCGAGCGTCCGTTCCAACATGCCGAGCGGCACTACTTCGAGCCGGGGCCCGACGAGTTCGGCGTGTGGGACGCCTTCGGCGGGCGGGTCGGAATGATGATCTGCAACGATCGGCGCTGGCCGGAGACGTACCGGGTGATGGGCCTGCAGGGCGTCGAGCTGATCCTGTGCGGGTACAACACGCCGATCCACTACGTGCCCGACCCGAGCCAGGACATCCTCCAGGGCTTCCACAACGCCCTCGTGCTGCAGTCCGGCGCCTACCAGAACGGCACCTGGGTGGTGGGTGTCGCCAAGGGCGGAGTCGAAGCCGGTGTCGACTCGTTGGCCCAGAGCATGATCGTCGCCCCCTCCGGGCAGATCGTCGCCCAAGCCATCAGCGCAGGTGACGAGTTGATCAGCGCGGCCTGCGACCTCGACTGGTGCACGCGCTACACGCGCACGCTCTTCGACTTCGACCGCTATCGCCGTCCGGAGATGTACACCCGCATCACGACGCAGCGCGGTGCCATTCGCGGCGCGACACAGCCCGATGTTTGACAGAATGTAAAGCGTGACGACGGTCGAGAGCACCAGCGTCGAGTTCGCGCTCAACGGTGTACCGGTGTCGGTGCGCGGCGACCACCCCCACCTCCTCGCCGCCCTGCGCGAGGAGCTCGGCGTCACGTCGGCGAAGGACGGGTGTTCGCCGTCGGGGCAGTGCGGCTGCTGCACGGTGCTCGTCGACGGCAAGGCGATCGTCAGCTGCACCCAGGCGCTCGACAAGATCGCCGGTCGCGAGGTCACGACGCTCGAGGGAGTCGACGACACCGAGCGCGACCGCTACGCCAGCGCGTTCGCCGCGTGCGGCGGTCTGCAATGCGGCTTCTGCATCCCGGGGATCGTGATGCGTGCCAAATCGCAGGTCGACAAGAAGGGCGACGCGCTCGATCGGCGGTCGATGGCCCCCCACCTCGGCGCCCACCTGTGCCGCTGCACCGGGTACGTCAAGATCCTCGACGCGATCGAGGCTGTGGCCAAGGGCAAGACCTTCGAGACGAGCCTGGGCAGCCGGGTCGGCGAGTCTGGCATCAAGTACGAGGCGCAGCAGCTCACGCTCGGCGACCGCGGGTACATCGACGACCTCCGTGTCCCCGGCATGCTCCACGCCGCTCTCCACTTCACCGCACACAGCCGCGCCGACATCAAGGCCATTGACACGTCCCGCGCGACAGCCGCCGATGGCGTGGTGGACGTCTACACGGCTGCCGACATACCTGGCGAGCTGCGCGTCGGAATCATCTACAAGGACTGGCCGGTGATGATCCCAATCGGAGGTCGCACCTCGTTCGCCGGTGACGTGTTGGCGATCGTCGTCGCCGAGACCCGCCAGCAGGCGCGCGCCGCGGCGGAACTGGTCGAGGTCGAGTACGACGTGCTGTCGCCGGTCACCGACCCGCTGGCGGCCATCGCCCCGGACGCCCCACTCGCCGTGTGGGGTACCGACAACAACGTGCTCTCGGTGAGCACCTACGACCGTGGCGACGTCGACGCGGCGCTGGCGACGAGTGCCCACACCGTCCACGAGGTGTTCCAGACCCAGCGCATCGAGCACGCTTTCCTCGAGCCCGAGTCGACGCTCGCCGTGCCCGACCCGACCGCCGGCACGATGCACGTCTACTCGGGGGGCCAGGGAGTGTGGGACGACCGCGACGACATCTGTCGCGTCCTCGACGTCCCGACCGACCGGGTCGTCGTCGAGCTGGTGTCCAATGGCGGTGCGTTCGGTGGCAAGGAGGACATGAGCAACCAGGCCCAGACGGCGCTCGCCGCTTGGCTCCTCGGGCGTCCGGTGAAGTGCACGCTGTCTCGCGAGGAGAGCTTCCGGCTGCACGCCAAGCGTCATCCGATTCGCCTCGAGTACTGGGCCGGTTGCGACGGCGATGGCCACCTCACCGCCGTCCGCGTCCGCGCCGTCGGCGACTCCGGGGCCTACGCGTCGGTCGGGATGAAGGTCCTCGAACGGGCTGCCGGCCACGCCACCGGGCCGTACCACGTGCCGGCCGTGGACGTCGAGGCGATCGCCGCCCGGACGAACAACCTGGTGTGTGGTGCGTTCCGCGGCTTTGGCGCCAACCAGGCGCAGTTCGCGATGGACGGCGTGCTCGACCGTCTCGCCGAGGTGGTCGGGGTCAGCGGGTGGGAGATCCGCAAGCGCAACGTGATCCGTCCCGGGGCACTGTGGGGTCCGGGACAGGTGATGGACGACGGCGCGGCCGGCGCCGAGGCGTGTCTCGACGCCATCAAGCCGGCGTACGACGCCGCGTTCTCCGCCGGCAAGGCGGTGGGCCTCGGCCTCGGACTGAAGAACTCGGGCCTCGGCAACGGATTCCGTGAGGTCTCCGGAGCGGTCGTGCGGTTCCGCCGCGAGCCGGACGCGGCACGACGCGACGTCGAGGTCCGCCACGGTTGGACGGAGATGGGTCAGGGGGTCCACACCGTCGCCCTCCAGGTCGCCGCCGAGGAGCTGAGCATCGACCCGCAGCGCATCGAGGTGATCGTCGACACGACCCGGCAGCTCGGGTTCGGCCAGACGACCGGCTCGCGAGGAACGTTGATGGCAGCCGGAGCCGTCCAGCGGGCCTGCGCCGCGGCGCTTGCCGACGATTGCCAGCCGGAGATCGATTACCACGGCGAGCACGTTGTCGACTGGACCGCCAAGCTCGGGGATCCCGAGCACCCCAACCCGACGATCCACGCCGCCTTCGGCTACGCCGCCCAGCTCGTCGTGATCGACCGTGAGAGCTCGAAGATCGAGCGGGTCGTCGCCGTCCACGACGTCGGCCGGGCGGTCAATCCGCAACTGTGTGCCGGACAGATCGAGGGCAGCGTGCACATGGGCCTCGGGTATGCCCTGAGCGAGGACTTTCCGACCGACCCGGAGTCTGGCTTTCCGACGTTCTCGACGCTGCGTCAGCTCGGCATCCTGCGGGCCAAGGACGTCCCCGAGATCGACGTCGAGCTGGTCGAGGTGCCCCAGCCACGGTCGCCGTTCGGCATCAAAGGCGTCGGCGAGATCGGCCTCGTGCCCACCGCACCGGCCGTCGCCGCGGCGCTCCACCACCTCGACGGCGTCTGGCGGGCGAGCCTGCCGATGCGCGTCGGCTCAGGCGGCGATGAAGACCCCGAGCACCTCGCTGGTCCGGCGTAGCGACGTGTCCAGCTGGGCGCGCAGACCTTCGGGAAGGGCGGGGTCGGCAAGCGTTTGCTGCACGAGGTGGACGTTCCAGCCATTGAGCCGATCGACCCACGTCGGATGGACGACCGGCGCGGCGACGACCGCCGTGCCGTCGGGCGCCTTGGTGATCGTCACGACGGCAACGGCCCCGTCCTGACACGCCGCCGGCCAGCGCGGGCCGGTGGGCAGGTTGGAGATCATGTTGCCGAGCCCGAAGATGACCCACACCCCGTTGATCTGTTCGATCGGCTGGAGGACGTGGGCGTGGTGGCCGACGATCAAGTCGACGGTGCCCGATGCGGTGACCTGTTCGGCGACGGCCCGCTGCTCCGGTGTGACATCACGCCGTCCCTCGATGCCCCAGTGCATGCTGACGATGACGACCTCGGCACCGAGCCGACGGGCCTCGGTCGCGTCGGCGATGATCCGCTGTGGATCGATCAATGCCGACCGCCACTCCTCACCCGGCGGCAGGCGGAGCCCGTTGTAGCCGAACGTGTAGGAGAGGTGGGCGACTCGGAAACCGTCGGCGACGAACACCTGGGGAGCGATCTCGGCGGGGGTGCGGGCCATTCCCGACTGGCCGAGGCCGTGGGCTTCGAGCACCGCCACGGTGCGATCGATCCCCGCCGTCCCGCGGTCGACGGTGTGATTGCTGGCCGTCGAGCAGCGGTCGAAGCCGGCGTTGGCAATCGCCGTCACGACGTCGGGCGGCACGCCGTAGAGGGGGAACGTGGTGAACTGGCCGTCGGGGGCGATCGGTGTCTCCAGGTGGCAGACACCGACGTCGGCGTTGGCGACCACGGGCTGCAGTCGGGCCAGCATCGGCGTGAAGTCCATGCCCGCGGCATCGCTGCCGTTGCCGGCGAAGTTGCGTTCGGCTTGGCGCCACAGGGGACTGTGCCACAGGGCATCTCCGGTGAACGCCAGAGTCAGCGCCCCGTCGCCGGCTGTTGGTGCCGGGGTGACCGGCGGCGCGACGGTCGTCGCCGCGGCAGTCGTCGACGTGGCGATGGCCGACGCGGTCGTCGCGCTGGTCGACGTGGTCGCGCCGCTCGTCGACGTCATCACGGTCGACGAGGATGACGAGGTCGCCGCAGCAACAGTGACCGGACCGGCGGGCGGGCTGGCGTCGGTCGCCGTGGCGCATCCGGCGAGACACAGGACGGCGCCGGCGAGCGGGGGGAGCCGCGAGTGCACGGCGGCAAAGTCTGTTGCAAGGACAGTGGCGGGTGGTGGATGCTCGACCGATGGGTGTGACGACCGGTGGCCTGGTGTGCGCGCACCATCACCTGTATTCGACGCTCGCTCGGGGCATGCCACCGCCCCCGAAGGTGCCGACGACCTTCAGCGAGATCCTCGAGCAGATCTGGTGGCGGCTCGACGCGGCCCTCGATCTCGACATGCTCAGGGCCTCCGCTCGGCTCGGGGCGGTGGAGGCGTTGCTCAGTGGTACCACCGGGATCGTCGATCATCACGAGAGCCCCAACGCCATCGAGGGAAGCCTCGACGTGATCGCCGAGGCGTGTGCCGAAGTCGGTGTGCGGACGGTGTGCGCGTACGGCGTGACCGACCGCCACGGCGCCGACGGCGCCCGCCGTGGTCTTGCGGAGAACGAGCGCTTTGTGCGCGCCGGTGGTCGCGGCATGGTTGGGATCCATGCCGCGTTCACGTGCCAGGACGAGACACTCCGAGCCGCTGCCGGACTGGCTCGCGATCTCGGTGTCGGCGTGCACGTCCACGTCGCCGAAGGCCCGGCCGACGTCGATGCCGGTCAGCGGCTGGAAGCGCTCGCCGCCGATGACTGGTTGCTCGTCCACTGCGTACTGCTCGACCGGCACCTGCCGGGGACGATCGCCCACAACCCGCGCAGCAACATGAACAACGCCGTCGGCTACGGCCGCCCGGCCCGACGCGACAACGACGTTGTGCTCGGCACCGACGGCATCGGCGCCGACATGCTCGAGGAGTTCCGCCTCGCCTACGTCGCCCACCGCGCCGACGACGTGCTGGCGGTGCCCGACACCGCCTGGAGCTGGGTGACGAACGGCTATCGCTTCCTCCCCGAGTGCGCCGACGATCGCGTCACGTGGACCTACGACCACGTCGACTCGCCGTGGCACGTCGCCTTCACCCCCGGGATCCGGGCCACCGATGTGATCAGTGGCACCGGCGAGGTGCTCGTCGCCGACGGAGCGCCGACACGGGTCGACCTCGCCGAGGTCCGCGCCCACGCCGCCGAGCAAGCGCAGCGCCTGTTCGCCCGTCTGTGACACTCTCGTTCTGGGCGGCCTGCGGTCCAAAATGCGATCTGGGCGGCGGGCAATCGATTTTCCCGGACCGGAGAACGCCCAGAACGCCGGTCGTGCGATGCTGGACCGATGGCCAACTCCTACCCGGTCGCGTTGTATCTGCAAGATGCTCACCCGATCCGTGAGGGCGTCGAGTACGTGCGGCACGCCGAGGCGGCCGGCTTCAGCGCCGTGTGGCAGGCCGACAGCCGGCTCGTGCGCGATGCAGTCGTGCCGATGGCCGCCTTCGCGGCAGCCACCGAGCGGATCAAGATCGGTTCGGGAGTCGTCGACATCTGGACTCGCAACGCGGCCCGACTCGCCAGCACCTTCTCGACGCTCGACGACCTCGCCCCGGGACGGATCCTGTGCGGCCTTGGGGCGTGGTGGGACCCACTGGCGGCCAAGGTCGGCATCCAACGGGCCCGTCCGCTGACGGTCATGCGTGAAGTCATCGCTGCCGTGCGCGGACTGCTCGGCAATCAGCAGGTCACGATCGAAGGCACTCGTGTTCGCCTCGACGGCGTCGAGCTCGACTACGTGTACCAGCCGCGCCGAGCCAAGGACGTGCCGATCTACATCGGCGCCACGGGGATGCAGATGATGGAGTTGGCCGGTGAGATCGCCGACGGCGTGGTCCTCAACTATCTCGTCGACCCGGCCTACAACGTCCAGGCGATGGCGGCGCTCACTCGCGGGGCGACCAAGGCCGGCCGCCGCGTCGAGGACATCGACCGTCCTCAGCTGGTGGTCTGCAGCGTCGACAGCGATCGCCAGGCGGCCCTCGACGCCGCCCGGATGATGGTCACCCAGTACCTCGGCCAGCAGCCGCACATCATGAAGGCGTCCGGTGTGCCCCAAGAGTTGCTCGATGAGATCGCTACCGTGCTGACATGGCCGGCCACCCACGAGCAGGTCGCCACGGCGAGCCGTCTCGTTCCCGACGATGTCGTGCAACGCTGCACGGCGTCGGGATCACCGGACGAAGTCGTCGCCAAGGTCGACGAGTACGTCGCCAACGGCTGCACCTGCCCGATCCTGTACCCCCTCGGTCTCGACGTCGGGTTGATGATCGAGACGTTCGCCCGCCGCCCCTGAACCCGTCGCCGCGGGCGTTCGAGTGAGCGCCAGCGCGTGAGCGGCCACACACGGCCTGCGTGGCCGGGGAACGCCATGGCGGTCCAATGATCCAACTCGATCACGTCACCAAGCGCTTCGGCGGCGTGCTGGCGGTCGATGACCTGTCACTGACCGTCGAGGAAGGCGAGGTCGTCGTCCTGCTCGGTAGCTCGGGTTGTGGCAAGACGACGACGCTGCGGATGATCAACCGACTCGTCGAGCCGACGTCGGGCACGATCCGCATCGCGGGCCGGGAGGTGTCGACGATGCCTGCCCACCAGCTGCGCCGGGGCGTCGGCTACGTCATCCAACAGAGCGGGTTGTTCCCGCACCGCACCGTCATCGACAACGTGACGACGGTGCCCCGCCTGCTCGGTTGGGACAAGCGCCGTCGCAACGCCCGAGCTGTCGAGTTGCTCGAGGTCGTCGGCCTCGACGGGTCGTTGGCGACGAAGTATCCCGCCCAACTGTCCGGTGGTCAGCAGCAGCGGGTGGGCGTCGCCCGGGCCCTCGCTGCCGACCCTCCGGTGCTGTTGATGGACGAGCCGTTCGGTGCCGTCGACCCGATCGTTCGCGCCCAGCTGCAACGGGAGTTCCGCCGCCTCCAGCAGGAGATGGGCAAGACGGTGCTCTTCGTCACCCACGACGTCGACGAGGCGATCGTCCTCGGATCGCGCATCGCCGTGATGCAGACGCCGGGACACATCGCTCAGCTGGCCACACCCGCTGAGCTGCTCTCCGCCCCGTCGACGGATTTCGTCCGCGAGTTCGTCGGCCAGCGCGATGTCGTGTACGACGAATCCGGGCGGCCGACCGGCTACCGCGTCGAGACCCCGTTCACCGAGTGATCGTGTCTGCCGTGTTCGCCGACGTACCGATCTGGAGCGGGCCACAGCTCGCCGGCAACTGGGACGTGATCCGCTACTACACCGTGCAGCACCTCCGCTACACGATCATCGCTGTCACGATCGGAACTGCGGTGGCGCTGCCGCTCGCCTATCTCGCGGTCCGCCGGCCCTCCACGTATCCGGCGCTGCTCGTGGCCACCAACGTCATCTACGCGATCCCTTCGATCGCCCTCTTCGTGGTCCTCGGGCCGTGGCTCGGGTTCACCAACGACAAGCCGATCGTCACGGCGATGGTCCTGTACTCGCTCGTCATCCTCGTCCGCAACATCGTCGAGGCAGTGCGCTCGGTGCCGCCCGCCGTCGTTCGGGCGGCGGACGGGATGGGCTACCGGCCGCTGCGCCGGTTCGTCTCCGTCGAGTTGCCGCTCGCCCTGCCGGGGATCGTCGCCGGGCTGCGCTTGGCGACCGTGAGCACGGTGTCGCTGATCAGTGTCGGTGCATTGATCGGGCGCGGCGCCCTCGGGCGCCTGTTCTCCGACGGACGGGCACGCGGGATCGCCGTCGAGCTGTGGGCCGGTTTGCTCGCCGTCGTTGCCCTGGCGCTCGTGCTCGATGCGCTGCTGGTTCTCGCCGGCCGCTTGGCGACGCCGTGGCGTCGGACGACTGGGGCGCGCTCATGAACACGATTCTCGAGGGCTTCGGATGGCTGACGACGGCGGACAACTGGTGGGGGAGCAACGGCATCGCCGAGGCCCTCCGCGAGCACCTGTGGTACTCGCTGCTGGCGTTGCTCGGAGCGGCGGCGATCGGCCTGCCGGTTGGGTTGGCAATCGGGCACACTGGCCGCGGCCGGTATGTCGCCGCCAACCTCACCGGGCTGTGGCGGGCGATTCCAACGGTCGGCGTCGTTGGGCTGCTGTTCCTGTGGCGGCCGTTGTCGCTGTGGCCGGTGCTCGTTGCCCTGATCATCCTCGCTGTCCCGCCGATCGTGCTCAACACGGCGGCGGGCATCGACAGCATTCCGCCCGAGGTTCGTGACTCGGCCACGGGGATGGGTCTGACCGGGATGCAGTCGTTGTGGCAGGTCGAGGTCCCCAATGGCCTGCCGCTGATCATCGCCGGCGTCCGCTCGGCGGCCAATCAGGTGATCGCCACGGCGACGATCGCCGGGTTTGTCGGTCTTGGCACGCTCGGTGTGTTCATCTTCTCCGGGACTGGAACCCGTCGGTACGAGGTCGTGGCCGGAGCATCGATCGCCGTCATCGCTCTCGTGCTCATCGTCGAGGCCGGCTTCGCCCTGCTGCAGCGGTTCGTGGTGTCGCCAGGTGTGCGCGCCCGGAGTCGTGGCCAGGCGCTGCTGTTGTGAGTGGCACCTGACACTGGCGCACGGCGGTCCCTGCATGGCTATGGTTGGCGGAACTTCACTCGAGGAGAGGTCCGCCATGCGCACTCGAACCCTTGCCGCCTTCGCGGCCGTATCAGTACTGGTCTTTGCCGCTTGCGGCGACGACGACGAGGGTGCCAGCGGCGATTCGACCATCGCCGAACTCGCCCCGGCCACCGAGGCCATCGAACCGCCGGGTGCCGACGCGGCGACGTCGGCACCGGAGGCCGCGGCGGCGGCGACCGCGGCAGCGGTTGACACCACCGGACCGGCGGCGGCTGCGGTGGAGACCACCGGGGCGGCGGCAGCAGCGGCCGACACCACGGAGGCCATCGAACCGCCGGGTGCCGACGCGGCGACGTCGGCACCGGAGGCCGCGGCGGCGACGACCGCGGCGGTTGAGACGACGGCAGCTCCCGAGGGGACCCTCGAGGCGGCGGCAGCCGACACCACCGAGGCGACCGCGGCAGTTGAGACGACGGCGGCAGTTGAGACGACGGCGGCGGTCGAGACGACAGCGGCGGTCGAGACGACAGCAGCGGTCGAGACGACAGCAGCGGTCGAGACGACAGCGGCGGTCGAGACGACGGCGGCGGTTGAGACGACAGCGGCGGTTGAGACGACGGCGGCGGTTGAGACGACGGCGGCGGTCGAGACGACAGCGGCGGTTGAGACGACGGCAGCTCCCGAGGGCACCCTCGAGGCAGCGGCGGCCGACACCACCGAAGCGGCGGCCGTGACCACTGAGGCCGCGGCGGAGACGACCGAGGCAGCGGATACGACCGAAGCGACAGCAGACGCCACCGCGACCTCGGCGGCACCGGAGAGCTCGGCCCCTGGGTCGGCGCCCGCCACCTCGGCGCCGGGCAGCAGCGTGCCGGCCGGCGAGCCCGGCGAGATCACCGTCGGCTCCGCCGACTTCTCCGAGAGTCAGTTGCTTGCCCAGATCTATGGTCAGGCGCTCGAGGCCGCTGGCTTCGACGTCAGCTATGAGATGGCGATCGGATCGCGAGAGGCGTACTACGGCGCCATCGAGGGCGGCGAGGTCGGACTGGTCCCTGAGTACACCGGCTCACTGCTGTCCTTCGTCGTGGCTCCGGATCAGCCCGAGGCCGCCGACGTCGATGAGCAGGTCGCCGCCCTTGGTGAGGAGCTACCCGAGGGCCTCGAAGTGCTCACGCCGTCCTCGGCCGAGGACAAGGACACCATTGTCTGCACGCAGGAGGTCGTCGATGAGCTGGAGTTGACGAACCTGTCAAGCCTGTTCGAGAACAGTGCTGACATCACCCTCGCGGCCCCGCCCGAGTTCGAGACGCGTACGCCGTTCGGGCTCGCCGGATTCACCGAGATCTACGACGCCGACTTCGCCGAGTTTGTGCCGCTGCCATACGGCGACATCCCCGCGGCCCTCGAAGGCGGTGACGTCGACTGTGGCAACATCTTCTCCACCAATCCGGCGATCGACACGGGCGGCTTCGTGGCCCTCGAGGACGATCTCGGCATCGTGGCCAACGAAGCGGTGCTTCCCCTCGTGCGCAGCGAGTTCGTCACCCCGGAGCTCACGGCGGCCCTCGACGAGGTCAACGCCGCGCTCGACACCGAAACGCTGACGGCGCTCGTCGCCCAGGTCGACGTCGAGGATCTCGGGCGCCGACGTCGTCGCCGCCGAGTTCCTGGAGTCGCTCGGCAACTAGCTCGGAACCGATCCGGTGGCCGGCACGTCCGACAAGGGGCGGCCGGCCACCGGTCGCGTGAGAGGCGAGGACGACATCAGGACATGAGACGGCGACGATGATCGAGATCCGCGAGATCACCAAGCGCTTCGGCACGACCGTCGCCGTCGACAACCTCAGCTTCGACGTCCACCCCGGGCGGGTCACCGGCTTCCTCGGACCGAATGGGTCGGGCAAGAGCACGACGATGCGCTGCATGCTCGGGCTGGACCGCTTCGAGAACGGCACGACGCGTTTCGACGGCAAGCAGTATCGCGACCTCGACAAGCCGATGTTCCAGGTCGGGTCGTTGCTCGACGCCGGGTACGTCCACCCCGCCCGGTCCGGTCGCAACCACCTGCGGTGGATGGCCGCCAGCAACGGGATCGACGCCTCACGCGTCGACACCGTGCTGGAGACCGTCGGGATGACGTCCGTCGCCAGGCGCAAGGTCCGCGGTTACTCACTCGGGATGCGCCAGCGACTCGGGCTCGCCGGGGTGCTGCTCGGCGATCCGCACACGTTGGTCCTCGACGAACCGGCCAATGGACTGGATCCCGAGGGGGTGCGCTGGATCCGCGATGTCCTCGTCGCCCTTGCACGCGAGGGCCGCACGATCCTCGTCAGTAGCCATCTGCTCGCTGAGATCTCGCTGATGGCCGACGACCTGGTGGTGATCGGGCGGGGCCGGCTCATCGAGCAGGGTCCGGTCTCTCAGTTCATCGACCGCTACGCCCAGCGATGGGTGCGTGTGCGAACGCCGAACCCCGCCGCATTCGCCGGCGTTCTCGAGCGGGCCGGCGGCCGCTACCGCCCCTACGGTACGGATGGGATCGACGTGCAAGGACTGGCCATCGAACGGATCGGTGAGCTCGCCCTGCAGACCCAGACCCCGCTCCACGAGCTGTCGCCGCAGAGCGAATCGCTGGAGGAGGCGTTCCTCCTGGCCACAGCTGACGTCCAGGAATATCAATCAGGTGCTCCGTCGCTGCCCCCGCCCTCCGGCCCTGCTCCGTCAGGTGGCCGCTGATGTTCGCCGTCGTCCGCAGCGAGTGGATCAAGCTGTCGACGCTGACGGTCAACAAGGTCCTGCTGATCATCGCCGTTGCCTTCCCCGTCATCGTGACCGGCCTCGTTGCCGGGCTCAGCGACGAGTTCTTCACCTCGTCTGATGTCGCTGACCTGATCGGTGGCTTGGGCTGGCTCAGTGCCCTGTTGTTCGGGGTCGTCGCCACCATCGGAATGGCGGGTGAATTCGGCTACAACACGATCCGTCCAACGTTCGCCGCCCAGCCGGTGCGGATCAAGCCACTCGCCGCCAAGCTCGGCGTCCACGTGGCCGTCACCGCCCTTCTCGTCTTCGGGGTGATCGTCGTCGCCTGGTTGCTGGCGACGAGCCTGCTCGACGGTTCGTTCTCGTTGGCGTCGTCGCAGGAGTTCGGCGTCGACTCGCCCCGCGCCGGCCTGGTCGGGACCCTGCTGCTGGCGATCGGGGTGACGATCGCCGGGTTCGGGCTCGGCAACCTCGTCCGCAACACCCCCGCGGCAGTCACCGCCCTGCTGCTGTGGCCGCTCGTCGTGGAGAACATCCTGGCCCGACTGATCTTCGGCGCCCTCGATCTCGATTGGGAGAAGTGGCTGCCGTTCACCGCCGGGTTGACGATCGGGATCGCCGATCGGGGCGCCGACGATCCGGACATCCTGTCGCGGACCGGCGCCACGATGTACTTCTTTGCCTGGGTGATCGTCCTGGGCATCCTCGGCATCATCCGCACCCAGCGCAGTGACGCCTGACGCCACGGCTGCCAGCGACTACCCTCGCTCGCTGCATGGCCAACGAAACCGCTGCCTTCCGAGACGTCCTGGCGAACACCGAATTTTTTGCCGACGCCCCGCCCGAGGTTCTTGACTCGCTTGCCGGCGACGGCGAGGAACGCCACCTCGTCCGTGGTGACGTGCTTTTCAACGAGGGTGATCCGCCCGATGCCCTGTACGTGGTGACAGCGGGTCGCCTGGCGATCGCTCTGAGCAATCCGATCGACCGCCGCGAGAGTGTGATCGCCCTGATGGAAGAGGGTGATTTGTTCGGCGAGCTCGGCCTCCTCGACGATCGGCCGCGGTCGGCGATGGCCCGGGCGCTGGAGTCCTCGCGAGTGCTCACGGTGGCCTACGCCCCGGTCGTCAAGATGTTCAACGAACATCCGACGATGCTCTGGAACGTCACCCGTCTGCTGGCCCAGCGCCTCCGCGTGATGGACGAGGCACTCGCCGACTCCGTGTTCCTCGACGTCACCGGCCGCACAGCGAAGCGGATCCTCGAGCTGGCCGACGGCGTCGACCGCTTCGTCCTCCCGGTCACCCAGGAGGAGCTCGCCGGGATGGTTGGGGCGTCGCGAGAGCGGGTGAACAAGGCGATCGCCAGCTTCATTCGCCTGGGTTGGCTCGAGCAGCACGATCGCCAGTACACGATCACTCAGCGCGACCGCCTCGAGCTTCGGGCGCGGTGAGCCCAACGGCGGCGACGGCGACGTGGACGATCGTCGTCGCCGGCGGATCAGGAACTCGGTTCGGATCCGTCAAGCAGTTCGAGCTCGTCGGCACCGAGCGGGTCATCGACCGGGCGTGCGACGTCGCCAGGCGGAGCAGTGACGGCGTCGTCGTCGTGTTGCCGTCGGAGGATGAGGTCCGGGCGTGGTCACGGGAGCACGACGATGTCGTCGTCGTCGGAGGTCGGACGCGCAGCGACTCGGTGCGCGCCGGGCTCGGCGCAGTTCCCGCTGACGTGGACGTCGTGTGCGTGCACGACGCGGCCCGACCGCTGGCGAGCGCCGAGTTGTTTGCTCGTGTCATCGCTGCGGTCCGTGCTGGCGCCGACGGAGCAGTTCCCGCCGTCACCGTGGCCGACACGATCAAGGTGGTCGATCAGCACGGCGCCGTCGTCGCCACGCCCGACCGTTCGACGCTCGTCGCCGTACAGACGCCCCAGGCGTTCCGTACCGTTTCTCTCCGCGCCGCCCACGCCACCGGTGCCGACGACACCGACGACGCAGCCGCGGTCGAGCGTCACGGCGGCCGGGTCGTGACGGTCCCGGGGGAGCCGTGGAACCGCAAGATCACCGAGCGTGATGACCTCGAGTGGGTGCGCGCCTGGCTGGCAACCGAGGTCGGCTCGTGATGAACGGTCAACAGCGGCTCGACCGACGCGAGCGCGTGAGCGCGAGTGAACAAGCGTCCGGGAGCGGCCAGTGTGGCCGGGGAACGCGCTGATGGAGATCCGCGTCGGTCATGGTTTCGACGTGCACCGCGCCGGCACCGACTCGAACCGGACCCTGGTGCTCGGCGGGTGTGTGTTTCCCGGCCTGCCAGGCCTCGTCGGACACAGTGACGGAGACGCGATCGCCCACGCCGTCGCCGACGCAATGCTCGGCGCGGCGGGACTCGGCGACCTCGGAGAGGTCTTCCCGGACACGGATCCAGCGCTGAAGGACGCCGACTCGATCGAGCTGTTGCGGCGCGTCGCCGCGATGGTGGCCGGCGAGGGATGGTCGATCGGCAATGCCGATTGCTCCGTCGTGTGCGAAGTGCCGAAGCTGGCGCCGCTGCGTTCCCAGATGGAGCTGCGCCTCGGAGACGCTGTCGGCGCCCCGGTGTCCGTCAAAGGCCGCCGGGCGGAGGGCCTCGGGGCGATCGGGCGGGGCGAGGGCGTGGTGTGCTTCGCTGTGGTCGTGGTGACGAGGAGCGCGTCGTGAGTGCGGCACCGCGCTCGGGTGGTGGCAAGAAGCGCCAGGGCTCCGGCGGCAAGCCGCCCCGTGGGCCAGGTCGTCAGCCTCCGCCGTCCGGTCGCGGGCGCCAGGGCGAGCAACGTGGCCGCGCCACGCGCTCGTCGCAGCAACCGGAGCGATCCCGCGCCCAAGGGACGGCCCGCCGCCCGACCTCCAACATGGTGCCGACTCGTACCACCAGATCACGCATCGGCGTCCCACGGTCGCAAGCGGCCGGTCGCACCGGCCGGCTCGGCGACGACACGCCGCGGCGTGATGGCAAGGGGCTCGGCGGCCAGCAGGTCGAGGGCCGCCAGGCCGTCCGCGAGCTGCTCGTCGCCGGCCGACGACGGGTGAGCGAGATCTGGCTGTCGGCCGATCTCGCCGACGACGACAGCGTTGCCGACATCGCCGAGTTGGCGCGGGTCGGTCGGGTCCCCGTCGCCCACGTCGCCAAGGCCAAGCTCGAGGCGCGGGCGAAGAGCGAGGCACCTCAGGGCGTGATCGCCTTCGCCGCCGAGCTGCCCGAGGCCGATCTCGACGAGCTGATCCGCGGTCGGCGGGGGCACCGACCGTTCCTCGTGGCTGTCGATGGCGTCACCGATCCGGGCAACCTCGGGGCGATCCTGCGCAGTTGCGAAGGGGCCGGAGTCGACGGGGTGCTGATCCCGCGGCACCGCTCCGTCCATGTCACGCCGACGGTCGCCAAGGCGGCCGCCGGCGCCGTCGAGTTCGTGCCGATCGCCTTGGTCGGCGGCCTGCCGGCCACCCTGACCAGGCTGCGCGGCGCCGAGATCTGGGTGGTCGGACTCGACGATGCCGCCGATCGCTCGCTGTTCGATCTCGGTGACCTGGCCGCTGAGGGCATCTGCCTCGTGCTCGGCGCCGAGGGTGCGGGACTCTCACGCCTCGTGCGTGAGCGGTGCGACGCCGTCGTCAGCATCCCGATGCTCGGACGGATCACCTCGCTGAACGTCTCCGCAGCCGCGGCGCTGGCGACCTATGAGGTCGCCCGCCACCGCCGCTGACAGATCACCTCGCCGACCGACGGTAGTGCCGAAATCAGTTCCGTCCGCGGCATGAGAAGCGGGCGCCGAACGTTGCACAGTGCATGGAACTCGCTGACGCCGTCGACTTCGCCCGAGCCAACCGTCACGGGGTGCTCGTCACGCAGCGTCGTGATGGCCGGCCACAACTCTCCAACGTGATGTACCACGTCGATGACGAGGGAGTCTTCCGCATCTCGATCACGACCAGCCGGGCGAAGTACCACAACCTGCGCCGCGACCCGTGGGCGGCGATCCACGTCACCCAGACCGACTTCTACGCCTACGTGGTGATCGAAGGCGAGGTCGAGCTCAGTGACCCCGCCGCCGACCCTGACGACGCCACCGTCGAGGAACTGGTCGGCCACTACGAGAGCCTCGTCGGGCAGCACGAGGACTGGGACAAGTTCCGTCGGGCGATGGTCGACGAGGGGCGCGTCGTGGCCCGCCTCCGTCCGGGCCGCGCCTACGGCATGGTCCAGTTGCCCGGCGGCCGATAAAGTCGACCACATCGGTCGACTTTTCCGCTTCCCCAACCCGGTCAACGAGGTCGCGGCCCGCGTCGTCGCCGCCGGCGTGGTCGGTATGGCGATGCTGATCCTGCTGGCCGGCTGGACCTGGGTCCTGGTCCCGCTGGCGTACGGGTTCGTCGCCCGGGTCGCTGCCGGGCCAACGTTGAGCCCACTCGGTCGGCTGGCGACACAGGTCATCGTCCCTGCTCTCCCCGTCGCAGCACGTTCCGTCGACGGTCCACCGAAGCGGTTCGCCCAGGGGATCGGTGCAACGCTCTCGCTGGCGGCCCTGGTTGCCAACTTCGCCTTCGGAGCGACAAGCGTCGCTCTTGTCCTGGTGGCGTTGATCGCTGTAGCGGCGACGTTGGAGTCGCTGTTCGGCGTGTGCATCGGCTGCATGTTGTTCGCTTTTCTCATTCGGGTGGGCCTCATTCCCGAACATGTCTGCGCGGCGTGCGCCGACCTCTCGTTGCGTCGTCCGCGCCCCGCTACCTGACTTCTTGGAGCTCACCCGCCGGCGCGATCCACGATTGGGGGTTGGCTCACCGGCTGAATCGGGAACCTGAGTGGGTCTCGATATCCGAGGCCAGACATGAAGGGAGATCACTCGATGGATCACTCCAGCTATCTCCGGCGCGGCATCGTCGTCGCCGTCGGAGCATTCGTCCTTTCGGGTGCCGGGATCGCCTCGGCGACGACCCCGCCGAGCGAACCACCACCTGACACCGCGATGGGCGCCACGTCGGAGCCGATGACGGGCGCCGGACCGAGTGACTGTCCGCCCATCGCCGCTGCGCCTGCTGGCACTGAGGCCCCTGCCGCGTCGGAAGCTCCGGCCGGGACGGAGCCGATGACAACGGACGCCGCCACGGCAACGGAGGCGCCGATGGCCACGGAGGCTCCGGCAGGTTCGGAGGCTCCCGCCGCGACGACCGGTGAGTCGATGGCACCCGCCGGCTCTGTGGCAGCGGTCAGTGGGCCGTTCGTGCAGGTCGCCGAGTCGGACGAGTACGGTCAGGTTCTCGTCGACAGCGAGTGCCGTACGCTGTATGCGTTCACTCAGGACGCCGACGGCGAGCCGACCTGCGTCGACGACTGCGCCGTGAACTGGCCACCGTTGTTCACGCCAGACGAGTCGGTCCCACCGCTCGCTGACGAGCTCGACCCGAGCCAATTCAGCGTTGTCGAGCACGCCGAGGGACCGATGCTGAAGGTCGGCGACTGGCCGCTGTACTACTTCGCTGCCGATGCCGCGCCTGGGGATACCAACGGGCAGGGTGTTGGCGGTTTCTGGTGGATGGTCGCCGCCGACGGCACGCTCCTCGAGGAAGCCCCCGAGGGAACCGCGCCCGCCGGCTCGGCCCCGGCCGAATCGATGCCGACGGACACGGCGTCGATGACCACAGCCGGCTGATACCAATTCAACGACGCATGAGCTGCCGCGGCTCGCCCGCGGCAGCTCGCGCGTCGCGCGGTCTTCTCAGTTGACGGCTGTGTCCGTCGGCGCCGGGGTCGCCTTGCCTGGCGAGGATCACGGGTCAGCTCAGTTGGCCGCGGACCTTGACTGCCGGTGATGGACTACGACCAGCGACAGGCGCACATCCGGCGGCGGCGAGTCAGCGCAACGACGCCAGCGGTCGCCACGGCGATGACACCAGAGATCATGAAGAATCCGAGGGCTGCGTTGTTGACCGATTCAAGGTCGTACGGCTCGTTGAAGTAGAGGGTCGCGTCGTCCGTTGACATGCCCTCTGTCGTCAAGCCGATCGCCAGCGTCCAGATGATGTACACCGCCGCAATCGTGGCGATCGTGTACGGGCGGTGGTACCAGCGCACCGGCGTCGACGCCGCGCCGCGTGGTGTCTTCGAGGCCACTCGGGCTCGCTAGCGCGGCACGGCGCTGATCGCGGCGCTCCACGGTCCCGTTCCGGCCGCGTTGACGGCGACGATGCGGAAGTAGTAGCGGGTGCCGTTGCGCAGGTTGGTGGCGGTGAACGATCTCGTCGTCGCCGACGTGGTCGTGCTGAGATTCACCCAACCCGACGTGGGGCTGGTCGAACGTTGAATGACGTACCGGGTGATCGGTGACCCACCGGTGGAGGCCGGGGGTGTCCAACGTCAACACGACTCTGCTCGAGCCGGGTGTCAACCTCAGCGCCGACGGCGCGGACGGCACCGTGCGGGGGATCTGGTTGACGACGGTGCTCGATGGTCCGGTGCCCGCAGCGTTCTGGGCAAGAACTCGGAAGTAGTAGCGGGTGCCGTTGGACAGGCCGGTGACCGTGTGGGAGGTCGTGGTCCGCACGCCGTCGTTGATCGTCAGCCATGATGTGGCATTCGTCGAGCGTTGGATCACATAATCGGTGATCGCGGCACCACCGTGGGACGACGGGGCGGTCCACGCCAGGCGCACCTGCCCAGACAGGTTGGTCGGCGTCGCCGTCAGCGAACGCACTGCTGTAGCCACAGAGCGCGGAACAGCGGAGGACGTGTTGGAGAAGGCTGAGTTGCCGGCGGCGTTGACGGCAGAAACGCGGAAGTAGTCGCGGATGCCGTTGGACAGACCGGTGACCGTGTGGGAGGTCGTGGTCCGCAGCACCGTCGTTGATCATCTGCCAGCCCGACGTCCCGTTGGGCGAGTGCTCGATCGTGTAGTCCGTGATCGCTGCGGCCCCATCCGAGGCCGGGACCGACCAGGAGAGCCGCACCTGCCCAGAGGCATTGGAGGGTGCTGCCGTCAACAACTGTGGGGGCGAGGCAACCGATCGTGAGACGGTGTCGACAACGTCGGATGCCGCCGAGCGACCGGCCTCATTGACCGCCAGCACACGGAAATAGGCCCTCGTTCCGTTGACCAACCCGGTGACGGTGAAGCTGCGGACCGATGAAATCAGTTCCTCGATCTTGACCCACCCTGACGTGCCGTCCGTGGAACGCTCGACGACGTAGTCGGTGATCGAGGAGCCACCGGTGGACGCCGGAGCCAGCCATTCCAACTGGATCACGCCGTCGCTCGGGGGTCGCCGTCAGCGATTCGGGAGCACCCGGCACGGTACGCGGGGTGGCGTTGACGACGGTGCTGGCGAGGCCTGTCCCGACCTCGCTCACCGCGAGAACTCGGAAGTAGACCTTCGTTCCGTTGGACAGACCCGTGACGGTGGCGTTGCGAGTGGGATCGACTTCGTCGACGATCGGGAGCCACTCTGACGTCCCGTCCGCGGAACGCTCGATGAGGTAGTCGGTGATTGGCGTGCCACCGTCGAGGGCGGGAGCCTCCCACCGCAAGTGGACCTCGCCAGAGCCGACACCGCTGGCGGGAGACACCAACGTTTTCAAGGACCGTGGCGCTGACGGCACGACAAACCCGTCGATGGTTGTCGTCGACGTCGTCAGGCTCGCCTCCGGCGAGTAGACCTTCGCCCCGTCGACCAGGTGGTACGCCCGAACAGACAGCACGTACGTGGTCCATGGGGTCAGCCCGGTGAACTTGTAGCCCGGCCACGGGTTGGAGCACGTCGCTCGAGAAGCCGCCGACTTCATGCCAGGCGGCACCCAACCCAGCGCGGACCTCGTAGCCGTAGTCGGACTGGCAGACCATGCCCGAGTCCGGGGTGCGGAAGATGCGCACGCTGATCGTCGTGTCGGTTCGAGCAATCGGCCCGCGGATACGCGGAACGACCTACTGGTCGTCGGCCCCGGCGTCGGCGGTTGGGTTGTCGTCGTCGGCGATTGGGTTGTCGTCGTCGGCGGTTGGGTCGTCGTCGTCGTCGGTTGGGTTGTCGTCGTCGGCGGTTGGGTTGTCGTCGGCGGTTGGGTTGTCGTCGGCGGTTGGGTTGTCGTCGGCGGTTGGGTTGTCGTCGTCGTCGGTTCGGTGCCAGCCGAGGCCACTGAGGCGAGACTCGGCAAGGCGAGCCCGATCATCACAGCGATGGTGGCGCACCCGAGCAGGGAGTGTTGGCGGGTCATTGAATTGTGTTCCTCGTCTGGATGGGGATGGGGGTTGCGTTCGTGGTGATAGGAGTCGGGTGCCCAACTGATGCGGAGGGCGGATGCGGCTGCAACACGGATCGGATCGATGCCTGCCGGTTGTGAACGCAGCACAGATCTAGCGGCGTTGCGGCAGCGTGAACCCCTCGGCTCTTGTGGTGGGGTCGTCCGGCAGGCGCGCTTGCGCCTGCCACGGGCCCACCGTCGATCAGATAGTGACATTCTCTCCGCCTGAGTTGTCCCGCTCGGTCCTCCGCTCGACCGATCCGCCGCGGGTGAACGTGAGCATACCGCCACCTATGCACGCTGCAACCTATGAAACCAATCAAGGTAATAAGCTGGAAGCCACACTGTTTGGCTCGTCCAGGCGTCATCATTCGGCACCCGAACAGCAACACGCGACGGTGGAAGACCTACTAGGTAGGCCTATGCTTCAGCACACCTAGGATACGGATGGAGCAGCGGTGGAGTTCGACATCACGATACGCGGCAAGGTCCCGGTTGGTCCCAACGGGCTCGCCCGAACCGTTCCCCGCTCGGTGCGCATCGTCGTCACCGACAAGGACCCCTACGACCTCGACATCCGCCTGTCCTGGGACGACGACGAACAACGACTCGTCCCCGACGACGTACGCGTCACCCGGCGACCCGACGGCATCCCCGTACGCGCCGCCGACCTCGGCCGCATCCAGATCGGCCAACTCATCGAAGCCAACCTGCATGCCGAAGTCCTCGACTCGCGCGGCTGGTCGGGGATCATCGAAGACCACCCCGACGCCGACCCCGCCGCCGTCGATGCGCTGATCTACGCCCTGGCTCATGCCCTCGGTGGGCACAATCCGACCCAGACGGTGGCGCTCGCCCGCAACCTGCAACCCGGCTCGGCGATCAAACGGGTGATGCGTGCCCGCCAACTCGGCTACCTCGGCAAAGCCACCAAAGGCCGCTCCGGGGGTCTCACCAGCGACACCTCCGCCTAACCCTTGCCAGAGCATCGCCGCCGGCCCGGCACCTAGGCTGAGCAGGTACGCCGGGTTAGCTCAGTTGGCAGAGCACTTGACTTGTAATCATGAGGTCGTGGGTTCGATTCCCACACCCGGCTCTCTCTGGATGCCACGGCCCTCGTAGATCGGCGGTGCCGACACAGGACGTCCTCTCGCTGAACAGCCGAGAGGCTCCGATGTCACAATGCGGTGCTGGTTGGGGGCGCCAGCGTGGAGTCAACGCGTCGTTTGACGGGCGATCTAGATGCCGTTCCGCAAGTCTTGGCGCGGTCAGAATTCGTCGGTACCTGCAGCGGGACCGGTCGCGTCGACGCCCATGACGGCAGCGTCAGAAACGGTTTGAGGCTCGGCGACGACCCGGTAAGCGAGCGCTCCAAGGACTCCTCCGACGATGGGCGCGAGCCAGAACAGCCAGAGCTGTTCGAGACCCCAAGATTCGCCGCCGAATGCGAGAAGGATCGCCGGACCTGTCGAACGAGCGGGATTCACCGACGTGTTGGTGACCGGGATGCTGACGAGGTGGATGAGCGTGAGGGCAAGGCCGATGGCGAGCGCTGCGAATCCTTTGGAGGCTCGCTTATCGGTCGTACCCATGATGACGATCAGGAACACCGCCGTGAGCACGATCTCGATGACGAGACCGGCGAAGAGGTTGTACTGACCGGGCGAGTGATCGCCGTAGCCGTTTGCCGCGAAGCCCCCGGCTGCGAGCGAGTCCTTCGTCGTGCCCTCGTGGTTGATGGCGATGACCCACAACGTGGTCGATGCGGCGATTGCGGCAACCACCTGAGTGACGACGTATGGAATCGCGTCCTTCCAGTCGAACCGCCTCGCGGCAGCAAGCCCGAGGGTGATCGCCGGGTTGAAATGTCCGCCCGAGATGTGACCGACCGCATACGCCATCGTCACGACCGTCAAGCCGAATGCGAGCGAGACACCCGCAAAGCCAATCCCCAGCCCGCTGTCGGCGCCGAGGGGAGTGAGGAATGTGGCGGCGAGGACGGCGCTGCCGGTTCCGCAGAACACAAGCACGAACGTTCCGGCGAACTCCGCTCCCAACCTCGCAGTTACGCGCATGATCACCTCCGCAGGACGTGTCGGTGCGACAGTAGCAACGTCACACCATCCGAGCGGGGATCCTCCGGCTGCCCAGAAACTGCCGCCACGTTGGCGCTCAGCGAACAAGCTCTGGCCAAGCCCGGGTTCTGGGTCACGACAGACGACGCCCTGACGTCGTAGGTCGTCACGCAGAACCCATTGTGCGGTGGGCGGTCTCCGGCGTTGCAACGACGATCTCGGCTACGTTCGCCGCGCATGTTGGAAGCCGGTCTGTGGGGGCTGATTGCCGCCAGCTCGCTGCTGCTCGGCGCGACGATCGCCGAGGCGCGTCCGCCTGGTCGGCGTGTTCTCGGACTGGTGATGGGATTCGGCGCAGGCGTGCTGATCAGTGCCGTGTCGTTCGAGCTCGTCGAGGAGGCGGCCAAGACCGCGGGTCAGCTGGGCAGCACGTTCTTCGGCTTGTTCGTCGGAGCCATGGTCTTCACGGCCGGCGACCTGGCGATCAGCCGTATGGGGTACGCCGAGCGCAAGGACCTCGACGGAGCACCCCAGCAAGCCGGCGGACTGACGATCGTCTTCGGCACCCTTCTCGACGGGATCCCCGAGAGCGCTGTACTCGGACTGACCGTCTTGCAGACCGGTGACGTCGGCATCGCCATGCTTGTTGCGGTGTTCGTCTCCAACGTGCCCGAGGCGATCGCCGCGACGGCCGGTCTGCGTGCTGGAGGATGGTCGCTGGGACGGGTCTATGCGCTGTGGACATCGATCGCTCTCGCGTCGGCGATCGCCGCCGCCGCCGGGTTCGTCCTGCTCGACGGCGCGTCGCCCGACGTTCTGGCGTTCACGTTCGCGTTCGCCGGCGGCGCGATGCTCACGATGGTGTCGACCTCGATGACTCCGGAAGCCTTCGAACACGCCGGCCGGGCTGCCGGCCTGATGACCGTGCTCGGCTTTGCCGTTGCCTTCGGGATCAACTGGCTGGAGGCTTGATCGGGTCCGCTGTCCGCTGTGACCCGGGTGCCGAGTACTCCCGCGGCACGCAGTTCGGAGAGAGCGAGGACTCCTGCCGCCGTCGCCGGCACGGCGAGGAAGATGCCGAGGAAGCCGGCGAGCGCCCCTCCCGCCGTCACGGCCAAGGCGACCACCAGCGGATGCAGCTTGACGGCCCGTCCCTGGATCCACGGCTGCAGGAGGTTGCCCTCGATGAGCTGGACGATGAGCACCACGGCGAGCATCGCCGTGCCTCTGCTGATGCCGCCCTCGGCGATGGCGAGCATGACGGCGACGAACCCGGCGATCGTCGCCCCGATGAACGGGATGTAGGCGCCGAAGAACGTGATCACGAGAATCGCCGCCACCTCCGGGACGCCCAGCACGAGGGCGCCGATGGCGATCAGCGTGGCGTCGATGGTGGCGATGGCGGTTTGTCCGATGATGAAGCCGGTGAGCACCGGCCAGACCCGTCGGCCCACCCGGTCGACGATCGCATCGCGAGTGTCGAAGCGGGCGACGATCCACCGCCACATCGAGGCCCCGTCCTTGACGAAGAAGAAGGCGACGAGGAGGCTGAGTACGACGGAGGTGATCAGTCCGACGACGGTCGGCAGGATCTGCAGCGCACCGCGGAACAGCAGGTCGACGATGCTGCCGACAGCGTCGGACGTCGCGTGCTCCAACGTCTCCACGGCCTCGGTTGAGATCCCCGTGTCCTCGACCGCCTCGGCCAACGTGTTACGCCCGACGTCGATCAGCGATTCGATCTCTGACCATTGATCGACGACGGCGTCGATGGTCAACCACACCACACCGACGAGAGCGACGACGAGCGCCAGAACGGCCAGTCCGGCGGCCGCCGCCGGCGGCAGGCCGCGGTCCCCCAACCACCTGGCGACCGGCCCCAAGACGCACGTGAACAACAGTCCGAGAACCACCGGCAGGATGACGGCGCCGAGCCCGACGATGCCGGCGACGACGAGCGCCCCGGCGACGATGATGATGACACCGCGCCAGGCGATGCCTCCGAGGCGGTCGAACCACAACGGTGGCTCCCAGCGGCTCACCGCCGTGAACCTACTGCCGGGCTCTGCTCGGGAAAGGGACAGTCAGTGTCGAACTGGGCGGCCCGCAGCACGCAGAACGCGCCGGAGGCCGCCCAGATCGGGAGTTGGACCGTTGGCCGCCCAGAACGGGGCGGTCGACGACGACGTGGTGGTCAGCCGCCGAGGATCTTGGCCTTCTCGGCTGCGAACTCCTCGTCGGTGAGGATGCCCTGGGCCTTCAGTTCGGCCAGTTTGGTGAGCTGGGCGACGGGGTCGGCCGCTGGCGCCGCGGCGGGCGGCGGCGGCGGAGCGGCAGGCGTCTGGGCGGCGACGGCGGCCGCGACCTGGGCGTCGATCTGGGCCTGTTGCTGCTCTTGCTCGTAAGCCTGGGCGTCGGCAGCCTGCTGGGCCTTGCCCTGCTGGCGGCGGCTCATACCCCCGGCGACGGCGGTGGCCGTGCCGGCGACGACTGCGGTGCGCGCCATCGTGCCGACAACGCCTCGTCGACCGACTCGACCGATACCTCTGCGCATCATGACGATCTCCTTCTCTGTGTGCGTGGTTGATGTGCGGTCACTCGTTGACCTCGGCGAGGAACTCGTCGAGCGCCTGGCGCCCAATCCGCTCGTAGGCGACGACCTCGCCGTTGGCGGCGAGGACGGCGTCGACGAAGCGGCCCGCCCACGCGTTCTCGAACATCAACAATGCCGCCGAGGAGTTCGGCTCGAGCTCTTCTCCTGCCGCGTCGATGTCCTCGTCGGTCAACAGCCCGCTGACTTCTCCGTCGATGTCCTCGAACGCCGCGCCGGCATCACCGAGGTCGGCGAGCTCGACACCGGCGACGTTGCCGTCGGCATCCTTGGTGACGAACACCAGGTCGATGATGCGTATGGTGCCGGAGGACACCAAGTCCCCGAGCGCCGGGGCGACCTCGCCGGTGAACTGGTTGCCGGGAAACCGCAACAACACCAGATCCACGGGGCCCTTGATCTCGTCCGCGATGGCCATCCTCATCCTCCACGTTTCGGTCACTGAAGCGCGACGACACACCATAGACGGCATGGCGATGGCGAGCGGAGCCGAACGCGGCGTCACAGATAGCGACGGCGAATCAGCCAGCGGTAGCAGAACCAGCCCCAGATCGGCGGTAGGTAGAAGCTGACGAAGCGGTAGGCGAGGGCGACGGCGAAGGCGATCTCCGAGGACAACCCGGCAGCCGTGAGTCCGAGCGTCAGCCCGGCCTCCGACACTCCGATTCCCCCGGGGATCGGCAACAGGCCGGCGAACAACGACACGACGGTGTTGATCAACACGAGCTCGCTCAACGGCACGTGCACGCCGAACGCCTCGACGCAGGTGGCCATCGCCACGCCGAAGAGCACCTGGCTGAGCAGGTTCCCGCCGAACAGCTGGAGCACTTTCGTCGGCGACCGGAGGACGACGAGCGACTGGCGGGCCCGGGTGAGGGCGGCGCGCAGACGAGCGCGCAGCGCGGGAACGAGCAGGACGACGATCACCGCCACGACGAGCACTCCGAGGGCGATCAGGCAGATCGTGAGCAGTCCACTGAGGTCCTCAGTGTTCAGCGACAAGTCGAAGCTGACGTCGGAGAACAGCATCAACGTCACGAACAGGAAGACCTGCACGACGAACCCGGACACGCCGTCGATCGCCCCCGCCGACACCGCCGTCGTCGGGTCGACGCCGAAGCGTTGGAAGAACCTGATGTTCACGGCGACCCGCGCCGCCGTGCTCGGGATCGCCAGGTTGATGTAGCAGATGGCGAACTGCAGGGCCGTCAGCGGACCCAGCGGCAGGGGGCGGTTGATCGCGCCCATCGTGCTCACGGCCGACGGGATGCGCGGCACTTGGGCGAGGATCAGGGCGAGACCGAGCCACCACACGCTGGCCCCGCGCAGCGCTTCGAGGAACGTCTCCATGTCGACGTCGCCGAGCAAGCCGATCAACGCATAGGCCGCGAAGACGAGCAGCGCGAGGTTGAGGATCGAACCCCACGTGACGCGCCGCAGCTTGATCAGATCTTGGTCGCCGGCGCCGAGCGCCGCTCCCATCCGCTTACGCACGTCCTCCAACTCGACGTCAGCGCGCTCGAGTGCGTCGTGCAGCAGTGGCGGCATCGCCGCCTCCTGGATGTACGGCAGGGCGGCGACGAGATGCTCGTCGCCGAGCGCGTTGCGGGCGGTCGTGGTGGCCGACTCCTCGTCGTCGAACAGCAACGCCAGCCCGATCAGCTGGGCTCGATCCTTGGACTTGGCGCCGGCCTCCTCGGCGACCGAGGCGGATGAAAGGTCGCCGAATCCGAGCGAGCCGTCGGGGTGGGTGACGATGCGATCAAGGTCGAGTCGGCGGTGGACGATGCCGGCCTCGTGCAGCCGGCGCAAGTCGTGCCACAGCGGCGCGATGCCGGCCGCAGTCGGTCGACTGCCCACGGGACTCTCGTCGAGTGTTTCCGCCAGCGGCTCGCCGTCGGGTCGCACGACGACGAGGGCGTCACCACTCCCTGCGCTGCCGGCCGTCACCAACCGCGGCACGCGCACACCGGCTCGCTCGGCAAGCAACGTCACGAAGGCTTCGTGCTCGACGAGATCGACGCGGCTGCGTCCGACGGCACGCTCGCCACCTCGATACCACGCCATCCGCCACAGCGACGTGAGCAGCTGGGCATCCCACGCGTCGCGCCCGTAGACCTTGACGAGCAGTGGTCCCTCGCGATCGCTCCCCTCGAACAGCACGATCCCGGCCCGCTGCATGGCGGCCGGCGCGAGGTCGTCGACGAACACGCCGAGCTCGGCGAGGGCCGCCTTGATCCGTGACTCGGTCGGCCGACCGCCTGGCGACCCGTACACGAGGTGGATGATCGCCGCAGCCAGCGTGCCCGTGGCGAGGGCGGCGACGGAGCCGGACGGCACGGCCGCCTGCACGAACAGCGCGGCGATCAGCTGCGAGGCGATCAGCCAACGTCCGAAGTGGCGGAACGGGCGGCTGAGGTGTGGCGACGACGTCGAGATCGCCGCGGTGGCGACGACCAGGGCGCCCGGCGGAAACACCGGGGGACCATTGACGTCGAGGAGCAGGGCGGACACGCCGCGGTCGTCGTCCATGACGAAGGCGGCGATCACGGCGGTGGTCAACACGGCGATGACGAACGATCCGAAGATGTCGCGCGCCAATGGATGGCGACCGCGGAGCAGGGCAATGCCGAGGAGCACGATCGAATAGACCAACGGCGCCCAGAAGGTGATCCGCCACAGCGGTTCGAAGAGACCGGGCAACGAGTCGATGAGGTCGATGACGTCGGCCTCGAATCCACCGGCAACTTCGGCGTACCCGATGCAGATCGCCACCACCAGGGCGCTGACGATCGCCATCGCGACGTCGGTTGGTCGGCGGGCTCGCGGCTCCGCCTGGGTCGACGCGAACAGTTGGAATCCCTTGCCGAGCACACGCCGCGTCTGGGCGGCGGACGTGATGTCCGGCATGGGCGGGATCATAAGGTTGTCGGCGCTCCGGAACCGGGACCATCCTGCTGCTCGGGCGGATTCGACGGGACTCGGCTGCCCTGGTTGACTGGCCCCGTGAGCGGCTGCTGTGCCCCATCGTCCGATCGTCCGGGCAGGTCGGAAACCCGAGCGGCAGTCGTGCCGGGCGCCGCGTCGTCGGGTTCGCCGATGATCGAGCTCCCCGGCGGGCTGTTCCCCATGGGCTCGGCCGGCGAGGCGGCGTATCCGGCCGACGGCGAGGGTCCAGTGCACGACGTCGAACTGGACACCTTCAGCATCGGGTCGTGTGCGGTGACCAACGCGCAGTTCGCTGAGTTCGCCGCGGCCACCGGATTCGTCACCGAGGCGCAGCGTTTCGGTTGGTCGTTCGTGTTCGCCGGCTTGCTGCCGGACGACTTCTCGGAGACCCGATCGGTCGCCAGCGCACCGTGGTGGCGGCAGGTCTTCGGTGCGGACTGGGCTCACCCGGAAGGTCCGCAATCGGACCTCGACGGACGTTCAGATCACCCGGTCGTGCACGTGTCGTGGTCGGACGCCCAGGCGTTCTGCACGTGGAGCGGAACCCGCTTGCCCACCGAGGCGGAATGGGAGTACGCCGCGGCAGGTGGCCTGGAGTCGTCGGTGTTCCCGTGGGGTGACGAGCTGGAGCCCAACGGCGAGCATCGGATGAACGTGTTCCAGGGCGTGTTTCCAGCAGAGAACTGGGCAACGGACGGATGGGTGGGCACGGCGCCGGTCGACACGTATCCACCCAATGGGTATGGCCTGTACAACATGACCGGCAATGTGTGGGAGTGGTGTGCCGACTGGTTCGATCCGGGCTTCTACGCGCAGAGCCCGCGGCGCGCCCCCAGTGGACCGGATCACGGCACCCATCGTGTGATGCGTGGCGGTTCCTACCTCTGCCACGCCTCGTACTGCCGTCGCTACCGCGTTTCGGCACGCAGCGCCAACACGCCGGACAGCTCGACGGGCAACCTCGGGTTCCGCGTCGTTACGAGTGCGTAACGATCTGTTTCCACCTCCGAGAATCCACCAACGCGCGAACGTCGTGTGGTTGAATCACGGCCGTCCAGATTGGACAGTTGAAAGGGGTTACTCCATGTCGAATTACGACACTGGCCAATCCGGGTACGAGCCCGGATATCGGGAAATGACCGGCTGGGTTGGCTGGATCGTGTTCGCCGCTGTGATTCTGATGATCCATGGCACGTTCACGGCCATCCAGGGGCTGTCCGCGCTCCTCCGCGACGACGTGTACTGGGAGACCCAGGGTGGCTCGGTACTCATGTTCAACGTCACCGGTTGGGGGTGGATCCACCTCATCCTCGGAATCCTCGGGATTCTCGTCGGCTACTTGTTGCTCAAGGGCTCGACGTTCGCGCGGGTCATCGGCATTGCCCTCGTGTCGTTGAACCTCATCGCCCAGTTCGCCTACCTCCCGCTGTACCCGTTCTGGGGCATCATTGGAATCGCGGTCGGCTTCTTCGTCCTCTATGCACTGATCGTGCATGGCGGCGAACTGAAGGCCTGACTCGCGCCGAGACGAATCGTCGGCGTCAGGTGGTCACGGCCACCTGACGCTTCGACGCGAACAGGCGCGGCACGAGCAGCATCGCGGCGAGGGCGAGCACCACGCCGAGCAGCAACGAGCCGATGCTGAAGCCGAGCACCACGACGACCGCCAGCCCGAGCACCACCGCGCCGACGAGTAAGAGGTCGTGACCGATCCAGCCGCGCCGGAACAGCGTCCACACGACCACCAGGACGGCGAGAATGACGATCAGTCCGGTCAGGCGCAGCAGACCTCTCGTCGCCTCGGCGAGGATGTCGGCGATCGCCGCCTGACCGGCCGCTCCGGGAACGAGACTGGGGGCGTCGTCGACGACGCGGTGAACGACTGTCCGTGACAGGACCATCGCCACGACGCACCCCAGCGCCAGCCACAGACCGGCGCGCAGCCTGTTGTGAGCGAGCATGACAGTCGCCACCAGGAGAACGACGGCGAGCACGGCGAACAACCACGTCGCTCGCTTGAGCAGGACCATCGCTCGCTGGGCGTTCTGCACCGAAGCCTGGGCGTCGGCCAGCTTGTCGCTCTGGAACACCGTGAGCTGACCGAAGTCGTCCGGCAGATCGCGGTCCAGCGCCGTTCTCCAGCTCGGCGATCTGCTCGGTCGGGTCACCGGCGCGAGTCAACGTGGGAACGTCGAGCTGGTCGAACAGGCCGAGACCCTGGACGGAGGTGAGGGCGCGGGACACGAGCGGCAAGAGGTTGACGGTGACGGCGCCCTCCTCGACGGTGATGCCGTCGACCAACCCATCACCCGAGAGCAGCTGCATCAACGCCGAGTGGGCTCGTTCCACGGCGTCGGTCAGGAACTGCTGCACCTCCGGGTTGCCGATCACTCTGGTCAGGGCGCTGTCGACGAACGACTGGGCACCAGCGGTCAGCGTCGGTGCCAACCGGTCGAGGTTGCTCGGGAGCACGGTGGTGACCCGCGACTCCACGTCGATGGCCGTGAACAGTTCATTGGTCACCCACGCGGCGAGCCCCGCCTCGACCTCGGGGTCGGCCAAGGCGGACGACACGATGTCGCCGACCTTGTCCGAATCGAACACCGTGGCTCGGGCCCATACGCCGATCAGCGCCAGCGTGAGACACACCACAGCGAGGACACCGCAGATCGTCGCCACGACGCTGCGCCAGCCGGCCTTGTCGTCCGCACCTGCAGGTTCGAGCACTACATCTTCGGCCACGTCGGCGGTCATCCTGACAGCTTCGCGGGTTCCTCGATGCGCCGCATCACACGGTGTGGGTGAATCTCCGGCACGAGCCCGGCCGCGACCGTCTCGGATACTGTGCCGCCGTGCCCTCCGCGCCTCCGGATGACGACGCCGGTGGCCTGGTGCAGCGCACGTTGGCCTGGGTCAACGAGCGGTTCCAGCGCTACGAGGACCAGCCGCTTGTCGACGTCTGCATGCGCATCTACCAGCGTGATCGCGACATCACCGGCACCGTCGCCGGAAGCGCCATCGCCTTTCGCCTGTTCTTGTTCTTCGTCCCGTTGCTGTTGTTCGTCGTGGGCATCGCCGGATTCGTGTCACACCTGATCACCGCCGAGGAGGTCAACGAGAACACCGGACTCGGCGGCAGCATGGCGGCCCAGATCGAAACCGCCCTGTCCCAACCAACCCAGACACGATGGGTGGCGATCGGGGTCGGCTTTTTCGGCATCCTCAGTGCCGGGTACTCGTTGAGCAAAGTGTTGGTGGCGGCGAGCGCGGCCGGCTGGCAGCTCACGAGACGACCAAAGGCGTCGCCGAAGTTGATCGGGGCACTCGTCGGGGTGATCTCCGGAGTCGGCCTGGTCGCGCTCGATCATCACCCGGATTCGCGCCGAGAGCGGCGTCGGTGTGGCATCGATCTCGTTCCTCGCCGCCTTCGTCATCTACGTCGTCGCGTGGTTGGTCGCCCTGTCCGTTCTCCCGCGGGCGGCCAAGGATCCTGGTGCCCTGCTGCCTGGGGCGGCCATCATCGCCTTCACGTTGACCGGCATGCAGGCGATCAGCCAGCTCTACATTCCCGACCGGCTGAGCCGGGCCTCGGAGCTGTACGGCGCATTCGGGGCGACGATCGTCACTCTCGGCTGGTTCTTCATCCTCGGCCGGACCATCGTGTTCGGCATCGTGGTCAACGCCGTGATCCACGAGCGCTTCGGGAGCATCACCAACTTCGTGTTCTCCTGGCCGGTGATCCGCCTGCTCCGCAGATCGAGTTTGGTGCGGCGGATCTTCGACCTCGACGAATGGCCGGTGAGGGAGGTCGACCACTCGTGAGCCTGGACCGGCGGTATCTCAGCGGCGTGGATCCGGACATGATGGCGATGCTCGAACGGACGAACCAGATCAACGGCACCTCGCACGTTCGGGCATATCCGGCCACTGCCGTGGTCGGTGAGGCGACGGGCGCGGCATCCGATGCCGCGGCGTCGTGGTTGATCACACGGCAACACCACTGAGGCGAGCGAGAGGACACGCGATGCAGTTCGACCTGCCGCTTGACGAGCTGCGGCGCTATCGGCCGCCAGTCGAGGAACCTGACGACTTCGAGGACTACTGGGCGCGAACACTCGACGTGGAGGCGCGACGTCCGCTCGATGTCGAGGCGCGACCCGCCGAAAGCGTCATCTCGGCGCTCGAGGTGTTCGACGTCAGCTTCAGTGGCCATGGCGGAGCGCGCGTCGCCGGATGGCTGCTCGTGCCCCGTGACGCTGCCGCGACGGCTCCGGTCGTCGTCGAGTTCGTCGGCTACGGAGGCGGCCGCGGCCGGCCGACCGAGTGGCTGAACTGGGCGTGCGCCGGCTTCCCGCACCTCGTGATGGACTCTCGCGGCCAGGGCGGTGGGTGGCGTGGTGCCGATACCCCAGACGTCGGGGCGACTGGCGAGCCCGGTGCCAGAGGGTTCTTGACGAGTGGACTGTCGGCCCCCCAGTCGCACTATTACACCCGGCTGTTCGTCGACGCCACGAGGGCCCTGTCCGTGCCTGCCGAGATCCCTGCGCTGGTCGGGCGGCCGCTGATCTCGACCGGCGTGAGCCAGGGCGGCGGCGTGGCCCTGGCTGCCGCCCACCTGCATGGCGGCGTCGCCGCGATCGCGACCGACGTCCCGTTCCTGTGCAACTTTCGCCGCGCCACGGCGGTCACCGACAGCGCGCCGTACGCCGAGATCAGCGACTACTGCCGGCTGTATCCCGAACGGGTCGATCAGGTCTTCACGACGTTGTCGTACTTCGACGTCGTCAACCACGCCCGCCGGCTGCAGGTGCCGGCACTGTTCAGCGTCGGCCTGGCCGACCTCGTCACGCCGCCGTCGACGGTGTTCTCGGCGTACAACCACTATCCAGGAGAGAAGGCGATCGAGGTGTACCCCTTCAACGGCCACGACGGCGCGGCATCCGTGCACTTCGAGCGCAAGGTCGCGTTCGCCCGCGGCCTGGCCGCGTGATGCGCGTCGACCTCGTCGCCACCGCTGACGGCCTGGTCCTCGAGAGCAACGGCGAGAGCCGCCGGGGACCGCGGTTGGGGACAATCGACGACGTGTTCAGCGCCGACGAACCGGCCGAGTTGGCCGCGGCGTGGTTCGCCGAAGGCGCGCGGTGCGACTCGCCGGGCGACGCAACGATCGAGGCACCGATCGGCAGTCAGGAGGTGTGGGCGGCAGGTGTCACGTACTTGCGCAGCCGGGACGCCCGCGTCACCGAGTCGCTGCCGGCCGGAGGAGACGCGTTCTACGACCTCGTCTACGACGCCGAGCGCCCCGAGCTGTTCTTCAAGGCCACGCCCCATCGGGTGGTGGGGCACGGCGGCACCGTGCGGATCCGTTCGGACTCGCCGTGGAACGTCCCTGAGCCCGAGCTGACCCTGGCGGTCAACCGGGCGGGCCGGGTCTTCGGCCACACGATCGGTAACGACATGTCGAGCCGCTCGATCGAGGGGGCCAACCCGCTCTACCTGCCCCAAGCGAAGGTCTACGCCCACTGCGCGGCGCTCGGTCCACGACTGGTGATCGACGTCCTGCCGGCGCCGGCTACGACGATCCGCCTCGCCGTCGAACGACACGGTGCGACGGTGTTCGCCGGGGCCACCGAACTGGCCCGGATCAAGCGTGATCTCCTCGAACTCGCCGACTGGCTCTATCGCGAGAACGAGTTTCCGGCGGGGGCGTACTTGATGACCGGTACCGGCATCGTGCCGGGCGACGACTTCACGCTCGCCGCGGGGGATCAGATCCGTATCGAGATCGACGGCATCGGTGCGCTCGTCAACGTCGTCGGCTGACCTCTGGAATGTTCAGGACGATCCATGACTCGTCGCCTTGGCCGACGTCGACACGAATTGCGCCGACGGTTCAGGAGGCGGCAAGCCGGGCAGCCGGGTCCGGAGCAGGCCCGCGGATCTACGTGTCTCGTGACGAGAGCACGCAGAACTCGTTGCCCTGCGGATCGGCGAGGACGGTCCACGTCACGTCGGGACCCTGGCCCACGTTGACCTCGGTCGCGCCCATCTCCTTGAGGCGGGCGATCTCGGCGTCGCGGTCGTCGCTGGTGTGCGGGGCGAGGTCGAGGTGGAGGCGGTTCTTGGCCGCCCTTTGCCCTCGGGCACCTTGACGAAGACGAGTCCGGGCGGCACGCGTTCCCACGGCGTGGCCTTGATGAGGTCCTCGGTCACGTAGTCCGGCACGAGCACGACCTCATCGTCGGCTTCGTAGACCTTCTGCCAGCCGAGGGCGGTTGCCCACCACGCGGCGAGCGCTACTGGATCGGTGCTGTCGATCACGGTCGTGTACCAGCGCAGCGCCATCGGTTGTCTCCTCAGTTGACGGAGGCAGAGTCCATCGGGCGAACGTAGCCCGGCGGTCCGCCGTCAGCCGACCGGGTATCCGGCGTCCCCGAGCGCCTCGCTGATCTCGGCGAGTTCGACGACCTCGGGATCGAAGGTGAGCGTCACCGTCCTGGTGGCCAGGTCGACCGAACATGAGTCGACGCCGGCCACGTCGTCGAGGGCCTCCTCGATGTTCATCTGGCAGGCGTGACAGTGCACGGCCGGTACGGAAAGGGTGACGGTCTCCATTGACGGGCCTCGGGGATCAGTTCGTTGACGGTTGGAAGCGGCGTAGGCGCAGGCTGTTGGACACGACGAACAGACTCGACGCGGCCATCGCCACGCCGGCGAGCATCGGGTTGAGCAATCCGGCGGCGGCGATCGGAATCGCCGCGACGTTGTAGGCAAACGCCCAGAACAGGTTGTCCTTGATCGTTCGCAAGGTGCGCCGCGACAAGCGGATCGCGTCGCCGGCGACGCGCAGGTCGCCGCGTACGAGGGTGAGGTCGCTGGCCTCGATGGCGACGTCGCTGCCCGTGCCCATGGCGATGCCGAGGTCCGCTTGGGCCAGGGCGGCGGCGTCGTTGACGCCGTCGCCGACCATCGCCACGACCGCGCCCTCCGCCTGCAAGGACCTCACGATGGCGACCTTGTCCTCCGGAAGAACCTCGGCCAACACGTCGCTCGGGGCGATGCCGACGGCGGCGGCGACGGACACTGCGGCCTGCCGGTTGTCGCCGGTGACCAGCACGGGACGCAGCCCAAGGGCGCGCAGCTCATCGACCGCCGCTGAACTCGTCGGCTTCACCGTGTCGGCGACGACGATGACGCCACGGAGGGTGCTGTCCCAGCCGACGAGCACGGGGGTCTGTCCGGCGGCCTCGGCCCTGTCGTAGGCCGCCAAGAGGTCGCCGTCGAGGGGGATCCCACGTTCGGCGAGGAAGCGTCGACGACCAGCGACGACGGAACGACCAGCGATTCGGCCGCTGACGCCGAGTCCGTCCGTGCTGTGGAAGCCATCGACGCCGGCGAGGTCGTGTCCGGCGGTGACGGCCCCGGTGGCGATTGCCGCGGCGATCGGGTGGGCGGAAGCGTGCTCGAGTGAGCCAGCCAGCCACAACAGGTCGTCGGCGGTCGTGTCGGCCGCCGGGTGGGCGGCGACGAGGCTCATCGCGCCCGTGGTGACGGTGCCGGTCTTGTCGAGCACGACGGTGTCGACGTGACGCGTGGACTCCAGCACCTCGGGGCCCTTGATGATGATGCCGAGCTGGGCGCCGCGGCCGGTGCCGACCATGATCGCCGTCGGCGTCGCCAGCCCGAGGGCGCACGGACAGGCGATGATCAGCACGGCGACTGCCGCAGTGACCGCCACGGACGCCGGCTCGCCGGCGCCCAGCCAGAACCCGAGAGTGGCCGCGGCAATCGTGATGACGACTGGAACGAACACGGCGGCGATCCGGTCGGCGAGGCGCTGGATCGGCGCCTTGCCGGCCTGTGCGTCGTGGACCAGCCGGGCGATCTGGGCGAGCTTGGTGTCGGCGCCGACCCGCGTGGCCCGCACGACGAGCCGGCCGCCGGCGTTGATGGTGCCGCCGGTGACCGCGTCGCCTGGCCCCACCTCGACGGGTACCGGCTCGCCGGTCAGCAGCGAGGCGTCGATCGCCGACGTGCCCTGTTCGACCACTCCGTCCGTCGCCACCTTCTCGCCGGGGCGCACGACGAAGCGGTCGCCGGTCCTGAGGGCGTCGATGCTGACACGCCGCTCAGTCGTGCCGTCGAGCACAACGGCGTCCGCAGCACCGAGCTCGAGAAGGGCGCGCAGGGCGGCCCCGGCATTGCGCTTCGCGCGCGTCTCGAGGTAGCGGCCGGCCAGGACCAACGTCGTGACGCCGGCGGCGACCTCCAGGAAGATCTGGCTCGACGCCATGTCGCGGTCGGCGATCAGGCTGAAACCGTGGCGCAGGCCCGGTTCGCCGGCGCCGCCGAAGAACAAGGCGTACAGCGACCACCCGAAGGCGGCGAGCACCCCGACGGAGATCAGCGTGTCCATCGTCGCCGCGGCGTGGCGCAGGTTGACCCAGGCCGCCCGGTGGAACGGCCAAGCGCCCCACAGCACGACCGGCGTAGCGAGGGTGAGTGACAGCCACTGCCAGTTGTCGAACTGGAGGACGGGGAACATCCCGAGGACGACGACAGGCAACGACAGGATCGCCGACACGATCAGGCGGCGCCGAGCGTCGTCGACGCTGTGGTCATGGCCTACGGCTTCAGCCTCGATCGGATCGGGCTGCGGAACATGGGCGCGATAGCCGGCGGCCGCGACGGCCGCAACAAGCTCGTCGAGTGCCACGGGTGACGCGGCCCGCACCCTGGCCTCCTCGGTGGCGAAGTTGACGGTGGCCTCCACGCCATCGAGCTTGTTGAGTCGCTTCTCGATCCGCGCCGCGCATGACGCGCACGTCATCCCGTCGATCTGCAGGTCGACCTCGAAGCATTCGTCGGCGCCGTTCGAGGCCAACGAACGGTCAGCCTTCCGTGGACATCGTGGTCGAGCGCTGGGTGGGTCACCACCGTCGCCGGTTCGTCATCGTTGTCCGCCTGCGGCCCAACGGTGGCGCCGACGGCCGCCCCGGCACCGAAGGCGACGACGAGGACGGCGCCGTACGCGGTGAGCTTGGTGGCAACGCGCATCGTCCGCGATTATACCCAGTAGGGGTATGCTTCCAACCATGCTCGAACGTGGGTACACCACCGACAAAGACGCCTACCTCAAGCGCCTCCGCCGCATCGAAGGCCAGGTTCGTGGGTTGCAGCGAATGGTCGAGAACGACAAGTACTGCATCGATGTGCTCACCCAGGTCAGCGCCGCGACGCGCGCCCTGCAGAGCGTCGCCCTCGAGTTGCTCGACGACCACCTGCGGCACTGTGTCGCCGGTGCCGTCGCCTCCGGAGACGACGCCGAGTCGGCGCGCCTCCTCGACGAGGCGACCGGCGCCATCGAGCGCCTCGTCAAGGCCTGACCCGTCCGTTCTGGGCGGCCTCCGATTCGTTGGTCGATTTCCGGACGCCAACGTCCTCACAGCCGCCAGAGAACGGCGCGGGATCAGGCGGGGAGGCGGAAACGGCGCGGCCAGTCGGCGGCTCGGGTGATCCCGACACGCGGCCCGATCCGCGCGAACGTGTGGTGGGGCGACGCCGTCATCGAACACGTCGGCGATCCGTCCGTTGTCGCTGAGGTCGAGCCCGAGGGCCTGGGTGAGCTTGCCCGGCCCGTCGGTCAGTGAACGATCGGGGACCGAGCCCCGGCGGGCCCTCATCACGTCGAGCCCGTCGAGCGGCTGGAGTGCCCGCACCAGCACCGCCTGCCCGTCGCCTTCGGAGCCGGTGACGATGTTGACGCAGTGGTGCATCCCGTACGTGAAGTAGACGTACAGCCGGCCGGGTGGCCCGAACATCACGGCGTTGCGCGGAGTGAGCCCGCGGAAGCAGTGGCTCGCCGGATCGTCGGACGTGTATGCCTCGACCTCGACGATCCGCCCGGCACATCCATCGACGACAAACACCTTGTTGAGCAAGTTCGGCGCCACGACGGTGGCGTCACGGGCGAAGAACGACTCGCCGAGCCGCCGGCGTCTCGGCACCGCTACTCCCGGGGTTGCTCACGGATCGGGCGCACGTCGACGGGAACCTCGGCCGGTGAGCACGGCAGTTGCGTGACGGTGAACGACCCGCGGTAGCCGAAGAGCTTGCCGAAGTACCGGTTGCGCACGTCGACGTCGATGTGGAAGCTCTCCGTCGGCTCGTCCCACCACTCGCGGACCTCGGCCACGCCGGACATCAGCATCGGGAAGCGAAGTCCGACGTGGCCTTCGTAGAACCGCTGATCGCCGCTGCGCATGCACAGTGCGCCGTCGTCGTCGACGGAGCAATCGAGGTCGACGGCGAGGTGTTGGTGGGTGCCGAGGTAGTCGACGATCCGGCCGCGCTGGTGGCTGAAGATCATCGTCGCGTCGAATGCCCGGATGCGCCGCTTCATCCGGAAGCGGCGGGAGAACGTGACCGTCTCGCGGCCAAAGCCGTCGACGTAGGCGTAGTTGGCAATCGTGAACGGGATGTTCTGGCCACGGCTGGGGAACAGCACCCGACGGGTCGAACCGACGAGCAAGAAGGGCAGCGTCCACCACGGCCCGCGCCACACCTCGTGCATCGTGCCGTTGCCGATCTGGCACACGTTGTCGCTCGACGAGAACCCGAAGCGCCATTGCAACTTGGGATGCAGGCGGGCGAATTCGTCGCCCAGCGCCGACTTGAAGATCGACGTCACGGCAATGCTCCCACCTCGGGCTGGCTGTCGGGTGCTGTGCGCAGCGGCCGTCTCCCCGACGGCCGGCCGTTGTGCGTCGCCAGAGCGACGGCAGCCAGGGCGACCATCGCGGCGTTCAACGAGACCGGGTTGAACGCCCGGGCCCAGAGGCGCCGCTCGCTGGCGATCGCCCCGGCGGCGAGGGCGGGCATCGCCACGATCGTGGCCACGAACGGCCAGCGCCGATTCGCGCACACTGCCGTGGCCACGCCCATCGCCACCTCGGGAATGCCGGTCAGGCGGACCAGCGTTCGCGCGGCGCCACCACTGAACCCCAGCGACCGCCAGAACACCTGCTCGGAGGGGTCGGCCATGAGCAGTTTGGGAATCAGACCGTGGTAGATCCATGTGCCGGCCACGGCGCTCGTGGCGCTGGCATGGCCGATCGCCAGGTTGCGCGACACCTCGGGCGCCGTGCCGTCCTCCAGCCAGATCCGCAAGCGGTCGAAGCTCCACGCCGTCGCCCAGCCGAACAGCGGGCGGAACAGCCAGCGGTCGACCTGGTCGCCGATCGTGCCCCACCGCGGCCGATAGTCGTAGCGGGTGAGGAAGCGGACACCGTCGGCGACCGGCACGTATCGCCAATAGCCGGCACCGGCGTCGATGATCGAGCGCCGATCGCTGGCCCAGAACTTGAGCCCCGACCACCGCGTGCCGTCTGGCCGATCACGATCCCCGAGCGACTCCCCAGTGCCGGCGATCGTCACGCCCGGAGCGACCGTCGTCGCATAGCGGAACCGCTGGGCCTCGCCGTCGTCGCGGGTCAGGTGCTCGATCTGCCCGAAGCGGACGTCCCAGCGCTCGTGGAGCGTTGGCTCCTGGGTCGCCTTCCACAGCGCTTCGATCGGGGCGTTGATCAGTGATTCGACGTAGATCGGCTTGCGGCGGGCCACGTCGGCGAGCCTATGGCTGGCCGAACCCTGGCTGTGCCCGCGTCCCACGGGCCAGATCTGGCGTGGCCAACGTGCGCAATCTCGACGGTCAGCCCGGCCCTTCCGGGTGGGCCTCGTCGTACGCCCGCCAGAGCTTCTTGGGGACGACCATCCGCCACGCGTCGACGACGAGCTCGCGGGCCTCGGCGGGATCGAGCGCGGCGAGGCGGGCGAGAACCCAGTTGAAACGCAGGTCGCCGGGAGCTGGCATCAAGAACTTCTCCGGTTGGCCACCGACGAGTGCGTCGCGCTCTTCTTTGGGAAACGCGAACCCCATGATCGTCTCGTCGCGCGAGAAGGCGAGGTAGACGATCTGACCGATGCGGAACTTGCGTCGGTCGCGGACGAACACCTCGGTGGATCGTTCCAGGCTCAACGCCAGGGGGCGGACGTCGTCGACCGTCGCCACTCGGGGGCTCAGCGGGGGCCGACGAGGAGTTGGTGTCCCAGAGGGCGCGCATCGGTTGGTCCGTCGACAACCGGGTCCACCTCGTCGAACCGATCACCGGCGACCGTCGGGGGAGCCGCTTCCCTCATCGGCACCCCAACGTAGACCGTTGCTAGACGCTGCCGCCGCAGCGCCAGTACATGCCGTCGTCGCGGCAGAGCAGCTCGGCGTCGACGAGGGACCGACGCAGCGACACGTGGTCCTCGGCGTGACCGTCAAGGGCGCTGTTGACCTCGGCCTCCGGGTAGCGGCGGCCGATCTCGAACCTTCTGGCCAGCCAGTCGAGCACCACCTCGCGCTTGGCGGGCGCCGTCGGCATCGACGTGATGCGCCCCTCGCGGACGAACGCCTCGAGCACTTTGCGTCGCTCCGGCGGCTCGGCGGCGTGCTCGTCGCTCGGCGGACGCGTCAACGCGGCGCGTGCTGCCTTGGCGAGGGCGGCGCCATCGACTCGTAGTCCGCCATCGCGGTCGCCGACGATGACACCGCTGTCGACGAGGCGGGCGAGCGCCTTGGCGGCGCGGTGGTCCGGGAGCCCGCTCGCCTTCGCGGCGTCGAGCAACGTGGCCGCGCCGAGCTCGATGGCGGCGAACATCCGTCGCCGGTCGGCATCGGCGAGCGCTCCCGCGATCACCTTGGCGTCAGGGCCGGTGCTCCCGACGTCCGTAGCGAGCGGTGTCTCGGGCATCTTCGCCATCCAACCATCAAACGGTTCTCACGACTCGCTCACCGCGATCTGCTGGGCAACTGTCATTCGCAGCGGGGATTCCGCCGAGATCCCCGCTGCGAGTGGCCCGCTCACGCGAGCCGAGTGGCTCCGCCGGCCCTCGACCACGTCACGACAACCGGGTCGACTGTCTTCCGCCCAGGGGAGCACCTTCAGGGTCTCTCGGCAAGCGCCGTTGATCACCGCTGATCCCGCCACGCACGCCCCTGGGCTCGACCGTTTCGTTGCGGTTGTCTCTCCGCAACGTGTGGTTGTCGCCACTACATGAGTCGCCGGGTCGGCCGTTGATACGCGTTGACGAACAGGATCTGCGGGACCGTCAGACAGCGAGCTCGCGAACCCGGGCGAGCAGGACGTCGAGCGCCGGACGATTGAGCCCGCCGTTCGGAATGATCACGTCCGCGTAGCGCTTCGACGGTTCGATGAACTGCTCGTGAGCCGGACGCACCGTGTCGAGGTACTGGGCGATCACACTGTCGGGGCTGCGCCCGCGGTCGGCGACATCGCGCTGCAGCCGGCGAATGAAGCGCAGATCAGCATCGGTGTCGAGGAACACCTTGAGGTCGAAGCGATCGCGCAATGTCGGCTCCCAGAGCACGAGGATCCCCTCGACGACGACGATCTGCGCCGGCCGCACGACGCGCACCTCATTCGTGCGGTTGAAGTCGACATAGTCGTAGACCGGCACCGGGATCTGTGCTCCGGCGACGAGGGCGGCGAGGTGGTCATTGAGCAGGGGCCAATCAAAGGCATCGGGATGGTCGTAGTTGAACGCGCGACGCTCCTCAATCGGCATGTCGTGGAACTTGACGTAGTACGAATCGAGCTTGATCAGGGCGAGATGCTCATCGCCGGCCAACTGCGCGAGCCGTTCGGCCACGGTCGTCTTGCCGGACGAAGAACCGCCGGCGACGCCGATCAGGAACGGACGCGACGCGGGCACAGCCACGGTTGGAACATAGCCACGCGCCATCCTCCACTTCGGGGTGGACACGGGTCAGACTGTTCGTCGTGGACGTGCCCAACGGTGACCTGACCGATCGCCAGCGCCAGCTGCTCGACTTCGAACGCACCTGGTGGCAGTTCGACGGGAGCCGGGACGAGCTGATCAGGGCACGTTTCGGCTGCAGCCCCGACGAGTACGATGCCGAGCTGGACCAGGTACTCGAACACCCCGGAGCGATGCACCACGATCCGCTCGTTGTGCGACGCTTCCAACGACGCCGCTTGCGCCGCAGGCGGTCGTTGATCGAGGGCACACCAGACACAACCGATGGCACGACACGTTCACCCAGACAGCAACACGGCGGTGCGTGAGCGTCGGGGAGGTACACAATGAGTGATCCGACTGATCCGGGTGGGGTAGGCGTCAATGCCGAGCGCAGCCGATCCGCAACGCGCGTCGGCGACTCCGGTTCGCCCGTCGGCTCGCCGTTGACGATCGTCCTCGCCCTGATCGCCGTCGTTGTCGGGTTCCTGATCTTCCGTTCGATCGAGGACAGCGACGCCGGTGGCATCGAGGTGGAGGGCGTGACCACCGTGCCGGCCGGGGCGACCACGGTGGCGCCCGGGGCGACGACGGCCACGACCGCGGCGGCGACGGCGACTTCGGCACCGACGAGAGTGACCGAGGGGGCGACCGTCATCGTTGCCAACGCCAGCTCGGCGAGTGGCGTCGCGCGACAGATGACCCAGCAGCTCGACACCGCCGGATATGCGATGGCCGAACCCACCGATGCGACGGTCGACGAGAACCTCGAGACCTCGGTCATCTACTACACGTCAGCTCCGCCGCAGATCCAGACGGTGGCCCAGTCCATCGCCCGCGACCTCGGCGGGATCGAAGTCCAGCAGATGCCGTCGGCGATCCCGGTCACCGGAGGGACGACTGGCACGGCGACCGTGCTCGTGATGCTCGGCAACGACCTTGCCGGCCAATCGCTCGCCGACATCGTCGAAGAGGCCGGCGGCAACGTCCAGGCGCCGGCACCGGCCGCCGGAGCGACGACGACCGCCGGCTGAGTCACGACAAGCCTGCCAGTCCCTGGCGCACCGCCTGCTCGATGCACCATTGGGGTTCGGCGAATGCGCGGCGCTCGCCGAACAGCTCGATCAGCGAGATGACAGAGGCGGACGTGAGGCGGTCCCGCGTCGTCCGGTCGGCGTCCCCGACGATCACCAGGGCGGGGATGTCGGCGGCCGCGGCGAGGGCACATACCCCGCCGACGACTTTGCCGTCGAGACTCTGGGCGTCGAGGTAGCCCTCGCCCGTGACGGCCACGTCGGCCGTCGTGATCCGCTCGTCGAGGCCCACGTGTTCGGCGACGAGGTCGAAGCCCGGGACCAGACAGGCGCCGACCGCCAGCAACCCGCCGGCGAGACCGCCGGCTGCGCCACTGCCGTCGATGTCCTGCACGTCGACACCAAACTCGTCGCGGTAGCGCTCGGCGAGTCGCCGCAAGCGAGCTTGCAGCAGCCGGACCTGGGCCGCGGTCGCCCCCTTCTGCGGGGCGAAGACGCTGGCCGCATCGACGAACCGGGTGCGAACGTCGCAGGCGACGTGGATCTCGACAGCGCCGAGCCGGGCGCGGCTGCCGAGCGCGTCGATCGCTCCGAGCCCGCCGTCGGTGGTTGCCGATCCGCCGAGACCGACGAGCACGGTGCGGGCGCCCTGGTCGATCGCCTTGGAGATCAGTTCACCCGTGCCCCGGGTCGTCGCCGCGAGCGGGTCATTGTGCTGCGCTCCGCCGGCGAGGACCAGCCCACTCGCCCGGGCCATCTCGATGATTGCCGTGCGGCGGTCGATCCGCCACGCGGCCTCGACGGGTGTGCCAAGTGGCCCGGTCACCAGGGTGGTTCGGTTGCCGCCCCCGAACACATCGAGCAAGCCTTCCCCGCCGTCGGACATCGGAACTTCGTCGCAGTCGGCGCCGAGCTCCCAGCACGCTGCAGCGACCGCGACGGTCGCCTCGGCAGCAGTGAGCGAGCCGCGGAACTTGTCGAGGGCGGCGACGACCCGCATCCCCGCACCGTAGTGAGCAACCGAAGGGTGCCAGTAGGACCGAAGCGTCACATTGGCACCCTTCGGTCGTCACCGGCGGGCGATTCCTGACCTGGGCGGTAAGGTTTCTGGCATGGCCGTCACCGTGCGCATCCCGACCACCATGCGACCGCTATCGGGCGGGGCGTCGACGATCGAGGCTGCTCCCGGCACGCTCAGTGACGTGATCGCCGAACTCGAGCAGCGCCACCCCGGCTTCGCCGAACGACTCCTCGACCAAGGCGCCCTGCGCCGGTTCGTCAACGTCTTCGTCGACGACGACGACGTGCGCTATCTCCAGGGTCTCGACACCAAAGTCCCCGACGGCCAAACCGTGTCGATCATCCCGGCAGTCGCCGGCGGCTGACCGGACGGTTGTCCACTGTCACTCCCGCGTCTAGAGTGCTAGCACTCTCACCCTTTGAGTGCTAACACGTACACCAGTCCAACGGAGGACACAAGATGGCCAAGTTGATCGCCTTCGAAAGCGACGCCCGTCGCCGGCTGGAAGCGGGCATGAACAAGCTCGCCGACGCCGTACGCGTCACCCTCGGTCCCAAGGGCCGCAACGTCGTGCTGGAGAAGAAGTGGGGCGCGCCGACGATCACCAACGACGGCGTGTCGATTGCCAAGGAGATCGAGCTCGAGGACCCCTACGAGCGGATCGGCGCCGAACTCGTCAAGGAAGTCGCCAAGAAGACTGACGACGTCGCCGGTGACGGGACGACCACCGCCACGGTGCTCGCCTGGGCGATGGTCCATGAAGGGCTGCGCAACGTCGCCGCCGGGGCCAACCCGATGGGCCTGAAGCGCGGCATCGAGCAGGGCGTCGAGGCGGCGGTGGAGTCGATCCGCAAGCTCGCCAAGGACGTCGACGACAAGGAGCAGATCGCCCAGGTCGCCAGCATCTCGGCGGCCGACGAGGAGATCGGGGCGATGATCTCCGAGGCCATCGACAAGGTCGGCAAGGACGGCGTCATCACCGTCGAGGAGAGCCAGACGTTCGGCATGGAGATGGACCTCGTCGAGGGCATGCGCTTCGACAAGGGCTACATCTCACCGTACTTCGTCACCGATCCCGAGCGGATGGAGGCCACCCTCGACGACGCCTACGTGTTGCTCGTCTCGTCGAAGATCTCTTCCGTGCGCGACCTCGTGCCCGTGCTCGAAAAGGTCATGCAGGGCGGTCGCCCACTGGTGGTCATCGCCGAGGACGTCGAGGGCGAAGCCCTGGCCACCCTCGTCGTCAACAAGATCCGGGGCACGTTCAAGTCGGCGGCCGTGAAGGCCCCCGGCTTCGGCGAGCGGCGCAAGGCGATGCTCCAGGACATCGCCATCCTCACCGGCGGCCAAGTGATCTCCGAAGAGGTCGGCCTGAAGCTCGAGAACGTCACGCTCGACCTGCTCGGCTCCGCCAAGCGGGTGATCATCACCAAGGACGAGACGACGGTCGTCGAGGGCGCCGGCACCGAGGACGACATCAAGGGCCGGATCAACCAGATCAAGACCGAGATCGACAACACCGACTCGGACTACGACCGCGAGAAGCTCCAAGAGCGCCTCGCCAAGCTGTCCGGCGGCGTCGCCGTGCTCAAGGTCGGCGCGGCCACCGAAGTGGAGCTGAAGGAGAAGAAGCACCGCATCGAGGACGCCGTATCGACCACCAAGGCGGCCATCGAAGAGGGTGTCGTGCCCGGCGGTGGCGTGGCCCTGCTGCGTGCCCAGACGGCCGTCCAGGCGACGGTCAACGCGCTGACCGGCGACGAGGCGACGGGTGCGGCTGCCGTGCTCAAGTCGCTGGAGACGCCGCTCAAGCAGATCGCCGAGAACGCCGGTCTCGAGGGTGGTGTCGTCGTCGAGCGGGTGCGTTCGTTGAAGGGCGCCAACGGCCTGAACGCGGCGACCGGCGACTACGAGGACCTCGTCAAGATCGGCGTCATCGATGCCGCCAAGGTCACCCGTTCGGCGCTGCAGAACGCGGCCTCGATCGCCGCCTTGTTCCTGACCACCGAAGCCGTCATCGCCGACAAGCCCGAGCCGGCCGCCCCTGCCATGCCAGGTGGCGGCGGTATGGACGACTTCTAGATCCCAAAGCGGGGAAGGAAGCCTTCCCCCCTTTGAATCCCCCCATCGGGACGCAGCAGAAGGCCGGACGACTTCGTCGTCCGGCCTTCTGCGCTGAAGCATCTCTTCCGTCACTGGCGCCACCGGGTTCAACGGGGTGATCGCCTCCCCGCTGCCCCCGGCGGCTCCCCACTGCCCGTGGCCGTCGGGAGCTGCGCTCCCGCTCCACTGCCGTCGGTAGGGTCGGATCGTGGCTCGTCAACGTGTGGCTCGGGTGATGGTCACGCGTGTTGACGCTTCTGGCAGCAGGCGGCGGCCGGACCGGGTCATTGTCGAAGAGCCGCTGACGATCCAGCTCGACGGAGCGGTCGTCACCACGACGATGCGCACGCCGGGCCACGACTTCGAGCTCGCTGCCGGGTTCTGCTTCACGGAGGGTCTGCTCGGTGGCGCGCCGGTCGCCGGAGTTCGCTACTGCGCCGACGGCCCGGCGATCGACAGTGAGTTCAACGTCGTCACCGTGGAGACGGGTGGTCTGGCACCGGTCCCGACGCCACGACTGGGGACGACCTCGTCGAGCTGTGGTCTCTGCGGCCGCGACCAACTCGACGCCCTCACCGAGCGACTCGTGCCCTACTTGCCAAACGCTGCGGCCATCGATCCTGGCGTGCTCGCGGCAGTCCCGCAGTCGGTCCTCGACGGCCAGGGCCTGTTCGGCGAGACCGGGGCCGTCCACGCCGCCGCGGCGTTCGATGCCGATGGCCAGATCCTGCTGACCCGGGAGGACGTCGGTCGTCACAACGCCGTCGACAAGGTGGTCGGAGCCCAGCTGCTCGACGGGCGGCTGCCGGCGGTGACCGGCGCCATCGCCGGTCTGTTCGTCAGCGGTCGCGCCTCGATCGAGATGGTCCAGAAGGCGTGGGCCGGAGGATTCCGTGCCCTTGTCGCCGTGAGCGCACCGACGTCGCTCGCCGTCGAGGCTGCCCGGCGGGCCAACTTGACCCTCGTCGGCTTCGTTCGCCAGGACGGCTTCAACGTGTATTGAGCGTTCCCCGGCCACGCAGGCCGCGCGTAGCCGCTCCTCGCTGGCGCCCCGTCGCTCGCACCTTCGGGCGCATAGTTGAATTGCCTCGTGAGGTTCGCCGATCGCGTCGACGCCGGGCGACGGCTGGCGGCGGCGCTCGACCATCTGCGCGCCGACGACGTCGTGGTGCTCGGCCTCCCGCGTGGTGGTGTGCCGGTTGCCGCCGAGGTCGCGGCGGCCCTTGGCGCTCCACTCGATGTGATCGTCGTGCGCAAGCTCGGCACGCCGGGACACGAGGAGCTCGGAATGGGGGCGATCGGCGAGGGTGCTGTGCGCGTCCTCAACGACGAGATCGTCAGGTCCGTCGGCGCCAGTGCCGAACAGCTCGCCGCCGTCGAAACGGCCGAGCGCGCCGAGCTCGAGCGCCGGGCGCGGCGGTTCCGTGGCGATCGCCCCCGGCTCGATCTCGCCGGCAAGACGGCAGTCGTCGTGGACGACGGGATCGCCACCGGGTCGACCGCAATCGCCGCCCTGCAGGTCGTTCGCGTCCTCGGCGCGTCGCGGGTCGTGCTCGCCACGCCGGTCGCACCGCACGGCATCGAGCGCCGCGTCGCGCCATTCGCCGACGAACTCGTCGTCCTCGACACCCCGCGCTGGTTCTCGGCGGTCGGTCAGTTCTACGACGACTTCGACCAGACCAGCGACGCCGAGGTGATCGCCTGTCTCGCCGGGCGACGGGGGCCGACGCCCACGTAGCCTGTCGCCATGCGAGTGGAGACTGGTCTCGGCGTGGTGCACCTGTTCGGCAAGCCGGAGCCGCATGTCGACGGCGAGGCGGTCGAGGCGGCCATCAAGGCGGCGCGGTCCGCCGACGCCCAGGTGATCGTCGCCGCGCTGCTCGGGCACAAGGCCGACGTGGCGGTGATGGCCCTGCATCCCGACTGGACCGTGCTGCGCGCGCTGCAGAGCGGACTGCAGGCGGCTGGCGTGCGCATCGTCGACAGCTACGTGAGCATCACCGAGGTCAGCGAATATGCCAAGGGCATGCCCGAGCACCTGCTCAACGAACGGTTGTATCCGACGCTGCCGCCTCCCGGCAAGGACGTGTTCTGCTTCTACCCGATGACGAAGCGTCGTGAGGCGAACGCCAACTGGTACGCCACGCCGTTTGCCGAGCGCCAGGAGATGATGTACGAGCACGGTCGCAGTGGGCGGCGATACGCCGGCCAGGTCGTCCAGTTGATCACCGGGTCGACAGGCCTCGACGACTTCGAGTGGGGCGTCACGCTGTTCGCTGTGTCACCCGAGGTCGTCAAGGACGTGGTCTACACGATGCGCTTCGACAAGGCCTCGGCGCTGTACGGCGAGTTCGGCCGGTTCTACGTCGGCTACGTCGCCGACGTTGCCGCGGCGCTCAATCTGACTCGGTGATCTCGGTGATCGTTGCCGGGGCGCCGGCAATGGCGAGGCCCGTGACGTCGAAGGAGAACGAACTGATCCTGCCGCGCGCCGGGTCACCGCGCTCGGAGAAGTCGATCGCGTTCGCTCCCTGATAGTTGATGTTGCGGTCCTGCTCGGCGATGCCCCGGCACTGCCGGAACGAGTTGCAGAGCGAGCCGACGACCGAAACATTGAGCATCTCCTCGGCGATCGCCGCCGGGTCGTCGGTGCCGGCCTCGACGGCGGCGAGGGCGATGAGGTTGAGGCAATCGAGGGAATTCGTCGCGTACGCGCCGGGAGGCTCGGGCGGCACGACTGGCGGCACGGTTGGGGAGAGTCCGACGATCGTGTTACGGAATTCCTCGGGCAGATCGGCAACGATCTCGGTGCTCGGCGGGGAGCGCAACGCGTCGTTGACGAGGATGAACGGCGGGTCAACGGGGAACACGGTGGCCAGCGCCTGAAGCATCGCCCAGCCGCGCTCGGCATCGGCGATGAGGACGATCGTCCGGGGTCCCGACTCAGCCAGGCGGGTGGCGAACTCGGCGAGCTCTTCGGGTGTGGCGTCGGCTGGAAACGGCCGCTCGAGGATTTCGGCGACTTCCGGTGCGGCGAGCCGGTTCGTCATCTGTTGGGCGAATGGCCGGCCGAACTGATCGTCGAGATAGACGACCGCGTAGGTGTCGACGCCGGTGTTCCCGGCGTAGACCGCCATCGCCTGGGCGGACAATGAATCGCTCGGCACCGTGCGGAAGAACAGGTCGCGATCGGGGTAGTCGTTGAGCGAGAGGGCCGTGGTGGTGGGAGAGCACACCACGACACCGGGAGCCATCAGCTCGTCGAGCACTTCGAGGGCGACGTGCGACGACGCCGGTCCGATCACCGCGTCGACATTGTTGTCCACCACCAGCTTGTTGATGCCGGCGCGAGCATCGGCGATCGTCGTGCCCTCGTCGGCGTTGACCAATCGCACGGGTTGCCCGAGCACGCCACCGTCGTCGTTGATCTCCCTGATCCCGACGTTGACAGCGTTGAGTCCGGCGAGGCCGATCTCGTTGCCCGGCCCGGTGACGGGGAGCAGCGTGCCGATCGTCAGCACGCCGTCGGATTCCCGACCGGCCGCGGCCGAGGTCGCCACGTCCGTCGAGTCGGTCACCTCGGCAGATCCGCTCGGCTCCGTCGTCGCTGATGAAGGTGCTGCGGCTCCGCCCGCTCGGCCGTGTCCACCTGCCGACGACACGGCGAGCAGCAGCACGGTCGCCAAACCCGACATCGCGGCGCGCCTGCTCATGTCACGCCACCCTACGGCCAGCACCCACGGAGCCGACAGGCGCCAGCAGTAGCGTGAGCAACGTGTCGGACGAAGTCGAGCGCCGGGAGCATCTGTCGACGCGCGATCTGGTGCGGTGGAGCGAGGCGCTGGCGGCGATCGCCCGGACCGGGCTCGGGTTCACGCAGAACCTCTACGAACGGGAGCGCTTCGAGGAGGTGCTGAGAGTCGCCGCCGACATCAAGATGGCCGCCAACGAGGTGCTGCTGGATGCCGAGGAGCGTCGTGAGTTGTCCCACCTCGTCGAGGAGTGGATGGAGTCGGTCGGCGTCGACGTGCCCGGTTACGTGACGCCCAAGGTGGCGATCGGTGCGGTGGTCGGCAACGACCGTGGCGAGATCCTCCTCGTGCAGCGCGCCGACTCCGGCTTCTGGCTGTACCCCACCGGGTGGGCCGACGTCGGGTACTCGCCCGCCGAGGTTGCCGTCAAAGAGGTCGCCGAAGAGACCGGCATCGCGTGCGAGCCGCAACAACTGCTCGCCGTGGTCGACGGTCAGCGGATGGGCTTCTCGCGCTTCGCCATGTACATGCTGCTGTTCCACTGCACGGCGACCGGAGGCGATCTGGAGCCGCATCCGCTGGAGACCGCCGACGTCGGTTGGTTCGCCGAAGGCACGCTCCCGGCCGGCACGATCGGTGCGCAGTGGTGGGGGCCGAAGGCCTTCGGGGCGATTCGCGGCGAGCGCTACCACACCACCTTCGACGGCGTCCGCTCACCCATCTGGCGGGGCTGAGTTTCGGCCTCATTCGTTCGCTCGCTGCGCTTCGCTCTCTTCATTCGGCCGAGCTCGAAGTAGGCGGCCTGCGGCCGCACGACGCATTTCCTGGCGGCGGCCAGCAAGCTGCCGATCCGCCCACGAGGGCGAAGGCGGGAGTACCGCGGAGCGCCACCGCTTCGAGCATCCCGCGACCGTGGAAACGACTCGGTGGCGCTAACCCTCCCCAGATTCGCGGAGGAACTGTTCGACCTCGGCGACGAGGCGCGAGTCGTCGTCGACGTCGAGCTCGCCGAGCAGCCCGGCCGCGGCGCCGTCGGCATCATCGTCCACCGGCATCGCCTCTTCGAGACGGCGCACGTAGGCGGCCAGCTTGTCGTCCTCGAGCAGATCGGCGACGCGCGACTCGTAGTCGGCGACGGCTGCCGCCAACGCCGTCGTGGGCACGGCGGCGCCGACCATCGCGCAGGTGGCCCGAACCAGCACGGCGGTGGCCTTGGCGGCCGTCAACTGAGCGGTGTAGGTCGGTACGGCAGACCACAGCGATGCCGTCGGCACCCCGGCCGTCGTCAAGGCCTCGCCGAGCACCCCGACGATGCCCGTCGGCCCCTCGTAGGTGGGTGCGCGCAGGCCGAACCGCTCGCGCAACGAATCGTCGGTCGACGTCGCAGTGAGGTGGGCCGGCCGGCGATGGGGATACTCGGCGAGCAACGCCCCGAGTCCGATCGCCGTCGAGACGTCGTAGTGCTTCGCCAAGCCGACGACCTGGTTGCAGAACCGTCGCCACTGCATGGCCGGCTCCGGTCCGATGACGAGTAGGACATCGGTCGAGGGGAGCGACGCGGCCCACACGTCGACGGTCGGCCAGACGATCTGGCGGCGACCCTCGTCGATGACGACGAACGGTCGGACGGTGGCGAAGTCGGTGAACGGCTCGGCGTCGACTTCGGCGACCTGGGTGGCGTCCCAGTGCTCGGCGAGCACGCGGATCGCGTTGGATGCGCCCTCGCCGGCGTCGTTCCACCCGGTGAAGCCGAACAGCAGCACGGGTCGTCGCAACCCGAGTTCGCTGAGCAGCTGAACGTCGTCCACCGCCCTCACCCTACGCCTGGCGTTAGCCTCAGCGCGCTGTGAGCGTGGACATCGACATCGTCACTGAAGTGAGCGACGAGCTCGTCGCCGCCTTTGATCGGCTGATCCCCCAACTCTCGACATCCGCGCCGCCTCCTGGGCGCGACGGCCTGTCGACAATCATCGACCGGCCGGACTGCGTGCTGTTCGTCGCCCGTATCGACGGAGCGATCGTCGGCAGCCTGACCCTGGCGATGTACCCGCTCCCGACTGGACGCAAGGCCTGGATCGACGATGTCGTGGTCGACGGCGAAGCGCGCGGTCGAGGCGTCGGTGAGGCGCTCAGCCGCGCCGCCCTCGACGAGGCCCGCCGCCGCGGCGCCAAGGAAGTCGATCTCACGTCACGTCCCACGCGCGAGGCCGCCAACCGGCTGTACCAACGCCTCGGCTTCGTCCCCCGCGACACCAACGTCTATCGCTTCACGCTGTGATGTTTCGAGCGGGAAGCAGAGCCTTCCCGCTCGAGCTCGAAGCAGCGGTGGACGAGCGGCAAAGCCCGCTCATCCACCGCACGAAATCCTCTCTTCCGTCAGTGGCGCAACCGGTGTACCGGGGGCCCCGCGGCTCCCCACTGCCCACGGTTCCGGGAAGCAGAGCCTTCCCGTTCGAGCCGGACTCAGTCGCCGGGGAGGACATCCTCGGCGGCTTGGCGGACCTGCCAGTCCCGATCCTCCAGCGCCCGGTGCAACGCGGCGTCGATCTCGCCGGCACGGGGATGTCCGGGATCGAGGAACGGCGCCAAGGCGAGGACGGCTCGGCGGCGGATCGGTGGCCGATCGGACGTCGCCGCGAGGATCGCGTCGATGCCCCGCTCGTCGCCGATCGCCCCGAGGGCGGCGACGCACGACTCGCGCACGAGCGGATCGGCCGAAGCGGCTGTCGCCAGCTCGACCAGCCGACCGAACACCTCGTCAGTGACGTGGTCACGCTCACCGCACGCCCACGCCGCAACCTCGACAACCATCGCGTCCGAGTCGGCGAGGGCTCCGAGAAGGTCGACGCCGGGGTGGGCGGCGGCGATCGTCGCGGCGCGGTGGCGGACGGCGGGGGCGGCATCGGTCAACGCCTCCCGTACGTCGGCGTCGTCAGCAGCACCGAGCCGCTCGAGGGCCCCGAGGGCGGCGGCGCGCACACCGGGATCGCCCGCCAGCAGCCCGGCGCGGGCCGTTGCCACGTCGCCGTGGTGCCCGGCCAGCGAGACGCTGCGCCGCGTCGGCTCGTTCAGCGGCTCAATCCTTCAGCAGGTTCGTCATCGTCGTCACGATCACGGCGATGGCGAACGCGCTCATCGTGGCGATGACGGCGCCGACGAGGAGCACGAGGCCCCCACTCGACAGCAGGGCGACGAGACGCTGCACCGGATTGGGGGCGTGGTACGCCGGCGTCGGCTCGCGCACCACGCTGATCGGAACCTGGCGTGGCGTCGTGGCCGTCCCGCGCGACGTTTTCGGTGTGGCCCTGGCAGTCTTACGCCACCCCGTGAGCACGAGGGCGAGGATCGCCAGCCCGGCGATGATCGCTGCTCGAATGGTGAGATCGTTGACCGACACGCAATCACAAACGTTAGTGACGCCGCTGCCGCTCCCGACGGCGACCGAGTCGATCCGGCGGGTGCGCCGGCCCGATGGGCGCAGCCGTTGGTGGGCTGTCCCAATGGCCGCTGTCGCTCTGCTCACGCTGGCGGCGGTCGTCGTCACGGCGCTGCTTCCGTCGAGCCTCGTCGCCAGCAAGGAGGTCGAACGCGACGGCGGGATGGTCAGCGAGGCCACCCCCTATGCCGTCGTCCCGGCGTCGGTGCAGGCAGTCGCCGACCGGGTGTCCTACGCCGACCTCGGTGCCGACGTCGTTGTGGACACCGAACTCGATGGGCGAGTGTTCTTCGTCACGGTTTCCGAACCGGCGCAGTCCGTGCTCGGCTGGTGGGTCGCCGATGATCGACCCGAGGTCCGCTTCCTCACCGACGAGGAGAAGTTCGGTTCGCAGACGCCGTCCCAGCGGCGCACGATCAACCTGCAGATGATGCGGTCCTCGAGTCAGGTCGCCCAGTTCGTGGCCCTCACACTGGCGGGTTACGACCCCGAGCTGATCCCGGGGGCGGTGCAGATCGAGCAGCTGCTGTGCCTCGACATCGACGGGCAACGCTGTGCCGAGTACGTCCCCAGCGCCGAGCAACTCGACGAAGGCGACACGATCGTCGCCGTCGACGGCGTCGACATCGAGACCATCGACGATCTCACGGCGGCCCTTCAGGACAACGAGCCGGGCGACACCGTGGCCGTCACCGTCGACCGCGTCGACGCCGGCGAGGTGGCGGTCGACGTCGAGTTGATCGAGTCGCCCGACCAGCCAGGCAAGGGGATCATCGGGTTCCTCCCCTTCGACAGCCGGTCCGTGGAGCTGCCGTTCGAGATCGCCTTCGACACCGGCGAGATCGGCGGGCCGAGTGCCGGCTTGGCGTTCACGCTGACGCTGCTCGACGAGCTCACTGAGGGCGACCTGCTCGGTGGGCTCGACGTCGCCGTCACCGGGACGATGCAGCTGGATGGGGGAGTCGGGCCGATCGGCGGACTTCCCCAAAAGGTCTCGGCCGTCCGTCAGGCAGGTATCGAGCACTTCATCGTGCCCGCCGGACAGTCCGACGACGACATGGCCGGCGCCAGGGAAGTGGCCGGCGATGACGTCGAGCTCATCGTCGTCGCGAACATCGACGAGGCGCTCGCCGCCCTCGAACGCCTCGGCGGTGATCCGCTGCCGGACGGCGGAATGACACCAAACCCGTAAACATCCCATCTACGCTGGGGATGTGGCCATCTCGTTCTCGCGCCCCGACCCGTCTTCGCCGACGTCGGTACGCGACGCCAACTTCCCGACGGCGCGTCGCGGATTCGACCAGAACGAGGTGCGTGAGTTCTTGCACATGGTGGCTGCCGAACTGGCCCGCATGCAGGAGCGCGAACGCTATCTCGACCAAGAGCTGCGGTCGATGCGTCTGCAGCGTCCTGGGCCGCCACCCGAGCTCGACGACGAGACGCTGGCCCGCTTGCTCGGCGAAGAGACGACGCGCATCCTCCAAGCGGCACGCGAAAGCGCCGCGGCGATCAGGGCCAAGGCGGAAGAAGCCGCCGAACGAATGATGCGCGAGGCACGCGAGGATTCCCAGCACCTCCGCGACGATGCCGACAGCGAGGCTGCCCGCCGGCGCCGCGACGCCGAGCAGGACGCCGAGGCCGAGCTGGAGATGGCCAAGCAGCAGGGCCGGGAGATGGTCGAAGAGGCTCGCGCCTACCGCGAGCGAGTGCTCGGGGAGCTGTCTCGCCGCCGCGACCTCGCCCGTCAGCAGATCGATCAGCTGATTCACGGACGAGACCGACTCGTTCAGGCGTTCGAACGGTCGCGTCTCGTGGCGGCCGACGTCGTCGCCGAGCTCGCGCCGCTTGGCGAGCTCTCCGAGTACGTCAACCTCTCGCCGACCACCGGCCCGGTACCGGTCATGGTTCCCGCTTCGCGACTCGGCGAGATCTCCTCGATCAGCGACGACGCCCTCGCCCTGCGGGCGTCCAGCGACCCCGACGATCCAGCGCTCGACCCCGCCGACTCGGACGCCACGGTGGCGATCGACGCCCGGCTCGCCAGCGCCGCCGCCGGCACGGCCGCTGATGACGAGGCCCCCGATGAGCAGGAGGAGGCGTCCGCCGCAGAGGTGGAGTCGACGTCGCCGCCGGCAGGCACCGGGGCCACCGTGCTGCAGTTCCCGGACCGCCGCGCGGATTCCGTGGTGATCGACCCGGGGTCAGAAGCCGAGGACGAAGAGCCAGTCGACGACGATGTGCCCACTGAGGCGTCTGAGCAGTCCGAGCCCGCTGATGCAGGCGAGGCTGACCTCAATTCCACTGAGGAGGTCGACGACGACGACATCACGGCCAACGACGTCGACGACCTGTTCGCCCGCCTGCGCTCGCAGAATGACGAGATCGCGGACGACGACGATGGCGCGGCGACCGACGCCGCGACTGGCCAACCACACCCGCCGGCACCGTTCGCCGGGCGCGACGAGGCACTGACGCCGCTGATCGTGAGCAGCGGTCGCAAGCTCAAGAGGGTGCTAGCCGACGAGCAGAACGACGTTCTCGACCGCCTGCGTGCCAAGCAGGCGGTGCGTTCGATCGACGATCTGCTGGCCGGGATCGACGATCAGGTCAGTCGCTATTTCGGCGTGATCACCGCGGACCTGAGCGCCGCGGCGACGGCTGGTGCGGAGTCCTTGGGGGGTCTCGGCGATGTCTCGACAGGGTCCGCCGCCGACGCCCTGGCCGCGGCCCGGGCCACGCTCACCGACGATCTGGTGCAACCATTGCGCGATCGGCTTGCCGTCGGCATCGAGGCCGTCGACGGCGATAACGCCGAACTCACCAAGCGGGCGCGCGCGATCTACCGCGAATGGAAGACCAAGCACATCGACGACGAGCTCGACAACGTGCTGCGCCACGCCTTTGGCCGCGGCGCCCTCACTGCTGTCGCCACCGGGACACCGATCCGCTGGGTGTTCGACCCGACGGTCGGTGCGTGCTCGGATTGTGAGGACAACGCCCTGCAGGGCGCGATCGCGGCGGGAACGGCGTTTCCCACAGGACACGTCTGCGCCCCGGCCCACGCCGGCTGTCGCTGCCTGATCGTCCGCGCCGACTGAACGGGCCTGCCAAGCGGTCGTCGTGGAAGTCCCGACCACGCGGGCCGAATCGTGGTCGATGTGTCGGGACTTCCTGAGGCAGTCCGTGACGAGGCGCGGTCGCCCAACGGTCGCTGCCGTTGAGGTCGCTCGGGTGAGCTGTAGCGTCGCTGGCTGTGCGGCGAGCCGCTGATCTTCCTCGTCGCCGCTCGTGGCTCCGTGCCTCGGGCCGCGTCCTGCTCATTGGGGCAGCCGTCTTCGTCATCGTTGTCGTCATCTTCGGTCGGGCGGTGGCCCGCTTCTACGTCGAGGCCCTGTGGTTCGACGGTCTCGACCAATCGGGCGTGTTCTGGGAGACGATCAAGGCTCGGCTGACCCTCTTCGCCCTGTTCTTCGTCGTCTTCGCGGCGATCGCCGGGGGCAACGTGGCGATCGCCGACAAGCTTGCTCCCTCGCGCTACCCCGCCAACCCGCATCCCCTCGTCGACCGCCTCCACGAGCTGTTCGGGCGTCGCTTGCAGTTGTACCGCTACGTCGTCGCCGGCGTGTTCGCCGTCTTGCTGGCGCTCCCAGCGTCGACCCAGTGGCAGGCGTGGTTGCTCTACCGCAATGCCCAGGCGTTCGGCCGCTCCGATGCCGAGTTCGACGTCGATGTCGGCTTCTACGTGTTCGAGCTGCCGTTCATCAACTTCGTCCTCGACTGGCTGTTCTTCGCGGTGATCGTCGTGCTGTTGATCACGGTGCTCGTCCACGTGCTCAACGGTGGCGTGATGTTCGCGTCGCCGATTCCGACGTTGAGCGCGGGGGCCCGCGGCCACATCGCCGTGCTCCTCGCCGTGCTGGCGACCCTCAAGGCAGCCGACTATTGGGTGCGCCGTTACGAAACGACCAACGAGCGGCGCGGCTTCGTCCAGGGAGCGACCTATTCGGTCGTCCATGCCCAGTTGCCGGCGCTGTTACTGCTGTCGGTCGTCGCCGTGGTTACTGCCGCGCTGTATCTGTCGATGTTGCGCACCGAATCGTGGCGGTTGCCGTTGATCTCGTCGGCGATCTGGCTGGCGCTCGCCGTGCTCGCCGGGTACGTGTACCCGGCGGCCGTGCAAGGTTTGGTGGTCAATCCCAACCAGAAGGCGCGTGAGGCGCCGTTCATCGAGCGCAACGTCTTCGCCACTCGCGAGGCGATGGGTTTGACCGACGTCAACGTCGCCACCCGGCAGACCTCCTACGAACCAATCAGTGCCGCGTCGATTGTCGAAAACGGCGACCTCCAACCGCTTGTCGACGTGCGCCTGCTCAACCCGGCAGAGTTCGAGAGCCGCTTCCAGATCGACGGTGGGGGCGAGGCGGGGTTGACGATCGACGATGTCGATGTCGACCGTTACGAGCTCGACGGCGAGGTTCGCCAGGTACTCATCTCCGCTCGTGAGCTCGACCTCGACGGCGTCCCCAACCGCAGCTGGCAGGGCCGCCATCTGATCAACACCCGCGGGTGCGGCATCCTGATGGCCCCGGCCGGACGGGTGCGGGCGAGCGGGTTCCCGGCGTACCAGAACATCGACATCGGCCTGATCCGCCCCGAGTTGTACTTCAGCCCGAGTCTCAGCGGGTATGCCGTGGCCGGCACCGAGGAGAGCGAGCGGCCCTGCCGTGATGACGATCCGTCGTACACCGGTGAGTCGGGCGTCGAGATGTCGTCCTTCGTCAGGCGCCTCGCCTTCGGCCTCGCGTTCATGGACTACAACGTCGTCGCGTCGGGAGCGATCGACTCCGACTCGCAGATGTTGTGGGTGCGCAACGTGCGCGATCGTGTCGAGAAGCTGGCGCCGTTCCTGTCGTTCGACGGTGATCCGTATCCGGTCGTGATCGACGACACCGTGCAGTGGGTGGTCGACGGCTACACGTCGACGAGCCGGTACCCCTATGCCGAGGCGGTCGGCGACGACATCGTCCTGAGCACGGACAGCGGTATCCCCCGCGACGCCAACTATGTGCGCAACAGCGTCAAGGCCGTTGTCGACGCCTACACGGGTGCCGTCACCATGTACGTCGTCGACGACACAGATCCGATCGTGCAGGCCTGGAGTTCGGCGTTCCCGAATCTGTTCACGTCCGGTGACGAGATGCCTGAGGGGCTACGGGCCCACCTGCGGTATCCCGAGGACCTCTTCCGGGTGCAGACCAACGTGTACTCCAAGTACCAACTCGACCCCGCCGACTTCTTCGAGCGCGATGGTGCCTGGTCGGTCGCCCAGGCACCATCCCCAGCGCCGCGGGAGACGGTGACGATCGACGCCCAACAACCGACGGCAGAGAGCGACGAGCGCGAGCCGGCGTTGGTGACGGAGACATCGAACGTGCGGTTCGTGCCCTACTACACGATGTTCGGTGAGGGCGAGCAGCGCGACTTCGTACTCCTGCGACCGTTCGTCCCGTTCTCCCGAGACGACCAGCGCCGCGAGCTGCAGGCGTTCATGACGGCATCGAGCGACCCGGCGACCTACGGCGACCTCACCGTGTTCGAGATTCAACCCAGTGATCGAGGGCTGCCCGACGGCCCCCTGTCGATCGCCAACTCGATGCAGGCGGATGCCCAGATCAACGAGGAGATCACCCTCCAACAGCGTGGTGGATCGCGGGTCAAGTTCGGCGACCTCCAGCTCATCAACATCGCCGGTGGCTTGTTGTGGGTCCGCCCGTTCTACGTCACCGTCGACCAGGAGTCGGGGACCGTGGCCTCGGTCACCGAGTACGAGTTCGTGATGGCGACCTACGACGAACGGTCGGCGTACGCCACCACGCTGGGCGGCGCCCTCGGTGAGCTGTTTCCCGGGCTCGACGCCGACATTGGCGAGCGGTCTGACATCCAGGTCGATGCTGTTGCGCAGCTCGAAGATCCGGCGGCGTCCGGCCCGGACTCCGATCAGGTCACCGGTCAACCGGACGCGGGCGCGCCGAGCAACGGGACCGCTGACGAGACGACGTCATCGGGGTCGCCCACCGATCTGCTCAACGAGGCTGACGAGTTGCTGCGCACCGCCGAGGAACAGCTGCGTCTCGACGCTGACCTCGGCGCCTACCAGGAACGAGTCAACCAGGCGGCCGATCTGGTCGGCCAGGCGCTCGAGGCCCTTGGCGACGGCTCGACGACCTCGACCGAACCGCTCGGCGAGGCGACCGTGAGCACGGAGCCCGTCGACTGAACCGGAAGGCCCAGCGGCGTCAGGCCCGGCGGCGCGGATCGGCCGGCCGGCGGAGTTGTTCGGCGAGGCGGGCGAGGTCCTCGCGGAAGGCGATCTGGTAACGGGCCTGTTCGCTGGCGAGGCGAGTCTGCGTGTCGCGCAGCTCGTCGATCGTTCCCTCGTCGAGCGGTGCGCCGGGTGGACGGTTGTTCAGCGCCTCGATGTCGTTGCCGAGCTCCGACAGCTGGTTGGCCAGCTCCGTGGACACGGACGACAGCCGGCTCTCCAGCGCCGTGAGCTGCTCGGCGATGGCCGCGACTCGGCCGTTGAGCGCCGTCGTGCTGTCGGGTTGACCAGCAAGGGCGTCCTCGAACTGCTTGGCCCGTTCGTCGTGACGGCGAATCGACTCGTCGAGGCGAGCGATCTCCGACTTGACGCGGTCGAGATCCTCGGAGGATTGGGTGGTCCGGCGAAACCAACTCATCGAAGGGCGCAACTTAGTCGGCGAGGGCCGGTTGGGACATTGGATGGGTCCGCCTAGCTTGCCGGGGATGACCAGGGCGACGTGCAAGGGCATGGCGATCGAGTACGAATCGTTCGGCGAGGGGGAACCGCTCCTGCTCGAGATGGGGCTCGGTGGCCAACTTGTGGCATGGCCGATGGACTGGGTCAACCTGCTCGTCGAGCAGGGTTTCCGGGTGATCCGCTACGACAACCGGGATGTCGGACTGTCGTCCAAGACGACGGGCGAGGTGCCCGGCGTCGGCCGCATGGCCGCCGCATTCGTGTCGCGGCGGTTTGCCAAGTCGCCGTACTTGATCAGCGACATGGCCGACGATGCGGCCGCCTTGCTGAACTGCCTGGAGATCGAGCGGGCCCACGTCGTCGGCGTCTCGATGGGCGGGATGATCGCCCAGTCACGTGGCGATCCAGCACCCCGCCAAGGTGTCCAGCCTGACCTCGATCATGTCCAACACGGGGAACCGGCGGCACGGGCGGGTCAGCTCAAAGCTGGTCTCCAAGGCTCGCAAGCTGCGATCGAGGACCCGCGACGACTACATCGACACGCAGGTGCTGATCTTCCGATTGATCGCCGGCGAGCACTTCGACGAGGACGAGATCCGCACCTTGGCTGCCGAGGCGTTGGCTCGTGACTACGACCCGGCCGGCGTGCTGCGTCAGCTGATGGCGATCGCCGCCAGCCCGGATCGCACGGAAGCGCTGCAGTCGGTGACGGCGCCGACACTGGTGATCCACGGCCTGCGCGACTCGCTGGTGATGCCGAGCGGCGGCATCGCCACGGCCCGGGCAGTGCCCGGATCGCGCCTGTTGATGTTCCCCGACATGGGCCACGACCTCCCCCGGAATCGCTGGGGCGAGATCGTCGAGGCGATCGTGCAGAACGCCGAGCGCGGCGGATTCAAGCGCCGCTCGACGACCTAACCGTTCCCGTTCTGGGCGGCCTCCGGTCCATTCGCCGTTCCGGGCGGCCTCCGGTCCGGAAACTGCCACTTCGGCCGCCCACTTTCTGGCGGGGTGTACCGTGGAGACGCCCGGGGACGGGCATCGATATGGGGGGTGCTCCTGACTGACACCGCTCGCGGTACATCCGCCGCGCCGGCCCCGGGCGTGTGGTTCGGCGGCGCGGCGCTGGTCGGCGCCCTCGTCGCCGTCGCCCTCGGTGTCTACGGCAATGTCCACGATGCCGCGTCGGAGACGACCATCCGCTGGATGTTCACAACGACCTTGCACTTCAAGGCCTGGATGACGACGGTGGCGCTCGTCCTGGCGATCCTGCAGCTGTTCGGTGCATTGTGGATGTTCGGCAAGCTGCCGCTCGCCGCGGCACCGTCGTGGGTCGGTCCGGCCCATCGGATCACCGGCAGCCTGGCCCTGCTCGTGTCGCTGCCGGTGGCCTACCACTGCCTGTGGTCGCTGGGGTTCAACCCCGACCCGGGCGGCAGCCGCCGCTTCTGGCACTCCGTGCTCGGCTGCACGTTCTACGGCGCGTTCGCCACGAAGATCGTGGTCGTCCGGTCGCGGCGGATGCCGGGATGGGCGCTCCCGGTCGTCGGCGGGGTGCTGTTCACGGTGCTCGTGCTGCTCTGGCTGACGAGCTCGTGGTGGTTCTTCCGCACGATCGGAGTCGAGCGCTGATGCTGCGGAGGATCTCGTTCGTCGTCGAGGCGATCGTCGGCGTGGCCGTGATCGTCACCGTCGTCCTGCTGTTCACCAACCAGCCCGAGCAAGCGCCGGCCGCTCCGGCAGAGGTCGTCGAGGCTGCCGGCGGCATCGACGGCGCGGCGGTGTTCGCCGACAACTGCGCCGCCTGCCACGGCGGCGACGGCTCCGGCGGAATCGGCCCGCGCCTCGCCGGTGGCCGGGTGGTCACGGTGTATCCCGACCCCGCCGACCAGATCGCCGTCGTCACAACAGGGCGAGGTGGGATGCCGGCGTTCGGCGACAAACTGACCGACGACGAGATCGCCGCCGTCGTCGACTACACCCGGACTGTCCTCGCCGGCCCCTGAGTCCGTCGCTGAGCATCGCTGCCGTTCAACCAAAGGGTGCCGATATGACGGAACCGTCACACTGGCACCCTTCGGTCGGCGGTGACCGGGTTGCCCGCTGCCAATGGCGCCCGTATCATGGGTACCCACTCCGACGCGGGGTGGAGCAGTCCGGTAGCTCGTCGGGCTCATAACCCGAAGGTCGCAGGTTCAAATCCTGCCCCCGCCACCATTCGAAGGCCCAGGTCAGCGACCTGGGCCTTCGCCGTTGAGAAGCTCGAGACGCGGACGCGAGACGTTCACCCGCTGTGGTCGACCAGGACCTCCGTGGGTCGGAGCAGGGTCTGGAGGACTACGCAGTACCGCTCCGTGGTGGCGATCAGGTCGTCGACCTCCTGCGAACCGCCCGGCGAGGTGAGGTCGAACGTCAGGCGGATGCTGCGGAAGCCGACCGGCGCGTCGCGATCAACCCCGAGGGTGCCGCGAACATCGAGATCTCCTTCGGCGTGGACCGTGCCGGCGACGTCGATGCCGCGGTTGGTCGCCACGGCGCGCAGCGTCACGCCGGCGCAGGCCACGAGCGCCTGGAGCAGGAGATCGCCGGAACATGCGAGCGAGGAGTCCCCGCCGGTCGCCGGGTGCAGGCCTGCACGCACGAGCGCCGAGCCGGTGTCGATCGAGCAGGCGACATCGGTGTGGGAGAGGTCGCCTCGCGCTCGGAGGGTGATGACCGCCGCGTCCGGATCGGCCCGGTAGCGATCTTTGAGAGGTGCCTGGGTTGCGCGCAGTGCGTCGGCGTCCATCAGGTCATCACCTCGGCGCGCTTCGGTCACGTACTTGGGCATCGTGTCTCCTACTTCGGTGAGTGACGATCATGACCGTAGGTTGTCCGGATGGCCGCCAGCGATACGTCAGCCGACGACGTCGTCGCGGCGCTGCGCCGCGTGCAGTCCGATGCCGAGCTCGTCAAGGTTCGCACGCGGTTGGCGCCCGGCGAGGAGGCGATTGGAGTGCGGATGGGCGACCTGTTCGCCACCGCCAAGGCCCACACCGATCTCTCCCTCGACGAGGTCAATCGGCTGCTCGATCATCCCGCCTACGAACCGCGGATGGCGGCGCTGTGCATCATGGACTTCAAGGCGCGGCGTCGACTCGATGACGCGCAGCGCCGCGAGCTGTTCGACGTGTACGTCGGCCGCCACGATCGGATCACGACGTGGGACATGGTCGACCGTGCCGCACCGCGGGTGGTTGGTGGTCACCTCTCTGGCCGATCGGTCGCCCCGCTGCTCGTGCTGGCGATGTCGCCGGATCCCTTGCAGCGACGCACTGCGGTGACCGCCCCGCTGTACTTCGTGCGGGCCGGCACCGATGCAGACGTGGATGGCGGATTCGAGGTGGCCGGCTTGCTCGCCGGCGACGGCGAGCCGGTCGTGTCCAACGCCGTCGGGATCTTCCTCAAGCACGCGGGGACCCGTGACCCCGCAGCCTTGCACGCGTTCCTCGCCACGCACGCGGCCACGATGCGACGGCCGGCCCTTCGTCTCGCCGTCGAGAAACTCGCTCCAGCTGACCGGGCCCGCTACCTGTCGTGAACGAGTCGACGTCGTTGGCCGCGTGAGTCACGGCAGCTTGTGGATCACCACGGGAAGAACGGACGCAGCCCCGGCGTCGGTGAGCAGGGACGCCGCGACGGTGGCAGTCCACCCTGAGCGATAGGTGTCGTCGACGAGCAGGGCGGGACCGGCCGGCAAACGGACGCCGCCGGTGACCCGCAGCGAACCGAGCAGGGCAGACGCCCGGGCGGCGGAGGCGACATCGCTCGGTGGCGGCGGGCCACTGACGTCCAAGGCGTCGACGAGCGGGAGTTTGCCGACGGCGGCGATGTGCTCGGCGAGCGAGCGGATCAGTTCCGGCCGCCGCCGCGACGGCATCGGGACGACGACGACCGGCCGCTCCCACGACCGCCTCCAGCGGCTCAGGACGCCGACCATCGCGTCGGCGATCTCGGCGCTGACCGGTCCGTCATTCTCGCCGAGGGCGGCGATGGCGTCGCTCCACGCGGCGTCGTCGGCGAAGGCCAGCGCCCGGCCCACCGCGCATCCGGTGATCTTGCCCTTGCGATCGGCCAGGCCACTCGGCCACAGCTTGCGCGGCTCGAGCTCGACATCGAGTGTGCGCAGGTAGCGCAATGTCGCCTCGGCCGAGGCGTCGCTGGCGGACGCGCCGGGGAACGGAAGCTCGCCGGTACACACCGAACACCGGCCGCACGGCGTCGGGTCCGGATCGTCGAGCGCCTGCTGCAGGAACTGCATGAGGCATCCGTCACCAGCGGCGTAGTGCCGCATCAGGTCGGCCTCGGCCTCCCGGACCCGGCGCAGCGCGGCCCACTTGGCGGCGTCGTAGGTCCATCGTGTCCCCGTCGCCGCCCAGCCATCGATGCCCCTGGCGGCGACGCCGTCGACGGCGAGGATCTTGAGCAGCGCTTCGACCCTGCCGCGCCGCAGTCTCGTCGCCGACTCGATCGCCGGCACCGACGACGCCCCGGCCGCCAACGCCCCGAGCACGGCGTCGACGTGCTCAGGCACGGGGATGCCCGACGTGGCGAAGTACTCCCACACCCGTTCGTCGCCGGCCGACGGCAGGAGCACCGCCACGGCGTCGTCGAGCGCCCGTCCGGCCCGTCCGACCTGCTGGTAGTAGGCAACCGGCGACGCCGGCGACCCGACGTGGATGCAGAACGCCAGGTCCGGCTTGTCGAAGCCCATGCCCAGGGCGGACGTGGCGACGAGCGCCTTGATCTCGTTGCGGCGCAGGCGATCCTCGAGCGCCTCCCGCTCGGCCGTCCCGACGGCCGACGAGTAGGCGGCAACGTCGTAGCCGCGGTCGGTGAGCAGGCCGGCAACGCGATCCGTCTCGGCAACGGTGAGGACGTAGACGATCCCCGAGCCAGGCAGCCGGCCGAGCGCGTCGGCGACCCACGCTGCCCGCTGCACACCGCCGAGGTGGGGCACGACCGCGAGACGAAGTGACGTGCGGGCCAACGACCCGCGCAACGTGACGGTGTCGTCACCGAGTTGGGTGGCGACGTCCGCGGTGACCCTGGCGTTCGCCGTCGCCGTCGTGGCGAGCACCGGGGTCCCGGGAGCCAGGGCGAGGAGTGTGTGGGTGAGGCGCTGGTAGTCGGGGCGGAAGTCGAAGCCCCAGTCCGACACGCAGTGCGCCTCGTCGATGACGAGCAGACCGCAGCCGGCCAGCAGCGCCGGCAGCTGGGCGGCGAACCGCGGATTGGCCAGCCGCTCCGGAGAGATCAACAAGAGGTCCACCGATCCGCCGCGCACGCCGTCGAGCACGTCCGACCAGTCCTCGACGTTCGTCGAGTTGACCGTCGCGGCGACGAGTCCGGCTCGCCCGGCGGCGGCGATCTGGTCGCGCATCAGAGCGAGCAACGGCGAGACGACGATCGCGTACCCCTCACCGGCGGCGCGCAATGCACGCGTCGCCGCCCAGTACACCGCCGACTTGCCCCACCCGGTCGCCTGCACGACGAGCACGCGGGCCCGGTCGTCGACGAGCGCCCGGACGGCGACGCGCTGGTCGGGGCGTGGCACAGCTCCGTCTCCCGCCATCGAGGTGATCGTGTGCTCGAGATGGGCGTCAGCGGAGGTCACCGGGGCAGTGTGCCCAACGACACCGTCGGTTCGTTGACCTCAAGTGGACTTGAATTTGGCATCCTGCAACGATGCAGATGGATTTCAGCCACTGGATGGCGATGGAGAGCGCGATCCACGGCGAGCGCCGGCGGCGGACCGTCAGCAGACAGACGTTGCGGCGGATCCTCGCCTTCGCCCGTCCGCACCGCCGGGCGCTGTCCTGGTTCATCGTGCTCAGCGTCATCGGCTCACTGCTGACCGTGGCCACGCCGGTGCTCGCCGGCCGTGTCGTCGACGAGATCACGACGTCCGGCCGGGCCAGCACGGTGGTCGCCCTGGCCGTGTTGATCGGCCTGGTCGCCATCGCCGACGCCGCCTTCGGGCTGGCCGAGCGGTGGCAGTCGGCGAAGATCGGCGAGGGCGTGATTCTCGACCTACGCCGCGCTGTGTTCGCCCACGTACAGCGGATGCCAGTGGCGTTCTTCATGCGCACGAGAACCGGGGCGCTGGTGAGTCGCCTGAACAACGACGTGATCGGTGCCCAGCGGGCGTTCACGTGGACCCTCTCCGGAGTCGTCAGCAACGTCATCGCTCTCGTCCTCACGCTCGCCGTGATGCTGCGACTGTCGTGGTCGATCACCCTGCTCACGCTCGTGCTCCTGCCGATCTTCGTGATCCCGGCGCGGCGCATGGGATCGCGGCTCGCCCACCTGGAGCGCGAGGCGGCCGGGCACAACGCGGCGATGACGACGCAGATGACCGAGCGCTTCTCGGCGCCGGGGGCGACGCTCGTCAAACTGTTCGGCGACCCGCCCCGCGAGGAAGTGGAGTTCGGCCGGCGAGCCGAGCGGGTGGCCGAGATCGGCGTGCGCTCGGCAATGGGCCAGTACGTGTTCCTCACCGCCCTCGCTCTCGTCTCGGCGCTGGCCTTGGCGGTCGTCTACGGCGTCGGTGGCGTCCTCGCTGTCCGCGGGCGGCTGGACACCGGGACGGTGGTGACGATGGCCCTGTTGCTCGGCCAGCTGTACGCCCCGTTGACGGCGTTGGCCAGCGCCCGGGTCGACGCGATGACCGCCCTCGTCAGCTTCGAGCGAGTGTTCGAGGTGCTCGACCTCGAGCCACTGATCGACGAGGCGCCGGACGCCACGACGGTCCCGCCGGGCCCGGTCGGCGTGACCTTCGACGACGTCGGGTTCGCCTATCCAACCGCCGAGAAGGTGTCCCTCGCCTCGCTCGAGGAGGTCGCCACGCTCGACACCCGTGGCGGCGAAGCGGTCCTCCACCACGTCACGTTGGCCATCGAGCCGGGCTCCGTCGTCGCCCTCGTCGGATCCTCGGGCGCCGGCAAATCGACGATCGCCGCGCTGCTGCCGCGGCTCTACGACGTGGACTCCGGGTCGGTGCGGATCGGCGGGATCGACGTCCGCCAGCTCACGTTCGAATCGTTGCGCGGTGCCGTCGGGATGGTCACCCAGGATGGCCACCTGTTCCACGAGAGCATCCGCGACAACCTGCTGTTCGCCGCCCCGGAGGCATCGGAGGACGAGCTGTGGGCGGCGCTGCGCGACGCCCGCCTGGAGCCCGTCGTACGGTCGCTGCCGGCGGGCCTCGACACGGTCGTCGGCGAGCGCGGCTACCGGCTGTCCGGCGGCGAACGTCAGCGTCTGACGATCGCCCGGCTCCTCCTCGCCCAGCCGCCGGTGGTGATCCTCGACGAGGCGACGTCGAGCCTCGATTCGACCTCCGAGGCCGACGTCCAGGCGGCGCTGGATACGGCGCTCGCAGGGCGCACCGCACTTGTGATTGCCCACCGGCTCTCGACGGTCATCGCCGCCGATCAGATCCTCGTCGTCGAGGGCGGCCGCATCGTCCAACGCGGCACCCACGACGAGCTGCTCGCCGCGGGTGGCCGCTATGCCGAGCTGTACCGCACCCAGTTCCGCGCCGAGGTCGACGACCTCCAACTCACCGCCCTGTAGCAAAGCGCGTATCAACTCGGACCGGTGGCGCGTCTATGCGCCGTGCGTGTCATCGAGAAACTCGGCAAGTCGCGACCCAACCAGTCCAACCCCTGGCAGGCCGAAGTGCTCGCCCGCGTCGCCGTGGCCGAGGCGATGGCCGAGTCGGCCTGCGCGACGACCGCTCCGACTCCGGCGGCCGAACGGACGTGGGGACGAGTCCAGCGACTTCTCGAGGACACCCGCGAGCACGCGACATCCAGCGGCTCGCTCCTGCGCCGGGCGATGAGGTGGCGCAGCGGCGGGCCGATCGAGCGGGCTTGGCGCGACCTGCACAGCGCCGAGATCCTCCTCGTCGACGTCGTCAGCCTCGAGGAGCTCTCCAGCCAACGGCCGGCCGTTCGCTCGATGGCCGCCCGCGTGCTGCCGAGCACCGACCCCCGGGCCATCGCCGTCGAGCAGCGCTTGACGAACCCAGCGTGGGACGACCTCGAGACGGTCAGGAACACCCCGACCGAGACCCGCCTCCGCCGTGAGTTCGCATCGGCGTTGACGTGGGTGAACGATGGCTGCGACAAATCCTTCACGCGGGTCCGCAGCTTTCGCAACATCGTGTTGGCGACGACATTCGGCCTGTTGGTCGTGGCGATCGGGCTGGGGATCCTCGGCGCCCTCAACCCGCCGAGCATCCCGGTGTGCTTCAACGCCGGCACGGTGACCGTCGAGGACGTCCGCGGCGAAGCCAGCCCGGTGGCCCAGGTCGTGTGCCCCACGGGTGACGCCACCGGGCCGTCGGGAGGGGACGTGCCGATGGTCCTCGTTGTCGGACTGGCCGCCGGAGCGTTCGCCGCGGCATTGGCGGTACGCGGCATGCGCGGGACGTCGACCCCCTATGGGGTGCCCGTGGCGATCGCCGTGCTCAAACTGCCGGCCGGCGCGTTGACGGCGTTGTTCGGGATGCTGATGCTGCGTGGCGGGTTCATTCCGGGACTCTCGGCGCTCGACACGCAAGGCCAGATCATCGCCTACTCGATCATCTTCGGCTACGCCCAGCAGGTCTTCACCCGGATGGTCGACAGTCAGGCCCAGGTCGTGCTGGACCACGCACCGTCCAGCGAGCCGTCGACGGTACCCACCGCTCGAACGGGCGAGGCAGCGATCGCTGGCTCGCTGCTACCCACCGAGAGTTAGGAGAAAGTGATGAAGAACCCCCCCAAGCCGGCCGCGTTCACTCCCGAGGGATCCGTGCCGGGCGTCGAGATCAAGAGCGTGGAGTTCCTCGCCGATCGACCGCTCCTCAAGGTCAAGCCGCGCTTGTTGCTGGTGCACACGAACGCGGCCAGCGTCGAGGGATCGGTCGACTCGGCGTGGCGCCACTCCCACGCCGACCCCAACCAGAACACCCTTCCCCATTACCAGGTCGATCGGACCCACAATGGCGTGACCCGCGCCCGCAAGATGCTCCCCACCAACCGCCGCAGTATCGCCAACGCGACGGTGAAGGAGCACCGTGGAGAGCATGGCGACGTGTCGTGGTTCTCGATCTCGATCGAGACTGCCGATCTCGGCTTTCCGATGAAGGAGAACGGATTCGACGCTCCGGGTGAGACCATCGGCTTCGATCCGCAGCAAGGCGAGCTGATCGCCCGGATCATCGCCTATGAGTCGATCGTCCACGGCTTGCCGATCGCGACTCCCAAGGAGTGGTTCGGCGCAGGCGTCGCCTGTCACACCGAGCCGTTCGGCTTCCCGCACTGGACGATCAAGAAGGGCAAGACATGCCCCGGCGCGCAGAAGAAGAAGGACGTGCGCGAATGGATCATCCCGCGCGCCAACGAGATCCGCCAGGCGTGGCTCGGGGCCAAGGCGGCGGCGCCGGCATCCAAGGCAGCGCCGGCCGCAACCGCGACGTCGACGTACACCGTCGTCGCCGGCGACGGCTGGTTCGCCATCGCTCGCAAGCTCCGTGTCGACGTCCACGACCTGCTCGCTGTCAACGGTGCGGCGATGAGCGACATGCTGCATCCAAACGACGTGTTAGCGGTGCCACCGATCGCCGCCTGACACCGACCGATGGGTGTTCAGGGGACGGGACGGTCCCCCAAACACCCATCGGTTGCTCAGCGCAGGGTCAGTCGCACTCCTCCTTGTACAGGAACTGGTTGATCTCGGGATCCTCGAGGTTGTCGGCGGTGGCCACGACGAAGTCGGTGGGGATCTCGGGGATCACCTCGTCGCCATTGACCGCGGCGATCGCCTGCTCGACACCCTGGTAGCCGATGTCGTAGGGCTTCTGGACGACGAGTGCCTGAACGTCTCCTGCCTCCAACTGCTCGACCTGGGCCGCGCCGGCGTCGAAGCCGACAACGGCCACGTCGTCTTGCGCCCCAGCCTGGACGAGTCCCGTGGCGGTGCCCTGGGCGGAGAACAGGTTGGCGGCGAAGACGCCGTTGAGGTCCGGGTTGGCCGCCAACGCGGCCGTGAGGATCTCGGCGGCGCGGGCCGGTTCGTTGTTGCTGAACTCGGTCCCGAGGTACTCGATGTCCGGGTACGTGGCGATCTGCTCCTCGAACCCGGCCTGGCGAGCGTCCGTCGACGAGATGCCTGGGTTGACGCTGATGACCATCACCGTGCCCTCCTCACCGATCAGCTCGGCCAGGGCGTCGGCAGCCGTCACCCCGCCTTGGAAGTTGTCCGAGGCGATCCGTGATCGACCGATCGACTCGTCGTTGACGGTCGTGTCGACGAGGATGACCTCGATCCCTTCCTCCTGGGCCCGCTGCAACGGCCCGGCCGAGGCCTCGACGTCGTTGGGGGCGACGAGGATCGCGTCCGGCCCGCTGGCCACGACGGCATCGATGATCGGGTTCTGCAGTGTGGCGTCGAAGGCGTCGGGCCCCTGGACATTGACCGAGGCGCCGAGCGCGTCGGCGGCGTCCTGAACCCCGCACTCCATCGAGATGTAGAACCCGTCACCGATCACGCCCTGGATGAAGGAGATTTCGATGCCTTCGCCCGGCAACGAGCCGCCGGCGGCGGTGCCCTCGGCTGCGGTGCCCTCGGCGCGGTGCCCTCGGCGGCGGTGTCGGCCGGGGCACTGCCCTCGGCGGCCGGCTCGGTGGTGTCGGTGCTGGCGACAGCGACGTTGGTCGCCGCCACGATGCCCGACACACCGAACGCCGTCGCTACGGCGACGGCGCTCCACCGCCGTCGGCCGGAGCCGGTCGTCCGATGCCCGGGTGTTGCTTGTCTGGTCATGGGTTCCCCCTTGTTGTGGTGGTTGGTGAGACTGTGATCGGCGCCGTTAGCGAATTCCCCGGCTGCGACGCCACGGCCGGCCGCCTGTGGCGGCCCGTCGCTTGTACTGGTCGAACCACACCGTGGCGACGAGTACGAGACCGATGATGATGCCCTGCCAGTAGGCCTGGACTCCGAGGATGATGATCCCGTTGCGCAGCACGCCGGGGATCCACACGCCGATCATCGTCCCGAAGATCGACCCGATCCCTCCGAACACGCTCGTTCCCCCGAGAGCCGACGCGGCGATCGCTTCCAGTGAGTCGGACTGGTGGCCACCGATCGACGTCGTGTTGAAGCGGGCCAGCGACAGCACGCCACCGAACCCCGACAGGGCGCCGGCCAGGGCGTAGACCTTGAGCAGTTGGCGGTTGACGTTGATGCCCACGCGCCGCGCCGACTCGATGTTCGAGCCGACCGCGTACGTGTAGCGGCCGAAGACCGTGAGATGGAGGGTCACGCCCGTGACGATCACCACCCCGAGGGCTACCAGCACGAGGTACGGGATGCCGGCGATGCGGCCGTTACCGAGGCCGTTGAGCGTGCGGTTCGGCACGTTGACTCCGTCGGTGATGATCTGGGCGGCGGACAAGCCCATCAGCGAGGTGCCGAGGGTGACGATGAGTGGCGGGACCTTGAGGTAGGCGACGCCGACACCGTTGATCGTGCCGACCAGCGATCCCGACGGCGATGCCGGCGACGATGCCGAGGCAGGCGTCGAACACGCCGTTCTCCCCGGCAGCGATGATCGTCTTGGCGGCGACGACTTCGCCGAGGATCGCCACCGAACCGACCGACAGGTCGACGCCGGCGGTAATCAGCACGAACGTGGCCCCGCAGGCCATCACCGTGAGCACGGCCACGTTCTGCGCCGTGAGGATCAGGTTGTTGGTGGTGAGGAAGCGGTCTCCGGCGAGGATCCAGAAGATCAGGATCTCGACGGCGAAGACGACGAGCGTGTATCGCCAGCCGATCGCCCCGATCCGCCCGCGCCAGCCGAGTCGTCCGGTGTGGGCGTCGGCATCGTGCTCGGGCACGGCACCGTTGTCGAGGTCGTCCGTCGGTGGCGGAGTCGCCGCGGTGTCGGGGGAGTTGGCGATCCGCTCGGTCATGGGATGACCACCTCGGGAGGCGTGACGTTGGTGAACGCTCCGGTGATCGCCGACACGAGCAGTTCGATCGTCGCTGTCGAGCGGTCGAAGTGCGCCGTCCGCCGCCCGAAGCGCAGGACCTCCACGCGGTCGGCGACCTCCAGCGCATCGGGCAGGGTGTGGGTGATCAGAACGACGCCAAGGCCCTGATCGCGGACCCTGCGGATGAGGTCGAGCACGCGTCGAGTCTGGATCACGCCGAGGGCGGCCGTCGGCTCGTCGAAGAAGATGACCCGCTTGGCCCACAGCGCCGAGCGGGCGATGGCGACCGACTGGCGCTGGCCTCCCGACAGCAGGGCGACGGGGACGGAGGGGTCCTGCACGGTCGTCACGCCGAGCTCGCTGAAGGCGGTGATCGTCCGCCTGCGCATCGCCCGCTTGTTGGTGAACACCCGGCCGCGCCGGATTTCCCGACCGAGGAACACGTTGGCGGCGGCGTCGAGGTGCGGCGCCAGGGCGAGGTCCTGGTAGACGGTCTCGATCCCCATCCGATGGGCGTCGAGCGGCGAGTGGAACGTGACCGGTACGCCATCGAGGAGGATCTCGCCGCCGTCGGGCGGATGAACCCCTGAGAGCACCTTGACGAGTGTCGACTTGCCGGCCCCGTTGTCGCCGATCAGCGCCGTCACGGTTCCGGCGTCGACGATGAAGTCGGCGCCCTGCAACGCGTTGACCATGCCGAACGTCTTGACCACACCACGAGCTTCCAGAACGGGAGTAGTGGCAATGCTCATCGTCATCAAGCTCCTTCTCGTGCCGGCGCAGCGGCGAACGGTCCGTCGAGTATCCCGGCACTGATGCCCGCCAGGCAGGCCGCACCGACGGCACCTGGCTCGCCGAAGCGGCTGCGCCGAGCAGTCGGGAAGCGACGCCGGACGGCCGCCGCGATCGTCGGGTCGTTGAGCCATCCGCCGCCGACGACAACGTCCGTCGGCGGGCCGTAGAGCGCGGCGTACTGCTCGATCACCTCGGCGGTGCGCGTCCCGGTGGCGGCGACGGCGGCGGCCCAGAGGGCGGCGCCGTCGGTGTCGTCGCCGATGCCGCGGATCGTGACCATCCCGTCGGCCAACTCGACAGCGAGATCGGGGTCCGGCGCCCGTTCGATGGCCCGCTCGGAGAGGGCCCGACGGGCTGCGCGATCGCCCACATCGAGAAGCCGGGAGATGCGCTCGAGGATCTGTCCGGTGCGCACCCCCATCATCGCCATCAGCCGGTCGGCGACGACGGTTCTGCCGATCGTTGCCCCGATGTCCGCTGTGGCGAGGACTGTCGCGGCGCCGACCGGAGCGGGCACGGTGATGGCGATGGCGTCAGCCGTGCCCAGCGACTCGAACAGGCAGCCGGGCTCGACGGCTCCGGCGACATACGCGGCCACTTGGTGGTCGTGTCCGGCGACGACGAGATGGGCCCCGGCGATCGGCGTGAACGATGCCCTGCCGGCCCCGGCGACACCGAAAACGGGATCACCGGGAAGGAACGAACGGTCGACTCCGAGAAACTCCAGGGCGTCCGGCCACCACGTCGCCGTGTGCAGGTCGCAGAGACCGGTGCGCCCGGACAGACTCATCTCGGCCTGCTGGGCACCGCCCAACGAGTGGACGACCCACTCGGCAACGTTCAGCCAGCGGACCCCGGCGCCCCGGCGCAGCAACTCGGGCAGCTTGAAGATCGTGGCCAGTGGATCGAAGCGGACGCCGGTGCGGGCCACCAGATCGGGGAGCTCCTTGGCGATCAACTCGACGTCACCGCGCTGGTCGTGCCAGGCGATGATCGGGGCGGCCGGCTCGCCGTGCCGATCGAGGAGCACCCCGGACTCGGCGATGCCCGTGACGCCCAGGCCGACAACGCGGTCACCGCCACCGCACTGCTCGAGACCGCCGACGATGACAGTCCGCACGGCGTCGACGAGGACGCTGGCATCCATCTCCACCGCGTGCCCGTCGACGACCCACGGCGTGTCGACGGCCGCGGCGGCGACCTCGACGCCAGCGAGGTCGACGACCACGACCTTGACCCGCGTGGTACCGACATCGATGCCCACGAGCAGGTCGCGGCTCACGGCGCAGCTCCCTCGACAGGTTCGGGAGCATCGGGCACCGGTGGCTGGGCAACGACGGCGGAGATACCACCGTCGCCGCCGTCGAATGTCAGCGGACCGGTCGCGTGGGGCACCACGAGGGCGTCGCCTCTGGCGAGCGCCGAGCTGCCTCCGGCCCAGCGCAGGGTGCCGGCGCCGCTGGTGACGACCACGATCGAGAACGCGGCCGGCACGGTGACGGGTGCGGCCGCGGCCTCGACGGCCCAGGCCCGGAAGTACGGGTCGGCCGCCAGCGGCAGCAGCGGATGAGCTTCGGCGTGGGGGAGTGCCGCCCGCCGGACGAGGCCGTCCACCGCGGCGGTGTCGAGGGCGTCGGTGCGCACGGCGTCGAGCGCCGTGGTGAAGCCGAGTCCGAGGTGCCCGTCAGCCGGCCCGTCGACGTCGAATCCATCCCACTCCAGCAGGATCGAGAAGTCCGTCGGCTCCTGCAGCTCGACGACGAACACGCCGGCATCGAGGCAGTGCGGCGTCGACGCCGGGACGAGCACGCCGTCGCCGACGTCGATCCGCAGCGGACGGAGCAGCTCGATCATCGTGTCCACGGCTTGGTCGTCGACGAGCTCGGCCCACTCCTCGCGCCGGACCGGGCGGGTCGTCCCGACGAACGCCGTGCCACCACCGGTCGGGACGTCGAGCACGACCCAGGCTTCGGTCTTGCCGAACGGGCAGTCGAGGTGGGTCCTGGCGAACCGGCGATCAGGATGGACGTGGACCGGCAACCGTTCGCCGGCGTCGAGCAACTTGACGAGCAGGGCAGGTGACGAACCCCACCGGGCAACGTGGGCGGCGCCCAGCCAGGTCTGGGGATCAGCGGCGATGAGCTCCTGAAGCGGTCCCAGTGCACCGAGTTCGGTGAGTCCCGATCCGTCGGTTCCCCACCGCTCGACCGTCGAGCCGAGCCACTCCTCGGGTCGCCGAAGCGGTCCGTCCGATGCCGATGGAGCGGGATGGCCGCGCAGCGCGGCGATGCGCTCGCCGCCGCGGTAGAAGTGCTCGATCACGTTGGGCGGCAGGAGGTACGGGCGTGGCGCCGTGTTCATCGTCATCGAGCACCCACCAGGTGGCTCTCCCGCTCGATGATCGGAGTGTCGATGCACACGAGCCGGCTCGGACCGCGATAGCCGTCGAGGCGTTGCAGGGCGAGCTCGGCGCCACGCCGGCCGAGCTCCACCGGGTCGTTGTCGACCACCGTGACCGTCGGGTCGTGGATCCGCGCTGCGTCGAAGTCGCTGAAGGCGACGATTGCCGGCATCCAGTGGCGTTGGCGCAGTCCGGCCAGTAGCCCGACTGAGGTATTGACGTTGGCGGCGAACACCGCCGTCGGCGGATCGGCGAGGGCCAGCAAGGCGTCCACGGCGGGATCGACTCCCGTCGAATCGGCGATCGCCGCATACACCAGGGCATCGTCGTCGTCGATGCCTGCACTGCGCAGTGCCTGCTGGTAGCCGACAACGCGCTGCCCGGCCGTGTAGATCGAACCGGTGCCCAAGAAGGCAATGCGGCGGTGACCCCGTTCGAGGAGCAGCTGCATGCCCCGCTGGACTCCACCGCGGTCGTCGGCGACGACGGCGTCGATGTCGGCGCCGACTGCGGGCCGGTCGACGCAGACGACGGGAGTACCGGCGGCGACGATCGCCCCGAGGTACGACTGGTCGACGGCTGTCGGCACGACGATCAAGGCCATCACCCGCCGCTCGACCATCGCCGCGACGATTTCTGACTCCCGATCGGACCGGTCCCGCGTCGACGCCGAGAGGATGAACCGATCGCCGCCCCCGATGGCCGCTTCGACGCCCTGCAGCACACCGGTCCAGAACGGGTCGCCGACGGTCGCCGTGACGACACCGACCATCGACGTGGTCCCACGCGTGCGCAGCAGGCGGGCGAAATGGTCCGGTCGGAAGCCGAGCTCGGCGGCGACGCGGCGGACCCGCTCGACCTTGTCCGGTCGTACGTTGCCCTCGTCGTTCAGCGCGCGGTACACGGTCTTGCGGGAGACGCCGGCCCTCGTCGCCACGTCGCTCACCGTCGGCGTTCGGCGGTCACCCGCTCCGGCGGTGGTCATCGGCCACGTCCGCTGGGCGATCGGGCACTGACCGACGTCCGCAGTCGATCGACGAGCGCTGGGTCGGCGTATCCGGCGACTGGGTGGGCGACGGAGGCGGCGGCATAGGCGACGCCGGAGCAGACCGCAGCTTCGAGGCGTTCGCCACCGGCCAGGGCGACGAGGGTCGCCCCGAGCAGAGCGTCGCCGGCACCGATCGGGTTCGCGACGGCGACGGGGGGAGCGGGCACGAAGGTGTCGAGGTCGGCCGACCGGCACGCCACACCGTGGTGGCCAACGGAGACGATGGCCGCCCGCGCGCCGAGGTCGACGAGGGCGCCGGCGGCCGCCCTCGCCCGCTCGGTCACGTCACTGGAGTCGAGGTTGTCGAGGTCGACGGCTTCGCCGCCGCCACCGACCGGCAGCGCCGGCCCACCACCGAGAGCCTGCTCAGCCTCCACGAGATTCGGGCTGACGAGGTCGGCGCCCGCCGCAGCCGCTTCGACAAGTCGGGTCCCGGTGACGTCGATGGCGACGGTGCCACGGCGTTCGTGGACCAGCTCGACCAGTTGGTGGTGCGTGCCGTCGGGAGCTCCGGGCGGAGCGCTGCCGCTGATCGCCACGAACACTCCGTCGTCGACCGCCGCGGCGACTGCGGTCATGACCGCATCCCACTCTGTGGCGTTCAGCGACGGGCCCGGCTCGTTGACCACGGTGGTGCGGCCGTCGGCCTCGATGATCACGGTCGTGCCACGGAGTTCACCAGTCACCGGCACCGCGGTGATGGCCAGGCCTTCTTCGTCGAGCAACTCGGCGGCCAGCCGCCCGAGCCGACCGGGGAATGGCCCGACGAGACGCGCTGGGGCGCCGAGTGTCTTGGCCGCCCGGCACACGTTGACGGCCTTGCCGCCAGGCGTGAGCACGGCGTCGATGGCTCGCAGCACCTGTCCGGCGACGAGCGCGGGGAGCCGGACGGTACGGTCGAGCGTCTGATTGAGGCCGACGACAACCAGCTCTGTCTTCATAGCGTTCCCCGGCCACGCAGGCCGCTCCTCGACATTCCCCAACGGACCGCAAGCCGTTCCTGCTTGACATCGATGTCAGATTCTGACATCGATGTCAAGCGTGCCTTCCCTGCCCCGCATCCGCCGTCTCCTGCAGCCCAAGTCGGGACGATCGTTCGTCGTGGCGCTCGATCACGGGTTCTTCGCCGTGCCCGCCGACTTGCCGGCCATCGAGGATCTCGGCGCGGTGCTCGACGCCGTCACCGCCGTCGGTCCCGATGGCGTGTTGATGTCGGCCGGCCAGGCCCGCCTGCTCGCCGCAGTGGAGGGTCGCCCCCTGCCCGCCCTCACTGTCCGCGGTGACGTCACCAACCTGTACCGCTCACCGGAACGCGCCGAGAGCGACGCGGTCGACGATGCCGCGTTGCGGGCGGTCCGTCTCGATGCGGCGGCGCTGTTGATCAACCTGCTCGACGCCGACGATGACCCGACCGTGCGACAGGCGTGCCTGCGCAACGTGTTCGCCGCCAAGGCCCAGTGCGAGCACTTCGGCCTGCCGCTGATGGTCGAGCCGATCCCGTTCGAGCGTCGCGATGGCCTCTACTACGACGTCGCCGACGAGCAACGCCTGGTGCCCCTGGTGCGCCAGGCCGTGGAGGCCGGAGCCGACATCATCAAGGCCGGCATCCTCCCCGCCGAGGGATCGATGCAGCGGGCGATCCGGGTCTGCGGCGACGTGCCCTACCTCGCCCGCGGCGGGTCGAAGGGCGACGACCGCGAGGTGCTCGCCCTCACCCGCCACCTCCTCGACTGTGGCGCGGCCGGAGTCGTTTTCGGGCGCAACATCTTCCAGCACGACCGTCCCGTGGCGATGGCCGCCGCCCTCAAGGCGCTGATCCACGACGACGCCTCGACCGAGACTGCGGCTGCCGCCCTGTCGTGACCCGCCGCGACAACCTGTACCTGCTCGCCGTCGACCACCGGCGTTCCTTCGAGCGCTTGTTCGGCATCGACGAACCGGTGACGGCGCCAGACCGCGACCGGCTGGTGGCGGCCAAGGGACTCGTTGCCGAGGCGCTCGGCGACGTGGCCAAACGTCAAGGCACGACGGGCGGCGGCCTGGGCATCCTCATCGACGATCTCTACGGTGCCACGGCGATCGCCACGGCGCGGCGGGCGAACGTTGCCGTCGCCCTGGCGTTCGAGCGCAGCGGTCAGGCATCGCTCGACTTCGAGCATTCCGACTGGCGCGAGCGGTTGGCCAACGATCCCCCCGACTACGTCAAGGTGTTGGTCCGCCACCGCGCCGACGGCGATCCGGCCGCGACCGCCACGCAGCTCGAGCGCTTGCGCCTGCTCAGCGCGGCGTGCGCCACCAGCCCGGCGGGCTTCCTCGTCGAACTGCTCACCCCCTACTCGGAGACCGAACTGGCCGAGAAGAGCGCCGACGCGCTGGAGGTCGAACTGCGTCCCCGACTCATCGTCGAGGCGATCGCCCAGATCCAAGACGCCGACGTCGCCGCTGACGTGTGGAAGGTCGAGGGGGTCGCCGACCCGGCCGGCTGCGCGGCCATCGTCGCCGCGGCGCGACGCGACGGTCGTGACGACACCGGCGTCGTGGTGCTCGGCGCCGGGGCAGGCGTCGACACGGTCAATCGGTGGTTGGAGGCGGCCGCCGCCGCCGGGTACTGCGGCTTCGCCGTCGGTCGCAGCATCTGGGCCGACGCGATCGTGGCCCACGACCGTGACGAGATCGACGCCGCGACGGCGCGGCAACGGATCGCCGACCGCTACCGGGCGTTCATCGACACGTTCCAGCACGCTGCCTGACTCCGACGACGCTCCAGGATCCGACGGGGTTTGGGCGGCGATCGCAGCGGGAACGGTTCGCCTACCGACCCAAGGGGGGTAGACGATGAATCGGACACTGGGGGCGCTTGGCGCGCTCGCGCTCGCGACGACGTTCAGCCTGGCCGATCGGGCCGAGGCCGGACAGGCCACCGTGGAGGGGACTCATCGGGCGACGAGCGCGCCCGAGGGTGACATCAGCGTGTGGGCGATGGGGACCGAGGGGGACAATCTCGGCGTGCTCGCCGACGCCTTCATGGAGGAGTTCCCCGACGTCAGCGTCGAGGTGACGGCCGTGCCGTGGGACGCGGCCCATGATCGCCTGGTCACCGCCATCGCCGGCGGCGATGTTCCCGACGTGAGCATGATCGGTACGACGTGGATGGGTGAGTTCGCCACGATGGGCGGCCTCGCTCCGACTCCCGACAGCATCGACCCGGCGGCGTTCTTCGAAGGGGCCTGGGACACGACGGTGGTCGACGGCACGAGCTATGGCGTCCCGTGGTACGTCGAGACCCGCCTCGTGTACTACCGCACCGACCTCGCTGAAGAGGGTGGCGTCACCGAGGCGCCGGCGACGTGGGAGGAGCTGACGGGTCTCGCCCAGGCGACGGTCGACGGTGGCGCCGAGTTCGGCATCAGCCTGCAGCCCGGCGGCATCGGGGCCTGGCAGACGTTCATGCCGTTCTTCTGGCAGGCCGGGGGTGAGATCGTCGACGAGGACATCAACTTCACGCTGGACTCGGAGGCTTGCGTCGAGGCGATGACGTTCTACGACTCGTTCTTCGAGGAGGGGTTGGCCCAGCCGACCGTTTCCGACGTCCCCGTCGAAGCGCAGTTCGCCGACGGCACGGTCGGCTCGTTCATCAGCGGGCCGTGGATGATCGGCATCGTCACCGATGCCGGTGCCGACCCGGAAACGTGGGCCGTGGCCCACCAGCCGACGGCGGTGAGTGGCACGTCGTTCGTCGGCGGCAGCAACCTCGCCGTGTTCGAGCAGTCCGACAACCAGGAAGCGGCTTGGGCGTTCATCGAGTACTTGTCGCGCCCGGAGGTGCAGATCGCCTGGTACGAGACGGTGAGTGATCTGCCCGTCGGTGCAGTCGGCGTGGGACGACGAGGCGCTGGCCGGCGACGAGTTGCTGGCGGCCTTCGGAGAGCAACTCGACGATGCCAAGGCGCCGCCGGCGATCCCCACCTGGGAAGAGGTGGCCTCGGCGATCGACGGCCAGATCGAGCAGGTGACCGTTGGCGACGCAGCGCCCGAGGACGGCTGCGCAGCGATGCAGGAGGAGGCTGAGTCGATCGGCACCGGCTTGTGACGGTCCTGGCGGCGAGCGAGTTCCAGGGTCCCGGCGCCCGCCGTTGCACGGCGGCGCCGGCACTGGCGTCAGTGGATGATCGGGTGGAGCTTCGCCCTGCCGTTCGTGCTCCTGTTCGGCGTGTTCCTCGCCGGGCCGATCCTCGTCTCGTTCGTCGTCAGCTTCACCGACATGCGCGTGACGGACATCCGTACGCCGTTCGACGTCGGCTTCGTCGGCTTGGCCAACTACGCCGACGTGCTGCAAGATCCGACGTTCCGCAAGGCGGCCCGCAACACGGCGGTGTATGTCCTGTTCGCCGTCCCTCTGACGATCGGTCTCGGGTTGCTCGCCGCCCTCGGTCTGAATCAAGGAGTGGTGCGCCTGCGCAACGTGTTCCGCACGGGCTACTTCTTGCCGTTCGTGACGAGCATCATCGCCAGCGCCGTGGTCTGGCGGCTGATCCTCGGCACCGATTCGGGGTTGCTGAATGGGCTCCTCGAAAAGATCGGCATCGACGGTCCGGGGTGGCTGACCGACCCCGCGTGGTCGTTGTGGTCGATCATCCTGATGACCGTCTGGCACGGATTCGGCTTGCAGATGATCATCTTCCTCGCCGGCCTCCAAGCGATCCCCAACGAGCTGTACGAAGCCGCATCGGTCGATGGCGCCAGGCGCTGGCACAAGTTCCGGTTCGTCACGTTGCCGATGCTGCGGCCGACCCTGCTGTTCGCGACGGTGATCGCCAGCATCGGCCTGATCAACGTGTTGGAGGAGCCCTACGTCATGACCCAGGGCGGTCCCCTCGATTCCACGCTGACCCTCGCCTTCCACATGTACAAGCAGTTCGCCTTCGGCAACTACGGCGAGACCTCGGCGATCGCCTACCTCACGTTTCTCGCCATCGCCGGGCTGACCGTCCTCCAGTTCAAGTTCCTCCGGCCGGCGACTTGAGGCGATGACGACGATGACTGCTACCGCGACCACGACGATGCCGACGCCGATCACCGAACCCGACGTCGACGACGATCAGTCGTGACGCGTCCGCACCGCCCACGTGCGCTCGGACTGCACCTCGCCCTGATCATCGGCCTCGTGGTGGTGATCGCCCCGTTCGCGTGGATGATCCTCAGCTCGTTCAAGTTGACGCCCGAGTTGCGGCGGTATCCGACGAGCTGGATCCCCAAGGACCCGACGCTGCAGAACTACCGCGACCTGTTCACCCGCCTCGACTTCCCGCGCTACTTCCTCAACTCGACGATCGCCGCCCTCGCCGTCACCGCCGGCAACCTGCTGTTCTGCTCGATGTTCGGGTATGCCCTGGCGAAACTGCAGTTCCCGGGCAAGCGCGTGCTGCTCGCCGTACTACTGGGCACGATGATGATCCCGGCGTTCGTCACGTTCATGCCACTGTTCGTGATCGTGTCGAACATGAACCTGGCGAACACCCGCTGGGGCCTCATCCTGCCGTGGCTCGTCGGCGCCTTCGGCGCCTTCTTGATGCGTCAGTACATGCTCGGGATCCCCAACGAATTGCTCGACGCGGCGCGGGTCGACGGAGCCGGCGAGTACACGATCTTCTTCCGCGTCGTCTTGCCGCTGTGCGGTCCGGCGCTGGCCACGCTCGCGGTGCTGACGTTCCTGACCAACTGGAACAGCTTCCTGTGGCCGCTCGTCGTCGCCAGCACCGAGGACATGTACACGCTGCCGGTCGCCTTGGCCCTGTTCTCGATCGGCCAACAGGAGTCCAACGTCGCCCTGCAGATGGCCGGAGCGGTGGTGGTGGTGATCCCGATCATCGTGTTGTTCTTCGCCATGCAGCGTTACGTCATCCGCGGCGTCGCCACGACCGGACTGAAGTGAGTCAGCGTCGGTCGGCTAACCCGAGGACCTCGTAGAGCTCGTACTCGCCGGCCTTCCCCGGCAGCGTGCAGCTGAACGAGCGTCCGACTTCGAGGGCCGCACCGATCTCGGCGCGAGCTGCGGCGGAGACGAGCAGCCGCGTGCCGAACTCCTTGTTGGCCTGTTCGATGCGATGGGCGAGGTTGACCGTGTCGCCGATCGCCGTGATCGTCGCCGGCTCACCCATCAACATGCCGACGATCGCCGTCCCGAAGTGCACGCCGACGTTCATGGCGAACGACCGTCCGTAGAGCTCGTCGAGGCGGGGGCGTGCCGCATCAGTCCGCGTGAGGATCTCCAGACCGGCGTCCACGGCTCGCCGGCTCGCCGTGTTCGATGGGTCGCCAGGGTCGTGGCTGAACAGGGCCATCACCCCGTCGCCGAGGTAGCTCGTCACGACGCCACCGTGGCGTTCGATGGCCTCGGTGACGTCACGAAGTTGGCGCTGCAGGACGTGGATCACGTCGTAGGGCAGCACTGCCTCGGCGAATGCCGTGAAGCCGCGAATGTCGGCGAACATCACGGCGACCGGCAGCTCGTCGCCGAGCGGCCGGGCGCGTAGCTGGCCACGGCGCCAGTCCTTCCGGGTACCCAGCCACCGCCGTCGAGATCCGCGCCGTGGGCGCTGGCGCACGTCGGCCAGTTCCACGTCGCGCTCGTCGAGGACCAGCCGGCGGATCGTCACGTCTCCGTTGACGACTGCCTGGCAGGCCAGCCGGAACTCCGCCCCGAAGCCGAGTTGGTCGGCGATCGCCTGCTCCCGCGGGGTTCGACCAGCACAGGCTTGTCGACCTTCGACCACGACGATCCGGCAGGTCGAGCACTTGCCGCGGCCGCCGCACGCATGGGTGAACGAGATGCCGGCGCGCAGCGCGGCGGGCAGGATCGCCTCACCCGGTCGGCACTCGACGAGTCGTTGGTCGGGAAGCAGATAGACGTTGGGCACGCAGCAGTCACTTTGCCACCTTCACGCCGTCCCGAGCATCTGGGGAAGATTCGTGCCAGAACGCGATCTGGGGAGATCCGGTGTCGACGTCTGCGACGGAAGTTCCCCAGATGGGTGACCAGACTGGTGACGTGGACCGCCGCGCTGCCGCCGCCGAACGACGTCGCGCCGTCCGTGACTCGTTGGTCGCCGGAGGAGCGATCAGCTATCCCGCCGAACTTCCGATCACCGCCTGGCACGACGAGCTGCTCGCTGCGCTGGGCGACCACCAGGTGCTGATCGTCGCCGGGGAGACCGGTTCGGGCAAGAGCACCCAGCTGCCCAAGCTGTGCCTCGAGGCCGGCCGCGGCGTCGCCGGACTGATCGGTCACACCCAGCCGCGTCGCCTTGCGGCCCGCACGATCGCCGAGCGTCTCGCCAGCGAGCTGCAGTCGTCGGTGGGGGCGGCCGTCGGCTACTCGGTGCGCTTCGACGATCGGATCGGCGACGACACCCTCGTGCGGGTGATGACCGACGGGATCCTCCTCGCCGAGATCCAGCGGGATCGAATGCTCCGTCGCTACGACACGCTGATCGTCGACGAGGCCCACGAGCGCAGCCTGAACATCGACTTCATCCTCGGCTATCTGCGTCAGTTGCTGCCTCAGCGACCGGACCTGTCGGTGGTCGTCACGTCGGCGACGATCGACACGGCGCGCTTCGCCAGCCACTTCGCCAGCGATGGCGTCGATGCTCCGGTGATCGAGGTCACGGGACGGACGTTTCCCGTCGAGGTCCGCTACCGCGAGGTCGGCGACGATCGCGATCAGGTCCAAGCGATCGTCGACGCCGTCGCTGAACTGGAACGCCAAGGACCCGGCGACGTCCTCGTGTTCCTGTCGGGCGAGCGCGAGATCCACGACACCGCCGACGCCCTCCGGCGCATCGAGCGTCCCGGCACGGACGTGCTACCGCTGTACGCCAGGCTGTCGTCGGCCGAGCAGCACCGCATCTTCCAGCCACACGGCGGACGGCGCGTCGTGCTCAGTACGAACGTCGCCGAGACGTCGCTCACCGTTCCCGGAGTGCGCTTCGTTGTCGACGCCGGCACCGCCAGGATCTCCCGCTACAACCGGCGCCTCAAGGTCCAGCGGCTGCCGATCGAGCCGGTTTCCCAGGCCTCGGCCAACCAGCGCGCCGGACGGTGCGGCCGCGTCGCCCCGGGGACGTGCATCCGGCTGTACAGCGAGGAGGACTTCGTGGCCCGGCCGGAGTTCACCGAACCGGAGATCCTGCGCACCAACCTGGCGTCGGTCATCTTGCAGATGACGGCGATCGGTCTCGGCGACGTCGCCGCCTTCCCGTTCGTCGAACCGCCGGATGCCGCTGCGGTGCGCGATGGGTACTTGCTGCTCGAGGAGTTGGCGGCGATCGGTGCCCCCGATGCCGCCGGCGTCCGCCCGCTGACACCGATCGGCAAACGCCTCGCCCGACTGCCGATCGACCCGCGTCTCGGTCGCATGGTCCTCGAGGCCGACCGTCATGGCTGCGTGCGCGAGGTTCTCGTGATCGCCGCCGCACTGTCCATCCAGGATCCGCGCGAGCGGCCGTTGGACGCGCGCGCCGATGCGGACGCGGCGCACCGCCGGTTCGACATCGCCGGGTCCGACCTGCTGTCGATCGTCGCCTTGTGGGACTACCTGCGCGCCGAGCAGCGGGCCCGCTCGTCCAATCAGTTTCGCAAGCTGTGCCGCGCCGACTACCTCAACTACCTGCGTGTTCGGGAGTGGCAGGACCTCTACAGCCAGCTGCGACGCGTCGCCGGTGACCTCGGAATTCGTGCCGGCTCGGGGAGTGGGGCGGACGACTCGTCCGGCCATCCCGATCATGTGCACCAGGCTGTGCTCGCCGGATTGCTGTCGCACCTCGGGTTCCGCGATCGCGACCCTCGGGAGTTCCGCGGCTCGCGCGGCGCGACCTTCGTCATCGCTCCCGGCTCGGTGCTCGCCAAGAAGCCGCCGCGCTGGGTGATGGCCGCCGAGCTCGTCGAAACCAATCGCCTCTGGGCGCGGCGTGTCGCCGCGGTTCAGCCGGAGTGGGCGGAGCGCGTCGGCAGCCACCTCGTCAAGCGGTCCTACAGCGAGCCGCGATGGGACCGTCGCGGCGGCCGGGCAATCGCTACCGAGACCGTGACGCTGTACGGGCTGCCGATCGTCAGCGGTCGGACCGTCGGCTACGACCGGGTCGACCGGACAGCGGCGCGCGACCTGTTCATCCGTCACGCCCTCGTTTTCGGCGAGTGGGACACTCAGCATCGCTTTGTCGTCCACAACCAGGAGTTCGTCGCCGAAGTCGGGGCCCTCGAGGCGCGGTTCCGGCGTGGCCACCTCCTCGACGAGGATGCCGTGCACGACTTCTACGATCGTCACCTGCCGGCCGACATTGTGTCGTCCCGGCACTTCGACAGGTGGTGGCGTGATGCCTCGTCGTCCTCGCCCGACCTCCTCGATCTCACCGTCGACGAGCTCCGGGACGCCGACGGAGCGCACATCCAGCTCGCCGACTACCCCGACACCTGGCGCAGCGGGCAGCTCGACGTCCCGCTCTCGTACCGTTTCGCGCCCGGTGAGCCGCTCGACGGCGTCACGCTGCGCGTTCCCCTCACGGCGCTCAACCAACTCGACGACTCCACGCTCGACTGGCAGATCCCGGGCTATCGCGGTGAGCTCGTCCAGGCCCTCGTGCGCACGCTGCCCAAGGACATCCGCCGCGCCTTGATCCCGCTCGCCGAGACCGCCCGGAGCGCCGCGGAACGTCTCGGTCCGCCGCACGGTCGGCTCGTCGACGCCCTCGCCGGCGTGCTCACCGACCTCGGTGGGACGTCGGTCAGCGGCGCGGACTTCGACACGACGGCGCTCCCGCCTCATCTGCGGATGAACGTGCTCGTGCTCGACGACTCGGGTAAGGCCCGCGACGCCGACACTGATCTGACGGCGATCCGGGCCCGGCTGGCCACCGCCGTCCGGGAGGCGGTCGCCGCCGCCGTCCCGCTCGCCGAACGCCGCGGACTCACGACCTGGGACGTCGGCACGTTGCCGCAGACCGTCGCCGCCGACGTCGACGGCCATCGGGTGGTCGGCTATCCGGCGCTGCTCGACGACGACGACAGCGTGTCGCTGCGCGTCCTGACGAACGCCGACCTCCAAGGGCGGGTGATGCGCGGTGGGGTGCGCCGGCTGCTGCTGCTCACCGCCGCCCCGTCGGTCGGTGATGCGGCGCGGCGTCTCGATGATGACGCGCGCCTGGCCATCGCCGCCAACGGCCTGTCGCTGGCCGAACTCGGTGCCGACTGCCGGTTCGCGGCGGTCGACGCCGTGATCACCGGTGCCGCCCTGCCATGGGACGACGCCGCGTTCGCCGCGCTGCAACACGCGGTGCGCAGCCGCGGCGGGCCGATCGCCGCGGCGACCCTGTCGGGCGCCGCGGAGGTGCTCGCCGCCGCCCGCGACGTGCGCCGGCGACTCGACCGGCTCGTTGCCGAATCGGTTCGTTCGTCGGTTGCCGACGCCAGTGCCCATCTCGACCGGCTGGTCGGGCGGCACTTCGTGATCGACGCCGGCGCCGATCGGATCGATGATGTCCGGCGCTTTGTCGACGGCATCGCCTACCGCCTCGATCGTCTGGCCGACGACGTCGTTCGTGACGCGCGGCGGATGGCTGAGGTGCTACCGCTCGAGCGGCGCTACGCCACCTATCTCCGCCAACTCGGTCGGTCTCGTCCGGGCACCGAGGCAGTCGAGGTCCGCTGGCTGCTCGAAGAGCTGCGGATGAGTGTGTTCGCCCAGCCGCTCGGCGTCGGGGAGCGGGTCAGCGCGCCACGGGTCAGCGAGCGCCTCACCGCCCTCGGCGCCTGACGCCGCACGCCCTCTCGATCTGGGGAAGATTCGTGTCGACATCTGACATGAATCTTCCCCGGAAGCGTGATTGACACGGATCTTCCCCAGATGTGGGGGCGCGGGCGGTCCGTCCACGGGGGGAGGGGGAGGTTCCGACTGAGGGTCGAGGGCGCCCGCCGGCGAGCGTCGTAGCCTCGTCGTCGTGGAGCTGACGTTTCGGGAGGCGGACGCCGCCGCTCGCTCGGAGACCACGTTGCGCCGGGACGAGCGCGGATTCTTCGTAGCCAGCGCGGCCGTGATCACGGTGATCGCCCAGGTCACCGACCCGGGCACGGCACTCGACCTGCTGATCGTGTCGCCGGCCGTCGTCGCCTTCATCTTCCAGGATCGGTTGGCGCGGTTCCCGGCCGAGATCTTCGCGGGCTGTGTGATTGTGCCGATCTTCGTGGTCGTCGGCGTGCAGGGCGTCCTCGAACCGATGATGTTCCTCAGCGTGACGATGGTCCTGTACGTGTCGGCGCATCTCGAGTCGACGACCCGGGCGGCGTTGATCGCCGCCGTCGCCGCCGCTTCGCCCTGGGTGATCGGTGAGTTCATCGCGCCCGAGGAGGAGATCGGCTGGCAGTCGTGGACGATGGCCCACGTCTTCACGTTCGCCATCGGCCGGCTGCTCTACCGCCAAGGCAGGTTGATCGCCGAGCTGCAACAGGCCCGCCGGGCGCTCGCCGATCAGGCCGTCGCCGACGAGCGGCGGCGCATCGCCCGTGAGCTCCACGACCTGGCCGGCCACACGCTGGCGGCCATGCTCCTCCACGTCACCGGCGCCCGCCACGTCCTGCGCCGCGACGTCGACGAGGCCGAGCGGGCGCTCGTCGACGCCGAGGGCGTCGGCCGAGCCAGCCTCGATCAGATCCGCGCCACGGTTGCCGCGCTACGGACCGACGAGTCCGGCACCGATCCGGCGGTCAGCGGATCTGCCGAGCTCGCCGGCCTCGTCGACGAGTACCGCCGCGCTGGGTTGGCCATCACGGCGACGATCTCGCCGGGAGTGGCCGATCTCGCTGGACCCACGGGAACGGCGATCCATCGCATCGCCCGCGAGGCGCTGGCCAACGTCGCTCGTCACGCCGCCGACAACGCCGTGGAGGTGGTCGCCGACGTCGAGGGCGCCACGGTGCGGCTGACGGTTGCCGACCACGGCCGGCCGGCCGCCCCACCGGACCCCAACGCCGGCCACTTCGGGCTGATCGGGATGGGCGAGCGGGCCCGGGCGCTCGGCGGCAGCCTCGATGCCGGGGCCACCATCGATGGCTGGCGGGTCGATGCTCGACTGCCGATCCTCGCCGCGCCGAGCAACGAGCTGGTGCGGTCGTGATCCGCGTCGTGATCGTCGATGACCAGCCCGTCGTGCGCAGCGGCATCGCCCGCATCCTCGGCCCCGACGATGGTTTCCAGATCGTCGCCGAGTGCGGCGACGGTGACGAGGTCGCCGCTGCCGTTGCCGCCCACCAACCGGATCTCGTGCTGATGGACGTGCGCATGCGCCGGATGGATGGCGTCACGGCCACCCGCCAGCTCACCGACAACGGTCCGGCCGCGCCGGTCCTCGTGCTCACGACGTTCGACGACGACGATGCGTTGTGGGGTGCCCTCGACGCCGGGGCCGCCGGATTCGTGCTCAAGGACGCCGCCGCAGAGGAGTTGATCGCCGCCGCTCGGGCGGTGGCCGGCGGAGCGGCGTGGCTCGACCCAAAGGTCGCGCCGCGGGTCCTGGCCGCGTTCCGCAGCAACGTCCGCCCGCGTCTCGCCGCGACAGCGCGGCTCGAGGAGCTCACTGAACGGGAGCACGACGTGCTGCGGTTGATGGCCAGAGGGGCGACGAATGGCGAGATCGCCGGGGAACTGATCGTCAGCGAGGCGACGGTCAAGACCCACGTCGGGGCAATCTTCAGCAAGCTCGGGGTGCGTGACCGGGCGGCGGCGATCGTCTTCGCCTTCGACCACGGCCTCGTCGACCCGCAGCGCTGAACTGACCGGCGGGCGGACGGCCTCCACCCACAGGGTGAGGACGCGGACATCCCTCGGGTCGATGCGCCGGAGGCGCCGGCGAGCGCACGATCACGACATGACCAGCAACAACCTTGTGGAAGTCGACGGGCTCGGCAAGCGTTACGGATCCGCCGAGGTCCTGCGCGGCGTGTCGTTCGCCGTCGAGCGTGGCGAGCTGTTCGGCCTGCTCGGCACCAATGGGGCCGGCAAGACGACGACCGTCGAAATCCTCCAGGGCCTGCGACGGGCGGACTCCGGGTCGGCACGCGTGCTCGGCCTCGATCCGGCCACGGCAGGCGATCGCCTCCGCCGCCAGCTCGGCACCCAACTCCAGGACGCTGCGCTCCCCGACAAGCTGCGGGTCGGCGAGGCCTTGCGGCTGTTCGCCTCACTGCACGCCGCGCCCCGACCGCTCGGCGAGCTCGCCGAGGAGTGGGACCTCGGCCGCCTGTGGAACAGGGCGTTCGGCGCGCTCTCCGGCGGGGAGCGGCAACGGTTGTTCGTCGCCCTCGCTCTTGTCGGCAACCCGCAGTTGGTGTTCCTGGACGAGCTGACCCAGAACCTCGACCCGGTCGGGAGGCGTCATACCTGGGAAGTGATCCGCCGCGTGCGCGACGGCGGCACAACCGTCGTGCTCGTCACCCACGACGTCGAAGAAGCCGAGCGGCTGTGCGACCGCATTGTCGTCCTGCTCGCTGGTCAGGTTGTCGCCAACGGGACACCGGCGGCGATCGTCGAGGAACTCGGCGGTGCGTCGACGGTGCGGTTCACCGACGCCGACCTCGACGTGCGCACGCTGTACACGCTGCCGGGCGTCACCCGTGTCCAGCGGCACGGGCCCGCGGTGCACGTCGCCGGCCACGGGCCGTTGCTCGCCTTCGTCGGCGCCCACCTGGTCGACATCGGCCGCCCGCCACTCGACCTCCACGTCCACCGTCCGTCCCTCGAAGAACAGTTCGTCACGCTCACCCAGGAGGCTGCCTGATGACCACGATCACCGCCATTCCCGCGACACCCGCCCGTCGTCACGACAACTTGGTCCGCACGATCCTGCGGCTCACCGGCGTCGAACTGCGCCTGCTACTGCGCGAGCCCGGAGTGCTCGTCGGGTTGATCGCCTTTCCCGCCGTCACCGTGCTCGTCCTCGCCGGAGTGTTCGGCTCGGATCCCGATCCCGACTTCGGTGGCGTAGTGCCCAGTGAGCACTACGTCGTCGGCTACGTCGGGGTCGTGCTCGCCTCGCTCGGTCTCGTCACCCTGCCGGCACACCTCGCATCCCACCGGGAGCTCGGCGTGCTCCGTCGCTACCGCGCTGCCGGCCTCGATTCTCGCGCCGTCGTCGGGAGTCACATCCTCCTCGGCGCCGTCCTCGGCACGGTCGCCTGCGCCGTCGTCCTGGCCATCGGTGGACTCATCTACGGCGTCTCGGCGCCGGACGATCCGCTCGCCGTCGCCGCCTGGTTCGTCGCCGGCTTGTTCTGCTTCATTGCCATCGGCGGTGCCCTCGGTGCGGTGATGCCGAGCAGCCGGGCCGCCACCGCGTTCGGCAACCTGCTGTTCGTCCCGATGTTCCTGCTCGGCGGCGGCGGACCGCCACGGGAGGTGATGACCGGGGCGATGCAGACCGTGTCCGACGTGCTGCCGTTGAGCCACATCATCGGTGGACTGCGCCTGTCGTGGCTCGGGGCGACCGACGACCCCCACGCCCTGTGGTGGCCGGCCCTCGTGGCCGTCATCGCCGTCGTCGTCGCCGTGCGCACCATGCGCCGCAACGTCGTCTGAGGCATCGTGCTGGAAGTCCCGACCACGCGGGCCGAAGTGAGCGCGATCTGTCGGGACTTCGTCAGTGCGGACGTCGGTCTTGGAATATCGAGTTGCATCGCCCCGCAGCGTTCGACCACGCTGCGGGGCGACGTTGCTGGACACCCGGGAACTCCCGGCCGAGTGAGAGGAGGCGCATGATGTCGATGACTGTCGTCGAGGCGCGCCCTTCCATCCCTCGACCGCCCGAGGCGTCCTGCCCGCTCGTCCACTGCTGACTGCCGGCGTGACGCCTCCTTCTCCAGGAGGCCATCACGTGCCACGCATCAACGTCGGCGACTTCGCCGACGACCGCTTCGATCAACCCCACGGCCGATCTCGTGCCGACACCAGAAGGCGCCGCCGGGCCAGCGACTGGGACGTCACCGTCGACGACCCGGACGTGCCAGCCACGGCGACTCGCAGTACCTACCAAGAATCCCGCGGCAGCCAGGGTCCGCGCCCTGCGCCGGCCTGGCTCGTCACATCGTCAGCCGCCCTGGATCACCAGCGCGGCACGATCAAGACCGGCAAGGAGGCCGATGTCGATCTCATCGAGCGCGTCGACCCGCAGACCGGTGCGGCGTGTCTGCTGGCCGCCAAGCGCTATCGCTCGAGCCGTCACCGCCTGTTCCACCGCGATGCCGGCTACCTCGAGGGTCGCCGGGTCCGCCGCAGCCGGGAGAACCGGGCGATGGCTACGCGCTCCTCGTTCGGCCGGCAGGTCATCGCCGGCCAGTGGGCCCGCGCCGAGTTCGAGACGCTCGGCACGTTGTGGTCCGCGGGAGTCGCCGTGCCCTATCCGGTACAGATCGGCGAGACGGACCTGCTGATGGAGTTCATCGGCGACCCGGACGGGACGGCTGCCCCACGACTTGCCGAGCTGCGCCCGGACCTGAACACGCTCGACGACCTGTGGGTGCAGTGCCGGACGGCGCTCGAGTCGCTCGCCGCCAGCGGCTTCGCCCATGGTGACCTGTCGGCCTACAACGTTCTCGTCCATGATGGCCGGCTCGTGCTCATCGATCTCCCGCAGGTCGTCGACATCGTCGGCAACCCGCAAGGGGCGTCGTACCTCCGCCGAGACTGCGACAACATCTGCCGGTGGTTCACCGCCAACGGTCACCCGGATGCCGACGCCGCCGAGTTGTCCGCCACCCTCGCCAGCGAAGCAGGGATCTCATGACAACCCGAGGGTGACCGCGCGGTACCACTCCCGCAGGTCGCCCTGCACCTCGGTCCCGGGCTTCCGCGTCGCGATGTGCGTGGCGCCCGGGTAGACGTGGACCTGCTGGCGCACTGGGTCGCCGGCAGCATCGATCGCCTGAGCCAGGCCGGCATGGACCCACGCACAGCCGGTGTGTTCACCCGGGTCGCGACAGAACGCGTCGTCCTCCTCGACGGTGTCGAAGAGCGGCACGTCGAAGCCGGTGACAATGGCCTCGTCGACCCACAGGCTGGGCTCGGCGAGGTATGGACCGTGCTTGGCGATCATCTCGTGGTCGGTCACCCATTCACTCGCCGATGCGGATGCGGTGCGCGCGACGAGCAGCCCGGAGTCGAGGATCAGCCCATCGACGTCGACGCCCCGCGCCCACAGGTTGTGGGCGAGGGCGTAGGCGCCGAACGCCCCGGCGCTGGCACCCAGTGTCCACAATGACGACGTGGCCCGCCGCGGCACGGTCTCGGTGCCGCTGGTGATGGCGTCGACCATCGCCAGGTTGGCGAGCAGGCCGTCGACGGTGTCGTCGTGGTGCGGATTGTGTGGATAGGGCTGACCGACACCGAGGTACAGGTCGTGGTCGCACAGTGACCCGAGCACGAACCGGTCGCCGGCGGCCAGGCGGTCGGCGATGAAGGTGTCCTTGCGCCGGTCGACGTCGACGTAGTCGTACAGCAAGGCCAGCAGCTGGCCGGTCGACTCGGCATCATTGTTGCTCTCGCCGCCCCCCATCGACACGTACCGCTGGTCATCGCCATAGTGCCCGGCGCCGCCGCCGTGCAGGATCACCCACAGCGGTCGCCGTTCGCCGCCCTCACCGAGCGGCTCGACGACGACGAACGGGAAGGCACCGTGGCGCCCGCACCGATAGGCGTCGTTGCGGTACGCCGTGACGTGACGCCGTTCGCCGCCGAACGACGAGTCGTAGGCGTCGACCTCGACGATCCGGCTCGTCTCGTAGCCAGGCTGCGGAACGTCGACGGTCGCGGGGATCGAGCCGACCGGCGCCGACATCGCCAGCACGGCGCTGAGCGCGCCGAGGCGCGCTCCGATCAACGGGGAGGTGTCGTCCGGTGCTTGGCGTGCACGGTGACGGTGACCCGCTGCTCGGCCGGATTGCGGAACGGGTAGGTGTCAGCGCCCATGTACTTCTTGGCCAGCGCGTCGATGTGGTCGTCGGCGCCCTCGTCAGTCAGCTCGGCAGTACCGCGGATGCCGATCCACCGGTAGGCGTCGTCGCCATCGGCCACGAGCACGGCGATGTTCGGATCCCGTTCCAGGTTGTTCGTCTTGACTCGCCCCCGAGCGGTGTTGAAGCGCAGGTTCTCGCCGTCGGAGTCGACCCACACCGGGGTGATCTGCGGCGAGCCGTCGGCCATCACGGTCGCCACGAAACCGAGGTGGGGCTCGTTGATCAGCGCAAGGTCGTCGGCGGTCAGCACGTTGTCACTCATCACGCCGTTCTAGCCGCTGCCGCGGCCGCGCCACTGATCGGGCGTTCGCACGGTCTCCGATGCGAGCGACGAGGCGCCAGCCGAGGAGCGGCTACCAACGGCCTGCGTGGCCGGGGAACGCAGTGATCGGGTGTTCACGTGTCCTCCGATGCGAGCGACGAGGCGCCAGCCGAGGAGCGGCTACCAACGGCCTGCGTGGCCGGGGAACGCAATGATCGCGTCAGACTTCGTCGCAGGGCAGGCCGAGGGCCAGCCGCCCGGCGTGGACCAACGTCGTCTCGTTGCTGAACGGATGGAACTTGATACCACGAATGTCGCGGTAGGCCCGCTCGATCGGCGAGCCCTTGAAGAAGGCGGGACCGCCGGCGATCTCCATCGCCAGATCGCAGACCTCGATGCCGGCGTCGCCGATCTCCCGCTTCGCCGCCATGACCGCGGCGACCGTCTCCATCGACGGGGCCGGGTCGTCACCGACGGCGGCGAGGGCACCTTCCAACGCCCAGTCGGCGATTTGCAGACGGTTGCGCAGCAAGCCGACCTGGCGCTGCACGATGGGGTCGTTGGCCCGTGGCCCGTCGGCGACAGTGGCGATCGCCGCGGTCGCCGCCGACTCGGCAACGCCGAGGTACACCGCCGCGACGATCGGGAAGGCGATACTGGCGATCACCTGCAGGGGCGGATCGACGACCCCGTAGGGCCGATCGGCGAGGACCCGTTCGTCGGGCACGAAGACGTCCTCGATCGTCACGTCGTTGCTCGCCGTGCCGCGCATCCCGAGGGTGTCCCAGGTGTCGTGCACCGTGATGCCCGGGTCGTTGAACGGCACGGCCATGTTCAGCACGCGCAGGCCGCGCTCGGGGTCGTCGAACGGGAACATCGTCGACATCACGGCGCCGACCGGAGACTGGCTGGCGAAGATCTTGCGCCCACTCACCTTGTAGCCGCCGTCGACGCGCACCGCCTCGCCGCGGGGGCGCACGAAGTCGCCGCCGCCGGTCGACACGATCACGATGCGGTCGTCGACGATGCGCCGCAACGTCGCCTCGGCTCCGGGCAGCTCGCGCCGATAACGCCAGGCCGTGAAGTTCGTGACGTGCTGATGCATCGACAACGCCAGTGCTGTCGAGCCGCAGTGATGGGCGAGTTCGCGCATCACGGCGGCGGTCTGGCGGATGGTGGCGCCCATCCCACCGAGCTCGGTGGGTACGGCGAGGGCGAGGAATCCGTCGTCGCGGAGGCGCTCGAAGGACTCTTGGACCCACGAGCCCTCGGCGTCGTGGCGTGCGGCGTGCTCGGCGAGCAACGGTCCGAAGGCTGCCGCCCAGGCGACGAGATCCGCCTCTCGCGCCTGGGGGTCCTGGGTTTCGATCAATGTCGTCATGCCATCCATTGTCCAGAATCGGAGCCGGAGAGGTAGTCGAATTTCCGAACTGATCCAGTACGAAATATGGACTCCGGCCGCGGCGGGCCTGGCTAGTTTTGCGTCATGCCTGGATATGGCAAGTTCTGTCCCGTCTCGATGGGCGCCGACGTCGTCGCCGATCGGTGGACGCCGCTGATCCTTCGGGAGTTGATCCTCGGCAGCACGCGGTTCAACGACATCGCCCGTGGCCTGCCGGGGATCTCCCGGTCGCTGCTCGTTCAGCGCCTCAAACACCTCGAGCGCAAGGGTGTCCTCGAGCGTTGGCCGTCGGTCACCGGCCGGGGGAGCGAGTATCGGCTGACGCCGGCGGGCAAGGACCTCGAGAACGTCGTCATGGCCCTCGGCGAATGGTCGGTGCACTGGCTGTACAACGAGATGGAACCGCGGGCCATCGATCCGATCACGCTGACGTGGTGGATGCACCACCGCGTCGACCCGGCGGCGCTCCCGCCCAACCGCGTCGTCGTGCAATTCGACTACACGCAACCCGAGCGGATCACGGCATGGATCGTGCTCGAGCGCGGCGAGGCATCGGTCTGCAATCAACACCCCGGCTACGACAGCGACGTCATCGTCACGTGCACGTCAGCGACGTTGTCGGGTGTGTTCAACGGCGTCGAGTCGTGGGGCCACGCCGTCGAGACCGGGTCGATCCGCGTTGAGGGCCCGCCGCGACTCACCCGGGGCCTGCCACGGTGGTTCCTCTTCAGTCCGTTCGGCCACCTCGTCGCCGAGCGGGCGGCGATGGCCGACGACGCCCGTTAGTCGTTCCGCCCATCGTTGGTCGCTGCGACGACGTTGGCGTCCGGTTTTCTGCCAATGAATCGGGGGCCGCCCAGATCGGCCCTTCGGCGCACTAGTCGAAGACCACGGTGCGGCGGCCGTACACGAGGGTGCGGTGCTCGACGTGGGCGCGTACGGCCCGGGCGAGCACGGCGACTTCGAGGTCGCGGCCCTTGCGCCGGAGGTCCTCGACGGCGTCGCGGTGGCTGACCCTGATCACGTCCTGGTCGATGATCGGCCCCTCGTCGAGGTCGGCCGTGACGTAGTGGGCGGTGACCCCGATCAACTTGACGCCCCGCTCGTGCGCCTGGTGGTACGGGCGGGCGCCGCTGAACGACGGCAGGAACGAGTGGTGGATGTTGATCGCCCGGCCCGTCCAGCGTTCGCAGAACGACGCGGAGAGCACCTGCATGTAGCGGGCGAGGACAACGAGGTCGATGTTGTGGTTCTCGAGGGCGGTGACGATCTGGCGTTCCTGGGCGGACTTGTCGCCGTCGACGATTGGGAGGTGGCAGTACTCCACGCCGAACCAGGCGGCGATCTCGGCGTGATCGGGATGGTTGCTGATGACGACCGGCACCTCGATCGCCAGATCGTCGCTGCGCCGGCGATGCAGCAGGTCGCTGAGACAGTGCGACTCGCGTGAGACGAGCAGGGCGACCCGCGGGCGCTGGTCGGTGAAGCGCAGCGACCAGCGCATCGAGTACTGCTCCATCACGGGCGCCACGGCGGCATCGATGTCGTCGCGCCCGAGGGTGAGGCCGTCGAGCTCGAACTCGACGCGCTGGAAGAACGAGCCGTCGGTGTGGTCGGTGTGCTGCTGGAGGTCGACGATGTTGCCGCCGTGAGCGGCGACGAACGACGTCACGGCGGCGACGATGCCGCGGCGGTCGGGACAGGCGACGAGCAGCACGGCATTGGCCACCGCTCCACGCTAGGGGTGACAGGATGCGACGGTGAGATCGAGAAACGAGCCGGGCGCCCGCCCTGATCTCGTCGGCGCCCGCGTGGTCCAGGCGTTCGGCGACGCGAAGATTGCCCAATGAAGACTGTCACGATGCTGTGCACCGACGGCTCGGAGTTGGCCACGGCGGCGTTGGCCGCCGGGCTCGGTCTGCTCGCCCCGGCCGATCACACCCTGGTCGTTACGGTCGTCGAGCCAGTCGACGGCTCGCTGCTGTACGGCGCCTCGGGACTCGCCGGGGGGATGGTCGACGAGCAGGAGTACCAGGCGATCGTGGCTGCCGATCGCGATGCGGCCGAAGCGCTCCTCGCCGACACGGTCAATGCCCTGGGTCTCGGCAGCGTCGCCGGTGTGGAGAAGATCGCCGTGGAGGGTGAGCCCGGCCGAGCGCTCTGCGATCTCGCCGCCGAGCGTGGGGCAACGGTCATCGTGGCCGGGACACGAGGACGCGGCGGGTTGCGGCGGGCCGTGCTCGGTTCGGTGAGCGATCACCTCGTGCGTCAGGCACCGTGCCCCGTCTTGCTGTCGTCGGCGTCGATCAGCTCGACGTAGATCGTCGTCGTCGAAGGGCTGAAGCACACGAACCGGACGCGCTCGACGAGCGTGGGTGTCGACCGCACGGCGTCGACGGCGATCCGTGCAGCGTCCTCCGCCGGGTAGCCGTAGACGCCAGTGGAGATCGCCGGGAAGGCGATCGAGGTAGCGCCGACTCGGTCGGCCTCCTCCAGGGATCGCCGGTAGCACGACGCCAGCAGCTCCGACTCGCCAGCCTCCCCGCCGTGCCACACGGGACCGACGGTGTGGATCACCCAGCGGGCGGGCAGGCGAAAGCCCGGGGTCGTCTTGGCGTCGCCGGTGGCACATCGGCCGAGAGCGCGGCAGGCGTCGAGCAGCTCGGGTCCGGCGGCTCGGTGGATGGCCCCGTCGACGCCGCCGCCACCGAGCAGCGAGTTGTTCGCCGCGTTGACGATGGCGTCGGTCGTCTCGATCGTGATGTCGCCCTCGACGACCTCCAAGCGCGGCGCCATGGCGCTGACAGTATTGCCCCATGGTCTCGGAGTCGTCCACCGATGCGAGCGACCGAGCGCCAGCGAGGAAGCGGCCATGAGCGGCCTGCGTGGCCGGGGAACGCAAGAATGGCCGGTCGCCCCGATGAAGGCAATGACGGGGCGCGCCGTGCCGGTGGGCGACGGGTGGATGTACGAGCCGAAGTGGGACGGCCATCGCGTCCTCGTGCGCCGCGCTGGCGGCGCCGTCGACGCGGTCAGTTCCACCGGCAAGCCGAAGCTCCCGCAGTGGCCATGGCTGGCGACGGCGGTGCGCGCGGCCACCGATCGCGACGTCGTGCTCGACGGCGAGGTGATCGCCTACGACGACGACGGTCGTCACACGTTCCAGAGCGTCGGGCGGGCGGACCGCGATCACGCCTACGTGGTGTTCGACCTGTTGGCCCTCGACGGTGAGGACCTTCGCGATCATCCGTGGCGCGAGCGGCGGGAGTTGTTGGAGGCGACCGTGCGACCGACGTCTCCGCTGACGATCACCCCCGTCAGTGACGACGCCGAGGTGATGGAGGCGGCGACCCGGGCGCAGCGCTTCGAGGGCATCGTGGCCAAGCGCACCTCGTCGACGTATCAGTCCGGCCGCCGCGTCCCGGCGTGGGTCAAGGTCAAGTACACCAACGCCCAGGAGATGGTCGTCGGCGGTTACAAGCTCGGCGAGGGCAATCGCACGGGCTCGTTCGGCTCACTGCTCGTCGGCGTCCACGACGACGACGGACGGCTGCAGTTCGTCAGCGCGGTCGGCACCGGGTTCAACGAGCGGACCCTCACGGAGATCATGACGAAGCTGCGTCAGCTGGAGACGGATACGTCCCCGTTCGCCGTTCCGCCGAAGCTGCCCCGTGGCGCGTACCGCTGGGTGCGCCCGCAGCTCGTCGCCCAGGTGGGCTTCCTCGAATGGACCGAGGGCGGCGGCCTCCGCGCCCCCGTGTTCCTCGGCCTGCGCGACGACAAGTCACCCGCCGACATCGTCCGCGAAACCTGACCCCGCCCCACCCGAGTGTTTCCGTCCACCGGAGGGTTTCCGGCCGACACGTCGCGCCGGTAGCACTCGGGTTGCCGGAAACACTCGGGTCAGGCGGACTTGCGGGCGCGGGTCTTGCGCGCCTTGGGGGCCTCCTCGGCGTCGTCCTCGACGTCGGCGGCGGCCGCCGCGGCCTTCTTCGCCCGTGACGATTTGGCCGGCTTGGCGGAAGTCGCCGACGGATGGCGTTGCTTGGCTGCCCGGGCCTCGGCGAGGCTGGCCTCGAGGGCCGCGGCGAGATCGATGACGGCGGCACGCGGGGCAGCTTCGGCCTCGAACACCGGAGTGCGCCCGGCGGCCTTCTCCTCGATGACCTTCTCGACGCCTGCCCGGTACTCGTCGGTGTACTGCGCGGGCAGGAAGTCGTCGCTGAGCGCTTCGACGAGACCCTGGGCCATCTTCAGTTCCTTGTCGGAGATCTCCACGCCCTCCAACTCCTCGAACTCCTCGATCGAGCCCGGCTCGACGAGCTCGTCAGGGAACACGAGCGTCGACAGCGTGAGGTGGGAGCCGTCGGACCGGATCGCTGCCAGATATTCCTTCTGGCGCATCACGAATCGGCCGATGCCGACGCGGCCGGACCCGGCCATCGCGTCGGCCAGCAGGGCGTAGGGCTTGGCGTTCTTGTCCGGCAGGACGAGGTACGACGAATCGAACATCAGCGGGTTGACGTCGACCTCCGGCACGAAGGTCTCGAGGTCGATCTCCTTGGACTTCACCGGCTGCAGCGGCGCGAGATCGTCGTCGGTGAGCGTGACGTAGCTGCCGCCGCCGAGGTCATAGCCCTTGACGATGTGCTCGCTGGGCACCTCCTCGCCGCTCTCCTCGTTGACCTTGCGGTAGCGGATGCGCGCCATGTTGCGGTCATCGAGCTGGTTGAACGAGATGCTCTTCTTGCGAACGGCGGGCACGAGGCGGATCGGAATGGCGACCATCCCGAACGAGATCGCGCCCGTCCACACTGGACGAGGCATGCCTCAAGAGTACTCCTGTTCGGTCGCCGACCCTGCGATTGGTTACCGCGGCACGCCTACGCCTCGAGCAGCGTCTTGCCCGTCGTCGCCCGCCCCTCGAGCGCCCGGTGGGCGTCGGCGGCCTCGGCAAGCGGCAGGCGGGCACCGATCCGCACTTGCAACGTGCCATCGGCGACCCACGAGAACAGATCACCGACGCGCCGCTCGAGCTCGTCGCGCGTCGCCAGGTAGTCGGCGATCGTCGGGCGGGTCAGGTACAGCGAACCGCCCCGACTCAGCTCGAGCGGTGCGACCGGGTCGACCGGTCCGGAGGCGTTGCCGAACGTGACCATCATTCCCCGCCGGCGTAGTAGGCCGATGCTCCGCGAGAACACGGAGACTCCGACGCCGTCATAGACGACGTCGAGCGGCCGGGGACCGGCGATCGCCTCGATCGCCTCACCGAAGTCGGTGCCTTCGTAGACGATCACGTGGTCGGCGCCCATCTGCGTCGCGAGGTCAGCCTTGGCCGGGGTGCCGACGGTGGTGAACACCTCGGCCCCACGGAGTTTGGCGATCTGGATGAGCAGGAGCCCGACCCCGCCGGCGCCGGCGTGGATCAAGCAACGGTCGCCGGGCTGGAGCGGGAACGTGTCGAGGGCGAGGTAGTGGGCGGTGATCCCCTGAAGCATCACGGCGGCGGCGACGTCGAGCCCGACGCCCTCCGGCACGGCGACCGCCGATGCCGCCGGTACGCGCACCTGCTCGGCGTACGACCCGAGCACCGACGCCCACGCCACGGCATCGCCGGGCTGGAAGTCACTGACGTCGGAACCAATGGCACGCACAACGCCAGCGCCCTCAGAACCCGGGGTGAACGGCAGGGTCATCGGGTACAACCCGCCGCGCTGATAGGCGTCGAGGAAGTTCAGCCCGGCGGCGGTGAGGTCGACGACGACGTCGGTCGGCCCCGGGATCGGATCGGCGAGCTCCACCCACTCCAGCACGTCCGGCCCGCCGTGTCTGGCTACTCGAACTCCGAACACGTCCGACTCCTCTCCTAGAGCGCTGGCAGCGCCTGGCCCTGCCCGACGAGCGCATCGAACGGGTCGCCGACCGTCTCCAGGCGTTTCAGCACGTCGCGGATCGTCCAGCGGTCCGAACGCAGCTTGGGGTCGTCGAGCTCGTCCCATTCCAACGGAACCGACACCGGTGCGCCGGGCGCCGGGCGGATGCTGTACGGAGCGACCAGCGTCTTGTTGACCTGGTTCTGCGTGTAGTCGAGGCGCGCCTTGCCGCCCCGCGGCGTTCTTCTGCCACTTCCAGCTGACGAGCTCGCGGACGACCCCGCCGACCGTGCGGGACAGCGTCTCGACGAATTCCGAGGTCTCGGGGAACGAGTAGCCGGGTTTGACCGGGATGTAGATCTGGATGCCGCGCTTGCCGGTGACCTTCGGCCGGGCGACGAGGCCGAGCTTGTCGAGGGCAACCCGATACAGCCGGGCGATCGTCAACGTGTCGTCCCACGTCGTCTCGGTCCCCGGGTCGATGTCGACGAGGGCGAAGGACGGCTCGTCCGGCGACGCCGCCGTCGACGTCCACGGGTGGATCTCGAAACCGGCGAAGTTGGCGGCCCACACCAGCGCCGGAGCGCCGTCGATCAACAGGTACTCGCGCGTCTCGCCGGTGCTTGCCCGGGGGTTCGGCCAGCGCCGTACCCACAACGGGGCGTGCGCCGGCACGGCCTTGTGGTAGAAGCCGCCCTTGGCGCTGTCGACACCGTCCGGAAAGCGGTTGAGGTTGACGGGGTGGCCGGCGAGTCCCATCGTCATCCACGGGGCGACGGTGGCGTAGTAGGCGATGATCTCGCGTTTGCTGATCGGTTTGGCCTTGCCGCGCCCGGGGATCAGGATCTTGTCGAGATTGGTGATCTGTTGCGTGACGCCGGCGACGGTCCAGTCCGATTTGGCGGCGGGCAGCTTGCGCAGCGCGGCGAGCTCGGCCGCCGTTGCCGCCGACCAGCGTCCGGGACGCCCCTCGGCGATGTCGACGTTGGTGCGGGCGCTGACCACCGACCGCGGGTAGTCCTCGGGATCCCAGCCGGACACTGCCGCAGCGTCCTTCTTGTGCATCAACAGCCACTGGTCGTCGTCGGAGCCCGGTTTGGCCGTGCGGACGAGCAGGAAGCGGCCGCCCAGCTTGCGCCCGATGAGCACGAACTTGAACTCCCCCCGCTCGATCGCGGTGGCCGCCGGCGGCTCGTCGGGGTATTCGGGGTCGGGCTCCCACCAGCCGTCGTCCCACAGCACGACGTCGCCCATCCCGTAGCCGCTCGGGATGATCCCCTCGAACCAGCCGTAGGCGTACGGGTGATCCTCGACCTTGACGGCGAGTGACTTGCGAGCGGGGTCGAGGCTCGGTCCGCGAGGGACGGCCCAGCTGACGAGCACTCCGTCGATCTCGAAGCGCAGGTCGTAGTGCAGGCGCCGGGCGCGGTGCCGCTGGACGAGGAACCGATTGCGACCGTCGGCGCTGCCGGCCACCTGGCCGGGCGGCTCCGGCGACTTGGTGAAGTCGCGCATCGAGTCGTACTTGGAGAGCCGGCGCTCGGCGGCGGACACGGTGCGAGAGTACCCACCCGCAGTCGATGGCACGATGGGCGTCGTGTACCCGCCACCCGCGCCCACCACCCGACGGGTCATCGATCGGAGCGCCGGGCCGGCCACGCTCACCGAGTTGCTGGCCCGACCGGACGTCGTCGAGCGCAGCGAGTTGCGCTCGACGTTCGGGCTGTTGGCGATCCACGGTGGCGGGCTCGAGGTGATGACCGATGTGATCGCCATCGCCGCCGCCGAAGCCGCCGGAGCGTCGTACTACGTCGTCGTCCATCCCGACGACGTCGACCATCATCTCCCGTCGATCAGCTATCGGCCAGCGGAGTCGGCGGCGCTGGCCGCCTTCGTCGAACACGTCGACACGGTGATCTCGGTGCACGGCTATGGCCGCCAGGGCGGATGGACCTCGATCCTCGCCGGCGGTCGCAACCGCCGGCTCGCCGCCACCCTGGCCGACGAGGCGGCGCCCCGGCTGCCGGACTACGACGTGGTCACCGACCTCGACCGCATCCCGGTGGAACTGCGCGGCCTCCACGCGGCGAACCCGGTGAACCTCGGGCGCGACGCCGGCGTGCAGCTGGAGCTCCCACCCCGCGTCCGTGGACTCAGCCCGCTCAGCCCAGCTCCTGGTCCCGACGGGTTGTCGCCCCCCACCCGGGCGCTGATCGAGACGCTCGCCGCCGTTGCCGAACGGTGGACGGTGTCCCCGAGGCCGGCGTGATCGACGCCGCCGACGCCGAGGCGATCGCCGCCGCCTTCGATCTCGGTGTGGTGCACGACTTCACCGGTCCCTGCGCTCGCGGCGAGCTCGGCCAGGTCTGGCGGCTCTCGTCGGACACCGGCGACTGGGCTGTCAAGGAGTCGTTCGCGTTCGCCGAGACGGACGAGCAGTCGGCGACGACTCGGTTCTGCGAGGCAGCGATCGGCCATGGTGTGCCGGCACCAGCGGTCCGCCGCGCCGGTGACGGCGCTGACCAGCTGCTCATCGGAACGACTCCGGTCAGGGTCCTCGGTTGGGTGGATCTCGACGAGCCCGATCCGTCGATCGATGCCGCGATCGTCGGAGCCACCGTGGCCACGCTGCACCGGGTGGAGTTCGCCGAGCAGTTGGGCGCCCATTGGTGGTACACGGATCCGGTCGGCCCTGCGGCGTGGGACACTTTGATCGACGAACTGCGTGTCGCCCGCTCACCGCTCGCCGAGCGCTTCGCCTTCTGGCGCGACGAGTTCGTCGCGCTCGAGGGATGGCTGGCTCCCGGACGAGCCGCCCAGACCTGCCACCGCGATCTGTGGGCCGACAATCTGCGGCGCACCACGGCAGGGACGCCGTGCGTCATCGACTGGGACAGCGCCGGGGAGGCCGACCCCAATCAGGAGCTGGCGATGGTCCTGTTCGAATTCGCGAGCGACGACCCACGGCGCGCCCCGTTGCTCATCGAGTCATACGTCGAGGCTGGAGGACCAGGGCGCGTTGTCGGACGCGCCGACTTCTCGATGACCATCGCCGCCCTCGGGCACATCGCCCATCGCATCGGCACCCTCTGGTTGGCGCCCGGCACCACGCCCGGCGAACGCCTCCGCCTGGAAGGCCGCTTCGACGAGACCGACGACCGCCCGTTCACCCGTGCCGTCATCGACACGCTCCTCGACGCCGTCCACTGAGCGGCGCCGCTGATCGTTCTGGTGGCGCGATTCGGCACCTGGTTGCCCGGTTGAGGCTTCAGAACGACGCCAGGCGGACGGGCTCTCCTTCCCGAGCGACGATCACCCCACCTACTTGCATCATGAAAGCGCTGTGGGATAGGTTGCTTGCATCACCGCAGCGGCCGCCAGGCATCGGCCGCGACCATCACTGGAGGCGCCATGACCGAGGTCGCCGAAGACGTCCGGCAACTGGAGCACCAACTCGAGGAGCATCGCGTGGCCCTGACCGGCTACTGCTACCGCATGCTCGGCTCGCCGTTCGAGGCCGAGGACGCCGTGCAGGAGACGCTCGTGCGGGCCTGGCGGGCACTCGACCGCTTCGAGGGGCGGGCGGCGCTGCGGTCGTGGCTGTTCGGAATCGCCACCAATGTCTGCATCGACATGCTCAAGGCCCGCCGCAGGCGGGCGCTGCCGATGGAGATCGGCCCGTCGTCGCCGGGCGATGCGCTGCCGGGCCGAGCCCTGCCCGAGCACGTGTGGGTCGGCCCGGTCCACGATGACCGGGTGCTCCCCGCCAACGGCGACCCCGCCGATATCGCGGTGGCGCGCGAGAGCATTCGGTTGGCGTTCGTGGCGGCGCTGCAGCGACTCACCGCGAAGCAGCGGGCGGCGCTGATCCTGCGCGACGTGCTGCGCTGGAAGGCTCACGAGGTGGCTCGGCTCCTTGACGCCAGCACCGAATCGGTTGAAAGCGTGCTCCGCCGCGCCCGCGCCGTCCTCGGCGATGGCCACCTCAGCGGCGCGGCGAGCGACGTCGACGCGGCCGGCGCCGTCGTCGATCGGTACGTCGAGGCGTTCGAGCGCCACGACGTCGACGCCCTCGTCGCCCTGCTCCGCGATGACGTCACCCTCTCGATGCCGCCGTATCCGTTGTGGCTGCGCGGGATCGAGGCCGTGCGCATCTGGTTCGGCGCGGCCAACACCTGCTGGACCGCTCGCTTCGTCCCCATGGCTACTAATGGGTCGCCGGGGCTGGCGATCTACAAGCCGACGGGTCCGGACGGCGCCTTCGAGGCGTTCGGGATCCAGGTGATCGAGCAGTCACAGGGCAAGATCGTCGGGATCCACGCCTTCCTCGACCCGCGATTGTTCGCCCTGTTCGACGCCCCGCTGACCCTCGCCGTCTAACACGCCGGCCAAGCCGCAACGCTCGAGGAGCTCGACGAGCGCGGGCTCGGGACGGCCCAGGCGGACCTCGCCATCCCACCTCCGGGCCACGAGCTGCAGACGACAGAGCGCGTCGATCACCATGCACGCCGAACCGGAGATCGAGATCACAACGGTCATGCCGACTGGTGACTGTTGTCGCAGAGGAAACCGGTCGCGACGGTTTTCTCCCGCAGTCCGAGTCGAAGCGGTCATGGACACAACGACAACGCGGCTCCACCCCGGCGTGATCCTCGCCCTCGTGTGCGGCGCCCAGTTCATGGTCGTGCTCGACATCGCCATCGTCAACGTGGCCCTGCCGTCGATCCAGCAAGACCTCGACGTCAGCCAGAGCACGCTGCAGTGGGTGGTCATCGCCTACGGACTGATGCTCGGCGGGTTCCTGCTCCTCGGCGGCCGGATGGCCGACCTGCTCGGGCGACGACGAATATTCCTGACTGGCGTGATGATCTTCTCGGCGGCGTCGCTCGCCGCTGGGATCGCCCAGTCGTCGTCCGTGCTGATCACGGCACGAGGAGTCCAAGGTTTCGGCGCCGCCCTCGTCGCTCCGGCGGCGCTGTCGATCCTCGCCGTCACCTTCCCGGAGGGGCAGCAGCGCAACCGCGCCCTGGGGATCTTCGGCGCCGTCGGTGGCACGTCGGCATCGGTGGGTGTGATCACCAGCGGCCTGCTGACCGACGGCCCCGGCTGGAGGTGGGTGTTCTTCATCAACGTCCCGGTCGGGGTCGTGCTCATCGGCCTCGCCGCCACGTTCTTCGCCGCCGACCACGGCGTGCGCGGCACGCGGGGGTTCGATGTCGCCGGGGCGACCACGGTGACGAGCGGTCTGCTGCTGCTCATCTACGGACTGAACCGGGGAGCCGAGAACGGCTGGACGTCAATCACGACGCTGCTGCTCTTCGCGGCTGCGGCGCTGTCGCTGGCGTCGTTCGTCCGCATCGAGGCGCGGTCTCGTCACCCGCTCGTCCCCGCCGCCACGCTGCGGAACCGCACGCTGGTCTCCGCCAACCTCTCGGCGTTCTTCGCCTTCAGCGCGTTCTTCTCGTTCATCTTCCTGGCGACGCTGCTGATGCAGCAGGCCCTCGGGTACTCGCCGACGAAGACGGGCGCCGCCTGGCTCGCGACGTCGATCACGGCGTTCATCGCGTCGGCTGCGACCGGGGCGCGCCTCGTCGCCCTCGTCGGCGTGCGCAAGCTGCTCGTGACCGGCTTGACACTGCTGGCGGTCGCGATGCTCTGGCTTTCCCGCGTGCCGAGCGACGCCGGCTACGTCACCGACCTGCTCCCCGCCTTCCTGCTCGCCGGCCTGGCGATCGGGCTGTGCGCGCCGTCGGTGCAGATCGGGGCGCTCTCGGGAGTCACAGAGTCGACGTCTGGACTCGCGTCGGGGCTGGTCGAGACGATGCGCGAGATCGGTGGTGCCGCCGGCGTGGCGGCGGTGTCGACCGTGCTGGTCTCGCGGGCGGGCCTCGACGGCTTCCGCGCCGCGTTCGTCGTCATCTCGGTCGCCGCCGCGCTCGGGGCGCTGACCGCCGGGATCGGGTTCCGCAGTCGCGCTCGAACTGTGGACGAGGACGTCCGCGACACGGCGGCAGGATCGCGCGCCGACGAGCTGGCGCTCATCGGCGCAGAGTCGGGCGATTCGGGAGCGGGATCATGAACGACCTCGCCGGCAGGACCACCGTCGTCGTCGGAGCGAGTCGTGGCCTCGGCCGCGGGATCGCGTGTGGCTTCGCCGAGGCCGGCGCCGCGGTGATCGCCGTCGCCCGCACCGGCCCGGCGCTCGCCGAGCTGGCAGCGGCCGCGGCGAACATCCGCATCGAGGTCGCCGACGCAACCGACACCGCGGTGGCGTCGAGCCTGCTCGACCATCACAAGCCGGACGTGCTCGTCATCGTGGCCGGCGCCAGCCCGGTGATGCTCCCGCTCCAGCGCCAGACGTGGGAGACGTTCTCCGTCAACTGGCACGCCGACGTCAAAATCACCTTCGCGTGGCTGCGCGCGGCGCTGCTGCAGCCGCTGCCGCCGGGCAGCAGGGTCGTGGTGGTGAGCAGCGGAGCCGCGCTCAACGGGTCACCGGCGAGCGGAGGGTACGCCGGGGCCAAGGCCACGCAGCGGTTCGTCGCCGCGTACGCCCAGGAGGAGTCACGCCGTGCCGGGCTCGATTTCACCATCACGGCGGTGATGCCCACCATGACGCCATTCGGCGACGTCGGCCGGATCGGCGTGCAGGCGTACGCCGCCCGCAGCGGCCAGACCGAGGACGCCTACCTGGAGCAGCTGGGCGAGCTGCTGACTCCCGAGATCGCCGGGTCTGCCCTCGTCGAGCTCGTCCGGGCGGACGCCCGGACCATCGCTCCCGAGTACGTGCTCACCGCCGCCGGGCTGCAGCCGCGGCGATAGCCCGGTGGATGCCGGCCACGGCCGGCCAGGTCACGGCGAGGTGGGCCGAGTTCGGCGGGCCGCGATCCGTTGCTCGATCATCGCGATGTGGCCGGCGGGCATGCCGGAGCCGGGTTGGACATCCACCTCGGCGACGTCGTCGAGGCGTCCGCACGTCTCGCACACGAGATCGAGGCCCACTGTCGAGCCGCACCCGGCGTGGCGGTAGCGGATCGGCGGGCCATCGGGAGCGGCCCAACGGTCGCCCCACTCGGTCAGCGCAATCAGTGTCGGCGCCAGGTCCGCGACCCTTGTCGGTGAGCACGTACTCGAACAGCTTGGGCTGCTCCGAGTAGCGCTGACGCCGCATGATCTGGTCCTCGACGAAGCCGTCGAGGCGGTCCTGGAGAACGTTGGTGGCGATCCCCAGGCTGCGCTGGAAGTCGCAGTAGCGCGTCGAACCGGCGAAGAGGGCGTCGCGGATGATCAGCAGACTCCAGCGCTCGCCGACGACCTCGAGGGCACGGGCGATCGAACACACCTGTGAGTCGTAGGTCCTGCCGAGCACCCGCCCCACGATAGTCGGGCCACTTGCATCATGAAATCATGCGTGCCTCCACGTGTCGAGTCGTCGTTCCGTGCGCCTGGGCCTGACATTGCGTCGCGCTCGCGACACTTGAGGAGTGGACAGGTGTGAGATCACCGAGTCGGTGGTGGGACGGCTGATTGCTGCGCAGTTCCCGCAGTGGTCCGATCTGGACGTGGTCCCGGTCGACGTCGACGGGTGGGACAACGTGACGTTCCGCCTCGGCGACGACATGTCCGTACGGCTGCCGAGCGGTGCAGGGTATGCACCACAGGTGGCCGTCGAAGCTCAGTGGCTTCCCTGGCTGGCGCCGCGCCTGCCGTTGCCGGTTCCGGAGCCGATCGCTGTCGGCCGCCCCGACGAGACGTTTCCGCTCCCATGGTCCGTACGTCGGTGGCTGCCGGGGTCGCCGGCGACCGTCGATCGGGTCGGCGACGTCGAGCAGCTCGCAGTTGACCTCGCCAGGTTTCTCACGTCGTTGCAGCGCATCGACTCATCAGGTGGTCCGTCGCCCGGACCGCGCAATGGCTTTCGCGGTGGCGCGCTGGCCACCTACGACGACGAGACCGCTTCGGTCATCTCGGCGCTCGCGGGCGAGATCGACGCCGAGCGAGCGATGGCGACGTGGCGCGCGGCGCTGGCGACGTCGTGGGATCGCCCGCCGGTCTGGATCCACGGGGACGTCACCGGATCAAACCTGCTCGTCGTCGACGGTCGTCTGCACGCAGTCATCGACTTCGGTTGTGTCGCCGTCGGCGACCCTGCCTGCGATCTGGCGATCGCCTGGACGCTGTTCGCGGGTACGAGCAGGCGGATGTTCCAGCACCACCTCCACGTCGACGATCCAACGTGGGCCCGCGCCCGTGGGTGGGCACTGTGGAAGGCGCTGATCACTCTCCGCGACGACGCCAACGACAGTGCGCCGCGACGGTTCGGATGGCGCGACGAAACGCGCAATCTCATCGACGACCTGCTGACCCATTCGTGACAAGGCCCGTCGAAACCGTGCGAGTCACCGCCGCGAACCCGGCGCCGACGATGGGTACGCGGCGCTTGCGGTGGACCGCGGTGCCGTCCAACTCGAGCACATCGTGAACTGCTCGGCACCTTCACCGGCGTCGACTCGAGAAGTCAGTCCAGGTGCAGCGGATCGCCACACCTCCGGTCAGACTTGATCTCCGATGGCGTTGCTTGTCGACTTGTTGCCCGCACCCGGGTCCGACCCGGTCGCGGTGCTCGACGCCTTTGCGGTGTGGGCAGCCGAAGGTGGGCGCGCGCTGTACCCGCATCAGGAGGAGGCGGCGCTGGCCTTGGCAGCTGGTGACCATGTCGTGCTGGCCACTCCGACGGGTTCGGGCAAGAGCCTCGTCGCTGTAGCCGGCATCCTGCTCGCCCGTAACGACGGTCGCCGAGCCGTGTGGACCGCGCCGATCAAGGCGCTGGTCGCCGAGAAGTTCTTTGACCTCGTCGATCTCTTGGGTGCTGGGCAGGTTGGGCTGGCGACGGGCGACGCGGCGATCAACGCGGGGGCGCCGGTGCTCGTGTGCACGGCCGAGGTCCTTGCCAACCAGGCTCTGATGACGGGACCGTTCACCGATGTCGGCTTTGCCTGCCTGGACGAGTTCCACTTCTACGGGGACACCGAACGGGGTTGGGCGTGGCAAGTCCCGCTGCTCGAGCTGTCGCGATGCCAGTTCCTGCTGGCGTCGGCGACCCTTGGCGACATGACGACGATCAGCGCCGATCTCGAGGGACGCTCAGGCCGGGCGGTGACGTCGGTGACGTCGGTGCACCGCCCGACCCCGCTGTTCCACCAGTGGCGCACGACGACCGTCGCTGACAGCGTGAAAGAAGCGGTCACCGAAGGGCTCTTCCCCGTCTACGTCGTCCACGCCAACCAGGCTGCGGCGATCGAGCGGGCTCAGGCCCTCGTCAGCCTCAACGTCACCATCCGAACTCAGCGCGAGGCGATCGCCGAGGCGCTGCAGGGCGTGCGGATGGGACGCGGTTTCGGGGCGACCCTCGATCGTCTCCTACGCAACGGTGTCGGCGTCCACCACGCAGGGATGCTCCCTCGCTACCGCCGCCTGGTCGAGCGTCTGGCCGGTCAGGGCTTGCTGCCGGTCATCTGCGGCACGGACACGCTCGGGGTTGGCGTCAACATCCCGATCCGCACGGTGCTGATGACGGCGCTCACCAAGTTCGACGGCAACCGCGTCCGGCGCTTCACGGTCCGCGAGTTCCACCAGCTCGCCGGGCGCGCCGGACGGCCCGGGTTCGACCCCGACGGGCACGTGTGGGTGCAGGCGCCCGAGCACGTCATCGAGAACGCCAAGGCCCTGTCGCGTGCCGGCGACGACCCCAAGGCACGCCGCAAGGCGACCAGAGCAAAGGCCCCGGAGGGCTTCGTGCACTACGACGAAACCGTGATGGAACGGCTCGTGAGCGGCACGCCGGAGGCCCTCACGTCACGGTTCCTCGTCACGGCCGACCTCGTTGCCAGTGTGCTCTCGAGGCCTGATGGCCCGGTCGCGCTCAACCACCTGCTGCGCACGAACCACGACCCCGAGCCGCGGCGCCGCCAGCACCGACGGCGGGCGATCGCCGTGTACCGCAGCCTCGAAGCGGCCGGGGTCGCCGAGCGCCTCCGCGATGCCAACGGCCGCTGCGCGGGCGTGCGCGTTGGCTCGCTCGTCGAGGGAGAGGATGAACGCAGCGCGCTGCGATTCTCGTCGCCGCTGATGACGTTCGCCATCGAAGTCGTCGCATCATTCGACCAGGATGATCCGTCCTACGTTGCAGATGTCGTCAGCGTCGTCGAGTCCGTGCTCGAGGATCCACGCCAGATCCTGTACGCCCAGCAGAGTGCCGCCAGGGCGGCCGAAGTCGCCCGCCTGAAGGCCGAGTTCGTTCCGTACGAAGAGCGCATCGAACGGCTCGACGCCATCTCGTGGCCGAAGCCGTTGGCCGAACTTCTCGACACGATGTTCACGACGTACAGGGCCCACCACCCGTGGCTGACGACGGAGCCGGCACCGAAGTCGATCCTGCGCGAGATGCTCGAGAGCGGCGACACCTTCGCCACGTTCGTACGCCGCTACCGCCTAGAGCGCAGCGAAGGACTCGTCCTGCGATACCTCACCGACGCCTGGCGATCGCTCGACCGCTCACTGCCCGACGACGTCTACACCGACGGGTTGGAAGACGTCGTCGAGTGGCTCGGCGAGCTGATCCGGGCGACCGACGCCACGTTGCTCGATGAGTGGACGCTGCTCGCTGGCCGCCCCGTCCACGACCACCTCGCGCCCACGGCTCCCGACGCATCACGGCCGTTCCCACCGCCGGCGTGGCGGACCGCGGTGCGCACCGCCGCGTTCGGTTGGGTCGAGCTGCTGGCGAGGTGCTCATACCCGGCGCTGGCGGAGCGCAGCGGATGGACCAAGGACGACCTGCACGCTGCGATGACGCCGTACTGGGTCGAGTACGACCGCATCATCATCGACGCCGACGCCCGAGCCGCGTCGCAGTTCGAGCTCGCCGAGGAACCCGAACGCTGGGTCATCACGCAGCGCCTGACCGACCCAGCGGGCGACGGCGAATGGCACTTCGTCGCCATCGTCGACCTCGGGCTGGCCCAGGCCGATGGTGCTCCGAGTCTCCAGCTCGAATCCCTGGGACGCTTCTGAGCGCCGGCCGCCTTGTCGACTGTTCGGCTTTGCAGACGACGATTAACGATCGACGACCGCCGCCGAGACGTCCGTTAGCCTTGACACCGTGCGTACGACTGAGTTGACCGTGTCGACGTTGTCGACAGTGATGATGCGGCCCCTTCCGGGGCCGGCTTCGCCAACGCACTAGCGATTCCGTCCGACCCTGGAGCTGCCTCCGGGGTCGACAGCCGTCAGCGCCGGCAGGGCAGTCTCCGACCCACCTGAGGAGACTCCGATGAGCACGACCTATGTCACCGTCGCCATTCCCTACGTCAATGCCGAGCCGCACCTCGGATACGCCTACGAGATCGTCGAGGCCGACATCTATGCCAGGGCGCGGCGCCTCGCCGGCGACGACGTGCGCCTGCTCGGCGGCACCGACGATCACGCCCTGAAGAACGTCCTCGCCGCCGAGGCGGCCGGGCTCCCGACGGACGTGTACGTCGACGCCAACGCCGCACGCTTCACCGCTCTGGCCCACCCGCTGGGGGTGTCGTTCGACGACTTCTTGCGCACCAGTGCCGATCCCCGCCACCGGCCGGCGGTCGAGCGGCTGTGGCGGGCCTGCTCCGCCAACGGCGATCTCTACCGACGCACGTACACGGGCGAGTACTGCGTCGGATGTGAGCGGTTCTACGAATGCCGCGAGCTGATCGCCGCTGCGGACGATGTCGCCCGCTGCCCCGAGCACAACACGCTCCTGGAGCGGGTCGCCGAGACGAACTGGTTCTTCCGCCTCTCCCGCTATGCGGAGCCTCTCCGGCGGTTGATCCGTTCCGGCGAACTGGCAGTCCACCCTCACCCGTTCGCCGACGAGGTGCTCTCCTTCCTCGACACCGGACTCGAAGACATCAGCGTGTCCCGTCCGGCGGCTCGGGCCCGCGGTTGGGGCATTCCGGTACCGGACGACCCGACGCAGGTCGTCTACGTGTGGTTCGATGCCCTCGCCAACTACCTCAGCGCCCTCGAGTTCGGCGACCCCGACAGTGTTGCCTACCGGCGCTGGTGGCTGCAGGCCGACCGGCGAGTACACGTGATCGGCAAAGGCATCCTGCGGTTCCACGCCGTGTACTGGCCGGCGTTCCTCGCCTCGGCGCGCCAGCCGCTGCCGACCCGCGTCGAGGTCCACCCATACCTCACCGTCGACGGAGCGAAGATCTCCAAGTCGGGGGCGACGACGATCAGCCCGTTCACCCTCGTCGATCGATGGGGTACCGACGCCGTGCGGTGGTGGTTCGCCCGCGACGTGAACCCCGTTGCCGATACAGACTTCACCGAGCAGCGTCTCGTCGAGCGCGTCGACCACGACCTGGCCAACGGGATCGGCAACGTCGCCAAGCGGATCGCCACGCTGGCCGAACGAGCCGGAGTCGAGATCGATGGGCGGGCCACGCCGATCGATGGCGTCGCCGGACTCGACGAAGACGTCCTCGGCGCCCTCGCCGCCTTTGATCTCCGCGGCGCGACGGAAGCGATCTGCGCCGCCGTCGATGCCCTCAATCGGGACCTCGAGACGACGCGCCCGTGGGAGCTGATCCGCTTGGCCACTCCTGCCAATCGTCGCCTCGAGGAGTTGCTCGGCCGCTACCTCGCCAGCCTTGGTGTGATCGCTGCCGCCGTTCGTCCGATCGTTCCGGCCCTCGCCGGCCGCCTGGAGTCGTTGCTCGTCGAGGGACCGCAAGTGGTGCAGACCCGCCTCGCCGGGCACCGCGCTGCCGAGTCGCCGCGTTTGCCGGCCACGCCGGCCGAGCCGGTCGGCCGGTGAGCCGATCTGGCGGCTAGGCCATCCGCCCGGTCTCCCACACCCATCCGGCGATCTCCACGCGGTTCCGCACGCCGAGTTTGCTCTGGATGTTGGCGACGTGACTCTTGACGGTGCTCAATGAGATGAACAGTTGCTCACCGATCTCGGCATTCGTCATGCCGCGAGCGACGGAACGGACGATGTCTTCCTCGCGTTCGGTGAGGGTGGTCGTCGGCTCGCGGGACGACGGAGGGTTGGCCCGTTCGCTGAAGTGTTGGAGGAAGCGCACCGTGATCGACGGAGAAACGAGCGCGTCACCGGCGGCGGCGGCGCGCACTGCCTCGACGAGGAGGGCGGGACCGGCGTCCTTGAGCAAGAAGCCGCTCGCGCCGTTGCGAATGGCGGTTCCGACGTACTCGTCGTGGTCGAACGTCGTGACCACCACGACCGGGATCGGGTTCTCGACGTCCTTACCCGCCAGCAGGCGTGTCACTTCGAGCCCGTCGAGCCGCGGCATGCGAATGTCGACGAGGACGACGTCCGGGCGTAGACGACGAGCGAGGTCGACCGCCTCGCGGCCGTCTGTGGCCTCGCCGAGCACGTCGATGCCGTGGGCCTCGAGGATCAGGCGGATGCCGGAACGGACGATCTCCTGGTCGTCGGCAATGACGACACGCAGCGGAACCGTCACGGCTGGGCGCCTTCCGACGCGACGGTGACCGGTAGGCGAGCGGCGACCCGCCATCCGCCGGTGGGGAGTGGACCAGCGTCGAACTCACCGCCCATCGCCGCAGCACGTTCGGCCATGCCACGCAGTCCGAAACCTCCCGGCGAGCGGCTCACTTGGCCTCCGTCGTTGGTCACGAGCAAATGGACGACACCGTCGCCGCAGCGTACGTCGATGTCGATGTTCGTTGCTCCGACCGAGTGCCGGCGGGCGTTGGTGACTGCCTCGCGAGCGATGCGATGGATTGACGCAATCACCGTGCCGGGGACGGCCTCGGTTCGAGCGTCGACGGCCAGGCGCACAGGAAGCTCATGACGGTCGGTCACCGACATGTTGGCCATTGCCCGCAGGGCATCGATCGACGCCGCGGGATCGAGCTCGGCGTCCGTCGATTCGTCACGCAATGCCCCGACCATCGAGCGCATCGCGGCGAGTGCATCGCCCCCGGCGCGGACGATTCGGTCGAGCGCCCGCTGGGCCGCATCGGGATGCTCGGCAGCAACAAGCTGAGCAGCCTGGGCTTGCACGACGATGCCGGTCACGTGGTGAGCAACGACGTCGTGGAGTTCGCGGCGATCGCCAGACGTTCCTGGTGGCGAACCTCTTGCGCCTGTTGACGTTGGCGGGCGTCGAGAATCCGCAGGTACCACCCGGCGGCGACGACGGCCGCCCAGGCCGTGCCCAACGCCAGCGTGAGAACTTCGGAGTAGGTCCCCTTGTTGCGCCATTGGATGATGGCCAGCATCACGATTCCGAACGCCGATATCGCAGTGATCGCGCCGTTGCGTGACGCCGAACGGACGCTCCACGCGGTCAACAGGGCGAGTCCGGCCAGTTCGGCGAAGCCCGGCCACGCCCCGAATCCCATCATCAGGCTGCGCGTGTCGGAGGTGGTGACGTACACCGCGAGCGACACGGCGACGCTCGCCGCCGAACCGACGACAGCTCCGATCGGGATCGTCCGCGGGGGCGCCGTGACGGCCACCGCGACGGCGCCGATGACGGCGAGGTCGCCCACGAGCGCGGGGAGCACTACGTCGAACACCTTGACGCCGAGCACCACGTCGAGGAGCAACAGGAAGCCGAGTCCGGCCGCGGCGACCGCCACAACCTCTGGCGCCGGACGCTGCCGAGTGGCAGTCGCATCCACAACCACAATCTAGTTTCGGTGACCCGCTGCGTCGTTGGAGATGGCGTGAGCCACCCCGGAATCCGCCAGAAGTACGACGAGCGTTCATTCCTTCGGCCAGTCGATTTTCGGTCGACCGGTCGATGCGCTGGGGGTATCTAGCCGGGAAAGTGAAGACATGTGAGCGTTCCCGCCAAAACGCCACGTTCGGGACCGGATGGCTCCGCCGCCTCCGAACTTCCCGCGCCACCATGAGTGCTCCGCCCGCCACCCGCGGCGACGCCGCTTTCCGCAAGCGGAGGCCGCGGGCGGGCAGGAGCGCTCGTGGTCGGCAGTGCAGCGGTCGCTGCGGTGTCAGTCGTGGAGCAGTCGGCGCGGGCCGGATCCTTCGCCGGCCAGTTGATCGGCCGGGTTGACGAGCGGACACACGTCGAGCGACAAGCAGCCACAGCCGATGCACCCGCTGAGCCGTTCGCGGAGCCGCTCGAGCAAGGCGATCTGGTCATCGAGCCGCGGCCGCCACGAGTCGGCGACTCGCTCCCAGTCCGTTCGGTCCGGCGTTCGTCGATCGGGAAGCTCGGACATGTAGGCGCCGATCTCGCCGAGTCCGAGACCGATCTGTTGGGCCACGCGGATGAACGACACCCGGCGGATCACGTCGCGCCGGTACCGTCGCTGGCCACCAGATGTCCGCTCAGCATGGATCAGGCCACTGTCCTCGTAGAACCGCAGTGCCGACGGGGCAACGCCCGTGCGTCGGCTCAGCTCGCCGATCGTCAGGGCCGGTCCACTGGTCATCGTCGCGAGTATCGCAGCGCGCGCCATGATGAAGTCGTGGACGACGGCGCGCGTATCGCACGAGCGATCGAGATCGCCGACGCGTTGCTGCGGGCAGCCGAGGCGACGACGACCCGGTCCGAACGCCGCCGTCAGGAGCGTCTCGGCCGGCTGGTCGCCGACCCGGCCGGTCGCGATCTCGTCCAACGGCTGACCGACGAAGTGCTGCGGCTCGAGCGCCCTCGCGCCGCGGCCCACCGGTTCGCCGCCCTTGCCGGCCACGGCATCCCTCGGTCACTCGGCCGTGGCGATCGTCTGCTGATGGCGGCCGGCGCCCTCGCCGCGAAGCTGGCGCCGCCCATCGTGATGCCGCTCGTGCGGCGGCGGATCATCGCCGAGACACGGGGACTCGTCGTTCCGAGCGACAACGCGACGCTCACGCGCCACATCGCGGAGCGCACCAGGGCGGGCGTGCAGCTCAATCTCAACCTGCTCGGCGAGGCGATCCTGTCGGACGAGGAGGCTGAACAGCGCATCGTCCGGGTGATCACCACCTTGCAGCGGCCGGACGTCGACTACCTCTCGGTGAAGATCTCGGCGGTCTGCGCGCTGCTCGACGTGGTGGCCTTCGAGCACTCGGTCGAGCGCATCCAGCAGGCGCTGCGGCGGATCTATGACGCGGCGATCACCGCCAGTCCACCGGTGTTCGTCAATCTCGACATGGAGGAGTACGGCGATCTGGCGCTGACGGTCGAGTCGTTCCTCGGTGTGCTCGAGGAGTCGCCGTACCGGCGGATGCCGGCGGGAATCGTGTTGCAGGCCTACCTGCCGGACTCGCACGACGTGATGGAGCGCATCGGTACGTGGGCGGCGCAGCGCGTGGCCGGCGGTGGCGCGCCGATCAAGGTCCGGGTGGTCAAGGGGGCCAACCTGGCGATGGAGCAGGTTGACGCCGAACAGCACGGCTGGGTTCAGGCGCCGTACCCCACGAAGGCCGACACCGATGCCAGCTTCAAGCGTCTCCTCGACTCGTGCCTGCGTCCGGAGTGGGCGGGGGCGATCCGTCTTGGTGTCGCCAGCCACAATCTGCTCGACGTCGCCTGGGCGCTGACCCTGCGCGAGGAGCTACCAGAAACGCGCCGCGCCGACATCGACATCGAGATGCTCGAGGGGATGGTCCCGGCGCAGGCTCGGGCGGTTCGTGAACGGGCCGGTCAGTTGCTGCTGTACTGCCCGATCGTTCGCGACGACGAGATCGAGGCCAGCCTCGCCTACCTCGCCCGGCGTTTCGACGAGAACACGGCACCAGAGAACTTCCTGCGAGCGATGTTCACGATGCGGCCGGGATCCGCCGAGTTCGACGCCCAAGCCGAACGCTTCCGGCTGGCGGTCGCGGCTCGTCGGTCCGTGACGACAGGTCGGCTGCGCCGGCCGCGCACGGTTGGCGGCACGGAGTTCGGCAACCATCCCGACACCGACTTCACCGATGCGCAGCGCCGAGCCGACATCGCCGCGGCCATCGCCAAGCACGCCGTGAACGGCTGCCCCGATGGGGAGTACCCGTTGACCACCGACGTGGCGTCGATCGACGCGGTCGTCGCCAGGGCGGCGGGCGCCGTGCCGGCGTGGTCCGGCCGCTCGGCGGGGGAACGGGCAGCACTGCTCGACGCGGTGGCCATGCAGCTGGACGACGAACGGTGGGCGACGTTGGCCCAGATGGCGGCGGAAGCGGCCAAGACCGTACGCGAGGGCGACCCGGAGGTCTCCGAGGCGGTCGACTTCGCCCGCTACTACGCCACCGCGGCGATTCCGGACACCGCGGTCCCGTACGGCGTGGTCGTCGTGGCGTCGCCCTGGAACTTCCCATACGCGATCCCCGCCGGCGGCGTGCTGGCAGCCGTGATGGCCGGCAACGCGGTGATCCTCAAACCGCCCCCGGAGACCCGCCAGACGGCGTGGCTCCTCGCCAACCAGTGCTGGCGTGCCGGGATCCCACGTGACGTGCTGCAGTTCGTCGCCTGTCCCGACGACGACGTCGGCCGCCGGCTGATCACCCACAGCGACGTCGCCACGGTGGTGTTGACCGGGTCATACGACACGGCGCGGATGTTCCTCGGCTGGAAGCCGCAACTCCGTCTTCTCGCCGAGACCAGCGGAAAGAACGCCATCGTCGTCACCGAGGCCGCCGATGTCGACGCGGCGATCCGCGACGTGGTCCGCTCGGCGTTCGGTCATGCCGGACAGAAGTGCTCAGCCGCCAGCCTGCTGATCCTCACCGCCCCGGTCCATGACGACAACGAGTTCCTGGTCCGCTTGGCTGCCGCCGTGCGCAGCGTACGGGTCGGCGAAGCCGAGGATCCGGCGACGATGATGGCGCCGCTGATCGCCCAGCCAGCTGGTCCCCTGCTCCGCGGCCTCACGGAGCTCGACGCCGGGGAGCGCTGGCTCGTCGAGCCGCGGGAGCGCCCAGGCTCCCGCCGCCGCGAGCTCGACGCTCGGGGCAGGGAGGAGATCACCAGCCGGCGCTGGACGCCGGGTGTCCGGCTCGGCGTCACTGAAGGATCGTGGTTCCATCAGACCGAATGCTTCGGTCCCGTGCTCGGGGTGATGCGGGCCGACGACTTGGCACACGCCGTGCGCCTGCAGAACGGCACTCCGTTCGGATTGACGGGCGGAATCCAGTCGCTCGACGACGACGAGGTCAGCTACTGGCTCGACCACGTCGAGATCGGCAACGCCTATGTCAACCGCCACATCACCGGGGCGATCGTCCAGCGCCAGCCATTCGGCGGGTGGAAACGATCATCGATCGGCGCCGCGCCGAAGGCCGGCGGGCCGCACTACGTGCACGCCTTGCTGCGCCACGAGCCCGGGCCGATCGACGTCGAGGCGGCGGCCGACAGCTACCGCCTGGCGTGGGAGCAGCGCTTCGCCACTGGCCACGACGCCACCGGGTTGCGCAGTGAGTCGAACGTCTTGCGCTACGTGCCGGTGGCCGGCGTCGTGGTCCGCAGCGGACCCGACACGCCGAGCGGCGCCGGTGACGCGGCGCTCGCTGCGGCACGCCAGTGTGGGGCGACCGTCGTGGTGTCGGAGATCGGCGCCGAGTCCGACGAGCACTTGGCGGGTCGTCTCGGTTCGCTCGGGGTCACCCGACTGCGCGCCCTCACCGCCGTCGGAGACCAGCTGGCTGATGCCTGTCACGCCCTCGACATCGCCGTCGATCGCTCACCGGTGAGTGGCGACGGGCTGCTCGAGCTGCCCCACTGGCTGCGCGAGCAGGCGATCAGCCAGACGCTGCACCGTTACGGGAACGTACGCCCCACCGCCGCGGACTGGCGGGCCGTCACGTCAGGGTGAATCCTTCGTAGTCGTTGGCCACGACCGCCGCGCACTGCTGGCGGTACGTACCGAATCCGCCGACGTAGGGCATCAACACCTGCGGCTTGCCGTCGACATTGGCACCCGTGTACCACGACGCGGCCAGCGGGTACAGCGTCAGCTTGCCGATCGCGCTGACGAGTTCGACCCAGCCGTCTTCGGCAGCCGCATCGGCCTCGACGCTGGTCGCCCCACGCTCGGTCGTCGCGACCAGCAGGTCGACGATCCAGTCGACGTGGTGTTCGATCGAGACGATGACGTTGGTCAATGCCGCGGGGCTGCCGGGGCCGGTGACGAGGAACAGGTTCGGGAAGCCGGCGACCGCCATGCCGAGATAGGTGCGCGGCCCAGCCGACCATTTCTCCCGCAGCGTCACGCCGCCGGTACCAACCGGATTGATCGCCAGCAGCGGTCCGGTGAACGCGTCGAATCCCGTGGCGAACACGATGACGTCGACGTCGAACTGCTGCGCGGTAGTGCGGATGCCGGTCGTGTTGATCTCCGTGATCGGCGTGGCCCGCAGGTCGACGAGCCCGACGTTGGGGCGGTTGAACGTCTCGAAGTACCCGGTGTCGAGACACGGTCGTTTCGTGGCGTAGGGAAACGTCCGTGGCGACAACCGCTCGGCGACCTCCGGATCGTGCACGGCCTCGCGGATCCGCTGGCGCAAGAACTCCGCCGCGAGTTCGTTGGCCGCCGGGTCGATGAGGATGTCGGCGAACTTCGAGGCGACGCCGTACAGCGTCCCTTCGTCCCATCCCTGTTGGAAGCGGCGCTGGCGCTCGGCCGGATCGGCGGACGTGGCGCTGTCGGCGCCGACGTCGAACACGACACCGATGTGTGTCGATCGGGCCTGCTCGCGGTAGGACCGGTAGGCCGCCTTGCGCGCGGCGACGTGTCGCGGGTCGAGTGGGGCGTTGTGGGCCGGAGTCGAGAACGTCGGGGTGCGTTGAAACACGGTGAGGTGGGCGGCCTGTTCGGCGATCAGCGGTATCGCCTGGATGCCCGACGAACCGGTGCCGATGACCGCGACACGCCGGCCGGTGAAATCGACGTCGTGGTGTGGCCATCGGGCCGTGTGGTACGTCGGCCCGCCGAAGCTGTCGATCCCGTCGATCTCCGGGAGCTTTGGGGCGGACAGGCAACCGGTGGCCATCACCACGAACCGCGCCGTCACCGCGTCGCCGCGATCGGTGCGCACGGCCCAGCACGCCGACTCGTCGTCGAACGTCGCCGACTCGACGCGCGTGCCGAACTGGATGGCGCCGCGGAGGTCGAAGGTGTCGGCGACATGGCCGGCGTAGCGCAGGATCTCCGGCTGCGTGGCGTAGCGCTCGGTCCACTCCCACTCCTGTTCCAGCTCAGGGGAGAACGAGTACGAGTAGTCGAGCGATTCGATGTCGCACCGCGCGCCCGGATAGCGGTTCCACCACCACGTGCCGCCGACGTCTCCGGCGGCGTCGAAGCACCGCAGTGTCAAACCGACCTGGCGGAGGCGGTGGATGGCGTACATCCCGGCGAAGCCGGCGCCGACGATCACGACGTCGCAACGCTGCACGTGGCCATCCTCGCGCTCGGAGTGCCCGCGACGGTTGCGAGCGACGAGGCGCTAGCCGAGGAGCGGCCATAAGCGGCCTGCGTGGCCGGGGAACGCAATTAACGGCGGGCGAAACGGCGGGTCGCCAGCGGGGCGAACACGGCGATGATCGCCAGCGACCAGACGATCGCCCGGATCGCGTACCAGCCGGCGGAGTGGGCGAGCACCTCGCTCGCCGAGTCGCCGAGCGAGAGGGCGCGCACGGCGCCGACCATCAGGGTCACCGGCTGGTTCTCGGCAACCGGCTGCATCCACCCGGGCATCGACTCGACCGGCACGTAGGCACTGGACACGAACACCAGTGGGAAGGCCATGAACGCCATTCCGTTGGCGGCCTGGCCGTTGCCGGCGACGAGGCCCATGTAGATGAATGGCCAGGAGAATGCCGCACCGAACAGCAGGCACAGTGCCACCGCGGCGATGGCGTCGAGCCCCGACCCGTGGAAGCGGAAGCCGGTGAGGAAACCGACGCTCACCGTGACGAACAGCGCCCAGGCGACGAGCACCGTGTCCGCCGCCGAGCGGCCGAGGAGGATCGCCGACCGGGGGATGGGCAGCGACCGCAGCCGGTCGAACAGGCCGCTGTCGACATCCTCGGCGACGCCGACCGCCGCCCCGGTTCCGGAGAAGAAGGCGCCGGCGGCGGCGAGGCCGGGGATCAGGAAGTCGGCGTAGGAAATCGACCCGGTGCCGATCGCTCCGCCGAACACGTAGCGGAAGATCAAGAGGAACATCACCGACGTCGCCGCTCCGAGGGCGATCAGCTGCGGCGTCCTGACGAACTGGCGCAATGTCCGGGTGGCGAACTGCCCGGCGGTGGTGAGGTAGCTGGCTCCGTCGCGGGACGGGACGAGCTCGGACGCCGTAAGCGGCGCGGAAGTCAGCGTGATGGCGGTCATCGGAGGTCCTTTCAGGCCGCAACGGGAGTGGTTTGCGGGTTGTCGAGTTGCGGGTCATCGGTCGGTCGTCCAGTCAGCGCGAGGAAGACCTCGTCGAGCGTCGGACGGCGCAGGCCGACATCGTCGATCTCGATGCCGGCGTCGTCGAGTGAGCGAACTGCCTCGGCCAGTCGCTTCGTGCCGTCCTCGACGCCGACGGCGACGCGCCGGTTCGGTCGATCGACCACCGGGTCCTCCTCGTTGCCGAGACCGGCGAGCACCGCAGTGACCGCCCCGAGGTCGGCATGGTGGCGGACGCGGATCTCGACGCGGTCGCGACCGGCCCGGCTCTTCAGCTCGCTCGGCGTGCCGGTGGCGATGGCCCGACCGTGATCGATGATCACGACGTGGTCGGCCAGCTGGTCGGCCTCCTCGAGGTACTGGGTGGTCAACAGCACGTCGGTGCCGGACGCCACGAGTGTGCGAATCGCGTCCCACAACTCGAGGCGGGTACGCGGATCGAGGCCGGTGGTCGGCTCGTCGAGCAGCAGCAGTCGGGGCGCGCCGACGAGGCTGGCGCCGAGATCGAGGCGGCGGCGCATGCCCCCCGAGTAACCGCGCACGAGCCGGTCGGCGGCGTCGGTGAGGTCCAGGCGGTCGAGGACCATCTCGGCGGCTCGGCGGGCCGCCTGCGGGTCGTGGCCGAACATGCGGGCGACCATCACGAGGTTCTCCCGGCCGGTCAGCGCGGCCTCGACGGCGGCATGCTGGCCGGCGAGGCCGATCGTCTGCCGAACCCGATGCGGGTTGGCGACGACGTCGATGCCGTCGACGGCCAGCGTGCCGGCGTCGGGAAGGTGCAGCGTGGCGACGGCCCGCACGAACGTCGTCTTGCCCGCTCCGTTGGGCCCGAGGACCGCGGTCACCCGGCCGCTCTCGGCCACGAGATCGAGCCCGTCGAGGGCACAGATCGACTTGTCCCCCTTGCCGAAGCGCTTGACCAGGCCGGCGGCCTCGATGACCGGTGGATCGGAGTTGTTCACGGTCGTAAACGACCGAACGGCGAGGGAGTGATCAGACGCGGCCTGGGCGGCCGGGAAACGCAGAGTCATGAGTCGATGATGAACGGCAAACATGGTCATCCCGTGTCCACGTTTGGCGCGAAGATCGTCAGGTGCGTGCTGATCGGCTGGTTGCCACCCTGCTCGTCCTGCAGTCGCGCGGTCGGGTGACGGCCACGGAGCTGGCCGACGAGTTGGAGGTGTCGGTGAAGACCGCTCGCCGCGATCTCGAAGCGCTGGCCATCGCCGGTATCCCGGTGTATTCGCAGCCTGGTCGCAACGGGGGGTGGCAGCTGATCGGCGGCGCCCGGACAGACCTCAGTGGGCTGACCGAGGCCGAGGCAAAGACGTTGTTCATGGTCGCCGGCCCGGCGTCGACGGCGACGCCGGAGGCCAAGGCGGCGCTGCGCAAGCTCGTCCAGGCATTGCCCGAGACGTTCCGTGCGGACGCCGAGCTTGCCGCCAACTCAACGGTCCTCGACCCGGCCAGCTGGGGACGAATGTCGGTGGCCCGGCCGCAATTCCTCGACGAACTGCGACGGGCGATCGTCGCCGGCGTGCAGATCCGGCTCGGCTATGCCGATCGCACGCGCGCCGAGACGACGCGGGTCGTCCATCCCCTCGGCCTCGTCGAGAAGGGATCGACGTGGTACCTCGTCGGCGACACCGACAACGGGCTGCGCACGTTCCGGGTCAACCGGGTCCGTGCTGTCGAACTGACCGACGCCAAGGCGGTGCGTCCGCCGGACTTCGATCTCGCCGCGGCCTGGCAAGACATCGTCGACACCGTCGAGCGCCAACGAGTGCGCGTTCAGGCCGTCGTGCGCGTCGACCGGCGCGGGTACCTCGGCCTGCGCGAGCAGTTCGGACCGACGACACGTGTCGTCGCCGACCCGGCTGGTGATGGGAACGACGACCGCATCGACGTCGAGGTCGGCGCCGGGTCGCCGTGGATCATCGCCCAGCACCTCGCCGGCTGGGCCGACTATGTCGAGGTGGTCTCCCCGCCCGAGGTCCGCGATCGCCTCGCCGAGATCGGCCGCCTCCTCGTCACCCAATACCCCTGACCCGAGTGTTTCCGGCCGACCGAGTGTTTCCGGTCGACAGGTGCGGCCGCCAACACTCCGGTAGCCGGAAACACTCGGGTGGGGTGCGGTCAGAGGCGGTTGTAGGGGTGCGCGGGGTGGCCGAGGATGCGGTGCGGGTCGACGATGTCCTTGAGCGCGGCGACGAGGTGTTGCTCGATCGGCGGGGTCGTCGCCAGCCAGCGCTCGGCGTTCAGTGGGCCGAGGCCGTGCTCGGCGCTGTAGCTGCCACCGGCGGCGATCACGAGATCGTCGATCGCTCGGCGGATCGCCGCCTGCTGCTGTTCGCTCGGCGGTTCGACCTCGTTGGGGAACAGGACGTTGAGGTGCAGACCACCGTCGCCGGCGTGGCCGAAGTCGCACATCACCGCCGCCGGAGCCAGCACGGCGATGGCGTCGATGGCCCGCCGGCGCACTTCCATCAACGACGACCGGGGCACGGACACGTCGTGGCCGAGCACGGTGCCGAGTGTCCGCAGGCTCTCGCTGACGCGATGGCGCAGTCCCCACGCCGACGCCGGATCGACGAGCCGGCCGTCCGTGAGCAAGCCGGCGGCGCAGGCGGCGTCGATGTCTTCCTCGACGCCACCGCCGTCGCCGGCGAACGACCACTCGGCGAGCACGGCGACGTTGGGAACCGCGTTGCCGAAGGGGTTGGCCGGCGTTCCCGCGACGCCGAGTGTCCGTTCGAAGGCGGCCCGCGAGACCAGCTCGAAGGCGCTCAGCGCCCCGGGACGACGGCGCTCGAGGGTGGCGAGCAACTCGACCAGGCGATCGGTGTCCTCGACGGCCAGCCACCACGTCTGCGTCGATCGCGGCAGCGGAACGAGATCGACGACCGCCCCGGTGATCACACCCAGCGTGCCCCCGGAGCCGATCGCCAGCTGGGTTGCGTCGAGGCCTCGGCTGTCTTTGCGCAATGCAGCCAGTGAGCCGAACACCGACGCGTCATCGTCGGCGGCGACCACCTCGGCCGCCAGCACGTACCGCCGCATCGCGCCATAGCGGAGCACCCGGCTGCCACCGGTGTTGGTGGCGATCATCCCACCGATCGCCGGATCGGCGCCGAGGTCGATCGGCAAGTGGAGGCCGTGGATGGCAGCGGCCTCGTTCAGTTCCGACAGGCGCGTGCCGGCTGCGACCGTGGCCGTAGTGCCGTCGATGTCGATGACCGGTGCAGACCGCAGTCGTTCGGTCGACAGCACGACGGTCGGCGGATCGGCCGGTGGTACTGATGCGCCGACCAACCCGCTGTTGGCCCCTTGAGCCAGGAGACGAACACCCTCGGCACTGGCGACGCGGACGACGGCGCGAACCTCATCGATGTCCGCCGGGGCGACCACCAACGCGGCACGACCATCCGCACCGCGGGCCGGCCGCTCGAATCGGGCGACATCGTCGATGCCCGGCACGAACACCGCGGTGACGCCCTCGAAGTGGCCGGCGAGTCGGTCGGAATCCACGTCGTTGAGCCTGGTCGGGAAGCATTCTGGAGGCAAGTCTTGCGGGCGTAATTTCTCCGATGTAATTTCACACCCCACACAAGATCGTGCGTCATTGCCCGCACCCACCACCTACATGTTGGGTTTCCGGCCAGGCGCTACCGGGGAGGACACTGCAATGACCATCGTCGAGCGCCCGGACGGCACGGCCACCGAGACCATCCCAACGGCGATCGACGAGACCCCGTGGGGCCTGGCCAGCACGATGCGCGTGCGCAAGCGCGACGGGTCGCTCGAACCCGTCGACGTCAACAAGATCGTGCGCGCCGTGGGCCGCGCCGCCCGCGGCCTCGACCGCGTCGACCTGATGCGCGTCGCCACGCGCACGATCAGCGGTCTCCACGACGGGGCCACGACGATGGACCTCGACGAGCTGAGCATTCGCACGTCGGCTGGGCTGGTCAGCGAGGAGCCGAACTACAGCCGACTCGCTGCCCGGCTCCTCGCCACGTTCATCGACAAGGAGGTCGCCAACCAGAACATCCACTCGTTCTCCCAGTCGATCGCCGCCGGCCACGAGGCCGGGTTGATCGCCGCCGACACCGCCGCCCTCGTCGCCAACCACTCCTACAAGCTCAACGACGCCATCGACACGTCGAGCGACTACCTCTTCGAGTACTTCGGGCTGCGCACGGTGTATGACCGCTACCTCCTGCGTCACCCCGAGCGGCGCCTCGTCATCGAGACTCCGCAGTACTGGTTCATGCGGGTCGCCTGCGGGCTGTCGTCGACGGCCGACGAGGCGATCGAGTTCTACCGCCTGATCTCCTCGCTCGACTACCTGCCGGCAACGCCGACGCTGTTCAACGCCGGGACGACGCATCCGCAGCTGAGCAGTTGCTACCTCCTCGACAGCCCGACCGACACCCTCGAGGCGATCTATGACCGCTACAAGGACGTGGCTCGGCTGTCCAAGTTCGCCGGCGGCATCGGCCTCGCCTTCCATCGTGTGCGTAGCCGCGGCTCGTTGATCCGTGGAACCAACGGGCTGTCCAACGGCATCGTCCCGTGGCTCAAGACGCTCGACTCGTCGGTGTCGGCGGTCAACCAGGGTGGCAAGCGCAAGGGCGCCGCCTGCGTGTACCTGGAGACGTGGCATGCCGACATCGAGGAGTTCCTGGAGCTCAAGGACAACGTCGGCGACGAGGCTCGGCGCACGCACAACCTGAACCTCGCCAACTGGGTGCCGGACCTGTTCATGGAGCGCGTCGAGAAGGACTGGACGTGGTCGCTGTTCGACCCCAAGAAGGTCCCCCACCTCACCGACCTGTTCGGAGCCGAGTTCGAACGGGCCTACGTCGAAGCGGAGAGCCAGAAGCTGTACGAGCGGCAGGTGCCGGCTCGCCAGCTGTACGCCCGGATGATGCGCACGCTGGCTCAGACCGGCAACGGCTGGATGACGTTCAAGGATCCCGCCAACGCCCGCTGTAACCAGACCACCGACTCCCTCGTCGACGGCCCCGGCGGGCAGTCGGTGCACCCGCGAGTCGTCCATCTGTCCAACCTCTGCACGGAGATCCTCGAGGTGACCAACGACGCCGAGACGGCGGTCTGCAACCTCGGGTCGATCAACCTCGGGCACTTCGTCGTCGTCGACCCGGACACCGGCGACGCCGAGTTCGACTTCCAGCGCCTCGGCGACGTCGCCCGCACCGCCGTGCAGTACCTCGACCGGGTGATCGACATCAACTACTACCCGACCGACGAGGCCGGCGCGTCGAACGCCCGGTGGCGGCCAGTTGGGCTCGGCGTGATGGGCCTGCAGGACGTCTTCTTCCGCATGCGCCTGCCGTTCGACAGCGTCGAGGCCCGTGACCTCTCCCGGCGGATCGCCGAGGAGGTCTACTTCAACGCCCTGACCGCCTCGTGCGACATCGCCGCCGTCGCCGGTCCGCACGCCGCCTTCGCCGAGACCCGCCTCGCAGGTGGAGCGTTCCAGTTCGAGCTTGCCGGCTGGGGTCCGGGGGCAACGCCCCCGGGAGTTACGGCCGAGGCCGCCGACGCCGAACGGTGGGAGACACTGCGGGCCCGCATCGCCGAGCACGGCGTGCGCAACTCGCTGCTCATCGCCATCGCCCCGACGGCGACGATCGCCTCGATCGCCGGGGCCTACGAGTGCATCGAGCCGCAGGTCTCCAACCTGTTCAAGCGCGAAACGCTGTCGGGCGAGTTCCTGCAGATCAACACGTACCTCGTGCGCGACCTCCAGGAGCGAGGACTGTGGACCGACGAGGTGCGTGACGCCGTCAAGCGCGCCGAAGGCTCCGTGCAGGGCATCGACTCCGTGCCCGACGACGTCAAGGCGCTGTACCGCACGGCCTGGGAGCTACCGATGCGCTCGCTCATCGACATGGCCGCCGAGCGCGGGGCGTTCATCGACCAGAGCCAGTCGCTCAACTTGTTCATCGAGTCGCCGACGATCGGCAAGCTCTCGTCGATGTACCTGCACGCCTGGAAGCAGGGTCTCAAGACGACCTACTACCTGCGCTCCCGCCCGGCCACGCGCATCACCCAGACGACGACGAACGGCACCCTCCCGGCTCACGAGGAGGCACCGGTGGCCGAGGTCTCGCCGATCAAGTCCGAGGCGGACGCCCCCGCCGTCACCGACGAGGAAGCGATCGCCTGCTCCCTCGAGAACCCAGAAGCATGTGAGGTGTGCAACTGACATGAGTGTCGCTGAAACGCTCGTCCAACTCGACCCGACCGGCCCGCTCGCCCAGCCGAGCGCCGCAGCCGGCGGACACCGTCGAGCGATCCTCGACCCGGGCCTCGACCTCACGTTGCGGCCGATGCGCTATCCGGAGTTCTACGAGCGGTATCGGGCGGCGATCCGCAACACGTGGACCGTCGAGGAGATCGACTTCTCCGACGACCTCGTCGATCTGCGCAAGATGATCCCCGCCGAGCGCCACCTCATCCGCCGCCTCGTCGCCTTCTTCGCCACCGGCGATTCGATCGTCGCCAACAACCTCGTGCTCAACCTGTACAAGCACATCAACGCCCCGGAGGCCCGCCTGTTCCTGTCCCGGCAGCTGTACGAGGAAGCGCTGCACGTGCAGTTCTACCTCACGTTGCTCGACAACTACCTGCCCGACCACGACGAGCGGGCCGAGGCCTTCACCGCCGTCGAGACGATCCCGTCGATCCGCGCCAAGGCTGAGTTCTGCTTCAAGTGGATGGACTCGATCGGCGGCCTCGACGAGCTGCAAACCGAGGACGACCGGCGCACGTTCCTGCTCAACCTGATCTGCTTCGCCGCCTGTATCGAGGGCCTGTTCTTCTTCGGGGCCTTCGCCTACGTCTACTTCCTGCGCTCCAAGGGCCTGCTCAACGGTCTCGCCGCCGGCACCAACTGGGTGTTCAGAGACGAGAGCGGGCACATGGACTTCGCCTTCGCCGTCGTCGACACCGTGCGCCGTGAGCAGCCCGAGCTGTTCGACGCCGATCTCGCCCGCCAGATCGAGCAGATGATGGTCGAAGCCGTCGACGCCGAGATGACGTTCGTGCAGGACATGTTGTCCGACGGCGTGCCCGGGCTGTCGAGCGCCGACGCCCGTGAGTACCTGCAGTTCGTCGCCGATCAGCGTCTCGTGCGTCTCGGCCTGCCGAAGCGCTTCGGTTCCAAGAACCCGTTCGGGTTCATGGAGCTGCAGGACGTCCAGGAGCTCTCCAACTTCTTCGAGCGCACCGTGTCGGCGTATCAGGTCGGCGTGAGCGGCGACGTCAGCTTCGACGACGAGTTCTGAGCGCCGGCACTCCGGTCCTCAGATCTTGACGAGGCAGAAGGGGTGCCCGGCCGGGTCGAGGAACACGCGGAACGAGGTGCTCGGCTGGTGTTCGGCCTTCGTCGCCCCGATGGCCAAGACGGCGTCCTCGCCAGCGTCGAGGTCGGGCACGTCGAAGTCGAGGTGCAGCTGTTGGGGGTGCTCGCTCCCCGGCCATTGCGGAGGACGGTGATCGGCGACGCCCTGGAAGGCGATCGTCGCCCCGGCCGGGCTGTCGAGCTCGGCCCATCTGGCGTTGGAATCCGGGGCGATCGACCAACCGGTCAGGTCGCTGTAGAAGCGGGCGAGGGCGAGCGGATCGACGCAGTCGAGAGCGGCGACACTGAACGTGGCGATGGCTGGCATGTCGTCAGTGTGACGGGCATTGTGGACGATTCGCGTCCGCAAGGCAGCGCAGCGGCTGGCGCCGTCGTCAGCGAACCGGTGGGGCGACCGCCGGCGGTTCGGCCGCCTCCGGCGGACCGTGGTCGCCATGCAGCACCCACGCGGCGAGGATTCCGCCGATCGCCCCGAACACGTGGCCGAGCCACGACACCCGCGGCGTGGGCACCAGCCCCCAGAACAGGCCGCCGTAGAACGCCAGCACGATCAGTCCGCCGACGACCCACCACACGTTCTTGGCGATCACACCCCGCGTCACCAGGTAGGTCAGGTAGCCGAAGACGAGGCCGCTGGCGCCGAGGTGCACACTGTTGCCGGCGCCGAGCAACCAGACGCCCAGGCCGCTCACCAGGGCGACAATGATCGTGACCTCGACGATCTGGCGCACGCCACCGAGGGCGATCGCCGCGCCGAGCACGGCGAACGGGATCGTGTTGGCGATCAGATGAGCGAACGACACGTGCAGGAATGGGGCCGCCGCGATGCCCAGCAACCCGCGTGCCGTGCGCGGCCGTACGCCCCACCGATCGAACGGCGTACCGGGCACGAGGTCGACGACCTCCAGCGCCCACATCGCCCCGAGGAGCACGGCGACGACGACGAGCCCAGGGGCCAGCTCGGCGAGTCGTGGACGTTCGACGTCGGTCGTCGGGATGGACGCAACCTTCACCGCCTTCATGATCGCAGAGTCACGCTGGTTCAATGTGCCGATGGAGCTCCCCACCGGTGTCACCACGGTGCTCGACGACGACGCCGTACGGGCCACGGCCATGGTCGACGCTCCGCCCGACGAGGTGTTCGACTTTCTGCGGCGCCCCAAGAACCATGCGGTGATCAGCGGCGACAACTCGGTCCGCGACAACGTCTCGGGCCCCGAGCTGCTCGGTCCAGGCAGCAAGTTCGCAATGAGCATGAAGGTTGGCGTGCCCTATCGCGTCTCCAGCAAGGTCGTCGAATTCGAACAGGACCGGTTGATCGCCTGGCGGCACTTCGGCGGGCACCGCTGGCGCTGGGAACTCGAACCGGTTGGAGCGAGGACGACGCGGGTGACCGAGACGTTCGACCAATCGACCGCCAAGCTCCCGTTCGTGTTGCGAGTGGTCGGGTATCCGAAGCGCCATCTCCCGAACGTCACGACGTCTGTCGCCAACGTCGCGGCGCACTTCGCGGCACCCTCGACAGCTCGATGAGCGGTCCGTCCGCCGGCGTGCCGTACGACGAGTTCGCCTATTTCGGCGACAATGCCACCGAGTTCGGCATCGCCTACGACCACCCTCCGCTGGTCCGCAGGGCCTTCGTCGACGTCGGGCCGTCGGGACAGATCAGTGCCCTGGTGTGGGGGGAGGCGCCGCCCGAGCTCGTGCTGATCCACGGCGGAGCGCAGAACGCCCACACGTGGGACACCGTTGCGCTGGCCCTCCGCCGCCCGCTCGTCGCCGTCGACCTCCCCGGCCACGGCCACTCCGGACCCCCCAGTCCGGGCACCGGCTCCGCTCGCGCCGAGTCGCTGGCCACCGATGTCGGCGTGGCGATCGACGCGTTGGCTCCGGATGCTGCGGCAGTCGTCGGCATGTCGCTCGGTGGGCTGACGGCGATCGCCCTGGCGGCGAGCCGTCCGGAGCTCGTGCGCCGACTCGTGCTCGTCGACATCACGCCGGGTGTCGATCGCGCCAAAGCCAAGGCGATCACCGACTTCGTCCGCGGACCCGCGACGTTCGCCAGCTTCGACGACATCCTGGCGAGGACGATCGAGCACAACCCGACGCGCTCGGAGATCTCGCTACGTCGGGGCATCCTGCACAACGCCGAACAGCTCGACGATGGAGCGTGGCGCTGGCGCTACCGCCGCTTCGACGACGCCTCGTCGCCGGACGGGTTCGCCGGCGATGACGAGATCGACTCGACGGCGAGACTGTGGGATGCCGTCGGTCGGATCGACGTCCCGGTGATGCTCGCCCGCGGGATGCTCGCCCAGTCGGTCGTCGACGACGCTGACGAGGCCGAGTTGTTGCGCCGTCTCCCGGCGGTCCGCGTCATCCGTTTCGCCAACGCTGGGCACAGCGTGCAGGGCGACATGCCCGTGGAGCTGGCCGCGGCAATCGCCGACTTCGTCGACGGGGGCCGGCACTGATGCGAGCGAGCGAGCGCCGGCGAGCGAGCGGCCACTGACGGCGTGCGTGGCCGGGGAACGCAGTGAACCGCCACTTCGACGTCACCGAGCGCCGCCGCCGTTTGCTGGCTCGCCACCGCCTTGCCGTCCCCGGAGAGCGCGTCGAGGACATCGCTGGCGAGCTCGTCGGGCTACACGCCACCGACCCGGCGACCGTGTACCTGTCCTTGCAGCAACGGCTCGCCGACTTCACGCCGGTGGATCTGGACGACGCGCTCTACGAGCGCCGCTCGCTCACTCGACTGCTGGGCATGCGCCGCACGATGTTCGTCGTTCCGCTCGACCTCGCCGCGGTCGTCGAGGCCAGCTGCACCCGTGCCCTGATCGTTCCCGAGCGTCGCCGCACGGTGCAGCTGATCGAGGCAGAGGGCATCGCCGCCGCCGACGCCTTCGTCGACGATGCCTGCGCCGCCGTCCTCGCCGTGTTGGATGACGGTCCGCCGCTGCCCGGCCGGGCGTTGACTCCGCTCGTCGCGCAATTGCAGCAGCAGGTGCTGCTGGCCGAGGGCAAGCCGTACGAGGCACGTGTCTCGCTGACCAATCGGATCCTCTTGCAGCTGTCCATCGAGGGACACATCGTGCGGACCAGGCCGCTCGGGTCGTGGCGATCGAGTCAGTACCGCTGGACGACGGTTGAGCGCTGGTTCGTGGCATCACGGTCTCCGATCCCGTCAGACACGGCGCGAGTCGAACTGGTGCGCCGGTGGCTGCGCACGTACGGGCCCGGGACCACGGACGACATCGCGTGGTGGGCGAAGTGGCCGAAGAAGGTCGTTGCCGATGCCCTTCACCAGCTCGGCGCGGTCGCCGTCACCGTCGAACCGGCTCCCGGCGGATCATCCACGCCGGCGTGGTTGCTGCCCGACGATCTCGACGACGACGTCGACTCGACCGTCGACGTCCCGTGGTGTCGCTCCTGCCGTCGCTCGATCCGGCGATCATGGGATGGAAGGAACGCGAGTGGATTCTCGACGGCCTCGGTACGCAGCTCTTCGACCGCAACGGCAACGCCGGCCCGATCGTGCTGGTCGACGGCGCCGCCGTCGGTGTCTGGGCGCAACTCGTCGACGGTCGTGTCGTCACCGAACTGCTCCGACCGGTCAGCGCCCAGAGACGTAGGTTGATCGCCGCGGCGGCCGATCAGCTGACGGCCTGGTTCGACGGCGTGCGCGTGACGCCCCGCTTCCCGACGCCATTGCAAACACGCCTCGCGGCCGGCGTCGGTTAACGGTCGAGACGCCAGTCGATCGGCGCCAGCCCCGCTTGCTCGAGTGCCGCGTTGGCGCGTGAGAACGGCTTCGATCCGAAGAATCCGTTGTGGGCGGACAGTGGCGACGGATGGGCGGACTCGATGACCACGTGGCGCGGGTCGAGCAGCGCCTTCTTGCGGCGGGCGTGGCTGCCCCAGAGGATGAACACGACCGGGTGGTCCTTGCCGTTGACGGCGCGGATGACCTCGTCGGTGAACGTCTCCCACCCCTTGCCCTGATGCGACGCGGCAGCTCCGGCCCGCACGGTCAACGTCGTGTTGAGCAGCAGCACACCTTGGCGTGCCCATCGCTCGAGGTTGCCGTGGTTCGGCGGCGGGATGCCGAGATCGTTGTGGAGTTCCTTGTAGATGTTGACCAGCGATGGTGGCAGGGCAACACCGTCGCGCACCGAGAAGCACAAACCATGTGCCTGCCCAGGGCCGTGGTACGGGTCTTGGCCGAGGATGACGACGCGGGTGGCGGCGTACGGCGTGAGGTGCAGGGCGGCGAACACCTCGTCCGGGGGCGGGTAGACCCGGTGGTGCTCGCGTTCGGCGCGCACGAAGGACTGCAGCTGCGACCAGTACGGCTTGTCGAACTCGGTCCGCAGCACCGGGTTCCAGTCGGTCTTTGCCGCCACGCCGACCTTGTCTACACCGTCCGCGCGAGCATGCTGCGGTGGCTGTCCTCGCCGATCGTCTTGCTGCGGTCCCCCGGACTGCGTTGGCGACGTTGCCGACGCCGCTGGAGCGCGGGCCGGAGCTTCCCGGGGGCGCCCAGCTGTGGGTCAAGCGGGACGACCTCACGGGGCTCGGTGCGGGTGGCAACAAGGCGCGCAAGTTGGAGTTCCTGTGTGCCGAGGCGGTCGCCGCTGGCGCCCGTTCACTGGTGACGGTCGGCGCCGCCCAATCGAACCACTGCCGGATGACCGCCGCCGCCGGCGGGCGGCTCGGCCTGGACGTCCACCTCGTACTCGCCGGCGATCGACCGGCGCGCCTCGAGGGCAACCTCGTCTTGTCGACGCTGTTCGGTGCCCAGCTGCACTTCGTCGGTTGTCCCGACCATCATTGGGGCGAGTTGGAGATCGCCAGGGAGCAGGTCACCGCCGAGTTGACCGCCGACGGCCAGACTCCGCACTCGATCCCGATCGGCGGCAGCACGGCAACTGGTGCCCTCGGCTACGTCGCCGCCTACGACGAGCTGCTCGACCAGTGCGCCGCCGCCAGCATTGCGCCGCGGGCGATCGTGTTCACGTCATCCAGTGGAGGCACGCACGCCGGGCTGGTGGCTGGTCGAGCGTTGGCGCGATGCCTTGGTCGGGCGGATGCTCCGCCCGTGTTGGCGATCGGCGTTGCCAAAGGCGTCGTCGCCGGCCATCCCGATGTCGCCGCCCTGGCGCGTGGTGCGCTCTCGATGATCGGGGCGTCGGACACCGACATCGGCGACGACGACGTCGAGCTCGACGACCGCTGGCTCGGCGACGATTACGCCGTCCCGTCGCCGGCCGGCGACGAGGCGATCGCCTGGGCGGCACGCCACGGCGGCTGGGTGCTCGACCGGACCTACACCGGAAAGGGGTTCGCCGGCCTGCTCGGCAACGCCGCCGCCGGAAGGTGGGGCCACGGCGACGACGTGGTGTTCGTGCACACCGGCGGCCTGCCCGCGGTGTTCACCGCCACGGGCCTGCCGTAGCGATCGGATCACGCCTCGTGTCGTGGGGCCAGGGCGTTGGCGCGGCGCCATCTGGGCGGCCGCAACGCCGGAATCCGGAGCGGAGGCCGCCCAGAACGGGAATTGGACCGGAGGCCGCCCAGAACGGGCGACGGTGGGTGTTCGCGTCACTAGCGTTGGGGTCGTGAGTGAGATCCTCGAAGTCGATTTGCTGGCGTTCGAGCGCGGTGACAGCAACCAGCGCAAAGCCGTGGTCGACGGTGTGCGGCGGAGCCTCGAGACGGGGTTCGTGTTGACTCGTCACGACGTGTCCGAAGACCTCCTGGACAGCGCCTACGGGATGCTCCAGCAGTTCTTCAGTGCGCCGCCCGAGGAGAAGCAGCGCTGGAACGTGCCCGGGGCCCACGGCCAGACGGGCTACACCGGGGTGCTCGTCGAGACGGCGGCGTCGAGCGACACGCCGGACTGGAAAGAGATGCTCAACTGGTCGACCCCGATCGAACCCGGTCACCCGTTGAAGCGCAAGTTCCAGCAGGCCTACCCCGACCAGGTGCTGCCCGAAGACACGGTGCCCGGCATCACCAAGGTGCTCTACGAGTTCCACGACACGATCGCCGACCTGCAGCGCCGCTTCCTGCGGATCATCGCCGAAGGGATCGGTTGCCACGAGTCGTTCTTCGACGAGATGGTCGCCGACGGGCCGACGCTCACGCGGGCGATCCGCTATCCACCGATGACCGAGTCGCCCGAAGGCGACAGCGGGCACTACGTGTGGGCCGCCGAGCACGGCGACATCAACCTGATCACCGCCCTGCCGCGGGCCACCGCCCCAGGCCTCCAAGTCAAGGTCGACGATCAGTGGGTCGACGCCGTCGCTCCCGACGGGCAGGTGATCATCAACACCGGGATCATGCTCGAACGGCTGACCAATGGGCAGATTCCGATCGGCTGGCACCGTGTTGTGGCCGCCCCCGGGTACGAAGGCGAGCGCTACAGCGTCGTGCAGTTCTGCCACCCGCGGCCGTGGACGATCCTGTCACCGGTGCCCAGCTGCTGCACGCCAGAGACACCGCAGCGCTTCCACGCGCTGTCCGCTGCTGACGCGCTCGACGAGGTGCTCTACCAGATCAACCTCGTCGAGGACGCTAGGCGCGTGTGATCCCGTCGCATCGAGCAAGCGAGTGAGCGCGAGCGAACGAGCGGCCTGTTGCTGCGCAGGCGGACTGTGGCGTGGCCGGGGAACGCCATGACGGAGTATCTCGACGAGCCGACCGAACAGCTCGAGCCGCCGCGGCAGCTGGCCCCGGCCATCTTGGCCATCGATGTCGGCGCAACGACATTCGAGGCTGGGCTGGTGACCGCCAAGGGTGAGCTCGTCGACCGGGCGAGGACGGCCGTCGAACAGGACGTCCGCCCGGATGCGCACTTCGACAACCTGGCCGCCATCGTCGAGCAACAGATGGAGCTCGCCGATCGCCATGACCTGCGCGTTGCGTCGGTCGGCGTCGGGTGCGCCGGTCCGATCACGGCCAACTGCGAAACGGTGTCACCGGTCACCCTCTCGGCGTGGCGCGAGTTCCCGCTCCGTGAACGGTTGCGTGAGCTGACCGCCAAGCGCGTCTACGGCGACCTCGACGGCAAAGCCCTGGCGCTCGCCGAGGGTTGGATGGGTGCCGCCAAGGGGTACGACAACTACTGCGTGATCACCGTCTCGACGAGTATCGGCGGAGGCATCGTCCTCGATGGGGAGTTGCTCGACGGGGCGTCGACCAATGCCGGACACATCGGCCACGTGATCGTCGACCCCAACGGTCGACGGTGCACGTGCGGTGCTCGCGGCTGCCTCGAGGCGGAGGCTTCCGGGTTGGCGATCGAAGCGATCACGGGGCGGTCGCCGACGGAGCCGACGTACGAGATCATGCAGCGCACGGGTCGTCTCGTCGGCCGGGCGGCCGCGTCGCTCTGCAACCTTCTCGACCTCGACCTGGTCGTCGTCGGAGGTGGCGTGGCCCTCGGGTTCGCCGCGACCTTCTTCAACGCGGCCCAAGAGGAGCTCAGCACGTGCGCCCGGCTGCCATACAGCCGGCAGGCGAGGATCACCCCCACCCGGCTCGGCGATCGAGCGCCGTTGATCGGAGCCGGGGCGGTGGGCATCCGGGGCTGGTCACGGGACCGCAGCCGCACGGCGCGCAAAGGAGTGGCGGTGTCATGACGAGGATCCGCAGCACCGACGACAGTCGCATCCAGGACCGCCGCGGACAGGGAGGTGGACGCACGTCGTTCCCCGGGCTCGGTGGGAGCATTCCGATGCCCGGTGGCAAGGCCGGCGGTGGCGGGTCTCATCGGGCTGATCGTCATCGCCGCGATCATCCTTGCTGCCGCGGCTGCTGGGCGGCGGGGACGGCACCGACTTTCTCGTCCCCGAACAGGCCCAAGAACAGGCCGAGGAGGGCGCCGGCGACGAAGCGTGCCAGAGCGAGGCCGAACAGATCGTGTGTGGAGCCAACGAGGACGTTCAGGACTACTGGCAACGGGAGTACCCCGAGGCGTTCGGCCAGCCCTACACGGACACCGACCTGGTGCTGTTCTCCGGCGGCACGAACACCGAATGCGGCGCGGCGTCGTCGGCGACCGGGCCGTTCTACTGCCCGGTCGACGCCCTCGTGTACATCGACCTCGACTTCATGGATCAGCTGCAGTCCGACTTCGGAGCGCCTGGGGATCTGGCCACCGCCTACATCGTCGCCCACGAGTTCGGCCACCACGTACAGAACCTCACGGGCCAGAACGCCGCCGTCCAGCAGGCCAGTGGAGAGACCCAGCGGCTGATGGGTATCGCCCTCGAGTTGCAAGCCGACTGCTACGCCGGGACGTGGGTTCACGATGCGATGCAGCGCCGAACCGCCGCCGGCGAGGCGCTGATCGACGACGGGGAGATCTCCGAGGCGCTCGACGCCGCGGCGGCGGTCGGTGACGACCGCATCCAGCATACAGACCCAGGGCCGAGTCGACTCCGACACGTTCACCCACGGCACGTCCGAGCAACGCGAGAGCTGGTTCCGCCGCGGCTACGAGACCGGCGACCCCAACCAGTGCAACACGTTCGACGAGCTCTGACCTACGCCCCCAGTTTGCGGTACAGCCACTCGACCGGGCCGGTGCCGAACTGTCGGTGCCACAGTGACCCGGCGAAGATCGCCACGATCCAGAACCCGGCGGCAAACGTGAGAGCGAGATCGAGCCCGGCAGGCTCGATCCAGCCCTGCCAGTTGACGATGAAGTTGAACACGACGGCGTGCAGCACGTACAGCGTGAGACTCATTTGCCCGGCGTGGGCGAGGAGCTGGACGATCGCCGAACGGGCGAACCGGTTGGCGATCGTGTAGATCAACGTGAAGGCGGTGAGCGCCGTGCCGAGCGCGCTGACGGTGTACAGCAACCCGCGATCAAACGGATGCCGGCTGGCCAACTCGGCCGCCAAGTCAGTGGCATCGGCGCCACCGAGCCCGTCCGACAGCAGCGTCGCCAGACCGAAGAGGGTCAGCCCGATGCCGAGCGCCGCCGGTGCCCACCATTCCGGCCTGGCCGGGTCGGCCGTCGACGAGTCGCTCCGCAACATCCGACCGAGGATCATCCCGGCGCACAAGAAGGCGAGCCACGGGAACAACGGGTGCGTACCGTTGATGAACATGTCGAACAGCAGCCCGCGCGGCGAGCTGGTCGGCGGGTTGGTGAGCCACGTCGTGGATCGTCCGTCGGCGGCGCGCTCCCAGACCCACCAATGGATCCCGGCGCCGGCGAGCGCCGCCGCCACCCCGATTCCGGCGAGCCAGGGCGTGGCCAGGGTGAACAGGAATGCCGCAACGACGAACATCGCGCCGTAGTACGGCAGGATCGATCCCGACCAGATCTCGTAGAAGATCAACCCGAAGCCGTAGAGCACGAGGCCGCGGCGCACCAGCGTCCATCGCTTGGCGGTGATCGCCCCCGGGTTGCTGTGCCGGTCGGCCACCGCCCGTCGGGTGAGCAACGTCACGCCAACCCCGGCTGTGAGCACGAAGGTGGCGGCGAAGCGGGTCGACAGCGGACCTTCCCACGGATGGAAGAACCGCCCCCAGAAGTTGCTCGACAGTTCGCCGCCCCGGTTGATCAGGTAGCCGTGATAGTTCATCACACAGACGCCGATGAGCGCCACGGCCCGCACCACGTCAGGGCCGACGAGGCGGACCCGCGCGGTCGTCGGGACGGCCGTCATCGGCGCCGGGGGCGCGAGGAAGGGTGACGTCGGGGCGTGGGCAGTCATGGCCGCCCATAGGTTTGCACGCGGCCGACCGCCACGACCATCGCGCCGGTCACGTCTCCCGCCAGCTCAGCTCGTCGACCGCCACCATCGTCAGCGGCCGCTGGACGTCGACCGCGTCGCCGACTGCCGGACACGACGCGCCGGTCGGAACGAAGACCATCGAGCTGTGCATGTGCGGCCGCTCCAGAAGGGCCAGGCGGCGGTGTTGGAAGTGAAACGGGCTGCGACCGTCGTCGAGCACGGTCACACCATGTGCCGACCCGGCGCCGATGATCACGAGGGTGCCGTCGGCGATGACCCTCGTGCTGTTGTAGCCGGCAACTGTCCCGGCGGACACGGCGTGGATGTCGAGGACATCGGCGGTGAGGTGGAGCATCGATTTGTCGCCGTGCCACAGGGCCGTACCGAGCCGGATCGGGAACCGTCTGTCGGGGAATCGCGCGCAGAGTCCGGCGTGGGCCTCGGGGCCGAGGTGGCTCACCCACACGTCGCTCGGGCGGTCGATCGTCGTTCGCCGATTGTCGAGCGCGGTGACCCAGCGCTCGACCTCGGCCACCCTCTCGAGGTCCTCACCGGCCAGTGGTAGATGGATGCTGTAGCCAACAACCTTGAGACCGGCAACGCGCGCCGTGCGTTCGAAGTCATCGAGCTCGCGGGGCGCCACGCCGAACCTGCGCATCGACGAGGCGAGCTTGACGAGAACGTCGCCGCGCCAGCCGTCGAGGGCCGAGATATGGGCCGGGTCGCCGATCGTCACGATTGGCCGGTTCGGGGACGCCTGCCATCGGTGGTTGGCCGGCGCACCGGGCGGGGTGAGCACAACCGGGCGCAGCCGCGACGGTAAGCCGGCGAGCTCGTGCACGGTGCCGACGGCGATCGCTGGCGTCGTGTCGATCTGGCGCTGCGATGCGAGCAGGTCCTCCGCCATGCGCCCGAGCACGCTGCGGCCGAAGCCGTAGCCGTTGCCCTTGACGACCGGCACGATCGGGCTGCCTCGATAGGACGTGGCCACGTGATCGATGTGGGACCGCCAAGCCGCCGTATCGACGGTGAGCCGTAGGGTCAAGTCGCCGCCCTGCGCCGCCGGCCGGATCCGAACAGCGCGGCGACGTCCTCGCGACGCGGCCACGAGGTGACCGCGGGGAGTAGCGGCGCCAAACGCCGACGGCCGAGCACGCCCTTCCACACACCGACCCCATAGGCGACGTCGTCGAGAAGGCGGGCCGGCCCGCCGCGGAGGATCGCTGGGGCAATCGAGGCGGCGGCGACCCAGCGGGCATGCCGCGACCAGACGGCACCGACACCGACGAGCGGCAGCCAGACCCTCCGCACTGCCGTCGCCAACGCTCCCGCCGCAGCCAAATGCCCGGTGCCGGCGAGACGCAACGACTCGCCGGCGGGAACACCCGGCAGCTTCGGGATCAGGGCCAGCGCCGTGGCACCGGCCAGACCGGCGGCGCTCATCGGTCGCCCAGTCGCGGCGAGACCCCACACCGCGAGGGTCCAAGGGCTCATCCGCACCGGGGCGACAGCGTTGCCGTGGTGCACCGCCAGGGCAGCCGCCGACTCGCCGTAGGCCTGCCGCTGCGCCGCCAGTTGGCGCCAAGTTCGGCGTGGCTGATGATGCACGACGACCAGTGGTTCGTAGCGTCCGCGCCAGCCCGCCGCGGCGAGACGCCAGACCGCGTCGACGTCTTCGCCGCAGCGCAGCGTCTCGTCGAAACCGCCGACTTCGTCGAGGGCCTCCTTGCGGACGACAAGGGCGGCGGCGGGGACATAGCTGACGCGCGTGCCGGCGACGATGCGGGCCGGTTGCGACCCGAGGTCGAGCGGCGAGTGACGCTCCTCGTAACGGGCGACGCGACGGTCGCCGGCGTCGGCGGCGGGTCCGCTGGCGACGCGCGGGGCCACGAATCCGACCCGTGGGTCGTCGAAGTGCCAGAGCAGACCGTCGAGCCATTCGCCGTGCAGCGCGACGTCCGTGTCGACGAACGCGACGATCGGCGTTTCGGCCGCACGCAACCCGGCGTTACGCGCCGCCGCCGGCCCGGAGTTGTGGCGCAGTCGCACGAGCGTCGCCCCGCGTACGCCGGTGAGCGGCGTCCCCGAGCCGTCGTCGACGAACACGACGGCGGCCGTCTCGACAGAGTGGCTGAGGATGTCGTACAGCCGCGCCGGGGGCGTCTCATGTGTTGGGACGACCACCGTGACATCGGCCGGCGTGAATCGGGATGGTTCGTTGCCTGCACCTCGCTGCGGGTGGATCGCCCCGGCATCGAGCAGCTGCTCGCTGAGTCGCGACGGGACCACCGGATCGCCGGCGGCAATCGCCGCAAACAGCCGTCCGCCAGTCGGTGTCAACCGGAACAGGCGCAACGGAGATCCGCCGAGCACCGTCGTGTGGTCGCCTGGCTGATCGTCGCCGACGACTCGCGTCGATGCGTCGAGTCGATAGCGACGACCGGCTGCCGCGCGGCGATCGGTCACCGCATCGAGAAGCGTCGGGTTGCGAGTTGATTCCATCACCAGGTGTTACGGGCGTCGTCGACCGCGGCGACGAGGTCACTGGTCAGCTTGTCGAGGAGGTCGCGGCCTTCCCCCAGTGTGGCACCCGTCGGATCGCCGAGCACACCGCTCGGGCTGACGGCACGAACACCCTGGCGTCGCAGCTCCGGGGCGATGTCTTCGAGCGGTTGGAGCGCCCCTGGCGCCGCCAGCCGCAGATCGACGAGGGCCGGGTCGATGGCCAGAAGCAACGACGTCTCGGTACGTCCGGCATGAGCATCACTGTCGGGGATGCGCGGCCACCACGACAACACGTTGCGACCCTCGGCGCGGATCGTCTCGACTGCCCGGGCCACCGCGGCGGCGTTGCCGCCATGGCCGTTGACGATGACGATCCCGGCGGCCCACCACGCCGACCTGGCGAGTTCGACGATGACCGCGGCGGTGGTGTCCGTGCCGATCGACAGCGTGCCGGGGAACTCGGCGTGCTCCCCGCTGGCCGAGATGCCGAGTGCCGGGGCGACGACCACGTCGGACCGCCGGGCGGCGAGCCGCCCCGCCAATGTCGTGGCGATGACGGTGTCGGTGCCGAGTGGTAGGTGCGGCCCGTGCTGCTCACAGGAACCGAGGGGGACGGCGACGAGGCGCCGGGGTTCGGCCAGCGCGGGGCTGCGGAGATCGGCCAGCACCGCCCCAGCCGTCACTCGCCGGCCGTGTTGGAGGCCGGCTCGTCGGCGGGCGTGGTGCCGGCGGGCTGGTCACCGGCATCCTGCAGCGCTCCGTCCACTGCCTCGGCAACCACGTCCTTGGACTCCAGGGCGAACTCCTCGGTGGCGACCTCCGCCGTCCCCTCACCCGTGCGGACGTGGCGGACGACCTCGATGATCACGGTGATCGACAACGCGGCGCCAAAGGCGAGCAGGAAGGCCACCGTGTGGTTGTCCTGGAAGCGCTTGCCGAAGATGTAGCCGAGCCCGGCGGCGTACGTCGCCCAGATCAGCGCGGCGAGGGCGATCCATCGAGCGAACCACGGGTGCGACTGACGGGTGAGACCCGACGTCACCGTCAGGGCGGTGCGCCCACCGGGGATGAACCGGGCCGTGATCAGCAACGGACCACCGCGGGCACGGATCTGCGTGCTGGCCCATTCGAGACGCTGTGCTGTCTTCGGCCGTCGCTCGGCGCGGCGGTTGATTGCCGGGCTGAAGCGCCGGCCGATGAGATAGGCGAAGTTGTCGCCCAGGAAGGCCCCGGCTGCCCCACACAAGATCACCAGCGGGAGCACCTGATCGCCCTGTCCGGCGGCTACGCCGCCGATGATCACGGCCGTCTCGCTCGGCACCAGCGGGATCACCGAGTCGAAGAAGGCGATGGCCAGGATCACGAGCAGGAACCACCACTCGCCGGCGATGTCGTCGAGCCAATCGGTGAGCGCAGTGATCGTGTCGCCGAACCATCCGACGAGGTCGGAGAAGATGTTGCCGAGCAGGACCGAGCCCATCAGGCGTTTGACGCTATCCGGGTGAGAATCCGGCAGGGATCAGCACGTCGCCGGGGGAGAGGGCGACGATCGACGGCTTACCCATGCCCAGCAATGTCGAGTCGATGCCGTTGTGCAGGACGTCGAGGACGTTCTCGACGCCCGCCTGGCCAGCGACGGCGAGTCCCCACAAGGCTGCTCGGCCGATCATCACGGCGCGAGCACCGAGGGCGACGGCCTTGACCACGTCGCTACCCCGCCGCACGCCGCCGTCCATCACGACTTCGACCTGGTCGCCGACGGCCTCGGCGATGCCCCGCAGGACCCGGATCGGTGCCGGCGAGCCGTCGAGGTTGTTGCCGCCGTGGTTGGACACCGAGATCGCCGTCACGCCGGCGTCGATGGCCCGCTTGGCGTCATCGGTTCGCATCACGCCTTTGAGCATGAGTGGCCCGCTCCACTGCTCGCTCAACCAGGCGACGTCGTCCCAGGTCGGCGGCGGCGTCTGCATCCACTCCCCGTAGGCCCCGAAGAACGTCGGGACGGCGGACCCCGGGTTGGCGAGATTGGGCACCTCCAAGCTCGGCGGACGGCACCCGGCGCGAGCCCAGCGCAGCAGCCATCGCGGCTTGGTGCTGACCCCGGGGAGCTGGCGAATCATCGTCGCCAGGTCGAGGCGCTGGGGGATCAGCGGGCTGCCCCAGTCCCGGGAGTGCGAGAACGACCAGTCGGTCGTCAGGATCAGTCCGACCGCACCGGCCGCCCTGGCCCGCTCGAGGCGGGTGACGATCGCGTCGCGTCCCCCGACCAGTAGGTCTGGAACAACGTCTGCGGGTTGGCCGCGACGACGTCCTCGATCGGCTTGCTGGCGAACGAGCTGAGCCCGATGGCGATGCCCCGGGACGCGGCGGCGCGGGCGACGGCGACTTCTCCGTCGGGGTGCACGGCTTGCACGCCGGTCGGCGAGATGAGCACCGGCATCGAGAGCGGCTGGCCCATCACGGTGGTGGCCATCTCGCGCGTGGCGGGCTGGTCGGCGACGACGGGCAGGAAGCCCAGCTCGGCGAAGGCGGCGACGTTGTCGCTCATCGTGGTCCCTCGCTCGGAGCCGGCGACGAGGGCGTCGTAGACCGACTTCGGCAGCACCCGTTGGGCCCGTCGCTGGGCGACGGCGACCGACTCGAACCACTTGTTCACGCACGGTGGACGCTAGAGCCCCCCACTCGTTCTGGGCGGCCTGCGGTCCAATTCTCGTTCCGGGCGGCCGGCGGTCCGGATTCCCGGGCTGCGGCCGCCCAGTTAGGCCTCCGGATCGGGTCGGCGGCGCTGCTGCTTGGTCGCGGTGCGCTGGCGCTTGGTGTCGAGGCGGCGCTGTTGCGACGCCTTGGTGGGCCTCGTGGCCCGCCGCGGCGCTTCGACCCGCAGCGCCTTGCGGAGTTCGTCGACGAGTCGTTCGACAGCGAGCTGCCGGTTGCGCAACTGGCTGCGCTCGTCTTGGGCGACAGCACGGACAACGGGGCCGAGACGGGCGGTCACCCGCGCTTTCTGGCCCTCGCTGAGGGCGGTCGAGGCGTCGACGTCGAAAGTCGCCTCGACCCTCGTCGACGCTTTCTGGGCGTGCTGTCCACCGGGCCCGCTCGACCGCGAGAAGCGCAGTTCGATCTCGGCCGTCGGGACCTCGATGGAACGGGTCACGCGGATCGATCGACCGCTCACGACCCCAGTGTGTCCCGCGAAACTCGATGCGCTGTCGTCGACAGAGTTCGTACAGTCGGTGCGATGCGGGTGGCAGTCGACGCCGACAAGTGCCAGGGGCACAACCGGTGCTACGCCATTGCTCCCGAGTTGTTCGACGTCGACGAGTACGGCCAAGCCGTGGTCATCGGTGACGGCACCGTTGCTCCTGAGCTGGCCGACAAGGCCAGCCTCGCCGTCGCCAACTGCCCGGAGTATGCGATCAGCATCTACCAGGAGGACGCGTGACGTCGACCTACGGACGGGTGACCGACTGGGCGACCGATCTCGATCACATCGACCCGGCCTACAACCGCAACGCCCCGGAGATCTGGCGGACGGTGCGCGACAGCGGCTGCCCGGTCGCCCACACCGATCGGTATCACGGGATGTGGGTTCCGCTCACCCACGAGTACGTCTCCGAGGTGGCCTACGACACCGAGCACTTCACGAGCCGCGGCGTCGTCGTCAGCCGGGGGGTGATGGACGACTTCCCGGAGGGACCGATCGGCGGAGCCCCGCCGATCACCAGCGATCCACCATTTCACCATCACGCCCGGCGCATCCTCCTCCCGCCGTTCTCGCCGAAGGCGATCGAACGCTGGGAACCCGAGATCCGCGCCCTGTGCGCTGGTCTCGCCGAAGCGGTCGCTGCTGACGGTCCCGGAGTCGTCGACGCCTCCGAGCGCTACGCCCAGCACATCCCCGTCGACGTCATCGCCCGGATGCTCGGACTCCCGCCCGACGACGGTGACCTGTTCCGCAAGTTCGTGCACGATGCCCTCGAAGCCGTCGACGTGTCCACCGAGCAGCGCATCGCCTACAGCGACGAGCTCGACGCCTATCTCGACGAGCGGATCTCCGAGCACGAGGCCGAGCCGGCCGACGACCTGATCTCCTACCTGCTCGGCGTCGAGCTGTTCGGCGAGCGACTCAGTCGCGCCCATGTGCGCGGATGTCTGGTCTTGTTGCTGATTGCCGGGATCGACACGACGTGGAGCGCGATCGGCTCGAGCCTCTGGCACCTGGCCACCCATCCTGAGGATCGACGCCGGTTGGTCGCCGACCACGACCTCATGCCCACGGCGATCGAGGAGCTGCTGCGGGCCTACGCCCCGGTGACGATGGCCCGCTTCGTGGCCGAGGATCTCGACTTCCATGGCCATCAGCTGAAGGTCGGCGAGTGGGTGCTGCTGCCGTTCCCGGCGGCGAACCGCGACCCGGCGGCGTTCGATCGCCCCGACGAGGTCGTCATCGACCGCGCCGAGAATCGCCACGCCGCCTTCGGCCTCGGCATCCACCGCTGCCTCGGATCAAACCTCGCCCGTCTCGAGCTCCGCGTTGCCCTCGAGGAGTTCCTCGCCCGCGTCCCCGAGTTCGAGCTCGCCGACCCGACGGGGAACGACGTCGTGTGGAGTGTGGGTCAAGTGCGCGGGCCGCGGGTCCTCCCGTTGCGCATCCGCTGACGCCTGCGGTCAACTGAAGCGGCGACGACCGGCGGGGTGGCGCAGCCTCAGTCGTCGATGACCTTGTCGGCCTTGCGGTCGACGCGCTCCTTGTCCTTCTTCGAAAGGTTGCCCGCCTTCTGCTGCTGCGCAGCCCGCGCCTTGGCGTTGCGGGCGTGGGCTTTGTCGGGCATCGGGTAGTTCCCCGACTCCTTCTTGGCGTCCTTCGTCCGCGCCTTCTCGGGCAGCCCGAACTCCTTGGCGGGAAGCTTCTCCCGCTGCTTGGCGGTCAGGTCGGCCATCTCGATACTCCTCTCAGGGGGTTGACTCTCGTCGGATACCCCGCAGTGGAGGATCGTCAACCCTGTTCTCTCCACGACTTCGTCACGTCGTGGTGACGTCTTCTCCAAGCCTGTTCCTTCGTCGTGGCGCACGATGGATCTCCCCCACGCAACGAGGATCATCATGCAGAACACGGAAACCCGAGTCAGCCGCGGCATCGTCCCGGCGTACTTCCTCGGCCGGCCGACCTCGGTCTACATCGACCGCTACCTCGATGCGCGGTCGCCGCCGGCAACTCTCGAAGCGGTCCTGACGCCGGGTGCCTCAGGGAAAGGCGCGCTCGACGATCGCCGTCGCCCCGAGGCCGTCCGGCAAGGCGCCGAACATCACCCCGCCAGCACCTGCCAGGCGCGACGCGCAGAAGGCCTCGGCGACGGACGTCACCGAGTAGCGCAGCAGCAGCGAGCTCTGCAGCGCCAGGGCCAAGCGCTCGGTGAGCCGTCGGGCCTTGGCCTGCGGATCGCCGTCGGCCAGCCCGGCGAGCTCGGCGTGGAGGTCGGCGACGAATCGGTCGAAGCGGGCATCGGCGCCGGCGGCCGCTTCGATCTCGGCGAGCAACGAGCTGACCGAGCCGGGCTCGCGGGTGATCGCCCGCACGACGTCGAGGGCGATGACGTTGCCGCTGCCCTCCCAGATGCCGTTGAGTGGGCTCTCCCGGAACAGCCGCGCCATCGGCCCGGTTTCGACGTAGCCGTTGCCGCCGAAGCACTCCAGCGCCTCGGCGGCGAACATCGGGGTGCGCTTGCAGCACCAGTACTTGGCGACGGCGGTGGCCAGACGAGTGAACAGATCGTCGCCGGCGTCGTAGCCGGCGGCGAGGCGCAACATCGTCAGCGTGGCCGCCTCGCTCTCCAGGGCGAGATCAGCAAGCACCTGGCGCATCAGTGGCTGGTCGACGAGCGTCCTGCCGAATGCCGAGCGGTGCCGGGTGTGGTGGATCGCCTGGGTCAGCCCGGCACGCATCTGCCCGGTCACGCCGATCACGCAGTCGAGGCGCGTGTGGTTGACCATCCGGATGATCGTGGCCACGCCGGCGCCCTCGGGCCCGAGGAGCGTGCCCCACGCGCCATCGAGCTCGATCTCGCTCGACGCGTTGGAGCGGTTGCCGAGCTTGTCCTTGAGCCGTTCGATGCGGATCGCGTTGCGGGTGCCGTCGGGACGCCAGCGGGGGACGGCGAAACAGGACAGTCCGGCAGGCAGCTGCGCGAGCATCAGGAACACGTCGCTCATCGGCGCCGAGCAGAACCACTTGTGCCCGGTGAGCAAGAAGCCGCCGTCGCCCGACGCGGCCCACGTGGTGTTGGCGCGCACGTCACTGCCGCCCTGCTTCTCCGTCATCGCCATGCCGGCGAGTGCCCCGCGCTTGTTGGCCGCCGGCTGGTCACCCTGGTCGTACACCGACGACGTCAGCCGGGGCTCCCACTCGGCGGCCAGTTCGGCGTCGGCCCGCAGCGCCGGCACGATCGAGTAGGTCATCGAGATCGGGCAGCCATGTCCGGCCTCGACCTGGGTCCGCACGGCGAAGCGGGCGGCGCGCACGACGTGGGCGCCGGGACGATCGTCGGCCCACGGCGCGGCGTGCAGGCCACCGTCCACTGCCTCGGTCATCAAGGCGTGGTAGGCGGGGTGATACTCGACCGTGTCGGTCCGCCTGCCGAAGCGGTCGTAGCGCTGCAACTCGGGCTCGTGGGCGTTCGCCAGCTCGCCCCAGTGGATCACTTCGGGGTCCCCCGTCCGGCGACCCCAGACGGCCAGGTCGGCGAGCCCCCATTGGCCGCCGAACGAGCGCACACCGTCGATCAGGGCGACATCGGTGGTCGCGACATCGTGGCCACTCAGTGGCGTCGCCTGGTTGAGGACCTCGTGGGTACCCACGGAGCCAGCATGACATGACGCGGGTACGTTGGCCGTCGTGACCCGCGGCTACTTGCGCTTCCCCCACCTTGCCGGAGACCTCCTCACGTTCGTCGCCGAGGACGATGTTTGGCTGGCGCCGTTGGCCGGCGGCCGAGCGTGGCGGATCACCACCGACCGGGTGCCGGCGAGTCGACCACGGTTGTCGCCGGACGGCCGGCAGGTGGCCTGGGCAAGCACGGTCGACGGGGCCCCCGAGGTACACGTCGTCGACCTCGACGGCGGCAACCGGCGGCGGCTCACGTACTTCGGCGTGGCGACCACGACCGTCTTCGGATGGACGGCCGACGGTCGGGTGCTCGTCTCGTCGCACGGCGGCGAACAGAGCCGCAGCCGCCGGGCTGCCTACGCCGTCAACCTCGACGGCGGAGCTCCGGAGCGGCTCCCGTACGGCTTCGTGAGCAATGTTGCGCTGGGACCCACCGGTGCCGTGCTCGCTGCTACCGCAGGCACCGTCGAGGTGGCGTGGTGGAAGGGGTACCGCGGAGGAACGGCGACCAAACTGTGGCTCGACCGGAACGGGGACGGCCAGTTCCAGCGGCTGTTCCCCGACGAGCGGGCACCTCTGGAATCGCCGGTGTGGCTCGATGACGGAGCGACGATCGGGTTCGCTTCCGATCGCGACGGATCGAGCGACCTGTGGGCGGCCACCGTTCCGGCCGACCGGTTGCCGGAAGCCGCGGATCTTCGCCGCCTGACGAACACCGAGTTCTATGTCCGTCACGCCACGTCGGACGGTCGCCGCGTCGTCTTCCAGAACGGCGGGGCGATCTGGCGGTGGGAGGAGGGCGCGGCGGCCGTCATCGAGATCGACCTCGCCGGAGAGCGCAGAGCATCGGTGCCCCTGCCGATCGAAGCCAGTGAGTACCTCGGCGAGGTAGCTCCGGCCGTTGACGGTCGAGCGAGTGCCGTCGAAGTGCGCGGCACGATCTCGTGGGTCACCCATCGCGATGGCCCGGTGCCGCTCCTCGCCGCCGGATCGGCTGCCCGCCGGCGGCTGCCCGTCGTCGTCAACTCGGGCGGCGATGTCGCCTGGATCAGCGATGCCAGTGGCGACGATGCCATCGAGTTGTGGGACGCCACCACCGGCGAGACTCGCACGCTGGTGGACGGTGCGCTCGGTCGGGTGCTCGAGCTCGTTGCCGCTCCGGACGGCTCGCTGCTCGCCGGAGCCAGCCACGACGGACGCTTGTGGGCCCTGACCGTCGCCACTGGCGAGCTGCGCGACCTCGATCGCACCAACTACGGCGACATCACCGGCGTGAACTTCTCGCCGGACTCCCGCTGGCTCGCCTGGTCACACCCCGGGCCACCACCGCTCGCCCGCATTCGTCTCGCCGAGGTTGCCGACCCGGCGGCCGCGGCGATCGATGTCACGCCCCTGCGGTTCGCCGACACCGAACCGGCATTCAGCACCGACGGCAAGTACTTGGCGTTCCTGTCGACGCGCAGTTTCGACCCGATCTACGACGCCTACGTGTTCGACCTGTCGTTCCCCAACGGCTCGCGACCCCAGCTCGTCGCCCTCGCCGCGACGACTCCCTCGCCGTTCGATCCGGACGTCGCCGGACGGCTGCCGGCCCCGCCGAAGGATGCCGGCGCCGCCGAGCTCGGCGCCGCCCAAGTCGTCGTCGACGCCGAAGGGCTCGATCAGCGAGTGGTCCCGTTCCCCGTGCCGGCGGCGCGCTACTCGTCGCTGCGCGCCGTCAGCGGTGGCTTCGCGTGGCTGCGGGCGCCGGTCGTCGGCACCCTCGGTGACGACCTCAAGCGCCTCGATGACGACCCACCACGTCCTGCTCTGGAACGATTCGACCTCACCACACTGCGGTCGGAGACACTGGTCGAGGCCGTCGACCGCTTCGTTCCGACGGGCGACGGCAACCGCCTCGTCGTCGTCGACAAGCACGACTTGCGGGTCCTCCCCGCCGATCGCAAGGTGCCGCCGGAGGAGGTCGACAAGTCCGACGACGTCGTCTCGGTCGATCTCTCCCGCCTGCACATCGTGGTCGAGCCCGGCGCCGAGTGGTTGCAGATGTACGACGAAGCGGGCCGGCTGATGCGTGACCACTACTTCCGCGCCGACATGCGCGGTGCGGACTGGGACGCCGCCCTCGCCCGTTACCGCCCACTCGTCGAGCGACTCGGCTCCACCGACGATCTCGTCGACCTGTTGTGGGAGACCCAGGGCGAGCTGGGCACGTCCCATGCCTACGCCCGGCCCCGCCCGCCCGCCAACGCCCGGAACCAGGGAATGCTCGGTGCCGACATCGTCCCCGACGCCGCGGGAGTCTGGCGCATCGAGCGCATCCTGCCCGGGGAGCCGTCCGATCCGCGGGCCCGCTCGCCGCTGATGGCGCCCGGTGTGGCGGCGGCGCCCGGTGACGCCATCGTGGCTGTCAACGGGCGCCCGGTGGCGCCGCGCTGGGGACCGGCCGAACACCTCGCCGACACCGCCGGAAAACCGGTTGCCGTGACGATCGAGAGCGCCGACGGCGAACGGCGGACCGTCGTCGTCACGCCGCTCCCCGACGAGACTCCGCTGCGTTACCAAGCCTGGGTCACCGGCCGGCGGACCTACACGCGAGAACGGTCCGCGGGGCGCCTCGGCTACCTCCACGTGCCCGACATGATGAGCCCCGGCTGGGCTCAGCTGCACCGCGACCTCCGCGTCGAGATGGAACGCGATGGCGTCATCCTCGACCTGCGCGACAACGGCGGCGGGCACACGTCGCAGCTGGTCGTCGAGAAGTTCGCCCGGCGGATCGTCGGCTGGGCGCGCTCGTGTGGTTACGAGCCGGAGTCGTACCCCGTCGACGCCCCGCGTGGACCGGTGGTGACCGTGGTGGACGAACACGCCGGCTCGGACGGCGACATCGCCACGGCGGCGATCAAGTCCCTTGGCATCGGTCCAGTCGTGGGGACACGCACCTGGGGTGGGGTCGTCGGCATCGACGGCAGGTACACGTTGGTCGACGGCACGATGGTCACCCAGCCGCGTTACGCCTTCTGGCTGGAGGGCTACGACTGGGGCGTCGAGAATCATGGCGTCGATCCCGACATCGAGGTCGTGCGCAGTCCGGCCGACATCGCCGCGGGACGTGACCCGCAGCTCGAGCGGGCGATCGAGATCGCCCTCGACCAGCTCGCCGCAACGCCCGCCAGGACGGCCCCCGACTTCCCCGCTCTCTAGCGACCGAAGGGTGCCAATGTGACGGAACGGTCCTGCTGGCACCCTTTGGTCGTCGGGTCACGACCGGAACGCCGCGATGACCGGAGCGAATCGCTCGATGCCGCCCTCGGTGACGTCGGCGAGCGACACGATCGCCGTCTGCACACCAGCCTCGACGTAGGCGCGATAGCGCCCGATCTGCTCGTCCGTCGTCGCGGCATGGTCGGCCACTCGATCGTCGCCGGCGTTGATGACCTGCGCGGTCGTCAGGTTGGTCACCGTGACCTCAGTCGGGTCGCGGTCGACGTCGGCACAATGCCGGTGGAGCACCTCGATCTTGTGGCGCACCGTGGCGGCGTCGCCGAACAAGTTGCAGGCGTCTGCGTAGCGGGCCACGAGACGTAGCGTCCGTCGTTCGCCGGAACCGCCGATGAGGACCGGAACGTGGTCCTGCAGCGGCCGTGGATAGCAGATCGCCTCGGGCACGGTGACCGTCCGGCCCTCGAACCGCGGCGATCCCTTGCCCCACAGCAGCGGGAGCAGTTGGAGGGCGTCTTCGAGGAGGTCGTAGCGCCGCGAGCGAGACGGGAAGTCCCAGCCGTACAGGTCGTGCTCGCGCTGGAACCAACCGAGGCCGAGGCCGGCCACCGCCCGTCCGCCCGACAGCACGTCGAGGGTCGCGATGATCTTGCCGAGGGCTGCGACGTTGCGGTAGGTGATGCCGGTGCAGAGCGTGCCGAGTCGAGCCGTCGTCGTCTGCCCGGCGAGGAAGCCCAAGGTGGTGTAGGCCTCGAGCATCTCGTCCCACTCCCGACCCACCTGGGGGATCTGCAGATAGTGGTCCATCACCCAGATCGACGTGAACCCGGCCTGCTCGGCCGCCCCGGCAATCGCCGCCAGCGTGGTGGCGATCTCCGCACTGCCGCCCGGCCACGTGAAGCGGGGCACTTGTAGGCCGAATTCGAGGGGCATCGGATCCTCCTGTTGGCGGCGGGCCGCCGATGGCGCATCGACGAGCTGGGACGGGACGACGACGACGTCGTGATCGTGCGCCGCGACGACGGCATCGAACCCTTCGGTCGGGACGGCGGCGAGCGAAGCCGGCAGGCTGCGGAGCTGGGCGGTCAGCACGGCCGACGGCACGGGGTCGGAACGTTGACGGTTACGCCGGCGCACCTCACTGTCGGGCACGGCGAACACCGCGGCGAAGACGGGGACGCCGCGCGCCCGCGCCATGTCGAGATAGATGCGGCGCCTGCCTGCCTCGAGCGCGGTGGAGTCGATCACCGTTGTCAGCCGCCGGCGAAGGCGGTGGTCGACGACGAGATCGAGGACCTCGAACGCTGCCGTCCCGGCGCGCTGGTCGCGTTCGCCGGTGCCGACCATCGACCGCAGGTGGTCTGACGAGATGATCTGGTGCGGGCGGAACGATCGGGCGGCCCACGTCGACTTGCCACACCCTGCCGGGCCGACGAGGACCACGAGGCAAGGTTCGGGGAGCCGGATCACGCCACCCATGGTGACAGGCCATTCGTAGGATGGATCTCCCGTGACCGATCCTCCTGACACCAGCGCCGATTCCGACCGCGCCGGAATCGACGCGTTCACCGGGCTCAATCCCGACCAGCTCGACGCCGTCGTTCACCGTGGCGGCCCGCTGTTGGTCGTCGCCGGAGCGGGCTCGGGCAAGACCAGGGTGCTCACCCATCGCATCGCCCACCTGATCGACGAGGGAGTGCCCCCGACGGCAATTCTGGCGATCACGTTCACCAACAAGGCAGCCGACGAGATGCGCCGACGCGTCGCCGAGCTCGTCGGACCGGTCACCAGGTCGATGTGGGTCTCGACGTTCCACTCGGCCTGTGTGCGCATCCTGCGGGCGCACGCCGACCGGCTCGGCTACCCACGACAGTTCTCGATCTACGACCAGGCTGACGCGACCCGCCTCACCGGGTACGTCATCCGTGACCTCGGCCTCGACAGCAAGCGGTTCACGCCGCGGGGCGTGCACGGCACGATCAGCCTGTGGAAGAACGAGCTCGTCGATCCCCCGGAAGCTGCGGCGCGGGCGCAACACATCTTCGACCGCAAGCACGCCGAGGTGTACGCGGAGTACCAACGCCGGCTGCACGCCGCCGGGGCGATGGACTTCGACGACCTGCTCGTCAACACGGTGGTGCTGTTCCGCCAGCATCCCGACGTCCTCGAGGAGTACCGGAACCGCTTTCAGCACGTCCTTGTCGACGAGTACCAGGACACCAACGTCGCCCAGAACGAGCTCGTGCTGCTCCTCGCCGGCGGCCATGGCAACGTCACGGTGGTCGGCGATCACGACCAGTCGGTGTACAAGTTCCGCGGTGCCGATCTGCGCAACATCGTGCGCTTCGAGGATGCCTTCGTCGATGGCGTGACGACGATCGTCCTCGACCAGAACTACCGAAGCACACAGACGATCCTCGACGCCGCCAACTCGGTGATCGCCAACAACCTCGACCGCAAGCCGAAACACCTGTGGACCGACGTCGGGCGCGGCGACCGGATCGTCCGCTACTGGGCGGAAGACGAGGTCGATGAGGCGCGGTTCGTGGCCGCCACCGCTCACCAACTGCGCAACACCGACGCCGTCAACTGGCGCGAGATCGCCGTGCTCTACCGCACGAACGCCCAGAGCAGGATCGTCGAGGAGTCGTTGATGCGCAGTGGCGTGCCGTACAAGGTGGTCGGGGGCACGCGGTACTACGACCGTCGGGAGATCCGCGACGCGCTGGCCTACCTGCGGGCAGTCGTCAACCCCGCCGACGAGGTCAGCGTCAAGCGCATCCTCAACGTGCCCAAGCGCGGGATCGGCGACACGAGCGTCGACAAGCTCGACCGTTATGCGGCGACGACCGGGCGCGGCTTCGTCGATGCGCTGCGCAACGCCGACGAAGCCGGGGTCACCGGCCCGGCGCAACGCGGGATCGTCTCCTTCGTGACCCTTCTCGACTCGCTCAACGATCGCCTCGCCGACGCCAACGTCGGCCCGGCGGACCTGCTGCAGGCCGCTCTCGAGGGCTCCGGCTACCGCGGCGAGCTGGAGGCCGAGGACACCGTCGAAGCCCACGGTCGGCTGGAGAACCTCGACGAGTTGATCGGCTCGGCGCACGAGTTCACCCGCGTCGAGGAGTTCCTCGAGCAGGTGTCTCTCGTCGCCGACACGGACGACATCCCCGACGGGCACGTCGAGGACCAGGTGGTCCTGCTCACGCTGCACTCGGCCAAGGGCCTCGAGTTCCCGATCGTCTTCCTCGTCGGCGCCGAGGAGGGCGTGTTCCCGAGCAGCCGAGCACTCAGTGAGCCCGACGACATGGAGGAGGAGCGGCGCCTCGCCTACGTGGGCATCACCCGGGCGCAGAACCGGCTGTTCATCTCCCACGCCTGGAGCCGCAGCCTGTACGGGAACACCGCCTACAACCCACCGTCGCGGTTCCTCGAGGAGATCCCCGAGGAGCTCATCGACGTCCAGGGCAATGTGTCCGGCCGCTCGACCTACGGCCGTCAGAGCCTGCGGGGTCGACACCTCGCCCGTGACCTCGGGGCCCCGCCGCCCTACCGGCGCGCCCAACGGCACGACGACATGGCCACCGGGGATCGCAGCGACGCACACCGCGACCGCGTCGTCGAGGCGGCGATCGCCGCCGGTCAACGCCCGGCCCCCGAGCCGAGCGAGGCGGCGTCACTCGATCTGCGGATCGGCGACGACGTCGAGCATCCCGCATGGGGCGACGGCGTCGTCATCGACCTCCGTCAACGTGGCACCAATGCCGAGGCGACGATCAACTTCCCGAGCGTCGGGACCAAGCACCTCGACCTCGCCTGGGCACCGTTGAAGCGCAAGGGGTGACTGGCGCGTCCCCTACTGTTGGCGGCGATGCGGGCCGCCCTCCTCGTCGAGAGTCTCACCGGGAACACGTGGAAGGCCGCCGAGCTGATCGCCGGCGGACTCGGCCAGGAGGGTTGGTCGGTGACCTCGTTGGCGGCCGTCGGTCAGCCGGACCACGCCGCCATCCAGGACGCCGACATCGTCCTCGTCGGGACGTGGGTGCACGGGCTGTTCGTCGTCGGCCAGACCCCGTGGGGGGCGGCCAAGATCTCCAACCTCCCGGCGATGCGCGGCAAGCGAGCCGCCGTGTTCTGCACGTTCGCCCTCAATCCCGGCAAGAGCCTCGACCGCCTCACCGGCGCCGTGCAGGCGACCGGCGCCGATGTGGTCGGTGGCCTGGCCCTGCACCGCGGCAAGCTGGAGGAGCACACCGAGGTGTTCTGCTCGCGCCTCCTCGCCGCATTCCAGGGCCAATTGTGAGCAGGATGTTGCTCACAATCGGCACTAGTCGGCGCGGCAGGCGGCGGCCACCAAGCCGATCGAGATGCGTTGGCGGTTCTCGACGATCGGGCAGGCGTCAGTTGGTCGGGCCAACTCGCTGACGTCCAGCTCGTCACCGTTGCAATCGGTGAAGCGGGACGTGCGGCGGACCTGCGTGACGGCGCAGGTCGGATCGGCTCCGGCGGGGTAGGCGAGGTACACGCGCCAGGCGCGCGTCGGGTCGTCGCCTTGGTGGTCGAGGATCAGCGTGCGCTCGCCGGTGGTCGTATTGAGTCCGGGAAACAGGATCGGACCCATCTCGGTGATCGTCGCGGCCACGGACTCGACGCGACCAACCGGCAGAGTCCGGGGGGCCAGACGAGTTGTCGGCTCGGCATCGCTTCTCGCGTTCCACGCGGCGATGGCCCACGTCGCGCCGAAGATCGCCGCCAGCACGACGACGCCGCCGAGGACGGGGACCACGGCGCGGCCGAGCGGTGACCGGGGCCGGGGGAGAGGCACTTGGCTAGTGTGCCGCCGCGTGGATCTCTTCGAATACCAGGGCAAGCAGTACTTCGCCCGATACGGAATCCCGGTCAGCCCCGGTGGGGTCGCCCTGACCGTCGACGAGGCCGTCGCCCAGGCCGACGCCGCCGGATACCCCGTCGTGGTCAAGGCCCAGGTCCAGGTCGGCGGGCGCGGCAAGGCCGGCGGCATCAAGCTGGCCAACTCCGCCGAGGACGTGCGCACCCATGCCGGGAGCATCCTCGGGATGGACATCAAGGGGCACGTCGTCGAGCGGCTGTGGATCGAGCACGCCTCCGACATCGACGAGGAGTACTACGCCAGCTTCACGCTCGACCGGGCGGCCAAGCAGCACCTGTTGATGCTGTCCGCTCGGGGCGGCGTCGACATCGAGGAGGTCGCGGCCACCGAGCCGGACGCCATCGTCAAGCTGCACGTCAACCCGGTCTCGGGGATCGACGAGTCGACCGCCCGGCAAGCCGCGGTCGACGCCCGGATCCCCGAGCGGGCCATCGACGGTGTGGCGGCGATGCTCGTCAAGCTGTACCGCTGCTTCACCGAGGGCGATTGTGACCTCGCCGAGATCAACCCACTGATCCTGCGTCCCGACGGCGAAGTTCACGCCCTCGATGCCAAGGTCAGTCTCGACGGCAACGCGGCGTTCCGCCATCCCGAGTGGGCCGAGTGGGAGGCGACCGAGGTGCTCGACGACCGGGAGCAGCTGGCCAAGGAGAAGGGTCTGCAATACATCGGTCTCGACGGCACCGTCGGCATCATCGCCAACGGTGCAGGCCTGGCGATGAGCACGCTCGACGTCGTCAACCAGGTCGGGGGGCAAGCCGCCAATTTCCTCGATATCGGTGGCGGGGCCAACGCCGACGTGATGGCCGCCGCCCTCGACGTGATCAACCACGACGAGAACGTGCGCTCGATCCTCGTCAACATCTTCGGTGGGATCACCCGCGGCGAGGAGGTGGCCAAGGGCATCGTCGAGGGCCTCGGCCGCGTCGAGCTGCGCGCCCCGATCGTCATCCGTCTCGACGGCACGAACGCCGAGCAGGGGCGCCAGATCATCCTCGATGCCGGGATCCCACCGTCGCAGCTGATCAGCAAACCGACGATGCTCGAGGCTGCTCGTGAAGCAGTGCGCATCGCCAACGGCTCCGAAGGCGGGGCGTGAAGTGCGCGTGAGGATGCCAGCGAGCGAGCGCCAGCGAGTGAGCGGCCAGCAGCGGCCTGCGTGGCCGGGGAACGCCGAGGCGGGGCGTGAAGTCCGTGAGGATGCCAGCGAGCGAGCGCCAGCGAGTGAGCGGCCAGCAGCGGCCTGCGTGGCCGGGGAACGCAATGAAAGGCGGGGCGTGAAGCCATGGCAATTTTTGTCGACGCTGACACGAAGGTGCTCGTCCAAGGGTTGACCGGTGGGCAGGGTCGCTTCCACGGCTTGCGCAATCGCGACTACGGAACCAAGGTCGTCGCCGGCGTCACGCCCGGCAAGGGTGGCCAGGACGTCGAGGGGATCCCCGTGTTCGAGTCCGTGGCCGAGGCGGTCAGCGCCACCGGCGCGACGGCCTCGTTCGTCGCCGTGCCACCGAAGGCCGCCCCGGCGGCGATTCTCGAAGCGGCAGCTGCGGGGATCGCGTTCGTGGTGTGCATCACCGAGGGCATCCCCGCCCAGGACGAGGCGCGTACCTACAACCAGCTCGTGCGCGACTTCCCAGCCACACGGCTGCTCGGTCCGAACTGTCCCGGGGTGATCAGCCCAGGCAAATGCAACATCGGCATCACGCCGACCGACATCGCCCAGGCCCCCAGCGCCGAGCAGCCCAACGTCGGAATCGTCAGCCGTTCCGGCACGCTCACGTACCAGGCGCTCTACGAGCTCAAGCTCAACGGCATCGGCGTGTCGACGTGTGTCGGGATCGGGGGCGATCCGGTGCCCGGAACGAGTTTCGTCGACTGTCTCGCCGAGTTCGAGAACGATCCGGAAACGCAGGCGATGATCCTGTTCGGTGAGATCGGCGGCTCCGCCGAGGAGGAGGCTGCCGACTTCATCCGGGCCAGCGTGACCAAGCCGATGACCGCCTACATCGCCGGGGTCACTGCACCGCCCGGACGCAAGATGGGCCACGCCGGGGCGATCGTGTCCGGCGGCAAGGGCACGGCACAGGGCAAGATGGACGCCCTGCAAGCCGCCGGGGTACGCATCGGGCTCAACCCCACCGAAGCCGGCGAACTGATGGCGGAGATCGTCAACAGCGCCTGACCGTGTCTGGGTCGAGCGGGCCCTGGCGGAAGTCCCGACCACGCGGGCCCGAATCGTGGTCGATCTGTCGGGACTTCGCCGGGTTCGACCGTTCCGGGCCGCTAGGTCTTGAAGGCGTCGCGGATCTTCTGCAGGTCGGGGAGTTCGCTCATCCGGCCCTCCGTCGACGTGAACGTCATGACACCGCCGGCGGCGGCAACGCAGGCGCCGATTGCCGAGACCCACAGACCGCCCGCCCGGTCGAGGCTGCGGTCCGCCGCGCCGTCGAGGCTGACGACATCACCGAGGTCGGCACCGACGACGAGGCGAGCGAGGACCAACGCGGCGCCGAGAACGGTGAGGACGAGGGCGACGAGTGGCCACGGCGCCACCCCCGCCTTGATCACGTCACCGGCAAGGAGGAAGGCGATCACCGCTGCAGCGGTGAGCAACAGCCACGGGATCAACCCGGTGAACGTGAAGTCGAAGGCGTTCGGGCTCACCGGCCCGGCGTCGAACCAGTCGAGGAAGCCGGCGACGAACATCATCGCCCCACCGACGATCACCAGCCAGTCGGCGGTCCTGAACTTGCCGAAGTCCATCGCCGTCAGGGTGTCGGGACGTCGCCAGGCGGCGGAATCTCACGTTCCGGGGGCAGACCCCCCGCCACCGGTTTGTACTCGGTCTCCAGCCCGGTGTTACGGAACCCGATGAACGCGCCGACGAAGGCCATCAGCGCACCCAGCGCGCTCATCCAGATTCCGATGCCACGGGATTGATCGAGATCGGCGCCTTCCCCAGTCTCCAAGTCGTGTCCGAGGATCAAGCGGATGACGATCAGCACGAACCCGAGCAGCGTGACGCCGACCATCACCAGCGGCCAGGGCACGTTGCCAGGACGTAGCGCCTCGGTGGCGAGGAGCACCGTGACTGCCGCGGCCCCGACGATCAGCAACCACGGAAGGACTCCGGTGAGGAGGTAGTCGAACGCATTGCTCGTGTCCTTTGGCACGACAACGACCTGATCGACCGTCACCTCCCAGGAGAACCAGCGGGCGACACCGAACACGAGCACGAGTACACCGCCGGCGACCACCAACCAGTCGTTGACCTTGAGTGCCTTGAGCTTGTCCACGAGGCGAACGGTACTCTCGCCGCCGTGCCCACCGCGTTGTTGTCCGTGTACGACAAGTCTGGGATCGCCGACCTCGCCGAAGGCCTTGCAGCCGCCGGATGGAAGGTGCTGTCGAGTGGCGGCACCGCCAAAGAGGTCGCAGCCCGTGGCGTAGCGGTGGTCGATGTTGCCGAGCTCACCGGTTTCGGGGCGATCCTCGGCCATCGCGTCGTGACCCTGCACCCCAAGGTCCACGGTGGCATCCTCGCCGATCTCGCCGATCCGTCACATCGCGCCGATCTCGCCGAGCACGGGATCGAACCGATCGACCTCGTCGTCGTCAACCTGTACCCGTTCGCCTCCGATCCGGGTGTCGAGCTGATCGACATCGGCGGGCCGGCGATGGTCCGGGCGGCGGCCAAGAACTACGACCGGGTCGCCGTCGTCGTCGACCCGGCGGACTACGACGCCGTGCTCGGTGAGATCCGTGCCGACGGGCAGGTCACTCATCCAACCCGGCGCGCGCTCGCCCGCAAGGCGTTCGCCACGACGTCGGCGTACGACGCCGAGATCGTCTCCTGGCTCGATTCCGACATTGGTGAGTCGTCCGTACCGGCACGCGCACGCTCCGCTCACCAATCCGTCGCCGAGTTGCCGGCCGAGCTGCGCATGGCGCTGCGCCGGGTGCAGGACCTGCGCTATGGCGAGAACCCGCACCAGCTCGGCGCCCGCTACCGCTTCGCCGGCGCTGACAGCTGGTGGGACGCCGCCGTCCAACACGGCGGCAAGGAACTCAGCTACCTCAACCTGTACGACACCGAGGCCGCGTGGCGACTGGTGCACCGCTTCGCCGAGCCGGCCTGCGTGATCGTCAAACACGCCAACCCCTGCGGTGTCGCCGTCGCCGCCGACATCGGCGAGGCCTACGTTCGGGCGAACGTGTGCGACCCGGTCAGCGCGTTCGGCGGAATCGTCGCCGTCAATCGACCGGTCACCGTGTCGATGGCTGACGCGTTGGCTGCCGTGTTCACCGAGGTCGTGGTGGCCCCCGACTACGAACCGGCGGCGCTGACGACGCTCACGGCGAAGCACAACTTGCGCCTGTTGTCGGCGTCGTTGCCGGGCGAGTTGGCGATCGACGTCCGCCCGATCGACGGTGGACTGCTCGTCCAACAGCCCGACCCGGTCAGCACGGACCGCAGCTCGTGGCGGGTCGTCACCACGGCGACGCCCAGCGATGAGCAATGGCTGGATCTCGAGTTCGCCTGGGTGGTCTGCGCGGCGGTCTCCTCCAACGCCATTGTGCTCGCCAACCAGCGCCAGGCTCTCGGGATCGGCGCGGGACAGCAGAACCGCCTCGATTCGGCGGGCATCGCCGTGACGCGGGCCGGCGATCGGGTCGCCGGTGGGGTCTGTGCCAGCGACGCCTTCTTCCCGTTCCGCGATGGTCTCGATGCGGTCGTCACCGCCGGGATCGCCGCCGTGATCCAACCGGGCGGCAGCGTTCGTGACGACGAGGTGATCGCCGCCGCCGACGGGCACGGCATCGCCATGGTGTTCACGGGCGAGCGTCACTTCCGCCACTGACGGCGCTGGGACGTCCTCGTCATCGATCGGTAACATTGTCGGGATGGCGCGCATCGCGGACCTGCTTGCCGCGGGGCGGACGTACTCGTTCGAGTTCTTCCCGCCGAGGGACGATGCCACGCAGCTCACGCTGGGACGGACGATCGCCGAGCTCGAGCCACTGCGCCCGAGCTTCGTGTCCGTCACGTACGGCGCCGGGGGTTCGACCCGCGAGCGCACGCGCAATGTCGTCACCTGGGTGGCCAAGGAGACGGCGATCACCCCGATGGCCCACCTCACTTGCCAGGGGCACATCCGCAGCGAGATCGACGAGATCCTCGCCGACTACACGGCCGCCGGGATCGAGAACATCCTCGCCCTCGGTGGGGATCCGCCGGCCGACGCCCTGGATCGACCGTGCGACTACACCTATGCGTCCGACTTGCTCGACCATGTCGTCTCGGCGGGTGACTTCTCGGTCGGTGTCGCCGCCCACCCTGAGGTCCATCCCAAGTCGCCGGATCGCCAGACCGACCGCCGCTATCTCGCCGCCAAGCTGGCGGTCGCCGATTTCGCCATCACCCAGTTCTTCTTCGAGGCGCAGCACTACGTGCGGCTCGTCACAGAACTCGCCGAGCTTGGCGTCGACAAGCCGGTGATCCCCGGCATCATGCCGCTCACCAACCTCACGCAGATCTCCCGAATGGCCCAACTCAGCGGCGCCGAAGTTCCCTCGTGGGTCGTCGATGCCGTCAGCTCGTTCGAGGACGCCCGTCGACGTTCGGCGGGCCGGCGTGGAGATCGCCTCGGCGTTGTGTGCGGAGCTGCTGGAGGCCGGTGCGCCGGGGTTGCACTTCTACACGATGAACCGCTCGACGGCGACTCGTGAGATCTACGCCAACCTCGGCCTCGGGGTTTCGTAGTGTCTGAGGCCGACGGCATCGCTCGCCGCGGCTGGGCCACGAGGCGGCGCCCACGGCGCACGCTGTCGAGCGTTCCGTATCTGCGGGGCCTCGACGGGATGCGCGCGCTCGCCGTCATCGCCGTGATGGTGTATCACGCCAACAGCTCGTGGCTCCCCGGCGGGTTCATCGGCGTCGAGGTGTTCTTCGTCATCAGCGGCTACCTGATCACCCTGTTGCTGATCGGCGAGCACGAGCGCAGCGGGCGGGTCAGCCTTCGGCAGTTCTACGCCCGTCGCGCCCGGCGATTGTTGCCGGCGCTGTTCATGATGCTCGCCCTGGTCACCGTGTACACCGCGTTGTTCAAGCGCGAGGAGCTCGGGCGCCTGCGCGGTGACGTGCTCGCCGCCCTGGCGTACGTGTCCAACTGGTTCCAGATCTGGGTCGGCCAGGGATACACGGCGGAGGGACAGTTCGCTCCGCTGCGCCACTTGTGGAGCCTGGCCGTCGAAGAGCAGTTCTACCTCGTCTGGCCGATCGTGATGATCGCCCTGATCCGTGCCGGCAAGGGTCGGCTCCCGTCGTACAGCCGCTGGTTGCTGCTCGCCGCCATCGCGGTCAGCGTCGCCGTGGGGCTGGTGTTCGAGCCGACCAGGGCGGTCGATCCGGCGACGACGCCCGACGCCTTCTGGAATGTCGGTGGGCACGCCATCAACAAGACCGAGACGCTGTACCTGTCGACCCTCACGCGGTCGACGGGATTGCTCGTGGGCGGCGCGCTGGCCCTCCTGTGGCGCCCGGTTGCCGTGATGCGCGGCCCGCTGCGCGACAAGGGGGCGACCCTCGACGGCCTCGCCCTCGTCGGCATCGGATCACTGGTGGTGTTGGCGTGGAGGCTGCACATCGTCACCGACGAGGGCCCCGATCCGTTGCTGTTCCGCGGCGGATTCCTTGCCGTCGACCTCGCCGCCATGTTGATGATCGCAGCCGTGTCGCATCGCCGCTCATTGACCGGGCGACTCCTCGGCATGCCCATCCTGTTGTGGATCGGGACGCGGTCGTACGGGTTGTACCTGTTCCACTGGCCGATCTTCCAGATGATGCGCGGCGTGGCCGGCACCCCGCTCGACGTGCGCCAGTTCACCGTGGCGATGCTCGCCACAGCGTTCGTCACGGAGTTGTCCTTCCGCCTCTTCGAGATGCCGATCCGCCGCCGCCGGATCCGTCCGATCCTCGTTCGCCTCGGTCATCGCGCCGGGCCGATCGGACGGCGGGCGATCGGCTTCGGGATGGCCGGCAGTGTGGTGCTCGTCGGCTTCGCCAGCGCCAGCATGGTGACCGCCGAGCTCGAGCCGAACGACATCGAGCGCTCCCTGCAGCAAGGCGAGAGCGCCGTGGTCGACCTTGCCGCGTCGCCGCGGCCCGCGTCGCCGGGACTGGCCGTCACGACCGAACCGATGCCGACGACCGAGATTGTCGACACGACCGAGGTCGTCGACACGACCGAGGTCGTCGACACGACCGAGGTCGTCGACACGACCACCACACTGCTGGCGGTCGCCACCACCACGGCGTCGACGACCACCTCGACGACCACGCCGGTGTTCCGCGGCGCTCCGACGCCGCCGCAGTCGGAACGCCGCGATACCGCCCAGCTCACGGCCGCCGCAGCAGTCGACACGACGGTGGTCGAGACCTCTGACCCGCCGACGACCGAGCGTCCGACGACGACGGAGCGTCCGACGACGACGGAGCGTCCGACGACAACCGAGCGACCGACCACGACGACTGTCGCGGCGACAACAACGGTGGCGCCGACGACCACGGTGGCGGCGACGGTTCCACCGACGACGGTGCCGGCGACGACAACCACCCAAGCACCGACAACCACGACTCGGCCGCCGGTTGTCGTCGCCATCGGCGACTCGGTGATGCTCGGCGCCGCCGAGAACTTGGCAGCGCGGGGTGTGACCGTCGATGCCGCAGTCAGCCGCCAGATGATCGACTACATCCCGACGATCCAGCAGCTGGCCGCCGAAAATCGTCTCGGCGACGTCGTCGTCGTCCATCTCGGGACCAACGGGTCGTTCAGCGACGAGACGATGGTCGCCTTCTTCGACGCCTTGCGGGACGTCCCCAGGGTGATCGTGCTGACCGTGCACGCCGAGCGCGGCTACACGGCCGACAACAACGAACGGATCTTCTCGCTGCCGGACCGCTACCCCAACGTCTCGGTCATCGACTGGAACGCGGCCGTCGCCAACTGTCCCGGTGACTGTCTGTATGGCGACGGAATCCATCTGCCGCCCGACGGCCGCCGGTACTATGCGCAGCTGATCTTCGACCAGATCGGCATCTGAACGTCGATGACCCGCGTGGTCGTCCCGGATCTGTCACGCTGGTGGGACACGACGGCCATGAGAACGCAGGAACGAAGCCGGTGGCGACACAGGAGTTGAGCGCGCGACCGCTCGAGTGGATCCCGGCGCGCCAGGCGATCTCCCGTGTGCCGTATCTGCCGGGCCTCGATGGGATGCGCGCCCTCGCCGTCGTTGCCGTCATCCTCTACCACACCAACAACGGCTGGTTGCCGGGCGGGTTCATCGGTGTCGAGGTCTTCTTCGTGATCAGTGGCTACCTGATCACGCTGTTGCTGATCGGCGAGCACGAAAAGACCGGTCGGATCGCCCTCAAGGAATTCTGGATGCGCAGGGCTCGCCGCCTGCTCCCGGCGCTGTTCTTGATGATGGCGCTGCTGATGGTCTACTCGGCGATCTTCGAGCGTGACACCCTTGGCAAGTTGCGTGGCGACGTCATCGCCGGCGTCGCCTACGTCACCAACTGGTACCAGATCTGGACCGGTGCCGGGTACACCGCACTGCTCGACTTCGCCCCGTTGCGTCATCTGTGGAGCCTCGCCGTCGAGGAGCAGTTCTACCTGATCTGGCCGCTCGTGATGGTCGCCCTGATGCGCCTCGGTCGCCGTCGGCTGCCGGAGATCAGCCGCTGGCTCGTCCTCACCGCGCTGCTCCTCGCCGTGATCACCGGACTGCTCTACCACCCTGGGCAGCTGGGCACTCCTGACGTCGCTCCCGAGGCGTTCTGGTCGGTCGGCGGGCACTCCGTGTCGAAGATGGACGCGCTGTACCTGTCGACGTTCACGCGAGCGACCGGTCTGCTCCTCGGGGCCGCCCTGGCGATGATCTGGCGCCCGGTCGCCGTGATGCGCGGCCCGATGCGCGACAAGGGCCTGCTGCTCGACGGGCTCGCTGTCCTCGGGCTTGGAGCGCTCGGCGCCTTGGCCTGGTTCCTCCACGTGCAGGTCGATGGTCGCGCCGACCCGTGGCTGTTCCGCGGCGGCTTCCTCGCCACGGACTTCGCCACGCTCCTGGTGATCGCCGCCGTGACCCATCGCGGCGCCAAGATGGGCATGTTCCTCGGCGCCCAGCCGCTCCACTGGATCGGTACCCGGTCGTACGGGTTGTACCTGTACCACTGGCCGATCTTCGAGATCATCCGCGGCAACGCCGGTGCCACGCTGACCGTTCCCGAGTTCGTCGGGGCGATGGTTCTGACCTGCGTGATCACCGAGCTGTCGTATCGCTACGTCGAAATGCCGATTCGTCGCCGCCAGCTCGGCAAGTGGCTGGATCGGGCCCGCGACGTCCACGACCCACGGCAGCGTCAGGCGCTGGCGGTCGGTGCCGTCGCCTGCGTCGCCGCGTTCGGCTTCGCCGCCGTGAGCATGTTCACCGCCCCGCTCAAGCAGAACGAGGTGCAGGCGTCGCTGGAGGCAGCGGAAGGCGACATCACCGACATCGAAGAGGTCCTGTCAGCACCACGACCGCCGCGACCGTCGCCCCGACGACGGAGCGCCGGCCCACCGTCGAAGCCGGCGCGACACCGACGACCGCCGCGACTCGACCGCCACGGCGGCGGGCGCCACGACCACGCGCAGGCGTCGGCATTCCGCTTGCTGGCGGTGGGCGACTCGGTGATGGCGGGTGCGGCCCAGTCGCTGAGTCCTGCCGGGTTCCAGTCGACGCCGCGGAGAGTCGCCAGTTCAGCGACTTGTTCCGCATCGTCGAGGGTCTCGCCGAACGTCAAGCTGCCCGAGCGACCTCGTCGTCGTGCATCTCGGCACCAACGGACCGCATTGACGAGAACGCCGCCCGCGACGTCTTCACGGCGTTGCAGGATGTTCCGCAGGTCATCGTGCTGACGCTCACCAACCGGCGGCCGAATCGACGCCGGGCAACAACGAGCTGATCCTCACGTTGCCGAGTGAGTTCGACGAACGTCGACGTGCTCAACTGGGCCGCCCTGCGCCGAGGGATGTCAGGAGTGGGCAACAGCTCGCGGCCTGCCGGGCAACTGCTTCGGGGGTGATGGTCTTCCACCTCAGCGCCGACGGGGCCGACTACTACGCGGCGCTGATCTCCGAGTTCGCAACACAACTCGGCATCACGATTTGCCCCTAACCTCGGCGGCCTATGACTGAACCCGTTCGCGTCGCCGTCACCGGGGCCGCCGGCCAGATCGGCTACAGCCTGTTGTTCCGCATCGCCTCCGGTTCGATGCTCGGTCCTGACACTCCTGTCGCGCTGCACCTGTTGGAGATCACGCCGGCCCTCGGCGCCCTCGAGGGCGTGCGCATGGAGCTCGATGACTGCGCGTTCCCGCTGCTCACGCACGTCGTGTGCACCGACGATGCCGATACGGCCTTCGGTGACGTCGACATCGCTCTGCTCGTCGGGGCGATGCCGCGCAAACAGGGCATGGAGCGCTCCGACCTGCTGTCGGCGAACGGCGGGATCTTCAGGCCGCAGGGTGAGGCGCTGTCACGCAGCGCCAAGCGCGACGTCAAGGTCCTCGTCGTCGGCAACCCGGCGAACACCAACGCGCTGATCGCCCAGCGCAACGCCGCCGACCTCGAGCCGCGGTGCTTCACGGCGATGACCCGCCTCGACCACAACCGGGCGACGAGCCAGGTCGCCGCCAAGCTCGGCACCGGCGTCGCCGACGTCAGGCGGATGACGATCTGGGGCAATCACTCGACCACGCAGTATCCCGACTTGTTCCATTGTGAGGTCGCGGGGCGCAACGCCTACGAGGCGGTGGGGGACCACGAGTGGGTCGACAGCGTGTTCATCCCCACCGTGGCCAAGCGGGGAGCGGCGATCATCGAGGCACGGGGGGCATCGTCAGCAGCATCGGCGGCCAACGCCGCCGTCGATCACGTCCGATCCTGGGTGCTCGGCACCCCGGAAGGCGACTGGGTGTCGATGGGCATTCCGTCCGACGGCAGTTACGGCGTCGCCGAGGGCGTCATCTCCAGCTTCCCGGTGACATGCGCCGGCGGTGAGTACGCGATCGTCCAGGACCTGGAGATCGACGACTACAGCCGCGCCAAGATCGACGCCAGCGTCGCCGAGCTGGTCGACGAGCGCGACGCCGTCGCCGACCTCGGTCTGATCTAGCCTGCCCCGCAGTCATCGCCCACCACATCTGGGGAAGATCTCTGCCAGACCCTGACACGATCCTTCCCCGAATCGTCGTTTGACACGAAACTTCCCCAGATGGGGGGCACGGGTCAGGACACGGCGACGCGACAGGCGAGGCGCATCATGTCGTCGACGCCGCGCTGCAGCTCGTCGTCGGAGATGCGCGTCGACGCCGACTCGGTCACCAGGTCGCTCACCGTCATCATCGCCAGTGCCTCCACCCCGTGCACCGCAGCGACCGTGTAGAGCATCGCCGCCTCCATCTCGATGGCCAGGTGGCCGGTGCGCTTCCAGCGCGAAATGTTCTGCTGGTCGGGGTCGTAGAACAGGGCCGACGTCACGATCGGGCCCGTGTGCACGCGCCCCTTGCCCTCGCGGCCCAGCCGCGCCGCCGTCTCGGCCAGGGCGAACGTCGCCGCTGGGGCATAGCCGTCCATCCCGGCGTACTGCAGGGCGGTCGTGTCGACGGCCGAAGCGGTCACGCCGATCACCAAGTCGGCCATCGCCATTCCGGTGCCGATCGCCCCACAGGTGCCGACCCGCAGCAGCCTGATGGCGCCGAGTTGGATCAGTTCCTCGTAGACGATCCCGGCGCTCGGGCAGCCCATTCCGGTCGACTGCACGCTGATCGGCGAGCCCTCGAACGACCCCGTGTAGCCGAGCATCCCGCGCTCCTCGTTGACCAGCTTGGCGTCGGCGAAGAAGCGCTCGGCGATGTAGGTCGCCCGCCGGGGATCGCCTGGGCACAGCACCGCCGCGGCGTAGTCGCCCCGTTCGGCGCGCAGGTGGATCGGCACGCGGCGCACAATAACCCGGCCGTCCCCACCCGTAGGGCTACGGTGCGGGCATGAGCGCGGTCACGTTGGATGTCACGTACGACGAGCGGCGCAGCCGCCTGACGACGGCGTTCCGCTACCTGCTGGCGATCCCCCATCTGATCTTCGTCGGGCTCTGGGGTTATGCCGCCGAGTTCGTGGCCCTCCTGCAGTGGTTCGTGATCCTGTTCACCGGTCAGCGCAACGAGGGCATGTGGAACTTCCAGCGGGGCTACCTCGCCTACAACGCGCGAGTGTCTTCCTACGTCGCCCTGCTCTACGACCAGTACCCGAACTTCGGTAGCGGTTGGGGGATGGAACCGGTCGCCTTCGGCCTCGACTATCGGCCCGACGCCAACCGCCTCACGAATGCGCTTCGTCTGCTCTGGATCATCCCCGCGTTGCTGATTGCCCTGGTCCTCGGCATCGCCGTAGCGTTCGTCGGGCTCGCTTCCTGGGTCGTCATCGTGATCACCGGCAAGCACCCGCGGGGGATGTGGGAGTTCATCCTCCGCGTGTACCGGTTCAACCTCAACGTCTCCGCCTATGGCCTGCTGATGTCCGACGAGTACCCGCGCTACGACGGTTCGGCGCAGACCGGCGTGCTTCCCCCCGGCGACCGCCGCGGATGGGACGGCGTCGCTCCACCGCGAGGCGGTGCCCCGTTGCCGCCACCGAGCGGTCCGCCTGTCGGCTGATCGGGTCGGCGGCATGAGGAGCTTGCTCATCGGGCTCGCCGCCGCGGCGGCCGTCGTGACGACGGTGGCGTCGAGCGCCGTCGTCGCCACCAGCGTTCCTCCGCCACCGGCGGCGACGACGTACGAGGGTCCGGGATCTGCATCGCCGGAGGACGCCGTGTCGACCTACATGAACGGGCTCGCCAGTGTCGACGTCGACGCCATGGTCAGCAGCTTCGCGGTCGAGACGTTCGTCGACCACTTCGACTTCCTCGCCTACCTCGAGCGGCTCGGCGTGTACTCGGCCACCGTCACCCCGGTCGTGGTCCCCGCCGAAACACCGTTCGCCCGGGCGCTGGGCATCGAACGACGCCACGGAAATGTCACCGGCCAGATCCTCTTCCAATTCCTGGCGCTTGCCGACCCCGAGCTGGAGCCGACCGAACAGGTGCTGCTGAACGACGACGTCACGCCGGAGGATTTCGCCGGCAGCCTGGCGGCGGCGGTCGGCGCGGTGGACCTCGCCGAGGTCGGGTCGTTCACGTTCGTACCGATGGCCGATGTCGCCCCGGAGGCCGCCGAGGTGTACGAGTCCGAGCCGAACCAAGCCAACCTGGAGACGATTCGGGAAATGTTCGGTGCCGACGAGATCACCGATTTGGTGGTCCGCTTCACCGTCTCCGATCAGGAGTACTTCGCCTTCTTCAGCGTGGTCCGCTACGGCGATGCCTGGTGGGTCGAACAGCTTGGCGGCAACTTCGCCAGCCTGGTGGCGATCCCGCCGTTGCGGTCAGGAGCCACACCCGTCGACGGTATCGAGGAGTGAACTTCGCCCCGCGCTTGGCGGAGCCGGGTTGCGGAGTCTCGACCGGTGCAGGTGGTCCCGACCCAGCGGCGTGCTCCTACTTCAAGAACTTGCTCGTCGTGTTGTCGGCGAGCGCTTTGCCGCCGGTCTGACACGTCGGGCAGTAGTTGACCGTGTAACTGGCGTACTCGACGGCCCGCACTGCGTCCCCGCACTCCGGGCAGGGCTGTCCGGTGCGATGGTGGACGCGGGACGGACGGTCCTTGGACGACGACATGTCGGGTCGCTGGCGCTCCTCGGCGAGTCCTTCGTCGATCGACTCATGAATTGCCGTGACGACGGCCTCGGCCGCCGCGGCATCGAGCTTGTGGGTCATCGCGAACGGCGAGAGCCTGGCGCGATGGCAGACCTCGTTGGCCAGCCGCCGCCCGAGTCCGGCCACGGCGCGCTGGTCGCGCAGGAACGAGTGCAACCGGGTGTTCGGCAGCGCCCGCCAGCGGGCCGCCAAGTCTGCCGCCGAGATCGATGCCGCCTCCGGGCCGAGCGTGTCGAGCGGCTCCGACGAGAGCGCTTTCTCCGTCGACACGCACCAGATGCCGGCCTTGCGTTCGGTGCCCTGCTCGGTGAGCAACAGCGCCGGTGGATCGCTCCCACCCGGCGGTCGCTCGAACAGCAAGCGGGCCTGCCCGGCGCGCGGCTTGACCGACTTCTTCTCGTCGACCAGCAGGCGACCGCCTTGCATCAGGTGGACGACGAACGTGACCGATTCGAACTCCAGGAGCAGGAACTTGCCCCGACGGCCAACCACCTGCAGCGGCTGACCGTAGGCCTCCTCGGGAGCCGGGAGCACCGTCTTCAGGGCGGTGAACGTGAACGGACGAAACTGCTTCAGACGCAGACCTGCGAACTGCTCGGTGAGCCGTTCGGCGTGAGCCTGGACTTCGGGAATCTCAGGCATGGTCGATTGCCTTCATCGGTACTCCGTCTCCTCCCGGACCGCGCTGAACACGGCGTCGAGGGCGCCGAACAGGCGCTGGGAGTCGAGCAGCCGCTGCTGGTCGCCGCGCATTCGGATCTGTCCGGACACGAACGCTTCCTGGGCGTTGAGTGTTCCGGTGGCGACGGCGACGGCGGTGTCCCACGACTCTTCCATGCGCACGTGTTCCGGGTCGGCGGGGCCGGCGGCGAAGTCGACAGCTCCCTCGCCGACCTGCAGGTGGTAGGTGACGTCACCTTCGGGACCGTCGGTGACGACTTGGGTGACGCCGATGTCGTGGGCCTGGGCAAGTTGCTGAATCGGCTCGTTGTCGGCGACCGTCCTGGCGACGGCATCGATCCAGGCGAGGCTCAGGTAGCGCACCTACGTAGTTTGCCGGAATGACGTCGGCGCAGTCTCCAGGAGTTCTCGATGAGCGGCGGCACGCCGACGCCACGTCCGAGGAGTGGCTGTTCACGGCCTGGCTCGTCAAGCCCGCGGTGGGGCTGATCTCGGGCTATCGCCTCGTCGACTCGGCGGCGTGGTATTGGGCGGCCCTGGCGCGAACAGGCGCCCCGTTGCTCCACGTGACCGACTGGCACGTGCCGCGGCGTGCCGACCCGCTGCTGGTCAAGAGCGCCGCGTTGTGGGCCGAGCACACGTGCGTTGCGCCGATGGAGCAGTGGACGGTGGCCAACGAGACCTACGCCGCAGCCCTCGACGATCCCGATGATGCCCTCGGTCGTGCCTACGGCGTGCCGACGGCGCTGTCCTGGGACCTCGAGTGGTACGCCGTCGGCCGACCGGGCATCGTCCCGGCCGGCTATGAGCAGGCCGGCGTGGTGCACGGCGTCGTCGAGCTCGGCAGCGGCGAGCCACTGCACCTCGTCGAGGCGCCGGCCCATCGTTGGCACCGGTGGGGTGCAGCGCTGCCTCCGATCGCGCTACCCGAGGGGTTCGCCCACACGGGTCTGCGGGCCCCGTTCGCCTTTCCCGACGGTTCGGTCGTCGACTGGGTGCTCACCCCGGACGGCTGGGCCGCCCGCTACGCGGCGCAGGCATAGAAGTGACCGATAGGCACGCAACCGGGTGAGGTCTCGGCGGATCGGGTCTCGGGTGGCGGGTCGCTCGTCGGTGTCGAATGGGCGACGTCGCACATTGGCTCGTCGTCGATCGCCAGACACAGGTCCGTTCGGGTCGGGCTGGCGGCACTGGTGGGTGTGGGCGTCGTGATCATGAGCGTGGCGCCGATCAACGCGGCGATGCCGGTGACGGTCGTGGTAGTGCGCTTCATGGGTTTCCTCCTTGTGGTGACGGCTCGTCGTCAGATTCCGCCGGTTCGGTTGTCAGTCGGCTGTCGAACGGTGGTCGACCGAAAAGCAGTTACGTAGTGCTTGCTCGCGAAACTCGCTGTCCGTCAGCGGAGGCGAGGGATACGGTCGGCAACCGTGGAGCTACGGGTCCTCGGACCGGTGGAGCTGGTCGATCGTTCCGCAGCGATCCACCTGGCTCCCGTGCAGCGGACCGTGCTGGCCGCCCTGGCTTCGCGGGCTGGCGAACGAGTGGGGATCGATGTGCTGGAGGAGGCGGTGTGGCCTGGCAACCCGCCGCCAACGGCCCGCAAGACGCTGCAAGGGCACATCGCCCGGCTGCGACGAGCGCTCGGCCCGACGGCGATCGTTGAACGCAGCGGCGGGTACCTGCTCGAACCAGCGGCAGTCGAGGTCGACGCCCTGGTGATCACCCAACTCCTCGCCGATGCCCGCCAGGCGATCGCCAGTGGTCAGGCCAGCGAGTTCGTCGACGTGCTCCGTGAGTCGACCCAGGCATTCCGCGGCGAGCCTTATGCCGACGTGCCCGAGGCTGCCCTGCCGGCGGGGGAGGTGCAGCGACTGCACGAGCTCCGCGCCGGCGTCCTCGAGGAGCAGTTCGAGGCCGAGCTCGCCGGCGGCGCCGGTGAGCGGTGCATCGGCGAACTGGAAGCGTTCGTCCAAGCGCACCCCTACCGCGAGCGGGCATGGGGGCAGTTGATGCTCGCCCTCTACCAGGCGGGACGACCCGCCGACGCCCTCGCCGCCTACGGCCGCGTTCGACTCGTGTTGGCCGCCGAGCTCGGCCTCGAGCCCGGTCCGGCGCTGCGCGACCTAGAGCGCTCGATCCTGGCCCACGACGTGCAGTTGCGACAGGGCGGCTCGGTCCGCGCCGCCTTGGCTCGGTCCAACGTTCCGGCTGCGCTGAACCCGATTGTCGGCCGGGCGCGTGAGCTCGCCGCGGTCGACGAGCTGTGTGCCGACCACCGGCTCGTGACGCTGGTGGGAACTGGGGGGATCGGCAAGACCACCCTCGCCGTGGAGGTCGTCGGGCAGACTGCCGGACGGTACGAGTCCGGTCCGTACTTCGTCGATCTCGCGCCGCTTGGCGACGTTGGGCAGGTTCCCGGTGCCCTGGTCTCCGCATTGGGTGTCGACGTCGAGCCCGATGACGACGTGATGGAGCGCGTCCGTGATGCCCTCGCCGACCGCTCGACCGTGCTGTTGATCGACAACTGCGAGCACCTCCTACCAGGGATTGCCGAACTGGTCGCCGGGCTGCTCGGCTCGAACCCCGGCATTCGCGTGTTGGCCACGAGTCGGGAACCGCTGCAGGTGGCCGGCGAGCAGGTGTGGCCGCTCGATCCACTCGACGTCCCGTCTCCGAGCAGCTCACCCGAGGAGATTCGGGCCTCGGCGTCCGGCGTCCTGTTCATCTCCCGCCTGCCGGTGAACGTGGCGACTCAGGTGTCGAGCGTGGAGGATGTCGCCGCGGTCGGGGTGATCTGTCGCAATCTCGAAGGCCTGCCGCTGGCGCTGGAGCTCGCCGCGGCGCGCAGCCGCACGTTGTCGTTGCCCGACCTCGCCGACCGGCTCGGCCGCTCGATCAGCGAGCTGGCGTGGCCCGGTCACGGCGTGCTGCCCCGTCATCGCACGATGCGGGCCGCCCTCGCCTGGGGCCATGAGCTGTTGTCGCCGGCCGGCCAGACCGCGCTCCTGGCGATGAGCGTGTTCGCCGGTGGGTGCGACCTGGCGGCCTTCACCGCCGTGTGTGTCGATGACGACGCCGACCAGGCGCTCGAGGTCGTCGACGAACTCGTGCGCACGTCCTTCGTCGTCGTCGATCACTCCACCAGCCCGACCCGTTACCGGCTGCTCGAGCCAGTCCGCCAGTTCGCCCGTGAGTTGCTCGACGTCAGCGGGCAACGTGCCGACCGACGGCGACGGCATCTCGAGTACTACGCCGTCGTCGCCAGGACGCTCCACGACGGTGAGGACGAGTCCGGGATCGTCCCCCTCGACGAGCTGCTCGGCGAGCTCGGCAACCTGCGCGTCGCCCTCGACTGGGCGGCGGAGGCGCCCGAAGAGACCGACGTCGGCCTGTGGTTGGCGGGTGACATGTACCACGTGTGGGCCGCTGGCGCCCATCATGCCGAAGGTCTGGCGCGACTCGAGGGCCTGCTGCACACTGGCCGCGGGTCGCCGGACGGGCGGTCCAGGGCCGCCCGCAACGCGGCGATCATCGCTGCTCACGCGGGTCACGGCGATCGATCCTTCGCGCTGGCTGAGCAGGCCCTCGACGAGGTGCGCGGCGCCCGCAGCGCCCAAGAGCGTCGCGCCCGCCAAGTGCTCGCCCTGTGCCTCCGCGACCGCGGCGATGTCGAGGCGGCCCGGCGGACCCTGGCGCCCGCCCTTCCAGCTGGTTTCGAGCAGGCCACCGTCGTCGACGCCTTCTGCCTCGTCACCCAGGTGGAGCTCGACCTTGTCGTTGGCGTCTTGGACGAGGCCGAGGCGACTGCCCGGCGAGTGTTGGCCGGAGCATTCGGATCCCTGCCGTGGCTCGGACCGGGGGTTCGATTCCTTCTCGGCGAGATCATGAAGGAGCGTGGCGACCTCGAACTCGCTCGGTCGTGGTTCACCGAGGCACTCGCCCTCAGCGAGGCAATCGGCGACTCCCGCTCCGCCGTCGATGCCCACCTCGCGCTCGTGTTCACCGAATGCGCAGCCGGCCGGACCGACGTCGCCGAGGACGAGCTCCGCGCCGCCGCTCGATTGACGCCAGTCCACACACGCACCGGGGACATCGAGTTCCTCGAGGCTGATGCTGCGCTGGCCCTGTCCGGCGACTCTCCCCGCCACGCCGTCGGACTGGCCGAGGCCGCCCTCGCCAGAGCCAACGAGATCCCGAGCGCGGATCACCAGTGCGTGTGTCTGCGTCTGCTCGGGGACGCGCGGTGGGCGACGGGCGACCTTGCCGAGGCGCTGTCCGCGTTCGAGCAGTTGATCGCGCGGGCCGAGCCGGTTCCCTACCTGTGCCGGCTTGCCGAGGGCCACGAGGGCGCCGCTGCCGCCAACATCGCCCTCGGCCACCGGCGCGCGGCCAGCGGTCACCTCGCCAAGGCGGCCGAAATCCGCGGACGCACGGGCTCGCGACGTCACGGCAGGTCGGCGCTCGACGGACTCGCCGCCAGTCTGGTTGCTACAGAGCCGGTAGACAACGACAGCGATTGACATGGCGGAGCGCCGCTCGGCTGGCACAGTGGCGACCGATGGCCTACGACCGTGACATCCTCGAGGAGCTCGCCGCGCCGACGCGCCAGTCGCAGTACGCACGGATCGAGGTGGAGTTGGGCATGGTGGTCGAGGACCGGGCGAGCGGCTTCTGTGGCGACATCGTCCGGTGGACGATCGAGGCGGTGACGCTGCGCGACCGCCACAACCAGCAGCGTCATTTTGCCTGGAAGGACGGCGGGTTCCTGCTCGACGGCCGCGCCGTGACGTTGCAACGCCCGGCGGGACGACGTGCAGGATCCGTCGTCGAGAGACTCGTCACGGCGTCGGGGTCGGTGGCCACCCCGGCGACCGGAGCTCGGGTCGCGGCGGCGAGCCGGATCTGGGTGGAAGGTCGCCACGATGCCGAGCTGCTCGAGTTGGTGTGGGGTGACGAATTGCGCGACGCAGGCGTCGTTGTCGAGCCACTGCATGGCGCCGACCACCTCGTCGAGGCCATCACGGCCTTCGATCCGACAGCGCAACGCCGCCTCGGTGTGCTGCTCGATCACCTCGTGCCCGGGTCGAAGGAACGTCGCCTGGCCGATGCCGTGCGGAGTCCTCATGTGCTCGTCACCGGGCACCCGTTCGTCGACGTGTGGGCAGGAATTCGACCCAGCGTCATCGGCATCGACGCCTGGCCCGACGTCGAGCGCGGTGTGCCGTGGAAAGAGGGGGTGTGCCAGGCACTCGGCACCGACCCCGACACGTTCTGGCCGCGTCTGCGCAACCGTGTCAGCACGTATGCCGATCTCCGTCCGGAACTGGTCGGGGCCGTCGAGCAGCTGCTCGACTTCGTCATCACCCACTGACGCCGTGTTCCGGCGTTCCCCGGCCACGCAGGCCGCGGCCGACCGCTCCCTCGCTGGCGCTCGGTCGCTCGCATCGGAGGACGTGTGTACACGGGTTTACGGGGTCGGCACGATGCGCCTCTATCCTTCGCCCCATGGCACAGGTCGTGGCCCGCGGTCCGGTCAGCGGTTCGGCAACCACGCCACGCAAGCGCAAGCCGTTCCTCGTCGACCTCTACTCGACCGCCGTCGGCAAGAAGTACGTGATGGCGATCACCGGGCTCATCGGAGTCGGCTACGTCGTCGCCCACATGATCGGCAACCTCAAGATGTTCTTCGGCCCGGAGGAGATCGACCACTACGGCGAGTGGTTGCGCGAGCTGCTCGTTCCGGCGGTGCCGCGGACCGTCACGTTGTGGCTGATGCGCCTCGTGCTCATCGGCTCGCTGATCCTCCACCTCCATGCTGCCTACACGCTGACGATCATCAACCGGCGGGCCCGCCCCCAGGGCTACCGCTCGCCGCGTGACTACGTGGCCGCCAACTTCGCCAGCCGGACGATGCGCTGGAGCGGCATCATCGTCTTGCTGTTCCTGTTCTTTCACCTCGCCGACCTGACGTGGGGATGGTTCAACCCCGACTTCGTACGCGGCGCGGTGTATCACAACGTCGATTCCAGTCTGTCCAGGCTGCCCGTGGCGATCCTGTACGTCGTCGCCAACATCGCCCTCGGCATCCACTTGTTCCACGGCTTCTGGAGCATGTTCCAGTCGATGGGCTGGAACTCACCACGGTTCAACGAGTGGCGCCGCGCCGCGGCTGTCGGTATCGCCACCTTGATCGTCGTCGGCAATGTCTCATTCCCCGTCGCCGTGCAGGCCGGAATCATCGACTGATCGACTGATGACCCTGACCGCTGAACCATCGACCCCGGCCACGACGTCGGCGTCGGCGTCGAGCACGCCCCCCGACAAGGTCCCTGAGGGACCGCTCGCCGACAAGTGGGAGCGCTACGTCGCCGACACCAAGCTGGTCAACCCGAACAACAAGCGCAAGTTCAAGATCCTCGTCGTCGGCACCGGACTGGCGGGTGCGTCGGCGGCGGCCACTCTCGCCGAGCTGGGCTACCAGGTCGAGGCGTTCACGTTCCACGACTCGCCACGCCGCGCCCACTCGATCGCCGCGCAGGGCGGGATCAACGCCGCCAAGAACTATCGCGGCGACGGCGACAGCGTCCATCGGCTGTTCTACGACACGATCAAGGGCGGCGACTTCCGCGCCCGGGAGGGCAACGTCTACCGCCTTGCCCAGCTGTCGGTGAACATCATCGACCAGGCCGTCGCCCAAGGCGTGCCCTTCGCCCGCGAGTACGGCGGGTTGCTCGACAACCGCAGCTTCGGCGGCGCCCAGGTCAGCCGCACGTTCTACGTCGGTGGCCAGACCGGCCAGCAGCTGCTCCTCGGCGCCTACCAGCAGATGGCCCGCCAGGTGGGTCTCGGCAACATCAACTTGTGGAACCGCGTCGAGCTCGTCGACGTGGTCGTCATCGACGGTCGGTGCGCAGGCATCGTCACCCGCGACCTGCTCACCGGTGAGGTGCGTTCCCACTCAGGACACGCCGTCGTGCTGTGCACCGGCGGCTACGGCAACGCCTTCTTCCTGTCGACCAACGCGATGCTCTGCAACGTCACGGCGATCTGGAGGGCCCACCGTCGCGGCGCGTGGTTCGCCAACCCGTGCTACACGCAGATCCACCCGACGTGCATTCCGCAGTCGGACGAGTTCCAGTCGAAGCTCACGCTGATGTCCGAGTCGTTGCGCAACGACGGCAGGGTGTGGGTGCCCAAGCAGGTCGACGACAGCCGCCCCCCGGCGCAGATCCCCGAGGACGAGCGCGACTACTACCTCGAGCGGCTCTACCCGAGTTTCGGCAACCTCGCGCCTCGGGACATCTCGTCGCGGGCCGCCAAGCGGGCGGTCGATTCCGGTCGCGGCGTCGGACCGAAGAAGAACGGCGTGTACCTCGATTTCGCCGACGCCATTGGCCGGCTCGGCAAGGACGTGATCGGCGAGCGCTACGGCAACCTGTTCGACATGTACGAGCGGATCACCGGCGAAGACCCCTATGCCCTGCCGATGCGCATCTACCCGGCGTCGCACTACACGATGGGCGGGTTGTGGGTCGACTACGAGCTGATGACCACGATCCCCGGCCTGTACTGCGCCGGGGAGGCCAACTTCTCCGACCACGGCGCCAACCGCCTCGGTGCGTCGGCGCTCATGCAGGGCCTCGCCGACGGATACTTCGTGCTGCCCAACACGATCTCCAGCTACCTCGCGCCGTTGCTCAACAAGCCGATACCCGGCACCGAGCACCCGGACTTCGCCGCTGCTGAGTCGGCGGCCCGCGACCGCTTCGCCGGATACCTGGCGATCGGTGGGACGCGCTCGCCGGACTGGTTCCACCGGGAGCTCGGCAAGATCATCTGGGACTACTGCGGGATGGAGCGGACGGCCGAAGGGCTGGAGAAGGCGCTGTCGGAGATCCCCGCGTTGTACGAGGAGTTCCAGAAAGACCTGCGTGTCACCGGGGGTAGCGACAGCGTCAACCAGACCCTGGAGAAGGCGGGACGAGTCGACGACTTCTTCCAGCTCGGCCTGCTGATGTGTCGCGATGCCCTCGACCGTCGGGAGAGTTGCGGCGGGCACTTCCGTGCCGAGTACCAGACCGAGGAGGGTGAGGCGCTGCGCGACGACGACAGCTTCGCCCACGTCGCCGCCTGGGAATGGACCGGCGACCCGAACGCCGCGGCGCGCCACGAGGAGCAGTTGGACTACGAGTTCGTCCACTTCCAGACGCGGAGTTACAAATGAAGCGTTCCCCGGCCACGCAGGCCGCTTGTGGCTGCTCCTCGGCTGGCGCCTCGTCGCTCGCACCGTCGGACTGGTTCACTCGTGAGTGAGGCGAACGGTCACGCCTCTGTCCGCAACTTGACCCTGCGGATCTGGCGGCAGGCCGGACCGGATGATGCCGGGCAGTTCGAGACGTTCCAAGTCGACGAGATCTCCGAGGAGGCCTCGTTCCTCGAGCTCCTCGACGTCCTCAACGAGCGGTTGATCGCCGACGGCAAGGAAGCAATCACCTTCGACCACGACTGTCGCGAGGGCATCTGCGGGACATGTTCGTTGATGATCAACGGCCAGGCCCACGGGCCGCAGCGCGGCACGGCGACGTGCCAGCTGCACATGCGCAAGTTCGCCAGCGGCGCCGAGATCGTCGTCGAGCCGTGGCGGGCGAGGTCGTTCCCGATCATCAAGGACCTGATGTGTGACCGCGGCGCCTTCGACCGCATCGTCGAGGCCGGCGGTTTCATCACCGCCCCGACGGGCGGCGCCCCGGACGCCAATCTCATCCCGATCCCCAAGCCGGTCTCCGACGCCGCCGAGGCGGCCGCCCTGTGCATCGGCTGCGGCGCTTGCGTCGCGGCCTGCCCGAACGGTGCCGCCAACCTGTTCACCGGGGCCAAGGTCACCCATCTCAACCTCCTCCCCCAGGGTCAGGCGCAGCGCTTCGCCCGCACCGAGGCGATGGTCGAGACGATGGAGGAGTTCTTCGGCTCGTGCACCAATCACGGCGAGTGTGAGGTGGCGTGTCCAAAGGAGATCTCGATCGACGTGATCGCCCTGATGAACGCCGACTACCTCAAGGCCAAGTTCAAGAACCGCCGGCTGCTCAGCCGAACCTGATCGTTCTGGGCGGCCTCCGGTCCACTTACCGTTCTGGGCGGCGTCCGGTCCGGATTCGGCCCGTTCGGCCGCCCAGATCGGTGCCGACGAACCGACCAGCGGCGCCGAATTCTGTCGCACGCCGTCAACCACTGTCCTACGCTCCCGCGCCGGTCGGCTCCCGCCGGCCCTGACCGGGAGGTTCATGGCATGGGCAAGGCTCAGCAACTGGCGGAGGTCCAGTACTCGACAGAGTTCAACCGGATCGAACTTGTCGTACCCCACGGGACACGACTCGCCGACTTTGCCAAGATCAGCGAGAAGCTGTTCGCCGAAGTGATCGGACGGCTGCCCCGGGGCTGCGAGAACTGCTTCTCCGGCGAGGACTTCACGATCCGCGAACGGTTGGAGCACGTCCTCTTCGTCGACGTGGAGTCGATGGAGATCGTCGAGCGCGGCTGATCACGAGCATCTGAGACGGACGTCGCCGTGGACATCGCATCGCAACTCGCGTCGACCACGACGACGTCCGGTCTGCCGACGACCGAAGCCGCCGCCCTCGGCGTCGGCATCATGTTCAACCCGGCCCTGCCGGACTACCTCCTCACCGACATCGACACGATCGACTACTTGGAGATCATCCCCGACACGTTCTGGACCGATCGCGGGCCGCCAGCACGGCCGCGGTTCGATGAGATCGCCCCGTACGTCGAGGTGCTCGATCGGGCCGCGGAACACGTCCCGATCGTCGCTCACCACCTCGGCCTGTCCGTCGGGACGGAAGAGCCCGCCGACCCTGCCTACGTCCGCCAACTGGCTGACTGGCAGCAGCGCTATCAGTTTCCGTGGCACAGCGATCACCTGGCCGTGGCCCGGGTGCCCGGCTCGAACCGGCGCGAGCACGCCGGTGTGGCGATCCCCGTACCGTTCGACGAGGACATGCTCGAGGTGATGGTCGCCCGGGTCGCCGAGGTGCGCGCGGCGATCTCGATCCCGTTCCTCGTCGAGAACAGCGTGTACTTCCTCGAGATCCCCGAACAGGACTACACCGAAGCGGGATTCCTGAACGAGCTCAGTCGACGGAGCGGATGTGGCTTGTTGCTCGACCTGCACAACCTGTACGCCAACGCCCGCAACCACCGGTTCGAGGCCGTCGAGTTCCTCGCCGAGTTCGACCTCGACGCAGTCGTCGAGATCCACATTGCCGGTGGCAGCGAGTTCGCGGGGATGTGGACGGACTCACACTCGGGTCCCTGCCAGGAAGAGGTGTTCGAGCTCCTCGACTGGGTGCTGCCCAAGCTCCCGCAACTTCGTGGCGTCACGTTCGAGTTCCACCACTCCTACTTCCCGGTGCTTGGTAACGACGGGATCGCCGGCCAACTGGCTCGCGCCCGGGATCTCTGGCAGCGGCACCGACCCCTGGCGCCATGTCGCTGAGCGGCTTCCAGCTGGCGCTGTGCGATGCGATCGCCTCGCCAGTCGCGGCGCGCCGACTGCGCGACGACACGGACGGTTTCCTCGACTCGTATGACTTGTCGGATCGGGAGCGTCGTCGACTCGCGAGCATCGCCCGCCAGCGCGGGCTGCAAACCTCGTCGGCGATCTATCGCCTCAACCGCGTGACGCCGCTGTGCGAGTACCTGCCGATGACCGCCACGCTGCTCGGCGACGACTTGGTCGCCCACGCCGAGGTCTACTGGGCGGCCCATGGGACTGATCTGCAGTTCGGGCCGGAGGTGGCCGGCTTCGGGGCGTTCCTCACCGAGCGGTTGCGGGCCGGCGAACTGCCGACGCCGTACGTCGCCGAAATCCTCGCCTTCGAGCTGGCGATCAACGAGATCAGATTCGTACCCGGAGCTCCGTCGGTCCGCGTCCTCCCGTTCGCCCACGACCCCGCCGCCCTCCTCGAATCGTTGGCCGACGGAGTGCTCCCGGTTGACGTCCCGGCGGGCGAGCACTATCTCCTCGTCGACTGCCGCCACGGCGGCCTTCGCGTCGTACCGATGGAGCCGACGTTGGCGCTGCGGTTGGTGGAACTCCAAGACGGCGCGGCCATCGACCTCGACCGGGACGGGGACGCCGCGCTGATCGAGGCGGGTCTCGTCGGGGTGCGCGAGTACGGCGATCTGGGCGGCTGAATCGCCGGAAACCGGACCGGAGGCCGCCCAGATCGGGAAGTGGACCGAAGGCCGCCCAGAACGGGGGTCAGCGAGCGGTGATCCGGGCTCCGGCGCGGCGAGTTGCCGTCACCGGGTCGCCGGAGGCCGTGCGGCCGTCGAGGGCGACGCCAATGAGTAGCTCACCGGCCACGTCAGGGACATCGATCGTCACCTTGCCGACCAGTGTGCAGTCGTCGGCTTCGACCTCGCCACGGAACCCCCACTGCCGGGTCCCGCCCGGCCAACTCGCCGAGACGGCCACGGTCGCCGCGAGCGTCTCACGCAGGTCATTGACGACGTGGATGCCGAACGTCAGCGCCCTCCCGGGCTCCACCGCCGCCGGGAGGGCGTCGCACACGACGATCACCGGACGGCACGCCTCGATGATCGCCGCCCACGCGGCCTTCGGCTGGCGCTCGTGATCGAGCACGGACGCCGAGATCATCGGCATGGCGTCGGCGTACCACGAAAAGCAAAACCCGCCCGTCGGCCGGTACTTCAACCGGCGCAACGTCTCGATGTGCCGGCGCAACAAGTCGGCCTGGTAGCGCTGCGTCGCCCGCCGCCACGTCGCCAAGGACGGGTACTGCTCCGGCGGATGACGTCCACGCATGACGTCGGCCTCCAAGCCGTGGTGCTCGGCGAGGTACTCCCAGTCGAGGTGTGGCCACGCCGTGGCGTCGACGAACTCGCCGGCGCTGTCGGGGACGGACTGCGCTCCGAACTCACTGACGAAACGAACCATCCGTGGCAGAGCCCGGGCGCGCTCGGCGAGCTCCGCGACATCGCCACGGTGCCAGCCCAGCCACAGGTGGCTGTCGGTTCCGTCGAGTTGCGGAAGATGGGGGAGCACTCCGCCGTGGGCAATCGTCGGGCGCGTCGGATCGGCCTGCTCGAACGCCCGCTTGACCCACCGATCGAGCACCGACTTGTTCCACGTCGGCAGCTGCTGGCGGACGAACCGGCGCAGCCGGGTGCGGGTGGAGTCGCCATCGAGTTGCGGGGCATCAGCGATCGGCTCGTCGTGGGCGCACCATTGGATGATCGACGGGTGATGCCCGAGCGCGGACACTGCCTCGCGCGCCTGGTGAACAGCTTCGCGGCGAACGTGGCGGGCGTAGCCCCACTGCAGCGGGAAGTCCTGGAGGAGGAGCATGCCGAGCTCGTCGGCTGCGGTGTACAGATCATCGGTGGCGATGTGCGCCTGCACTCGCAAGGCATCGAGTCCGGCCTCCACGGCCCGTTCGACGTCGGCGCGGACAAGATCTCGGCTGGCATCGGCGAGCCCCGGTCGTGCCGGTACGAGGTTGGCGCCCTTGAGGAACAGGCGCTCACCGTTGATCGAGAACACCCAGTTGGTGAACGCCACCTCGCGAAGCCCAGTCCGGCGCGACGCATCGTCACTGAGCTCGCCGTCGATGACGACCTCGACTCGCACCTCGGTCAGCGGCTGCCGGCCGAGCGTGTGCGGCCACCACAGCCGGGGGCCAGAGATGTCGAGCGACCATTCGATGTCGTTGCTGCCGGCGGCCAGGGTGTGCTCGGTCTCTCCGACGACTGCACCGTCCGCGGACGTTCGGATGCGGACCGTGTCGGCGGCGAGAGCGTCGAGTCGAGCGTGCAGTCGCAGGTGGGCGCGGGTCTCGTCGGCGTCGCGACACAGCACACGAAGTCGATCGATGCGCACGGCGCCCGTGTCGTGGATCCGCACCGTGCGCCACAGGCCACCGGGGTTCCAGTCGTGATCCACGGCCTCGGAGTGCTGCAGCATGCCGGTGATGTTGCGCCGTCCAGATGTTCCGCGCTCCGGTGAGCAGGTCACCTCGACGGCCAGCACGTGCTCGTCCGACATCGCCGACAGCTCGGTGATGTCGAAGGTGTGGGGAAAGAAGTAGCCCTGGGGATCGCCGAGGTAGGCGCCGTCGAGCCAGGCATCCGCCTGATAGAAGATCCCGTCGAACGTCACCCACCGGCGAGTCCCCGGCCGTGGTCGGGCCAACTCGAAGCGGCGACGGTAGAGCACCGGGCCGTCGCTCGAAGCGAACTCAGGATGCGATCGCCAGTGCCCGGGGACGACGAGTTCGGGCCACCCGGAGTCGTCGACGTCGGCGGCGGTGCCGATGCGGCGGAGCTCGTCGTCGGCCTCCCGGGCGCGCCAGGAGCCAGCGAGATCCACGACGGCTGAGGCTAGGCCGTTGGCGTTAGGGTCGGAGCATGAGTGACCGCCCAGCGACGATCGGTGAGCTGCGGGCCGCTGGGTGGGTGTCACGCACCGTCAAGGAGGAGATTCGTCGAAACGTCGTGGCTCGTTTAGCGGCCCGTCAGCCGCTCGTCGAGGGGATCGTCGGCTACGACGCCACCGTGTTCCCCCAGCTGGCCAACGCCCTCCTCGCCGGTCACGACGTGATCTTCCTCGGCGAGCGCGGCCAAGGCAAGACGCGCATCATCCGGGCGCTCACCGGGTTGCTCGACGAGTGGCTCCCGATCGTCGCCGGCAGCGAGATCAACGACGACCCGCTCGCTCCCGTGTCGCGGTACGCCCGTGATCTCGTTGCCGAACTGGGCGACGACACGGCGATCAGCTGGGTCCACCGCGGCCAGCGCTATGGGGAAAAGCTGGCGACCCCGGACACGTCGATCGCCGACCTGATCGGGGAAGTCGATCCGATCCGCGTTGCCGAGGGCCGTTACCTCTCGGACGAACTGACCTTGCACTACGGGCTCGTACCGCGCACCAACCGGGGGATCTTCGCCGTCAACGAGCTTCCCGACCTCGCCGAGCGGATTCAGGTCGGTCTGCTCAACGCCCTCGAAGAGCGTGACGTGCAGGTCCGTGGCTACCAAGTCCGGCTGCCGCTCGACGTGATGTTCGTCGCCTCGGCGAACCCCGAGGACTACACCAGCAGGGGGCGGCTGATCACCCCCCTCAAGGATCGCTTCGGATCGCAGATCCGCACGCACTACCCGCTCGATGTGGCGACGGAGCTGGCGATCATGGAGGGCGAGTCGCGCCGCTTCGCCGACGATCACGGTGACGGCCCGCACGTCGACGTCGACGTCCCGGACTACCTGCGCGAGGTGGTTGCCACCGTCAGCCAAGCTGCCCGGTCGAGTGCCCACGTCAACCAGCGCAGCGGGGTGAGCGTGCGCCTCTCGGTCACCAATCTGGAAGTCGTTGTCGCCAACGCCCTGCGCCGGGGCCTGGAGGCCGGGGAGACGTCGGCGGTCGCCCGGGTCGACGACTTGTCGGCGATGACGGCCAGCAGCAGCGGCAAGATCGAGATCGAGTCGTTGGACGACGGTGCCCAGGGGGCGATCTTCGACAACCTCGTGCGCGCCGCGGTCCTCGCGGTGTATCGCCAGCGGGTGCCGGCCGAGCTGACCCGGGCAGTGACCGAGGCGTTCGACGAGGGCGCAGTGATCGATGTCGGCGAGGACATCCCGTCCGCCCGACTCGCCGACGAGTTGGCGGGGATCCCGGCCCTCGCCCGTCCGGTTGAGGTGCTCACCGGCGGTGACGACTCCGCGCCGGCGGTTGCCGCAGCTGTCGCGTTCGTGCTCGAAGGCCTGCACTTGTCGAAGCGGCTGAACAAGGATGTCAGCGAGATCAACGGCCGCGTCACGTACCGCGCCCGCTGAGACGGTGGCGTCTCCGCACCCCGAGGGCTACGGAATCGGAGTGCGGCTCCAGAGTTCGCCGGTGTCGTTGAAGGCGGCCGGCGAGGGAGCGCCGGTCAGGTCGAGCACTTCGACGTCCCCCGGGAAGCCGGCCAACGTACGCGCGCCGGCGGGTGTGGCGGCGATCCCCTCAGGAAGCCGCTCGAGGCCCATCGCCGGGACCAGTACCTGACTCTTGCCGGCGGCGTCGCACAGTCGCGACGCCATGTTGACAGCCGAGCCGATGTAGTCGTCGCCTTCGAACAGCAGGGCGTATCCGCTGGCGATCCCGGCGCGCACCGTGAGCGGCGCACAGACGTCGGCGGAGCGCTGGCGGAGATCGAGCGTGAACGAGATGGCGTCGGGTTGGTCGACGGCGACGACCATGCAACCGTCACCGAGCCACTTGGCGATGCGGACGCCGCGCTCTGACGCGACCTGGCGCACGATCGTCCGAAAGGCGCTGAGCAGCCGTCCGGCGGCGTCGTCGCCGAACGCGCCGGTGTAGTTGGTGAACCCGGAAAGGTCGATGAACACGAACGTGCGGGGGACACGCATGCCCTCCAGACTAGGGGTGCGGCCACGGCCACGGTCTGGATCCCCGTCTCGACGGGTTCTGGCGTCTACCCTCGTCTGCTGCCATACGTACATGGAGGGATTGACGATGTCGTTGTTTGCAGCCGAGTGGGGAACCGGTCAGGTCTTCTGGTCGATTCTCTGGTTCTTCTTGTTCTTCATCTGGTTGTGGATGCTGATCGTCGTCTTCGGCGACATCTTCCGCAGCGACGACCTGTCCGGCTGGGGCAAGGCGCTGTGGAGCATCTTCATCATCGTCGTGCCGTATCTCGGCGTGTTCGTGTACTTGATCGCTCGCGGCGGCAAGATGGGCGCGCGCGTCGCGGCCGACGCCAAGGCCCAGGACGAGGCGTTCCAGCAGTACGTGCGCCAAACCGCCGGCACATCCGCAGCGAGCACGGCTGGCGAACTCGAACGGTTGGCCCAGCTGCACAACCAGGGAGTTCTCAACGACGCCGAGTACGCCCAAGCGAAGGCCAAGGCGCTCGGCTGAGCCGCACCGTGTGACCGCGCCCCGGTACGGTGGAGCCGTGCCGGTGCGCTACACCTACTCGCGCTGGGATGGCACACAGCGCGGCTTCGAGCCCGATGCCGACGACATTCTCGCCGCGGTGACCGACGATCTGGTCGAGCATGGCGACGTCAATGCCGCCCTCCGGCGGTTGATGAACGACGGGCTGCGGTCCGCCGACGGCGACGCGATCCTTGGCCTACGCGAGCTGCTCGAACGGCTCCGCCGCGCCCGCCGGGAACGGCTCGAGCGGACGGACCTCGGCGGCGTGTACGACGAGATCTCCCGCGAGCTCGCCGACATCGTCGACGAGGAGCGCCACGCCGTCGATCGTGCCGAGATCGAGGAGCGCAGTGAGGCCGACCGCCGGGCCGATCCAGCTCGCGCGGAGGAGGCACGGCGCCGGGCCGAGGAGCGCCGGTTGGCTCTCGACCTGCTTCCCGACGACCTCGCCGGCAAGCTGACCGCCCTGCAGCAGCACGACTTCGTGTCTGGTGAGGCGCAACATCGGTTCGACGCTCTGGTGGAGCGGCTGCGGGCCCGTCTGGCAACGCAAGCGTTCGAGCAGATGAGCGGTTCGATGCAATCGCTGCGCCAGCAGTCCCAGGAGCGGCTCAAGGAGATGCTCGCCGATCTCAACGAGATGCTCGCTCGACACCAGCGTGGTGAGGATCCGCGCTTCGACGAGTTCATGGCGCAGCACGGCGACTTCTTCCCGGAGCAGCCGGGCAACCTCGACGAACTGCTCGAGACGCTGGCCCGGCGGGCTGCGGCCATGCAGGCGCTGCTCGAGTCGATGTCGCCGGAACAACGCGACGAGTTGTACCGGCTGTCCGAAGCACTGCTCGACGACGCCGGCCTCCGCGATCAGATCAGCCAACTGGGCGAGCACCTGCGCGGGTTGGGGCCCGATAGCGGCTGGCCGACCTCCTCCGATTTCTCCGGTCCGGACGCCCTCGGCCTCGGGTCGGCAATCGAGACGCTGGCCGAGCTCAGTGACCTCGACCAACTCGAGTCGCTGCTGCGCGGTGTCCCCTCGCCCACCGCCCTCGCCGAAGTCGACGTCGAGCGCGCTGGCGAGTTGCTCGGCGACGACGCCATGCGATCGCTGCAGCGACTTGCCGAGCTCACCCGCCAACTGGCCGACGCCGGTCTCATCGAACACACCGAGTCAGGGCTCCGGCTGACGCCGCGAGGAGTCCGGCAGATCGGGTCCAACGCCCTGCGTGACGTGTTCCAGCAACTGACGAAGGACCAGATCGGCCAACACCAGACGGTGCGCACCGGCTACGGCCACGAGCGGACCCCAGACAGCAAACGCTACGAGTTCGGCGACCCGTTCCGCCTCGACCTCCAGCGCACGATCCGCAATGCGCTCGTGCGCCGCGCCGCCGACGACCACGGTCAGCAAGGGACGCCCGTCGGCCTTGTGCCAGACGACTTCGAGATCGAACAGACCGAGCACCTGACCCGATCGTCGACCGTGTTGATGCTCGACCTGTCGATGTCGATGCCCATGGAAGGTCGTTTCGTTCCGGCCAAGAAGGTGGCGATGGCGCTGCAGGCGCTGATCGCGTCGCAGTTCCCGCGTGACTATCTCGGTGTCATCGTGTTCTCGGAGACGGCGAGGGTCATTCGGGCCGACGAGATCCCGGCGGCCAGCTGGGACTATGTCTACGGCACGAACATGCATCACGCGTTCACCCTGGCGCGCCGCCTCCTCGCCCGTCAGCACGGTTCCAAGCAGATCATCATGGTCACCGACGGCGAGCCGACGGCTCACGTGTTGCCCGACGGCGAGGTGTACTTCCACTACCCACCGGTACGCGAGACCATCGAGGCGACGCTGCGCGAGGTCGTGCGGTGCACGAACGCCGGGATCCGCATCAACACGTTCATGCTCGGGGCGACACAATCGCTGAAGGCGTTCGTCGAGCGGCTCTCGGAGATCAATCGCGGGCGGGCGTTCTTCGTCACCCCGGAGAACCTCGGTGACTACGTGCTGGTCGACTTCATCGCCCAGCGGCGCACCCAGTCGCGGCGCGGCCGCGCCGGCTGATCGCCTGCTCGGGCGATTTCCGATTCACCTGATCACCGCCTCACGAAATGCCCCCTTGCGCGAACGTGATGTGGTATGCGACAATCACATCGATGTAATTACGTCGGTGTACGACCCGATCTCGAGTCGGTGTACGGCCTCGACGTCCTACGAAAACTGGGACCACACGCAGGGGGTCCATCCCGATGTTCGACGATTTCGATCACCCGACAAGCCGTGACGACGACAACGGTTGGCAGGACCATGCCAACTGCCTCGGCGTCGACCCCGACTTGTTCTTCCCCGAGCGAGGAGCTTCGACGCGGGAGGCCAAGGAGGTCTGCCGCGGCTGTGTGGTGCGTGCCGAGTGCCTCGAATTCGCGCTCCAGAACGGCGAGAAGTTCGGGATCTGGGGCGGACTGTCCGAGCGCGAACGCCGGCGCATCCGGCGCCAGCGGGCGCAGGCCGCGCGCAGCGTGCTGGGCGCCTGAACGACTCCACCGCGCTCGGTGTAGCGTGGCGGCATGATCGGATTCGATATCGGTGGGCCCGAGGCCATCATCGTCTTGGTGATCGTCCTCGTCCTGTTCGGGGGCTCGCAGATTCCCAAGCTGGCGCGCAACCTCGGTCGCGCCCAGAAGGAGTTCAAGGACGGCATCGACGAGGGTCAGCGTGCTGCAACGGGGGCGTCACCGACACCACGGCGACGAGCAGCACCGACGCCAAGTCGGACCCCAGCCCGTCGAACAGCTGAGCCGCCCGAACCGAACTGCCTGAGCCGGCCCGGGGTGGGGAGGAGCCTGGGCCGGCTCAGGAGACTGTGGCGCCGCACTCGGACGCCTCGTTCGGGCGGGTGGTGTCGTCAGGACGTCACGGAGAGACGTCGGCGCTTGAGGATCCGGCGCCGTTCACGTTCGCTGCAGCCACCCCACACGCCGTGGTCGATGCGGTGCTCGAGGGCGTAGTCGAGGCAGGCGCCGGTGACCGGGCAGTCGGCGCAGATCTTGCGGGCCTTGTCGACGCCGACGCCGTCGCTCGGGAAGAAGACCTTTGGTGGATACAGGCGGCAGTTGCCCAGCATCATCCAGGCTGTCGCGCCGTCATTGAAAGGTTGCGTCTCGTCCATCGTTGTGCTCCCGGTGGCGGAGGGGGTACTCAGTCTGGTGTGTACGACGGCTGGGCGCTCGATTCTGTTCCCATCGATTGAAAGCGCCCGGTCGTCATTTCGATTCACCTCATTGTTCGGAGGCAGGACCCGTCGCGGTTCGCACCACGGCGATGCTTCACCAAACTGTAACATCATCCATCAGACCGTAACGTGTTTCGCGGGGCGCCAAGTGGGCGGCCAACTCGCCGAAACCGGACCGGACGCCGCCCAGCACGGAGAACGGACCGCAGGCCGCCCAGAACGGCAGCGGGGTAGCCTCGGGCGAATGAGTGATGTCGTCGCCGACGTGCCGCCCCGGGCCCACGCCAGGATCGTCTACCTGGGTCCCGTGTCGCCGCATTGGGAGGTCTACGGCGACTGGGGCGAGCGCACCCTGCTCGAAGAGTTCCGGGCCCGGGTGCTCGCCCGGCTGGTCCTGTTGCCGCGTGACGATCCGCAGTTCCGCCGCAACCGCGAGCGGGTGATCCGCGACGCCGAGCGCGAGCACATCACCCTCGAGTGGGACCTCGGTATCCCCGACTTCGAGTGACGCGATCGAGCGACGATCCGTTGTCGGCGCTCGGAACCTGCGATCATGAGGGGAATGGTTGACGATCGGTTCATCAACCGCGAGTTGAGTTGGTTGGCCTTCGACGAGCGCGTTCTCGACCTGGCCACCGAAGACGGCATTCCGTTGCTCGAACGGGCGAAGTTCTGTGCGATCACCTCGTCGAACCTCGACGAGTTCTTCCAGGTACGGGTTGCCGCGCTCAAGGACCAGGTGGCCGCGCGTATCGAGGAACCGACCCCCGACGGGCGAACCGCGTCGCAACAGCTCGCCGAGCTCAGTGAGGCGACGCGTCGGCTCGTCGAGCGCCAAGAGCTTGTGTTCGTCGACTCGCTGGCCCCGGCGCTCGCCGGCGCCGGCATCGCCATTGTGCGGTGGAGGGACCTGTCGGTCGCCGACCGCAAGACGATGACCGAGGTCTACGACGAGCGCGTCTTCCCCGTGCTCACGCCGCTGGCCGTCGATCCCAGCCACCCGTTTCCCTACATCTCCGATCTGGCCCTGTCCGTCGCCGCCTTCGTCGGTGACCCGGAGAGCGGCGAACAGCGCTTCGCCCGCGTCAAAGTGCCTGACCTGTTCCCACGACTCGTGCCGGTCGACGAGCATCGCTACCTCCCTGCCGAGGAGCTCGTCATCGCCCACCTCGACTCCCTGTTCGCCGGGATGGTGATCAAGGAAGCCGCGGCCTTCCGGGTCACCCGCAACGCCGACCTGACCGTCGAGGAGGAAGAGGCCGACGACTTGCTCGAAGCGGTCGAGATGGAGTTGCGCCGCCGCCGGTTCAACCGCGCCGTGCGGCTCGAGGTCGCCGAAACGATGAGCGACGAGATGCTCGAACTGCTGGTGCGCGAGCTCGACCTGCATCCCAACGACGTGTACCGCCTGCGCGGGCCGATCAGCCTCGATTTCCTGTGGCAGCTCCACGCCCTCGATCGTCCCGATCTCAAGGATCGTTCGTGGCCGCCGATCACGCCCGGACGGATCTCCGTGGGTCTGGAGGCCGAACGGCCGATTGTCTCGGTGATGCGCGACCGGGCGATCATGGTCCACCATCCGTACGAGAGCTTCGCTACGTCGACCGAGGCGTTCATCGAGCAGGCCGCCGCCGACCCGCGTGTGCAGTCGATCAAGATGACCCTGTACCGCGCCGGCGGGGACAGCCAGATCATCAGATCGTTGATCCGTGCCGCCGAGCGCGGCGTACAGGTCGCCGTGCTCGTCGAGTTGAAGGCCCGCTTCGACGAGGCGAACAACGTCAACTGGGCGAAACAACTGGAGCGTGCCGGCGTCCACGTCATCTACGGGATGGTCGGACTGAAGACCCATTCGAAATGCGTGCTCGTGGTGCGCGACGACGGCGACCAGCTGCGCCGCTACTGCCACATCGGCACCGGCAACTACAACACCAACACGGCGCGGATCTACGAGGACCTCGGGATCCTGACCTGCGACAACGATGTCGGCGCAGACGTCGCCAAGCTGTTCAACCACCTGACTGGCTACAGCCGTGACGACGCCTATCACACGCTGGTCGTCGCTCCCCGCGACCTGCGTCCGCGCTTGCTCCAGCTCATCGAGGGGGAGATCGCTCTCGGCACTGAAGGCCGCATCGTCCTCAAGGCCAACGCCATCGCCGACGCCGAGATGGTCGAGGCGTTGTACCGGGCGAGCGCCGCCGGGGTGCAGGTCGATCTCGTCATCCGCGGCATCTCGTCGCTGCGCGCCGGCGTTCCCGGGCTCTCCGACAACATCAGGGTGCGGAGCATCGTCGGCCGCTATCTCGAACACAGCAGGGTCTATCGGTTCGCCCACGGCGATGTCGACAACGCGCCGTTGTACTTGATCGGCTCGGCCGACCTGATGCCGCGGAACCTCGATCGGCGCGTCGAGGTGCTCGTGCCGATCGAGCATCCCAAGCACCAGGAGTGGATCGACGCCGTGCTCGACTTCCTGCTCGCCGACGACATCGTCCGCTGGGAGTTGCAGCCCGACGACACGTGGATCCGACGCGGGCCGGAGGGGACGTTCGAGCCCAACGCACAGTCCCGCCTCTACCGGTGGGTCGTCGATCGCCAGTCAGGTGGCGTGCGGGAGTAGATCGCGTTCCTCGCAGCGAAGCTCGTTGGCCAGTTGTACGGTCGGCGTTCACCTGTTGTTCACCCTGCTCCCGGAGTCGCGTCACTTGCGCTTCCTACGGTGCGCGTCATGACCACACCTTCAGCCCTTCGAGGCTCGCGGCGCGGCAAGTTGGCCGTGGCGCTTGCCGGATCTCTCTTCCTCGCGGCGTCGGCGCAGGTCGCCGCCGCGAGCACGGACACCACGGAACCGACGAGCAGTGAACCGATGGCGACCGAGCCGGCTGGGTCGGCTCCGACGGGCAGTGAGACGCCGGCGGCGTCCGCAGCGCCGTACGAGATCCCGAGCGGCCTGGAAGGCTCGATTGCCGTATCCGGTTCGTCGACCGTCGAGCCGATCTCGGCGGCCGCCGCTCAGGAGTTCGCCACAGCCAACCCGGACGTGGCGATCACCGTCGACGGCCCTGGCACCGGCGACGGTTTCGCCCGCTTCTGCGCCGGTGAGACCGACGTGTCCGATGCATCCCGTCCGATCAGCGCCGAGGAAGTCGCGGCCTGTGAGGACGCCGGAGTCGAGTTCATCGAGCTGAAGGTGGCGATCGACGGGTTGTCGGTGATCACCTCAGCCGAGAACACCGCGGTCGAGTGCCTGTCGTTCGTCGACCTCTACGCCTTGCTCGGCCCCGACGCCACCGGCGTCAACAACTGGGCCGATGCCTCGGCCACTGCCGACGAGATCGCCGGCACGGTCACCGACCTGGGAGCCGTCAACACCCCGTATCCGGACGCCGAGCTCGTCGTCACGGCACCCGGCGAGGAGTCCGGAACGTTCGACAGCTTCGTCGAGATCGTGATCGCCGAGGTCGGTGAGGCGCTCGGTGTCGAGGATGCCCTGCCCCGTCTCGACTACACGGCGAGCCCCAACGACAGCGTGATCATCGAGGGCATTGCTGCCAACCCGACGTCGCTGGGCTGGGTCGGCTTCGCGTTCGTCGAAGAGAATCTCGACACGGTCCATCCGATCCCGGTCGACGGTGGTGGCGGCTGCGTCGAGCCGACCGCCGAGTCGATCGCCAGTGGTGAGTATCCGATCGCCCGCGATCTGTACATCTACGTGAACAGTGCCAAGCTCGCCGAGAACCCGGCGCTCGAAGGATTCGTCGACTACTACGTCAACTCGGCGATGTTCACGCTCGTTGGCGCCGAGGAGGGTCAAGTTCCCTATGTCGCCCTCGGTGCCGAGGACGCGACGGCGACGCTGGCCGTGTGGGAAGCCCGTGAGGTGGGCACCCGCGACGGCGGCGAGTAAGCATCAACGTCCCCCAGCGGCATGGCCGGCGAGTCGCGCGAGCGCTCGCCGGCCGTGCGTACGCTGGTAGAGACCCCAGACCGAGCGAGGACCCGACGCTTGACCGCAGTCACCACTCCGACACCGAAGCCCGTGATGTTGCAGACGAGCCGCGGGCGGCGCTTTCGCGACCGTCTGGCGAGGGTCGTGCTGATCTGCGCCGCGCTGACGACCTTCGCCATCACCGTGTTGATCATCGGAACGTTGGCGTTCGATGCGTGGGACTTCATTCGCCAGGTGACGGAGGCTGAACCGGGACTCGGTTGGCAGCTCGTGCTCGTGGTCCTCGCGGCGTTCGGCATCGCCGCCGGCGTCGGCTGGTTGATCGCTCGTTCGGGAGGTGGCGACACGGCACGCCTGGGTCTCGGCCTGCGGGTGCTCTCCTTCCTTGGGGTCATCGCCCTCGGGCTGACCATCGTCGGCGGTTGGAAGATGCTCGATCGCCTCGGCACGGAGATCACCCAGGTCGGGTGGTTCCCGCGTCGGGGATCTGTTCGACCTGAGCACGATCATCGTCGGAACGTTCATGATCGTGGTGATCGCGATGGCTGTGGCCGTGCCCCTCGGCCTTGGCGCGGCGATCTACCTCTCGGAGTACGCCAGCCCCCGGGTGCGACGGTTCGTGAAACCGATCCTCGAGATCCTCGCCGGAATCCCCAGCGTCGTCCTCGCCTATTTCGCCATCACGTTCATCAACCCGAACATCGTCGTGCGCTTCTTCAATCCCCCCGACCGGGCGTTCTCGATGCTCGCCGCCGGGATCGCCGTCGGCGTGCTCACCGTTCCGATCATCGCCTCGGTGACCGAGGATGCGTTGCGCGCCGTACCGCTTTCCCTCCGTGAAGCGTCGTTCGGGCTCGGCGCGCAGCGGGCGCAGACGACGTTCCGCGTGGTGTTCCCCGCCGGCGTCTCCGGAATCGTCGCCGCCCTGATCCTCGGAATCTCGCGAGCGATTGGCGAGACGATGGTCGTGGCCATCGCCGCCGGGGCCGTTGGTGGCGCCTTGTTCCACATCTCGCCACTCGCGCCCGGCCAGACGATGACCGCGGCGATGGCCGGACTGAGCTTTGGCAGCGATCAGGTCGCCGGCGACGCGGCAGCCTTCCAGAGTCTGTTCTTCATCGGTGCCCTCCTCTTCATGATGACGCTGCTGCTCAACGTGCTCGGCGACAAGCTCGTCAACCGGGTCCGCGAGGCCTATTGATGTTTCGCCCTCGTTCGTTCGCTCGCTGCGCTCGCTCTCTCCACTCGGGCGAGCTCGAAGCAGGCGGCCTGCGGCCGCACGAGGCATCTTCCAGGTCGGACCGGCAAAGCCGGATCCGACCTGAATCGAAGGGGGGGTCGCGGAGCGCCCCCCTTCGAGCATCCCCCCACTCCATCGAACTCGGAGCGAGGGCGAAATGGCGCTGACCACCATTGATTCGGCGGGGGGGTCGACGGCGCGGTCGGTGACGGCGGGACTGACCAAGCACGGGATCGACATCCGCGGCAAGATCATCGAAGGGCTGCTGATCGCCTCGTTGGCCACGTCACTGATAATCCTCGCGGTGCTCATCGGCGACATGGTGCAGCGCAGTTGGAGTGTGTGGACCGACCGGGGAACAGACTTCCTTTCCAGCGGTCTGAGCATCACCGATGCCTCGACGGCCGGCGTGTGGCCGGCGATCAAGGGGACCATCGCCCTGATGGTTGTTGTCGTTGTCTTGGCCTTCCCACTCGGGATCGCCTGTGCCGTGTACCTCGAGGAGTACGCCGGCAACTCCCGATTCGCTCGCTGGACGCGGGTCAACGTACGCAACCTCGCCGGCGTGCCGTCGGTGGTCTATGGGCTCCTCGGTCTGGGCATCTTCGTGAAGTTCCTCAATGGACTCGGAGAACCCGGCGCCGACCTGCAAGACAGCGAGTTCTTCCTCTTTCGGTGGATCGGCAACGTCCTCGACTGGTTGTCCGGCAACAACGGCCGCAACATCGTGGCCGGCGGGCTGGTGCTGTCCGCGCTGGTGTTGCCGATCGTCGTCATCACGACGATCGAGGCCTTGCGGGCGGTGCCCCGGGCGATCCGCGAAGGGGCGCTGGGCGTTGGTGCGACCCAGTGGGAAACGATCCGTCATCACGTCCTGCCGGCAGCGAGCCCAGGAATCCTCACCGGGACGGTGCTGGCGCTCGCCCGGGCCGCCGGCGAGGCGGCGCCGATCCTCATCGTCGGCGCGGTCACGGGCACATTGATCACGGGCAATCAAGATTTCGCCGAGCAGCTGTCCGGTCCGTTCACCGGCCTGCCGGCGGTGATCTTCTCGTATGCCCGGCTCCCGGGTGACGACTTCCGTGCCATCACTGCAGCGGCAGCGCTCGTACTGCTCGTGCTCGTGCTGCTGATGAACGGGTTCGCCATCTGGCTGCGGAATCGATATGAACGAAAGTGGTGACCCGATGACTTCGTACAGTGACACGGCCGTGCCGGAGCGAACTGTCGTCGACCTCGCGCCCGCCGTCCACGACGAGAACACCGCACCCGAGGGCCCGACGGTGTTCGAGACGAAGGATCTGGCGGTGTACTACGGCGACTTCCGCGCCGTGCGCGAGGTCAACCTGACGATCCGTCAGCATGAGATCACTGCCTTCATCGGTCCGTCCGGTTGCGGCAAGTCCACCGTGCTGCGGTGCTTCGACCGGATGAACGATCTCATCGAAGGAGCTCGCGTCGAGGGCTCGCTGACCTATCACGGCATCGACCTCTACGGGCCATCCGTCGACCCGGTCGAGGTGCGGCGACGCATCGGCATGGTGTTCCAGAAGCCCAACCCGTTCCCCAAGAGCATCTACGACAACCTCGCGTTCGGGCCCAAGCTCGGTGGCATCAAGAAGAAGGCGGCCCTCGACGACATTGTCGAGAACTCGCTGCGCCGCGCCGCCCTCTGGGACGAGGTCAAGGGCCGGCTCAAGGCGTCGGCGATGAGTCTGTCGGGCGGTCAACAGCAGCGCTTGTGCATTGCCCGCTGTGTCGCCGTCGAGCCCGAGGTGATCCTGATGGACGAGCCGTGCTCGGCGCTCGACCCGATCGCCACGGCGCGCATCGAGGAGCTGATGCAGCAGATCAAGGCCGACTACACGATCGTCATCGTCACCCACAACATGCAGCAGGCAGCCCGGGTGAGCGATCGCACCGCGTTCTTCACGACGGAGATCAACCCGGAGAGCGATCGGCGCACCGGCCGCCTCGTCGAGTTCGATCACACCACCAAGATCTTCTCCAATCCGTCCGACGAGCGCACCGAGATGTACGTGACGGGGAGGTTCGGATGAGCGTTGGGAGCAGTCGATGACAGCTGCGGAGCTGCCGGACGAAAGCGTCGGCCTCGACGAGCCCAGCGACCTGCGCCGGACGTTCCACAACCAGCTCGACGAGCTGCGCGACCGGATCGCCAAGCTCGCCGCGCGGGTCACCGAGAGTATTCCGCGGGCGACGGAGATCCTGCTCACCCAGGATCTCGAGGGCGCCGAGCTGGTCGTCCTGGCCGACGACGAGATCGACGCCAGATCACTGGAGCTCGACGAGGCGTGTTACGAGTTGCTCGCCCTGCAGTCGCCGGTCGCCAGTGACCTCCGCCGAGTCGTCGCGGCGATGCGCATCATCGCCGAGATCGAACGCTCCGCCGACCTCACCGTGAACATCTGCAAAGCGGCGCGGCGGATCTACGGCCACCAACTCGACCCCCGGCTGCGCGGGATCATCCAGAAGATGGGCACTCAGGCGCACACCTTGTTCCGCGAGGCCACGGAGGCCTACCTCACCGACGACGCCGCTCGCGCCGCAGCACTCGACGACATGGACAGCTATCTCGACGATCTGCAGCGCGAGTTCGTCCAGGCCATCTTCACCAGCCACACGACCGAGAAGATCGAGCTGCAGGTCGCCGTGCAACTGGCGGTCGTTGCCAGGTTCTACGAGCGGATCGGCGACCACGCCGTGAACATCGGCTCACGAGTGCGCTTCGTCGTCACCGGCTCCGTCCCCGAGTTCGACGGTGCGGCGCGCTACGCCGAACGCCAGGCGGCGAGCGATCTCGAGTGATCGGTGTGGTCATCGTTGTCGCCCTCTTGGCGGGCGCCATTGCCGCAACGGTGACGTGGTCGATCGTCCGTCACGATCGGCCGGCGCCGAGCGGCGCAGGCGAGGCGCTCGACGGCGATCCGACACCAGTCCCCGCTGCTCCGACGAGCGGACCGACGTGGTCGGCCGTGGTCGATCGGATCCCCCTCGGGGTTGTCGTGATGTCATCCGACGGGCAGGTGCTGTACCGCAACTCGAGCGCCAAGGCGGTGGCTGGGACGTACACCGGCTTGCTCATCGACGACGCCATTCAGTCCGCCCTGCGCCAGGCCCTCGACGGCCGCCCGTCGAGCGAGCTGCTCGAGCTGTACGGTCCGCCGCGGATCGCCGTCGTCGTGACGGCCGAGGGACTTCAAGGCGGCTCGGCGGTGGCGACGATCGAGGACGTCAGCGAACGCCGGCGAGTCGACGCCATGCGCACCGACTTCGTCGCCAACATCAGCCACGAGTTGAAGACGCCCGTCGGCGCCCTCGCTGTGCTCGCCGAGGCGCTGGCCGACGAGAGCGACCCGGACGTCGTGCGCCGGGTGTCGGAACGGATGGTCGCCGAATCGCATCGGGTCGCCAGGACGATCGACGACCTGATGGAGCTCTCGCGCATCGAGCTGGGAGAGGAGACCGTTCGCGACACCGTCGAGGTCGTGGACATCGTGTCGGGTGCGGTCGATCGATCGGCTGCCCTCGGGGAGACGCGCGACATCCACATCGCAGTGCTCGACCTTCCGGACGGGGTTTGCGTGGTCGGCGACCGGCGCCAGTTGATTTCGGCGCTCGGCAACCTCGTCGAGAACGCCGTGAAGTACTCAGAGCGCGGCGGCCACGTGCAGATCCGCGTGCGCGTCGAAGGACGGTTCGCTGAACTGATGGTCGCCGACCAGGGGATCGGCATCCCTGCGGCCGACCACGACCGCATCTTCGAGCGCTTCTACCGGGTCGACAAGGGCCGCGGTCGGGACACCGGCGGGACCGGCCTGGGACTGGCGATCGTCCGCCACATCGCGACCAATCACGGCGGTGAGGTGCTCGTGTCGTCGGCCGAGGGGGAGGGTTCGACGTTCGTGATCCGCCTGCCACTGGCCAAGGCGCCGGACCGAACTGTCGGCCCTGGCCCGCAGTCCGGCACCGTCTCATCCACCGAGGCGAGCGAGTGAGCATCCAGACCGTGCTCGTCGTCGAGGACGAGGCGAGCTTCGTCGAAGCGCTGACGCTCGGCTTGCGGCGGGAGGGATTTCGCGTCGAGGTGGCGACGGACGGCATCGAGGCCCTCGAGCGCTTCGACTCGGTTCGCCCCGACCTCGTGCTGCTCGACGTGATGCTGCCGCGAGTCAGTGGCATCGATGTTTGCCGGCAGCTGCGCAAGAAGAGCCAGGTGCCGATCATCATGGTCACCGCCAAGGGTGCCGAAATCGACACGGTCGTCGGGCTGGAGGTCGGCGCCGACGACTACATCACCAAGCCGTATCGGTTGCGCGAGCTGGTCGCCCGGATGCGGGCGGTGCTCCGGAGGTCGACCGGCGACCCCGCCGGTGAGCTCGGCCCGGCGGCGATCGAGGTCGGCGACGTCGTGCTCGATCCGGACGAGCACGTCGTCACCGTCGCTGGCGAGATCGTGGCGCTGCCGCTCAAGGAGTTCGAACTGCTGCACGTGTTGATCGCCAATGCCGGTCGGGTGCTGCCTCGCGAGACGCTGATCGACCGGGTGTGGGGCAACGACTATGTCGGTGACACGAAGACCCTCGACGTGCACGTCAAGCGGTTGCGGTCGAAGATCGAGCCGAACCCGGCGGCTCCTGGGCGAATCGTCACGATTCGCGGCCTCGGCTACAAGTACGAGCGCAGCTGACGCGCCCACCAGATCGATCGTTCTGGGCGGCCTCCGATTCATCGGTCGAAATCCGGACGCCAACGTCCTCACAGCGTCCAAAGAAGGGCGGCGTGGCGGCCTCACTCGTAGCATCGACGGGGTGACCGAAGGGATGCCGGCGATCTCGTTCGGCGGACGGGCGCTGCCGCTGGCGGGCTACTCCAAGTTTCGTCGCCTGGCGATCACCCATGCCCTGATGATGGCCGGCGACGCGGCGATGGTCGTCGCCCTCGCCGACTCGCTGTTCTTTTCGATCGACCCCGACGCTGCTCGTGAGCGAGTCCTGCTGTTCCTCGTTCTCGGGTTCGCCCCGTTCCTCGTTCTCGCGCCGCTGATCGGCCCGGCGCTCGACCGGATCGCTGGTGGCCGTCGGGCGGCGATCCTTGCGGTGGCGACCTGCCGGGTCGGGTTGTGCCTGCTGATGGTCGCCGTCATCGACAACCTGGCGTTGTTTCCTGTCGTCTTCGCGTCGCTCGTCCTGCAGAAGACGTACGTCGTCTGCAAGTCAGCGCTCGTCCCGTCGGTCGTGCGCAGCGAACGAGATCTCGTCGAGGCCAACTCCAAGCTCGGGTTGATCTCCGGCATGGTCGGCTTCGCCGCGGTGATCCCGGCAACGATCCTCCAGCTGACTCCTGTCGCCAGCCAGGGCACGCTCGTCTACGCCGCCCTGCTGTTCTCCGCCGGTCTGATCGCCGCGACGTTCCTGTCCGCCGACGTCGTCGCCCGCGACGAGGCCGGGCCGGTGGAGGAGATCCAGTTGCACTCACCGTCGGTGCAGAACGGGGCCATCGTGATGACCCTGATCCGCGGTGCCGTCGGGTTCGTGATGTTCCTCATCGCCTTCTCCCTCAAAGCCGAGGGTGCCAGTACCGCATGGTTCGGTGTCGCCTTGGGGCTCGCCGCCCTGGGGACGATCGTCGGCAACGCCTCCGCACCGCGGATCCGGCAGCACGCGAGTGAGGAGAAGATGCTGATCGGGGCGTTGATCTTCTCGACGGCAGCGGCGGCAGTCGCCACCATCGTCGGTGGCACGGTGGCCCTCGTCGGCCTGGCCTTCGCCGTCAACCTCGCCGGGTCGATCGCCCGCCTCGGTTTCGAGTCGACCCTGCAACGTGATGCGCCGCAGGCCAACCGTGGCCGGGCCATCGCCACCTTCGAGACTCGTTTCCAGCTGTCGTGGGCGATCGCCGCGATGATCCCCGTGATGGTCACGATCTCCGATCGGGCCGGCGCACTGGTCGTGTTCGTCGCGTGCGGTGGGGGCCTCGCCTATCTGTTGCGGCGGCCGCGTCGCAAGCAGCAGCCTGCCGACGTCACTCCGTGATGCGGGCCAGCCAGAGGCCAGGAGCGTCGACCTCGTTCGGCGTGGGGATCGCGTCGGGTCGTTCGAGCAGCGGGAGCAGGCCATGGTCGCCGGCCCGATCGACAACGCCCTGCACGAAGGCCTTGCCCCGGGCCACCTGCGCTTCGCCGATGCGAATGCCGAGCAACTGCTCGACGAAGGCGTCGTTGGCGGACGTCTCGATGCGTTGGCGGCGGACGGCCTCGGCGATGCGCAGCGCGGCGCCGCCGACGAGACGCGCCGACACGGCGTCGACGACCCAGTCGGTGTAGCCGACGACGACCGCGACGAGGGCGTCGAGCCGCGGTCGTAGCTCGCGCTGCTCTGGCGATGTGACGGCCCCGAGCAGCAACTCGGGATCGCTGAGCGCACTCTGGAGGGCGGCGATCGGATCGGCCGAGTCGTCGTCGAGCGAGCTCAGCTTGTCGGTGACCGACGACGGATCAGGCCGGAAGCCGCCGGCGTGCTGGCGGACGAGGTCGGACAACGCGTCGCGCAGATGCGCCGCCTCGAACAGCGTGAACCCGGCAATCTCGTGGGCGAGCACCCACAAGCGCATCTCGTCGAGAGGGATCTCCCACTGGCCGGCAAACGACTCGATGGTCGCCGGGACGAGGGTGACGGTGGACGGCTGACGCGGGATCGGCAGGTCGTGGCTACCGAACGCGCGGGTGGCGAGGCGACCGACCATCGAGCCGATCGACATGCCGAGCATCGCCGGCGCCATCATCCGCGACAGCCCGGCCATCATCGACATCATCGGGTCGCTGCTCGCCTGCTCGTCCTCGGCCTCACCGATCCGGCCCAACGAGGCAGCCATCTCGGTGAACAGGTGACGGTACGCCTCGAGCGTCTCGGTGGCCCACTGCGTCCGCGTCACAGCGCGCACCTCACCGGGCTCGTGACTGACGCCGATCACGTCGGCGACATGCATCCGGGCGATGCGGGCGAGATCCTCATAGGCGAAGCGCTGCTCCGGGGTCACGTTGCCCTCGGACGTGCCGCCAGTGGCGCCCATCACGGCGAACTGACGAGCGGCGTCCCAGTTCAGTGGCCCCTGGCCGGCGAGGGCTTTGGCGAGGTCGCCGAACAACGGCAGCCCGGCGAACGGGTTGGGCGGCTCCTGGGGGTCGTCGTCTCCCGGTCGCTCGGCCGGAGGCTGAGCGTCAGACATGCGCTTGATGCTACGAGTGTTCGCCTCCGCTGTACCTTCGTTGCCGTGAGTGTGGCCGTGAACTGGGGCACCGGCCCGATCTCCGTGTCGATCAGTGGGGCCGAGGGGAACCTTGGGTCGCGGGTCCTGGCCGGCCTCGAGGCGGAACCCTCGATCACGCTTCCCCCGACCACCGGATCGATCGACGTCGTTGTTCATCTCGGTTCCGGCGATCCGGACGCCCGAGCCCGCCGGCGCGAGAACGTCACCGAAGGTGTCGACCGCACGCTCGCCGAGGCGATCGCCCGCGACGCCGATCACCTCGTGTTCGTCTCCTCGGCAATGGTCTATGGAGCCTGGCCGAACAACCCGGTGCCGCTCACCGAGGACGCCATCTTGCGCCCCGATGTCGACTTCGTCTACGCCCGCCAACTGGCCGCCGCCGAGGCGATGGCCGACCGCTGGCGCCGGCAGCGCCCGGGACGCACGGTGGCCGTGCTGCGACCGGTCGTCTCGATGGCCGCCGACGGATCGTCGCACCTCGCCCGGTCGCTGGCGGCGGGACTCGGCGAGCGCTTCGGCGAAGTCGATCCGGCGGCTCAATTCCTGCATCTCGACGATCTCGGCGCGGCCGTCATCCTCGCGGTGAACAAGCGCCTCGATGGGGTGTTCAACGTCGCTCCGGACGGGTGGATCGCCGGGGAACGGGTCCGTGCGCTGAGTGGTGAGCGCCCGCGACTCAAGCTGCCGGACCGCGTCGCGGAGGTGGTCGCCGCGCTGCGCTGGCGGTTCCAACGTGGACCGATCCCGCCGGGCCTGCGCAGCTACACCCGCCACTCGTGGGTGGTCGCCAACGACCGCCTCAAGCAGCAGGGCTGGGCGCCGACGGTGACCAACGAGCAGGCCTACGTGGAGGGCACCGAAGGGCGTTGGTGGACGATGGTCACACCACGACGTCGCCAGGAGATCGCCCTCGGGGCGATGATCGGTGGGGCGTTGATCGTCGCCGGCGGTGCGCTGTTGGTCGTCCGGTCATGGCGCCGCCGCCGTCGCGCCGGCTGACACTGTCGTTCTGGGCGGCCTTCGGTCAATTCGGCAACTGGGCGCAACGCCGGAAACCGGACCGGCGGCGCCCAGAACGAATGGACCGCAAGCCGCCCAGAACGGCTCAGGTGGTCGGGACGTCCGAGGTGGGGGTCACCGATGTCTCCGGCGACTCCGTCGTCGCCACCGCCGAGCTGTCGGTGACCGGCACCGACGAGCCGAGCACCGTCGACTCGGTCGCCGTCGAGGCGGGCGCCGCGGGCGGCTCGCTCTCCACCGGCGGACCGCCGCTGGTCACCGGCTCGCTGACGGCCACGGTCGTGCGTGGTTCGGACGGCTCGGTCGGGGCCCCACCGGAACGTCCGGGAGCGCGGCCACCCGTAGCACCTCGATGCCGTTGGGCCCGATCGTGCACAACCCGATGAGGTCACCGTCGGCGTTGAAGACGGGTGCCGCTTCGGGAATGGCCATCGAGTGCAACGCCCTGCCGCCCTGGTCAACCGCGTACTCGTCACCGTAGGCGATGACCGTCCAGTCCGTGTTCGAGGTCTTGGCGATCGCCGCCGCCTCGGTCGACCGCGCTGGAAGCCGAACGAGGGCGAAGCCGTCGTCCGTGCCGAGCAGCTCGGCGATGACGCGCACTCCGGTCGGAAGCATCGCCTCGATCGTGCCCGTGCGGCCCTCGACGGCTGCGGCGGTGGTGATCCCCAGACGGTCTTGGGCGATCGGCGTGACGACGGCAAGTTCGGCGTCGCTCGGGGCCAGCAGCGCCGGGGTCGAACTGCTCGAGGCGACAGTGCGGTCGGTCGTCGCAATCATCGAGGTGAGGGTCCGCCCGACGACATCGGTGAAGCGCCGGCCGGAGTTGGCGGCCGCCCCGGCGATGTCGTTGATCGAGTTGGAGGTCCCTGTCAAGACTGACGTGGAGACCGATCGCAAGGCGTCGCCGTGGGGTGTCTGCGCCGGGGTCATCCGCACGGCCATCACACCGACGAGGGCGAGGCAGACGGTCGCCGTCGTCACGATCAGCAGGCGACCGCCGATGGTCGGCGGTTCGTGCGGTGGCGCCGGCAATTCGGACGGGTGCCGCCACGGCCGCTCGTGGGGAGGCAACGGTGGGGGCGTCACAGGATCGAAATCTACCGAGCACCGCGCACACGCAGGGGTCGCCCCCAGGGGTCCAGCTACGATGCACCCTCGTGCTCCCACCCGCCGCCGGCGACGACTGGTTCACCCTGACCGACGAGGACCTGCCGGTCGCCGCCCTGTACGACTGGGCGGTACGACCCGATTGCGGAGCCGTCGTCGTGTTCTCGGGCACGGTACGCGACCATTCCGACGGTCGCCAGGGCGTCGAGCAGTTGGTGTACGAGGCCTACGAGCAGGCCGCCCTGACGCGTTTCGCAGCGATTGCCGCCGAGGCCCGGACACGGTGGCCGGCCATCGGACGCCTGGCGATGATCCACCGCCTCGGACCGCTCGCCGTGACTGACTCGGCCGTGGTGGTCGCCGTCTCGTCGCCGCACCGTCACGATGCCTTCGAAGCCGCTCGATTCGTGATCGACACGCTGAAGGAGACAGTGCCGATCTGGAAGCACGAGACGTGGAGCGACGGTGCCGATTGGGGCACCGACGCGGCGCCGATCCGTGACATCCAGCGCGTCGGTGGCGGCCCGGCGTGATGGTCCGGGCGATCCGATGATCTGGATCCTCGTGGGGGCGGCGATCGTCGCCGCCGGGATCGTGCTGTTCGTCCTCAGCCGCCGGCGGACGCCCGATGGAGTGACGTCCTTCCAGCGCCAGATCGACGCCCTCTCGCCAGAAGCTCGTCGCTCGGTGGTCGACCGGGTGCAGCAACTCGACGACGGCAAGGTCGATGGAGATCCCGATGGCCCGTGACTTGGCGATCGACCTCGGCACGGCCAACACGCTCGTGTACATGAAGGGTCGCGGCATCGTGCTCAACGAGCCGTCGGTGATCGCCCTCAACCGCCAGACCGGTGAGGTGCTGGCGACGGGCCACGAAGCGTGGCAGATGATCGGTCGCACACCTGGGTACATCGTGGCCGTGCGCCCGCTGCGGGGCGGGGCGATCACCGACTTCGAGATCACCGAGCGGATGATCCGCCTGCTGTTGCAGCGTGTCGGGGTGAGCCGGTTCACCCGCCCAAAGGTCGTGATCTGCGTGCCGTCGGCGATCACCGAGGTGGAACGTCGGGCCGTCACCGATGCAGCCCGTCGGGCGGGTGCTGCCGACGCCAACCTCATCGAGCAGCCGATGGCCGCGGCGATCGGCGCCGACCTGCCGATCGACGAGCCGGTGGGCAACATGGTCATCGACATCGGTGGCGGAACGAGCGAGACAGCGGTGATCTCGCTCGGCGGGATTGTCGCCCTCGAGGCCGTGCGCATCGGCTCGTTCGACGTCGACGCGGCGATCCAGAACTATGTGCGCCGCGAGCACGGCATCGCCATCGGCGAACGAACTGCCGAGGAGATCAAGAAGGAGATCGGCTCGGCCGATCCGATCGGCGACGATCGCCAAGCCGAGGTCCGCGGACGTGACCTGATGACCGGTCTGCCGAAGACCGTCATCCTCACTCCCGAGGAGATCCGCTTCGCCATCGAGGACGTTGTGTCGTCGATCGTCGCCTCGGTGATCCGCTGCCTGGCCAAGGCCCCGCCGGAACTGTCGCAGGACTTCCTGACGAGAGGGATGTATCTCGTCGGCGGTGGCAGCTTGCTGCGCGGCGTCCGCGAGCGGATCGAGCGTGAGACCCGTGTCCCCGTACGGCAGTCGACCGCCGCCCTGGAAGCCGTGGTCCTCGGCGCCGGACACGTGATCGAGCACTACGAGGCGCTCAAGGGCATGTTCATGGGCGCCCGCCGCTGACCGATGGTCAGAGTCCGCGCCAGGGGCGATCACGCGGCAGAGATCGGCGTCATCGATGGGGGGATCGTCGCCGGACTCGCTGCGATCCGGGCCGAGGCCGGAGTGCCGGGGGAGTTCCCGCCCGAGGTCGTCGCGGCCGCCGAGGAAGTCGCCACCCGCGTGCCCGGTGCTGCGCACGTCGATCGCACGTCTGTCGAGTACGCGACGCTCGACCCGGCGACCGCCACGGATCTCGACCAAGCGTTCGCCGCCGAGCAGGCCGGCGACGACATCATCCTGCACTATGCCATCGCCGATGTCGGGTTCTTCGTCGACCCGGACAGCGTGCTCGACCGGACGGCCTGGGAGCGCGGCGGCACGGTGTACCTGCCTGACGGCAAGGTGCCGCTCTACCCGCCGGCGCTGTCCGAAGGGGCGGCCAGCCTGCTGCCCACGGGACCGCGTCCGGCCGTCGTGTTCACCGTGCGCATCGATGCCGCTGGCGGGTCGCGGCTCGACGGCGCCGAGCGCGCCGTCATCCACAGCAGGCACAAGCTGGCGTACGAGGACGTCGACATGTCCGCACTGCGCCCAACCTTCGCCGAGCTGGCCCGGCGAATCGTCGCCGCCGAGGATCGTCGCGGCGCGCCGAGAGTCGAGTTCCCCGAGCAGGTGCTCGAGCTCACCGAGAAGGGGTGGCAGCTGCGCTTCGACGCCCGTCTGGAAAGTGAGGACGGCAACGCTGGGATGTCGTTGGCGACCAACATGGCGGTAGCCGATGCCCTCCATGCGGCAAAGACTGGATTGTTTCGGGTGATGCCAGACGTTCCCGAGCGGGCGATCCGACGGCTGCGCTACACCGCCGAGGCGTTCGGTCTCGATTGGCCCGCAGGTGTCTCACTCGCCCGATTCCAACGGTCCTTGCCGGCGAACGACCAACGCAGCGCCGCCTTCCTGCTCGCCGTTCGACGAGCAGGCGGCGGGGCCAGCTATCGACCCTACGTCGACGGCGAGAAGCCGTGGCACGCGGCGATGGCCGCGCCGTATGCCCACGCCACTGCTCCGCTGCGGCGGCTGGCCGATCGCTATGTCGTCGAGGCCGCCCTGGCGGTCGCCAATGGAGACCCCGTGCCCGAGCACGTCGCGGCGGCGCTCCCGGAGCTCCCTCGGGTCATGGCCCGATCGGACGAACGGGGCAACCGCGTCGACAACGCCGTCCACAACCTCGCCGAGGCTGTCCTCCTGGCGGGCCGCGAGGGCGAGCTGTTCGACGGGACGATCGTCGACGAGGACCGCCACGGACCGGTGATGCAGATCGCCGAGCCGGCGATCCTCACGCGTGTCCACGCCACGCGCGTGAACCCGGGCGACCAGATCCGCGTCAGGTTGGTTGCCGCCGACGTCGCGGCGCGGACCGTGCAGTTCCAACGGGTGAGCTAGGCCGCGGGTCATCGGCCGGATGCGGGCGGACCGGACTATGCCGGGTCGAGCCGGTAGACAGCATCGTCGAACCCCAGCACGTACACGGCGCCGTCCGGGCCCGACGCCACCGCCGACACCGATTGACCAGCGTTGGCGAGGACGACGGGCTCGGGGTTGACCGTCGCGTCGGTTCCCGCGCCGCTGACGGCGATCGCCATCACCTCGCCGCGTGCAGTAGTCGGCGTACACGTACCATCCGGCCAGTTGACCGGCGCCCTCACCGCGGGCGCGCACACCGCCGCTGATCGAGCAGCGCCCACCGCTGTGGCTGTACTCGAAGATCGGGCCGGAGTGGTTCTCCGCGGTGACATCGTCGTTGAACGGTTGACTGCCTTCGAACGCGCTCCATCCGAAGTTGCTGCCGCGGCCGGCGTCGACGCCTTCGGTCGCCGGGGCCACGTTGATCTCCTCGATGCTGCCCTGACCGACGTCGGCGATCCACAAGTCGCCGGTCTCGGGATCGAAGCTGTAGCGCCACGGGTTGCGCAGGCCGATCGACCAGATCTCGCCGCGGGCACCCTCGGTGCCGACGAAGGGGTTGTCGGCAGGGATCGTGTAGCCGAGATCTCCCGACGGTGTGGTCGGGTCGATCCGCAGCATCTTGCCGAGCACTTCGGCCAGGTTCAGGGCCCGTCGCTCCGGATCACCCCCGGCGCCGCCGTCACCAAGGCCGACATAGAGCATCCCGTCCGGGCCGAATGCGAGGTCCCCGCCATTGTGGTTGGCGTACGGCTGCTCGACGACCAGCACGGTGCGCAGGCTCTCCCGGTCGAATCCACCGGCGGCGTCGACGGCGAACTCGACGACGTTGGTGTCGCCGTCGTTGTCGGTGAAGTTGACGTACGCCTTCGTGCCGTCCGGATGGAACGCCAAGCCGAGCAGTCCCTGCTCGCCACCGGCAGCCGTGAGGTCGCTGATGTCGAGCACGACCGCCGGGCCGGCGCTGCCCTCGACACGGGTGATCGTGCCATCCTGTCCGGCGACGTAGAGGCCGGGGTCGCCGTTCCGCCACGCGAGGTCGACGGGTGCGGGCACCTCGGCGACAGGAGTCAAGGTCACCTCGGGTGGTGCTTCGGCAGCAGTCGATGGGCCGGCCGTTGCCGTACCGCCGACGGCGAGGGCGACCGCCGCGGCAGCGACGACGAGGCTCGATGTGCGGTTCGTGGTCAGACGCATCACGTGCTCCTTGTTGACGTCCTGTTGACGTGGTTCTGGTCAGCCGATACGGATCAGGCCCTCTTGGACGACGCTGACGGCGAGCCGGCCGTCGGACGTGAAGATCGCCCCGCCAGCCAGTCCTCGCGCTGATGTCACGGAGATCGCCCGCTGGTCGTAGAGCAGCCACTCGTCGGCGCGGAACGGCCGGTGGAACCACATCGCGTGGTCGAGGCTGGCCATCTTCATCCCCGGCGAGTCCCACGCCAGCCCGAACGGCATCACCGCCGTGTCGAGCAGCGTCATGTCGCTGGCGTAGGTGACGATGCACGCGTGGAGCACCGGGTCGTCGGGCAGGTTGCCGTCGGCGCGTAGCCACACCTGCTGGCCGGACGACGACGTGCCCTTGCGACGCATCGGGTCGGCACCGACATAGCGCAGGTCGATCGGCCGTGGACGATCGAACAACTCGCCGAGCTGTTCGCGGTACGGCGACAGCCGTTCGTCCCACCCCGGCAGCGATTCCGGGTCGGGCAGTCCCTCGGGCATCGACAGTTGGTGATCCGGTCCTTGTTCGTAGCCGTGAAAGCTGGCCTGCAGGTTGAAGATCGCCTCGCCGTGCTGGATCGCGACAACTCGCCTGGTCGTGAAGCTGCGGCCATCGCGAAGCCGGTCGACCTCGTAGAGGATCGGCCGCGACGGGTCGCCCGGGCGCAGGAAGTAGGCATGCAACGAGTGCACGGGGCGGGACTGGTCGACCGTGCGGGCGGCGGCGACGAGCGCCTGGCCGGCGACCTGGCCACCGAACACTCGTTGGCGCTTCTCGTCGGTGGAGTGGCCGCGGAAGATGTTGACCTCGATCGGGTCGAGGTCGAGGAGATCGACGAGGTCGTCGAGGGCGGTCACGTCGGCAATCATGTCAGCGATGACGAGTTGGCGCGACGTCGCCCTGGCCACCAAGGGGTTCATGCCGGCGGACGAAGGTGATGCCCTTCACGCCGCCGCCCTCGCCGCGGCCCGGGCCGTTCCCGGCGCTCCGCTCGTGGAGATCGGTTCGTACTGTGGGCGATCGACGGTCTGGCTCGCCGCCGCGGCCCGTGAGTCGGGCACCGTGGTCTTCGCCGTCGATCACCATCGAGGATCCGAAGAGAACCAAGCCGGCTGGGAGCACCACGATCCTGACGTCGTCGACCAGCGGATCGGGCGAATGGACACGTTGCCGTTGTTTCGGCAGGCGCTGTTCGAGGCCGGTCTCGAGCGATTCGCCGTCGCTGTCGTCGGCGAGTCGTCGGTCGTCGCCACTCACTGGGCAACGCGAGTCCGCACTTGTGTTCATCGACGGCGGTCATGGCGCCGAACCCGCCCGGGCCGACTTTGCCGGCTGGGCGCCGAAGGTCGCCGCCGGAGGCACCCTGGCGATCCACGACGTGTTTGCCGACCCCGCCGACGGCGGCCGGCCACCCTACGAGGACATCTACCTGCCGGCGATCGCCAGCGGCGCCTTCACCCTGATCTCGACGACCGGGTCGTTGCGGATCCTGCGCCGGAGCTAGCCGACGACGGCCGCGAAGATGATGATGCCGGCGACGATGTCGATGATGCCGAGGACGATGCCCGCGGTCGCCATTCCGCTGCCGCCCTGACCGGTCCGCTTGATCTCGTTCTTGGCGATCGAGCCGAGGACGATGGCGATGATGCCCAGAATGAAGCCGAAGATGACGAGGCCGACGATGCCGCAGACCATCGCTGCCACGGCCTTGCCGTTGTTGCCGGTCGGGCGGTACACATCCCCCCCGGGCGGGCCGCTGTAGGTCGGAATCGGCGGTGGTGGCGGCGTGGACATTGCGCGATTGTTACACGCCCTAGGCGGTCGAACGCGACTTCGGCGCGCCGATCGCGGCCAGTTTGGCGGCCATCGCCGCGCGGGCGCGGTCGCGGAGGCCGTTGACGTCGGCGGACGTCATCCCCGAGGTGTCGATCGGATCGAGCACGTAGACGTCGGCGTTGGAAACTCCCAGCCGCCAGTCGTGCTTGCGCAGCGCAGTTCGGGTGCCACTGACGACGAGCGGCAGGACCGGCACTTGGTTGTCGATCGCCAGCTTGAAGGCGCCGCGCAGGAACGGTCCGAGTTCTCCGTCCGTCGAGCGGGTGCCCTCCGGAAAGATCATCACGGACACCCGTTTGCCGAGACGGTCTTCGCATGCCCGCATGGCCGCGGCGATGCTGGCCCGGTCGCCGCGCACCAGACGAATGTCACCGGCCATCCGCATCAGCCAGCCGATCAACGGGAACTTGAAGAACTCGGCCTTCGACAACCATTTCATCTCCCACGGCAGGTGGGAGATCAGCAGGATGTCGACGAAGCTCTCGTGGTTGGCGACGACCACGTAGGGCCGCCGCGGGTCCGGGGGCATCTGCCCATGGGTGCGGAAGCGCCACAGCGGATTGAGCACCTGGTGGGCGACGGCGATCTTGCGGAACATCCAGCCGGCCGCATAACGGCCGCGATCGAACGGCACGGTGACCAGCCAGATGACCCCGACGAGCGGGACCCACACGATCAACAGCACGCCGAGGACGAGCCAACTCCAGGCGCTGAACACGGTCCGGGCCACCGGGTTGTCGAGCAGCGACACACGCATCATCGGGGAGTCTTGTCGACCGACCGTGGCGATTTCAGTACCCGGCGTGGGAGGCGAAGATGCGCGACGCCGGACCGGCGCCGGCGATCGCGTCGGCGGCGAGGATCACCGCTGCCGCGGTGTACGACGTGTGCTCTTCGAAGGGAAACATCAGGGACTCGGGATAGACGCCATTGCGTTCCCCGGCCACGCAGGCCGTTGCTTGGCCGCTCCTCGGCTGGCGCCTCGTCGCTCGCATCTGTCATCGGCGACTCGGGATAGACGATGCCGGTCCAGTACGAGCCGTCGGACCGACGGTGCGTGCGGGTCCAGCGCAACAGATCGGCGGCGGTATCGGTGTCGCCGATCGCGGCGAAGGCGATGGCGCACTCGGCGGTCTCCGAGGCGGTGACCCATGGCTCGTCACTCACGCAGCGCACCCCGAGTCCCTCCATCACGAAGGTGGCCCAGCCATCAGCCAACCGGGCCTTGCCGCCGCTGACGTCGAGGGCCCCACACAACACCGGGTAGTACCAGTCCATCGCCCAGCGCTGCTTGGGTTCGAAGGCGTCCGGGCGTTCGACGATGGCGGCGCCGATCTGCTCGGCGGCGCGGTGCCAGCGTGGCCGACGGTGGCCGAGCATGGCGCCCAGGCGGGCGCCGCAGCGCAGGGCGTGGGCGATGCTCGACGACCCGGTGAGCAGGGCGTAGTCCCAGGACTTGGTGTGGTCAGCGGCGATCGCCCACAGCACCAATCCGTCGTCGCGGCGTTGGGCGAGGACGAACGACAACGCTCGGTCGACGGCCGGCCACAGCGCCTCGGCGTCTTCGCGCGAAGCGGTGCACATCCAGTGGTGCAGCGCGCCGGTGGCGATGTACGCGCAGACATTGGTGTCGAGCTTGTCGTCCTCCACGGTGCCGTCCGCGGCGAAGTAATTGGGCCACGCTCCAGACGGCAGCTGGGTGGCCGCGAGCCAGCGGTAGGCGGCCATCGCCTCGGCGTGGTAGCCGACGACGTCGAGGGCCATCGCCGTCTCGACAAGGTTCCACGGATCGCAGTGTCCGCCTGGAAACCATGGGATCATCCCGGTGGGCTGCTGGAGGGCGGCCAGGTGCCGTGCCGTCGAGTCGAGCTCCGCAGCGGAGATCACCCCAGGTAGATCCAGCTTCATCTGGCAACTCCGTAGAGCACCAGGCTCTTGCCGAGGACGGGTGACAGCACCCGCTCGGCAATGCGTGTCGACCGCGGCTGGCGGACGATGTCCCACTCGAGGAACCGGCGGTACTGCCGGACGAGTGGATGATCGTCGCGGTCGACACCGACGGCACACTTCAACCACCAATACGGCGAGTGCAGGGCGTGGGCGTGGTGGGTCCCGGCGACGTCGAGACCGGCGGCCCGCAGCTTGGCCTTCAGTTCGGTGGCCGAGTAGATCCGCACGTGTCCGCCGACTGCCGCAGGGGCGTGGTAATCGTCGGACAGCATCCAGTTGACCTGTTCCGGCAGCCATGACGGCACGGTGATCGCGAGTACGCCTCCTGGGCGAAGTACGCGCCGCAGCTCGGCGAGCGCCCCGGTGTCGTCGGGGATGTGTTCGAGAACCTCCGACGTGACCACCGCGTCGAAGCAGTCATCGGGGAACGGCAGGGCGGTGGCATCGCCGCGCAGCACTCCGACGATGTGCTTGTCCTCGGCCTCACCAGACTCGGCCATCGCCGCCAACGTTGCTCGAGTGGCGACCATCTCGTCGGCGGCGCGGTCGATCGCTACCGTGCGATATCCGCGACGGGCGAGCTCGAAGGCGTGCCGGCCGAACCCGGCGCCGGCGTCGAGGACCAACGCGCCGGACGGCACGCCGAGCTTTGTGAGCCGATCAAACCGAACCGTGAGCATGATCAGCGTCGCCCGATGTTGACTCGCGACTTGGCGACGTTCTCGGGCATCGCCAAGACCTCGCGGTATTGCTCGACGGTCAACTCGGCACAGCGCCGCCACGTCCACCGCTCGACGACTCGGCGACGTCCGGCGTCGCCGACCCGGGCGCGCAGCTCGGCGTCGTCGAGCCCCCGGCGGATCGTCTCGGCGAGGGCGTCGGCATCGCCCGCCCGACACTGCAAGACCGTCTCGCCGTCGGCGCCGGTGACCTCCGGAAGTGCCCCACCATCGGTCGCCACCAGCGCCGTTCCGGTGGCCATCGCCTCGATCGCCGGCAGGCTGAACCCCTCGTACAGGCTCGGTACGATCGCCAATTGAGCCTCGGCGTAGAGCTCGACGATCCGCTCGTCCGGCACCCCGGAAACGAACGTGACCACATCGCCGAGGCCATGAGCCTCGATGAGGTCCATGCTCTTGCCCGCTTTCGGTCGGCCGATGATCGTCAGCGAGACGTCGCGTTCGGTGCGCAGCTTGGCGACAGCCTCGATGAGGTACCCGAGTCCCTTCAGGGCGACATCGGCCGATGCCGTGGTGATCAGCCTGCCGGGGACACGGGCGACCTCCGGAAGCGGCCGGAACAACTCGGCATCGACCCCGACCGGCACGAGGCGCATGCGATCGCGGCTGACCCCCATGTCGCTGTGGATGTCGTTGATCGAGTTCTCGCTGACGACGACGATCCTCGGCATCCGCGAGGCGACGCGGCCCTGCATCTTGACGAAGGAGTACCAGCGTCCGACGGACCACCGCTTGCGACGGCCGAGCGCCTTGTCCATCTCCAGCATGCGATCGCGGGTGATCGGGTGGTGCAGGGTGACGACGGTCGGGATCTTCTTCTCGAGGAGCAGGATCCCGTAGCCGAGGCATTGGTTGTCGTGGACCAGATCGAAGTCACCGAGCCGTGGGGTGAGCGCGCGCAGCGCCCGGAAACTGAAGGCCAACGGCTCGGAGAACGTGCCGGTCGAGAACTGCAGCACCTCGAGGAGGTCCTCGCGTGACCTGAGCTCCCAATAGGCGGGGAAACGACCGGGGTACTGGTCGTTGAACAGGTCGAGACTCGGCAATTCGTGCAACGCGACACGTTCGTCGAGCACGGGGTAGGGCTGGCCGCCGAACACCTCGACGTGGTGGCCGAGGTCGCACAGCGCCTTGGTGAGATGGCGGGTGTAGATCCCTTGGCCCCCGACGTGCGGCTTGCCCCGATAGGTCAGGTAGGCGATGCGCAGTTGCTCGTCACCGCCGGGAGGCATCGGACCAGGCTACCGGGGGTCGATTACCCGCCGGTAAGGGCGCCCGACGACCGGACTCGTTCTGGGCGGCCTGCGGTCCACTTCCCGATCTGGGCGGCCTCCGGTCCGGGTTTACCGGCGTTTGGCCGCCCAGATCGCATCCGACGACCGCTCACTTCTCGGCATTCGGTGCGTCTCACAACGTGATGAGCGCCGACTGGCCACGCGCCGACGTGGTGCTCGTGGCTGACGGTCAGCGTCGGTTCGTCGTCGCCCTCGACCGCTCCGTGCCGTGCGATCTCGACCTCGTCGATCGCCTGCTGCTGCTTCGTCTCCACGCCCAGCGGCGCGGCTGGCGGTTGCTGCTCGAGAACGTCGACGGCGACCTCCACGAGCTCCTCGATCTCGCCGGGGTGGCCGCTTGGCTGGCGCCGCAGGGGGCTGTTATTCGATCGACGGAGTGATCGGCGTTCCCAGTTCGACGGTGCGTCCGACGGTGCACAGCCGATCATGGGATCGCTGCACGGCCTGGGGGAGCACTTCGCGCGCCGCATCGCCTTCCGGCCCGCCGGGAAACGTGACGTGGAACGTCACGGCGATGTCGGTGAGGCGGTTGCCGTCCTCGTCGCGGACCTTGTCGGCGCCGACGTCGACCTGGAACGAATCGGCGGTGGCCCGTCGCGAACGTGAGGATGTCGACGTCGATCGCCGTGCACCCGCCGATCGCCGCGAGCAACAGTTCGGTGGGCGTGAAGTCGCCATCCTCGCCCGTGCCGAACGAGACGGTGCCGCCACGCTTGTTGACGGCAGCGAAGCGCCCCGGCCCGGTGCGTTCGACGGTGACCTGTCGTGATGTCGCCATCTGCGCAGCCTGTCACGCCTGTCGGTTCGTGCTAACCATCGGCCGGTGCGCGCCGTGGTCCAGCGAGTAACCGAAGCCTCGGTGGCTGTCGCTACTCCGGGCGTCGACGAGCCGGGCGAGGTTGTCGGGGCGATTGGCGCGGGGCTGTGCGTCCTCGTCGGGGTGACCCATGACGACACCAGGGCGGATGCCGAGTGGATCGCCCGCAAGGTGTGGAACCTGCGCGTCTTCGACGACGAAGCCGGAGTCATGAACCGCTCGGCTGGCGATGTCGGCGCTGGGATCCTCGTCGTCAGCCAGTTCACGCTGTACGGCGACGCCATGGCCGGTCGTCGGCCGAGCTGGATCGCCGCCGCCCGGCCAGAACAGGCCGCGCCGCTCGTCGACCATGTCGTGAGCACACTGGGCGACCTCGGCGCCGCGGTGGCGACCGGGAGGTTCCGTACCGCGATGCGGGTCTCGCTCGTCAACGACGGACCAGTGACCGTGCTCCTCGAATCGCCAGGGCCCACGACGCCGCCAGACCGACGACCATCAGGGTGATGATCGGCCCGTCGCCGAGGCGGGTGTACCACGTTTCGCCGGCGCGCAGCTCGACCGTGTCGCGGATCACCGCCCGATCGCTGACGGCGGTGCGCTGAAGGACGTCGCCGCCGGGGGTCACGAACTGCCGAAAAGCCGGTCGGCGCCACCTGGACAACCGACCTTCCCGTCTCCAAGGCGCGTAGTCGGCTCGATGCGATCTGCTGGGTCTGCACGATCGTCCCTGAGTAGCTCGCCCCGTTCGTCGGGTTGAGGATGACACCGCCACCCTCCCGGACGCCGTCGCGAACCCGGCCCCCGAAGAACACCTCCCAGGAAATCACCACGCCGAGTCGCGTGCGGTCCGGAAGATCGAGCACGGCCGGCCCGGTGCCGGCAACGGCGTCATGGGGGACCTGGTCGAGTGGTGCACCGAGCGCATCGAGCAGTCCGCGCAACGGCACGTACTCGCCGAACGGGACGCGCCGGACCTTGTCGTAGCGACTGGAGACCTCGCCGTCCGGTGTGACGATGACTTGGGCGTTGGTGAACCGGTCGGCCTCCCCCGGGACGTCCTCCGTGACGCCGACGGAGATCGGCACGCCGAGGCGGCGAGCCTCCGTAGCGATGGCCTCGAGCTCGGCGCTACCGGCGAAGTCGGACACGTCCACGACGTTCTCGGGCCACACGACGAGGTCGAGCTCGTCGTCGGGCTCGATCGAGCGAGTCGCCTCGAGGTGCCGCTGTGTCACGACCGCGCTGGGCACGTCGTCGGCGCGAGTGCCCTGCTCACCGCCTCCCTGAACGGCGGCGACGTCGAGGAACACGCCAGTCCCGCGGCCCCGCGGCGCCACGGCGCTGAGCACGATGACTGCGCCGGCGGCGAGCAACCCAGCGACGGCGAGACGCCGATCGATGAGCACCCCGCCGAATCGTCGGGCCAGGACCCCGAGCGAGCAGCCGACTTGGAACACGACCCACGTCAGCAGCACGACGCCGCCGACACGAACGACGCCGGCGAATGGGCCGGCCGCCTGGGCGATGCCCAGGCTGGCCAGCGGAACGCCCCCGAAGGGCCACGAGAACCGCAGTGCTTCGGCGAGCGTGTGGGCGCACGGCCGGCCGATCGTGCTCCACCTGCCGTCCGGCGTCGCCGCGGCAGCGGCGGCGTGGAACGAGGCGAACACGGCGCTGGCGATGACGTAGCCGGGGGCGGTCAGTTGCCACATCCACGCCATCCCCATGGCCATCCAGGCGAAGGCGAAAACGAAGGCGAGCCCCGCCCGTTGGCGCCGCGACGGGGCATCGCCGACGGCGATCTCGAACATCGCAACTCCGACGAATGCCAACGGCCACCACCCCCACGGGGGCAGCGCCAGTGCGACTCCGAGACCACCGGCGAGGGCGACGAGCGCCCGCCGGGGTGTCGTCAACCGGCCGGCGTGGTCGATGTCGTCGTCGTCGGCCGCGGCGGGTCGACGAGGGCAAGCGTCGCCGGGTCGACGAGATCGAGGAACACGACGATCCGCTCGGCAACCGAGCCTGGCGGATGGCAGGCGAACAGCGTGGCCGAATGGCGGTAGTCCTGGGTGACCACCCACATCGCGTCGGGCGTGACGATCTCCACGGAGTGGACGACGTAGACGTACTTGCCGGTGTAGGCGTCCGGAGTCGGCACCGATACGGGCACCCCGTCGGCGCGCTCGAACCCCTCGGTGGCATCGAGGTCGAAGATCACCTCGTCGCCCGGCTTCAGCTCGTCGAGTCGTCGGAAGTCGGCGTTGTTGCTCGTGCGGTGCCCGGCGACGACGACGTTGCCGAGCTCGCCCGGCATCGCCGTGCCGGGCCAATGGCCGGGTCCGTAGTCCAGCGTGTTGATGCGGATGCCCTCGATGAATGGTGAGTCCACCTCGATCGCCGGGATCTGCACCCGCCCATGGAACGTCTGCGGCTCGACCTCGTTGTCGGTCGGCGCGTCCGGCGGGCACGGGGAGCGTCACCGTCGTGGTCGTCGTCGAGGTCGAAGACGTCGCCGCGGTGGCAGCCGTCGCGCCGAGTCCGGCGACGACGAGGGCAGCGATGGCGACGGCGGCTCCGGAGCGGGCGTGTATCACGGCGCAGAGGGTATCCGGCGATCACGGGCGGTTGGGGTCGTTTAGCGGGTCGACAGGATGGCGCGTCAGGACGGCCGCAGGGCGTCGGCGGGGTCGAGGCGGGCGGCGCGGATCGCCGGCGAGACGCCGGCGATCAGGCCGACGCCGAGGGCCGCGGCGGCGCCACCGGCCAGGGCGGCGACGGGCACGTCGACGAGCCAACCCTGGCTGCGGGCGTAGAGCGCCGTGACCGTCGCGCCCAGGCTCACACCAGCTATGCCGCCAAGTGTCGCCAGCATCGTCGCCTCGGCGAGGAACTGTCCGGCGATGTGCAGCCGTCGCGCACCCATTGCCCGGCGGACTCCGATCTCCCCGCGTCGCTCGAGCACCGAGATGACCATCACGTTGGTGATCCCTACGCCACCCACGACGAGCGCCACGGCGCCGAGCCCGAGGAGCAGGTTGCGCAACGCCTCATCGGTGGCGGCACGCGCCTCGAGGGCATCGGACGGTCGCGACACCTCGACCTCGTCGGGGGTCTGCGGGTCGACCGAGCGGGCGAGCACGGCACGCACCGCTTCGACATCGTCGGGGCTCGTACGGACGAACAGCGTCGAGGGCGACCGCGTCGTGTCGAACAACTCCTCGGCAACGGGGTAGCCGATCAGGGCGGCGGAGTCGAGATCGGGTGCCAGGGGAACGGGTTGGAGAATGCCGATCACGGCGAACCACTCGCCGCCGAGCCAGACCCGCGGGTTGCTCGTCAGGTCGTCGGGACTGATCCCCAGCCGGCTGGCGGCGTCGTGGCCGAGCACGACCGTCGGGAGGGACTCGGAGGCCGCGTCGAGGAACCGCCCGCCGGCCAGGTCGGCGCTCGTCGCCGCGAGCGTGCCGAGGTCGGCGGCAGCGACACGGATCCCGCCGGTGACCGCTTCGTCGATCAGCTGGTTGCGGCGCACCGTCGTGTCCACGGTGGTGATCCCGGCGGTCGTCGTCACCGGACCGATGCGGTCGGCAACATCGCGCGCGTGCTCCGGCAGCGTCGTCGTCTCACCGAACACCGACTGGCCCGGCTGCACGCGGAGGAGGTCGGTGCCGAGGGCATCGATCTCGGCGATCAGGTCGGCTTTGCTCGACGCCGAGATGCCGACCACGGCGACCATCGCGGCGATGCCGATGGCGATGCCCAGCGCCGTCAGCATCGTGCGCAGTCGTCGAGCGCGTAGTCCGACGACGCCGACTCGCCCGAGATCGCTGAGGCGCAGCTTGCTGCGCGGACCTGGTGTTCGCCTGGTCATGAGGCGCGGGCGAGGTCGTCGACGATCGCACCGTCGCGCAGCGAAACCTGGCGCGGTGCCTGCTCGGCGATGTCCCGGTCGTGCGTGATCAGTACGACGGTGTGCCCGGCGTCGTGCAGCTCGCGGAACAAGGCGACGATCGCCGCCCCGGTCCTGCTGTCGAGATTGCCCGTCGGTTCATCGGCCAGGATGATCGCCGGCTCGCCGACCAACGCCCTGGCGACGCCGACACGCTGGCGCTCCCCGCCAGAGAGCGCACCGGGCTTGCGTCCCGCCCGGTCGCCGAGGCCGACGCGCTCGAGTGCGGTGCGGGCGCGGGCGGTCCGCGTCGACCGCCCGACGCCGGCGTAGAGCAGCCCGGCGGCGACGTTCTCCAGGGCGGTCAGTCCTTCGATCAGATGGAACTGTTGGAACACGAAGCCGATCCGCCGGCCGCGCACCGCGGCCAGGCGCGAATCGTTCAGCCGGCTGACGTCTCGGCCGTCGATCAGCACGGTGCCCGATGTCGGGCGGTGGAGGGCGCCGATGACGTTGATCAGCGTCGACTTGCCGGACCCCGAGGGTCCGACGATGGTGACGAACTCGCCGGCGCCGACTGACAGGTTCACACCGTCGAGGGCGCGGACGGGGGGATCTCCGCGGTACTCCTTGGTGACGCCGGCGAGTTCGAGAACTGTGAGTCTGCGTTCCCCGGCGAGGCCACAATCTGCCTGCGCGGTTGCTGGCGGCTCGTCGGCGAACGCCTCGTCGCTTGCATCCTCTGTGGGTGGTCCAACCTCGAGCTGTCCGTTCACGGGACGACCACCTCGACACCCTCGGTGATGTCGCCCGTGATCTCCACGAAGCCGTCGGCGAACGTGCCGAGCTCGACACCGACGAGATGCGTGGACGTGCCGTCGCGCACCTCCACGGCGTAGCCGCCTTCGGCGAGGGCGAGCACCGCTTCGACGGGGACGGTGAGGACCCCCGTCGCCGCGACGATCGAGACGATGACGTCCACCGGGGTGCCCGTCGGCAGCGCAGTCCCGCCGTCGATGGCGACCTGCACGGCGATCGTCGTCGCTCCGGACTCGCCGGTGCTCGCCTCGCCGATCGACGCCACCGTGGCGGCAACGCGGTCGCCGTTGGGCAGTTCGACCGACACGGCGTCGCCGACGGCCAGCAGTGTGGCGTCGGCGACGTCGAGGTCGACGTCGACGGTCTCCTCCGGATCGGTGACGGTGATCCCGGCTTCGCTCGCCGGCTGGCCAAGCCCGCCGGCGACGTCGGCGATGCGCAGCGGTCCGGGAATCGACACGATCTCGCCACGGGTGATCACGCCGTCGTCCTCTTGGCCGTGGTCCGCTTGGAACGCCCTCACGGCGCTCGTCGTGGCGTCAGTCCAGTCGCCGTCGACCGTGACGTCGTGGTCGGCGGCGTAGCCGAGCTGGGCGAGCATCCGCTCGATCGCCAGCACGTCGTCGCCGTCACCGGCGGTCGGGCCGAGATCGCGCCACAGCGTCGTGTCGCTGCGGATGGCGATGACCGGCTCGTCGTCCACCGCCGCGATCACGCTGCCGTGGGCGATCACCGTGCCCTCCTCCGGGAGCGACGTCAGCGTCCCTTCCAGAGGCAGCACGAGCACCGACTCGGGACCGAAGCCCACCGTTCCGTCGAGCTCCTCGTTGCGGGCGAGGTCCCGACGCACCACGGGTGTGACGTTGAGGTCGACGGCTGGGGTCGTCGCCGAGGCCGTGTTGGAGTCGCCGTTGCGCGAGCCGACCGCCACGCCCACCGTGGCAGCCGTGGCGACGGCGACCGCCGTGCCCCCGGCAACCATCCAGCGCGGCATCACTCGTCCGCCATCGTGTTGCTGGAGATGATCATCGCTCCGCCTGCACCGCCGCACTCCTCGGCGGCCGCTTGGAAGTCTTCGTCATCGCGCGGCGAGCTGCCGACCCGCTCACCCGCTTCGGCGCGCACGGAGAACCCGCCCTCGTCGTCGAACACCGGGTCGGGCATGTCGATGCCCTGCTCGCGCATGCACTCGGTGAACTCGAGCATCTGCTCGCGCAGTTCCGCCTCCTGCTCGGGGTCGATCTCCATGGCGCCACGGGCGTTCTCGAGCAACGGCTGGCACTCCTCCATCGCCGCGTTCATCTCGTCCTCGGTCTCCGGGGTGGCGACGATGTCGATGCCACCGCCCGCTCCTGGGTCGGGCATCTCGATGCCGTGCTCGCGCATGCACTCGGCGAACGCCAACTGTGCTTCCTCGGGATCGATCGGCGCCGACGACGCCGTGACGTCGCTGCCGGTCGGTGCTGCGGTCCCGGTCCCCAACGACGCCACTTCCTGGTCGCTGTCGCCACTGGAGCTGTCTGGGCCACCTCCGCATGCCGCCAGCAGTAGGGCGGCAAGTGCGGCCGCGGCGATTGTCGGTGGCGCAGCCTTGATCCGGTTCATGGCGGCGACAATGGCGATCGCGGCCTGAGAGACGGTTGAGCGGCGCTGAGGACAAGCTGAGAAGGCGTTCCAATTCGATCGCCGAACGAACAGACTCGTGGCGTGCGCGTGCTGGTCGTCGAGGACGAAGTCCGTTTGGCGGAAGCGATCGCCCGCGGCCTGCGCGCCGAGGGCTTCGCAGTCGACACGGCGACGACCGGGCCGGACGGCCTGTGGCGGGCCAGGGAAGGTGCCTATGCGGCGATCATCCTCGACGTGCTGCTTCCCGGACTGAACGGTTACGTGTTGTGCCGGCAGCTCCGTGACGAGGGCATCGTGACGCCGATCCTGATGCTCACGGCCAAGCAAGGCGAGCACGACGAGGCCGAAGGACTCGAGCTCGGCGCCGACGACTTCTTGCGCAAGCCGTTCAGCTTCGTCGTGCTCGTCGCCCGCCTGCGCGCCCTGATCCGTCGGGCGACGAACACGCCCGACGGCGCGCTGATGATTGGTGACCTGCGCGTCGACCCGATCAAGCGGCGCGTGTTTCGTGGCCCGAGCGAGCTCGTGCTGACGGCGCGCGAGCTCGACCTCCTCGTCGCCCTGGCCCGACGTGAGGGTGGCGTGGTGTCGAAGTCCGAGCTACTCGCCGAGGTGTGGGGCCTCGACTTCGACGGCGACGACAACGTCGTCGAGGTCTACGTCGGCTATCTGCGCTCGAAGATCGACCGGCCGTTTGCCCGGCACACCTTGCAGACGATCCGCACGGTCGGCTACCGACTCGTGGACGAGCCGGTGAGCTGACGATGGGGGAACGGCTCCAGCGCCTACGCGGTTCGGTCCGCCTGCGCGTCACGCTGCTCGCCGCCGGGGTCTTTGCCGTCTTCCTGATCGTCGGGGCCGTCGTGCTGTTGCAAGCACTCGAGAGCGTGCTCGTCGACGACACTCGCGCTGCCGCGCGCGGCGCCCTCGCCCGGCAGGCCGAGTCACTGCAGGCCGATGGCATCCCGTCGTCGGCGTCGGTCGTCGAGATGAACGGCGTTGCCACGCTGCAGTTCGGCGCCGGCGGGCGGACGTTCGTCGTCGCCGTCCCCCAAGGCGTCGACCCCGCCGACTATCTGATGTTGGCGCCGGCCGCTTCCGCTGGGGAGTTGGTCAGCCAGGCGCTGATCGCCGAGCGACTCGGCTTGCCGTCGACGTCGAACTATCTGTTCGACGCACGTCCGGTCGGTGGTGCCCTGCTGTCCACGGTGTCGCCGCTCGACGATGTGCAGGCGACGATCGACCGCACCCGGCAGGCGTTGTGGGTGGTCGTCCCGGCGTTGGTGCTGCTTGTCGGCGGAACTTCGTGGGTCCTCGCCGGCCGGGCCCTGCGCCCGGTGCGCAACATGACGGCGCAGGTCGCTGCCATCGAGTCGCGCTCATTGCACGAGCGGGTACCAGAGCCAGATTCGGGCGATGAGATCGCCGAGCTCGCGCGGACGATGAACCAGATGCTCGGCCGACTGGAGCGGGCGAGTGAGACGAACCGTCGACTGGTGTCGGACGCCTCCCACGAACTGCGCACACCCGTCGCCGTGATGCGCACGGAGTTGGAGGTCGCTCAGCGCGACCCCGGCGCCGATTGGCCGGCGACCAGTGACGTGCTGCTCGGCGAACTCGATCGCCTGCAACTCCTCGTCGACGACCTCCTGCTGCTGGCCCGCAGTGACGAGATGTCGTACGCCCACGATGACGTCGATCTCGCCGCGCTCGTCGACGAGGTGGCATCACGCCGTCGCCGAGTCCCTGTCACCCGGTCCCGATCGGACAGGGCGGTGATCGTGCGCGGTGATGAGCGAGCGCTCGGACGAGCCTTCGACCATCTCGTCGCCAACGCCGCCACGGCGGCCGCCACCGAGGTCTCCGTGACCATCGACAGCAACGGCGACTCCCGGGTAGCCGTACACGTCGACGACGACGGCCCCGGCATTCCAGCGGATCAGCGCGCCAACGTGGTCCGTCGCTTCGTGCGCCTCGACGAAGGGCGCAGTCGCGATCGGGGCGGCGCCGGTCTCGGGCTGGCCGTGGCCACCGATGTCGCGACTGGCCACGGCGGCGAGCTGTCGATCACCGACTCCCCGCTCGGCGGGGCACGGGTGACGATCGCCCTCCCGACGGCGCGGTCATGAGCATCCGGCGCCTCCCTCGAACCCGTTCTGGGCGGCCAAACGCCGGGAAAGCGGACCGCCGGCCGGCCCAGATCGGGAAATGGACCGAAGGCCGCCCAGAACGACATGGCTGGAGTCGACGCACGCGTCACCGCGTGAGGTGGGCCACGACAGCGGTCGCCGTGCGCTCGGCGTCGGCGATGCACGCCGGCACGCCGATGCCGCGATAGCTCGCCCCGGTGAGGAACAGGCCGGGCGGCGTTGCGGCGTCCACGGAGGCGAGCCACCCGAGGTGGCCGGGTCGGTACTGCGGGAACGCCTGCGGCCAGCGGCTCACGCGCACCGCGGTCGGCTCGATGTCGTCGCCGAGGTGCCCTCCGAGCTCACGGACCGCGGCGTCGACGAGCGTGGCGTCGTCGAGGTCGTCGATCGGCAGGCCGTCGCGACCCAACGACACGCGCACGATGTCGTCCGGTCCGCGCCAGTGGGCCCACTTCTGCGAACCGAACGAAGCCGCCGTCACAAGGCGCTGAGCGGGTTTGGGGACGAGGTAGCCGCTCATCCCCCGAACTGACGCGGGCAATTTCGGCACCGCCAGCGTGATGATGGCAACGCTGGCACGCTCGGTGTGCTCGAGCAGGCTGGCGAGCGGCGGGTTGGTCGGGGCGACGAGGCGGGCGCTGTCGACGGCGGGAGTGGCGAGCACGACGGCGTCTGCCGGGTCGTCGTCCACTCGCCAGCCAGCACCGTCGAGGGCCAGTGACTCAACTGCCGCCAACCGTCGGATGACGGCCCCCGCCCGTTCGGCGCCCGCCGCGGCCGCCGTTGCCAGCGCCTCCATGCCCGAAGTCGGCGCCTGGAAGATCGGCCCGCTCACCGGCGCCGCGGCGTGCCTGGCCCGCCTGGCGGCGAGCAACAGGCTGCGCTGGCCGGCCGCGAGCGACGCCAGCTGGGGGACCATCTCCAGGCTGAAGCGGTCGGTGTCGGCGGCGTAGATGCTGCCGACAAGGGCGTCGACGAGACGCTCGTGGACCTCGTCGCCGAAGCGGGCGCGGATCAGCGTCCCGACGCGAGTCACCGTGTTCGACGGTGGGCAGCAGCGGCTCGATCGCCGCCCGGACCTTGCCGCGCACACTCAGTAGCCGGCTCCTCGCGAGCGACACGAGGTCGCCCGGCACCCCGAGGAGCAGTCCGTCGGGGATGCGGTGCAGTCCGTCGTGCCACACCAGGGCGCTCCCCGTCGCCGGTGAGGTCAGCTCTGCCTGCAGGCCGGTGCGCTCGGCCAGAGCCGTGCCGTGGGGCACTCTGGCAAGGAACGCATCGGCACCCTCGTCGACACCGGGACGGCCGGCGAACGGCGAGGTCCTCAGCGCGCCGCCGATCCGGTCGCTGCGCTCGCGAAGCTCGACGCAGACGTCGTCGGGGTCGACCGTCGCGCTGAGTCGTTCGACGACAGTCAGCCCGGCAATCCCGCCGCCGACAACGACGACTCGACGGCTCACGACCGTCGGGCGACGTTGACGATGCGCCGAGCGAGGGCGTCCATCACACCGCGGTCGTCGTTGATCACGGACGTGCGGCGGAACACGAGGCCGGCGGCCTCGGCGCGCTGGCGGGCCTCGATATCGAGGTCGTAGAGCACCTCGAGGTGGTCGGCCACGAAACCGCACGGGCAGACGAGCACGCCGTCGACCTCGGCCGCGGCCGCCAGCGAGTCGATGGCCGAGAGCAGGTCTGGTGCCAGCCACGGCTCGTCGGTCCGCCCCGCCGATTGCCAGGCGACCGACCAGCGGTCGGCCGGCAGCCCGACCTGACCGGCGACGAGAGCAGCGGTCGTGGCGACCTCGTCGGGGTATCGGTCGCCGGTGCCGAGGATCCGCTGCGGCAGCGAATGGGCCGTGAACAGGACATCGGTCCGTTCGGGGAGATCGCTGAGCGCCATGGTGACGTCCCTGGCCAGGTAGTCGAGATAGACCGGCTCGTCCGCCCATCGCTCGATGCCGGCGAACCGCAGTTCGTGACGTTCGGCGGCTGCAGCTGCCCGGTCGAGATAGACGGCGACGGACATCGACGAGTAGTGCGGGGCGAGAACGAGACCAACGATGCTGTCGACTCCAGCGTCGGCGAGGGCGTCAACGGCGGCCTCGATGCTCGGGTCGACGTGACGCAGCCCGACGGTGACGACGAACTCGCCCGGGGCGATCGTGTCGAGCGCCGCGGAAATTGCGACACGCTGCGCTTCGGTGCGCTCGGCGAGTGGGCTGAGCCCGCCGATCGCCTCGTAGCGTCTGGTCAACTCGGCGAGCTGTTCATCGCTCGGCGGCCGGCCGCGCCGGATGTCGGTGTAGTACGGCAGGATCTCCTCACGGGCACGCGGCGTGCCGTACGCCATCACCACGACGCCGTTCATTGCGTTCCCCGGCCACGCAGGCCGTTGCAATGCGTTCCCCGGCCACGCACGCCGTTGGTGCGTTCCCCGGCCACGCAGGCCGTTGAATGCGTTCTCCGGCCACGCACGCCGTTGGTGCGTTCCCCGGCCACGTACGCCGTTGGTGCGTTCCCCGGCCACGCAGGCCGATGTCAGCCGCTCGCTCGCGAGCACTCGCTCGCTTGCAGCTGCCGACGGGTTAGCGCCTCGTCGCTCGTGTCGGTCGCTCGTCATCCAACTGCCGTGGCCCCGTGGACGTGCTCGACGATGGCCGCCAGCACGCCCGGGTCACTGGTCGGATGGACGCCGTGGCCGAGGTTGAAGATGTGCCCCGGCTGCCCACCGTTGTCGGCGAGCACCGCCGCGGCACCGCCGAGGGCGACCTCGGCGCCGGCGAGGACGAGCGCCGGGTCGAGGTTGCCCTGAATGGCAACGTGCGGCCCGAGGCGCTTGCGGGCGGCGCTGATCGACGTCCGCCAGTCGAGTCCGATCACCTGGGCGCCGGCGGTGGCCATCGACTCGAGGAGGTGGTCGCAACCGATGCCGAAATGAATGCCGGGCACTCCCGGGTGGCGCTCGGCCAACTCGGTGAACACGCGTCGCGAGTAAGGCAGGACGAAGTGCTCGTAGTCGGTGGCCGAGAGCGTTCCGGCCCAGGAGTCGAACAGCTGAAACGCCGTGGCCCCGGCGGCTAGCTGGACGTCGACGAACTCCACGGCCATCGCCGCCAGTGCCTCCATCAACGAGTGCCACACGCCTGGATCGGTGTGCAGCAGCGCCTTGGTGTGCTCGTAGGTGCGGCTCGGACGGCCCTCGACGAGGTAGCTGGCGACGGTGAACGGAGCACCGGCGAATCCCAACACAGGGGTCGCCGCGCCGAGCTCGCCGGCCACCAGGGCCACCGTCTCCGCGACGTAGGCGATGTCGTCGGGCTGCAGCGGGCGCAGGCGGCGCAAGTCGGCGCTCGTGCGCAACGGTTCTGTGGCAACTGGTCCGGTGCCGGGGGCGACGTCGATGCCGAAGCCGACGGCGTGGACCGGAACGATGATGTCGGAGTACAGGACGGCGGCATCGACGCCGTAGCGATGGACCGGCTGGAGGGTGATCTCGGCGGCCAGTTGCGGCTGTTTGATCGCCTCGAGGATCGAGCCAGCGCCGCGTACCCGGCGGTATTCGGGCAGACTGCGGCCGGCTTGGCGCATGAACCACACCGGCGTATGCGACGCGACGTGGCCGAAGGCGGCCATCAGCAACGCCGGATCGGACACGCGTTGGACGCTAGCGACAACTCTGCTGGGCCCGCCGTCCTGTCTGCGAACTTGCCAGCTACCATGTCTAGACCCCAATTTCACCCTCTCGGACGTCGAGGGGAAGGTTTGACCCAACAGCACCCAGAACTTGACGCCGAGCAGGCCTACGTCGATTTCGCCTACGACTGCCTAGAGACGACGAAATCGTCGGCGTGGCGCCTGCGAGACCTCAGCGAGCCCGACCTCGGCGGCACGATGCAGGCCCGTTTCGAGCGCAACGCCTTCGACGAAGCCCTTGTCAAGCGGCTCAATGAGCTCGACCTTGGCGATGCCGCACTGGTGTTCGGGCGGATCGACCGCCGAGCCGAACAACCGCCGTCCCTGGGCACCGCCCAGACCCAAGGCGGCACGGAGAGCTTCCACATCGGCCGGCTGGCCATTGCCGACCCGAATTCGGAGCCCGTCGTCGTCGACTGGCGCGCTCCTGTCGCCGAACCGTTCTACCGGGCAACCGGCCGTGAGCCGATGGGCCTGCAGCGCCGCCGCCACTTCGCCGTCGAAGGCCGCACCATCTTGGGCATCGAGGACGAGTTGTTCGGCGCCGGCCATCTCGGCATCGGCCACGACGAGGGCCTCACCGAGGTCGATGCGCCGGGCGCCGGGCTGCGTGGCTACTCCACGCTGCTCGCCGCGCTCGAACGTGGCCGGACGGGCACGCTCGGCGACATCGTCGCCACGATCCAGGCCGAACAGGACGAGATCATCCGTTCGCCGCATGCCGGCGTCCTCGTCGTCCAAGGTGGCCCGGGGACCGGCAAGACGGTCGTTGCGTTGCACCGCGCCGCCTACCTGCTGTACACCCACCGGTTCCCCTTGGAGGACCAGGGGGTCCTCGTCATCGGACCGAACCGCGTGTTCCTGCGCTACATCGAGCGGGTCCTCCCATCGCTCGGCGAGGCGGGCGTCGAGCAGGTCGTGCTCGCCGACCTCGTCCCCGACGTTCGCATTGCGGGACCTGCCGGGGCCGGTGCCGAATCCGAGCAGACGCGCCGGATCAAGGGCGACCCGCGGATGTCGGCACTCATCGACCGGGCGGTCGGCGATCGCGAGCGGCCGTTGCGGGAGGATCTCGTGGTCCCGTTCCGGGCCGGCTTCCTGCGCCTCACCGTCGAAGAGTCGGCACGCATCGTCAAGGCCGCGTCGCGCCGCTTCCAGCGGCACAACACCGGTCGCCGTCACGTCGAGGGCGAGTTCTTCGGCGCCCTTGCCGCGTCCTCCCGTTCGGTCGACGTGTCCGCTGGAGAGCTGCGCCAGGAGCTGCGCGGTGTTCCTGACGTCCGCGCCGCCCTCGAGCGGATGTGGCCGCTGCTGACTCCGGCGCAGCTGCTCCATGACCTGTTCGGGTCGCGAGCGTTGCTGCGGTTGGCTGCCCGCAACCTCTTCGACGAGGCGGAGATCGAGGCGCTGTATCGACCGCGATCCGACGATGTCGCCGACGTGCGGTGGTCGCCGTCCGACGTCGCCCTGCTCGACGACGCCCGCGACGTACTCGGTCCGGTGCCGAACCGTCACGGGCGGATCAACGAGACCGACGAGATCCGGACGTACGGCCACATCGTCGTCGATGAGGTCCAGGATCTGTCGCCGATGCAGCTGAAGATGGTTGCCCGACGTTCGCTCAACGGCTCGTTGACGGTTGTCGGCGACCTCGCCCAGGCGACGGGGCCGTGGGCCCCGACCAGTTGGAGCGATGTCACCGATCACCTCCCGGACCGCCGGCCCAGCCGGGTGACCGGGCTGTCGGTCGGCTACCGCATCCCCGCTCAGATCATGCAGCTGGCCGACGGGGTGATGCACGCGGCGACGCCGGGTCTGCGGGCGCCGCGATCCGTGCGCGACGGTGACGCCCTGCCGGAGATCGTCACGGTCGGATCGGCCATCCAGGTCGGTAACGCCGTGGCTGACGCGACGGAAGCCCTGACTGCGGAGCGGGCGGGGATGAGCGTCGTCGTGGTCGTCCCGGACGAGATGGCCGGCGAGATCTCGGCGGCCCTCGACGACGCCGGCATCGCCCACGGGCGAGCGGCCGCCACGGGCCTCGATGTCCAGGTCACGGTCGTACCGATCAGCCTGGCCAAGGGCCTCGAGGTCGATGGCGTCATCGTCGTCGAGCCGGCGCGCATCGTCAGCTCGGAGATCCAGGGCCTCCGGGCCCTGTACGTCGCCTTGACCCGTCCCACGCAGCGCCTGACGATCGTCCACGCCGAACCGCTGCCCGAGGCGCTGGCGGCCGGCGTCGCCGCGCTGGTCGACGGCGAACGCATCTCGGCCTGACCGTTCTGGGCGGCCTTCGAGTCATTGGTCGATTTCCGGACGCCATCGTCGTCACCGGCGCCAGACACGAACGAGACGGAGGCGACGAGGACGACGAGGTTGTTGTAGGCCTTGTCGGCGTCGGCGGGACGGCGGCGATCGACGCCGTTGTGCAGCAGGGCGATCGCTCGTTCGAACTCGCCCACGCTGTCGGGCGCCGAGGCCTCGACGCCCGGGCGGGCAGCCGCCCAGATCAGGTCGATGCGCTCGACGGCCTCGTGCTGGCCCTCGTTTTCGACGATCGCCTCGCTCAGCGTGCTGGCCTCGGTGAGCAACTGGTCGAGCAGGTCAGCGGTCGAGCCGGTGGCGACGAACGTGGTGGTCGTCGACGAGTCGTCAGTGCCGGCGACCGGGATGTCGGGATCGACCTCGGTCGAGCAACCGGCAATCAGCGTGGCGGCGAGCAGGACGCCGACGCCGACAGCCGCCGATCGACGGCCGCGCCTCACACACTGACCAGGATGCGGGCGCTGGCGAAGGCGCCGACGCCGACGCGGTGGCCGCCGATCTCGACCGTCAGCGTGCCGTCCGGCGACACCGCCGTGACCGTCCCGTTGGTGCCCGGGACGAGCTCTGATGCCTCGAGGAACTCGAGCAGTCCTGGTGTGAACTCGAGCTCCTCGGGGATCCGGCTGATCGTGAACGGCTGGCCGACGTCGATCGACGACAAGGGTGACGCGGTCGGCTCGACGTAGTCGGAGCCGGGGATCGGGTTGCCGTGCGGGCAGGTGGTCGGGTTGCCGAGCAGGCGATCCATCGCCGACTCGACGGAGGTGCTCATCACGTGCTCCCACCGGCCAGCCTCATGGTGCGCCTCGGCCCACGACAGGTGGAGGACGTCGGTGAGGAATCGCTCGGCGAGACGGTGACGCCGGACGACGCTCTCGGCGAGGGCCCGGCCGCGTTCGGTGAGCAGAATGCCACCGTCGGTCGAGATCAATCCTTCGTGCTCGAGGCGGCGCATCATCTCGCTCACCGCCGGACGGCTCACCTGCAGACGATCGGCGATGCGCGCCTGGATGACGTCGACATCGTCCTCGGCCAACTCGAAGATCGCCTCGCAGTACTCCTCGAAGGCGGGATGGTGCTCTCCGGGGGTGGGCATGTGTCGAAGTGTACTCGTGGGTGGTTCGCCGCCTCACGAGCCGCTGCCGTGCGTAACCCGTTGCGGTGTGTGGGGTTCTTGCCGCCACACTGGCCAGATGCCGTCTGCTGCTCCGCTCCGGGGGCGCGGGCTGACGGTCAGCCGTGGCCCGCTCGTCGTGCTCGACTCGATCAACGTCACGGTGGCCAGCGGGGAGACAATCGGGCTCGTCGGGCCGAACGGTGTCGGCAAGTCGACGCTGCTCGGGGTCTTGGCCGGCCGCATCCAGCCCGACCGAGGATCGGTCGAGCGCACTCCGCCGGCGGCCACGGTCGGGTACCTGCCGCAGGAGCCACGCCGCGACCGCGTCGAGCTCGTCGCCGCCTACCTCGAGCGGCGCACTGGAGCGACGGCGGCGACAGCCGAGCTCGACGCCGCCACGATGGCGCTGGCCGACCGCGAGGTCGGTGCCGAGAACCGCTACGACCGCGCCCTGCAGCGGTGGTTGTCGCTCGGCGTCGCTGATCTTCCAGCTCGCATCGGTGAGGTGTGGTCGGAGCTCGGACTGGCGGACGATCTGGTCGACCAGCCGACGGCCTCGCTGTCGGGCGGTGAGGCGGCGCGGGTCGGCCTCGCTGCCCTGTTGTTGTCGCGGTTCGACGTCTATCTCCTCGACGAGCCGACCAACGACCTCGATCTCGACGGCCTGGATCGCCTCGAACGGTGGATCGAGGGTTTGAAGCTGCCGGGCAGTGCGCTGAGCGGCGTCGTGCTCGTCAGTCATGACCGGACGTTCCTCGCCAGAACGGTCGACACGGTGGTCGAGCTCGACGAGTTCACCCATCGGGCGACGACGTTCGGGGGCGGCTGGCAGGCCTATCTCGACGAGAAGGCGGCCGCTGAGCGTCACGCATGGGAACGGTTCGACGACTACGAGACCAAGCGGACCGCACTGGCCGGCCGGGCCCAGCGCGAGCGTGAATGGGCGACCCAGGGACAGTCGAAAGCGCGACGATCCGACGAGCGCGACAAGTTCATCCGCCATCACCAGATCAACCAGACCGAGCAACTCGCCGGCCGGGCGGCGCGAACGGAACGGGCCATGGAGCGCCTGGCCGTCGTCGACAAGCCGCGGGTGCCGTGGCAGCTGCGCCTCGACATCGCCACGGCGAGCCGCAGTGGCGACATCGTCGCCCGCTTCAGTGACGTCGTCGTGCGCGGCGGGCCGTTCACCCTTGGTCCGCTCGATCTGCTGATCACCGCCGGTGAGCGGATCGCCCTCGTCGGTGCCAACGGCTCCGGCAAGACGACGTTGCTGAACACGATCCTCGGCCGCGTCACACCCGAGCGGGGAACGGTGCAGCGCGGCCGCAGTGTCGTCACCGGCGAGATCGTGCAGGCCCGCGACGAGCTGCTCGGCGGCGGACCGACGGACTCCCTGTTGCGGGTGTTCCAGGGTCTCACCGGTCTCGACGCGGGGGAGGGGCGTACGTTGCTCGCCAAGTTCGGGCTCGTCGCCGACCACGTGCTTCGACCACCGGCGACCCTGTCGCCTGGCGAGCGAACGCGAGCGTCGCTGGCCGTGCTGATGGCCCGCCAGGTCAACCTGCTCGTGCTCGACGAGCCGACCAACCACCTCGACCTCCCGGCGATCGAACAGCTGGAGGTCGCCCTGGACGCGTTCCGCGGAACGATCCTGCTGGTCACCCATGATCGGGCACTGCTCGAGAACGTTCGCCTCACCCGCACGATCGAGCTGGCGCACGGGCAGATCGCCAGGGATCGGGCGGTCACGTCGTGACACCGCTTCGTTACCCTCGGAACCATCGCTGATCATCCGGTCTTGGCGGCGTTCTCGCCGGCGGTGGGGGCGTGGTTCGCCGCGTCCTTTCCCGAGCCGACGAGACCCCAAGAGCTCGGCTGGCCACCCATCGCGGCCGGTGAGCACACGCTGATCTGCGCGCCGACGGGGAGCGGCAAGACGCTGGCCGCCTTCTTGTGGTCGATCGACCGGCTCGTCACGACGCCGCCTCCGGAGGACCGCAAAGCGCGAACGCGCGTCGTGTACATCTCGCCACTGCGAGCTCTGGCTTTCGACGTGGAGAAGAACCTCCGGGCGCCGCTGTCGGGCATCGCCCTGGCGGCCGAGCGGCTCGCCGGCGAGTCGGCTGGCACGGATCTCGGTGGGCTGCACCTTCCCGACGTCGGCATGCGCACCGGCGACACGCCTGCCAAGGAGCGTCAAGCGATGCTCCGCCGGCCCCCCGATCTGCTGATCACGACGCCCGAGAGTCTGTACCTGATGTTGACGTCGAACGCCGCCGACACGCTGGTGAATGTCGAGACGGTGATCGTCGACGAGATCCATGCCCTGGCGGCCACCAAGCGTGGGGCCCACCTCGCCGTCTCGCTCGAGCGCCTCGAAGCGATCACGGTCACGCCACCCCAGCGCATCGGCCTGTCGGCAACCCAGCGTCCGCTCGCCGAGGTCGCCCGCTTTCTCGGTGGCTGGGAGGCGCCAGGGACGCCTCGCGACGTCGCCATCGTCGACGCCGGGATCTCCAAGCCGCTGGAAGTCGATGTCGTGATCCCTGTCGAGGACATGTCCGATCTCGGGGGTCCAGCCCCGGCGCCAGACGTCGGCCTCTACGGCGGGCCGGCGATCGCCACCCCGGTGCCGCGACGCACGAGCATCTGGCCGTCGATCTACCCGCGCATCCTCGAGCAGATCCTCGCCCACCGTTCGACGATCGTGTTCTGCAACGCCCGGCGCCAGGCCGAGCGCCTCGCCGCCAAACTCAACGAGCTTGCTGCCGAGCAAAACATCGGCATCGACCCAGACACTGGCGAATCGCGCGGCGACCTGGTCAAGGCGCACCACGGGTCGCTCGCCCGCGAGCAGCGGATCATCGTCGAGGACGAGCTCAAGCGCGGCGATCTCCGGGCCATCGTCGCCACGAGCAGCCTCGAGCTGGGCATCGACATGGGCGCCGTCGATCTCGTCGTGCAGGTCGAGTCGCCGGGCGCCGTGTCCCGCGGCCTGCAGCGCATCGGCCGGGCCGGCCACCAAGTCGGCGAGCCGAGCCGGGGCACGATCTATCCGAAGCATCGTGGCGATCTCCTCGAGGCGGCGGTCGTGGCGCGGCGGATGATCGCCGGGGAGATCGAACACACCCGTTTCCTGCGCAACCCGCTCGATGTGCTCGCCCAGCAGATCGTCGCCCACGTCGCCGCACGCACCGAGGTTGCCGTCGCCGACGTGGCGGCGCTGGTGCGCAGGTCGGCGACGTTCGCCGAGCTGTCCGACGAGCTGCTGCGCAACACCCTGGAGATGCTGTCGGGGCGCTACCCGTCCGAGGAGTTCGCCGAGCTGCGCCCACGTCTCGTGTGGGACCGGGCCAACGACACGCTGCGCGCCCGCGACGGCTCGAAACGCCTCGCCGTGACGTCCGGGGGGACGATCCCCGACCGCGGTCTGTTCGGCGTGTTCCTGCCCGACGGCAAGCGGGTCGGCGAACTCGACGAGGAGATGGTCTACGAGAGCCGGCCGGGTGAGACGTTCCTTCTCGGAGCATCGACGTGGCGCATCGAGGACATCACGTTCGAGCGGGTCACGGTGACTCCGGCTCCCGGCGAGCCCGGCAAGATGCCGTTCTGGCACGGTGACCGCCCCGGTCGACCGCTCGAGCTCGGTCGGGCGGTCGGCGCGTTCGTCCGCGAGCTGCGGGCGGCGTCAGGCGATGACGCCATGTCCATGTTGCGTGGCGAGCACGCCCTCGACGAGCTTGCCGCGAGGAACCTCGTGCAGTATCTCGACGAGCAGGCCGAGGCCACCGGCGTCGTCCCGGACGACCGCACGGTCGTCGTCGAGCGGTTCCGCGACGAGATCGGCGACTGGCGGATCTGCATTCTCAGCCCGTTCGGCACGCCGGTTCACGCCCCGTGGGCGATGGCCATCGAGCGCCGACTCGCCGACCACTACGACGTGCCCGTCGAATCGATGTGGGGCGACGACGGGATCGTCCTGCGACTTCCCGAGGCCGCCGACGAGCTGCCGATCGAGGCGATCACCATCGAGCCCGACGACATCGAGGACATCGTCGTGTCGGCGTTGCCCCAAACGGCGCTGTTCTCATCGCGGTTCCGGGAGTGCGCCGGTCGCTCGCTGCTCCTGCCGCGCCGGCGCCCCGACCAACGCACGCCACTCTGGCAGCAACGCCAGCGGGCCGCCGACCTGCTCGCCGTGGCCGCCAAGTATCCGACCTTCCCAGTGCTGCTGGAAGCCTCGCGGGAGTGCCTCCAGGACGTGTTCGACGTCCCCGCCCTGAAAGAGGTGCTTGGTCAGCTGCGATCGAGGGCCGTGCGCGTCGTCTCGGTGGAGACGGCGAAGCCGTCGCCGATGGCCCAGAGCCTGCTGTTCAACTGGATCGCCGCCTACATGTACGAGGGCGACGCTCCGCTGGCCGAGCGCAGGGCAGCGGCCCTGGCGCTCGACCGCGACCTTCTCGCCGACCTCCTCGGAGCCGAGGAGCTGCGCGAGCTGCTCGATCCGGGGGTCCTCGCCGACGTCGAGCTCGACGTCCAGCATCTCTCCGATGGTCGCCGCGCCCGCACCGCCGACGAGCTGCACGACGTGCTCCGACGCGTCGGCGACCTCACCGCCACCGAGGTCGAGCTGCGCTGTGAACCTGCCGGTGGGACGACTGCCGGCGCGCTGCTGGCGTCGCTGCTTGCCGAACGCCGGGCGATCGAGGTGGCGATTGCCGGCGAGCAGCGCTTCGCCGCCGCCGAGGACGCCGCCCGCTACCGCGACGCCCTCGGATGCGCCGTACCGATCGGCCTGCCCCAGGTGTTCACCGATCCGGTGCCCCGCCCGCTCGAGGAGCTCGTTGCCCGTTACGCCCGGACGCATGGGCCGTTCGTCGAGCGTGAGCTCGCCACTCGCCTCGGGCTGTCCGAGTCGCGGGTCGCCGGTGCCCTCGCCGCCCTCGAGCTCGATGGCCGCGTCGTCCGTGGTGAGTTCCGCCCCGACGGCGTCCGGCGAGAGTGGTGCGACGTCGAGATCCTCCGCCAGCTGCGTCGCCGTTCGCTCGCCGCCCTGCGGCGGGAGGTCGAGCCGGTGGACACGGCGACGCTCGCCGAGTTCCTGCCGGCCTGGCAGGGGGTGTCCAAGACGCGGCGCGGCGTCGAGGCGCTCGTCGAGACGATCGGGGTGCTTGCCGGCGCGCCCTTGGTGGCGTCGACGTTGGAGTCCGATGTGCTCGCCGCCCGCGTTGCCGGTTACCGGGCGTCGATGCTCGACGAGCTGTGCACGGCGGGCGACGTCGTGTGGTTGGGTGCCGGGGCCATCGGGTCGAACGACGGGCGGATACGCCTGTGCTTCGCCGATCAGATCGCCCTGCTGGCGCCAAGTTGGGAACACGTCGATCCACCCACCGGCGCGCTCCACGACACGCTGCGCGACCTGCTCGCCGCCGGGGGAGCGAGCTTCTGGGCGCAGCTGCGCGCCGGCGCCATCGGACCCACTGACGCCGAGCTGTTGGCTGCCCTGTGGGACCTGGTCTGGGCTGGCGAGGTCACCAATGACTCACTGGCCGCGCTGCGGTCGATGGCAACCGGCAAAGGCGCTGCGGCCCGTCGACCTGGCGGGAGTACCGGACGCGGGCGCACCCGCGGGCGGCCGTCGCGGCTCGGCCGGATTGGCCCGGCCGCCGGCGCGGGGCGCTGGAGCCTCGTCGCCCCGCTGCTCGAACCACGACCAACGGACACGGCGTCCGCCCACGCCACCGCCATGCAGCTCGTCGAACGGCATGGGGTCGTCACGCGTGAAGCCGTCCTCGCCGAGGGAGTGGTCGGGGGCTTCGCGTCGGTCTACGGCGTGCTCAAGGTGCTCGAGGATCGCGGCCAGGTCCGCCGCGGCTACTTCGTCAGTGGGCTCGGCGCAGCCCAGTTCGCGCTGCCCGGCGCTGTCGACCGCCTGCGCTCGATCCGCCGTCCCGACGATCCGATGTTCCCGCCGAACCCCGGCGACCTCGATGACTCGGCCGCTTCGGCGACCGTCGTACTCTCGGCCACAGATCCGGCCCAGCCCTATGGCGGCACGCTGCCGTGGCCGGAGTCCCCGGGGCGCCCGGCGCGCATCGGTGCCGCCCTCGTCGTCCTGCATCACGGTGTGCCGTTGGTGTGGCACGACCGCCGCTCGCACCACTTGGTGACGTTCGACAGCGCCGCCGTCGACCACGAGTGGGCGAGCGCGCTCGGCGCCCTCGTCGAGGACGGGCGGGTCCGCAGCGTCGAGATCCGCAAGGTCAACGGGGCCGGCGTGGCGGAGTCCGCCGACGGCCAATGGGTCACCGAGATTGCTCGCCGTGCAGGCTTCACCGACGGCTATCGCGGTCTGATTCTGCGCACTGCGGATCGGTAGGCGCCTCCGCGGCGCGAAGTCCCGACGATTCGCGCCCGATTCGGCGCGGTCCGTCGGGACTTCGATGACCCGCTACTGGCTGAGGCGCGGCCGGTTCTGGACGGTCGCCTTGCCGATCACGCCGCCGCTCACGACGTGCGGACGGCCCGTCGTGCCACTGCCGGTTGATGCCGATTGGTCGGGGACCTGCGAGCCGGTTGGGAAGGCGTCGTTGGGATCGGCCGTGACGTCGATCTCCCGCCCGTCGACCTCGAGGATGACCTCCTCGGCCGGTCCGGCCTCGACGGTGCCCCCGCTCGGCTCGGCGCCGGTGTCTCCGGTCTCGCCGGTGTCACCGGTCGAATCGGTGGGGCGTGTTCCGGTGTCTGATGTGTCTGACATATCGATGTTCCTGTTCTCTAGTGGTTGTGGCAGATCGTCTGGTCGCCGACGACGAAGCAGCACCATTCGCTGGTCGGCTCGCTGTCGGAGGCCTGCTGCCACCCGTCGGGTGTCCAGCGCAGATCACCGCGGCCCAGGCTGACGCTCATTGCTCCGCCCGGGGCGATGCCCTGTTCTTCTCCCAGGCCGGCCTTCGCCAGGTACGTCACCGGGTCGGCGACCAGGTCGGTGAGCTGATCACGATCGACGTCGAGGTGAAAGAGCGGGGTGTCCGTGGCGGCGCCGCTGACTCCCGGTCCGGCCAATTGACGTGCTTTTGGCACGCGTTTGGTAGTCATTCGTTGGTCCCTTCATTCGGAGGTAGTTGACGAAGCACACGATGAGGGCGCGGCGTTACCTGAGCGTTACCCGTCTTGCGCCGGGGCAACTGCGGTGCGGCGTCGCCGGGGTGGCCGTCTCTGCTGCCGATGACGACGACCCGGCGCCCGCAGAATCACCGTCTGGTGAGACCGCCGACGGCTGGCACGATGGTCGTATGACAGCGCTAACGATGAGCCAAACCGAGCGCGAGGAGTTCCTCGCCAAGGTCCACGTCGGGGTCCTCGCCATGGAGTCGGCGGACGGTCCGCCGGTGGTGACGCCGGTGTGGTACCTCTACGAAGTGGGCGGTGACGTGCTGATCAGCACCGACACCTCGACGAAGAAGTTCACGCTGCTGAGCGCCGCCGGGCGGGCGACACTCTGCGCGCAGCGCGAGGAGTTGCCGTACGCCTATGTCACTGTCGACGGCCCGGTCACGATCGAGCCGTCGACCGAGGAGTTCCGCCTGGAGATGGCGCTGCGCTACGTCGACGAGGGGTTCGCCAAGGGTTACGTCGAGTCGACCGCAGGCGAGGATCACGTGATGATCCGCCTGGCGCCACGGCGGTGGCACACGACCGACTACGGCAAGCTGGAGTGAGCGCCCCGGCGCCCTGAGGGCTGGTCAGGAAGCGGCGACGGGTTGGTGGATGCTGCGCAGTCCCGCCCAGGCGAAGGCGCTGAGCTGACCGGCGACCTCGTCGGGGTCGAACGTTCCGCCGCGCTCGACGAGCCGACGGCTGGCGCCCTCGGAGAGTCCGACGATGGCGTGGGCCAGTGTGAGCTGGTGCTCCGGATCGATCCCGGCGTCGATCAACGGGGCGATCGCCGTCGCCGCCTCGGCGGTCACCTTGCGCACGGCCGCTGAGAACTCCTGGTCTTGACGCGACGCCCCGCCGTAGAGCAGGACGAAGGCATCTCGGTGTTCGGCAACCCAACGAAAGTAGGCGGCGAAGCCCCGTTCGGTCTGCTCGCGTCCGCTGGTCACTCCGCTGGTGGCTTCGGTGATCGTGGCGACCATCCGCGCGCCGACGTCGTCGAGCAATGCCTGGTAGAGGTCGCGCTTGGACTCGAAGTGTTGATAGAGCACCGGCTTGGTGACCCCGGCGGCATCGGCAATGTCGTTCATCGACGTCTCGTGGTACCCGTGGCGGGCGAACGTGGCCAGGGCGACGTCGAGCAGCTGCTGACGGCGGGCGCTGGCGGAGAGGCGAGACGACATGACTACCGCAGGGTAACAACCGGTCCGCCGGGCTCAGCGCGGTCACAACCCGTGCTCGGCGTCCTCCCGCTCGGCGGCCTTCACCGCGTATCCGACGATGATCGCCGGCGCCAGCAACACGCAACCGGCGATCAGGGCGACGGTGACGACCGCCGCCATCGTGGCGTTGAAGTCAGTGGCCAAGGCGACGAAGAAGAGGACGACCGCGACGGCGATCAGCAGGTACCCGGCACGGCTGGCGAGTCGGGCGAGCCGTTCAGCGGTCGCGCGCCGGCGCCTGACTGGATCGTCGGGGGCACTCGGTGCGGGCATCGGCGCCGCATCGTAGGGATCGAGGAGCCTGACGGGGCAACGGTCCCTCACCGTTTCTGTCAGCTGGGCGACTCGTTGTGAGTCGACCGGCTGAGGCAAACCGGGGCGACGCCCTACGGCGCGGCGTGCAGCAGGCGGTCAAGGTGAGCCAGTCGCGCGCCCATGCGGTTTGGTGCGGCCTTCTCAGTCGGCCTCGCGTACGGCGATCTCTTGGAGCGGGTCACCACCATCGATGTACAGCTGGCCGCCGGGAACCAGAGCGCGACCGAGCCGGGCAAGCGCAAGCGCACCAGCCCGGCGGTCGCGGCCATCGAATGCACCAACCCGCACCGCAAAGGCGACGTCGTAACGCTCCTCTCCGGGTTCGAGCTCAAGTTCCTCGACGTTCACGCGGCGTGGCGTCAGCCTTCCAGCCGAGATCAATGCTGCTGCCGATTCGGTGAGTAGATCGATCGCCTTGGCCGAACGGTCAACGGCGAGCACGTGACCGGACGCGCCGACGCGCTCAGCGACCTCGCGTGCGGCGGCGCCAGGGCCGCAACCGATCTCGATCACCCGTAGCCCAGCCCGAAGCGGCAACGCATCGACAATTGCCTTCAATCTCGGCGACAGTGAAGCCACGCGCTGAAACCGTAGATGGCCACTGGCGCGATCGAGAGGTTCCGTTTGGGGCGCGGCACCGTGGCCCTCGGGCATCGTCACTCGGTCGCGGAATTCTGGCTTCCGTCAAACACTGCCGGAGGACGCAACCCCCGACCGAGTACAAGCACCGGCCCACCTCGATGTACGCGTCATCGGAGGGAGATACGCAGGGTGTGTCATCGGACGAGGGCGAAGAAGGTGGTCAGCTCGTCGACGAAGAGTGCAGGTTGCTCGAGGGCAGGGAAGTGGCCTCCGCGTTCGGGTTCATTCCAGTAGCGAATGTTGTGGAAGCGCTGCTCGACCCAGCGCCTCGAGGGGCGTTGAAGCTCGTAGGGAAACACGGTGCAGCCGGCGGGCGCGTCGACCCGGTCGCGTGGCTCGAGCGGTCCTTCGAGCCAGCGGGCGACCTCGTGCAGGCTCTCCCAATACAGCCGCGCACTCGACGCGCCGGTGCTCGGGAGCCAATAGAACATGAGGTTGTCGAGCAGCGCGTCGGGTGAGAGTTCGCTGCGTGGGTCGGACCAGGTCGTGAACTTTTCGCCGATCCAGGCGGCAAGCGCGGCAGGCGAGTCGGTCAGCGTGTAGCCGATCGTCTGGGGACGTGTGCGGTGCATTGTCGAGTAGCCGGAGTCGTTCTCGGCGCCTTGCTTGATCGTGTCGAGCGTTTTCTGTTCGGCGTCGGTGAGGTCGCCGAAGGTGGACGGGTCGGGTGGGGCGAGTGGCGGCATGAGGTGGATGCCGACGATGTGGTTCGGATCCTGCTGGCCGAGGCTGGCGCTCACGCTCGTGCCCCAGTCCGTGCCTTGCGCTCCGTACCGGTGGTAGCCGAGACGCGCCATGAGCGTCGCCCAGGCCCGCGCAGTCCGCTGGATGCCCCATCCCGCTCCGGCCGGCTTGTCGCTCCAGCCGTAGCCAGGCAGTGACGGCACGACGCAGTGGAATCCCGCCTCGTTGAGCGGCTCGATCACCTCGCGGAATTCGACGATCGAGCCGGGCCAGCCGTGAGTCAGCACGAGTGGAAGCGCGTTCGGGTCGCTCGAGCGAGCGTGCACGAAGTGGATGGCGAGTCCGTCGATTGTCGTGCGGAACTGTCCGACCGTATTCAGCCACTCCTCGGTCCGCCGCCAGTCGTAGCGGTCAATCCAGTAGGTGCAGAGTGCCTGCAGCTCGTTGAGGTCGACGCCCTGCGTCGGGTCCGTTGCCGGCTCCGGCCAGCGAGTGCGCCGCAGCCGGGCACGAAGGTCGTCGAGGTCATCGTTTGGCACTTCGAGATGGAAGGGCGTGACGGCGTGGCTTGGCATGCGTTCATGATCGCCCAGCCCGAATGCGGCTTCGAGAACAACCCGTGAAACCCCGGATTCGGCATCCGGTCACAGTCCGACACGACGTTCGATCGATCAACCCGCACCGCCAACCAATGGCCGACGTTCGGTGCTGGCGTTCGGGTCGTGTTGATGCCGGCGGTGGGTCACCCGGCTCAAGGGCGTAGGGCGAACTCCCAGGGCCGGGCCCAGCGAAGCCGAGGTCGATTCACCGCGCTGCCAATTCGCTCACAACATTCCGTGGGCTCGGAAGATGTGATCGAGGATGTCGCGGACGACGGGTTGCTTGCGCAGGTTGTACTCCATAACGGTCGCACCATCATCGTTGGTAGCTGCGGCCGCCGCCCGCTTGGCGTCGGCGTATCGCCTGCAATCGTCGGGGTGGTCGCGGAGCCAGTCGCGGAACATCACATGGCGGATCGCCTCGGGGCTGTCGGGGCTCCACACGTGGAGGTTGGCCCGCGGCGACGTCGCGACCATCAGGCGATGCTGATGCCAGCGGGGATCGCGAATCGCCAACACGAACCCCGTCGCTTCGAGTGTTGGCACGTACGCCGACTCGTCACCGGAATCGGTGACGGTCAGGTCGATGTCGATTGTCGGCTTGGCTGCGAGGCCCGGCACACTCGTCGATCCGATGTGCTCCAGCGCGAGGACGCGATCTCCCAGCGCATCCCGGATGCGGTTGGCCAGCTGGTCGTACTGCGCTGGCCAGGAGGGGTCGGCATCGACGATCTCGATCGGACTCACCGGTGGCGGTGCGCCGACCCAGACGTCATCGTCGGGATCAGCATCGTCGTGCCGCGTGATCTGATCGACCGTCGCCATGAGACCTAGCGTACGAACGACGGGATCGTCGAAGCTGCGCCGAACCTGCGCCGAGGCGGAGACGCACCTTCATCCGCTGGTGCCCGGCCCGCTCGGTCCATCGCTGTGGTTGCGGTGTCAGTCAGGTTCGGCGTTCCAGATGTCAACAGCGCAGCGCCACTCGCCATCGGCGTCGCGCCGCCACACCGTCACGGCACGCCCCCGGTTGATCACCGGCTGACCGTCTGGACCGTCCATGGAGATCTCATTCGAACTCAACACGAACCTGAGCGTCCCGTCACCCGCCACTTCGGCATCCGATGACGACCAGGAGATCCGAAGCCCGGGAATGGCGAGGCTGCCCTCGACGTCTGCGATCGCGTCAGCGCGTGTCCTTGCCGACCACGGCTGGCTGCGCACGAAAGCCCTGCTACAGGGCAGCAGGCAGCAGCCGGTTGACGTTCTGGTAGAAGAAGTACAGGGTCACGACGAAGGGAATCGCCACGACGCTGAGACCGATCCAGCTGTTGCGGAAGCGCTTGGCGACGAAGTAGCCGGCGACGACGACGGCGGTCGCCAAGAGGCCCCACATGGCGACCTGCGGCCACGCGCTCGTGTCGGTGAACCAGTGGTTGCTGAAGGCGTCCTCCGCCGCCTCTCCGTCGTCACCGTCGCCGCCGCCGATCGTCCCCCCACCGGGCAGCACGGAGTACAGCGTGTCGGCCGGCAGCGTCTGGGGCACCAGCGTCGTGGTCGGCGCAGGCGTGCTGGTCGTCGACGCCGGCGTGCTGGTCGTCGACGCGGGCGTGCTGGTCGTCGACGCAAGCGTGCTGGTCGTCGACACGGCGGTGGTCGTGGGGTCGGTGGCGTTCTCTCCGGGCAGCTGGCCACTCGTGTCGGCAACGGCGTCGCGGCCATAGTCGAACACCGGCGCCGTTGGCGCGTCGGACTGCGTGACGTCGAGCTCGGCATGGACGACGATCCGCTCCGACGCCGTTCCGACCGGGTGGCACGACGTCAGCGTCAATGTGGCGATCGTCGAGTCGGTGGTGGCGATCACCTCCCACGCGTCCGGTCCGACGATCTCGGTCGTCGTCGCGCGGTAGACGAATCGACCGTACGGGGTCGTGACGATGATCTCGTCGCCCGCCTCGATCTCGTCGATCTCCAGGAACGGGCCGCCATACGTCGTTCGGTGCCCGGCGATCGCGCTGTTGCCCAGCTGTCCCGGCATCGGTGTCTGGGGGTAGTGCCCAGGACCTTTCTTGAGCTCCTCGCGGCCGACGCCGGCAACGACATAGTCGTCGAGTCCCATCCGCGGAATCTCCAGCCTGGCGATCGAATCGCCGTCCTCGATTCCCAGGGCGGCGATGTCGACGACCGGCACCGTTGACGTCGTCGTCGGAGCGACGGTCGACGACGTGGTGCTCGACGTGGTTGTCGACGCCGTGGTGGTCGTCGTCGTCCCAGCGGTCGTCGTGGGGGCTTCGGTCGTCGTGGGGGTTTCGGTCGTCGTTGTCGACGTCGGCGCGGCGCTGCTCGGCTGCTGCCCCGTGAGCTCGAGCAACTCCTCGAACTGGTTCTCGGCACGGTCCTGGGCACGCGAATACTCGATCCCGGTGCCCCACAGTTGGTAGGCGACAAAGCCGAACATCAACAGCCCGATGACGATCAGCGTCTTGCCGAACAAGCGCACGAACCAGCGCAGATCGCGGGGGCCCGGGGGCCGGTCCCAGCGCGACGTGCGGCCCATGGAGGGCACAGGGTACGGCGCTAACGTCGCCCGGCAATGGGCGAGCGAAGCGAGCGCATCCGACCGAGCGAGCGCCAGCGAGTCCGGGCGGGGATGGGGTCCGGGGGCGCAGCCCCCGAGCGATAATGGTGGTGGACCTCGACGGCGCTGTTGCCGTGCTCGGTCGCTTTCCAGCCGTCGCCGGCGTCACGATGTCCGTCGATCGCGGCGAGATCGTGTGGCTACGCGGCCCGAACGGTGCCGGCAAGACGACGCTGCTGCGGTTGTGCGCCGGGTTGGTACCGCTCACCCGTGGTCGGGGTGTCGTGCTCGGCTGCGATCTGGCGACCGACCGCCAACAGCTGCGCCCGCTCGTCGGCGTCCTCGGCCATCGCAACGGGCTGTACCTCGACCTCACCGTCGACGAGAACGTGGCGTTCTGGGGATCGACGGTGGGGGCGACCGCCGAGGAGCGCACGGCCGCGCTCGATCGGCTCGGGCTGGCCGGACGACTCGCCACCGTGCCCGTGCGCCGGCTCTCCGCCGGCCAGCAGCGACGTACCGCCCTCGCCTGCCTGGTCGTCCGCCGAGCCGAGCTGTGGCTGCTCGACGAGCCGCATGCCGGCCTCGACGCAGCCGCCCGCGACACGCTTGACACGATCATCCGTCAAGCCGCCGCGGCAGGGGTCACGGCACTGGTCGCCAGCCACGAATCCGACCGTGCCAGGCCGTTGGCGTCGCGCGTTGTCGACCTCGCCGGGGGGACCGTGCGATCGGTCGCCGCGTGACTTGGTTCGACTCGGCGTGGCTCATCGCCAGGCGCGACCTCCTCGTCGAATGGCGTAGCCGCGTCGCCCTCAACCAGGTGCTTCCGTTCGCCGCCGTCGTGATGGTGATGTTCGGATTCGCCATCGACGACACGTCGTTGATGCGGCGCATCTCGCCGGGCTTGATCGTGCTGGCGACGATGTTCTCGTTGTTGTTGCTCGTGCAGCGCTCGTTCGTCGTCGAACGCGAGGACGGCGCGCTCGACGCCCTGCACATCGCCGGGATCCGGCCATCGGCGCTGTTCTGGGGCAAGGCGGCAGCCCTGGCGGTCGAGCTCGCCGTCCTCCAGGCCGTGCTGCTGGTGCTCGCCGTCGTGCTGTACAACGCCGAGATCGTTCCGTCCGGGGTGTTCCTGCTGGTCGTCACGTGGGTGGTGACGACGGTGGCGCTGGCGACCGTTGGTACGCTCTACGGCGGCCTCGCCGCTGGTGCCCGGGGGCGGGAGACACTGCTCCCGCTGCTCTTGCTGCCAGTGGTGGCGCCGGTTCTGATCGGAGCAACCCGAGCGGTCGAAGCAGCGCTCGGCGCCAAGCAAGCGGTCGTGGACGGCTGGCCCTGGACGGGGCTCGTCGCCCTGTTCGCTGTCGTCTTCGGCGCCGGTGGCACGTTGGCGTTCGGCCCGCTCATCGAGGACGAAACGTGAGAGCGAGGATCGACGACGTGAGCGGCGCACCGAGAGCGGCGACGACGGCGACCCCGGCGACGCGAGTGCTGGGCATCGCCGCGCTCGTCGGCTTGGCCGCGGTCGTGGTCTTCGGGCTCGTGCTCACGCCGGCCGATCAGAGCCAGGGCGAGTCGGTGCGGATGCTCTACCTCCACGCCCCGACGGCGTGGGTCGCCTACCTGGCCTTCGCCGTCACGGCCTTGTCGTCGGCGCTCTACCTGTTCCCCAGCAGGCACGCCCTCGGGTGGGACCGCCTGGCCGGGGCGAGCGCCGAGGTCGGCGTGCTGTTCATGGCCATCACGCTGTTCGTCGGGATGCTGTGGGGGCGGCTGACCTGGGGTGTCTTCTGGCGCTGGGACGCTCGGCTGACGACGACTGCGTTCCTCTTCGTGACGTACATCGGCTATCTCGCCGTCCGCCGTCTCGGCGGGACGCCGGACCAGCGAGCTCGCCGGAGCGGCGTGCTGGCGCTGCTCGCCGTGCTGGAGATCCCCCTCGTCCACTTCAGTGTCGAGTTGTGGCGGGGCCTGCACCAGGACGCCTCCGTGCTGCGACCGGACGGTGACGTCGAACTCGACGGGTTGATGCTGTTCACGCTGCTCCTCGGCATCGTCGCCTTCACGGTGCTCTACGCCTGGTTGGTGATCCACCGCCAGCGGGCCCTGACCGCCGAGGACCTGCTCGACGAGGCCGGCCTCGATCTGGCAATCGCCGAACGCCAACAGGAGGCACTCGTCTGATGGAAGACGCCGGGTTCATCCTCACCGCCTATGCCGTGACGTTCGGGGCGATCGCCGCCTATGCCGCCTACGTCATCCGCCGGGGCCGTCAGGTGACGGCCGAACTTCCGGACGAGGTCAAGCCCTGGACGTGACTGAGCTCGATCTGTCGCCGCGGCCGACCACACGACGGCCGGCGAAGAAGCGACGCAACTGGGCGGCGATCGCCCTGCTCGGTGTCGTCGTCGTGAGCGGGACGGTCATCGTCACGAAGTTCCTCGGTTCGGCGATCGACTACTACTGCAACGCCGACGAGATCGGCGTTCGTGACGGGTGCGAGGAGGGGCGCCGGCTGCGTGTGCAGGGCACCGTGGCGGCTGATTCGGTGGCGACCGACGGCGGCATCACCACGTTCACCATCGTGTTCGGCGACGCGGCGATCCCGGTGCGCTATGAAGGCGAGCCGGGCGGCATCTTCGCCGAGTGCGAGCCGGTCGTCGTCCACGGCCGACTCGTCGACGGCCTTGTTCGAGGGTGATCAGATCGAGGTCAAGCACTCCAACGAGTACACGGCCGAGAACCCCGATCGCGTCGATGCCGAGCGCTCCGACTGCCCCGTCGTCGAGGCGTGATCGTGTCGTTGATCGCGATCTCGGCCAACGCCGCGTTCGGCAAGGCGGGCATCGTCCTCGCCTTGGCCGCGGCGTCCGGCGGGGCGATCGTCACCGTCGTCGGGCTGCGCGCCGGCGACCGCCGGCTGCTCCGCCAGGGACCGATCTACGCCGGCCTCTGCCTGGCCGGCGCGGCCATTGCTGCCCTGATGATGCAGCGGGCGCTGATCACGCGCGACTTCTCGCTCGCCTACATCCAGCAAGTCGGTTCGGCGACGACACCGCGCCTCTACAACGTCGCGGCGATGTGGTCGGCCCTCGAAGGTTCGATCCTGCTGTGGCTGTTGATCCTCGGTGGATTCACGGCCGCGGTCGGGTGGAAGTTCCGCAAGCGCACCGCCGATCCGCTCGTCGCCTGGGCGCTCGTCGTGATGTTCGTCGTGATGGCCTTCTTCGCCCTCGTCAGCTTCGGCCCCGCTGATCCCTTCGGCGCCGGGGTGTCCGGCCGGAACTTCGGACCGGGACCGAACCCGCTGCTGCAGAACCACGTCCTCGTGCTGTTCCACCCGCCGATCCTGTACCTCGGCTACGTCGGGATGACGGTCCCGTTCGCCTTCGCCATCGCCGCCCTGATCACTGGAAGGGTCGGTGAGGGATGGCTGCTCGAGACGCGGCGCTGGGCGCTGTTCGCCTGGGCGTTCCTCACGATCGGCATCCTCCTCGGCGGCTGGTGGAGCTACGCCGTGCTCGGCTGGAGCGGCGTGTGGGCGTGGGACCCCGTCGAGAACGCCAGCCTCCTGCCGTGGCTGACGGCGACGGCGTACATCCATTCCGTGCTCGTCCAGGAGCGCCGCGGGATGCTGCGGGTGTGGAACCTGTCGTTGCTCGTCGCCACGTTCGCCCTGACCATCCTCGGCACGTTCCTCACCCGCTCTGGCGTGCTCTCCAGCGTGCACGCTTTCGGTGACGGGCCGGTCGGCGCCTACCTGCTCGGCTTCTTCGGCGTCGTGGTGGTCACCTCGTTGGCGCTGATCGGCTGGCGCGGCGACCGTCTGCGCTCGCCGGGGACGATCGACTCGCCGTTGTCACGGGAAGCCGCGTTCTTGGCGAACAACGCGCTGTTCGCCCTGTTCGCCTTCGTCGTGCTCCTCGGAACGCTGTTCCCGCTCCTCGTCGAGGTGCTCCAGGACCGTCAGATCAACGTCGGCGCGCCGTACTTCGATCGCCTGACGATGCCCCTCGGGCTGGCCCTGCTGTTCCTGATGGCCGTCGCCCCCGTGCTGCCGTGGCGCAAGGCCAGCGGGGAACTGCTCGCCGAGCGATTGTTCTGGCCCGCCGTGTGCGGTGTCGTCGCCCTGGCCGTCGCCGTCGCCGTAGGGGCGACCGGTTGGGCGCCGCTGGTCGCGTTCGGTCTCGGTGGGTGGGCCGCCGGCTCGGCGCTGCGCCAGATCGTCCTGGCGACCCGTCGCCAGGGTTGGCGAGGTCTCGTCGGGCGGGCCAATGGCGGGATGATCGTGCACCTCGGCGTCATCGTCGTCGCCGTCGCCCTCGCCGCGTCGAACAGTTACACCCGCTCGGCAACGTTGGCCCTGGAGACGGGCGTGCCAGTCGAGTGGGGCGGTCGCACGTTCGAGCTGCAGGGCGTGGCCGAGACCACTGACGAGCGCACACGAGTGTTGACCGCTGACGTGGTCGTCGACGGCGAAGCGGTCGTCAGCCCGGCGATCACTCGTTACCTCCAGATCGGCATGGACGTTGGCACGCCGAGCGTCGACAGCGGCCTGGTCAACGACCTCTACGTGACGCTCGAGCCGGGAGCTTCCGATGGCGCCACGGAGGCGACGATTCGCGCCTTCGTCAAGCCGCTGATCCTGTGGATGTGGCTCGGCGGGGCGATGATGGCCGTCGGCACGCTGCTCGCCGCCTTCCCCGGCCGCCGTCAGCGACGACCCACGGCACCCGTCTCGGCGCCGGTCCCGGCATCTGGGGAAGAATCGTCGCAGGCCGTGGAACGAATCACCCCCAGATCGCCGACTGACACGGATCTTCCCCAGATCGAGGAGACCGTCGATGTCTGAGTCGCGACGTGGCCGCGTCGCCCCGTTCGTGGCGATCGTCGTCGCCCTCGTGTGTGCCGGGTTGTTCGTCGTGCTGGCCGGTGCCGACACCGGTCAGACGGAGACTGCCGACACCCCGCTACTCGGCCGGCCCGCTCCCGACGCTGTCGGCATGCTGGCCGACGGGACTGACTTCGACCTCGCCCGTCGCAAGGGCAGCTGGGTCGTGGTCAACTTCTTCGACCCGGAGTGCGTGCCATGCGTCGAGGAACACCCCGAGCTCGTCGCCTTCGACGAGCAGGAACGCAGCCGCGGCATCGACGGTGCCGAACTGGTCACCGTCGTGTTCCGCGACGACCGCAACGGGGTGGCCGAGTTCTTCGCCGACGAAGGCGGTGACTGGCCAGTCGTCTACGACGACGAGGGCTCGATCGCCACGGCGTTCGGCGTCGCCCTCGTGCCCGAGACGTGGATCGTCGATCCCAACGGGATCGTCCGCTGGCGCACGATCAACCCGGTCACCACCGCCCAGCTCGACTCGGTGATCGATGAGATCAGCGGACGGGAGGCGTGATGGCCGGCGACTGGTCGCTGAACCGTGCTGTCAAGCAGTGGCCGGGCTGGTTGGTGCTGGGCGTGGTCGCCGTCGTGCTCCTCGCCGTCGGAGTCAGCGGGAGCAACGGCGTCAGCGATCCGGGTGAGCGCGCCGACGCCCTGGCCAGGCGCGTGGCCTGCCCGGTCTGCGATGGCGAGAGCGTGTACGAGTCGCGGAATCGAGCGTCGATCAACCTGCGCAACGAGATCACGTCCCTCGTCAACGACGGTCGGCTCAGCGACGACGAGATCCTCGCCGAGATCCAGGCGGCATTCCCCAATGACATCCTCCTCGTACCGCCCGCCGACGGCTTCAACGTCTTGGTGTGGGCGTTACCGGCAGTGGCCGTGATTGGTGCCGGTGCCGGTCTCGTGGTGGCGTTCCATCGCTGGCGGCGGGGAAGCACCGTCGACGAGCCGGACGACGAGGACCGGGCGATCGTGTCGTCGGCTCTCGCCGCGGGAGACCACGATGGGTGATGACCGCGGGGCCGACACGACCACCGTCGTCATCGACCCGGATCGCTTGGCCACCCTCGAAGAGGAGCGATCGTTCCTCCTGCGTTCGTTGCGCGACCTCGACGCCGAACGCGCAGCCGGGGACATCGACGAGCACGACTACGTCACGCTCCGTGACGGCTACACCAAGCGCGCTGCCGAGGTCTTGCGCCAGATCGACGCAGGCCGGGCCAGCCTTCCACCGCGGCGCGAAGCGAGCTGGGCCCGCCGGCTCGGCGTCGTCGCCGCGATCGTGGCCATCGCCGCTGGTGCCGGGTGGCTGGTCGCCAAGTCGTCGGGGGACCGTTTGGCGGGGGACGAGATCACCGGTGACCTTCCAGGTGACGGCGTCGCCGCGATGCTTGCCGAAGCGCGCCTGATCCGCGCCGCTGACCCGGTGGCGGCGATGGAGCTGTACGGCGACGTCCTCGAAGCGCAACCAGACCACGCCGAGGCGCTGGCGTACAGTGCCTGGCTGCTGCTGTCGGTGGCCGCACAGTCATCCGACGATGCCATCGTCGCCGACGCTGTCGAGACTGCCCGGCAGAAGCTGTCCGAGGCGATCGACGCTGATCCCACGTATCCCGACGCGCACTGCTTCTTGTCGGTCGTCGCCGCCGAGTTCGACGGCGATGCCGACGCCGCCCGATCGGAGCGAGCGACCTGCCTCGACCTCGATCCCCCCGCCGACGTCCGAACGATGATCGAGTCCCAGCCCGACTGACCCCTCCCCACCCGAGTGTTTGCGGCCACCGGAGTGTCTGCGGTCGATAGGTCCGGCGCGTAGCACTCGGGTGGACGGAAACACTCGGGTCTAGACCGCCGGGGGCGGCTCGACTCGGGCGTGGCTGAACAGCTGCTCACCGCCTGACTGGCGGCGGTCCTGTTCGCTTCCGGTGAGGATCCACAGCGTCGCTTTGCGCCAATCCGGTGCCGTGGTCAGTTCCATGCCGCGGCGGGCGAGCGCCGCGATCAGCTCCGGGATGACGTCCCCGTGGCTGCACAGCACGGCGCCGTCTGGCGCATCACGGGCGACGGCGAGCGCCGGCTCGGTCGGCGAATCCTCGGCGAGACGTTCGTCGACCTCGATCTTCAGGCCGAGACGGTCGGCGAGGGGTTCGACGGTCTGCACGCAACGCACGGCCGGTGACGAGATCAGTGCCGACACGCTCTCCCCCTCGAGCCGGTCGGCGAGGGCCTCGGCCTGTGCCCGCCCGCTCTTCGATGCCGGCCGCGAGTCGTCGGCTCCGCGCCAACGAGATCGGACACCGGCCTTGACATGCCGAACGACGAACAGCCTCATCGCGTCAGCCGGACGTTCGGTCTGGGCACATCACGGACGCTAGTTGGCGATGGCGCGGCGGCGGACGATCAGGTGACGCGCAGCGCGTCGCTGAACACCTTCTTCGGGCGCAGGTCGACGGCGATGCTCTCGGCGAGTCGGTGGAATGCCGCGCCGGCCTCGCTGTGCGGATCGACGGCCGCGATGGGGCGCCCGGTGTCGCCACCCTGGCGCAACTCGGGGACCAGCGGCAATTGGGCGAGCAGCGGCACATCCAGCTCGGCGGCGAGCTCGGCGCCCCCGCCGCTGCCGAACAGCTCGTAGCGCTTGCCGTCGTCGCCGGTGAACCAGGACATGTTCTCGATGACGCCACGGACCGTCAGGTTGACCTTGGCGGCCATCGCCGCCGACAACCGGGCTACCTGTTGGGCTGCCGGCTGCGGCGTCGTGACGACATAGACCTCGCCGCGGGGGAGGTACTGGCTGAGCGAGATGGCGATGTCGCCGGTGCCCGGTGGCATGTCGACGACGAGGAACTCGGGGTCGTCCCAGAACACGTCGCTGAGGAACTGTTCGAGGGCCTTGTGGAGCATCGGGCCGCGCCAGATCACGGCCTGGCCTTCGGGCACGAAGTAGCCGATCGACATGCAGCGCACCCCCCACGACTCGGACGGCAGGAGCATCTGGTCGATGACGACCGGCTCGCTGTCGGCGCCGAGCATCCGCGGGATCGAGTACCCGTAGATATCGGCGTCGACGACACCGACCGTGTGGCCCCGGGCGGCCAGGGCGACGGCGAGATTGGTGGCGACCGACGATTTGCCGACGCCACCCTTGCCGGACGAGATCAGCAGCGGTCGAGTCTTCGATCCCGGCTGGTTGAACGGCACTGGTCGGCCGGCGGCATGACCTTGGGGCTGGCCGTGAGTGTGCCCGTGACCGTTCCCTTGCAGCTTGACGCGCAGTTCCTCACGCTCTTCGTCGGTCATCACCGTGAACTCGAGGTCGACGGCGGTCACGTCGTCGAGGGCCAACAGCGCCGCGTCGACGCGCGACGTGATCTCGTTGCGCAACGGACAGCCGGCCACGGTGAGGGCGACGAGCACGGACGCGACGCCGTCGGCCCTCAGTTCGGCGCGGCGCACCATCCCGAGTTCGACGATCGAGCGGTGCAGCTCAGGGTCCTCGACGGGCCGCAGGGCCTCGACGAGCTGCTCCGTGGTGACAGGCATCGTGGGCTGGCTCCTTTTCGGACGTGTCGTCGGCTAGGTGGCGGCCGACGGATTTGCACTATCCAGATAGGTACAATACCGGCCATGCCGCGAGCCGCTTCGGGGGGCGTTCCCGCCGGCACCACGTTTACCGCCGCGGTGTCGGCGATCACCGACGCGTTCGGCGACCCGACACGTCGGCGGATCTACTTGTTCGTCCGCGATCACACCGCCGACGACACGGGCAACGCCGACGGCGTCACCGCCGCGACGGTCGCCGCCGAGGTCGGGGTGCACCCGAACGTCGCCCGCCACCATCTCGACAAGCTGGCGGCTGGCGGGTACGTCGAGGTCGCCGCCCGGCCGGCGGAGTTGTCGCGGCGCAAGGCCGGCCGCCCGTCGAAGCGCTACGTCGCCGTGCCGACCGATACGGCGAACGAGGTGCCCGTGCACACCGAGGATCTCGTGCTTGCCCTGCTCGGCCAGGCCTTGGCGCGGCTGCCGCAGTCGGAGGCCGAGGCGATGGCCGAGGACGTCGGCGCGACGTACGGGCGCACGCTCGCCGCCGGATTGACCGGCGACGCGTCTTCCGGGCCCGGCCCCGATCCGCGCGCCGCCGGGCAGCGCTCGTTGCGCACGGCGATGCAAGCGGTGGCCGCCGCCCTCACCGCCCACGGGTTCGCGGCGCGCACGAGCGCCCCGGTCGTGGAGCCTGGTCGTCGCCCTGGCGACCACTTGCAGATCATCAGCGATCATTGCCCGTTCGGCAACCTCGCCATCGAACATCCGGTGTTGTGTGCCGTCGACCGCGGCATGGTGCGCGGCATGCTCGGGGTGCTCTACCCGTCAGCCGCCTCGCTCGACGTCGTCACCGCGGCCTCCAAGGCCCACGGCGACACCCTCTGCGCGACAGCTGTGTGATCCCACATCTGGGGAAGATCCGTGCCATTCGTCGTTCTGGGGAAGTTGTGAATCAGGGGCTGACACGAAACTTCCCCAGAAGCGGCGGAGCAGGGGCATCACCCGTACGCTGCGGGGCGTGGACGTTCGAATCGGTGTGACCCAGGCCCCTCGCGAGATCAACGTGGAAGTCGACGACGGCGAGCGTGCGGCCGTCGAGAAGTCCGTGGAAGCCGCCCTCGGCGGAGCTGCCGACATTCTCTGGCTCACCGACAAGCGCGGCCGGCGGATCGCCGTGCCCGCCGAGAAGATCGCCTACGTCGAGATCGGGACCGCGGACGCCGATCGGCGCATCGGCTTCGGGGGGTGACCAACCAGCTGCTCGACAAGCAGCTGATCTTCGTCACGGGGAAGGGTGGCGTCGGCAAGACGTCGGTGGCTGCGGCCCTCGCCGTCCTCGCCGCCGGCGCCGGCAAGCGCACGCTGGTGTGCGAGATGGATGCCAAGGGTGCGCTCGCCGTGGCTCTCGACACCTCTTCGCTGGAGTTCACGCCGCGGCTCGTTCAGAACAATCTCGAGGCGATGGCGATGGACACCGAACATGCCCTGCGCGAGTACCTCAAGCTGTTCGTGCGCGTGCCGCTCGTCGGCCGTCTCGGCCCGCTCGCCCGGACGTTCGACTTCGTCGCCGACGCGGCTCCTGGCGTCAAGGAGATCCTCGGTGTCGGCAAGCTCGCCTACGAGGTTCGCGAGCGGCACTACGACCTCGTCGTCGTCGACGCCGAGGCAAGCGGTCACATCGTCGCCCAGGTTGCGGCACCCCGGGTGATCGGTGAACTGATCCAAGTGGGCATGGTCCGCGACCAGACGCGCTGGATGCTCGACATCCTCGAGGACCCGGACCGCACCGGTGTCGTCGTCGTCACGGCACCAGAGGAGATGCCGGTGGTCGAGACGATCGAGCTCCTCGATCGGTTCGCCGCCGACACCCAGATCCACACGGCGGCGATCGTCGCCAACCGCGTGCTCCCGGCGCTGTTCGACCGCAAGGAATCCGCTGTCGTGGCGAGCCTCGACAGCGCCATGCAACTCCTTGTCGACGCCGCCGGGCCTGGTGTTCGCGACGTGGTGCTCGCCGCCCAACTCACCGAAGCCCGACGCGTCGTCGGCGCCAGACACCTCGAGCGCCTGCGCGCCGCCGTTGCGCCCGGCCTGCCGATCTTGTACGTGCCCGAGCTGTTCACCCGGGCAACCGGCCGGCGTGTCGTCGCCCTCGTCGCCGAGGCGCTCGGCGAGGAGCTGGACGTGGCGTGATGGTTGCCTCACGATCGTCCTCGAGGGCCGCTCCGGCGACGACCCTGCCGAGCGGGCTCGACGCGCTGCTGGCGAGCAAGGAGATGGTTCTCGTCTGCGGCTCCGGTGGGGTCGGCAAGACGACGGTGGCGGCCGCCCTCGGTCTGGCCGCGGCGGCCGAACAGGGTGGCCGGGTACTCGTGCTGACGGTCGACCCGGCGCGCCGCTTGGCGGACGCGCTGGGTGTCGGCAAGATCGGCAACGTGGCGACGCGGGTGCCCGATGACGCGCTGCGCTCGATCGGAATCTCGCCACGCGGTGAGCTGTGGGCGGCGATGCTCGACACCAAGGCGGGATGGGACGAGCTGATCAGCCGTCACGCGCCCGACGACAAGATCCGTGACTCGGTGCTCACCAACCCGCTGTATCAGAACATCACCAGCCGCTTCGTGCACAGCCACGACTACCTGGCGATGGAGCAACTCCACGAGGTCCATTCGTCCGGCACCTATGACCTCGTGATCGTCGATACGCCGCCGTCGCGAAACGCCCTCGACGTGCTCGATGCGCCGTCGCGGATGGTCGACTTCTTCGGCAGCCGGCTGCTCCGCTGGCTCACCGTGCCGTACCGCTCACGCCTGTTCAACCTGGCGTCGAAGCCGTTCAACCAGGTCGCCGACCGCGTGCTCGGTTCGCGCTTCCTCCAAGACATCGCCGAGTTCTTCATCCTCTTCCAGGCAATGGAAGGCGGGTTCGTGCGACGCGCCCGAGAGGTCGAGGGACTGCTCGGCGATCCGCGAACGACATTCGTCGTCGTCACCACGCTGGAAGCGTCCCCAGCCCATGAGGCTGGTTACCTGGTGCGCGAGCTGGCCGAGCGGCAGTACTTCGTCGGCGCGGTGATCGCCAACCGGGTGATGCCCGCGGCGTTGACGTCACGGGCGGCGGCAGCGAGTGCCACCCGGCTCGCCGCCGCGACCGGCGACGTCGAACTGGCGGCCCAGGTTGCCGGCAAGCTGTCGCGCGCGAAGCGAGGGCCCCGAACGGTCGACGCCGCGGTCGTCGATCACGTCCTCGCACGGGTCGCCGAGAGCTTCCACGACGTCGCCCTCGTGGCGACGCGAGAGGCCGAGCGCCGGGCCGAACTGGCCGCCGTGGCCCCCCAGGTGGTCGACATCGAGGCCCAGCCGAGCGATGTCCACGACCTCGCCGGTCTGCTGGCGATCGTCGCCGGCATGCGCGAACCGGCAGACTGATGGCGATGGCTTCGGTTGCGGGACTCGTCCGGGAAAACACGTCGCTCGACCGTGAGCAGGTGAGCCACCTCAACCGACTGACGTCGGAGTGGGCGCTGCTCGCCGACCTCAGTTTCTCGGACCTGTTGCTCTACGCCCCGACGAAGGACGATCGCTGGCTGATCATCGGCCAGATCCGCCCCGCGACGGCGCAGACCGCCTACCGCACCGACTGGGTCGGCACCTACGCCAACGCCACCGAGCAAGCCGTGCTCCACCGGGTGCTCAGCTCCCGGGAGATCACCGAAGGTGACGTCACCGTCGAGGAGCAGGACGATCCGGCGCGGATGCTGGCGGTCCCCGTTCGCCACGGCGACAACACGATCGCCGTGATGACCCGTGAGTGGGTCGAGCAATCGGGCCGCATCCCCGGCGAACTCGAGCGCGAGTACCTCTCACTGTTCGATCGGTTCGCGGCGATGATCGCCGACGGCTCGTTCCCGTACGCCCGGGGGGTGGTCGATTCCACGGCTGCGCCGCGTGTTGGTGACGGCGTGCTCATCGTCGATGCCGACGCCCGAGTTCGCTATCTGTCGCCGAACGCCAATTCGGCGATGCACCGTGTCGGCATCCACGCCAACGCCGTGGGCATGCGCCTCGCCGAACTCGGCTTCTACGACGACGTCGTGCGCCGGGCGTTCGAGACTCGACAGCCCGTCGTCGAGGAGTTCGAGCAGGCCGCCGAAGTCGTCCTGCTCTGCAAATGCATGCCGATGCTGTCCAACGACGAGATCGCCGGCGGAGTCCTGCTGTTGCGCGATGTCACCGACTTGCGTCAGCGTGATCGCCTGCTGATGAGCAAGGACGCCACGATCCGCGAGATCCACCACCGCGTCAAGAACAACCTGCAGACGATCTCATCGCTGTTGCGGCTGCAGGCCCGGCGGTTGTCGAGCCCCGAAGCAATCGCCGCCGTCGGCGAGTCGGTGCGCCGCATCCGCACGATCGCTCTCGTCCACGAGTCGCTGTCACGCGAGCCCGGCGACGACGTGACGTTCATCGAGATCGTCCGCCCGCTGCTGCGCCTCGCCGAGGAAAGCCTGCAGTCACCCGACCGGCCGGTGGAGTTCTCCCTCGTCGGTGAGGGCGGCCGGATTCCGGCCAGGGTCGCCACTCCATTGTCGGTCGTCCTCACCGAGCTGCTGCAGAACGCCGTCGATCACGGGTTCCCCGAGGGCAGTGCCGGTGGGCGCGTCGTCGTCGCCCTCGACAACGATGGTGAGGAGTTGGGCATCGACGTCGTCGACGACGGCCACGGGCTGGAGCCGACGTTCCGCATCGAATCGGCGACGGGTCTGGGCCTGTCGATCGTTCGCACGCTGGTCACCACCGAGCTCAACGGGACGATCGCCATGCGCCCGGCGAAGCCGGTCGACCTCGAAGGTGTTGGCCTCGAGTCGCACGGCGGGGACCGCCCAGGCACCGTCGTGCAGCTCGTCGTGCCGTTGACGTAGGGTCAGCGGCGTTCGAACTGGGCGGCCGAGGCTGCGGATTCCGGACCGGACGCCGCCCAGAAGCCGAAATGGACCGGAGGCCGCCCAGAACGGACAACGCCCGGGCGGTGGGTCAGCTCGATGCCGTCAGGCTGGCCTTGCGTCGGGCGAGACGGGCGCGTTGGCGGCGGATGACTCGGCGCTCCTCCTCGGAGAGTCCGCCCCAGATTCCAGAGTCCTGATTGGTGTCGAGGGCGAACTCGAGACACTCCGCACGAACCAGACACTCTCCACAGACCTGCCGAGCCTTCTCCAGTTGCAACAGGGCGAACCCGGTCGTCCCGATGGGAAAGAACAGCTCCGGGTCCGTGTCGCGGCACAGTGCTTGGTCTCTCCAGTTGTGGTCGGCAGCGCCCAGGGCAAGGCTTGAAGCAAGTACGGACACGGAGCCTCCTCGGTTGGCCCTCATCGGTTGTGAGCGTCGGCCACGACGCCGGTGATCAGGCACCCCATGCCGCCGTGCAGGCGATGCCGCCGGGGAACATAGGCCATGAAGCTTGATCTGACAAGGGTGTCACGAGAACGTAACGTTCGAGCCGTGGTCCAGGTGATCGCCCATCGAGGCGCGCCGCGACTGGCACGCGAGAACACACTGGCGTCGTTCCGCGCCGCCGCCGGCACCGGTGCGCAGGGCATCGAGCTCGACGTCAGGCGCACGGCAGATGGTGAACTGATCGTCCACCACGACCCCGTACTGGAGGGCGGCCGACCGATCGTCGAATGCCGGCGGGCGGACCTCCCAGCGCACGTTCCGTCGCTCACCGAAGCCCTCGATGCGTGCCGCGGCAAGATCGTCGACATCGAGATCAAGAACCTTCCCGGCGAACCAGACTTCGACCCGCAGGACCGGGTAGCCGGCGAGGTCGTCGCCCTTCTCGGTGAGCGCACGGAGTCGCCGGCGGCCTGGCTGATCTCGTCGTTCCGCCGCGAGACGATCGACCGGTGCCGGGCGGCCGATCCGCGCATCGCAACGGGCTGGCTGACGGTCGGCGTGGTGCGTGACGAGGACATCGCCTGGGCGGTCGGCGCCGGACACGGCGCCCTCCACCCGTGGGATCCGATGGTCGACGGCGACGTCATCGAGCGCTGCCACGCCGCTGGTCTGCACGTCAACACGTGGACGTGCAACGACCCCGAACGCGCCCGTCAGTTGACGTCCTGGGGGATCGACGGCATCTGCACCGATGTGCCCGATGTGCTGGTCGATGCGCTCGGCGTGTGACGTCAGCGCTGCGGAGTCCGCGGCGACCCTGCCCCACGATCTGGGGAAGATCCGTGCCAAACGCGCTTCTGGGGAAGATCCGTGTCAGGGCCTGACACGGATCTTCCCCAGACACGAGGACACCGAGCCGGGTGATCCCGCGGCTACTGGCCCGAGCGCTTGCGCCACCACGGCGTCTGGTTGACGACGGCACCCAGCCCGTGGATCCGGAACAGGCCTGGATCGTCGATCAGTCGGTCCACCGCCTGTTGGGCGTCAAGACCTTCGCGCATTGCCCGGGCGAGCGCCCCGGTGACAGCGGGCGCGGCAAACGAGGTGCCGCTCCAGCGCACCCACTCCTCGTACCGTTCGGCGGCGTCGATCGTCGATTGCCACTGCTTGAAGAAGGTGCTCACCACGTCGACCCCCGGGGCACACGCCCGAACCCACGGCCCGTAGTTGGTGAACGGCGCCGGCCCGAACTGCCCGAGGGCGCCGACTGCGACAACGTCAGGGAGGGCCGCCGGGTAGGCCGGCTGGCAGGTCGCGTCGTTCCCGGCGGAGGCCACGACGACCCAGCCGCTGCGTTGCAGCCCACGCACGGACTCGGCGAGCCGCGGCATGTCGCTCACCGAGTAGCCGCCAAACGAGAGGTTGAGTAGTCCGGGGGGCTGTGGGGCGAGCGCGTCGAGGACGAGCCCGACGTCGTGCTCGTCGATGTCCCCGTAGCCCGACACCGGACCTTGTACATGGAGCTCGCATCCCGGAGCGATCATCCTGATGATCCCGGCGATGAACGTGCCATGACCGGCAATCGGATCGATCAAGTAGTCGCCGTCGCGATCGGGTGTCTCGCTGGCCGGCCGGCGGCAGACGCCGGCGACCGCCGTGTTGAGGATGATGTCGGGGCCCTCAAGAGCCGCCGGGCGCAACGTTCCGGTGGCGATGCCGGTGTCGATGACCACGACCGGTGGCCGCAGCTGGCCGCCATCGATGGTCGGAGGCGGGGGCAGGTACGGACCGACCGCCTGGCGGGCGGAGTGCGGTCGCCGGCCTGATCGCTGGAACTCCCGCGTCGCCGGTTCGAACCCGGCCGTCGCCCGCAGCGGGTGCGGGTTCGGCTGGACGTAGTTCGCCCAACTGTCGGCCGACGGGTTGGACGAGAACGGGTTGGACGAGAACGGGTTGGACGAGAACGGGTTGGAGGAGAACGGGTTGGAGAACGGGTTGGACGAGAACGGGTTGGAGGAGAACGGGTTGGCCGAGAACAGGTTCGCCGGATGAGGGCCACAGCAGCACTGGCAATGCGAGAACATGACGTGATTGGGGTGGGCAGGGAGCCCCTCGGCGCGTAGGAATTCGATCCCGTCGATGGTGTCGTCGACCCCCGCGATCCGCTCGTACGTGCCGCTCGGCTCGCGCACCAGGGCTGACGCTTGGGAGGGTCTGGTTCCGAGCAGCGATGCCGCCTCGTCGCCGCGAGCCCCCTGAACGAAGACCTGCCCAGGTCGGTAGGCGAACCCGCCGCGCTCGGAGTACGCGACGCGCTTCGACCACTCCCCAACGTTCAGTTCCTCACCCAGGTCATCGTCGTTCGACATGTCATCCTCCTTTGAGTTATCGACCTGTTCATCCGCCCACGCTCTCCAACGCTCGTTGGGCGAGGTTGACGGCATCGAGCAGTGACATCGCCCGCCCCTCCTCGCCGGCTCTGGCGAAGTAGATCTCGCCGAGGCGGCCGCGGACGTCGCCGAGCATCTGTTGGCTGGCGGCGAGGTCGTCGTCGTAGAGCCGGTAGGCGTTCTCGGCGAGGATCGCCTCGGCTTTGGCATGCAGCTGGCCGGCGACACCGGGATCCGCCGGAGCCGCCAACCGGGCCGCGACGACGAATGACAAGGCCACCCCGATCGGTCGACCCAGGGCGAGGGCGAGATCGAGACTGGCCCGCTGGTGCAGCGCCGCCGAACGGGAGTCGCCGGTGCGCAGGGCCAGCTCGGCCACGTTGCCCTCGGCGACGAGCATCAGCTGCTCGTCGCCGAGGCAGCGGGCGACCTCGAGCTCTGCTTCGAACGCCGTGGCTGCCTGCTCGACGTCACCGGAGAAGAACGCGGCGATCGCCAGCAGATTGAGCATGCGTGCCCTGGCCTGCATGGTCAGGTCGCCATGCAGCGTCCGCCGGGCCAGCTCCGCCGCGGCGGCGGGATCACCTGACCGCAGCGCCACCTCACCGGCAGCTCGCTGGACGCCGACCTCGTCCCAGAGCGGTGCGCCGACGTCGGTGAGGAGTCGTTGGGCTTCGTCGAGCGCCCGGCCGGCGGCCTCGACGTCGCCTTGATGCACGTGCATCAAGGCCAACGTTGCGAGCATCGACACGCGCGTCGGGGTCGTCATGGGCAGTTCGGTAACAAAGCGCGACAGCTCGTCGACTGCGTCGCGTGATGCCTGCATGCCGTGGTAGTGACGCCCGATGCTGCAGACCAGTTGCTGGGCCCGTTCCTCCGCCACGCCGACGATCAACGGGATCATCGCCCGCAGGTTGTCGAGCTCGACTTCGATCTCCCCGGAGCGGACCCGGTCGGTGCGCTGCCACGGGCCGACTCGCTCGAGCCACCAGTCGGTGAGACGAAGCGCCGTGGGCACGGTGGCCAGCTCCTCATCGAGCAGTCGCCGCAGAGGAGCACGAATGGTCTCGAGGAGGCGGTAGCGCGTGTCGTTGGCAGCCGAGTCGACGACCACGAGGGACTTGTCGACGAGCGACCACACGATGTCGGCGGCATCGCAACCCTCGACGTCCTGCCCACACACGATCGCCGCATCGAGCGAGAATCCGCCGCGTAGCAGGCTCAGCCGACGCAACACCGCCTGTTCGGAGGGCGTGAGCAGGCGCAGGCTCCAGTCGACGACCGCGTCCATGGTGCGCTGGCGGTCGGGGATGTCGCGGCGTCGGCTGCGCAGGACCGCGGAGCGATCGTCGAGATCGCCGAGCAGGTGGCCGATGCCGAGCATCGACGTCTGGGCGGCAGCGAGCTCGAGGGCCAGGGGCAGCCCGTCGAGGCGCTGGCACAGTTCGGTCAGCTGTTGCACGTTGGTGTCGTCGACGGCGAACCGTGGGGTTGTCGCCTGGGCCCGCTCGACGAACAGCTGGACCGACGGAGCCGCCATCGCCGCCTCGACCGAGGCGCCCCGGCGAGGAACCGACAGGGGGTCAACCCGAATGACGTGTTCCGCGGTGATTCCGAGCGGTTCCCGGCTCGTCGCCAGGATGCCGACCGCCGGGCATGCTTTCAGCAGGTCGCCGGCCATCCCGGCGACGTCCGCGGCGAGGTGCTCGCAGTTGTCGAGGAGGATGACGGCGCGCTTGGTCCGGAGATGATCGAGGCTCGCTTCCCAGCCGTCGACCCCGCCGAGCGAGACGCCGAGGGCACCGGCGATCGTCGCGCCGACCAGCTGGGCGTCTTGCAACGGCGCGAGGTCGACGAACCAGATCCCGTCGTCCCAGTCCGTTGCTGCCGCCAAACCGGTCGCCAGGGCGACCCGGGTCTTGCCGACGCCGCCCGGCCCGGTGAGCGTGACGAGTCGGCCGGGCTGTAGACGTCTGACGACGTGGCCGACCTCGTCGTCTCGACCGAACAGCCGGGTTGGCGGCGCGGTGAGGTTGTGTCCATCGACCGGCACGGCGCGCACCGCCGGAAACTGCGTCTCCAGTCCGGCGCCGCGGAGGCAATGCAGCTGGACCGGCTCGTCGAAGTCGCGCAACCGGTATCGACCGATCGGGGCGAGCTCGATGTCAGTGGCCTTGCCCGCTTCCGTGGCGACGACCTCGGAGGTGAGTACCTGACCGCCGTGCGCCGCGGCGGACACCCGGGCTGCCTGGTGGACAGCGAGGGCGACGTAGTCGCCGTCGCGCGGTGATGCGAGGCCGGCGTGCACCCCCATCCGCACGCGGGGCTGGCCGTCGGGAGGCCAGGTTGCCGCGGCCAAGCGGCGCTGGGCGTCGGCGCAGGCCTCGAGCGCCGACGACGCGTCAGCAAACGCGGCCAGGCACGAGTCGCCGCGCTCGCTGACCGGTGCTCCGCCGTGGTCCGTCCACGACCGCCGGAGCACCGTGTTGTGCCGGTCGATCAGCTCGTCGTAGCGCGTGCCGAGGCGCTTCAACAGGCGCGTCGAGCCCTCGATGTCCGTCAGCACGAAGGTGACGAACCCACTCGGCCACGCCGTCGGCACCTCGCGTGGAAGGTTCATCGTTCTCCCCGGCCCTGCAGGGTGCAGCCGCCGGGCAGAGACTAACTCGGTGGTTCCGCCGACGCTGAGGACTTAGCGCTCGCCGAGGAGCTCGCGCTCGCCGCGGGGAACACCAGTCGCACGGCGTTCGGGACGTGCTGGAACATCAGCCGGTCGGCTTCCCCGAGGTAGTCGCCGTCGAGTTGATACGGGAACGGTTCCGTGCTCTCGATGACGAGCTCGTCGAGGTCGATCTGCTCGTCGAGGTAGTCCGTCGGCTTGACCCCGCCACCGCGCAGGGCGCCGGCGAGCGAGCGCAGGATCGCCGTCGCCTTCATCGTCCGGAACGTCACGGCGACGAGGCCGCGGTCCAACGTCGCGGCGGGCGAAAGGTCGAGGGGCCGGTTGCCGAGGTAGGTGTAGGGGTTGGTGTTGAGGACGATCGTGAAGAACCCGTCGTCGATCACCCCGGTTGCGCTGTGAACCCGGAAGTGCGGCTCGGCGCGGTCGTAGCCACGCAGCCAGGTGCTCACGGCGGCGGTGATGAACAGGGGATGACCGAGCCAGCGCTTCAGCGACGCCCGCCGCTCGACGGCGGCGACGACGGCGGCGTCGTAGCCGATCCCGGTGTGGAAGCAGAAGAAGCGCCCGTTCACCTGTCCGAGGCCGATCGGCCGCAAGTCGCCGACGTCGACCCCGCCGGCGAGCAGCTCGACGGCGGCAACTGGGTCGTTGGGCAGACCGATCGTGCGGGCGAACACGTTGGTCGATCCGCCCGGGAGCACGCCGAGGGCAGTGTCCGTGTTGGCAATACCGGTCGCGACTTCATTGAGTGTGCCATCGCCGCCGAAGCCCACCACCACGTCGATGTTGCGGCGAGCGGCGTCGAAGGCAAAGCGGGTGGCATGCCCACGGCGGTTCGTCTCGACGAGCTCGACGTCGTGGTCGCGGGCGAGACGCCGCTGGATGACGACGGTGTTGCGCGCCGTGACGGACGTCGCGAAGGAGTTGACGATGAGCAGGATCCGCAAGCTGGCCAGGTTAGGTGGCGCCGGTTGTGGCGTGGATACTCGTCGGTAACAATGGCCGGCCATGAACATCACCGTCTGCGCCAAGCAGATCCCCGATCCGGCCGCGCCGGGCGATCTCGACCCGGACGACCACACGCTCAAGCGCGACGGCAAGTTGATCCTCGACGAGTCGGACATGTACGGCGTCGAGATGGCCCTGCAGCTCATCGATGCCGCCGGTGGTGGTGAGGTCGGGCTGGTGTCGATGGCGCCCAACGGCGAGGTCGGCGGGTTGCGTACGGCGCTGGCGATGGGGGCCGCCAAGGCCGTGCTCGTGTCCGACCCCGAGCTCGCCGGAACGGACGCCCTGACGACGGCCAAGGTGCTCGCTGCCGCTGTGCAACGGCTCGGTGAATCCGACCTCATCATCGCCGGCACGGAGTCCAGCGATGGGTACACCGGCACGGTTCCCGAGCAGCTCGCCGCCGTGCTCGGTCTGCCATCGGTGACCTTTGCCAAGTCGGTTGTCGTCGAAGACGGTGTGCTCAAGGTCAACCGCCAGACGGAGGCCGGATACGACGAGGTGACGTGCCCGTTGCCCGCCGTCGTCAGCGTGACGGCGGGCGTCGTCGAGCCCCGCTACCCGAGTTTCAAGGGGATCATGGCGGCGAAGTCGAAGCCCGTCGAAACGGTGACCGCTGCCGATCTCGGTGTCGCGCCGGTCGGCTGGGCCGGGGCCGGCCAGCAGATCGTCGACGTGTCCGCCGCTCCGGAGCGACAGGCCGGCGAGATCGTCGAGGACGACGGCGAAGCGCATACCCGAGTCGTCGAGTTCCTCGCCGGCCTCAAAGTGATCTGAGAAAGGCGCAGAAGATGAGTGTTTCCAACATCTGGGTCCTCGCCGAGAGCGCCGACGGAGCGCCGACATCGACGACGCTCGAGCTGCTCACCAAGGCCCGGCAGCTCGGTACCGGGGGCGAAGTCACCGCGTTCGTCGCCGGCGACGCCGCCGAGATCGTCACGGCGCTCGGAGACTTCGGCGCGACCAAGGTCTATGCCACCGGTGATCTGGGCGGGGCCCTTCCCGGCGTCGCCGTCGCGGCGGCCATCAAGACGGTGATCGACGGCGGGGATTCACCCGATCTGATCCTCGTCCCCCAGGACTACGTCGGCCGCGACGTCGTCAGTCGCCTGAGCGTGCACCTCGATCGCCCGGTGCTGACGAACAACGTCGACGTCGTCATCGAGGGCGATGCCGTCCAGGCGACGACGCCGGTGTTCGGCGGGACCAAGCTGGTGACGACGACGTTCACCGGCGACGGGCCGCATCTCATCGCCGTGCGCCCGAAGAGCTTTGCCGCCGAGGCTGCTGGCGGTGCCACGCCGGAGATCCTTGCCGCCCCGGTGCCTGAGCTCGGTGCCGTCGGCGGTGCGCAGGTCGTCGCCTCACACGTCGAGGAGCATCACGGTCCCAAGCTCGATGAGGCGGACATCGTGGTGTCGGGTGGCCGCGGTCTCGGGGAAGCGGCCAAGTATGACCTGATCGAGCAGCTCGCCAAGCTGCTCAAGGGCGCTCCCGGGGCGTCGCGGGCGATCGTCGACGCCGGGTGGGTTCCGTACAGCTATCAGGTCGGCCAGACCGGCAAGGTCGTCAAGCCGAATGTGTACATCGCCGCGGGCATTTCCGGGGCAACGCAGCACATGGTCGGCATGAAGGGCGCCAAGAACATCATCGCCATCAACAAGGACAAGGAAGCGCCGATCTTCGGAGTCGCCGACCTCGGCATCGTCGGCGACGTGCACAAGGTGCTCCCGAAGCTCATCGAAGCGCTACAGAATCGCTAGCGACCCGCGACCGAACAGCGAGCTGCCGACGGCAGACGGTTGCCGCCGGCGCTCACCGTTCAGAGTCGGCGGGTGACGTCGGCGGCGCCCATTCGGTGATCGGCTCGGGCGGTGGCAGGGGGTTCGCCGACGGGGGCGGTAGCGGCGTCGGTGGGGGCATCGTGATCGGCTGCGGTTCCGTCGTCTCGGCTGCGACCACCGATTCGCTGGTGGGGGGTCGTGGGCGCACTTCGGCGGGGGCCCGGCTGCGCACCTTGCCGTACACGAACCCGGCGACTGCCAAGCCAGCGATCAGCACACCCGTGGCGATCGCCATCGTGCGTAGCGGGAGCGAGGTCGGGCGGATCTTTTCGGTGTCGACGTCAGCGGCGACACGTTGGGAACTTCGGGGCGGCGGGCCGGCTTCCGTCGTCGTCGTCACGCCGGTCGTCGTCGAGGCCGCGATCGTCGTCGATGGCGCGGCGGTCGTCGTCGCCGCGGCTGTCGTGGCCGGCACCGCCGTGGTCGTCGGTGCTGCCGCGGCGCTGGGCGATGTCGCGTGACCGGCCACGACGGAGACAGCGCCGATGGCCCACAACGCCAGGAGAGACGTCCGAATCAGCCGACAGGGCTGGGCGCGCATCGTCGCAAGGGTAGGCGAGCCAACTGCGACGGCCGCGGCAGGTCAGACCGTCCCGACATGCAGCATCTCGCGTTCCGTGGCGGTCGACGGCGCGGGGCGGCGCGCCGCCGGGGCCAGGACGACGACGAGCAGCAGCAACAGCGAGACGACCAACAGGCCGGCTCCGAGTCCGGCGGCGCCGGCGATGAATCCGATCATCGGCGGTCCGACGAGGAACCCCCCGTAGCCAATCGTGGCCACGGTGGCGATGCCCTGCGCCGGGCGCTCGGCGTTCTCCGCCCCGGCACTCATCGCGGCCGGGAACACGAGGGCGACTCCGAGTCCCCATCCGACCATGGCGACGAGGCCCGTGGCCATCGACTCCACGGTGATCAGCGTCAGCACGGACACCGAGGCCAGCACGCCGGAGGCCCGTAGCGCCGTGACCCGCGACATCCGGGTGAGCACCCACGTGCCACCGAACCGTCCGATCGCCATCGCCCCGGCGAACGCGGCGTAGCCGATCGCCGCCACCGATTCAGTGGCGCCCCGTTCGTCGGTGAAGAAGATCGCGCCCCAGTCGGCGGCTGCCCCCTCCCCGAGGGTGGTGCACGCCGTGAGCAGGCCGAGCAGCACGAGTCGCAGGGTGATCACCCGTCGGGGAGCCTCGGATTGCGTGGCCGTGAAACGCGCTGAGTCGTCGTCCGACGGGCGACTGGGTGTCTCGGTGAGGTCGGGCAACTGCTGGGCAACGAGTGCCGCGGTGACGGTGATTGCCATGCCGACGATGGCGAGGTGGGCGCCGACGGGTACTCCGAGGGCCGCGGCGCCGGCGCCGAGGCCCGCACCGCAAAGGCCGCCGACGCTGAAGGCGCCATGGAAGCGGGGCATCAGTGGCCGTTCGGTCCTCACCTCCACATCGTGGGCCGCGGCGTTCATCGACACGTCCCAGGTCCCGTAGCCGAACCCGACAGCGACCAGCACGGCTCCCAGTGGCACGATGCGCGGCGTCATGCCGGCGATCACGAACATCGCCGTGCATCCGAGCATTGCCATCATCAAGACGCGACGAAGTCCGAAGCGATCGCACAGCCGGCTGGTCAGGGGCATCGCCACGACGGCGCCGCCCGCGATGCCGAGCAGCACGGCGCCGAGCTGCGGTTCGCTGGCCCCGAGGCGTGTCCGGACGGCAGGCAGGCGGGCAACCCAACTGGCGATGATCAGGCCGTTGGTGAAGAAGGCGGCGTAGACGGCCGCGATGCGCGCTCGTTCGGTGTTCGACGCCGATCGATGCGCAGCGCGGCTCACCGAGTCACCCTACGAGCCACACAGGATGTCTCACCAGGCGCGAGGCACGTCGCCGGTCATACGGCGTCGACGGCGCTGATCGCCCAGGCATGCCCGTCGCCAGGGTGCTCGACAGCGAGCTGTAACCGCCACCCGTGTGGTGTCGACATCTCCGGCTCCCACCACGACCAGCGCAACGTTCGGGCCTCGCGGCCGAGGGCGTCGAGCGGCACGGGCCACTCGTCGACGAGGTCGAGGAAGGCGGCGAGCACCCACAGGGCTCCGAAGCGTCCGAGGGCGGCACCGCGGCGACGTCCGTGGGCGCCTCCGCTGGCACCGGCCCAGGCGAGCAGGGCGAGTGCCTCGGCGAGCGTCAGCTGCTGGCTCACCCACTCTCCCGGTCCGATCGCCGCCACGGCATCGTCGGCGGTTCCCTCGACGCACGCCACCTCGGCGCGTCCGTTGGACGACGACGTCCAGGTCTCGACGAGCTGGCGGACCGCGAGCTCGACGGCGTCGTCATCGAGGCGCTCGACTGGTCGAGCGCTCCTCGACCTCGCGTCGAACGACGATCCGGCCGCCGGAGCAGGTGCGTCGACTCCGTCGTCGGTGTACGAGGCGAGCGGGTACTCCGGTTCCCACGGCGCCAGTTCGAAGGCCAGGTCGAACACGTTCGGCAGGTCGGCGACCGATGACGGTTCGATGGGCTCGCCGCGCAGCGTCCGCTCGTGAGCGACCACCGCCGCCCCGGGAGTCGGCGGCAGTAGTGGGCCGAGTTCGGCCCAGGTGTGGTGCTGGGCGATGACCTCGGTCAGCGGACCGATCGTGAACAGTCCGGCGTCCGTCGAGATCATCGGCGCCGCCCATGCCGCCGGGGCGACGAGGGCGAGCCGATATTCGGCGAGCGTGGCGGCCGGCCACAGCTGCCGGCCGGTGGCCACCGCGGCGCGGCACCGGTCACGGACCAGCCGCAGGCCATCCCAGTCTCGTGTCGCGGTGCGGTCGTCGACGAGGCGTACCAGGCCGTCGAGATCGGCGCGCTGGATCAGGGCATCGAGGACTTCGTCGCCGTTCACACGAGCGGCCAGGGGTAGCCATGGCCGTGCCGCTCGGCGGGAAACGTCGCCGTTCCCATCAGCCGCCGCGCCCGGTCGGAGAGCGCGGCGATCTCGTCGGCGGCGAGCAACCCGGCGAGCTCTGCGGATACGTCGGCGGCCCGCTGAACGGCCTGGCCCAGCTCCGCCGGCAGCGGTTCGTCGGCGAACTCCCAGATCACCGTGCGCAGCTTGTCGTCGGCGGCGAAGCACAAGCCGTTGTCGATCGCCCACACTCGGTCACGGCCGTCGCGGCTGTCGATCTCCAGCAGGCAGTGTCCGCTCTTGCGGTCGGTGTTGTTGGCCAGGGCGTCGAACACGGCGATCGCCCGCAGCTGATCGTGGAGGTCGGGCCGCTCGGCGTACAGCGAGAAGTAGTGCTCCCGGAAGTCGGCGTTCACGAACCACTGCAATGATCCTTCGCCGAGGGGCGCATCCGGGCGCAGCACGGTGGGTGGGACGACGCCCAACCCGAGCGCCTCGCTCAACCGGAAGGCGGCGACTTCACGACGATAGAGCCCCGGCTCGAAGTCCCAGAGCGGGCGCTCGCCGCGACCGGGTTTGTAGATCGCCAACCCGTCGGCACCGTCGAGGCTCACCAGGAACGTCGCGTTGCTGGCATTGCGCATGCGCCCGAGGACGTTGACCGCGGCGCCGGCGAGGCGTTCGACGGCATCGTCCGGGACCGGGCCGACGTTGAGCTCGAGTCGCTCGGTCGCCGCCGAATTGCTCAGTTCAGGCGCGGGCACGCGTGGCCTTGGGGATCGATCGGGTTACCGCACCATTGGCAAGGCGGCCGGCCCGCGGCGACGACCTGGTCGGCGTGATCGCAGAAGGCGTCGGCCTGACCACGGGTGACGTAGAAGCGGATGTGGCCGCGATCCAACGGTTCCGGCTCGGCGGCGGAGCCGTCGTCGTCCTCGTCGTCGTCGGCTTCGAGGTCACTGTCGATCAACTCCTCGAGTTGCACGAGCAGACGGTCGTTGACCCGGTCGTAGCCGAGGCCGATCGGACCGAGCACGAACGCGTGGTCAGGAACTACGGCGAGTTCCTGCTGGCCGAGCATTGGTCGGTTCTCCGACGGCGGGAGGTCGTTGAGGACGTTGCGCAGCCACGTCGAGATCGCTTTGACCTGCAGCTTCTCGCAGCGCACGGTGACGCGTTGACGGCCGTGGCGGGCGCTGAGGTAGAAGACCCGCGAGCCCGGTTCGCCGACGGCACCGGACGAGAACTCGTCGACCTCGTCGAACTCGTAGAAGACGCTGCTCATGGCGTTCCCTGGCCACGCCGGCCGTTGTTGCGTTCGCCGGCCACGCAGGCCGGTACCGGCCGCTCGCGGCACCGGAGCCGGCGCCTCGTCGCTCGCGATCGCGGACTTCCTTCACGACAGTGTCAGCTCCTTCAGCGGCCGTCCGGTCGAGTTCACCGAGAGGACGACCGGATTCCCGGCGAGGAAGGCGAGCACGCTCACCGACGCCGGGCTGATGACGATGCGCTGGAACAGGTCGAGGTGGGTTCCGATCGACTGGGCAATCGCCGCCTTGATCGGGTCGGCGTGCGAGACGCACACGATCGTCCCCCCGGGGTGGGCGTTGCGTAAGCGCTCGATCGTCGACACCATGCGCAGTTGCATCTCGACGAAGCTCTCGCCGTCCGGGAAGCGGAACGACGACGGGGCGCGCTGCACCGTCGTCCACGCCGGCTTCTTCATCAGCGCGGACAGCTGTTGGCCGGTCCACTCGCCGAAGTCGCACTCGATCAGGCCTCGGTCGACCTTGGCGCGGCACCCGGTCGCCGTTGCGATCGGCGCTGCCGTCTGCCGCGCTCGCTCGAGCGGCGACGTGTACACGGCGTCGATCGTGTTGCCGTCGGAGATCAACTCGGCGGTGCGCTGCGCCTGCGTTCGCCCGGTGTCGGAGAGGTTGAGGCCGGGAGCCCGGCCCGGGAGCACGGAACCGGTTGACTCCGTGAGTCCGTGACGGACGAGCAACACCCTTGTCGGGCGCTCCTCGGTCGCTGCTCGCTGCTTCGTGCTCCTCGCCATCGGACTCCGTGAGCAAGCTACTGGCGCCGCGGTGCGAAGCGGCGTGGCGTGGTTAGCCTCCCTGCCCTGTGAATCGCCGCCGCCGTCTCGTGTCCGCCTGCCTCGCCGTGGTCGCCATCGGCGCCCTCGGCGCGTGTTCGAGTCAGCCCAGCAAGCGCGGTGTGGTGTCTGACACGATCCAGTCCCTGCAACTCCCCGACGACCAGGAGGACTGCATGCTGGAGCGGCTCGACGGCTACACCGACGACCAGCTCGATGCGATCGCCGACGAGAACGAGAACTGGGACCCGGCCGGCGCCGGCTCGACGTTGCAGGACGCCAGCCCCTCGATGCGCGTGTTCATCACCGACTTCGAGGAGTGCACGGGCGTCGTCGCGGCCGAGGAGCCGACCGGGACCTCCCAGGTCGGCGGCAGTACGGAGCCGAGCGGATCAACCGAACCGAGCGAGACGTCAGTGTCGTCGGAGTCCCCGGAGCCGTCCGCGTCGACGACGCCGAGCGAGACCACTGCCGCCTGAGTCAGCTCGCCGCCGCCGCCTTCTTCTTCGGTGGCGGCACCCCGATCAGCGGTGCTGGATCGGCGTCGACCGGCCAGCGCCGTCGAGACACGATCGACAGGGTGCGCAGCAACTTCATCGCCACCTCGTCGTCCTGCGCCGGTTTGGCGAGGATCGCGCCGTCGGCGATCATCCGCTCGATGACCTCGACACCCAGATCGGAACGCACGATGGTGAGTGTCCAGTCGTTGTCCTTGCCGATCCCGCCGAGCGAGATGTCGGCGTGTTCGGCAGCGAAGTCCGGGCACCGCTTGCAACCCTGACGGGTCCAGGCGTGGCACTCCTTGAGGTCGATCTCGTGATACGAGCCGTCGCGCATCCAGATCTGGAACACGCCCTTGATGTTCATCTTGACCATCTCGGACTTGGCCAGTCCGTACTTCGCTTCGAACAGCTCGGCGAAGATGGCGTCGTCGAACGTCTTCGAGCACAGCAGACCGATGTTGAATACGAACGGCCGGGAGACCTTGCCGGCCTTGCGATCCCACATCGTCGGCGGTGCCGATGTCTGGCAGCCCATGCCGACGAGGGCCAGCCGGCTGAGCCCCTCCTCCACCGCCTGTCGGAGGGCCAGCGGGTTGGCGCAGTAGGTGTAGCGGCTGCCGGCCGTGGCGAGGATCTCGGCGCGGTCGTGGACGAGCACCGGCTTGGCCTTCCAGGCGTCGTCTTCCTCGACGCCCGAGACCATCGCCGCGTCGATGTAGTCGTTCTCGAGCAGCCAGATCAGCATCGCCGAGACGAACCCGCCGTCCTGGCCGAGCCGATGTTGCGAGTCGTCGGCAGCCCGGGTCAGCAGCAGCTGCTGCCAGATCCCGGCCATCTCGTTCGGCTCGCGCACCCGACCGAACAGGTGGAGGTCGGCGCTCGGCTCCCATGATCTGTACCGCGGACACGCTCGCGTGCACGTCGTGCAGCCCTTGACCCCGTGGATGCAGTCGCTGGGGCCGAGCTCGTCCTCGAGGTGGAACGGGAGGTACTTGCCTTCGGCGTGTTCGTAGCCGATGACGTCGTGCGGACAGGTCACGACGCAGCCGGCACAACCCGTGCACAGACCAGTGGTGATGACTTCCTCGAAGAGCTCTTTCCACTGCGCCGTCCAGCGGGTGGTCGGCACCGTCTCCAGCATGCTTGCAACCTAGTGCTCGCCTCCCGCCACAATGTCGCCGATGCAGCTGACCTATGACGCCGAGGCCGAGGCGGTCCGCGCCGAGATCCGCGAGTGGCTCGCCGCCAATCTTCCCGCCGGGTGGGTCGAGGCGGCCGAGCGCGGCGAGGTGCTCGACCTCACAACCGATGAGCGCAAGCAGTTCAACGACGCCTGGCCGGCCAAGCTGTACGCCGGCGGGTGGATCTGCGCCACGTGGCCGGTCGAGTACGGCGGCAAGGGTCTGTCGACACTGCAGGGTGTCGTCCTCGCCGAGGAGTTCGCCCGGGTGAGGGCGCCGCTCCGCGCCGACTTCTTCGGCGACACATTGGTCGGCCCGACCATCTTGCAGTGGGGGAGCGAGGCGCAGAAGAAGGAGTTCCTGCCGAGGATCCTGCGCGGCGAGGTGCGCTGGTGCCAGGGCTTCTCCGAGCCGGACTCCGGCTCCGACCTCGCCAGCCTCAAGACGTCGGCGGTCCTCGACGGTGAAGAGTGGGTGATCAACGGCCAGAAGGTGTGGACCACCCAGGGCGACGATGCCGACTACTGCTTCCTGTTGACGCGCACCGATCCGCAGGCTCCGAAGCATCGGGGGATCTCGTACCTCCTCGTGCCGATGCGCCAAGACGGTGTGGAGGTCCGCCGGATCACCCAGCCTGACGGCACCGCCGAGTTCTGCGAGGTGTTCTTCAGCGACGCTCGATGCCCTGCCGACAACGTCGTCGGCGGCGTCAACGAAGGGTGGAAGGTTGCCAACTCGACGCTGGCGTTCGAGCGCGGCCAATCGGCGACGACCGGCTACCGCCGGTTCGCCGACGAGTTCGCCCTGCTCCGCGACGCTGCTCGCGAGCGCCGACTGGACGCCGATCCGCTGATCCGCCAGCGCCTCGCCGGCTACTACACGAAGATCCAGATCCTGCGCATCAACGGCTTGCGTACCCTCGCCGCCCAGCTCGGTTCGAAGAGTGAGTCGATCGCCGCCCTCGGCGCCACGAACAAGATGTTCTGGTCGGAGATGCACCAGCAGGCGATGGAGTTGGCGCTCGATCTCTATGGCGCCGAGGCGATGCTCATCGACACCGGCCCGCCCACGAACTCGTGGCCCGGCACGTTGCGCGCCGGCGGTCGGCCGGGATATCCGGTGTCGCCGATGATGACCGCCTTCTTCTTCTCCCGTTCCGAAACGATCTGGGGTGGTACGAGCCAGATCCAGCGCAACATCGTCGGTGAGCGAATCCTCGGGCTGCCCAGGGAACCCAAGCCCGAACGCCAGTCTGAGTAATGGTCGAACCGTCTGCTTGAATCGCGAACTCCGATGACGTCGACCGCCGCCAGCCAACAAGCTTTGCTCTGGACCCCTCGTGCCGACGCGCGCTCGACGAGCCGACTCGGTCGGTACATGGACTGGTTGGGCACGTCGCGTGGGCTCGTCTTCGACGGCTACGACGACCTGCAGAGGTGGTCGGTGACCGAGCTCGAAGACTTCTGGCAGTCGCTGTGGGAGTACTTCGGGATCGTCTCGTCGGTCCCCCCGACCGAGGTGCTGTCGACCCGCAGGATGCCCGGCGGCACCTGGTTCAGTGGTGCGCGGCTGAACTATGCCGAGCACATCGTCGGAGGACGGTTCCCCGACGACGCGGTGGCCGTCGTCGCCCGTTCCCAGACCCGCCCGCCGAGCACGCTGACGTTCGGTGAGCTCGCCAGCCTGGTCGCCCGGACGCGGGCCGGGTTCCAGCGACTCGGCGTGGGATCTGGCGACCGCGTCGTCGGCTACCTGCCGAACATCCCGGAAACGCTCGCCGCCTTTCTCGCCTGCGCCAGCCTCGGCGCCACCTGGGCGACCTGCGCTCCCGAGTTCGGCGAGCGCAGCGTCGTCGACCGCTTCGCCCAGATCGAACCCACGGTGTTCCTGGCCGTCGGCGGCTATCGGTACGGCGACACCTATGTCGACCGGCGCCGTCACGTTGCCAACATCGTGGCCGCGCTCCCGTCCGTGACCTATGTCGTCGACGTCGCATACGGCACGGATGCGATCGACGGATCGTCGCTCGGCCCGGCGCTCGTCGGGTGGGACGAGCTGACGGCGAGCGGCGGGCCGCTCGAGTTCGAGCAGGTGCCGTTCGACCACCCGTTGTGCGTGCTGTTCTCGTCGGGGACCACCGGCCTGCCCAAAGCGATCGTCCACGGCCAGGGGGCGATCCTCCTCGAACATCTCAAGAACAACGCGTTGAGTTGGGATCTCGGTCCCCGCGACCGGCTGATGTGGTTCTCCACAACCGCCTGGATGATGTGGAACGCCCTCGTCTCGACCCTGCTCACCGGCGCATCGATCGTGATGCTCGACGGCAATCCACTGCACCCCGATGCCACCGAGCAGTGGCGTCTCGCGGCCGAGGTCGAGGCAACCGTGTTGGGCGTCAGCCCGGCGTATCTGGCGGCCTGTCGCAAGTCGGGGGTCCGCCCGGGGGCCGTATCCGGGCTGCGACTGCGTGAGCTGTGCACGGCCGGGGCTCCGCTCCCGCCCGACACGGCGGCGTGGATCTACGACGAGCTCGGTCACGACCTCCTGTTGATGAACGGCAGCGGCGGTACGGACGTGTGCACGGGGATCGTGCAGGGGAACCCGCTGCTGCCTGTGTGGGCCGGGGCCATCTCAGGTCGGTGTCTCGGCGTGGCGACGGCGGCCTACGACGTCGACGGCCGGCCGGTCGTCGGCGAGCTCGGCGAACTGGTGATCACCGAGCCGATGCCGTCGATGCCCGTCGGGTTCTGGAACGACCCCGACGGAACGCGCTACCGGGCGACGTACTTCGACCACTATCCCGGCGTCTGGCGACAGGGCGACTGGGTGCGCTTCTCCGAGAACGGCAGCTGTGTCGTCACCGGCCGGTCCGACGCCACGCTCAACCGCGGCGGCGTGCGCCTCGGGACCGGCGAGTTCTACCGAGTTGTCGAAGAGTTCGACGAAGTGCAGAACAGCCTCGTCGTGCACCTCGAGGATCCCGATGGCGGGCCCGGCGAGCTGATTCTCTTCGTGGTCCTCGCCGATCAATCGTCGACGGACGACACCCTGTTCGCCGACATCGGTCACCGTCTGCGCTCCGAGTTGTCGCCGCGTCACGTTCCCGATGACATCGTCCGGGTCGACGCGATCCCGGTCGGCCTCACCGGCAAGAAGCTCGAGCTGCCGGTCAAACGGATCCTCCAGGGGGCCAACGTCGACGAGGTGGCCAGTCGCGACGCGCTCGTCGATCCGTCGTCGCTCGATCCCTTCGTCGAGTTCGCCGCCGGGCGCCGGTCATGAGCATCGACGTCGGCTCACTCGTCGCCGTCGACATGCACGTCCACGTCGAACAGGACAGCCACGGCTGCCTGTCGCTCGACCAAGAGCTGCTCGACGCGTCCGCCAAGTACTTCAAGTCGACCGCCGATCGCAGTCCGACGGTCGAGCGGCTCGCCGAGCATTACCGCAGCCTCTCGATGGCGGCGGTGATCTTCACCGTCGACGCCACCACCGCTCTCGGTCATCCGGCGCTGTCCAGTTTCGAGATCGCCGACGCCGCGGCGCAGCACGCCGACGTGCTGATCCCGTTCGGGTCGGTCGACCCGCACCAGCCCATCGAGTCCGTCGAACGCGTGCGTCGCCTCGTCGGCGAGCACGGCGTCCGCGGTTTCAAGTTCCACCCCACGCTGCAGGCATTCGCACCCGAACGACGAGCGCTGCTACCCGATCTACGAGGCGATCGAGCAGGCGCGTGTGCCGGTCGTGTTCCACACCGGACAGACGGGCATCGGCGCCGGGTTGCCGGGCGGCCGCGGCCTCAAGCTGCGCTACTCGCAGCCGATGCTGATCGACGACGTGGCCGCCGACTTTCCCGACCTCACCGTGATCCTGGCCCACCCGTCCGTGCCGTGGCAGGACGAGGCGATCTCGATGGCGACGCACAAGTCCAACGTGTTCATCGATCTCTCCGGATGGTCGCCGAAGTACTTCCCGGCGCAGCTCGTGCGCGCCGCCCGCTCGTACCTGTCGCACAAGGTGATGTTCGGTTCCGACTATCCGGTGATCGATCCGCAACGCTGGCTGGCTGACTTCGCCGAGCTGGATCTGAGCGACGACGTTCGCGCCAAGATCCTCAAGGACAACGCGGTGCGGGTCCTCGGCCTCGACACCGCATGACACTCGTCGGTGAACGGAGTGTTGCGACATCCCGTCGGCGATACGTCCTCACGTAGTCTCGCCGTCGATGACGTCACGCGCTGCGCCGTGGGACGAGCTGGGCGACGAGGACGGCTTCCCGCGTCCGGCGGCCCGCGGGCTGTTCGACGTGCTCGACGGACTGGAGCTCGACGAGCTACGCACGCGGCAGGCTGCGGCGACTGCCGACATCCAGACGATGGGCATCACGTTCACCGTGTACTCCGATGGTCGGGGTATCGATCGCGCCTGGCCGTTCGACGTCATCCCGCGCATCATCGAAGCAGCCGAGTGGGCCCGCGTCGCCAAGGGCCTGGAGCAGCGCCTCGTCGCCCTCAATCGGTTCATCGACGACCTGTACAACGACCAACGGGTCATCGCCGATGGCGTGTTTCCTCGGGACCTACTCGACGACTCCGCCAACTTCCGGCCCGAGTGCAAGGGGGTCCAACCGCCCTTCGGTGTGTGGGCGCACATCTCCGGCTCCGACGTCGTGCGCGACGCCGACGGCACGATGTACGTGCTCGAGGACAACCTGCGCGTGCCGTCGGGGGTCAGCTACGTGCTGGAGAACCGGGCGATTTCCAAACGGGCGTTTCCAGAGGTGTTCGCCCGGCAACGCATCGCTCCTGTCGACTCCTACACCGAGGAGCTGTCCAAGCTGCTCGTGTCGCTGGCCCCCGACGAGGTCGCCGATCCGAGCGTCGTCGTCCTCACGCCGGGAATCTTCAACTCGGCGTACTTCGAGCACTCGTTTCTCGCTCAGCGGATGGGCGCGACGCTCGTCCAGGGGTCCGACCTCGTCGTCTCCGATGACGACCGTGTGTTCATGCGCACCATTGATGGTCTGGCCCCGGTCGACGTGATCTACCGGCGGATCGACGACCTGTTCCTCGACCCCGAGACGTTTCGACCGGACTCGACGCTCGGCGTCCCGGGACTGATGCGGGCCTGGAAGGCGGGACGGGTGGCGATCGCCAACGCTCCGGGCGCTGGAGTTGCCGACGACAAGGTCGTCTATGCCTGGGTTCCCGACCTCGTGCGCTACTACCTCGGCGACGAGCCGCTGATCGATAACGTGCCGACCCACCGCTGCCTGTACGCCGACGAGCGGGCCTTCGTCCTCGACAACCTCCGGGAGCTCGTGGTCAAGCCGGCCAACGAGAGCGGTGGCTACGGCATCGTCATCGGCAATCGGGCGACCGACGCTCAACTGCAGACTGTGGCCGGGGCGATCGCCGCCGATCCACGCAATTGGGTCGCCCAACCGATCGTCCAGCTCTCTACGGCACCGACGCTCTGCGAGGAGGGGGTCGAACCACGCCACGTCGATCTTCGCCCATTCATCCTCACGGGGGCGACGAGCTACGTGACCGCCGGTGGGCTGACCCGGGTCGCCCTCGTGAAGGATTCGCTGATCGTCAACTCCTCGCAAGGTGGGGGGAGCAAGGACACGTGGATCGTCGAGGCCGACGTCGACGAAACCGGGCAAGCCCAGGTGCAGGGGACGGGCTGACGTGTTGCTGTCGAGGGTCGCCAACGACATCTACTGGGCGGCTCGGTACTTGGAGCGGGCCGAGGACACGGCGCGGGTCGTGCGGGCCCACGGCGAGACCGCTGCCGATCTCCCGGGTCGGTCGGCCGCCCACTGGAAACCGCTGATCACCGTCGTGGGCAGCGACGCACAGTACGACGAACGCTTCGGTGGCGACAGCTCGGAGGCGGCGGTCGTCGAGTACCTGCTGTCCGACCAGCTCAACCAAGGCAGTGTCGTTCGGTGCGTGTCGGCCGCCCGGGAGAACCTGCGCACGACTCGCGAGACGATTCCCACCGAGGGCTGGCAGGCGGTCAACGACCTGTTCCACTACGTGAACGTCGAGTCCGATCGTGGCGCCGATCGCCGCGCCCGCGACCGTTTCACGCGCCATGTGGTCAGCGACAGCCGGCGCATCGACGGGATCCTGGCGACGACGATGAGCCACGACGAGGCGTATGCCATGTGGCGGCTCGGTCGGGCGCTCGAACGGGCCGACATGACGACCCGGGTCCTCGGCGTGCGCGCCGCTGCCGTGCTGATCGGGACGGGCGAGACCGAGCAGGCCTACGAAGACCTGTTGTGGATGGGCGTGCTCAAGTCACTGTCGGGTCTGCAGATGTACCGGCGCGCCATCCCGCGCCCGATCGAGGGACCGGCCGTCGTGCGCTTCCTGCTCGAGCATGATCGCTTTCCTCGTGCCGTGCGCGCCCTGCTCCGCGAGATCCGTCGCGCTCTCGGCGAGCTGCCCGACCCGAGCGTGCTGTTCGACGAGGTCGATGCCGTCGATGCCCTCGTGCGGGCGTCGACGTCGGACGACACCGACGGTGCAGCGCTGGACGATGCGATGGAGACGCTACAGAACGCGCTCGCCCAGCTCGACCGGCGGATCCACGAGCGCTACCTCCGCCGCAACGTCGCATGACGGTCGAAGACGTCCTCGACCGGCTGACGAGGGATCGACCGGCGCTGATCCGCCGGCAGGCGGAAGCCGATCGTGTGCTCGCCGCGTCGAGTGCCGGACACCTCGTTCACGAGATGAACGTGCACCGCCGGCCGTGGCGCGTCGACCCGGTGCCATTCGTTCTCGATGGGGCGGCGTTCGAGCGTCTGGCGACAGGCATCGTCGAGCGCGCCGCCGCGATGGAGCGGATCCTCGCGGACCTCTACGGGCCGCGCACTCTCGTCGCCGACGGTGTGGTCCCCGGCGAGGCGCTGAGCTCGTCGAGGCGGTATCGGATCGGGTCGGTCGGCCTGTCGCCACCGCGACGATGGCTGACGACGTACGCCGCCGACGTCGTGCAGCTCACTGACGGGACGTGGCGCATCGTCCGCGACCTGGCCGACGCGCCGACCGGAGTGGGGTACGCCCTCCTCGACCGAGCGGCGATGCTGCCGGTGGACGTGCCCGGAGTCGACAACGGTGTGGCGTCGCTTGCCGGCGTACCAGCCGCCTTGCGTCACGCTCTCGTCGCCAACACTGCCGTCGCCAGCCCACGCATCGTGTTGCTCAGCGGTGGCGTCGAACACACCGGCTACGTGGAGGACTCCCAGCTCGCCCGGCTGCTCGGGTTCACCCTGATCGAGCGGGCCGACGTGGTCGTCCGGCAGGGCCGCTTGTGGTTGCGGACGCTGGGCGGCCTCGATCCGATCGACGTCGTGTACCGGCGCATCGCCGACGACGAGACGGACCCGATCGAGCTGGCTGCGCCCGGTGGTTCCGGCGTTCCCGGCCTACTGTCCGCCGTCGCCGATCGGGGGGTGGTGCTCGCCAACGCCCATGGCTGCGGTGTCGTCGAGGACGTTCGAGCTGGCTCAGTTCTGGCCGGCGGCCGCGGAGTCGCTCATCGGATCATCGCTACGACTTCCCCAACTCGGCGATGCGGCGCGGAGGGCGCAGCTGAGCACGGTTCCGGCGTTCCGGGATGCCGAACTGCAGGACGTGGCGGTGGTGGTCCGCCTGCACGCGGTCGCCGGCCCGGACGGCGTCACGGTCGTGCCCGGCGGCAACGGACGTGTGCTGGCGCCCGGCGACGACCCGCAGCGCCCGACGGCGCGCACTGTCAAGGACGTGTGGGTCCTCGATCAGACGCGGTCGCTCCCGGCAGTTGTCACTCCGCTCCCGCAGGTCGACTTGGCCGGATCGGTCCCGACGCGGGCGGTCGACGCGCTGTTCTGGATGGGCCGGGCCGCGGAGCGCGCCGAGGCGATCGCCAGGACGTTGCGCGTCGTTGCCGGACGTCGCCGGCTCGATCCGACGCTGGTCGCGCTCGACGGAGGTCGCTGGTCGGCGAGGATTGCTGCCGCGCTCAGAGCGGTCGGCGGCATCGTGCCGGCCGGCGACGACCGCGCCGAACGCAGTCGCGGGCCCGTCCTCGAGCTCGACAGCGCGACGCTGGCGGCGACCCACCAGCTCGGGGCCCGATTGCGATCGTTCGTCGCCGCGGCCGCATCGGTCGGCGAGTTCCTGCCTGGCAGCACCGCCCGCGTGCTCACCGACGTCGCCGAACGAATCGAGTCGTTCGCCGGCGACCGCGTTCCCGACAACGTCGACGTGCTCGACGAGGTTCTCGCGTCGCTCGCGGCCTTCGCCGGGATGTGGAACGAATCGACAGTGCGTGGTCCCGCATGGCGCTTCGGCGACATCGGCATCCGCCTCGAACGGGCACTCGTCGTCCTCGCCTTGGCCGACTCGCTGATCGGCGATGCCGACCCCTCGACCGACGTTCTCGATGCTGCCGGTGTTGCTGCCGTCGAGGTGCTGCTGGCGGCCAACGAGAGTCTCGTCGCCTACCGCCGTCAGCATCGCAGCGACGTCGCCCTGAGGCCGGCGCTGGAGTTGTTGATCCGCGATCGTGACAATCCGCGTGGATGCGTCACGTGTCTCGAGCGCGCTGCCGAGCACAGCGCCGACGTCGGCTGGTACGAGGGGACGACGGCGGTCAGCCGCGTCGTTGCGCTGATCACGAACGTCAACATCGACGAGCTCGCGTCAACCGGGCACCTCGACGCTGTCTCCGAGGCTGTCGCCGCGTTCGCTGCCGACGTCGGCACCACGTGGTTCGCGACTCCCGTCAAACCGATGCTGATGCACGCCGGTCGCGCCGCGTCGTCCACTGCGTTCCCCGGCCACGCAGGCCCCGCCCGCTGAACGGTGCGATGACTGCCCGACCTCCATTGCGTTCCCCGGCCACGCAGGCCGCGACGACGGACACGGTGAGATGACTGCCCGCCAGCTCCGTGTGTCGCACGTGACCACGTACGAGTACTCACTGCCGATGAACGACGGGTACTCCGTCGCTGTCTTGATGCCCCGCCCGACGCCGTGGCAGACCGTCGATCGCGCCGCCGTGACCGTTGAGCCGGAACCCGACGAACGTGTCGAACGCCACGACGTCTTCGGCAACCGCGTGATTCAGCTCGGTATCCACCACCAGCACGATCGGCTCACGGTCCGGGCTACGTCGGACGTGACGGTGCGGCCGATCCGGCTCGACGGATCGGGACCACCATGGGAGGCCGTGGTGGCGATGGTCGGCGAATTGCGTGGGCAGGAGGCCCTCGACGTTCGGCCGTTCGCCGGCGGTGTTTCGCTGCTCGCCGACGAGAGCGATCGATCGGCCCTTGGCGATGTCGTCGCATCGGCCTTCACACCACGGCGACCCGTCGTGGAGGTCGCTCGGGCGCTGTGTGAAACGATCCACGAGCAGTTCGAGTACGACCATGCGTTCACCGAGGTGTCGACTCCACTGGCCACCGTGCTCGCGGCGCGGCGCGGCGTCTGCCAGGACTTCGCCCACCTGGCGATCAGCGCATTGCGCATGTTCGGCCTGCCGGCGCGGTACATCAGCGGCTACATCGAAACAGCGCCGACCGGCGATCTGCGTGGCGGCGACGCGTCGCATGCGTGGTGCGCGGTGTGGGTGCCGGAGGTCGGATGGGTCGACTTCGACCCGACGAACGGTCACCTGCCTGCCGACGACCACGTCACGGTGGCATGGGGACGCGACTACGGCGATGTTGCGCCTGTGCGCGGTGTCGTCATCGGCCCGCCGGCGACGCAGCAACTGACGGTCGGCGTCGACGTGACGCGCCGGTAGGTTCAAGCGCATCGCCCGCCTCATCACGCGTCCCTTCCTCGCCGTGACGGCGGCGACGTTCACGTTTTTCATGTACGTCGGCGTGCTCGTGCCGCTCGTGCCCCGATACATCGAGGACGAGCTGCACAGTGGAGAGCTGGGCATTGGCCTGGGCATCGCCGTCTTCGCCGGCGTGGCGATCGCCGTCCGCCCGCTGATCGGCCAACTCGTCATCCGCTACGGCCGTCGCGCCGTGATGATCGGCGGGGCGGCTCTCGCCGCCGCCGCCGGTTCGGCGTACGGCTTCGTCGACTCCCTGCCCGCCCTGCTCGTGCTGCGCGGGCTGACCGGGGCCGGGGAAGCTGCCCTGTTCGTCGCGGCGATGACGCTGATCGTCGACCTCAGCCCGCCCGATCGACGCGCTGAGGCGGCGTCGTACTTCTCCGTCGCTGTGTACGGCGGTATCGGCCTCGGCCCGATCGTCGGCGAGGCGATGCTGAGCACCTCGGGGTTTCGCAGCGCGTTCGCCCTCGCCGGGTTGTTCGCAGTCGCTGCCGCACTCGTGTCCACCACCGTGCCGCGCCGAGTGGCGTTCGCGACTACCCCGTCTCCTCCAACCGAGACCAGACCGGTGGCGCGCTGGCTGCATCCCGACGCGGTCGGCCCAGGAGTCGTCCTGGCCATTGGGATGGCCGCGTTCGCCGTGTTCGGCGCCTTCCTCCCGGACCATGCCCGAGCACTCGGCTTGTCCGGTTCTGGCGGACTGTTCGCTGTGTACAGCGCCGTGTGCCTCGTGCTCCGCATCGGTGGGGCGCGGCTCCCCGAGCGACTCGGGCCGAGAGTGTCCGTGACCACGGCATTCACGATGCTCGGTGTCGGGCTCACGCTGTTCGCGGCGATCACCGAGCAGTGGGCGCTGTTCGTCGCCGCCGGGTGCGTCGGGGTCGGCATGGCCTTCATGTACCCCTCGTTGATGGCGTTTACGGTGAACCGGGCACCGGAGGCAGAACGTCCGCGAGCGATCGCCTCGTTCACGATGTTCTTCGAGGCGGGCACCGCCGTGGGGGGTCTCGCGCTCGGGGCGCTCGCCGACTCGTTCGGCAAACGGGCGGGCTTCGCCGTCGCCGCCGGACTCTGTGTCGTCGGGGCGTGGGTGCTGCGCACGATCGTCATCCCGGCGTCAGACGGCGATCGCCGCCAGCCGATGCCGGTCGTCGCCCCGCTCGCTGCCGCCGGTACGGATCTGCACTAGCGCTCGGGCGGTCGCCAGCGTTGTCGTTCTGATTTCGTCGCTGTCCGATTTCCGCTAGTGATCGGGGTCGGCAGTCGCCATCATGGTCACATGGTGTTGGACCACGAGCAGTGCTACCGGGCCGTCACGAGTCGCGACCCGCGCTTCGACGGCTACTTCGTCGGGGCCGTGCGGACCACCGGCATCTACTGCCGTCCGAGCTGCCCGGCGGTCACGCCGAAGCGCGCCAACATCGAGTTCTTCCCGACCGCTGCGGCGGCCCACGAACATGGCTACCGGGCCTGCAAACGATGTCGTCCCGACGCCTCGCCGGGGTCGCCGGAATGGGACGTCCGTGGCGACGTCGTCGCCCGGGCGATGCGCTTGATCAGCGACGGAGTGGTCGATCGGGACGGCGTCTCCGGACTCGCCAGACGACTGCACTACAGCGAGCGTCACCTCAATCGGGTGATCACCGATGAGCTCGGCGCCGGGCCGCTGGCCATCGCCAGAGCACAGCGGGCGACGACCGCTCGGGTACTCATCGAGACGTCGTCGATGCCGTTCACGGCGATCGCCTTCGCTGCCGGGTTCCGCAGCATCCGCCAGTTCAACGACACCGTGCAGGCTGTGTTCGCGGCATCGCCGTCGCAACTGCGACACGATGCCGCGAGACGTCAGACGCGGCGCGCCGCCACCGCGGCAGCGGGGTCCGTCATCGTCGACCTCGCTGTCCGCCAGCCGTTCAACCTCCAGCAGGTGATGACGTTCCTCGCCCACCGCGCGATCCCCGGGGTCGAGTTGTCCGACGGCAACCGATTCGTCCGCTCGTTGGCGCTTCCCAACGGCCACGGCGTCGCCACGATCGACGGCACGCTTGTCGTGAAGAGTGGCCGAGCGCACGTGCGTGTGGAGTTCCGCCTCGCCGACTGGCGCGACCTGTCGCCCGCCGTGCGGCGTTTGCGCCGGCTGCTCGACCTCGACGCCGATCCCGAGGCGATCGACGCAGCACTCGCACGCGACTCGACACTGGCTCCGCTCGTCGACCTGATGCCCGGGCTGCGCGTTCCGGGAAGCGTCGATCCATTCGAGACCGCGGTGCGCGCCGTCATCGGCCAGCAGGTATCGGTGCGCGGGGCGCGAACCATCGCCGGACGTCTCGTGCGCGCTGTCGGGTCGCCGCTGACCATCGGCGGCTCCCCGGTCACCCACGTGTTTCCGTCGCCCGCTGCGCTGGCCGACGTCGATCCATCGCTGCTACCGATGCCCATGCGCCGCCGGGCGACGCTCATCGAGCTGGCCGAGCGGATCGCGGTCGGCAAGATCGTGCTCGATGCCGGGGCTGACCGCGACGATGTGCGGGACGCCTTGCTCGACGTCCCCGGCATTGGCCCGTGGACCGCCGACTACGTGCTGCTGCGTGGCCTCGGCGATCCGGACGTCTTCCTGCCCGGCGACCTCGGAGTCAGGAAGGCGCTGGACCTCGTCGGTGCATCGGCCGACGCCGCCGAACGCTGGCGCCCGTGGCGCTCGTACGCCCTCCATCATCTCTGGGAAAGGACCCTGTTGTGAACCATCGCACGACCATTGACAGTCCGATCGGCCCGATCACGCTCGTCGCCGACGATGATGCCCTCGTCGAGGTCCACCTGCCCGACGAGAAGTTGTCGAAGACGACCGCGGCCGCGGACGTCGCGCCCGGCGATCACGCGGTCTTGAAGCAGGCCGCTACCGAGCTCGACGAGTACTTCGCCGGCAGCCGGCAGACGTTCGACGTGCCGCTGGCCCCCCACGGCTCGGAGTTCCAACTCGCCGCGTGGCTCGCCCTGCGGACGATCCCGTACGGCGAGACGGTCAGTTACGGCGAGCAGGCGCGGCGCCTCGGCGACGCCCGCAAGGCCCGTGCTGTCGGGGCGGCCAACGGGCGCAACCCGCTGCCGATCGTCGTCCCGTGCCACCGCGTCGTCGGCGCCAACGGCCACCTCACCGGCTTCGGCGGCGGCATCGAGTGCAAGGCGTGGCTGCTCGACCACGAGCGCGCCGTCCGCCACCGAACGTGACGGGCTAGAGGCGGCCGCGGTCGCGGGCGGACTGCTCGCGGCGTACGGCGGCCTCTTCTTGCTTGCGTTTGCGGACCTCGGCCCGCTTCGCCTTGACGGCGTCGCGCTCGGGGTCCTCCTCATCGCTCTCGGCCGAGATCGTCGGGGCGATCTGGCGCGGCTCCTCGCGGGGGAGCTTGACGACGTCGTCGTGCTTGAGTAGGTCACGGATGACGGTGGCGGCGGCGGCCTCACCAGCGACGGTCGAGGCGAGCATGATGCGCGTCACCGCGAGGCCGTGACGTTCGACGATGCCGGGTAGCACCTCGCGGAGCTGTTCGCTCGTCGGGTTGTCGGCGTGCTCGCCGAGCTTCTCGATGCAATCCGCCAACGACGCATCGGTGAGCACGAGGGCGATGCTTTCCATCGCACCGTTGAGCCGGCCCTTCGATGCCGCCTCGCGGAGCGCTGTCGGCGTCGGCTCGCCGCCCACGACGCGTTCGAGGGCCTCACGGTGGTCTTCGTCGAGGGCCTCTACCGTGGCCGCCAACTCGTCGTCCGAAGTCGCCCGGATCGAGCGGTCGAGCAGCCCGAGCGCCTGCAGCCGGGTTTTCATCTGATTCACGGTCGGGCAACGCTATCTGTCGATCGGCGGCAGCGTCCGCCGGATGTCACACGCGTTAACATCCCCCGCCATGGCAACTGTGGTGCTCGATGACGTGAACAAGGTCTATGACAATGGCTTCCAAGCGATTCATGATCTGAGTTTGGATATCTCGGACAGTGAGTTCTTGGTGCTTGTCGGTCCGTCGGGTTGTGGGAAGTCGACGGCGTTGCGGATGATCGCGGGGTTGGAGACGATCACGTCGGGGACGATGAAGATCGGTGATCGGGTGGTCAATGATGTGCAGCCGAAGGATCGGGACATCGCCATGGTGTTCCAGAACTATGCGCTGTATCCGCACATGACGGTGTTCGACAACATTGGGTTCGCGTTGAAGTTGGCGAAGGTGCCCAAGGCGCAGATCAATGAGCGGGTGCGTAAGGCGGCGGCGGTGCTCGAGTTGGAGCCGTGGCTCGATCGGAAGCCGGGCCAGTTGTCGGGTGGTCAGCGGCAGCGGGTGGCGATGGGTCGGGCGATCGTGCGTCAGCCGAAGGCGTTCTTGATGGACGAGCCGTTGTCCAACCTGGATGCCAAGCTGCGTGTGCAGATGCGTGCCGAGATCGCCAGTTTGCAGCGCAACCTGGGCGTGACGACGGTGTACGTGACCCATGATCAGGTCGAGGCGATGACGATGGGTGATCGGGTCGCCGTGTTGAAGGACGGCTATCTGCAGCAGGTCGACACGCCGCAGAATCTGTATGACCATCCGACCAACGTGTTCGTTGCGGCGTTCATCGGGTCGCCGTCGATGAACTTGTACGAGGGCACGGTGACCGTGACCGATGGTGGTGGCACGGTGACGGTCGGGAACCAGACCGTCGGGTTCGGGCCGGAGGTGTTGGCGCGGTTCCCGAACCTCGGCAGCTACAGCGGTCAGCGGGTGATCTTGGGGATCCGCCCGGAGGACTTCGAGGACTCCGCCATCGCCAGCGATGCTGCGCCCGACCGCCGCCTGCGGGGCACCGCCAAGCTCGTCGAGGCGCTGGGCTCGGAGTTGATGGTGCACTTCGTTCTGGAGGACGCCGGGACGGTCAACTCCGGTGACCCCGACGCTCCCGAGCAGGAGCTCGGCGAAGGCATCTCCAATGCCGTCGCCCGGTTCAGCCCACGCTCCCACGTGCAAACCTCCGACGACCAAATCGAAGTCGCCGTGACCACCGACAACCTCCACTTCTTCGACGCCCAAACCCGCGAACGCATCGGCTGAGAAGGCTGATCGTCAGCCCTTGACGCTGCCGGCGAGGATGCCGCGCACGAAGAAGCGCTGGAGCAGGAAGAACACGGCGAGCGGCACCGCGGCCTGGATGAAGGCACCGGCGGTGAGGATGTGCTCCTGACTGGCCGAACTCGCCGGCCTGGTTGGCGATCGAGATCGTCGTCGGCCAGTTCTGACTGTTGACGCCGATCATCACGACGGCGACGAGGTAGTCGTTCCACGTCCACAGGAACTGGAAGATCGCGAACGCGGCGAGCACCGGCACGGACAGCGGCAGGACCAGACGCCAGAAGATCTTGAAGTGGTCGGCTCCGTCGATCCGCGCCGCCTCGAACAGGTCGCGGGGCAGCGACGAGATGTAGTTGTGCAGCAGGAAGATGGCGAACGGCAGACCGAACGCCGTGTGACTGAGCCAGACGGCGGTCGTTGTCCCGTCAGATGTCGAGGTCGGGGAACACGGTGATCGTCTTGTCGAGCCACGGGATCGTGCAGGTGGGCGCCGCCGTTGTACAGCTGCAGCAGCGGGATGAGGGCGATCTGCAGCGGGATCGCCAGCAGCGCCACGGTGGCGATGAACAGGATCTGGCGGCCGCGGAAGTCGATCCAGGCGAACGCGTAGGCGGCGAACGCGGCGATGCCGATCGGGATGATCGTCGCCGGCAGGGCGATCGCCAGCGAGTTCGTCAGCGCCGTGCGCATGCCGCCGGTCAGCCCGCGGCTCGAGCACCGTGCCGGTAGTTCTCGAGCGTGAAGCCCGTCCAAGTTGCCGAGGAAGACGGTCCACCACCCGCTCGTGGTCTGCTCTGCCGATCGCGGAACGAGTTGACCAGCAGGCCGAGCGTCGGGCGTGACCCAGACGCCGACGAGCAGCCACAGCACCCACGTCGGGATCGACCGCAGGAAGCGGTACAGCGCACCGCCGGAGCGCTGCGGGTCGACGATCGTGCGTGGTCATCGCTACACCGCCTTCGCCTTCTGCATCTGGCGGATGTTGTAGATACATCACGGGCAGGACGGCGATGAACAGCAGCGTGGCCAGCGCGGCGCCGAGCCCGAAGTTCGCGGATCGACGATCGGCGTTGGACATCTGGTTGGCGATGACCTGGGTGCCGAACTGCCCGCCCGTCGTCACCCTGACGATGTCGAACACCTTCATCACGGGACGATCGAGCGTCGTCGACGACGACGCCGATGGTCGGCAGGATCTGCGGCAGCGTGACCCGCCAGAAGCCTGCGACTCGGTCGCCCCGTCGATCCGGGCCGCCTCGGTGAACTCGGTCGGGACGGCCTTGATCGCCGACGAGAAGATCACCATGGCGAATCCGGTCTGGATCCAGATGAGGACCACCATCAGCCACATGTTGTTGTACGGGTCTCGGTCGAGGAACTCGATCGTCTGGGGATCGACCTCTCCACCGCCGTCGTCGGTCACGAAGCCACCGATGCCGCGGGACGAGCAGCAGATAGCGATGAGGACGGCCAGGAGCAGCGCCGATGCCGATCGAGAATCCGGCCCGGCTGTACTGTTGCCGTCACCGACGCCCGTCCACGCCAGACGTAGCCAGCCCGACGATGATCGCCAGCACCACGGCCGCGACGAGCCACTTCTGCCAGCCCGGAGTTGCTCAGCTCGCCGAGTCCGACCCAGATCGCGTTGAGCACACCGGTCTGGGGTTTGGTGACGTTCCTCGTCACGTACATGAACCGCCAGATGACCCCGGCGCCGACGAACGAGATCGCCATCGGGCAGGAAGATCATCGACTTGGCGACGTTCTCGCCCCTGGCCCGGTCGGCCAGCACGGCGACGGCAAGCCCGAACGCCGTGGCCAGCGATCGTGACCACGATGACCCACCACATGTTGTTGACGATCGTTCCGCGCAACGTGCCGCAGCACGGCGCAGGCGGCGAGGAAGAAGGCGACGAGCAGGACGATGACCGTGCCCGGCTCGGCGGCGAACGCGCGGCGTCGAGCGCGCCCGCCGACGAGGCCGATGACGACGCCGACGACCGACGACGGCGACGCCGACCCACCACAGCCGACTGCCGAAGATGTTGCCCAGTCCCAGTTCTCGGCCGTCGAAGAACGTCGGGTCGCTCGTGATGACGTCGTCCGGTAGTTGTCGATGCCGACGAACTCGCTCGCTGTTGCGATCCTTGAACGACAGGATGATCGTCCGCACGAGCGGAACGAGCAGGCCCGCCGGCGACGAAGACGCAGCGCCGGCGTGACGAAGATCCACGCCCGCGACCGCTGCTCGATCTCCCGCCGCCGTGTCGTCGTCGGAAGCGGCGACAGCCCGACAGCCGAGCGCCGATGGCGGCGAGCGGGACGACCGTGGCGATCAGCGCTTCGCCGAGGTTGCCGCCGCCGACGAATCGGCACCACCCCAGGCGCCGACCAGCCAGCCAACGCCCACCGCCGAGCGACGCGCGGAGAGCCCGATGCGTCGGCGACGAGCGTCCGGTCGGCGCCGCACAGCGCCGAACCGGCACCGATCGCCACGCCGATCGCGGTGCAGACGAGCAGCTTGGCCCAGTCGAGGCCCGGTTGCTCGGTCTCGGCGACGGCGACGGCGACCAGCACACCGATCGCGGCAAGTCCCCGACGGCGAGCCGGAGCCAGAGTCGGGTGGGCCGGTCACGCACGTCGCGGGCCGAGCGGCGAGCACGAACATCGCGCCGCCGCCGCCACGCCTCCGATCAGCCGCCCACGCCCATGGTCGCGGCCGGGAGCTCGCGCAGCACGTCGATTGCCGTCGAGGACGACAAACGTGACGAACCCGACGACGAATCCGGCGATCGTGCAGAACAGCGTCCACGCGTCGTAGGTGAGGTTGAACAGCTTGTTGGCGCCGACGAAGAGCCCATCGACATGCCGACCGCAGACGACCACCTTGAGCATCGTCGCGGCGATGTCCGAGGCCGACGTAGTAGACGAGGAAGCCGATCACCGCAGACCGCGAGCACGACGCAGGCACTCGTGCCGAGCTGTACAGGTCGAGCGGCTGCGCTCCGAATCGGCGGCACGAGCCCAGCGTCGGTCGCAGTCATCGAGGTCCCCCTTCAGCGAATGCGTCCGGCCGTCAGAGCCGGTGCGCCTGCGCTGCCGTGCGTAGCCGTTTCGGTCTGACGCCCTTCGCCGCGTGCGCCACTGCGGAACAGTAGCGAAACGCGAGCGGGCCGCCGGCCACCCCGGTGGCCGGCGGCCCGCTCGTGTCAGTCGTCAACGACGGTGATCGGAGCCGCCATGCGGATCAGCTGGCGGCGGCCACGACGCCTCGATGTTGTCGGCAGCCTCCTGGGCGTCGACGTCACCGTTGACGAGTGCGTCGCCTCGGACCAGAACGTGCCGGCTGCGACCTCGGCCGGGCATCTGGTCCGATGCGTCGAAGGCGAGCCGGGTCGGCCGGTCTGCAGCATCTCGATGAACACTTGCTCCAGCTCGTTCCACAGCGACGTGGTCGGCGTTGAGGTTGGCCGTGAGGAAGCCGGACATGCCGCCGTCGGCGATGAGCTCGGCCTGGGCCGCCTGGCGGGCGTTGGCGAACTCGGGCGAGGCGAGGTACTGCATCACGGCCCACACCTCGGGTGCGTCGCGGAACGCCGCCGGGACGATGCCGCCGACCAGCGTCGGACTGCCCTCGTTGGCCGGGAAGTAGAACGTGTCGACCTGGCCCTCCTCTTCGCCGAACTCGGCGCCCTGCGGGTGATGAAGGCGGCGATAGAAGCTCGCCTGGCGGTGCATCATGCAGTCGCCGTCGACCAGTGGTGTCGCCGTTTCGCCCGATCGCCGTGCCGTCGATCGACCCGCCGGCGGCATACACCATGCCCTCGGTGTTCCACAAGTCGACGACCTGCTTGCATCGTCGTCGACGACCTCGGGCGAGTTGAACGGGATCTCGTGGGCGACCCACTGGTTGTAGAAGTCGATCCCCTGGTTGCGCAGGACCAGCTCCTCGACCCAGTCCGTGAACGGCCAGCCGGTCGCCGCTCCGTCCTCGATGCCGACGCACAGCGGGGTGTTCCCGTTGGCGATCATCTGCTCGGTGAGGGCGAAGAAGTCGTCGAGCGTCGTCGGAACCTCGTAGCCCTTCTCGGCGAAGCACGCCGGCATGTACCAGACGAGCGACTTGAGGTCGGACTTCATCGGCACGCCGTACTGCGTGCCGTCGACGTTGCCGAAGCTCATCCAGCCGGCGGGCCAGTTCTCGCTCGACGGCGGCGACAACGTCGTCGGGAAGCGGGCAGACATCGCCGCTCCGCGCGAACCGGCCGAGCATCCTGGCTGTGGGAACGCGGCGATGTCGGGGGGCGTCGCCGCCGCGACCTGCGTTCCGATGTCATCCTCGAAGTCCCGGTGCCGACGTAGTTGATCGTCATCCCGTTGGCCTCGGCGAACTCGTTGAGTGCGCGACCTGCACGTCCGGGCCCTCGGTCGGCCCGGACTCTCGACGCCGAGCATCGACACCTCGGTGCCAGCGAGATCGGCGCCTTCGATGCCGCTGTCGGCCCCGCTGCCGGCTCCGGCCCCGGCGCCTCCGCCTTCCGGCGCGCTGCCCGTTGGTTCGGTCCCAGCGGGCTCAGTGCCCGCCGCGGCGGTGTCTTCGGGGGTCGTGGTGTCCGTGCCGGCACTGGCGACGCTTGCGGCGCCCAACACTCCGACAATCGCCAGCGGTACGAACATCGACCTGACCCGTGAGCGTGAACGCATGTGTTCCCCCTTCTGCCGGCGACGGCGGTCGCCGGATCTCACAGTGGTTGTCAGCCGGAGGATCCGGCCCCGCCACAATGCCCGACGTGGGGCGACGGGTCAAGCTGAACCGTTCCGGCGTGTCAGACGCCACGCCACCTCGACCTTGCGCCGGGCACCCGGCGAGAGGGCGAACGGGTACAGGTCGTGCATGCCCATCGCCCTCGCCAGCTCGTTGGCGGCGAGGGTGGCCAGCACCGCCGTCGACATCCATCGGGCAGGCTCGAACTGTGCTTGTGGGAGGTTGACCACGCCCCATGCGAGGCCCGTGGACACGACGTCGTGGACGTGCATCACCTGGGCCCACGACTCGGCGTAGTCCTCCCATGGATGGGCGGCGGCGTAGAACGACACGTGGTCCTTGCGCCAGCTCCCGTCGTCCCCGCGGGCGTAGTGCGCTTCGAGCGCCTCGCTGTAGTCGACGGTCTCGTCTCCGAACACTTCGCGGAACTCGGTGCGGCGTGCCGGATCGTTGGCGACGAGTCGTTGCCACACGTAGTGGCCGAGCTCGTGGCGGATGTGCCCCAACGGCGTGCGGTACAGCTCGCCCAATGTCGTGCGGATCTGCTCGAGCTGGACCGGATTGGCCTCGTCGAGATCGAGCGTGATCAAGCCGTCGAGGTGGCCAATCGTCGCCGCGTCGCCGGCCTCCGTCGAGCGATAGGTGAACACCAGGGGAGGACCGATCGGGCCTGCACCGTTGTGCACGGTCCAGTCGATTCCGAGCAAGCTGAGCTGGGCCAGCGCCCGCCGCTGGGCGGCGAGGAAGGGAATCAGCAGGGTGTTGTCGGCATGCTCGCCGGCATCGACGATGAGACAGCTGGCGCAGATCTCGTTCGTCTGCGGGCGCCAGTTGCACCGCCACCAGTCGCGCATCAGGCACGATCCGACCTCGGCGGCATTGCCGAGCGTCAGGGAACCGTCGACGTCTACGTCGATGGCCAGCACGGTCTCGCAGACAACGCACTGCATCGAGTCGAAGAACACTTCGTTGCCACACGTCGGGCACGTCAATCGCTGCATATTCTCGGCAGTCTGGCTGAACACTGTGGGAGAATCATCCGATGACAGACCGGCGGGCTGTCTCGAGCACCGGCGTGCAGGTCGACGACGAGGGGCCGATTCGCGTCGTGACCATCGATCGTCCGGATCGCCGCAACGCCGTCGACTCGGTTGCCGCCGCAGCTCTGCTCGAGGCGTTCGTCGACTTCGACGCCGACGAATCGCTGTCGATCGCTGTGCTGACCGGCGCGGGAGGGTACTTCTGCGCCGGCGCCGACCTCAAAGCGCTCGCCGAGGGCGATCGTCGGGCGGTGTCCGACGACGGTCCAGGCCCGATGGGTCCGACCCGGCTCGCACTCGGCAAGCCGGTGATCGCGGCAATCGAGGGTCCGGCCGTCGCCGGCGGGCTGGAACTGGCGCTGTGGTGCGATCTGCGTGTCGCCGCGTCCGACGCCGTCCTCGGCGTGTACTGCCGCCGGTTCGGCGTACCGCTGGTCGACCGCGGGACGATCAACCTGCCCCGTCTCATTGGCCACAGCCGGGCGATGGACCTGCTGCTCACCGGTCGGGGAGTCGACGGCACCGAAGCCCAGCGCATCGGCCTCGTCAACCGGGTCACGGAGCCTGGCCAGGCCTTGGCCGTCGCCTGCCAACTCGCTCGGGACCTCGCCGCCTTGCCCCAACGATGCATGCGCAACGATCGGCGTTCGGCGATCGAGCAGTGGGACCTCGACGTCGACGCAGCGACACGCAACGAGGCGCGCCGTGGCAGAGAGACGATAGAAAGTGGCGAGACCCTGGCTGGGGCAGCGAGCTTCGCTGCCGGAGCCGGGCGTCACGGCGCTATCGCGGACAGGGCGGAAGGTGGTGAACGATGACGACATCGGCGATGATCGACGGCGAGACCGAACTGTTGCGCCCGGCTCTGCGTGGCGCGATGCACCGGGCGTCGGTGCCGGTGGCGATTTGCCTCACGATCCTGCTGGCGGTCCGTGCTCCTACGGCGGACACCCGTGCGGCGGCGATCATCTATGGCGTGTGCGTCGTGGCGATGCTCACGGTCAGCGGTATCTATCACCTCCCCAGACTCTTCTCGCGCGATCGCCGGGTTCTGCGCCGCCTCGATCATGCGACGATCCTCGTGGCCATTGCCGGTACGTACACCGGGGTGATCGTCCTCGGGATGTCGGGGACGACGCAATCGGTACTGCTCGTCCTCGTCTGGCTCGTCGCCGTCACCGGAATCGTGCTGCGCATGGTGTGGTTCGACGGTCCGGCGGTTCTCGGGGGGATCGTCTACCTCGGTACCGGGTGGTTCCTGGTCGTTCATCCGGTCGCCTTCGTCGAGGCGCTCGATGGCGTCCAACTGGCGTTACTCGCCGCCGGCGGCTTGCTCTACACGGCCGGGGCGGTGATCTTCGCCCGCGGTCGGCCGAACCCCTGGCCATCGACGTTCGGGTTCCACGAGATCTGGCACACCTGCGTCGTTGCCGCCGCCTTGTGTCACTGGGTGAGCGTGTACTTGCTGGCCGGCTGACGGTCGGTCAGCTGGCGCGCACCGACCGCAGGGCCCCTGGCTGGCGTCCGGCGAGGACATCGAGGGCGGCCGATGTCGCCTCGTCGTTAGGCAGGTAGACGACGAGGCGCTGGTCGTCGACGTCGGGAAGCTGCAGCGTCTCGAACGCCACGCGAAGTTCGCCGACCTCGGGATGGAAGATGCGCTTCACGCCCGAGCGCTTCGTGGCGACGAGCTGGCACTCCCACCGACGGGTGAACTCGGTGCCCGCCGCCGACAGCTCCTCGATGAGGCCTTGGGTGACGGGATCCGGCCGGCTGTTCGCCCGGAGGTTGGCGACCTGTTCATCGGCGACGTGACCCCAGTCCGGGTAGGCCGTGCGAGCCCGGACGTCGAGCAGCGTGTAGCGGGCCAGGTTCGGCGGCTGGCGATCGAGGATCCCGAGCGGGCGCGCCAGCCGTTCGTACGTCTCGGTCCACGCCAACACGTCGGCGATGCTGTTGAGGACGAACGCTGGCGCCGGCTCCAGGCCGTCGAGCAGAGCCTGCACGGAAGGACGGATCGTGCTCGCCGGCGTACGCAGCGTCGGGCACAGCTCGGTGCCCTGGGCCACTGTCGCCAGCCGACGCAGATGAGTCAGATCGTCGTCGTTCATTCGCAGGGCGTCGGCCAGTGCGGCGAGGACCTGCGCCGATGGATGACGATCACGGCCCTGCTCGAGGCGGACGAGGTAGTCGACACTGATCCCGGCGAGCGTCGCCAGCTCGGCACGGCGCAGGCCGGGCGTGCGGCGGCGTTGCGTCGTCGGCAGCCCGACGTCGGCGGGGCTCACCGATTCGCGACGCGTGCGGATGAACTGGCCGAGCTCACCGTCGATCACGGTCACCAGTCTGCCGGACGCGGCAGCGCACAACATGGCCCTGGCAGTACCAGCCTCGACGTGGCCTCCCCGCGCACTCCCATCGTCCCCCATGATCGACTGCATGACCGACATCACCCTCACCCAACTTCCGCTGAAGCCCGGCACCTGGGCGCTCGACACCGCCCACGCCAGGGTCGGCTTCGCCGTTCGACACCTTGGTGTCGCCAAGGTGCGCGGCTTCTTCGCCGACGTCGACGCCACGCTGACGATCGGCGCCACCGTCGACGAGACCGCCATCGAGGCGACAATCGGCATTGCCTCGATCGACACCGGTAACTCCGATCGCGACGCCCACGTCCTCAGTGCCGAGTTGCTCGACGTCGAGCGCCGGCCGACGATGGCGTTCCGGTCGACCGGCGTGCGCGAGGTTGCCGGCGAGTGGGCGCTCGAAGGCGCCCTGACGATCGGCGACGTCACCCGTCCGATCACGTTCGACGTCGAGCTCGGCGGCATCGCCGACTACTTCGATGGCACGAGGCACGCCGGCTTCGAGGCCACCGGGGAGCTGCGCCGCAAGGACTTCGGGATCGACTTCGGGGCAATCAACCCGCTGCTCGGCGACGTCGTGAAGATCGAGTTGGACCTCGAGTTCGTCGAGCCCAGCTGAGCGCAGACCGCGGCGCCGTGCGCCGGTAGCCTTGTCTGTCCCGCCCTCGTAGCTCAGGGGATAGAGCATCGGCCTCCGGAGCCGTGTGCGCAGGTTCGAATCCTGCCGAGGGCGCCGCTCCACCCCGGTCAGGGGCCATTTTCACCGTGTCGTGGTCACAGCGTGGTCACGACAACGACTCCGTGAATGGCCGCAATGTGATGACCGAATTCCAGCAGCAGATCCTCAACACACTGGAGTCGATCACCGACGGCCCGTACTGGGTTGCCTGGGCACGCCGGACAATTGCGAAGGGCACGGGCCCACACACCAGGAGCGGCTGCGTTAACACTGCCCGCCGGAGGTTGTCATCGGTTCCTGTCGCTCGCCGTGAAGGTGCTCTCTTTCCGCCACCACCGCCAGTCGAAATGCGGCGACGCCTGGACCCTCGGTCATGTAGTATCAGGCCACCTGCGACGGGGCGGACCGGCGCAGCAACCCAGACGGCGGACTGGGACCGGGGACCGGGGGGTATGGGCGGGTGATCGCTGCCCCCGGAACCCGCCTCCGTCGTGCGGCGATAGCCGGGGAGGGACGACACCGATTCGTGCCTCCCCGGCTACCCGTTGACCCGACGCCGAGGGGCATCACCTGTGTCGCCACCCCTACTGCCTGAGCGGCGACCCTACGACCGAAGGTGATCGGGCCGACCGGGTCCTGACACCGATCCGGTGTCGTACGTACTGGCCCGCAGAAGCGGTCGGCCTAGGAGGAGCGACGCCGTCGACACGCAGCTGCCGGGTCATCTAGTATCAGCTGGCCTGCGATGTGGCGGAACCTCGCAGGAAACCCAGACGGCGGACTGGGACCACCGGGGACCGGGGGTATGTGGCGGTAGATCGCTGCCCCCGGAAACCGCCTCCGTCGCGCGGCGATAGCCGGGGAGGGACGGTCGGTACTTCGTGCCCTCCCCGGCTAAACCGTTGACCCCGTCGCCAGTGTGAAGCGGTTGGGCCCACGGCTCGACGCGTGTGACGTCTGAGTCAGGGCCCGTTTCTGCCGATGTGCTCGCCGATCCTTCCCCTGGCCAGCGCAACAATTGTCCGACTCAAGGGCGACCGGGCTCGGCTGGCCTGCTCGGTCCGAGTCGGTCTGAGGGTCTGTGCTGCGAACGGCTTATGCTGCCGCCCACCGGTCGCGGCGGCGACGGCAGCATCTGCATCGTTACCTTCTCGTATGCGGGCACCTGGGCGCGAGTCTGAACACTGCTCGCCAGGGGTCTTGCCATTGGGCCTCCGACGCTGAGCGTGAAGGTGCCCTCTCGCCGCCGCGACCGCCTGCGATCCGGGCAGGCCGGGCGGTTTCGTAATCGGCGCCGCACCGTCACTGCGATCGGGTTCGCGACGAGCCGTTGTTGCTGCCAGCCAACGGCTACGACCTACGGCAAAGGGCTGACCCGCCCGGCCTCCACCGTGCAACCCGTGACACCCGGCGCGACGTGCCGCCGGTGGTCAGCGGGACACGCCAACGAGGAGCAATGCGACGTCGTCACGCAGGTCTCGGCCGTTGATGGCCTCGTCGAGGAGCCCGCGAGCTAGGGCGTCGACGTTGGAAGTGGCTGACTGCTCACCGAGCCAGGTGAGCAACCCGTCTTCGCCCCAGCGTCGTGGCGGGCCTTCGCTCATCGGATTCTCGATGAGTCCATCGGTGTAGAACAGAATCGGGTCGCCAGTCCACGGCAGTTCGGTGGCCGCCCATACATGGTCGAAGCCGAGGCCCAGCGCCGGAGCCGGTGGCACATCCAGGCGCCCGGGGGGTTGACGGAGCACCACGGGAGGCGGATGACCGGCGGTGACAAGTCGCGTGATCCCGGCCCGCGAATCCAGATAGCCAGTGCACAGCGTGACGTACGTGTCGATGCGACCGTCGCTGAAGAACGCCACATTGAGGGCATCCACCCAGTCGGCCGGGTCGCGTTTGTCACTGAGGGCGATGGCCTTCCACCCGGCGCGCAACGCCGCGCCGATCGCCGCCTCGCGCGGCCCATGACCGCAGACGTCCCCGATCAGAACCGCGAAGCGACCATCGGACAACGCCACGGCATCGAGAAAATCGCCGCCCAACTGCATGCGTGACTCGGCCGGCCGGTAGCGGGTGACCGCGACGAAGCCGTCGGGAACGATCGGCGCAGGTGCCAGTCCGCGTTCGAACGCCTCCATCATCGTCACCGCCTCGTCGAGGTCGGCGAGACGATGGGACTGGTGCTCGCGAACCGTCGCGCCAAACGCCCCGATGAGAATGCCAGCACCGATCACCAGCCACCTGGAGATCAACGCTCCGGTGTCCAACGGACCGATGACGCCGAGGACGACCGCCACCGTCAGCGACAACACGCCGACCAGCACACTCGGCCGCCAACCACCGAGCACAGCGGACAGCAGACCCGGCAGGACGAACATCGCCAAGGGACGAGCCGCAGCGTCGGCGAAGACGGGATAGGCGACCGCCAGCACCGCCAAGGTCGACGCTCCGGCGATCAACGCCCGGCGGTCATCACCCTCGAAGCGGCGCCACGCCATCCGTCAATCCTCGCAGAGAGCGGTCGTGAACAAGTGCCGATCGCAGCGCCGGCGCGCCTGATCGCGACTGCTCACGTGATCGCTCGATGACGCACCACGGCGCCTCAGCGCCGACGAAGGCTCGACCGCGCTGGTGGTACGTCAGGACATTGAGCGACGACCCGTCGTCGGTGGAGGGGACATGGAGCGCCGACGAGTCCAACCGGCCGAGCCTGGCATCGTGTCCTCCCCGGGCCGTTGATCGCGGCTCGCGATGAGTTCAACACGACGGTGGGGTCTACATAGGGACGCATCGGCAATCAGGCAAGGAGCACACCATGGGCAAGCTCATCGTGACCGAGTTCGTGACGCTCGATGGGGTGGCCCAGGCGCCTGGCGGACCTGACGAGGACCGCGACAGCGGCTTTACGCACGGCGGATGGCAGGCCCCACTGCTCGACCAGGAGTCCGGTGACGTCATGTTCGAGCAAGCGAGGAGCATGGACGCGCTGCTCCTCGGCCGGAAGACCTATGAGATCTTTGCCTCCTACTGGCCGAGCGCTCCAGAGGAGATCCCATTCACGAGCCTGCTCAACGCCGTCCCCAAGTACGTTGCCAGCCGCACGCTCGCTGGCACTCTCGACTGGCAGGGCTCGACACTCGTCGCCGGCGACCTCGCCGAGGGCATCACCGCGCTCAAGGACCGCCACGACGAAGTCCACGTCATCGGCAGCCTCGACCTCGTGCAGTCGTTGCTGCGCTTCGGGCTCGTCGACCGGCTGAACCTGTGGCTGTACCCATTGCTGCTCGGCAGAGGCAAGCAGGTGTTCGCCGACGGGACCGTGCCCACGGCGCTGCGCCTGACCGAATCGGTCACCTACCCGAGCGGCACGGTCCACCTCGCCTACGAGACCGCCGGGGCGCCGACCTACGGCAGCCTCGCCTAGCGACGGCGGCCCGGGCCTCGCCCGCGAATGTCGGACACGATCTGGCGGTTGACGGTCCAAACGGCGATCTGGGAGTCCCCAGTCACGAATGCGAGACTCTCGACGCCCGGATGAAAGTACCGAGTGCCGTCACCCTCCAAGCCGACTCGAACCTCTGCTGTACGGCACGTCCGAAGTTCGATACTGGTTTCGCGCCAGATGTGGCGCAACTGTTGTCGCCGAGTTGGAGAAGTCGGGGCGCACTTCGCTAGCGCGACGGGTGAGTTGCTCGCGCCACGCGACAGGTACCGTCGTCACTCGTGCCTGCGGAGGTTGGCTACGACCGGGTGCTCGAACGAATGACGGGGATCGTCGAGCGCTGCGCGACCACTGGAGATCGGGCGGGATATTTCGCCGCGATGTACCTCGCCGTCACGGAAACGATTCGGGGCCGAGCCGAGACCGGCCGCTTTGTCGACGCGGCGCGCATGGAGCGCTTCGTGGGTAGCTTCGCCGACCGGTATGTGCGTGCCTATGACGGCTGGCGCGCTGGCACGGGCTGCCCGCTGTCTTGGCGGGCAGCGTTCGAGGCGACGCGACGATGGCGACCCGTGATCTTGCAGCACCTGTTGTTGGGCATGAACGCGCACATCAACTTGGACCTCGGCGTCACTGCGTCGGCACTCGGTGACGGCGGCGCGCTGGAGGCGGTGCGGGTTGATTTCGATGCCATGAACGACGTGCTCGCCGAGCTCGTTGATGGCTGCCAGCAGGCGCTCAACGAGGTTTCACCGTGGCTCGACCTTGCCGATCACATCGGTGGTGGCGGCGACGAGACGATGATCCGCTTCAGCTTGATCGTGGCGCGCCGCCAGGCGTGGTCGACGGCGACTCGGCTCGCCGCCATGTCGGAGCGGCGGCGCGACGCCGAGATCGCCGCCGTCGATCGGGCGACCGCCGGCGTCGCTCACGTCGTCGAGCATCCCGGATTCGGGGCCAGCTCGCTGCTGCTGTTGGTGCGGGCACGCGAGCGCGCCGCACCCGGCGACGTGATGGCCCTTCTGGCGGCGGTGCGTCCAACCGGCCCCTGACCCGAATGGTGGGCGTGCTGTGACACCGCGATGCGATCGCACTGCGGTCAGTCATCGACAATGAGCAGATGACCCTGAGTGTCGACCCCGTCAAATTGCGGACGTCCCGTTGGTACGACGGCCGCAGCCGTGACAACTACATCCACCGAAGCTGGATGAAGCGCGGCCTGCCCGACGACGCGTTCGAGGGCAAGCCGATGATCGGCATCTGCAACTCCGCATCGGATCTGGCGCCGTGCAACCAACACCTGCGCGATCTCGCCGACTTCGTCAAGCGCGGCGTTTGGGACTCCGGTGGCGTGCCATTGGAGTTTCCCGTGACCTCGCTCGGCGAGGCGCAGATCCAGCCCACGGCCATGCTCCTCCGCAACCTGATGGCCATGGACGTCGAGGAGTCGATCCGGGGCAACCCGGTCGATGGTGTCGTGCTGCTCGCCGGCTGCGACAAGACCACCCCGGCGATGGTGATGGGCGCAGCGTCGGTCGACATCCCGGCGATCGTGCTCACTGGTGGCCCGATGCTGAGCGGGCGTCATCTCGGTCAGCGTCTCGGTTCGGCGACGGATGTTTGGCGGATGAGCGAGCGGGTGCGCGCCGGATCGCTCAGCGCCGAGGCGTTCTTGGCAACCGAGTCCGTGATGACGCGGAGCGCCGGTCATTGCAACCCGATGGGTACGGCGTCGACGATGGCCGCGATGGTGGAAGCACTCGGACTCAGCCTGCCGGACAACGCCGCCATTCCCGCCCCCGACGCCCGCCGGCGTCGGCTCGCCCACCTCACCGGACGGCGCATCGTCGAGATGGTGGCGACCGACCTACGACCATCCACGGTGCTCACCAGGTCGGCGTTCGAGAACGCGATCCGCGTGCTCGCAGCGATCGGCGGATCGAGCAACGCCGTCATCCATCTGCTGGCGATCGCCGGCCGAGTTGGTGTCGAGCTGACGCTGGACGACTTCGACCGCATCGGCTCCCGGTTGCCGCTGCTCGTCAACGTGATGCCCGCGGGTGAGTACTTGATGGAGGACTTCTTCGAGGCTGGTGGCATCCCTGCCGTCATGGCCGAGCTTGCCGACCTCCTCGACGCCGAGGCGATGACCGTCAGCGGTTCGCCGATCCGTGAGCAGTGGCAAGGGCGTGAGACCTGGAATCGGGAGGTGATTCGGCCGCTCGACGATCCGCTCATCCCGGAGGCGGGGTTGGCCGTTCTCCGCGGCAACCTGTGTCCACAGGGCGCCATCGTGAAGCCGGCCGCAGCATCGGCGCACCTGCTGGTGCACACCGGCCCGGCGCTGGTGTTCGACTCGATCGAGGACTTCAAGGAGCGGGTCGACGACCCCGATCTCGACGTCGACCGCGACACCGTGATGGTGTTGCGCGGGTGCGGCCCGAAGGGCTACCCGGGGATGCCCGAGGTCGGCAACATGCCGCTTCCCGCCAAGCTCCTCGCCAGAGGGGTCGAGGACATGGTGCGGATCAGCGACGCACGGATGAGCGGTACCGCCTTCGGCACCACGGTGCTGCACGTCGCCCCGGAGTCGACCGCCGGTGGTCCGTTGGCGCTCGTTCGCACCGGAGATTCGATCACCCTCGATGTGCCGGCGCGGCGATTGACGTTGAACGTCGACGACTCCGAGTTGGCGCGTCGGGGGGCCGAGTGGCAGGCACCTCCGCCCGTCGCCGACCGCGGCTGGTATCGGCTGTACGTCGATCACGTCACCCAGGCCGATACGGGCTGTGACCTCGACTTCCTGGTCGGCGCCAGCGGGTCGGCGATCACCCGCGAAAGCCACTGACCGTTCTCGCATCGAGCGATCACACCCGCCGGAGCGCCTGGCCGACTGAATCGAGTGTCCGGTCGACCACGGCGTCGTGGGCCGCATGGTGACGATCGCTGAGCCGAGCTCGGGGATGTCGACATCCTCGTGGCCGCTGCCCCTACCGGCATCGGCGCCGGCCGATGTTCCCGTACGAGCCGGACACCAGCTACTGACGGATGCTTGCTCTCAGAACAAGGTCTCGGCGATCTCGATGACGCGGTAGGAGTCGTCGACGATCGGGATCGCTCGCCACTTGTCGTACGTCGTGCACGGGTGGGAGATCCCCAAGCCGACGAGGTCACCGACCGCCAAGCGGTCGTCGGCGTCGACATCGAGGTAAGCGTGCTGATCGTTGATATGGACGACGCGGGTCACCGCACCAACTGACTCGATGTCGCCAGAGCCGCGACGTCGGATCTTCTTGAGCACTGGGAGCAATCCGTCTGCCGAGGCGTCGCGCTTGCCGATCCCCACGATCACGCGGGTCGGCTCCGGGCGCGACAGCACGACGCCCCACACCTCGATCGCCGCGACGAGGTGCTCGTCCTGGCCGGTGCGCGGCAGCAGGCCCATCGGCGATGACGTGTGCAACGTCCCATCGTCGTGGCTGATGTAGCAACCCGGGCGGATCACCAAACGCGTCGGCAGATCGATGTCGACGCGCGACAGGTGATCGATGACGTAGTCGAAGTAGGCGCTACCACCGGCCGTGACGATGACCTCCGGCGACGGCTCGAACCAATCCTCCGCCGCGATCGCGTGGGTGAGTTCGACGATCTTGTCGAGGAAGTCGCCGACGACGTCGCCGACGGCGCGATCGCCGACCGGGCCGAGGATCCCTTCAAACCCCGCCGTCCCCGTCAGCGCCAGGTCCGATGATGCGGCAACCGCTCGCCCCACCTCCAAGCCCTCGGCAACGCTGCGAACGCCGGTCCGTCCCCCACTGACCCCAAGCTCGAGGAGCACCGGGAACGGTCGCGAAGGCCGCACTCGGTCGAGTGTCTCGACCAGGATGTCCACGCCCGACACTGAGTCGACGTAGCAGTAGACGTCGAAATTCTCGTCGCGCGCTCTCGCCAGCCACTCGATCTCGCCGGGTGTGACGACCTGATTGGCGATGATCACGCGCTCGACACCGCACGATCGCATCGCGCTCGCTTGCCAAACGGTGGCGGCGGTGATCGCCCAAGCGCCATCGCGGATCTGCCGGCTGAACATGGCCGGCGACATGGTCGTCTTGCCGTGTGGTGCGAACGACACGCCGCGACGGCTGCAGTACGCCTCCAGCGTCTTGCTGTTGTGCTCGATCGCCGACGCGAACATCACGGCGATCGGGTACGGCACGTCGGAGTCGAAGATGCTCCAACCTGTTCGGCCAACGGCCGCCGCGGGGAAGCCCTTCGGTGTGCGATTGCCCGGACGGGTTGAATCGGCGCCGGATCGCTGCGCTGGGGGCGTCACAGCCCGTCCCTTCCGAAGCAGAACCTGTCCCCGGCGAACAGGGGATCGGCTGGAGAGCGAATCCAGCGCACGTCGTCGCCGAACTCGATGTCGAAGGTCGCGACCCGCCGACGAGTCCGCACGCTGATCATCTAGGTTCTCCTCCAGCCGGCGGTGGTGTCGTTCTCGAAGGGCGGCGCCGGCGATTGACGGAGCCCTCGCGATGGTTGAGTCATGGTGGCGGTTGCTGGTTGCTCCGTCAAGGTGCCGCCGCGGTGGCTGGCGCTGTGACTGTCGGGTCGTCGACTACGCCACCCTGGTGCACCTCGGACAGCTCGTAGCTTGAAGATGCCGAGGTAGCGCGCCGGCGTGTCGGCGTGGAATTCGTCGTGCCGTGAGCCGGCGGCCGCGGCGTACCCGTCGGCGACGCCCAGGACCTTGGCGCGGGCACCCCACGACCATCACCCGACTCGTAGCCAGTCGCCTACACACACGCCGTTCCGGCCGGTGCGGCTGAACCCCTCAGCCGAGAACCGTGCCGAGTCCGAGCGCGAGGGCGCGCCGGACGACGATCGATGTGGCCGCGATGTCCTCGACGGCGTGGCCGGTCGACTTGAACACCGTCACGGCCGCGGTCGACGGGCGGCCGGCGCGCCTGCCGAGTACCGTTCCGAGCTCGGTCGCGGTGGCCGGATCACGGCCCTGGAGTTCCACCGCCCCCGCGGGTGGCGGCTGGAACGACGCCGCCGACTCGACGACGAGGAAGCCCCGTTCGATCGTCGCCGGGGTGAGTTCGCGGCCAGTACCTACCGAGCCGACGTGCGTTCCGTCGGCAATCCACTCGTCCTCGACGACGGGGTCGCGAGCGTCGGTGCAGCAGCACACGATGTCGGCCCCGCGCACGGCTTGCTCGATGGCGTCGACAGCGTGCGCCTTGACGTGCGTCGCCGCCACGTCTTCGGCCTTGGCGCGATCGCGGGCAGCGATGCGGACCTCTCCGAGCGTGAACAGGTGGGTGAACGCGTCGACGTGGGCGCGGGCCTGAACACCGCTGCCGACGATCGCGAGAACGACGCTGCCGTGGCGAGCCAGGGCGCGCGCAGCGAGTGCCGAAGTCACTGCCGTGCGGACAGCCGTGATGTAGGTGCCATCGAGCAGGGCGATCGGCGAGCCGGTGTCGGGGTCGAACGACGCGATCACCGCCTGGTGCGTCGGTAACGACCGGCGACCATTGCCGGGGAACACGGTGACCAGCTTGGCGCCGAGGCCGAGTCCCGGTACGAAGCCAGGCATCGCCCCGAGGAGCCCGTCGACGGCGAACGCCCCGACACGCGGCGGGACCGACGTCGCGCCGTCGCTCAGCGCCACCAGCGCGGTGGTCAGTGCGTCGGCAAGCTCATCGAGGTCCAGGGCGGCGCGCACGTCGTCATCGCCGAGATATCGCAGCGACCCCATGGCGTCTCGCCTCCCTTCGTCCATCGTCCTCGCGCTCAGCTTGACACCTCGCCACGACGTGCTGGCGGGCCTAGATGGAGGTTCCTTCTGGATTGGGCCATCCTCCGCCGCGGCGAGTCGTCGGCTACGGCAAGATGCTGTCGTGGGATCGAACGGGCCGGTGGCGCAACCCGGTGCTCGCGGGTGAGTTGGTTTCGCTGCGACCGGTGACGATCGATGACGCTGCAGCGATGTGGGAGATGGTCGACGACCCCGAAGGCAATGACCTGACCGACACGACAGCGACGTTCACGTTCGAGCAGATCCGCGATTGGTGTGCCACCCGACAAGACCGGGAGGAACGCCTCGACCTGGCGATCGTCGAGAATGCCACGGGAGCCTTCGCCGGGGAGGTCGTGCTCAACGAGTATGACGCAGCCAGCGATGCTGCGAACTTTCGGATCGCCCTGCGAGGTCCGGCCTGGTACGGGCGCGGGCTGGGCACTGAGGCCACCCGTCTGATCGTCGATCACGGCTTGCACACCATCGGTTTGAGCCGCATCACGCTCGGAGTGCTGGCCCGCAACCCGCGAGCGATACGCACCTACGAGAAGGCCGGGTTCCGACGGACGACGGAGACCGTCGAAGACGGACAGGCGTGGGTGCAGATGGAGATAACCGCCGACTCCACGTGAATCGACGCTCAAGCGTCGTGGTCAGGCGGGAACACCGTGATGTCACCGGGCGCGACGTCGGGGAGCGACTCGACGGCGGCCAGCAAGTGCTCGCGCCACGTGTCCGAGAGACGGGCCAGATACGGCGAGTCGCCCTCGATCCTTGCATGGAGCAGCTGGTACGACTCTTGCTCGTAGATCCCGAGGTCGTAGGGCGGGCCGACCGACAGGTTGGCGAGCGCTGTGCTGACCATCGACGACAGGGCGATCTTGGCTGCGGTGCGCAGGTCAGCGTGTGACCGGACGGCGAGGTCGAGCCATGCCTTGCCGTACTTCGCCTCGCCGATCTGGAGGAACGGTCGGTCGTCGGACGCCTGGATGTAGTTGCCTTCCGGGTAGACGAGCAGGATGTTGGCCGGCTCCCCGCGCACTTGACCGCCGAGAATGAAGGTCGCGGTCGCGTTCGTGCCGAGTGTTTCCTGATGTCGCTTCGCCGTCCTCGCGTTGAGTTCTCCGAGGTACAGCGCTGCTTCGAAGAGGTGGCCGGCCGTACCGAGCGAGTCTCCCGGTCCACTCAGGTCGCGCTTGATCTGGTCGAGCAGCTCGTGGGTCGTCGCCAGGTTGCCAGCCGACTGGAGCACAAAGAGCCGGTCATCGTCAGGACGGAACACGTGCAACTTGCGATAGGTGCTGATGTTGTCGACCCCGGCATTCGTGCGGGTGTCCGACATGAACAGCAAACCTTCATCGAGGCGTATCGCCAGGCAGTATGTCATCAGCCCTCCGGACACCGAGTCGGCGTCAAGCTAGCTGCGGACCTCGGGGGTGCGCGATTGTCGTCGTACGCTTCGGCTCATGTCCGACCGCAACGCGCTGGCCGATCGGGTTGAACGGGAGGACTGGGTCCGGCAGGTCATCGAACGGCTGCACCACGAGTACCAGCCGCTCTCCAACGGGGAACCGGCCGACTACATCCCCGAGCTCGCCAACGTCGATCCGGACGCCTTCGCCATCGCCGTGGAGACCACCGACGGTCGTCGAGTGGGTGTCGGCGACGTTGGCCAGCAGTTCACGATCCAATCGATCTCCAAGCTGTTGATGTTCGGGCTGGCGCTCGAGACGCACGGCCGGGAGCACGTCCTGACGCGAGTCGGTGTTGCGCCGACCGGCGACAGGTTCAACGCGATCGTCCTCGACGACGTCGGTAACCGGGCGCCGAACCCGATGGTGAACGCTGGGGCGATCGCCGTGACGGACCTTGTCGTCGGTGACGACATCAGCGAGCGGGTCGAAGTCGTTCGCTCCCTCTACGAGCGCTACCTCGGCCGACGACCCGAGCTCGATCACGACGTGTGGGCGTCCGAGCGGGTGTCTGGCAACCGCAACCGGGCAATCGCCTACCTGATGCTCAGCCGGGGCATCATCGACGAGCGGGTCGAGGAGACGCTCGATCTGTACTTCGCCCAGTGCTCGGTGCTCGTCACGTGTGATGACCTCGCTTTGATCGGCGCCACGTTGGCGAACCACGGCGTGCACCCCGAGACCGGCGAGCAGGTCGTCGCCCCAGACGCGGTGCGCGACATGATGTCCGTCGCCCTCACGTGCGGCATGTACGACTACGCCGGTGAATGGACGTTCACGGTCGGCATCCCCGCCAAGAGCGGAGTTGGCGGCGGCATTCTCGGTGTCCTCCCCGGCGTCGGCGGATTGGCGACGTACTCGCCGCGCCTCGACGAGTACGGCAACAGCGTGCGCGGGGTCAAGGTGTTCGAGGAGCTCTCGGCGCGGTTCGCCCTCCACGTGTTCGATCCCGGCCGTCCGTGGCGGCGTCCGTCGACGGCATCGACGTGACGACGTACCCGAACGTCCTCAAACGACGATCTGGGCGTCCACGGTTCCTTACTCGTGAACTTCGACGCCCAGGTCGACGACGACCGCCCGGGTGAGCCTCGCTAGTTCTCGCACACCGAGCCCGGTCCCGAGAAGCAGTTCGGGTCGCGTGGGTCGGTGCCGATGCTGAACTCGGCGAGGTCGTCGTCGCCGTCGCCGTCGGTGTCGGCGATCGAGCACTCACTGAAGCCGGAGTTGGCCTCGAACGCATCGCCGAGGCCGTCGCCGTCGGTGTCGGGCTGGTTGACGTTACAGCTGTGGTCGACTTCGAGTGCGTCGGTGAGTCCGTCGCTGTCGGTGTCGGTGTCGAGCGGATTGGATCCCAGCGAGTTGACCTCGGTCCCGTCGGGGATGCCGTCGCTGTCGCTGTCCTGGTTGTTCGGATCGGTGCCGAGGCTGGTTTCGTCCTCGTCAGTCAAGCCGTCACTGTCGGTGTCGGTCGGGGCGGGCGGTTCCGTCGTGGTGGTCGTCGTGGTCGTGGACGTCGACGAGGTCGTCGGGCCATCATCACCACCACCAGCGGAAGTAGTCGTGGATGGTGTCTGGGGCAGCGTTGCGCCGTCGATCGCCGGGCCGATCGACGGGCCGACGACGGCGACGAGCACCGTGGCAGCCTCGGGCGAGGTGTTGATGAGGGTGATGTTGCCGACCATCGCGACGGCCGCGCCGTCGGCGATCGTCGTCCCGGCGGAGTCGACCGCGCCGGCGGTGACCACCACGAACGCGGAGACCTCGGCGTTGACGATCAGCGCCTCGTTGGTGCCCAGCACGTCGCGCACCAGATCGACGTCACGTACTCCGGCTCCCGGTGTGAACGATCCGTCGCCAGCCCCCGGTTCGATCGCCACGCCGATGATCGTTCCCCCCTCCGGCGACGCGGCGACCACATCGAAGCCGACACCGGGGAGCGCGACGACCGCCTCCCCGACGGCGAGGCGGGCTCCGCCGCTGCCACCACCCGTCGGCGTCGCCACTGCGGCCGCCGGACCGTCGGCAACCACGAAGGTCGCTGGATCGGCGGTGATCGCCGTCGGCTCGGTCTCCGAGATGGGCAGTGTCGCCAGCTGCCAGGAGAACTCGCCATCGCCGAATCCGACGAGGCTCTGGGCGATCACCTCGGAGTGTCCCCCGGGGGGAACGGGTCCGGCGGACGCCATGGCGACATGGCGCACCGGAACGCCGGAAGCGACCAAGCCCACGGCCATCAGCAGGATCGGTGTGCGAAGCGCGCGCCAGCACGTGAACATCACGGTGAACTCCTCGGTGTGCCCATCCCGCCGTCAAGGCGACGCCGGGTCGCAGGCAAGCTACGGCGCGACCGATGCCCCAGCCAGGGATTTGTGCAGCGTGCTCTCAGAATGATCGACCCTGACGCCGGGATCGAAGGCCCGTGAATGGCGCGGCCGCGCCACAGATGCGGCGCACCGAACGGCACCCCGGGGCGCCGGCGCGCATCCGCCATCGCCGGGCCGCCGTCCGGCGAGCGACATCGTCAGTAGCCGTGCTCGGCCAGAAGTTCGCGCACCTCTGCCTCGTGCTCAGCTGCGACAAGCAGGGCACAAGTGCCGAGCGCGAACGCGGCGCCCGTCTCCGGGTGCTCGTTGCGAAGCAGCTCGACGCGTAGACCGGCAGCCTCGGCCTCCTGTGCGATCAGCTCGCCCTGCAAGATCGAAACGCCGAGCTCGATACGAACGACATCGCTCACTACGCCAACGTACCGCTCACCGGGCCTCCGCTCCCGCCGGTGTCCAACCTCGACCGATCCCCAGAATTTCCCGGAACCCGGCGGCGATCGGACCTACGTTTGGCTCGTGGTGTCGGTCGTCCTGAGCGTCGGCTTGGCGCTGTCGCTCGTCCCCGGCGCTGCCTCGGTGAACCTGGTCGATGCCGTGCCGCCGCCGGTCGCGTTTCCGCCCGGTGTGTGGAAGGGGGTCGGCGTGGGCACGGGCGGGATCAACGCCGCCGGGGCGGCCGGGTTCATCGCCGAACCGATCATCGTCCACTTCGAGGTGGTCGTCGCCCCCGATGGTGCGGTCGTCAACGGGGTCTGGGACTGGGCCGGAGAGATCAGCGTGGCCGCCGAGGGCGTCGAGGGCACCTTCGCCCTCACGGCCTCGGGGCCGCTCGCTGGAAGCGGGGCGAGGGTCGAGTTGTCGGGTCTGATTCATATGAGTGGTTCGGTGCGGGTCCAGGGCAACGACTATCCGATCGAGCAGGACCTCCCCGCAGCCGGTGCCTTCTCGCCGAGCTCGGTGTCCTGCAACGTCGTTTCCGGTGATCTGGCGACCGAAGGCCGTCAGTTGCAGGAGGCGGCAGGCGTCGCGACCACCGTGACCGGTCCGTTCACGGCGCACCGCATCGAAGACCCCGGCGACGAATCGGTTGCCGGCTTCGAGGAGACCTACACGGAGCTCGTGATGACCGCCCAGAGTCTGCTGGCCACCGGGCAACCCCCGGCCAGCGACGTCGTCGCGTTCGTCGAGCGAGCGGAGGACTTCTACACGAACCTCTACGCCTCGCTGCAGTGTCGAGGCGCGACGCCCGGACTGCTGCCCGGCCAGCACCTGTTCGCCTACTTTGCCGAGCTCGTCGGCCAACTGATCGTCGTCATGTTGGCCGATCCCTCGGCTTACTCGACGTCCGACGTCCACACGCTGGCGATCGCGGCCATCCGAATCGGGGTCGTCGGGAACTCGGCACCCGACCCGCAGCTCGCCGAGCAGGTCCGCAACACGCTGCTCGACGCACTCAACGCCAAGCTCGCCGATGCCGAGGCGGCAGAGAACCACGGGGACTGCACCATCGTGTCACTGGCCGCCAGCGCGATGGGCTTCACCGACTTGGCGATCCAGGCACAAGCATGCGCGCAAGGCTGAACGTGGGCCGGTTTGCCGCGGCGCTGACGGCCGGAGCCGTCGTTGCAACACTCATCGTCAACACCGGGGACTCCGCCGCGTCCGTGTCGTCGTCGACGACGACGACGACCGCAACACCAACCTCCGCGCCGGTCGCGGCCGAGCTGCCGGGACAGGCGATCGACGTCGGGCTCGCACCGCTCCAGCTGCTCGAGCCGGCGACGACTGCGGCCGGGAACCGGCCGACGTTCCGGTGGAGCGCCATCGAAGGGGCGACGTCGTACCTCCTCGCGATCCTCGACGCGGCGAACGAGCCGGTTTGGGCATGGCAGGGCACCGCCACCGAGGTGGTACTCGGCGGCTGGGACCAAACGCCTCCCGACGACGCCCCGGGCCCATTGATCACCGGACCGGGTCAGTGGTTCGTCGTGGCCGTTGGCGCCGACGGCGTGCCGATCGCCAACAGCGTGCTCCGTCCGATCACGCCATAGTCAACCCCGAAACCAAGCCCCGAAACCAAGGCATTTGCCGGACATTCGCCGGACGGGCCCGTCTCAACGAACGACCTCGCCGTGGCCGTCGCCGTCGGTGTCGGGCGACTATCGCCCCGAGCTGTCGGGTACCAGCGTTCATGGTCGTCGACACAAACCCACCGTCCGCTCCGGCTACTTCGTCGGGAACGAGCCGGTCGGCGGGCAGCGACCGGTTGCTTCGCATCTATTTGGCCGACCACCGCGCCGGCGCCGCAGCCGGACTCGCCCGGGCCAAGCGCTTCGCCGCCGCCAATGCCGTCAGCTTCCTCGCCGACGATGCGGCGGCGGTCTGCCGAGCGATCGAACACGACGTGACCATGTTGGACGAGATCATCGACCGACTCGAGTGTCGGCCGAGTCGGTCCAAGATGCTCATCGCCCGCGTCGCCGAGTTCATCGGCCGACTCAAACCGAACGGCAAGCTGCGTGGTTACTCGCCGCTGAGCCGGCTGATCGAATTGGAGATGCTTGTCGCCGGGATCCGGACCAAGGAGTCGCTGTGGCGCTCGCTCAGTGTCCTCCAGCAAGGTCGCTCCGACTTGGCCGGATTCGATTTCGACGACTTGCAGCGACGGGCGAGGGATCAATGCACGCAGTTGGAGGCCCATCGCGTGGCAACGGTCGAAGAGGCCTTGCTGCCATGAGCACCGGCGAGCGTGTCGTCGTCGGGGCAGGGCGAGTGGCGTGGTTGACGATACCTCCAAGTCGACTTGACAGTTTTCTGAATCAGCGCGATAAACAAGCTAGTACCACCCTTCCAGGATGATGAGAGGAGAAACCGACCATGTTGATGCGTACAGATCCATTCCGTGAGCTCGATCGAGTGGCTCAACAGGTCTTCGGAACAAGCGCCCGCCCGGCGGCGATGCCCATCGACGCCTTTCGGCGCGGCGACGAGTTCGTCGTCCAGTTCGACTTGCCAGGAGTCGCGTCAGACTCGATCGACCTGACGGTGGAGCGCAACGTGCTGACGGTGCATGCCGAACGAGCCAGGACCATCGGTGACGACGTCGAGTTGTTGATTGGTGAGCGTCCGCAGGGCACGTTCAGCCGTCAGTTGTTCCTCGCCGACAGCCTCGACAGCGAACGGCTCGCGGCAGAGCACGCCGACGGCGTGTTGACCGTGCGGATCCCCGTCAAAGAGCAGGCCAAGCCGCGACGGGTGAGCGTGTCCGCAGGGCGCCAGCAACGCAAGCCGATCGACGCCAAGTCTTCCGATGGCGAGCGCGAGACTGTCAACGCGGCCACCTCGTGAACGACCCGGGCCGGGCGGCCGACGCCCACGCCGCCGCCGTCCGGCCCCGCCGGCCACTGCCGCTCACCGATGACACCGCCCCGTTCTATACGGTCGGTCAAGTTGCCGACATGCTCGGGGTCCAGGCGGCGTTCCTGCGCCGACTCGAATCGCTGCAGGTCGTCAGCCCACAGCGGTCAGCCGGCGGCCAACGCCGCTACAGCCGTGTCGAAATCGATCACATCGACGCCATCAACACGCTCATTGGCGAAGGAATGACCGTCACTGGAGCACAGCGAATCATCGAACTGCAAGACGAGATCGCTGGACTTCGCCGGCAGATCGCGACACACAGAGCTGCCACCCGCCCGTAACGCGAGGCGGCGCCGAACCCCGGGCAGCGCCAGGCTGCGGGGAGCTGGCAGAAACGCGCTGCGGCCGTGGCCTATTGGGTGAACAGGATGCACGTGGTGCCGCTGACGATTCGTTGCGTGCAGCTCGGTGATGCCGAGCGGCTCGCCGCGATCCAGGTGCGTGCGTGGCAGGCCGCGTATCGAGACGTGATGCCCGATGCGTACCTCGACGACCTCGACGTTGACGACCGAGGCGCCTACTGGCGCCGCCAGGTGCTGGCGTTGCAGCCCGATCAGCGACTCAAGGTGATCGTGGATGACGGCGTGGTCGTCGGGTTCGCCGCGGCCGGACCCGAACACGACGGTCGGGTCCCGGGCATCGGCGAGTTGTACGCGATCAACCTCGACCCCCAGGTGTGGGGCCGTGGGTTCGGCCGAGCGTTGCTGCGCGACGTGACCGCGGAGCTGGGCGGGCTCGGCCACCGGGAAGCAGTGCTGTGGGTCGTTCCCCAGAACGACCGCGCCCGCCGGCTGTACGAATCCGAGGACTGGCGCGACGACCTCGTTAACGACCACTCGTCGCGTCTCTCCATCCGGGCGTCGACAGTCACGCACTCGTGACGGTGGACTCCCAGATCCTCGTTGGCCCCTTGACCCGGCGCGGCTGGCTGAGCAAGCTGCGGGGGGAACTTTCGACGACACCCCTAAGACAGGAGCGACCGACATGGGCGACAAGCAAGTCGTGGTAGCCATCTTCCCGGACGAAGCGGCCGCCGACACCGCCGCCCAGTCCCTCAAGGACTGGGACAAGCTCGACGACGACGTCAAGCTGAATGCGATTGGCATCCTCGTGCTCGATGAGAACGGCAAGGTCAAGACGCAGAAGATTGGCCGGCGCAGCTGGGGCAAGGGTGCGGGCATCGGAGTGGTACTCGCGGCCCTTACGCCGCCCGGCCTGCTTGCCGGAGCCCTCGCCGGCGGTGTGCTCGGAGGGCTGCACCACAAGGGACTCGGGGTCGACAGTGCCGAGCGTGACCAGATTGCCGATGCTTTGTCGAGCGGCCAGGCTGCGGTCGGAGCTCTGGTCGCGCAGACCGAGGCGTCGGCGCTCTCCGACAAGCTCACCGAGCTCGGCGGCGAACTCCACGTACTGAGTCCCACGGATGAAGCGGTCGCCGAGGTGGACGCGGCAGCTCCTCAGGTCGAGGCGGCGGAAGCGCAGGAGCCGGACGCGCCGGCTACACCTGAGTGACCCGCCCGCCCCGACGCGCGCGCGGGCCTTGCGATGAAGGTCGCCGCGTGCGAAGAGGCAACCGACCACCCATCCGTTTACTCTGCGGGGGATACGGTCCGCGCTAGGTCTCGCCGGGTGGTCGGTACGGTCCGTCGACTCGTGAAGAGGCCCGCCCGGCGATGTCGGCAGCGACCTCGACGAGCTTGCGGTTCTCGTGCTGTGATTGCTGCCGGAGCAGATGGAACGCCTCGTCGGGCGAACACGACAACGCAGCCATGATGACGCCCTTGGCCTGTCCGACGATGTCGCGGGTTTCCAGCGCGTCGCGAATCATCTCCAGCTCGTGGGCATGCAGATCATCTCGACGATGCAGCTCCTGCACATGGAGCTCGTCGCGGCGCTCCGCTTCGGCGATGTGTTGCTGGTCGCGGCGTTCCATCTCGGAAGCGTGCCGCTTCTCGGTTTCGAGAGCGCCCGCGAGCATCTTGATGATGTCGTCCCGCAGCGATGAGAAACGCGCGTCCTCGGTCACGGACGACTTTCTACACGACGTGGCTGGCAGGGCCACCCGCCGGGTACAGAAGACCCGGCGCTGAGAGCCTGCGGCCGCAGGCGGAACAGTGCAGGCGCTCACGGTTCAACAGCAGCCGTGAGCGTCGCTTCACCGCGACGTCGCGACGCGCCAGATCTGCCGATTTTGCTCATGCCGCCTCGCCGGCGTCGGCCGTGACAGACCCGCACCGATCGACGGATGTGCGTTGACCCGGTCAGAGGATGTCGAAGAGGTCGATGTTGTGTCCGGCGTCGCATCGGGCGACCACGTCGGTCAGCATGCCCGAATCGTCGACCACGGGGTGTTCGTGTCGCAGCCGACCGCAAGGGCAGACGCCGTACCACTGGAAGTCGCGCCAGTCCTGCTGAGTCCACGTATCCAGGGAGCTCGTGCTCACCGGGTCGCTAGACATCGGTGGTGATCTCTTTCCGGAATTGGCGTGATGCCAACGCGGCGTGATGTGTCGAAGGCCCGGACCCGGTCGAGCCAACACGCGATGCTCGCGGCCTGGTGAGGTCGAGCACCGAGTCACCTCCGCCGAGGCCGTTCGGGGCATACCGGTCCGCTCCCCAGTCGATCATCCATCGGTCGTTGTCGATGAGGTAGCGGAATCGGTAGGCCTGACCCGTCGGGACGACGATCTCGGCGACGTAGCAATAGCCGTCGAACGTCATCGGGTTCGCCGTTGGCGACCAGTCGTTGAACTCACCGACGACGCAGACCTCGTGGCGGCCCACGCCGCAGCGAACACGAAACGTGGCGCGCACGGTATGAGGTCCTTCCGGGACGATGATGATCATCGCTTGCTGTCCAATCGAGCTCGCATCGCTTCCTCCCAATGCGGGACCAATCCTCGGAGCAGCGCCAACTCGTTGACCGCCTTGCTGGAAGCACGCTTCCAGCCTCCACCTGCCTGATGGGCTGGCTGTTCAACCCGTAGCCGGGGTACCCGGTCGTCCTCGCGACCAAACCGGCGCACGGAACCGGGGCAGCTGAGGTCACGATCGTCGGCGCTGTTCGCCAGGACGCCCGTGGACCACTCCTGACGTCGATCGTGATGACATGCTCGACCCTCGTGGAAGAGATCCGGAGGCAAAGTGACGGTGAACTCAGCGGGCACGTCGACGAACGTGGCGGGCAGTGGTACGCCCTGACGACGTTCGGTGCCGTACTGGACGACATGAGTCGCGCAGGCGCAGCGGATCAAGTGCTGACTGAAGGTCTCGCATCGTGGCCGAGCGGTGGACGCTGCGACGAGGGGACAGCGGGCAAGAGGAGGTGGTGACCCGTCCCGAGAGAGGTCTACGCCGCCGCGGCAGCCATGTCGTTGGGCGTTCGGGTGAGCTTGTGCACCCAACGCAGCAGCGGCTTCAACTTCTCGTCACTGATGCGACGTCCATGCTGGCCAGCAATCCGTCGAGTGCCGATGTGCACACTGCTCGTTTCCTCGCCGGGAGCGGTCCGGTACCGTCGCCGGAGTGACGCCGGAGGAGATCGCCGACCTGGTGTACCTGCGCCGGGCCCGCGACTTCATGGACCGTGACTTCGCGCAGCCGCTTGATGTCCCGGCGATGGCGCGTGCCGCCCTGATGTCTCCCGCCCACTTCTCGCGCAAGTTCCGTGCGGCCTACGGTGAGACTCCGTACGCCTACCTCATGACGCGTCGTATCGAGCGGGCGAAGGCGCTGCTGCGCCAGGGGAAGTCGGTCACCGACACCTGCTTCGCCGTCGGTTGCACGTCGCTCGGCTCGTTCAGTTCGCGGTTCACCGAGATCGTTGGCGTCACGCCGTCGGAGTACCGCGGACGCGACCACCGCGACCTCGAGGTCGTCCCGTCGTGCGTGAGCAAGGTCGCGACTCGACCGCGGCGCACCGCTGTCCGAGCAGCTACCGCCGGCACGGCACGTACTCTGTGCTGATGCTGCTGGCCGAGGAATTGGCGCTTGTCGCAATCGACCCCGAATCCGGACGGCACGCACTCGGCACTCGAGACCAGTTGAACGCCTGTCTTGCCGGACTACTGATCGGCGAGTTGGTGCTCGACGGAGCGGCTACCGCTGGTAGAGCTCGGCGGACCCTCGTCCTCACTGGCGCGCCGGTGGCCGGGCTCCTGGCCGCGGCCGCCGACGTTGTCAGCGAGAAGGGGCCGAAGATCAAGGCCGTGATGTCGCACATGAGCCGCGGGCTCGCCGAGCGAACCGGTTCGGGCACGTGGGACGCCGTGACTGGAGAACTGGTGAGGCGGGGTGTGTTGGTCGCAGACGACGCCGGATGGAGAACCCGCTTTGAGTTCATCGACGTTTCGGCGCGGACGACCGTCCTTGACGGCCTTCGGGATGCCGCGGCCGGCGACGCAGCGCTCGACGCGCGAACCGCGGTGGTCTTGTCGATGACCGGGCCGGCGCAGCTGTTGGAGGTCATTGCGCCGGAGCGTCGAAACCGCAAACACGCACGGCGGCGGATCGACCACGCGCTTGACGACACGCATCTCGAGCCGATCGGCGAGGTTGCCCGGCAACTACTGGCCGAGGCAGCCGCGGCGGTCGCTGCCGCTTCGGTCGCCGCTACCGCTGTGGCCGTGAGTTGATCGCCGCCTCGACGGCGACGCTGGGTTCTGGGTGCCGATCCTTGCGGAATTCGCAAGGATCGGCACCCAGATGTCGACCGCCACCGTCGGCGCCGGCGACGCGCTCAGCACCGAGCAGGATCTGAGAAGCGAACGACGGGCCGGCGGTCCTACCGTTCGTCGCATGGCAGTCACCATCTCCACCATGTTCATCCCGGTCAACGACCCTGACGAGGCCCTCGGCTTCTATCGCGACGCGCTCGGCCTCGAGGTCCGCGCCGATGTCTCATCCGACGGCTTCCGCTGGGTCACCGTCGGCGCTTCGGGCCAGGACGTCGACATCGTCCTGTCTCAGCCGCACGGTGGGCGTTCGCAGGCCGAGGGCGACGCCCTCCAGGCACTCGTCGCCCAAGGATCGCTGCAGGCGGCGATCTTCCGTTCGGACGACCTCGACGCCACGTTCGAGACGGTCCGGGCGTCCGGTGCCGAGGTGCTCCAGGAGCCGGCGTCCCAGCCGTGGGGAGCGCGCGATTGCGCGTTTCGCGATCCCTCGGGCAACCTCGTCCGCATCGCCCAGGCGTGACGGTCGTCAATCGGGTGACGCCGTCGCCGGCGCCGAACGCTGCCGATCGCCACGATCTGATCCGCGTCCACGGCGCGCGGGTGAACAACCTCAAGGACGTCAGCATCGAGATCCCCAAACGCCGGCTGACGGTGTTCACCGGGATTTCCGGGTCGGGCAAGAGCTCGCTGGTCTTCGGCACCATTGCCGCCGAGTCGCAGCGGCTGATCAACGAGACCTACAGCGCCTTCGTGCAGGGGTTCATGCCAACGCTGGCCCGGCCGGACGTCGACATGCTCGAAGGGCTGACGACAGCAATCATTGTCGACCAGGAGCGGATGGGCTCCAACCCGCGCTCCACGGTCGGCACCGCCACCGACGCCAATGCGATGCTGCGAATCCTGTTCAGCCGGCTCGGCCGGCCGCACATCGGCCCACCCAACGCCTACTCGTTCAACGTCCCGTCGGTGCGGGCCAGCGGGGCGATCACTGTCGAGCGCGGCGCCGGCAAGACGAAGACCGAGAAAGCGACGTTCAACCGTCTCGGTGGCATGTGCCCGCGCTGCGAGGGCATGGGTTCGGTGACCGACTTCGACCTCGCTGCGCTGTACGACGACGGCAAGTCGCTCAACGAGGGTGCGCTCACGATCCCCGGCTACAGCATGGACGGCTGGTACGGCCGCATCTTCCGCGGCTGCGGCTTCTTCGATCCGGACAAGCCGATCTGCAAGTACACGAAGAAGGAACTGCACGACCTCTTGTACAGGGAGCCCACCAAGATCAAGGTCGAGGGCATCAACCTGACCTACGCCGGCCTGATCCCTCAGATCCAGAAGTCGTTCCTGTCCAAGGACGTCGAGGCGATGCAGCCGCACATCCGCGCCTTCGTGGAGCGGGCGGTGACGTTCGCGACATGCCCCGAGTGCGACGGCACCCGGCTGAGCAAGGAGGCCCGATCGTCGACGATCAACGGCAAGAACATCGCCGACGTCTGCTCGATGCAGATCAGCGACCTCGCCGACTGGCTCCGCGGCCTCGACGAGCCGTCGGTGGCTCCGCTGCTCACCGGACTTCAACATCTCCTCGACTCGTTCGCCGAGATCGGGTTGGGGTATCTCTCCTTGGACCGGCCGTCCGGGACCCTCTCGGGAGGTGAGGCTCAGCGCACCAAGATGATCCGCCACCTCGGGTCCTCGCTGACCGACGTCACGTACGTCTTCGACGAACCGACGATCGGCCTGCACCCCCACGACATCGAGCGAATGAACAACCTCCTGCTGCAGTTGCGGGACAAGGGCAACACCGTGCTCGTCGTGGAGCACAAGCCCGAGACCATCGCCATCGCCGACCACGCCGTCGACCTCGGCCCCGGCGCCGGCACGGGCGGCGGCACCGTGTGCTTCGAGGGCACCGTCGAGGGTTTGCGGGGGAGTGACACCACGACCGGCCGCCATCTCGACGACCGGGCAACGCTGAAGGACGCGTTGCGTTCGGCCACCGGCACGCTGGAGATCCGCGGCGCGTCGACGAACAACCTCCAGGACGTCGACGTCGACATCCCACGTGGCGTGCTCTGCGTGATCACGGGCGTCGCCGGCTCGGGCAAGAGCTCGCTGATCCACGGCTCGGTCGCCGGCCGCGACGGCGTGGTGGTGATCGACCAGGGCGCGATCCGCGGATCTCGACGGAGCAACCCGGCGACGTACACCGGCCTGCTCGACCCGATCCGTTCGGCGTTCGCCAAGGCCAACGGCGTCAAGCCGGCGTTGTTCAGCTCGAACTCCGAGGGCGCCTGCCCGACGTGCAACGGTGCCGGCGTCATCTACACCGACCTCGGCGTGATGGCCACCGTCGAATCCACGTGTGAGGACTGCGCGGGGAAGCGGTTCCAGGCGTCGGTGCTGGAGTACACGCTGGGCGGCCGGAACATCGCCGAAGTGCTGGCGATGTCGGTGACCGAGGCCGAGCAGTTCTTCGGGAGCGGCGAGGCCCGGACCCCGGCCGCCCACAAAGTCCTCGACCGGCTCGCCGACGTCGGGCTCGGCTACCTGCGCCTCGGCCAGCCACTCACCACGCTGTCCGGTGGCGAGCGGCAGCGGCTCAAGCTGGCTGCCCAGATGGCCGAGAAGGGTGATGTCTACATCCTCGACGAGCCGACCACCGGTCTGCACCTCGCCGACGTCGAGAACCTCCTCGGCCTGCTCGATCGGCTCGTCGATGCCGGCAAGTCGGTCATCGTCATCGAGCACCACCAGGCGGTGATGGCCCACGCCGACTGGATCATCGACCTCGGCCCCGGCGCCGGCCACGACGGTGGCCGCGTCGTCTTCGAAGGCTCACCCGCCGACCTCGTGGCCGCCAACTCGACGCTCACCGGCGAGCACCTCGCGGCCTACGTGACGACCTGACCGAGGCCGAGGCCCGGTCGCCCTTGTCGAACTGGGCGGCCGGCGATCCAACGTCGAATCTGGGCGGCCAACTGCCTGGAATCCGGACCGCCGGCCGCCCAGACCCGCTGGCAGTGCCCCAAGTGGCACGATGGGCGAGTGCCGTACGATCCGAGCGACCCGCGTGCCCAGCTCGTCACGGCCGGGCCGGCGACGGGGGTGCCCCGAGCGGCGTCGTGTCGAGAGCTCGGCAAGGCCGCGGCCGACGAGGACCACCCCCACGGAAGTCGGACGTGGTGGACGCGGAGCCAGGCGCTCGTCATCGCCTACACGGAGGCCCGACCGGGCGACGACCTCGTCGTCGACGGTGTCGATGGGGAGTCGGTTGTGCTCGTGCTCGACGGGGCCGAAGTCAGCATCGATGACGCCTCAGGCGACGTCGTCAGCGAACCGGCGGTGGTGATCCTCCCGCCGGGGAGCTCGACCATCGGCGTTCTCAGCGGAGGCACGATCGTGCGCGTGATCGCCGCCGCCACCGCCCCGGCGCTGGCGGCGCGATGCCCGAACACCGACGAGTACACCGACCCCGACGGCAACGTGGCCACGTTCATGGCCTGGCCGGATCCGCCGGCCGGACACGGAGTGCGGGTGTACCGGCTCTCCGAACATCCCCTCGAGGAAGGTCGGTTCGGTCGCATCTTCCGATCGTCGACGGTGATGGTCAACGTGCTCGCCGAGGATGACCAACCGCGTGATCCGACCAAGCTGTCGCCGCATCACCACGACGATTTCGAACAGGTGTCGCTGCAGGTCCACGGTGACTACGTGCATCACCTGCGGGTCGCGTGGACCGCCGACTCGACAGCTTGGCGCGACGACGAGCATCAGCACTGCGTCGCCCCGGCCGTCGTGGTGATCCCCCCGCCGCTGATCCACACGAGTCAGGCCGTCGGTGAGATGCACCATTGGCTGATCGACGTGTTCGCTCCGCCGCGCCTCGACTTCTCGCAGCGACCCGGCTGGGTCCGTAACGCCGACGAGTATCCGGCGCCAGCCTCCTGAGAACGCCGCACCGATCGGTCAGTCGGGCGTTCGGTGAACCCCGTCGCGGTGGTCGAACTGCTCGTGGTGCTGGGCGAGGAGATCGGCGCCGTAGTCGCCGCCGTTCGGTGTGCGGACCACGGTGTGCACGTGAAGGCGGGACGGTTCGTCGTTGTCGAACACGACACCAGGGTGATGATCGAACTCGACGAGCACGACGGGACTGTGCACCCGGTAGTAGAACGGCGAGTGGTCGCCGGTTCCCCCGTACCACGAGAACCAGGTCTCGTCGAGGTGCGTCGCCACCTCACTCATCTTCGCCGCGGCGTGCCCGTCGCTGACCCATCCGACGTACGTGCCGACGAGGGACAGCAGCACGCGTCGCTGGGCATCGGTCATGTCCCGCCCGGCGACCCCTTGGTACGGCGCCACGAGGTTGTCGTGGAAGGCGCCAGCCTCCATGCGACCGTCGAACAGGTTCTGCAGGTGGGCGGGGATGTCGTCGGGGTGGATCGACGGGTAGATGATCGCCCGGTTGCGCTGGTCGGTGTCGAACGAGCGGATCAGGTCGAGGCCGAACTGTTCCTCGGGATCGAACAGCGACGTCCCGGCGAGCGCGCCGTGTTCGACGTGTCGCGGCTCGGCACCCATGAACGCCGGGGTCATCACGATCCGCCCATCGAACACGACAGTGTTCACGCACAAGTGGTGGCCGTCGATCTGCCAGCCCCATGGCTCGTCGCTCCCCGGTGTCCCGAAGATCGACACGAAGTACGGCCACTCGCCGAACGCCTCGTGGTCACCGGTCAACTCGGCAAGTAGCTCATTCAAGCGCATGATCGAGCGGGCCTGCTGGTACCCGCGGGCCGACAGCGTCGCGCCAACGATGCCGAGGGCGAGCTGGCGCACGGGCGGGGCGAGGTCCTCGAGCAGCAAGCCATGACGGAAGTGGTTCATGTGGACGTTGATCCACATCCGCCACTCGATGGCATCCATCGTCCACGCGCAACGGGTCCGCTGATCGGGGGTCAGCGCTTGGAGGAACGCGAGGGCCGCCTCGAGGATCGGCCGTGTGCTCACGGGCGTCCCACCGAGCGAGCGCAGACCGGTGCGCACGACGCCGTCGGTGGTGACACCGCGGAACGGATGCTGCAGCTCGGCGGCGCGCTCGTCGACGATGTCGAGGATCGGCGGTGGCGGGTCGTCGACGTGGACGCGAGCCGACATCGACGGCATCGCCCGGAGAGCGAAGTCGCGCCACTCGTCGACCACCGAGTCTCCGATCGGCTACGCCGCCGGCGCCACCTCGGCGCGGACCAGCGCGGCACCGGCGACCATCGCCTCGAGCTTGCCGAAAGCGACGTCGCGGGGCAGGTACTTCATGCCACAGTCGGGGGCCACGACGATCCGATCGGCTGGCACGTGGACCAGTGCCCGGCGGATCCGTTGGGCAACGACGTCGGGCGACTCCACGGCGTTGTCGCTGAGGTCGAGCACGCCGACAAGGATCGTCTTGCCCGGCAGCGATTCGAGGACCGCCGTGTCGAGGTTCGATTGGGCGGTCTCGATCGAGATCTGATCGACGTTCGAGCCGGCGAGCTCGGGAAGGAAGGAGTACCCAGCGGGACGGTCGTGGATGATCGCCGCGTAGCCGAAGCAGATGTGCACGACGGTCGTCCCGGTGACCCCGTCGATCGCCCGGGCCAGCGCCGTCAGCCCATAGGCCCGGGCCTTGTCCGGGCGCGCCTGCATGTACGGCTCGTCGATCTGCACGATGTCGGCGCCCGCTGCGAACAGGTCGACGATCTCCTCGTTGACCGCCGCGGCGTAGTCCAGGGCGAGCTCCTCCTCGCTGGCGTAGTGATCGTTCTGAGCCTGCTGGGCCATCGTGAACGGACCTGGCACGGTGATCTTGACGGTGCGGTCGGTGTGCGCCCGCAGGAACTGCAGATCGCCGACCTGGACCGGATGTTTGCGGCGGATCTTGCCGACGATGCGCGGCACGGGGTTGGGGTGGCCGCTGCGGTCGAGGGCCGTCCCGGGGTTGTCGATGTCGACGCCGTCGAGGGCCGTGGCGAAGCGGTTCGAGTAGCTCTCGCGGCGCATCTCGCCGTCGGTGATGATGTCGAGTCCGGCGCGCTCCTGGTCGACGATGGCCAACACCGTGGCGTCGTCTTGGGCCTGTTCAAGCCATTCGGGGGCGACCCGCCAGAGCTCGGTGGCCCGGACACGGGGCGGGAAGCGCCCGGCCAGTTTGGCGCGGTCGATCAGCCAATCCGGTTGGGCGTAGGAGCCGACGAGCGACGTCGGGAGCAGTGGCGCGGTGGACGGGTGCCCGATGGCCGGGCAACGTACCACAGGACGGACATGTCAGAGTCGGCCCGTTGGCGTCCTGACACGCCACAATGGTCCGTCGATGGCCGACCTGTTCGCAGTACTCACCGAGCGCCTGGCGCCGGCGTTCGACGGGGTCGCCGGTGCGCACGGCGTCGACCCGGTGGTGCGCCCATCCGATCACGCCGACGCGCAAGCGAACGGGGCGTTGGCGCTGGCCAAGCGGCTCGGGCGGAATCCCCGTGATGTCGCCGCCGACGTCGTCGCCGCGGCCGACCTCGAAGGCGTGGCGACGGCGGAGATCGCCGGTCCCGGGTTCATCAACCTGACGGTGGACACGTCGTTGCTCAACACGATGCTCGTGGGCGTCTCCGGCGACGACCGGCTCGGCGTCCCCGCCGACCCACCCCGGCGCTACCTCGTCGACTATTCGGCCCCGAACGTCGCCAAAGAGCTGCACATCGGTCACCTGCGGAGCACGGTGATCGGTGACGCCGTGGTTCGCATGCTCGGGTTCCTGGGTCATGACGTCGTCCGCGAGAACCACGTCGGCGATTGGGGTCGCCCGTTCGGCATCCTCATCGAACAGCTCGTCGAGGTTGGTGCCGAGAACGACGATGACCTGAACCTCGACAGGACCGGAGAGCTGTACAAGCAGGCGACGGCCCGCTTCGCCGACGACCCGGACTTCGCCGAGCGGGCGCGGGCGCGGGTCGTGTCGCTGCAACGCCGCGAGCCCGACACGATCGCCGTGTGGCGGCGTCTCGTCGAGTTGAGCGAAGCGCAATGGCAGGAGGACTACAGCAAGCTCGGCGTCCTGCTCACTGTGGACGACGTGGTGGGGGAGAGCTTCTACGAGGACCTCATGCCGACGGTGGTCGAGCGCCTCGCGGCTGCCGGGCTGCTGACCGAGTCGGATGGCGCCCTCGTCGTCTTCCCGCCGGGGTTCACCAACCGCGACGGCGACCCGCTCCCGTTGATCGTTCGGAGCAGCGCCGGCGCGTCGACGTACGCCACCAGTGACCTGGCGTGCGTCATCGACCGCATCGAACGGGTCAAGGCCGAGATCTTGATCTACGTCGTCGGTGCACCACAGGCCCGGTACTTCGAAATGTTGTTCGCGGTCAGCGCCATGGCCGGGTGGTTGCAACCCCCCGCTGAGGCCGTGCACGTCCCCTTCGGCCACGTGCTCGGAACGGATGGCAAGATGCTGCGGAGCCGTAGCGGCGATCCGGTGGCCCTCCACGATGTCGTCGACGAGGCCATCGAACGGGGGGTCGCGGCAGTCGTGGCGAAGAATCCTGAGCTTCCTGCTGCCCTGCGCCAAACCATCGGTCACGCCGTCGGCGTCGGGGCACTCAAGTACGCCGACCTGTCGACCGATCGAGTCCGTGACTACGTCTTCGATTGGGACCGCATGCTGTCGTTCGACGGCAACACGGCGCCGTACCTGCAATACGCCCACACGAGAATCTGTTCGCTGTTCCGCCGTGCCGAGTTCCAGCGTGACGACGCGCGGGGCGCGAGCGTCATCGTCGACGAGCCCGAGGAACGGGCGCTGGCGCTGCGCTTACTCGGGTACGAGGCGGCGCTGCGCGAGGCGGCCGCCCGCTACAGCCCGCACCGCCTGTGCACGTACCTGTACGAGCTGGCGGCCGATTTCACGGTGTTCTACGAGCACTGCCCGGTCCTGCGCGCTCCGAGCGAGGAGCTGCGGGCGAGCCGCTTGGCGCTCAGCGGGCTGACGGCGCGTACCCTCGCGCACGGCCTCGGCCTGCTCGGCATCGATGCCCCCGAGCAGATGTGAGCTGCTCGGGGGCATCGGGCTAACGCCGTCCTTGGCGCGATGCACGGTGACCTGCCCGGTGGCGCAGCCGGGTTTCCCCGGCGGACCGGCGCAAGTCCTCCAGCCGTGAGTTCACGTGGAGGAATGCCAGGTCACACGCGAGTGTCGGATGCATGACTCGCTCCTTTCAATGGGATGGCGGCGCCTAGCGGCGCCGACGATGTCGTTGTCGTTGTGGCTCCTGGCGGCGGCGGCGTGACTCGCCGGCTGACCGGCGCATGTCGTCGAGACGACTCTGCACGAAGTGCTCGGCCAGGAATGGATGGACGTGGTACACGGTGGTTCCTTTGGGTTGTTGGCTGGTGGTTGGTTGGAATGCGCGGATGCGCGTGGGCCTGGGCCGTCACGGGCTCAGCGATCGTGGCGTCGAAGCGACGCGAGACCTGGGGCGCGAGGGGCGCGAAGGTGCTGGCGCGTCAGGCGACGACTGGAACGAGGCCGCCACGGCGGGCCCCGAGTGCGATGCCGGCGATGCAGCCGAACGGCACCGCACGGAGATCGGTGGCGACAATCTTCGACGCTTCAATCTTCAACATTGGGGTGCCTCCTTTCGTCTGCTCGTCTCAGGCACAGATGATGATGTCGCGGAGCGGTCGCTTGATACAAACGAGTTTCGCGGCGGGGGCGTCCTAGATTCGCTTGCTCATGGCGCCGATCGAGTTCCGGTTGCTGCCCGACACCTCGACGGTCGGATCTGACGGCTCGTTGTTCGTCGGCGGCTGCTCGCTGAGTGAGTTGGCGGCGCGGTTCGGCACACCGCTGTTCGTCTACGACGTCGAGCACATCCGGGCGCGATGTCGCGACGCCGTCGCCGCCTTCGGTGTCGGCCGCGTGATCTATGCCACCAAGGCGTTCCTCTGTCGCGCCGTCGCTCGGCTGATCCACGACGAGGGTCTGCTGTTCGACGTCGCCAGTGGCGGTGAACTGCACGTCGTGCTCTCCGCCGGCGTGCCCGCCGCGTCGTGCATCATGCACGGCAACAACAAGAGCATCGACGAGCTGCGTCTGGCCGTCACCGCCGGTGTGCGACGGATCGTCGTCGACAGCTTCGACGAACTCGATCGTCTCGACTCGCTGCACGGTGACGGCCTGGCCATTCCGAACGTTCTGCTGCGGGTCACCCCGGGGGTCCATGCCCACACCCACACCTACATCGCCACCGGCCAGAACGACTCCAAGTTCGGCTTCAATCTCGCCAACGGGGACGCCGAGCGGGCCGCCCGGCGGGCGCAGCAGTCGTCGTCGGTCAACCTCGTCGGGTTCCACTGCCACATCGGGTCGAACGTCTTCGTCGCCGACAGCTTCGCCAAGGCGGCCGGCGTGATGGCCGAGTTCGCGGCGCCGTTCGAGTTGCCGGAGCTTGTCCTCGGTGGGGGCCTCGGTGTTGCCTACGTAGCCACCGAGTCGGCTCCGTCGACGAGTGACTGGGCCACCGCCGTGCTCGACGCCTGCCGGTCCGCCGGCGTCACCGGGGACGTCAGCGTGGAGCCCGGACGGGCACTCGTCGCCGCGGCGGCGGTCACGTTGTACACCGTTGGCACGATCAAGCGGATCCCTGGCGTCCGCACGTACATCGCGGTCGACGGCGGGATGAGCGACAACCCGCGACCCGTGCTCTACGGCAGCGGGTATGAGGCGATGCTGCCGCGCAGCCCGCTCGCCGAACGTCCCCGTCGCGCTCGCCTCGTCGGCAAGCACTGTGAATCCGGCGACATCCTCATCCTCGACGCCCATGTACCGGGCGACATCGCCGTCGGAGACGTGGTGGCGGTCCCCGTGACCGGTGCCTACGGACACTCGATGGGCTCCAACTACAACAAGGTGCCACGCCCAGCCATCGTGTTCGCCGACGCCGGCGATGCCCGGATTGTGGTTCGTCGGGAAACCTACGACGACCTGTTGGTGACCGACGTCGGCTGAGTCGGGGCGCGTCGTGGGATACGGTCCGGCCATGACAGTTCGCCGTTCCGTCCGTGCCGGGGCGATCGTCGTCGCAGTCATCGCCACGACAGCTGGTTCGGTCGCGGCCGCCACGACCGAACCGCCGGTAGGCGGTGACTCGGCGCCCGGCTGTGCCGAGATCACCGCGGCGCTCGATGCCGTCGAGGCCTTCGCCACCGGGCTCGTCGCCGGACAGGTCGACGCTGTCGAGCCGCTCCTGGTGACGATCCCAGAGACTGGCGCCAGCGCCGCGGCAGCGGCGCCGCCAGAGATCGCCGAGGCCGTTGCCACCTGGGTCGAGCCATTCCCGGCGATCGCCGCGGCCCTCGCCGAGATCGACCTCTCGGACATGGCTGCCGCGGCCGAGGCGTTGTCCGCCATCGACACCGAAGCGAGTGACGAAGCGTACGGTGAGGTTGCATCGTGGGCCACCGAGAACTGCGGCTGGGTGTCCGCCACCGATCTCGGGGACGCCCTCGCCGACGCCCCCGAGCCGCCCGAGTGCGAGGAGCTCGACGCCGCGGCGGCCGCCGAGGCGGCGGGCATCGATGTTGACAGCACCGACCTCGACGGCAGTGCCGACGTCAATCTGCCTGGTTTCTGGACGAAGTCGTGTTCCTACGGCAACGGGGCGATGACCGTGTCGACGTTGTCGTTCACCGCCATCGAGGACGCCCAGCAGTTCTACGCCGACAACCTCGACGTCGCCGCCGGCGTGGTTCTCGACGTCGCTGTCGGCGCCCTGCCGGAGTCGTCGATCGTCATCCAGACCGGCGTGGCGCCTGCGTCCGCTGCTAGTGCGCCGACAACGGAGGGACCGTCACCGACCGTCGCGCCGACGGTGCAGGTCGCCGTGTTCGAGGCGCCGATCCCATTCTCGGTGGCCTTCACGGGCGACGATGTCGACCCGGCCGCCGTGGTCGCCGCCGCCGAGGCGGTGCTCGCCGCCCAGTCGACCGAGGGCGAACCGCCAGCGTCAGACGTGGCGACGACCGCCTAGATTTGCCGGATGGCGGGATGGACCGACAGCCTCACTCGCGCGGCACGCAGGGTCTCGGCGACACTACGCAACCGCGAGTGGAACACCGGAAGGGTTCAACGGCGGGCTGAGCCGACGGCGCGAGTCGTGTCGACCGACGTCCGCATCGAGTACACCCCGCACCTCGACGGCGATCCGGACCCGGGCGAGGTCGTCTGGGCGTGGATCCCGTTCGAGGAGGATCCGACACTTGGCAAGGATCGGCCGGTGGTCATCATCGGCCGTCACGGCGCCGTGTTGTCCGGTGTCGCCCTGACCTCCAGAGACCGCGACGGCTGGGTCGACGTGGGCATCGGGGAATGGGATTCCAAGCAACGGCGCAGCTACGCCAAGGTCGACCGGCTGCTCGACCTCGACCCCCACGCCGTGCGCCGCGAGGGTTCGATCCTCAACCGCCGCCAGTTCGACCAAGTTGTCGACGCCGTCGTCCGCATCCACGCGGTGGTCAGGTAGGCGATGGCCGGGCGACTCATTCGTATCGGTGTGCTCGGGTGCGGGAACGTCGGCGCTTCGTTCGTCGAGCTCGTCGCCGATCGCCGCAAGGAGATCGAGGCGCGCACCGGAGTTCAGCTGGAGGTCGTGCGCATCGCCGTCCGCAATCTGGCGCGCAGCCGCGACGTGGAGATCGATGCTGCGCTGCTCACCAACGAGGCGGCGACGGTCGTCGGTGATCCCGATGTCGACGTCGTGGTCGAGGTGATCGGCGGCATCGAACCTGCTCGCGAGCTGATCCTGGCCGCCCTCGCTGCCGGCAAGCCGGTGGTCACCGCCAACAAGGAGCTGCTCGCCAACGTCGGCGTCGAGCTCTTCGAAGTCGCCGAACAGGTCGGCGTCGATCTGCTCTTCGAGGCCGCCGTGGCCGGCGGGATCCCGATCATGCGGGCGCTGCGCGAGAGCCTGCGCGGCGAACCGATCTCGCGGGTGATGGGCATCGTCAACGGGACGACGAACTACATCCTCACCAAGATGTCCGAACAGCAGATGCCCTACACCGCCGCCCTCGCCGAGGCGCAGCGACTCGGCTATGCCGAACGTGACCCGACCGCCGACGTCGAGGGTTTCGACGCCGCGGCCAAGGCAGCGATCATCGCAACGATCGCCTCAGGCACCAAGGTCGTCGCCGGGCAGGTGTACCACGAGGGGATCAGCAACCTCACGCTGGCGGACATCGACGTCGCCCGTCGGCTCGGCTACGTCGTCAAGCTGCTCGCTGTTGTCGATGTCAACCGTGACGCGGGCGGTGGCGAGGGGAGCGTCGGCGTTCGTGTCCATCCGGCGATGCTGCCGACCCAGCACCCGCTCGCCAGCGTGCGCGACAGCTACAACGCCGTGTTCGTGGAGGGCGACGCTGTCGGCTCGTTGATGTTCTACGGACGCGGCGCCGGGGGACAGCCGACGGCCAGCGCGGTCCTCGGCGACGTGATCGACGCCGCGGTCAACCTCGTCAAGGGCACCCATGGTTCGCTGGGGACGTTCGGGAGGTCCCGGATCCGGCCGATCGACGAGCTGACATCCGAGTACCTGATCGGCCTCGAGGTCGCCGACCAACCCGGTGTGTTGCACGCCGTCACTGGTGTGCTGGCGGCCCATGGCGTCAGCATCCGGGCCGCCGAACAGGAGGGTCTCGGCCCCGACGCTCGACTGTTCTTCATCACCCACGACGCCAGGGAATCCGCCGTTCAGGCGACGGTGCACGACCTGCGCGAGCTCCCGTCGGTGCGCAGCGTGGACGCCCTGTTGCGCGTCGTCGGCCCCGCCTAGTGCCGGCCGACATGCGCTACGTCTCGACGCGTGGCAAGGCTCCCGAGCTCGGGTTCGCCGACACGCTCCTTGCCGGTCTGGCCAGCGATGGCGGCCTGTACGTCCCGGCCGACTGGCCGGCGTTGCCGGGTAACGAGGTGCTCGATGGTTGCGCGTCGTACGCGACGACGGCCGCTGCCGTGCTCGCCCCGTTCGTCGGCGGCGAGATCGCCGCCGACGACCTCGCCGCGATGTGCAACGCCGCCTACGCAACGTTTGCACACGAGGCCGTCGTGCCGCTCGTGCAGATCGGCCACGACCAGTGGCTCGCCGAGCTGTTCCACGGACCGACGTTGGCATTCAAGGACCTCGCCCTGCAGCTCGTCGGCCGGCTCTTCGACCACGTGCTCCGCCAACGCGGCGAGCGGGTGACGGTCGTCGGGGCGACGAGCGGTGACACCGGACCGGCGGCGATTGAGGGAGTCCGCGGATGTGACCTCGTCGACATCGTGATCCTCTACCCGCACGGCGGCCCGAGCGAGGTGCAGCGCCGGCAGATGACGACGGTCGATGCGCCGAACGTCCGGACCCTGGCGATCGACGGAACGTTCGACGACTGTCAGGACCTCGTCAAGGCGATGTTCAACGACGCCGCATTCCGCGAGCGGTTGAACCTCACGGCTGTCAACTCGATCAACTGGGCGCGTGTGATGGCCCAGACCGTCTACTACGTCACCACGGCGCGCGCCTTGCGGGGACCGATCACGGCGTGTGTCCCGACCGGGAACTTCGGCAACATCTTCGCCGGCTGGGTCGCCCAACGAATGGGCGCCGAAATCGCCGACTTCATCGTGGCGTCGAATGCCAACGACATCCTGACCCGCTTCGTCAACGCTGCCGACATGTCGATCCGGCCGGTGGTCCCGACGACGAGCCCGGCGATGGACATCCAGGTGTCGTCCAACTTCGAGCGGTTGCTGTTCGAGATCAACGAGCGCGATGGGTTGCGCACTGCTGAGCAGCTCGAGTGGTTCCGGAAGTCGGGACGACTCGAGCTTGCCGTCGAGCGCCATCGGCGATGGATCGCCGGTCGCTTCCGCGCCGCACGGTTCGACGACGAACAGGTCGCCGCCGAGATCCGCCGCGTGTATGGGGCCACCGGCATGCTGATCGACCCGCACACGGCGACGGCGACCGCAGCCGCCCACCAACTGGCCGGTGAGCATCCCGTCGTGACGATGGGCGCGGCCCATCCTGCCAAGTTCCCCGATGTCGTCGAGCAGGCGACGGGAGTGCGCCCGGTGCTGCCGGCCCATCTCGCCGATCTCCTCGATCGCCCGGAGCGCACCGAGACGTCGCCCAATGACCTCGTCGCCGTCGAGGAGTTCGTCACCGCCACGTTCGATCGACGCTGAGCCCCCGGCCACCGCACAGCGCTGATCGGGCACGGTTCTGGGCGGCCGAACGCCGGTAAAACCGGACCGGAGGCCGCCCAGTTGCCGATGTGGACCGATCGCCGCCCAGAACGACACGCGTCAGGACCGGCGCGAAATGACAGTGATGTAAGCGAAAGGTTTGCGATCGGCGGTGGCGGTCGATATCGTGAGGTGCTGCCTGGAATCCCAGGCAGAACTCGTTCCATTCCGTCCGCCGCCTCCCCTCGTCCGACGTGTCGAGCAATCGGCGGAAGGTGCCGTACGAGTGACGTTCTCTCTTCGACCGTGGGGCGATGGCGCCGGGGCATCCCGAATCCGCACATCGGACAACGAAGCTTCTCCACCCCCGTCATCCACGGCGAGAACCAAGACGGTCTGGAACCCCCAGACCCGTGAAGTGAGGTAACCCTCGTGGCCGCAGAGGCACTCGAACAATCCGTCCTCGAATCGAAGGACAAGGATCAGCTGTTGGCGATCGCCAAAGCACTTGGTCTGAAGGCCAACAGCCGCACCAAGAAGGCCGAGATCATCGACTCCATCTTGGAGATGACCGGTTCGTCGGCGCCCGTCGCCGTGGCGAGCAACGGTGAGGTGCGACCGGAAGCCGATGAGCAGTCGCGCCCCGACGGTCTCAACGGCTCGGCGGTCAGCAACGGCGACGCGCTGCCTGCGCCCGTGCAGGTCCTCGAACCGGCCGACACGGTCGCCCCGGTCGACGGCGCGCCCGTCGGGGCTTCCACCGCAGCTGTCGTGCTCGGCGCCGACGGCGAGCCGCTCGCCGAGTGGGAGCTCGCCTTGCGCTCTTCCGGAGATGCCGTCGAGGCTGCGGCCGCGCCAGTGACCGAGGAGACCCCTTCCACCTCGGCGCCGACCGCTGACTCGGTTGCCGCAGATGACGCGCCGGTGGTCGCCGGACAGTCGCCGACCACGGTGCCCGTGGATGGAGAGTCGCGCAATCGCCGGCGGCGGCGCCGACGCAAGGGCAACCGGGGAACCGATGGACCCCAGGGAGACGACACCGGGCTCATCGATGCCGACCTCGAGTCGCAGCCTGTGTTGACCGCACCGGCCAACGAGGCGGTCGAGGTCTCCGGCTACATCGACATGCGCGACGAGGGCTACGGCTTCCTGCGCGTCAAGGGCTACCTCCCGAGTCGCGAGGACTCGTACATTCCCGTCAAGCTCGCTCGGCAGTACGGCCTGCGCAAGGGTGACCACATCACGGGGACGAGCCGTCCGGCTGGTCGCAACGAGAAGAACCCGGCGCTGCTCGACGTGCTCACCATCAATGGCGCTGATCCGGAGCAGGCCCGGCGTCGTCCGCGGTTCGAGGACCTGACGGCGCTGTTCCCCGACGACAACCTGCATCTCGAGGATGCCACCGATCCGGCGAACATGACGGCGCGGATCATCGACCTCGTGTCACCGATCGGAAAGGGCCAGCGGGGCATCATCGTGTCGCCGCCCAAGGCCGGCAAGACGACGATCATGAAGACGATCGCCAAGTCGATCGAGCAGAACAACCCCGAGGTCAAGCTGATCGTCCTGCTCATCGACGAACGACCCGAAGAGGTCACCGACATGCGCCGCCACGTCCAGCGTGGCGAGGTCATCTCCTCGACCTTCGACCGCCCGAGCGACGAGCACACCCATGTCGCCGAATTGGCGATCGAGAAGGCCAAGCGCCTCGTCGAGCAGGGCGAAGACGTCGTCGTGATCCTCGACGGGATCACCCGGCTGAGTCGTGCCTACAACCTCGCCGCCCCGGCGAGTGGCCGCATCCTGTCCGGCGGCATCGACGCCGGCGCCCTGTATCCGCCGAAGAAGTTCTTCGGCGCCGCCCGCAACATCGAAGAAGGTGGCTCGCTCACCATCCTGGCCACGGCCTTGGTGGAGACGAACAGCAGGATGGACGAGGCGATCTTCGAGGAGTTCAAGGGCACCGGCAACATGGAGCTGCGTCTCGATCGGCGCCTTGCCGAGCGCCGCATCTACCCGGCTATCGATGTCGACGCGTCGAGCACCCGCCACGAAGAGCTGCTGTTCGACCGCAAGCAGCTGCAGATGGTGTGGAAACTGCGCCGTGTGCTCAGTGGCCTCGCCGCCGACGGCAACGCAGCACCCGGTCTGGAGCTGCTGATCGACCGCCTCAAGACGTTCCGCACCAACGCCGAATTCCTCAACGAGATCGCCAAACAGCCCAGTATGTAGTTTCGAGCGCAGACCTTCGGTCGTCGCTCGAGCTCGAAGCACCGTCCGGCGGGCGGCAAAGCCCGCCCGCCGGACGGGACGAAGCATCTCTACCGTCACGGTGGGTTCCGGTGGTACGGGGATGATCGCCTCACCACTGCCCACGATCGGCTCACCACTGCCCACGGCAGACGTCGCTCGCCTGAGTGTTGCCCACAGTCGCTCGACGGGCTCGACCGGTACACTGGGGGGCCCGCATTGCTCTGGAGACGCACCATGAAGACTGACGTTCACCCCACCTACGGCGATACCAACGTGCGCTGCTCGTGCGGCAACACGTTCACGACGCGTTCCACGAAGCCGGGCGACCTTCACGTCGAGCTCTGCAACGAGTGCCACCCGTTCTTCACCGGCAAGCAGAAGCTGGTGGACTCCGGCGGCCGCGTCGAGCGCTTCAACAAGCGCTACGGCGAGCGCAAGCGCACCGGCAAGTGACCGGTCGTCGCCATCGGGCGACGACGTGAACATCCCCACTCCTGCGCCGACGACGTCGGTAGATCGGCGAGCGCGCTTGCTGGCCGCCAAGCTGACCGCCGTGGTGGCCGGACACACCGGCGATGCCCCCACCCGGCCGGGCACGTATCCGCCCGGTGCCGCGCTGCGGGAAGCTGAACGCGCTTGGGTCCTCCTCGACGAGACCGTCGACGACGGGACGGGACTCGGCCCAGCTATTGCCTGGGCGCTGCGCGGCGGGTCCGTCGCGCTGAACGTTGTCGCCGACGCCCCGCTCACGGTCGTCGCTCGGCGGGCCGCGGAATTCACGATGCCGATTCAGGTGTGGGCGCTGAGCGGCCGTGAGTTGCAGCCTGTCCCGGCGGGTGCGATCGCCGGGCCACCGTCCGCTTCGGAGGCGCACCTGGCCCTCGCCGCGGACATCGAGGCCGCCGGAGCCGACGTGGTGGTCGAGCATGGAGTCGTCACGGGGGAGGTTCGCGGTCTCGAGGTGTGTCGGGTCGTCGACGTCGATGGTGGCGGTGTGCGCCTGGAAGTCGGCGTCGGGCGTCACGACCGCGAGGCGTTCGCCATCATCCACGGCGACGTGCCGAAGGGTGCGGCCCTCGCCGGCGTCGTCGCCGCGGTCGTGGCGGCGCGTTCTGCCCGTGCGCCGGGGCATCCGCTGAATCGGTTGGCGCCGGAACGGCTGTTGCGGTGGAGGATCGAACAGGAGCCGAAGCTCGTGGCGATGGAGTCTGTGCGTTCAGCCGAACCGCCGGTGCCGCGCCGCAGCCTGAACCATCGGTCGCCCTGCGTCGCTATCGGGCGACGGGTTGACGGCACCCGTGTCGTCATTGTCTGCAGCGTCGGCGTCGACCTCGACGTCATCCCGTACGCGGCCGACGCCCGCCTCGCGGCGGGCGTCGGTGCGGGGGGAGTTGTTGCAACGTCGGAGACCCTGGTCGTTGTTCCCGAACGGGATCTCCTCCCGGTGACCGGCGAGCTCGCCGGCCGCATGCGTCACTCGGTGTCGTTGGCCGCGGTCTCGGCGGACTGATCGACGGCGCTGTCGAGTTGGGCGACGGCCGGCGAGCCGACGGTGATCTCGACCTTGCGCGGCTGGGCCTCGGGGGCCGATGGCACGACGATCGTCAAGCGGCCGTTGGCGTAGTTGGCCGTCGTCGTCTCGACCTCGAGGGTCTGGGGGAGGCGGATCCGCTGGCTCCAGGTGCGGTCATCGGTGGCCACGTCGATGACCAGCGTACGGCCGGTGACCGACACGGACAGGGCTTCCTCGGGCACGCCCGGAACATCGACGGTCAGCTGGTAATTGCCGTCCTTCCACTCGGCATGGACGTTCGGCGAGGCCGGGCGGACGTACCGATCGGCGCCGAGCGCCAGACCGGCGAGGTGCGCAAACGTGCGGTCGAAGTTGCTGACCCGCTGGTTGCGGACGGGAAGGGTGGTGAGCAGCATCGGTTCTCCTTGGGGTGATTGTCTGCCATGTCATGATACAAGAATCATGAGTCGCAACAACTCAGGATCGGGAAAGAAGGCCACCCAGCTACGCTCGCAGCGCCGATGACTGATCAAATCGCCAAGCGGCTTGCCGCCATCGAACGGGAGCACGCCGACCTCGAGGCGCGTCTCGCCGACCCGGCGGTCACGGTTGATCCTGACGAGCTCCGGACCGTCAGTCGCCGCTATCACGAGCTGACGCCGGTGGTCGAAGCGGCCCGCCGGCAGCGGGCGTTACACGCCGAGGCCGAGGCGGCGCGTGAATTGCTCACCGTGGCGACCGACGACGAACGTGGTCTCCTCGAAGAAGAGCTCGCCGCGACCAACGAAGCGCTCACCGCGGTCGACGGCGAGCTCGCTGAGCTGATGGTCCCGCCCGACCCGCACGCCGGGCGCAACGTCATCGTCGAGATCCGCGGCGCCGAGGGTGGCGAGGAGGCCAACCTCTTTGCTCGTGACCTGTACGACATGTACCTCGCCTACGCCGAGCGGCACGGCCTGCGCACCCAGACGCTGGGCGCCGATGCCAGCGACCGCGGCGGCTTCAACGTGGTGACGTTCGCCGTATCCGGCCGGCGGGCCTGGCCGGCGTTCAAGTACGAAGGTGGCGGCCACCGCGTCCAGCGGGTCCCCGTCACGGAGAGCCAAGGGCGCATCCACACCTCGTCGGCGACCGTGACCGTTCTCCCCGAAGCCGATGAGATCGATGTGCGGATCGAGGACAAGGACCTGCAGATCGATGTGTACCGGTCGAGCGGACCCGGCGGCCAGAGCGTCAACACCACCGACTCGGCAGTCCGCATCACCCATCTGCCGACGGGATTCGTGGTGTCGATGCAAGACGAACGCAGCCAGCTGCAGAACCGCACCAGGGCGATGACCGTGCTGCGCTCGCGACTGCTCGAGCTCGCTGAGTCCGAACGCGACGCCGAGCGCTCGGCGTCGCGCCGGGCCCAGGTCGGTGGTGGCGGACGAGGCGAGAAGATCCGCACGTACAACTTCAAGGAGAACCGACTCACCGATCACCGCATCGGGTTCACGGTGTACCGCCTCGCCGACGTGCTGGCCGGCGACCTCGACGACGTCGTTGCCGCCCTCGCCGCCGACGAGCGATCGCGACAACTCGCCGGCGATGACTGAGTGGCGGGAGCTGTACCGCCGGACGCGGGACGAGGTCGGCGATCCGGTGGCTCGCTGGCTGTGCGAGGAGGCGAGCGGTGCCGACTCGGCGGGCGGGCTCGAATCCGTGCTCGGCGAATCAGCAACGCCCCGTATGGCGGCCCACCTCGAGGCGATGGTCGCTCGGTACTGCTCCGGCGAGCCACTGGCCTACGTGCTCGGTCACTGGAGCTTTCGCCATCTCGATCTCGCCGTCGATCGCCGCGTGCTCATCCCGCGACCGGAGACGGAGGTCGTCGCTGGCGTGGCGATCGAGTTGGCGCGGGGACTGGGTCCTCCGCTCACGGTGGCTGACCTGGGCACTGGTTCCGGCGCCATCGGGCTGGCGCTGGCCGACGAGCTGCCTCTCGATGGCGTCACCGTGTGGATGACGGACGCCAGCCGCGAGGCCCTCGCTGTCGCCGGCGCCAACCTCGCCGGGCTCGGCCACCGCGGCCGCAACGTTCGCCTCGCCAGCGGACCGTGGTTCGACGCCCTGCCGGCCGGGACAACGCTTGATCTCGCCGTCGCCAATCCGCCGTACATCGCCGATGACTCACCGGACGTCGAGGCGGGCGTGCGCGACTGGGAACCGCCGGCGGCGTTGTTCGCCGGGTCGGATGGGCTCGACGCGATCCGGGCCATCGTCGGCGATGCCCCGCGCTGGATCCGCTCAGGTGGCGTGCTCGTCCTGGAGATCGGAGCCGACCAGGGGGCGGCCGTCGCCGATCTGCTCTCGACGTCCGGTTTCCGAGCGGTCGAGGTGCGTCCCGACCTCACCGGCCGCGACCGCGTCGCCGTCGCCCGCCTCCCCTGACCCTCCATCTGGGGAAGATCCGTCGCGGATGTCGACACGCATCTTCCCCGAATTGCCGATTGACCCTGATCTTCCCCAGATCGTCGGGAATGCGGGTCAGCCGAAGCGGACGGCGATGTCGGCGAGGAGATCGTTCTCGTCGCTGCTCACCGAGCCGTCGGCGTTGGTGATCTGGCGAGCGGCCGAGAACAGCGCTTTGCGCAAGATGCGTGACGTGATGCGTGCGTCGACGTCGTCGAGGAACCCGGTGACCGTGTCGTCGCGGAACGCCTGTCGAGCCTTGGCCACGGCGGGTCCGAGGTACTGCTCGAAGGAGAAGGCCTTGCCACGCCAATCTTCGGTGAGCTCGCGCAGCACGTCGAGCTCGTCGTCTCCGAGGTGTGAATCGGCGAGCATGACGAGCGCGAGCAGTTCGAGGGCGGCCATGTGCTCGCGATCTGCGGTGGCGTGGACGGCGACGCCGCGGTACAGCTCCTTGAGGCGCTCTTCCACCCCGGCGACGTTAGCCCGACAGGCCGAGGGCGCGACGAAGGAAGTCGAGCTGATGGCGCAGGAGGTTCTCGGCGACGACCTCCTGGGGCGTCATGTGGGTGACCCCGACCAGCGGTAACACCTCGTGCGGCCGCCCGGCGGCGAGCAGCCGTGACGACAGTTGCAAGGTGTGGGCGGCGAGCACGTTGTCGTCGGCCAACCCGTGGATCACCAGCAACGGACGGGTCAGGGCCTCGGCGAGCGGCAGGAGCGACGACCCCTCGTAGACGTCCGGCTGCACCGTTGGATCGCCGAGATAGCGCTCGGTGTAGTGCGTGTCGTACAGCCGCCACTCCGTCACCGGTGCCCCGGCGACGGCGGCGTGGAATCGATCGGGACGCAGCAGCACGGCGAGGGCCGCGAGGTAGCCACCGAAGCTCCAGCCGCGGATGGCAACGCGCTCGAGGTCGAGGCAGCCGAGCTCGGCGGCGGCCTGCTCGAGGGCGTCGATCTGGTCCTCCAGCGTCACGGTGAAGTCGTTGTGGATCGCCCGCTCCCAGTCGCTACCGCGGCCCGGGGTGCCCCGTCCGTCGACGACCACGACGGCGAAGCCCTGGTCGGCGAACCACTGCGAGACGAGATGGGGGACGTAGGAACGCACGGAACGAAGGGCATGCGGCCCGCCGTACGGGTCGAGCAGCACAGGCAGCGGCGCGCCGTCGTGGTCGTTCGGCAGGATCACGGTCGTGGCCAGACGTCGGACGCCGAGGAAGTGCACCGAGGCGTTGAGGACGAGGTCCGGCGTGGCGGCCGCTGACGTCAGTTCGACCCCGTCGAGGGTGTCCCACGACGCCCGTGGCTCACCGAGCGTGGCGGTGCGGATGACGACGGTGCCACCGCCGGCGGCTGCGGTGTGGACGCCTGGTTCGTCCGTCAGCGCGGCGAGGCCATCGGCGTCGTAACGCCAGACATGAGACACCGTGGCGTCGTCGATCGGGTTGGCGATGAAGATCACGCCTCCGCTGTCGGCGGTGACGATCGAGCGCACCTGAAGGTCGGCCGGCGTGACTGGCTCGCCGTCGATGAGCAGCCGTCGAGCGCCATCACGGTCAGCGCAGTTGACGAGCTGACCACCCGTCCACAGTCGTGGTGTACCGGCGACAAGTTCGACCCACTGGTCGTCCTCATCGGCGAAGCGCACGTCGGTCGCTCCGTTGTCAGTGTCGACATCGAGGATCTCGACGGTGCGCTGCGAACGTGATTGGGTCGCGATGATCATTCCCGCCGGCGCCCACTGCACCTCGGTGAGGTAGGGCAGATCCTCGCGGTTCCACTCGACGTCGACGATCTCGCCGTCCAGGGCGATCAGATGGAGGGAGACTTCGGCGTTGTCGGTCCCGGCGAACGGGTAGACGACCGACCGCGGTGGACTGGATGGTTGCGCCGGGTCGGCGATCCAGGACGCGGCGATGGGGGCGGTGTCGACCCGCGTCGCAGCAATCGCCGATCCGTCCGGGCTCCACCAGTAGCCACGCTGGCGGCGCATCTCCTCGGCGGCGATGAAGTCGGCACTTCCCCAGCCGACCGACTCCAGCTCGTCGTCACCACCGGCGACGACGCGCCACGACCCGTCGAGCTCGGCGACGCACAGGGAGCGCCCGCAGACGTAGGCGACCCGCCGCCCGCCAGGGTCGGGGCGCGGATCGAACACCGGCCCGTCGACGGGCAGTTCTCGGATGTTCCCGGTCGCTACTTCGCAGACGAACAGGCGCCCGGCGAGGGTGAAGCAGACCAGTGTCCCGTCCTGGTCGATGGCGTAGCTGGTGATCCCGCCGGCTGCCTCGCGGGTGCGCTCACGCCTCGCCAGCTCGTCGGGCGGCAGATCGGAGGCATCGTCGGTGATCAGCTCGCGGGGGTCGGCGAGCAGGCGCTCTGCGCCGGTCCTGGCGTCGACTACCCAGAGACAATTGATCGGATCCTGGCCGTGCCGGCTGCGCAGGAAGAGGATCTGGGTGCCATTGGCGGTCACCTCCACGGTGCGCGGTTCGCCGAGTGTGAACCGCTGCGTTCGGGCGTGCATCCGGGGGAAGGTCAGCAGTTCCGCTGAGGTGGCCGAGGTGGGCGCCGCGGTGACGACATCGGCCTCCTCGATCTCGTCGCCGAGAGCGCGCACCGGTTCGACGATGTCGTCGCCCGGCCGCCCCTCGATGACTTCGGCGTCGGCAACATCGTCGTTCATCCCCACTGATGTTAAGAGGTGCCGAGTGGCGCCGACCATTCGCAACCGCGATAACATACGTGCATGAATGTATCTATGACTGTCCCACGGCGAATTCGCGATCTGGCCACCTTCGACCCGGACTACGCCGACTGCTGCACGGTCACGACGGGCGACGGATGGGACCGATCTCCGGAGCAATCGGCCCGGGCGGTGCTGGAAGCGACACCGCTGGGGCGACGTGCCCGAGTGCTCTGGCAGGGCCTCGGCTTGCGTCTCGGACCCACCGGTTCGCCGGATCACGTGCAGGGTTGGAGGATCGCCGACCGCGGCGACACCTGGATACGCCTGGACACCGACTCGTGGTGTCTGACTGCCGAGGCGGTGTTCCAGCTTGAAGGCGGACGGCTCTCCCTTGCCCTGTTCCTCCGTTACGACCGTCCGATCGCCTCGCGCATCTGGGCGCCGGTATCGGTCATCCATCGGCAGGCGGTCCCGCAGCTGTTGGACCAGGCGGTGACGACCACCGTCGACGCCTGATCGGCTCGACCGACGTAACGTCCGAGCGTGCGTGCCCGAGTGTCGTCCGGAACACCAGCCGCGAGGCCAGATGCGGTCCATCAGCCACGCCGTTCCCAGGCCGACCGCAGAGCACAGACGCGTTCCGCATTGCTGTCGTCGGCCGCCCGCGCGCTGTCACGCGACGGCTACCGCGGCCTGAATCTCGCTGACGTCGCCGCCGAAGCCGGATACACGCGTGGAGCGCTGTATCACCTCTTCGCGGACAAGGAGGATCTCGCCCGTGCCGTGGTCGCGTGGACCTGGAGCACCTGGCAGGAGGAGGTGTGGTCGGCCGTTGACCGGCACGATGAACCGTTCGACGCCCTGATCGGCTTGGCGCGCGGCCACGTCGCGTTCTGCCGGGATGGGCGCGGTCGGGTGATGATGACACTGCGCATCGAGTTCGCCGAGCGTGAGCACCCCGTTGGCCGGGCTGTGTGGGAGATCGCGTCCATACTTCGCAAGCGAGTCGAGGAGCTCATCACTCGCGGCCGACGTTCCGGGACCATCGCCGCTGGGCCGCCCGCCCGAGACCTGGCGGCGGCCTACCTCTCGGCGGTCGAGGGCGTGGCGATCGGTGTCGCCGGGCGGACTCGCCACGACGAGGCCCTCGTCGCGCGCATCGTCGTCGGACTGCTTCAAGGCGCCGCACCCCGGTAGGATGCGTGGTGCCGACAGCGCCGCTGGCGGCGCGCAGACGCTCGTTGTTCCGGCCGATTGCGCCGTTGAACAACTGAAAGTACCCCCCACATGCCCACCGCTTGCCCGCGGTTCGCCGACCTCGGCGTGCCTTCGGATCTGTGCGCGCGCCTCGAGAGCGACGCGATCACTGAACCGTTTCCGATCCAATCCGTCGTCATCCCGGACGCCCTCGCCGGCCGAGATGTCGCCGGCCGCGCTCCGACCGGGTCGGGCAAGACGCTCGCCTTCGGCCTGCCGCTGGTCGCCCGGCTGCGTCCCGCGCAACGTCGCCGTCCCACCGCCCTCGTCCTCGCCCCGACCCGCGAGCTGGCCGAGCAGATCACGACCGAGCTGCGCCCGTTCGCCCGCCAGCGCGGCCACGACGTCGTGTCGGTGTACGGCGGAGTGGGCTACGGCGCGCAACGCAAGGCACTCGACGCCGGCACCGAACTCATCGTGGCGTGCCCTGGGCGGCTCGAGGATCTGATCCAGACCGGACTTCTCTCACTCGATGACGTGGACCAGGTCGTCATCGACGAGGCCGACCGGATGGCCGACATGGGATTCCTCCCCGCAGTACGGCGCATCCTCCGGCTGACCAACAAGGAACGCCAAGTCCTGCTGTTCTCGGCCACGTTCAACGGAGCCGTCTCCAAGCTCGCGGCGGACGTCCAGCGCAACCCCGTGATCCATGAGGTGGGTCCGCAGGGCCCCGACCTCGCTGCCGCCCGTCACATCTTCTGGCAGGTCGACCGCACCGAGCGTGCCGCGGCCACGGCGGACGCCATCAAGGCGATGGGCTCGACGATCGTGTTCTGCCGCACGCGCCACGGTGCCGACCGACTCACCAAGCAGCTCGACAAGCTCGGCGTGACCGCGACCCCAATCCATGGCGGGCGCAGCCAGCCGCAGCGCGAACGCGCCCTCCGCGCGTTCGCCACTGGCCAAGTGCGCTCGCTGATCGCAACCGACGTCGCGGCCCGCGGCGTGCACGTCGACGGTGTCGCCGGTGTGGTCCACTTCGATCCGCCACAGGACGCGGCGACCTACGTCCACCGGTCCGGGCGAACCGCTCGAGCGGGTGCGACCGGTGTCGTCGTGTCGCTCATCGAGCGATCCGAGACGCAATCGGCCCGCCGAATGCAACAGGACATCGGCATCGAGGCCGCCATCTCGCGCGTCGATCTCGGGGCCCTCAACGGCCCGCCCGCCCGGCGGCGCGCCGAGTCCCCGTCCACACCCGGACGCGGCCGGGGTGTCGTCACGTTCTTCAACGGCGATCGCGGCTACGGCTTCATCGACCGGGGCACTGGCGTCGATCTGTTCGTCCACCACTCGAACCTGCCAACGGGCACGTCGATCGGCACCGCCGTCGACTTCGCCGTCCGACCGGGACGCAAGGGCGACGAGGCCCACGAGGTCACCCTCGTGTGAGGGCGGCCCGCAGGTCGAGCGTCGCCGCGCTACCGAGGTAAGGCGCCGTACCGGCCGGCGGCGGTCTCGATCGCCGCCACTTCAGCGGCGTGCAACTGACGGTATGGGTGCAGCTCGAAGACGACGTGATCCGCCGTGACCGTCCGCTTCATGGCGGCGACGATCTGCGCATCGACGAGGGCCATGCCGGCGGTCGCTTCCCGGGTCCGAGGTACGACCCCGGCACTGTCGAGCACCCAGCGGGACTGCTGGTACCCGCGGTACATCTCGTCCAGGATCTGCAGCAGGTGGGCTCTGGGAGTTCCGGCTGCTGCGGGCGGATCAGCGGGGGCATGCCAGAAAGTCCGGCCGCGGTGCTCGAACGATTCGAGCCGATCGGCCACCTGGCCGACACCAGCGCGCACATCGCCGAGTGGAAGGGTGGCCCAGTAGGCCAGGTCGCCCTCGGTCGCCGGGCCGTGCCCCGTGAAGTAGCGCAACGCGACCTCGGCGAGCGACTCGTTGCGATCAAGGTGTCGCCGAGACGGAATGCGATCGGTGAACCGGGCGTAGGTGTGCGTGCCGTCGGCGGCCGGCCGGCCGCTGCAGATCAGCGCGCGCAGTTCGAGGTCGGCGAGGAGGATCGCCAGCGCATGGCCAGTGAGCTCGTGGCCCATCTCCACCAGGGCTCGCGACAGGTCGGCGCGGGTCAGGTCGGGTGAAGCGAGTGCCTCGAGCACGGCGCTCGATGCACGGTCGACGGCACGATGGTCCATTCCGTGTACGGTGCGCAGCTGGTGCTCGGTGGTCCGGCGAACCCGCGGTGCGGTGAGCTCGATCAGCCAGGCGACATCATCGGCCGCGACGTAGTGCCACGTCGGGCGCAACACGTGGGTGCGCACGACCGTGCCGTCGTCGAGCAGTTGGGCGAGGGAGGAACGGTCCGGCGCGGCGGTGCGCGCAGCCACGGCCCATGCCGACTGGGCCGGGTTCTCCGCCTGTACTGCGAGCAACGTGCCGACCACCTCGGTCGCCGTCGCCAGGTGCGGTTCCACGAGGTGCTGCGTTCGCAGGCGCCATCGTGCGACGTCCAGATCCTGATATTCGATCGACACTCGTGATCCCATCCTTCGAACTGGGCGGCCTTCGGTCCATTTTCCAATCTGGGCGGCCTACGCCGGGGAATTCGGACCGTAGGCCGCCCAGCTGCCGACTTGTCCGAACCGGTGTGGCCGCTAGGGGACGGTGATCGAGTAGTCCTGCACCCGGTCCGACGCGTACGGCGACAGGACCAACGTGAGCTGCACCTGGCGTCCGTCGGCGGCAATCGCTGTGGTCGTCCCTTCGGTGGCCGACGTCGCCATGGTCTGTTGCAAGGTGAGTCGGCCGTGGGTCCCGATGATCCGGCCGGCCTGTCGCGCCCGTCGCTCGAAGGCGTCGTCGAGGGCAACGTTGTCGGCGAACAGGGCTTCCGCGGCTTCGTCGGACCAGTTGTTGAGGAGCGCCAGGAGACGCTCGGCGGCATGGTGCAACGAAGGGCCGACCGCCATCACGACCGGCGGTACGAGCCCGTGCTCGTCGAGCACCTCGAGCATCCGGCGCGTCAGCATGCGCATCGGCGCGTACGTCGAGTTGGCCAGGGCGACGGCGCCGACTCGCCGGCCGGGGAGCCAGCGCATGTTCGATCCGTAGCCCGGCAGTCCGCCGGAGTGGCCGACGATGTGGCCGAAACGCTGGTCGTGGACGACGTACAGCCCGAACCCGTAGCCGCCACCGTCGACTCGCTCGGGTGTGTGGTCGAGCCCTTCGCCAGCCGCCGCGCTGTGGGTGACGGCGGTGGCCTGCTGGACCTGCTGAAGCTCCCGCCGCGACGCACGCTGCAACGGCCCGGCGTCGTCACCATCGCGGGCGGGAAAGGCGTCGTCGAGAAAGCCCATCACGCGGACCATGTCGTCGACCGTCGACCACAGACCGCCCATCGGCGCAAGGCCACCGTCGCCGAGGGGCCGACCGTCGGCCACCGCCCGGTCGTCCTCCACGCGGTGCGGCCGAGCCCAGTCCTCGTGGTCCGGCGGGGTCCACGACGTGCGCTCGAGGGCCAGCGGTCCGACCAGCAGGCGGTCGGTCAGGTCTTGCGGTCGCTCACCGGTGATCCGCTCGACGACTCGGCCGATCACCCCGTAACCCAGGTTGGAGTAGTTGAATCCGATGCCGGGCGCAGCGGCGAACATCGGCCCGGCAGCGATCAGGGCGTCGAGCTCGTCGGTGCCGATGTCGAGGTGACGGTCAGCCCATGGATCGTCGGACGTCAGACCCGACTGCATCGACAGCAGGTGGCGCAACGTGACCGGGGGTGCGTCGGCAGTCGGTCGAGCCGCCGTGAGCTCGGTGACGGCATCGTCGAGGGCCAGGATGCCGTCATCACGTAGGCGCAGGACGGTCGCCGCGGTGAACAACTTCGTCATCGAGGCGATACGGAACACGGTGCGCGTCGTCGGCGCGACGCCATCCTCGAGCTGCCCGCTGTGGCCAGAAAGAGCGAGCATCCCGTCCAGCATCACCCCCCACGTGAGTGCCGGCGCGTGGTGCGACGCGGAGTAGTGATCGCTCAGCGCCTGCAGCTCTGCATGAGTCCTTTCGAAATCGCCGCTCGTCACGTTGGTCACGCTTGCACACGCACTGCGAACCAGCGAGCCGTGAGCTGTCGAGGCACAAATCCTCACCAAGTGCTCAGGGTTCGGGGTCGGTGGCCGGGTCACCGTCGCCGAACGTGATTCGATGGGACCCTGAGGGCGCCACGAGGTCCACAGCAGACACGATGGACGACACCGAGCTCAACACCCAATTCTTTCTCGGCGACGAGGCCGCGGTGCGCGCCGTCTATCAACGCTATGGCGGGGCGATGTTCGCGATCGCCAGGTCGATGCTCCCCAACCGTGAACTCGCCGCCGAGTGTGTGCAGGAGGCATTCGTCAAGGCGTGGCGCGCGTCGCGGTCCTTCGACCCCACGCGCGAGCTGCGTCCATGGCTGGCGACGATCACCCGTCGGGTGGCCGTCGACATCTACCGCCGCGAGGCGCGCACGCGTTCCGACCCAGTTGCAGACGTCGATGACACCGTCGTGCCGATTGCGTTCGAGCGCACCTGGGAAGCTTTCGAGGTGCGCGCCGCGCTGGATCAGCTCCCGGCCGACGAGCGCGAGGTCGTCCGCCTCGCGCACTTCGGCGGCCTGACCCACAACGAGATCGCCGACGAGCTGCAGGTGCCCGTTGGGACCGTGAAGTCACGATCGTTCCGTGCCCACCGCCGCCTGGCCGGCCTCTTGGCGCACCTCGTGGACGCAGCGCGGTGATCGTCGTGGCCGCGCAAACCGGATCGCACCGCAGGTTCGTACCATGCGAGAAGAGGACACCGAGTCCGCGATGAACGACGAAGAGCGCTACGCCAACTACCTCCAGGGCGGGACCCTCGACGACACGCTCGACGATGGCGCACGTGCCGAGCTCGACGAGCTACGCCGTCTGCTCGCCACCTCCAGCACGTGGGACGAACCACCGCCGGAGCTCGCCGACGACATCGTCGCTGGGATTCGGGCGGAGGCTCGCGAGGCGACTCCGCCGGCGACGCGGCATCGAAGGACGTGGATGCGTCCCGTCCTCACGGTCGCCGCCGCTACCGTCGGTGTGCTCGCCGTGGCCCTCGGCGCCGTGCTCGTCACGGGCGATGGTGACGACGACAGCGAGTCGTTCGCCCTCGCCGCCACCGACGTGATCCCCGACGCCACCGGCAGCGCGACGGTGGAGTCAACCGGCTCGGGGCTGTCGATCTCGCTGACCATCGAGGGGCTACCGCCTGCGGAGCCGGGCACCTTCTACCAGGCCTGGATGCGTAGCGACACCGACTCCGTTCCGATCGGTACGTTCCACGCCCGCGGGGGCGATGGCCCGATCGAGCTCTGGTCGGGCGTCGAGATCGCCGACTACCCGACGATGACGGTCACCGTCCAGGAGGAGGGAGCCGGACCTGAGTCGTCCGGCATCGTCGTGCTGCGCGGCGACATCCCCCCACCCTGAACGCGGGCTGACCACCGCGGCGGCGTGACATACGCCATACGCGACCTGTACCGGCGCCGCGAACCGATCTGCTGCCGGCGAGCGAACTGGGGTCCGACACACGATCAAGTGGAAGGACTCAGTGATGGATGCAGCAATCGTCCACGGTCTGCGGCGCACCGCCCGCGGCCTGCTCATCGGCGCAGCGGGAGTGGCCGGTGCCGTGCTCGCGGCGAGCTCGCCGGCGAGTGCGGCGACCACGGCGACGTTCACCAATGGCGTGCTCACCGTCTTCGGCGACAGCGGTGCCAACACGCTCACCATCAGCCGCGACGCCGCCGGCAACATCCTCGTCAACAACGGCGCGGTGCCCATCTCGGGCGCCACGCCGACGGTCGCCAACACCGCGCTCATCCAGGTGTTCGGCCGGGGCTCCAACGACGTGATCGCGCTCGACGAGACAAGCGGCGCGCTGCCCCGCGCCAACCTGTTCGGCAGCGCCGGGGACGACACGCTCCGCGGCGGCTCCGGTGGTGACCTGCTCTTCGGCCTCGGTGGCGACGACATCCTCGATGCCCGCGGCGGTTTCGACCTGCTGTTCGGCGGTCGCGACGAGGACACGCTCACTGGCGGAGACAGCGACGATCAAGCCTTCGGTGGGGCCGGCGACGACACCTTCGTGTGGAACCCCGGTGACGACACCGACCTCAACGAAGGGGGACGGGGGACCGACACGGTGCAGGTCAACGGCGGGGGTGGTGCTGAGGCATTCACCACCACAGCCAACGGGAGCCGGGTGCGCTTCGACCGCATCGATCCGGCGCCCTTTGCGATCGACATCGGCACCTCGGAGAACCTCGTGCTCAACGCCAACGGAGGCGACGACACATTCTCGGCGACCGGAGATCTGGCCCCGCTCATCACGACCACCGTGGACGGCGGTGCAGGCAGGGACACGATCCTCGGCACCAACGGTGCCGACGTGCTGCTCGGTGGCATCGACAACGATGTCGTCGACGGCCAACAGGGCGACGACGTCGCGTTCCTCGGCGCCGGCGAGGACACCTTCCAGTGGGATCCCGGCGACGGGAGCGACATCGTCGAGGGCCAGGGTGACGCCGACACGATGGTGTTCAACGGCAGCGGCGGCAACGAGGTCTTCGAGGCCTCGGCCAACGGACAGCGCCTGTTGTTCACTCGCAACCTCGGCAACATCGTGATGGATCTCGACGATGTCGAGACCGTCGACCTCAACGCCCTTGGCGGGACCGACACGATCACCGTCAACGATCTGTCCGGCACCGATGTCGTCGGGTTCGACGGCGACCTCGCCGGCGTTCTCGGTGGCACCGCTGGAGACGCCCAGCCTGACATCGTCGTCGTCAACGGCACCAACGGCCCCGACACCATCGACATCGTCGGTGCCGGCACCTCGGCTTCCGTGCTCGGGTTGCCGACCGAGGTCAACATCACCAACTCCGAGGGGGCCAACGACAGCCTCGTCGTCAACGCCCTCGGCGGCGACGATGCCGTGACGGCGACCTCGCTGCCGGCGGGCGTGATCGAGCTGACCATCGACGGCGGCGACGGCGCCGACCAACTCTTTGGGTCGCAGGGCGCCGATGCGTTCCTCGGCGGCGACAACGACGACGACATCTTCGGCGACAACGGCAACGACCTCGCGTTGATGGGTGGCGGCGCCGACGCCTTCCGGTGGGACCCCGGCGATGGCAACGACACCATCGAGGGTCAAGACGGCACCGACTCGATGCTGTTCGTCGGCTCCAACACCTCCGAGGACATCGACATCGCCGCCAATGGCGGTCGAGTGCGGTTCTTCCGCAACGTCGCCAACGTGACGATGGACCTCGATGACGTCGAGACGATCGACTTCCGAGCCCTGGGTGGCGCCGACAACGTCGTCGTCGGCGACCTCTCCGGCACGGACCTGACCCAGAACAGCATCGACCTCGCCGGGCCCAATGGTGGCGGTGACGGTCAAGCCGACACGGTGACCGTGAACGGCACCAACGGTGCGGACGTCTTCGGTGCCGCCGGCGGTTCCGGTGGGATCGACGTGTCCGGGCTCAGCGCCGACGTCAGCATCCTCAGTCCCGAGCAGGCCACCGATCGGCTGACGCTCAACTCGCTCGGCGGCGATGACACCGTCGACACCTCCGCACTGGCTGGCGACGGCATCCAGCTGACGATGAACGGTGGCCTCGGCGACGACGTCGCGGTGGGAAGTGAGGGGAACGACCTGATCAACGGCGGCGACGGGAACGATGTGGCGTTGATGGGCTCGGGCGACGACACGTTCGTCTGGAACCCGGGCGATGACAACGACACGCTCGAGGGTCAGGCCGGCAGCGACACGATGCTGTTCAACGGCGCCAACGCCGCCGAGAACATCGACATCGCGGCCAACGGCGGGCGGGTGCTGTTCTTCCGCAACGTCGCCAACGTGACGATGGACCTCAACGACGTGGAGGCAATCGACTTCGCGGCCCTCGGCGGTGCCGACACGATCGTCGTCAACGACCTGAGCGGCACCGACGTGAATCAGGTCGACGCCAATCTGGCGACAGGTGGCGGGGGAGATGGACAGCCCGACACCGTCGTCGTCGATGCCACCAACGGTGACGACGTCGTCGTGGTTGCCGGCGACGCCGCCGGTACGTCGGTTCTCGGGCTGTCTGCCCAGGTCAACATGACCGGCGCCGAGGCCGCCAACGACCGGCTCACGATCAACGCCCTCGCCGGCGACGACGTCGTCGAGGCCTCCGGCCTGGCGGCAGGGGCGATCCAGCTGACCGCCGACGGCGGCGAGGGCGACGACGTCCTCATCGGCGGCGACGGCAACGACGTGCTCGTGGGCGGCCCCGGCGACGACGTGCTCCTCGGTGGCGGCGGTACCGACGTCATTGACGGCGGCGACGGCGACGACATCGAGATCCAGCTCGTCGCCCCAGCCGGACAGAATCAGCGGGCCGTGGCGAGCGGCGACCAGGTGGCCTCGGCCACGCCTGCCGATGCCGAGTGGCTGCTCAGCCACGTGCGCATCGTCAATGGCCAGACCGTGATCATCATCGACGGCAAGGAGTACTGGCTGAGCAACACGGACCTGTCCCAGCTCGTCGATGCCGCAGCGGCCGTGGCGAGCTCCGAACCGCCGACGTCGTCCGAGCCGGAGACGTTGGAAGCTCCCGCCCTCCCGCTCGGCGACTTCATCTGGCTGGATGCCGACGGCAACGGCCTGCAGGACACGAGCGAGGCGGGTCTCCCAGGAGTTCTCGTTCGGCTCCTCGATGCCGGCGGTGCTGTCGTCGGCGAGGACGTCACCGACGACGGTGGCCGCTTCGAGCTCACGCCACCGGTTCCGGGTCCGTTCACGCTCGAGGTCGTGCTCCCGGCCGGCTACCTGCCGACGCTCGTCGATGTCGGGCAGGACGATGCCATCGACTCTGATGCCGACCCGGCCAAGGTCGTGGTCGGTCCGGCCGAGACGACGGTCCGCTTCGACCTCGGCGATGCAACCGGTGTCGAGGATGACTTCGACATCGGCCTGGTCGCCCCGCCAGAGGCGCCGCCGGCGCCGGAGACCACGGTTGTGCCGACGACGACCGCGGCACCTGCTGTCGAAACGCCGACAACGACTCAACCGACGACGGCGGTCCCGACGACAGTGCCCCCGCCGACGACTACTGCGGTGCCGACGACCGTGCCACCACCACCGACGACTGCGGTCCCAACGACGGTGCCGGCCTGACACCGCGGGTTGTTTGGTCGCTGTGATGACGTTGGCGTCATCACAGCGACCAACGAATCGGAGGCCGCCCAGATCGGCAACGTTGGCCGCGGGCGGCCGCCGGGCCGTTCACGTCGCCGGCGGGCTGGAGTCCTCGCGGTGTGGGTGGGTCGATCGCGTCGGGATGGCCACGAGGATCAGGGCGACGAAGACGGCGATCGCCGCGCCCCAGATGATCGGGTCGTTGTCGAGCTCGTCGAACCCGAACACGGCGACGGTGAGGCCGATGGCGACGAGGGCCAGCCCGACGAGGGCGCTGAGCGGGTTGAAGCGATGTCGTGGCATGTCAGTTCCTGAAGCTTTCGTCGCCGGCCCGAAAGACGCGTTCCGGGAGGGCGTGCTGGGTGATCTCCAGGCGTCCGACGCTCACGGTCGCCGAGACCACTGCTTCGGCGCGCTCTCCAGAGCCGACACGGATGACCTGGATGTCGCCGTCGTTGGATCGCTCCACCCCGTTGACGACGATGTCTCCGTCGTGGACGTGGGCGCGCACGTCGATCGTGACGTCATCGTCGACGACGATGTCGATGACGCCGAGGCCGACCCGCAAGTCAGCGTGCAGGTCGTCTGGCGGTGCGGAGTACAGGGTGACCTCGATTTCGCCGGCGATCAGTTGCTCACCCGCCGGCAACGCCACGCGCCCCGCCGAGTCGACCATCAAGTGCCGCGTGCCGGCCTCGAACTCATCGATCCCGGCGCGGGCCGCGTGACCGGCGACGAACCCCGAGCCGGCGAACAACAGGCCCGGCACGATCAGCCACAACGCCCGGCCACGCCACGCACCGACGACCATCCCGGCGCCACAGACCATTGCCGCGGCGCCGAGCCACCGTTCCGGGTGCAAGCCGTCGCCGGCGACCTGGTAGCCGATCGCCCCGGCGGCGCCGACCAGCAGCGCCAACGCCAACGTCCAACGACCGAGCGCTGACGGGGGGAGCGCTTCCCGGACAGTGGCGGCGGGTGCCGGAGGTACCGATGCCCCGTCGACGGTGACCGCGGCGCCCGACTCGGGGATGCCGCGGGGCTGCCAGAGGGCGACAGCGACACCGGCGAGCACGAACACGATGGTCCACGGACTCTCGATGTAGCTCGTTCCGGTCTCGCCGAGCAGCACGACGCAGCAGATGCCGACCACGGCAACCCCGGCGATCACCAACGGGCCGAACGGCGACCGCCGGCGGCCGCGCAGGATGAGCCAAGTTCCGCCGTAGAGAAACACGCCGAGGCCACTGAACACGGCGAGGACGACGAACGCGATGCGGAACCACAGTGGGTCGACGCCCGTCCGCGCCGCGAGATCGCGGCATACGCCGCCGAGGATGGCGCCGTCGTCGGCGCGACGACCGGCGAACGGTGAGCTCGCCGGATCGGCGGCTGGCGGTGGCCAGGGAGGGGCTTCCACAGCAGTCACCGTAAGGACAGGTCGCCGCGGTGACCATCGGTGATGCCCCTGATTCCTCCCCGCGAGATCCGGGACACAACGAGTACCCATGGAGGCGGGGCCGCGCGACGATTGACGACATGGCTGAGTCCAACGCGCCCGGCGCACCCACGCCCGCGGCACCACGGCTCGTTCACGCGCCAAGGACGCAACGCAGTTCCGACCGCATCCTGTTCGGCGTCGTCGGTGGGTTCGCTCGCCGATGGAGCGTCGACGCCACGCTGCTGCGCGCTGCCGTGGGTTTGCTGGCGCTGGCCGGGGGAATCGGTGTCGCCCTGTACGCCGCCGGGATGGCGTTGTCCGATCCGCGCGACCCGGCCGAAGGTGTGCCGCCGGTCGCTGCTCCGACGGCGCGCCGCAACGTCGCCGTCGCCGTGGCGACACTGGCATTGCTTCTCGCCGCGCGGCAGATGGGCCTGTGGCCGGGCAACGAGGTGATGGTGCCGGCGGCGATCGTTGCCATTGCCGTCGTCGTCATCTGGGCTCCGGCCACCCCAGCGGAGGGCGCCGTTGGCGTGCTCCACCGATTTTCGACGGCTCCCTTGATGCGATGGACGGTTGGGGCGATCCTGGCGATCGCCGGCGTCGCCGCGCTCGCCGACCGCACCGGGGGCCTCGGCGACGTCGGCCGGTCGGTGAGCGCCATCGCCATCGCCCTCGCCGGCATCGGTGTGATCCTTGCTCCGGCGCTGGGTCGGCTGCTCGCCAGCATCGATACGGAGCGGATGCTCAGGGTACGCGAGGAGGAGCGGGCCGCCTTGGCCGCCCACCTCCATGACTCGGTGTTGCAGTCGTTGGTGCTGATCCAACGGGCCGATGACCCGCGACGAATGGTGTCGCTGGCACGGCGCCAGGAACGCGAACTGCGGTCGTGGCTCTATGGCAGCCGCCCGATGGGCGAACCGAGCAGCCTGACGGTGGCGGTCGAGTCGATGGCCTCGGCGATCGAGATCGACCACGAGGTGCGCATCGAGGCGGTGGTAGTCGGCGACGTGCCGCTCGACGAAACGGCGCGAGCGTTTCTGGGAGCGCTGCGGGAGGCCACCACGAACGCGGCGCGCCACTCCGGTGCCGATCACGTCGACGTGTACGTCGAAGCCGACGACACCGAGCTGGTCGGCTATGTGCGCGACACCGGCGTTGGTTTCGAGCCATCTGCGGTCCCCCCGGATCGCCATGGCATCGCCGACTCGATCCTCGGCCGGATCGACCATGCTGGTGGTCGGGTGGTGGTGACCAGTCGCCCGGGTGATGGCACCGAGGTGGAGATCCTGCTGCCGCGTCCGAGAATTCTGCGGGTGGGGTCGCCGGCGTGACGGCGAATCCGAAGGCGACGATTCGTCTGGTCCTCGTCGATGACCATCAATTGATCCGTGCCGGCGTTCGCGCCGAGCTCACCCGTCCAGCAGCAGCTGATGGATCCGGCAATCGAGGTCGTTGGCGAGGCGGCCTCGGTCGAGGAAGCCATCGACGTCGTCCGCCGCACGCAACCCGACGTCGTGTTGCTCGACGTCCATCTGCCGGGTGGCGGGGGGCGTTCGGTGATCGAAGGTATCGCCGTCGACAAGCTGTCGACCCGCTTCTTGGCGTTGTCGGTGTCCGACGCCGCAGACGACGTGATCGGTGTCGTGCGCGCCGGCGCCCGCGGCTACGTCACCAAGACGATCTCAGCGGAGGACCTGCACGACGCGATCGTCCGTGTCCACGGCGGAGAGGCGGTGTTCTCGCCACGCCTGGCCGGGTTCGTGCTCGACGCGTTCGCGGGGGACGAGCCATCGGTGGCGGTGGCCACCGCCGGTGATCCCGACCTCGACCGTTTGACGAAACGCGAGCGCGAGGTGATGCGCCTGATCGCCCGTGGCTACTCCTACAGAGAGATCGCGACTCGACTGTTCGTGTCCGTCAAGACGGTCGAGACACACGTTTCGGCGGTGCTCCGCAAGCTGCAGCTGTCCAGCCGCCACCAGATCACCGCCTGGGCGAACGAACGTCGCCTCGTCTAGGGGTGGTCCCTGAGTGATCGACGTCGGGATCAGGGTTTGTCTCGGGGAGCCCCCGATTGTCCCTCGGACACCTGTCGTTCACGATCGATGGAGTGTCGTGGTGGCTGCTCCTACTCGTGGTGTTCGCGGCACCGTTGATCGACAGCATCGTGCCGCTGCTGCCCGGCGAAGTCGTCGTCGCCGCGGCAACCTCGGTGGCCGACGTCCCGCTGCCCATCGCTGCCGTGGTCGTCGTCGCCGCGGCAGGTTCAGTGGTCGGTGAGTGTGTCGTGCTCACGACCGCCCGACGCCTTGCCGGGACGCGGCGCGGCGACCGCCTCCTCGGTGGCCCGAAGGCGGCACGGGTTCGGCGGGTCATCGACCGATGGGGCGTCGGCGCGGTCATCGTGGCCAGGTTCTTGCCCGGAGGTCGCACGGCCGCCGCCGCCGGTTTTGCGATGCGACGCGACCCGGTCACGAGCTTCGTCGCGGCGGCCGCGGTCGGCTCGCTGATCTGGGCCGGCTACCTCGTCGTCATCGGTAGCACGGTTGCCGCAGCGATCTGATCGCGCTCGAGCAGGGGGTTCTGTGGTTGCGATGACGACGTAGGCGTCCGGATCAGATGGTGATGGGGGGAGCTGGCAACTTGCCCGCGGCGCCATCGGCAGCCGTACCATCATCGGCCATGCGATTGGTGGAGCGCGGCGACCTCATCACGTCGGTCGACATGGCCCGGTTCGTCGCGACTGGGATCGTGCGACTCGACGGTGTTGTGCCGCCCGATCTGAACCGGCGCGCATTGGCCCAGCTCGACGCCGGGCTGTCGCCGTTCCCGTACGGAACACTCCTCGCCGACGTCCACGCCGCTCGGTCACCACTCGGTGCCGTGCTCGGCCTACCCGCGATCGCGGGGGCGATCCAGAGCCTGGTCGGTCCGGCTCCGGCGGCTGACCATCAGTACGTCCATGTGCGCGCACCGCATGAGGGTGAAGCGCAGCCGCTGCATGCTGATGCGGTCATCGACGAGCGGACCGACGCCTTCGACGTGCAGATGATGTACTTCCCCGAGGCGGTTGCTGCCGACGCCGGTGGAACCCTGCTGGTGCCGGGCTCGCACTTCCGCCGGGTGAGCCACATGGACGTGGCCCGCTACCAGAACGTCGTCGGGCAGCAGCGTGTCGTCTGCGCCGCCGGCACTGTGCTGTTCGTCCACCACGCGATCTGGCACGCCGGCGGCCGCAACGACTCTGATCGGCGCCGCGTGATGTACAAGTTGCGGCTCAACCCGACGGTGCGCCAGCTGCGACTTTGGAACACCGATGACATCGACGATCCGGAAGTCACCGCCACGTTGCTGCGCGAGCCCTCGTGGGCCGGCAACGATGGCCGGCTCGAGCAGGTGAACCGGGCCCACCTGTGGCGCTACCTCACCGGCGACGACGAGTTCGACCTTGACTACTACCTCACCCGCAATGCCTTGCGACCACAGGCGGTGTCGGCAACGGCCACCGACCGACGGGTCGCCCGAAGTGCCAGGGGCGCGGGTTTCGGCGTGGTGGACGCAGCGCGGTGAGCAGTTCCGACCGCACGCGTCAGCAGGTGCTGATCCTCTACCTCGCAACGACGGCGCTGGACTCCGAGGTGTGCGCGTGGACGCTCTATGACGGCACGGGTGGGTCGCGGCCAACCACCGGTGACAACGACGCGCCGCCGTACCCGACCGGCCTCGCCGCGCTCATCGACGGGTGGCGCCTCGTGCAGATCTCGCCGATCGCGCCTCCGGTGCCTGGCCACGAGTACGACGTCTCCACACTGCGCCACGAGTTCATGTTCGAGCGACTCGTCGAGGTGTAGGACCGAATCCGGACACGCGCTGTCCGGAACCTAGGGATCAACCGGCCCGGGACGTGCCGGGTAGCGCTCGGGTCCCAGCCGCCCGATGTCAGCGGAAGAAGATCAAACGACTTCGCGCTCGAGCTCCTCGAGCTCCCGTTCGCCTTCGGCGAACTCCAACTCGGATTCCATCTCGGCCACCGTCCGCGAGTCGGTGTGGGCGGTGATCCAACCGACCAGCGCGCCGAAGTCGTAGGCCGTCTCGTTGTGCAGGTGGCGGTCGATGCCTGCCGTCTCGACCTCTTCGCTGACCCGGATGCCGATCGTCCGCTTGAGCGCCAGGGCGATCAGCAGCGTGACGACGAAGGAGTAGGCGCCGACGCCGACGTTGGCGAACAGCTGCTCGCCCAGCAGGTTGAACCCACCGCCGTAGAACAGACCCTCACCGAAGTCGAGGCCGAAGAAGGCGGGGTTGGCGAACAGGCCCACGGCGAGTGACCCGACGAATCCGGAGACGAAGTGCACGCCAACGACGTCGAGTGAGTCGTCGTAGCCAAACCTGTACTTCGCCTTGACGGCGAAGCAGCTGGCGACCCCGGCGAGGGCGCCGATGGCGATCGGCGCCATGCCCGACACGAACCCGGCGGCTGGGGTGATGCCGACCAGGCCGGCGACGATCCCTGAAGCCGCGCCGAGGTTGGTGAAGTGGCCGTCACGGACTCGTTCGACGACTGCCCACGTGAGCCCGCCGGCAGCGGCGGCGATGAACGTGTTCATGAACGCCTGCGCTGTCTGGCCAGTGGCCCCGAGTGCCGAACCGGCATTGAAGCCGAACCAACCGAACCAGAGGATTCCGGTACCGAGCATGACGAGGGGCATCGAGTGCGGCCCCGCGTTCTCTCGTGGCCAGTTGGCCCGCTTGCCGAGCACGAGAGCGACCGCCAGGGCCGCGATGCCGGCGTTGACGTGGATGGCCGTGCCCCCGGCGAAGTCGAGCGAGCCGCGCTGGTAGAAGTAGCCGCCGAAGACAACCTTGAACACCGGGCAGAGGACGACGATCAGCCACACGGGCACGAACAAGGCCCAGGCCGAGAACTTCATGCGGCTGGCCACGGCTCCGGAGATCAAGGCCGGGGTGATCACGGCGAACATTCCCAAGAAGGCGACGGTTGCGATCGTCCCACCGTTGTCGTCGAGGATGCTGATGCCACTCAAGAACGCAGCGTCGAGGTTGCCGATGAACTTGGCATCGAAGGGGTTCTGGGCCAACGTGTAGCCGACCGTGACCCACAGCACCGGCACGGCGAGGATGCACCAGAAGTTCATCATCAGCATGTTGAGAACGCTGCGGCTGCGATCCATGCCGCCGTAGAACAGGGCAAGCCCGGGGGTCATGAAGAGCACAAGTGCCGCAGAGGTCAGCACCCACGCCAGCGATCCACTGTCCACGTTCGACTCCTTGTGCGGGTTCGTGGCTCCGGAGAGCCCAGATCTCGGTCCTAGCCGACGGTGACATGACAGTGTTTCGGCGATGTTTCGGGCTGGTCGCTCGTTCGTGAACTCGGCCCAGCGATCGACGCCGAACGGTGTGCGCACACTTCCGAACTTCGGCAGTCTCGGCTCGCCGGTCGGGCGAGTCCGGCCGATTGGTGGTTCAGCCGGTGAGGTCGGGCATCACCGTGTCGACGAATTCGGCGACGCGGTCGGCGCCCTCGGTCGGCCACGAACAGATGAGGTAGTCGACGCCGACGTCGCCCATCGCTTCGGCGTTGCGGCGAACCTCGTCCCACGGCTCGGACAGCGACAGCGACGTCGCCCGCAGGATCGCCGCCGGGTCCCGTCCCGCCTCGGTGGCGAGCTGATCGATCCGTCCAGACATCCCGGCGATCTCGCTCGGCGTGCCGAAGGCGTGCCAGGCGTCGGCCCACCGGGCGACGAGTGGCAGGGTTCGCCGAGGGCCGGTGCCGCCGATCCAGATCGGTGGGTGCGGTCGTTGCACCGGTAGCGGCCGGTACTGCGCTTGGTCGAGCTTGACGAAACGGCCGTTGAAGGAGACGCGCTCTCCGGTCATCAGTCGGGTCAGCACTTCGAGCCCCTCCTCGAGGAGGACGAAGCGCTCGGCCGTCGGTGGGAAGTCGAAGCCCAGCGATCGGTGCTCCGGCTCGAACCAGGCCGCCCCGAGGCCGAGATCGAGACGGCCGTGCGTCGCGTGGTCGATCGTCACGACCTCGGCGGCGAGCAGCGACGGATGCCGGTAGGTGATCCCCGTGACGAGCAGCCCCAGTCGAATCCGCGTCGTCGCCGTGGCGAGCGCCGCCAGGGTGGTCATGCCCTCGAAGCAGTTGCCGGGATCCTGCCCGTACATCGGCTGGAAATGATCGAAGCCCCAGAACCCCTCGAACCCCAGCTCCTCGACGAGGCGCACGTACGACACGAGCTCGTCCCACTCCATCCGATGCTGGGCGATGTCGATCCCGAATCGCATGCCAAGCACCGTAGTGCCGGCCTTGCCGAGCGCCGTGTGGCGTTGTCGTGCCCGTCGCTTAGCCGGGCTCGCCGATGATCGCTCGCGTTCGGAGCAGCACCCCGATGATCTCGGCATCACCGGACGTGATCGGCACACCGTCCCTTCGAGCGTCGAAGTTGTTGGTGAGCAGCCGCCAGGCCTGATCGGTGGTCATCGCCAGTCGGGCAGCGCATCGCCCATCGGCCGCCGCGCCGAACTCCCACCCGGCACCGTCGGACACCAGGGTCCAATCGAGCTCGACCTCGGGGCCCGTGACGGCGATGGCGACGGAGGTGCCCCCTGGTCGGTGCAGCGCACCGAGGCGATACGGGTATGCCCATCGCAACCCGTCGAGCACTGGTTCCGTGAGGTCGGGACGCAGGTCGACGGGACGGTCGAGCGATTGAAGGATCTGCTGACGGTGGATCCACCGCTCGGAGAGCTCTCGCGCCTGGTCGAGCCACTTCGGTACCGGTGTGCTGCTCGCCCACGACACCGTGGCGGTCACGGCGGCCGGGTCCTGGTCGCCCACGACGGCGACGACCTGGTCCCCCAACCAGCCGAGCAGATCGAGAACGAGCCGTGGGCTCAACCGCCGTGCCGCATGCACCCACTCGATCTGCAGTTCGTCGAGCCAGGCGATGAAGCCGTGCTCGTCCAAGCCGTCCGGTGCCGGGGTGCCGCGGTGGCCGTCGCGCTGTCCGGCGATGCAACTGACGTCGTCGCCGACCAGGTGCGTGGCGAGCCCGAGCACGTTCCAGGCGGGGCATGGCGTCGGACGTGTCCAGCCCGTTGCGTCGACGGAGTCGAGCACCTCCAACAGGCGTTGGCGCTCCGTCGTGAACAGCGGCGCATACACCCGTGGCGCGTCGAGCCAGGAAGCCATCGCCACAGTCTTGCCTGGGCGGTGCGGCGGAGTCGGAGCCTGAGCGGCGCGTTGTGGCCGTCGGACCGAGGGCTCACGTGCCAGGCGCTCGGTACCGGACTTGCTCGGTCTTGCGCAGGGCATCCAGTGTTTCGTCGACGGTCAGCAGGACGGTCGTTTCGAGCGAGCTGAGTGCGCCGCCGCCGCCAATTGCCAAGGCAACCGCGGCCATCGACACGTTGTCGGGGGCCTCCCACAGGGTGTAGCCGTCGTGCTCGCCGAAGGCGTACCAGAAACCGTGGAGCTTGCCGCCGACCGACTCGATGTACGACTGCGCGGCTTCCCGGCGATCCTCGGGATTGCTCATCAGCCTGGTCCATGTCTCGGGCGTGTAGCTGAACCTCGACAAGTAGAACGACATCGTCTTCCCCTCTCGTCCGGCGAACGTGCGTGTCGCGGTGAGGCGTCAATTATGACCCGGATGGATCACCGGCCACGACGGTGCCGATCGGGTGATCAATCCGGACGCGATCGGTGAGCCATCGAGGCCGGTATCGGCACCGACAGCTCACAGTTCGTCAGCCGGCGCCTTCTTCAGGGTTTCACCCGCCGATCTCCATGCTCGACCCGAACTCGGGGACTTCAATGGTGTTCGTGCGTAATGGCTTGTGCGACCTGTTGGACATCGACGTGCCGATCGTGTTGGCGCCGTTCGGCCCCTGGGACCAGGTGGAGCTCGCCGCGGCGGTCTGTGAAGCCGGAGCGCTGGGCAGTCTCGGTACGGCCGTGCGTTCCGTGGCCGAGTTGCGTGAGCAGTGGCATCGGCTCCGTGACCTCACAGACCGGCCGTTCACCATCAACCACACCGGGCGGCCGTTCAACGACGAGGCGTTCGCGGCGACCCTGGACTTCGCTCCGGTGGCCATCTCCTTCCACATGGGCGTCCCCGCCGATCTCATCGCCGCGGCACACGAACGCGGCATCGTGTGGATGCAGACCGTGGGCGACGCCGAGGGGGCGGCCATCGCCCTCGACGCGGGGGCCGACATTCTGATCGCCCAGGGGACAGAGGCGGGCGGGAACGCCGGGTGGGTGACGACGATGGTGCTCGTCCCGGCCGTTGTCGACATCGCCGGCGTCGTTCCGGTGGTCGCCGCTGGGGGCATCGCCGACGGGCGCGGCGTCGCGGCTGCGTTGGCCCTCGGCGCCCAAGGGGTGAGCCTCGGGACGCGGTTCCTGGCCACCCCGGAAATGACGATCGACGCGGCGTGGAAGGGCCGAATCGTGGAGGCCTCAGCAGTCGACGCGGTCAAGGTGCCGCACGCCGAGCGGGTGATGCCTCCGTTCACCGTGCCGCAGATCGGTGTCCCGCCCGCCCCCCGGGCGTTGCGGACTCCACTGATCGACCAGCTCGAGGCGGACCCCGCAAGCATCGATCCGGCACAGGTGAGTCAGCAACTGTTGGCAGCCGTCCGCGCCGGCGGAGGACACGAGTTGTTGCCGTTCGCCGGCCAATCGGTACAACTGATCCACGACATCGCGCCGGCAGCCGCAGTCGTCGAACGCCTCGTCGTCGAGTGTGCCGACGCCCTCGAGCGCGCCAACGCGATGCTGAACGACTAGCTGGCCGGCTTGTCGCCGTAGTGCCGCTCTGGGCGGAGTGCGGTCCTTTCGCCGATCTGGGCGGCGGACAGCGAGGAATCCGGACCGGAGGCCGCCCAGATTCGCTTCCAGCCGTCGGCCGCCGCTCAACGGGCGAGCGCGGCGCGCAGCACCTCGGCAAGTGCTTCGGAGGGATCGCTGTTCATCGAAGTCGCCCGCCAGGTGACGAACCCATCGGGTCGCACCAGCACGGCACCTGAATCGGAGACACCGTAGGCATCGGTGAACGCCCCGCCCAGTAGGCGCACGTCGGCCCCATCGACGCAGTACGCCTCGAGTTCGAGGCCATCGTGGTTCGAGGCGGCGTGGCGGGCTGCGTCGCACCAGTCGGCACCTTGCGGAGCGGCCAGCAGGACGAAGGATCGGCCGAAGAGATCGAGCGTCGACATCCGGCGCCCGTCGTGCTCGACCCACAAGTGGGGTGCCCGGGTACCCGGTCTGCCGCGCGTCTGGCGGGGATCGTCGTGGCCCTTTCCGTCGTCGGTACCACCGTCGACGATCGACGCCGACCGGTAGATGTAGCCGAGCTCGATCTCGAGGTCGGGGATGATCGGCTGGTAGTCGGTTGCGCCGAGATACGTCGCAGTTCGCGTGACGTAGCGGGAGTAGGCCTGTTCGACGGTCAACGCGCCGACCGGACGGCGCTCGGCGTCATAGGTCGACAGCAGCTCCGGGTCGGCGACACCCTTGACGACGAACGCCAGTTTCCAGGCGAGGTCGTAGGCGTCGGCGATCCCCGTGTTCCCGCCGAAACCGCCGTTGGGAGGCATCAGGTGGGCGGAATCGCCGGCCAGGAACACCCCGCCGTCGTCGTACCTCTGGGCGACGTCGGACGTCGCTCTCCAGCGGCCGACACCGTCGATCCGCACGTCGAGGTCGGGGACGCCGGCGCCCACCCGGACCAACTCGACGAGCCGTGCCTCGCTCGTGTCCCGCGCCGCGTTGGCGACGTCGGGATCGGTGTCGGGATCGCCCATCGTGTTCACGGCGAGGAACCCCGACTGACAATCCTTGGCGAGCCGGAAGAACCCGCCGAACACAGGATTGTTGATGTAGATGACGCTCAGCGGCTTGCCACCCATCTGCGCCCACAAGTCGGCGGTGAAGTAGATCGTGATGCTGTTGGAGAAGACCCCGCGTCCGTCAACCGGAATACCGAGCACGTCGCGGACTGTGCTGTGGGCGCCATCGGCCCCCACCAAGTAGCGGGTGTAGCGGGTGTGCGTGGTGTCCTTGTCGACGTCCCGCACCACCACCGCCACACCGTCCCCATCCGGCGTGACATCGACGACCTCGTAGCCCTCCAGGACTTGCGCGCCGGAACGCTCGGCGCGACGGCGCAAGATCGGTTCCAGCCCGGGCTGGGTCACGAACAGACGCCGACACGGGCTCAAGGTGTCGTCGACGCCCTCGTTGAGGCTGGGAATGATGTCGGCGAGTTTGCGCCCGGCGAGGCTGTCCATGCTGATGATCGCACCCTCGGGGAGGAATTCGCGCTCGGACTGTTCGACGACCTCGGCGTGGATACCGGCCGCCCGGAACAGCTCCAGGGTCCGCACATGGAAGTGGGCCGCTCGCGGCACGGGTGACCCGCCACGCAAGGGTTCGACAACCAACGCCGCCACGCCGTGATGGGCGAGGAACATGGCCGTCGACAGCCCGACCAGCCCGCCGCCGGCGATCACGACAGGAAAATCCGGCTCATCTCGCTGGGCCACGATCGCACCCCCCGACGTCACGTCCCCGGCGACACGTTAGTCCCCGACGGTTCGGCCTCGATCAGGAGTCAGGTCGCGGCGATGAGGGCGATGACTCCGATGACGACGACCACTGCCACGACGATCGCCAGGATCCTGGAGCCGGCGCCCCGACGACGCCAGGGATCGGTGGAGAACGGGTGGAGGGCCTCGGTACGTCGGGCATCGAGCTCGTGCTCGAGATCAGGGCGGGTTCCGGCCTTCGGCAGGTGGCTGCGCCCCTTGCGCTTCATGCCTGATGAGCCCATTTGTCTAGCCCTCCGCCGCGGCGGTGCCGGGCTCGGCGTCCACCGTGAGAATCTGCTGAGCGTCCTGCGCGTCAGCGGCTGGTACTTGCACGATCACTCCCGGCTCGCCGTCGACCGCCAGCGTGCCGCCCTCGATCTGGTCGTCGATCTCCGCCTCGATGCCGAACGCTCGCAGCTTGGCCTGGGCCACCTCGGCCTCGCCGTAGGTGGCGAAGGACGCGACGGCAACCGGCGCGGAGTGGTCATCACGATCGGCGGTGCTCATCGGCGCAGTGTAGAGACCAACGCCCCGGTAGCCGTGCCCGGCGACGGTCATCGTCGTAGGACCATGCCGATCGAATCGGGCGCTGTCTCGACGAACCCATGACTGCGATAGAGCGGGCGTCCAGGTGCGTCCGCCAACAACGTGATGTACGCACCCGGTGGCGCCGCAGTTTCGATGCGGTCGACGAGTCGAGTGAGAACGGCCGCGCCGATGCCTCGACGTTGATGATCGGGCAACACCGCCATGTCGGTGACGTGGAAGTACCACCCCCCGTCGCCGATCACCCGACCCATTCCAACGACCGCTCCGGTCGCGACATGGACGACGTGGACGGTCGCCCAACTTCCGTCAAGTGCGAGCGATGTCTGCTGGAGTGTCTTCGGCGACAGACCGGCGCGTCGTCGGATGTCGACGGCGACGTGTGGGGACGGAGCGTCGTCGATGACGACATATCCCTCGCTGAGCACGGCGGTCGAGCGTACCGACACCCGTTCCGGGTGGGCGGCGCGGCGGACGCAATTGCGTCGGCCAGGTTGGTTTGCTGGACAGTGATCGGGATCGCCGGTCCGGCACGCCGCGATAGTCGCTGTCCGGCTGCTGGTGCTGGTGGGGGTATTCGGTGGACGCCGGTCGGGTTTGCGCAGAGGATGACGGCGGAGTCTCTTGGAGAGGGGGCGACATGTCTGGTCATGGCGATCTTGGGTGTCTCGCCGATCCGGTCGCGCAGCGGTTGCTGGCGTCGAACATTCCCGCGCGGCTGGCCTACGCGTGGACCGACGGTACGCCGCGGGTCGTGCCGATCTGGTTCAACTGGGATGGTCAGCAGATCGTGTTCGGTACGCCGCCGCGGGCGCCCAAGCTGCGCGCCCTTGACGATGGCGCCGCGGTGGCGATCACGATCGACTCGAATGAGTGGCCGTACCACGTGTTGTCGATCCGCGGCACGGCGCGCGTCGAGCGGGTCGATGGTGTGGTGCCCGAGTATGCGGTGGCGGCGCGGCGCTACTTCGGTGACGAGCAGGGCCAGGCGTGGATTGATCAGTTCCCGTCAGATGTGCAGATGTGGCGCATCGCGGTGACACCGACGTGGGCCAACGTGCTCGACTTCGAGACCCGCTTCCCGAGCGCCCTCAACGCTGAGTGAGTGATTCATCGACGTCAAGGTGAGGCGAGGCGAGGTCAGCGAGTGATCGTCGCCACCAACGCGAGGATCTGGTCGACGACGTCAGCGGGCGGCCCGTCGACTGTGACGACGATGTCGGCGAGTTCGCGAAACAGCGGTTCCCGTCGGGCGACGATGGTCTCGAGTTCGGCCAGGGTCATCTCCCGACGGTGTGATCCGGCGCGAATTCGACGGAACAGCTTCTCGGTCGGGAGTTCGAGCCACACCGCAATTGCGCTCTGTTCGATCGCCGAGCGACAGCGCGGTGACTCGACGACCCATGCTGCGGCGGAGATGACCTGCGGCAGCTTGGACGACAACGCGTCGAGAAGCACCTCCTCCTCGACGTGGTGCAAGTCGCCGACGCCACTCGTGGTGGCGATCTGACGACCTGTTCGACCGGTCGCGGCCTCGATATCGCGGTCGGAGTCCCGGTATGAGCACCCGAGGCGCGCGGCGAGAAGTTCACCGATGGTTGACTTGCCGACGCCCATCAGCCCGAGCACGACAACATGCGCCGCGGTCATCGGTCATCGACGTTGAGTTGCGCCTTCATTGACGTCGAGCAGCATGCCAGCTCGCATGCGGGCCTATCGCGATGCTTCGTCGCGCAGGACGCGCCGCAGGATCTTGCCCGAGGCGGACTTCGGTATCGCGTCGATGAAGGTGACCTTGCGGACCTGCTTGTAACTGGCGACCTTGTCGGCGACGAACCGTTGGATGTCCGCGGACGTGACGTCCTGCCCTTGCTTGAGCACCACGTACGCGGCGGGGATCTCGCCCGCCTCGTCGTCGGGCAGCCCGATGACCGCGGCATCGACGACCTGGGGATGAGTGAGCAGCAGCGCCTCGAGCTCGGCGGGCGGCACTTGGAAGCCCTTGTACTTGATCAGCTCTTTGAGTCGGTCGACGATGAAGAGGTGCCCTTCGGCATCGAGGTGCCCGATGTCTCCGGTGTGCAGCCAGCCGTCTTCATCGACGGTGCTCCTCGTGGCCGATTCGTTGTTCAAGTAGCCCTTCATGACCTGTGGACCACGGACCCATACTTCTCCGTCCTCGTCGATGCCCAGTGACGACCCCGTGACGGGATCGACGATGTCGACCTCGGTGTTCGGGACCGTGACGCCGACCGAGCCGGGTTTGAACATGCCCGTCGGGGTGGCGTGGCTCACCGGTGACAGCTCGGTCATGCCGTACCCCTGCACGACCTCGCAGCCGAGGCGCCGGCCGCACTCGATCGCCAACTCGGCGGAGAGTGGCGCCGCGCCAGAGAGGATCCATCGCAACGCCGAGAGGTCGTAGTTGTCGACGATGGGGTGCTTGGCCAGGGCGACGACCATTGGCGGGGCCACGAACCCGCGCGTCACGCGGTGCTCCTGGTGCAACGACAGGAACTGTTCCAGATCGAACCGCGGCATCGTGACGATCGTGTTGCCAGCGCGCAGGCCCAGATTCATCAGCACCTGCATCCCGTAGATGTGGAAGAACGGCAGCACGGCGACGAAGGAGTCATCCTCGTGCGCAACGATCGTGGCCAGCGCCTGCTCGATGTTCGAGACCAGGTTGCGGTGGGTGAGCATGACACCCTTCGCCAGGCCGGTGGTGCCCGACGAGTACGGCAGTACGACGACATCGTCGAGATCGACCGGTACCTGCTCGGCGAGCGGCGTCCCGGCCAATCCGGCGATCGACGTGTAGCCCTCGGCATCACCGATGACGTACACGTCGTTGACTGGCGAGTCGGCGATCGCTGCCGTGACCGTCTCGAGGAACATGGGGATCGTCACCAGACGCGTCGCTCCCGAGTCGACGAGCTGGTGATGGACCTCACCTGCCGTGTAGGTCGGGTTGACCGTGGTGACCACACCCCCAGCTAGCGCGACGGCGTGAAACGTCACCCCGTACTCGGGACAGTTGGGTGCCATCACGGCGACCACCTCGCCCTGCGCCAGCCCTTGGTCCAGCCAACCTCCCGCTTGACGGCGCACCGCGAGATCGAACTCGCCGTAGCTCATTTTCCGCCCGGTGACCCCATCGATGAACGCGGTCTTGTCGGCCAGCCGGTCGACGCGCTCCAAGATGTAGGGCGTCAGTGGCAGCGTTGGAAGATTGACGGATGGCAACGGACTGGGGAACGGCATGAGAATCGGGACCGTAGCTGCGGCACCCCAGCGAGTCACTCGAATAGTTCGCCCCCCGCTGACCTCGCAGTGCCGGGTCGGCTGGCCGTCACAAAGAGGTCCCGGTCGACCTGGCACGAACCGGCATGCTGGCGGGTGTGAGCCCCGTGCTGCCTACCGGTTACTCGTGGCGACGTCCTGACGCGGACGACGCCGAGGCGATCTGGGAGTTCGTTGCCAACCGGAACGTGTGCGTGATCGGCGTCCCTGACGTCACGTTGGACGACATCCGCGACGAACTCGAGGAGCCCGAATTCGACCCGTCGGTCGACGGCTGGGTCGTTCACGATCGTGCCGGCCGGGTCGCCGGCTACGCCTGGGCGTGTCGGAAGAGCGACAGCAACGAGGTCGACATCGACACCGTCGCCGACGTCGACGGGGTGGGCAGTTGGCTGTGGGATGCCACCGTGGCGCGAGCCCGGGAGATCGGCGCCGAGCTGGGCCACGCCGCAGTCGCCCTCGACGCCGGCATCTACCGGGCTGACGAGGCCCAGCGGGGGCGCGCTCGCGCTGACGGATTCGCCATCGGGACGACGTTCCACCGTCTGCGTATCGACCACCACGGCGTGCCGGCCGAACCCGATGCCAGCGGGGTGACGATCCGCACGGGCGAGCAGGGTGCGCCGGTCCGCCGCGACGCCCTCGCCGTCGCCAACGCGGCCACGGCTGGGCAGTTCGGCTTCGTGGAGCGGACGTTCGACGAGTGGCATCGCGACGTCGAGGCGTCCGCCAGCCACGACTGGGGGCAGCTGCGCGTCGTGTACGTCGACGACCAGCCTGTCGCCATGCTCCACGGCAACAACCAGTTCGTGGCCGATGAGAACTGTGGCTACATCGCTCGTGTCGCGGTGGTCGAGGCCGCCCGCGGCAGGGGCCTGGCCAAGCTGCTCCTCCGCCAAGCGTTCGCCCGTGACGCCAACGCTGGGCGGGTCGGCACGATTCTCCACGTCGACACCAACAATCCAACTCCGGCACTCGGACTCTACGAGCGGGTTGGCATGCGAACCGTTCTGGTCATCGACGTGTGGCGGCGGGTCATGCCGACCACCGACCGGTGAACGCGCTAGCGACGGATGAGGCAGAACGGATGACCAGCCGGGTCGAGGTAGACGCGAAACCCGCCGTCCTCGGCCGGTTGGTGATCGTGCACCGTGGCACCGGCGGCGAGCACGGCGGGCTCGGACGCGTCGATGTCAGTGACCGAGATGTCGAGGTGGAACTGTTGGGGGTGGGCGCCACCTGGCCATGTCGGAGTGACATAGTCGTCGATGCGCTGGAAGGCGAGCGTCGCCCGACCGTCGGGCCGTTCGGCGGTCACGCCGCCGCCGGGCGGGACAAGCGTGGCCCAATGATCGTCGGACGCGTCCTCGAGCGGCCATCCGAGCAGTGTCGAATAGAACGTGGCCAACCCCATCGGGTCGGCACAGTCGAGGATCACAAGATCGAGGGTGAACTCGGAGCTGGACTGGGGAGTCGTGGCATCGGACATTCCCGCGACGCTACGCCACCCTCCGCGGTGCCGCCTCGGGAGAATGGTTGCCATCCGACGTGGGTTTCGCCGCTCGCTCGGGTGAGTGCGGCGAGACGCCCGGGGGCGAGCCACTCAGTCACCGCGGCGACCGTCCGTTGGCCGATCACGATGGCATAGGTGCGACGAGCCAGCGTGGCGCTCGGCCGAACGCCGAGGTGTTCGCTGGCTTCTCCCGCCCGGGCTGCGACGATCTCGAGGATGTCCCGGCGCGTCTCCAGTTGGTGTGCCGCGAGAAGCCGCCCGAGAGAGGCACCGGGACGGGCGAGCCGGTCGGCGATGCTCGCCGGTAGTCGGTCGGGTGCGACGAGCGATTCAGCCAACACGTGGGCGAGGCCGGTGCGAGCTCCGCGCAACGTGACACGCCGGGCAATCAATCGCTCCGCCGCGGGTCAGCTCGAGGAGCTGCGCGTCCGGATGCCACCAGCGACCGGCAGTCGCCAACAATCGCTCGAGTGTGGCCGGCCCGGCCTGGCGGGTCGTCCTCGTGATGATCGGCTCGCGCGTGCAGGCCTCCAGCAAGGTGGTGACCGTGCCATCGGCGGTCAGCAGCATCCGATCGAACGGATCGAGGTCCAGCGCCCTCGGGGGAACTGAGCGAACCCAGCCGACTTCCGACTCGGCCACAGCCGCGCTCGTTGAATCTGTCATCACTGTTTCTCGTCCTTCACGATCTCGGGCGACCTGCGCGAATCGCCCACGGGGGGACCACCCACCATCGACGATGGACCGTCGCCAGTCACGGAGAACTCGTCACGATCTCGTGAAGATCAGCCGCCGGCCCGAGCCGATCGGAGCAAGGATGTCGAGAATCGAGCGTGGGCTCCGCTCCAAGGTGAGCGCCACGAGATCCGTGGCCGAAGACAAAGGAGGCACTCGATGCCGAAGTACCTGTTGCTCAAGCACTACCGGGGAGCCCCGGACCCGCATCATGCGATTCCCCCGATGGACGAGTGGGCGCCCGAGGACGTCGACGCGCACATGACGTTTCTCCGCGAGGTGAGCCGGGTGCTCGAAGAGCGCGGCGAGTACGTCGACGCTCAGGCGCTGACGCCGACGCAGACGTGGGTGCGCTATGGCGGTCCCGGTGCAGCTCCTGTGACGACTGACGGATTGCATCCCGAGGCGAGCGATCTCGTCGCCGGCTGGTACATGGTCGATGTCGACAGCTACGAGCGGGCGCTCGAGTTGGCGGCGTACGTCTCGTCCGAGCCTGGTCCGGGCGGTGAACCGATCTACGAGTGGATCGACGTACGCGAGGTGATGACCTGATCGTGCCCGCCGAACGGGGACCGGGCGATGTCGACAAGCTCGTCCGGTCCCTGGTGCCGCAGGTGCTGGCGGGGTTGCTCCGGCGTCGAGAGGATTTTGCCACGGCCGAGGATGCCGTTCAGGACGCGATGGTCGAAGCCCTTCGCGTCTGGCCCGAACATCCACCACGTGATCCACGGGCGTGGCTCACGACCGTCGCCATGCGTCGCCTCGTCGATGCCCGGCGCAGCGAGTCGGCGCGGCGGCGTCGCGAGGAACTCACGGTTCTCACGCCTGGCCAGGGGGCGACCGAGCAGGGCGACGACACACTGGCGTTGCTGTTTCTCTGCTGCCACCCCGAGCTGTCGCCGGCGTCGCAGGTCGCGCTGACTCTGCGTGCGGTTGGTGGGCTGACCACCCACGAGGTCGCCGATGCATTCTTCGTCCCGGAAGCGACGATGGCCCAGCGGATCAGCCGTGCCAAACGGACGTTGCGCAACCGCTCGTTCACCGAACCGGGTGACCTGGCCGTCGTGCTACGGGTGCTGTCGCTCGTGTACCACGCCGGACACGGGCGGCGACACGATCTCGTCAACGAGGCGATTCGACTCGCCCGCCAGCTCACGCTCGCCACTGCGGAGCCCGAAGCCCGCGGGCTGCTGGCGCTGATGCTGCTCCAGCACGCCCGTCTTCCGGCGCGTCTCGACTCGGCCGGCCGGATCGTCACACTCGACGAGCAAGACCGCTCGCTCTGGGACACCGCCGAGATCGCCGAGGCGGTCGACATCCTCCAGGGTGCCCTTGCCGAACAGCGCCACGGGCGCTATCAGATCCTGGCGGCGATCGCCGCCCTCCATGACGACGCCTCGACGTCGGCCGAGACCGACTGGGCCCAGATTCTCGATTGGTACGACGACCTCGTCTCGCTGAGCGACGAACCGAGCCGCGAGGACCCGGCCGCAGTTCTCAACCGAGCGATCGCCGTCGGGCACGTCGCTGGCGCCGTGGTCGGCCTCGCCGAGACCGAGCGGGTGGCCGCCCTGCTCGGCGATCGGCGGCAGTGGTTTGCCGTGCGCGCCTACCTGTTCGAACGAGGCGGTGATTTCGCCGCGGCCGGTGATGCCTATGCCGCGGCTGCCACGCGCGCGAATGAGCTCGTTGAGCGCGATCACCTGATCCGTCGAGCGGCACGGGCCCGCGCCCAAATCGTCCGCCCCGCCGAACTCTGAGCCCACAACCATTGGTGTGGCGTCGCGTTCTCGACGAGTGTCGATCTGCGGCCGAGCCGTTCGTAGTACAGGTAGGGGCCACGGTGCCCGTGAACAACCAGGGAGGCAGACATGACCAGGGTGGTGTGCGACATCTCCGTCTCGGCAGACGGCTACTCGGCCGGAGACAACCAGACCGAGGAGCGTCCGTTCGGCGACGGGGACACCTCGTTGCTGCACGCGTGGATGTTCGACACGCCCGAGGAGAATCGGGCCGAACTCGACGGGATCCTCAACGCCAAGGCGTTCATCATGGGCCGCAACATGTTCGGCCCGATCCGCGGCGCGTGGACCGGCGACTGGCAGGGATGGTGGGGGCCAGAGCCGCCCTACCACGCCCCGGTGTTCGTGCTCACCCACCACCAGCGTGAGCCGCTCGAGATGGAAGGCGGCACGACGTTCCACTTCGTCACCGATGGCATCGACGCGGCACTCCGGCAGGCCAGGTCGGTGAACGGCGACGGCAACGTCGCTGTCGCCGGCGGCGCCACGACTGTCAACGGGTTTCTCGCTGCAGGATTGCTCGACGAGCTCCGCCTGCACATCGCGCCGTTCACGCTCGGCGCCGGCACACGGATCTTCGACGGCGTCCCGCCGCTGCGGCTGCAGCAGGTCTCCGCCCGAGCCGCCAGCCTCGTCACCCATGTGACGTACGAGTTGCTTCGCTGACGAGGGCCGGACGGTCCCACTGTCGACCGGATGGGTCGAATTCGGCTGCGGTCTGGAACGCAATCACGTAGCGTCCGCACAACATGGTCGACCCGAGGGTCGGAAAGGGACGCACGCGATGAAGAAGCTGATCTCGATCCTCGCCGCCGTAACCGCCCTGGTCGCCGGCGGGGCTGCGGCGAACGCCAGCACACCGGCGTCCGAACCGGCGTTGACGCTGTCCCCGAGCACGGTCCCGGCCGCCACCGAGTTCCGGGCCGTTCTCAACGGATGCGCCGCCGGTGAGACCGTGACCTTCGTCATCGAGGAGATCGACCTGGATCCCGTGACCGCCCCGTGCGCCGACCCCGGCGCCTCGGCATCAGCTTCCTTGGTTGCCCCAACACTCGGCGGGCCGTGGACGGTCACCGCGACGGGTTCGACGAGCGGGGCATCAGCATCGGCATCGTTGACGGTGACCGGTGGTGAAGAGGTACCGGACGATGACATGCCCTCGACGGGCTCGTCCAGCGGACCGATCGCCCTCGTCGGTGTCGGGTTCGTTGCTCTCGGCGCCCTGCTGGCGCTCATCGCCAACGCTCGTCGCCGCACAACACACATCGGCTGACCGGCGCGTTCGGAGATCGGACGGCGGCGATCCAGTGGGCGAACACGCGTCTTTGGTGAGTCCTGCGAGCAGAAACCTGCCTGCTCAGCTCACCCAATGTTGCAAGTGGTGACCACTACCGCCGCCCGAGGACGAGGTCGAACCGTCCGGGGGTCATCACCGACCCGAAGTAGTAGTCCTCGGCCGCCGACCACCGTGCTTCCCAGTCGGCACGGTAGGCGGCGCCCTCTCGTTCGAGTAGTTGCCGACGGCGAACATCGCGGGGCACGTCCAAGAGCATTCGCAGGTCGAGGAGATCATGCAGTTCGGGGCGGCAGCTGTAGGCGCCCTCGAGCAGCACGATCGATCCGGCGCGGGCGCAGATCGGTTGGCTGGCGAGCGGAACGGGTTCACGGTCCCAATCCTCCGCTTCCCAGTCGAACGGGTGCCACTCCGCGACGCCGCTGTCGCGAAGCTGCTGAAGAACTCGTCGCTGCCGGCGCCAGTCGATCACCCGGGCTGCCTTCTCCGAAGGCGACTGGCGATCCCAGGACTCGGCAGTCCCACCGGCGTAGAACTGATCGCCGTCGATCACCGTGACCCGAAGGTCATTGGGCTCCGCTTCGAGCCGGGCGGTGATCGCCTCGGCGAGCGTCGACTTGCCCGCGCCACTGCGTCCGTCGAGCCCGACGTACAGGGGCCGCCCTCGATCCGAGATCTCCCGCAGCAACCGACTGACGAGCGCCGGCGTGACCTCCTCGCGGCCCCGAGAGGACGCCGACAACCCCGCGTCCTCCATCGCACCCATCGAGCCGCATCATGACAGTCCGGAGCGTCGGCGACGTTGCTGCTCGGCTGGCGGCAGCGAGCGAGCGTGGTCGACACCGCGCCTCACCCAAGGGGTGAGCTGACGCTTCGTGCGCACGCCGTCGGGGTCGACGCGCAGCCATCCGGCGATCTCGCCGCCGCGCATCACCATCGGTCGGGTGTGCGGCTTTCCGAGCAGCACGTCGGTATCGGCGTGGTCGACGCTCAGCAGCACGCCGCCCTCCCGGCTGGCGGCGACCGCCAGGTGGCCGTTGACGAGGAACGCCAAGCCGCCGAACATCCGCTGCTCGCGCACGTCCTCCACGCCGAGGTTCATCAGCACCTCGCGAATCCGGTCGGCGAGCTCGTCGTCGTACCCTGCGGACGGGCGCCGGCCGGGGGCGGCGAACTCGCGGGCCTCGGCGAGCAGCCGTTCCCAGACGCTGCCGTCGGGTTCGGAGACCGTGACCCACTCGCCGAACACGCGTCCGTTCGGCGCGAACTCCTCGCCGATGCCGTCGGCGATCAATTCGGCCACCCGCTGGCGCGGCAGCTTGACGACGAGCGCACAGCCCCGCGGGTCGAACGAGGCGAAGAAGCGGCCGGCTCGCCGCACACACGGGTAGCCCATCATCGTCGAGCGCCCGACCGCCGGGTCGTACAGCAGGTCGTCCGTCAACTCGTCGTACAGCTGGCGGGCGTCGCTCACGCGCCCAGTCTCACGCAGGAGGTGTGAAGACACCGAACAGACTGCCGACAGGATCGCGCAGGTAGGCGAACGGCGGCCCGGCCACCGGCGCGGCCTCCTTGCTGACAACTTTGCCGCCGAGCCTCTCAGCCGCTTCGCAGGCGTCGTTGACATCGGGGACGGCGATGTAGAACACAGCGTGCCCGGGCATCGCCCCGCCGGTTGCCAGCACGCCGCCAAACGGGTTGTCGCTGCCCGGCAGCGTGGCCACCCGGTAGTCGATGCCGGTCGTCTCGGGGTCGGCGAAGGGGCTGAACGTCCAGCCGAACAGGTCGGCGTAGAACGAGGTGGCGGTGTCTGGGTCGTCGGTGGCGACCTCGAACCAGGCGAGCGTGTTGGGGGTGAAGCTGGTGGTCATGTCACCCAGCGTGCACGTGCCTGGCGACAACCCTGTGTCGGGATTTGTCGTCGATTCGATCACTCCCATGCCGGCGTGCGCGTCTCGTAGTCCTCGACGCCGAACTCGCGAACCGGCTGTTGGAACGCGCCGGGCAGCGGTTCGACCGAGTTGATGCGGTCGATGCGGAAGACGCGCTCGTCCTGGCGCAGGCGGCACCAGCCGGTGAGGTACGAGCCGTTGGGGCCGAGCATGACGTGGTGCGGCTCGACCTCGCGCACGGTTGGGCTCCCACCGACGTCCAGGTAGTCGATGAGGATCGGCGTGGCGTTCTCGACGGCGTGCACCACGGCGTCGGCGATCGCCTGGTCCGGGGCGGGGAGCGGTTGGGTCAGCAACCGAACGCCGTCGGCCAGCGTGCGGGCCCGGGTGGCGGCGTCGGCGGGCATCGCGGCGACGACCTTGAGCAGTGCCGAGCGTGCGTCACGGGCCCACAAGGTGTCGTCGAGCCACCGCAACCCGACCGCCATCGCCACCGCCTCGGCGGACGTGAAGTTGAGCGGTGGCAGCGTCATCGAACGGTCGAGGACGTAGCCGCCGCGCCGGCCGAGCTGCGCCGAGATCGGCACGCCCGCTTCCTGGAGGGCGAGGATGTCGCGCTCGATCGTCCGCACACTCACCTCGAAGCGCTCCGCCAAGCGACGCGCACTGCGGCCCGGTGACCCGGCCGCGCGCAGCTCCTCGACGAGGGCATAGAGCCGGTCGAGCCGGTTCATCCCCGGAACGCTACGCCTCTGGTAGTGCGGTCGTCCGCGGGAAGGACTGCCGACCGCCAGTGAACGAACTCCGTGCGCATCACCTACGGTGGTCAGATCTCAACGGATCAGGTGGCCCTGGGCTGGGAAGATGGTCAGTGGCTCAACGCCCCAGCTGCGACGGCACGGGCCGGACAGCACCTCGTCGTCACGGCGGTCGAAGGCAGCGATTTCTGGCGGACGACGGCATACGGGTTCGTCCACGACGATGGGCATGCCTTGTTGCGCCCGCTCCAGATCGGCGAAGCCGTCGAGGTGTCGTTCATCCTCGACTACGACCAGCAGTTCGACCAGGCCGGCGTGCTCGTCCGAGCCAGCGAGACGGCATGGGCCAAGGCTGGGGTCGAGATCAGCGACGGCGTGGCCCAGGTCGGCGCGGTCGTCACGCACACAACATCGGACTGGTCCGTCGCCCCGGTCCCCGACTGGACGGGATCTGAGGTCACGATCCGCGTCAGCCGTGGCGAGGATGCTCTCATCGTCCGCGCCGGTCGCGCCGGCGAATCGTGGCGGTTGGTGCGGGTCGCGCCGTGGCCGGCTGATGCTCCCAGCTCGGCAGGTCCATACTGCTGCGCTCCGACCCGCTCGGGCCTCGCAGGTTCGGTTCACCCGGTGGCTTGGCGGGGCCGTCAGACGCTGCCCTTCATCCCAGCTTGAAATGCCACGTGGTAGTCTGCAATCGATTGCAAACTCTAGTGGCAGGGGCCTGATCATGAACCGCGAGGATGTCGAGTTCAAGAGTGAGGGTGTCACCGTTCGCGGCTGGCTTTATCACCCGACGGTCACCACTGCCGAGCCGCCGCCTGCCGTTGTCTTGGCCGGCGGATGGTGCTACGTCCGCGAACTCGTCATGCCGTACTACGCCGCGGCGTTTGCCGACGCTGGAATCGCTGCACTCGTGTTCGACTACCAGAACCTCGGCGTCTCCGATGGCGACATCCGTCAGCACCTCGACCCGTGGCTGCAGATCCGCGACTACCAGAACGCCCTCAGCTACCTCGAGTCACGCGACGATGTCGACGCCGAACGCCTCGGAGCGTGGGGATCTCCTACTCCGGCGGCCACGTCCTGATCCTCGCCGCCATCGATCCCCGGGTCAGGACGATCGTCAGCCAGATCCCGGTCATCGATGGCTATCACAACATGCGCCGCGTGCACGGGACGATGGGCTACCGAAAGCTGTGGGACCTCATCCTCGAGGACCGGCGCAACCGCTACGCCGACCCGGCAACACGTCTGTACATCCCTCATGCCACCGCCGAGCCCGACCGCGACCTTTCGACGTGGCCATTCCCGGAGACCTACGAGACGTTCCGGATGCTCAAGGAGCGTGAGGCCCCGATGTACGAGAACCGCAGCACCGTCGAGTCGGTCGACCTGCTGCTCAACTACGACGTGATGCCGTTTGTGCGGCGGATCTACGACACGCCGACGCTGATGGTCGTCGCCAGCGGCGACGACCTCACGCTGTGGGACCTCGAAATCGCCGCCTACAACGCCCTGCCGACGGCGGATCGCAAGCTCACCGTGCTTCCCCACACAACCCACATGACGCTGTACAGCGATCGAGCCAAGCTCGACCTCGCCGCGGCGGCGGCGACCGAGTGGTTCACCAGCCGACTAGTGCGTTGACGAGCTCGGCGAGTCCGCCGGTTCCGCGAGCTGTTCGAGCACCCAGGCGAGCTCGCGCTCGACGTACTCGACGATGTCGCCGGTCTTGAATCGCGCCGGAAGGACGTCCCAGGTGTACGTCTCGATCTCCACCTGATCTGACAGCGGCGCAGCGCGGTGCTTGGCCAACGCTTCGGTGATGGCGAACCGCGTCGTGCCGAGACCGCCGAGGTCGTCGAGGAACACCGGGACGTGGAAGTGGGTACGCCACTCCGTCGGGGCACCTGGTTCCCAGCACGTCATCGCGTCACGGAGGTTGAGGAAGCGGCGGATCGGCTCGTCGCCGCGGCGTTCCATCGTCTGGCTCAGGTACACGGTCTCGGTGAACTGCCCGAGCTGTTCGACGATCTCCGGCGTGACCTCCGGAACCCGCATCGCCGCGGCGACCTGCAGTTTGACGATCGGTACTTCGGCGTCGACGAGGGCATCGAGGCTGGCGCCGACATCCTCGAACTCGACCGCCTGGTGGCAGATGTCGAACACGACGCCGAGGTGGCTGCGCAGGGCGGCAGCGGCGTCCGCCTCGTCGACCCCAGCGAGGGTGGCCAGTCTGGCCGCCGCGGTCTCGGTGAACAGTTCCTCACGGAAGTACTGGAGTGCTTCCTCGGTCGTCTCCACGTAGCAGAACGGCTCGGGCTCGAGGCCCAGGCGCACCGTGATCCCCGTCGTCCGCGCCACCTCCACGAGATGGGCGACGACGTGCAGGACGTGCTCCGTGAATCGCTCCACAACTCCGGGCGTGACGTGCGGCTTGAAGCCGAGCGGTGCGGTCTGGATCGTCGGGCTCACGCCGTCGCCGGCGATCGACGCAGAGGATCGTGGCGACGCCTTTCGTGTACTCGGCCCGCCGACGGTCGCGCCAGTCCGGCTCGAACACTGTCTCCATCACCAGCCGGTTCTTGAACGGTCCGTACGGGAAGGCGTTGGCGGTGACGACGTAGAGGTCCTCGGCGGTGAGGAAGGCGCGCAGGTCGGCGAGCGCCGACTCGTCCGCGAGGAGCCGCTCCACGGTCGCCGCCGACAGACGCAATGACACGGCGCTCGGGACGTCCGGTGACACGCGCTGCTTCACGCTCGGCAGGAACTCCTGCAAGCTCGCCCACAGCTCGTCCCAGTCGTCGGCCGGATGGACCAATGTCGAGTAGGCGAGATCGCCGAGCCCGTTCCCGAGTTTCACGTTCAGCCCCGCTGCGGGCTAGCGAAGTGAGGGAGCACCTTGGTCGCCATCAGCTCGAGCGAGCGCGAGCTGGTCTCGATGTCGATCCCCGGTGGTCGGGCCCAGAAGATCAACCGGTCGAAGCCGCGACCATCGCGGCGCCGTTCGATCGCCTCGATGACCATCTCCGGCGTGCCGACGACGTAGGCGCCGCGCGGCAGATCGTCGGCGACGCGCACCGAGTCGTCGACCTGAGTCAGGTCGCCGGCCTCGGCGAACCACTGCTGGTACACCTGACGCACGTAGAAGTAGTGCTCCTTGACGTCGTGCCACCCACGTTCGGGGTCGTCACAGACGTGCACGACGAGGTTCGTCGCCACCTGGCCAACCCGCCGGCCGGCGGCCGCGCACTCGTCGCGGTACAGGTCGAACACCTCGACTGGCGCGCCGGAGTCGGGCATGAAGTTGGCGCCGAAGCGCGCCGCCCGCCGAGCCGCGGCGGGCGTCGAGCCGCCGATCCACAGCGGCGGGTGCGGTTGCTGCACCGGCTTGGGGGCGACGGCGACGTCGTCGAAGTGAAAGTGGCGTCCCCGGTACGTGACCCGCGGTGTCGTCCAGGCGGCGATCAAGCAGCTCGATGATCTCGTCGGTGCGCGTGCCGCGCTCCGTCTTGGGAACGCCCATCACCTCGAATTCCTTGAGTCGGTATCCCGGGGCGATGCCGAGGTCGAGGCGCCCACCGCTGAGGGCGTCGACCACGGCCATCTCCTCGGCGAGGCGTAGCGGGTGGTGCAGCGGGGCCAGCAGCACGGCAGTGCCGAGGCGCATCCGCGTCGTGCGCATCGCCATCGCCCCGAGCATCGCCGTCAGACCAGGAAGGTAGCCCTCGTCGGTGAAGTGGTGCTCGGACAGCCACGCCGCCCCGAACCCGAGGGTGTCGGCCCAGGAGATTTGTTCGAGTGTCTCGGCATACAGCGCGGCCGGCTCACGCTGCCACTGCTGCGGGTTGCGCACGTCGTACCAGACGTCGATCTCCATGGTCAGACGAGGACCATCCCGCCGTCGATCATCACGACCTGACCGGTGAGGTAGTCGGAGTCGGACGATGCGAGATAGCGAGCGGTACCGGCGATGTCTGCCGGGTCGGCTGGACGCCCCTGGAGGATCCCGGCGGAGAACTCCTCCATCGCTTGACCCGGGCGTTCCGAGTCACCGATGTCCATCAGGTCCTGGTCGAGCTTGTCCCACAGCGGGGTGGCGACGACACCGGGGGCGAAGGCGTTGACGGTGATCTTGTGGGCGGCGAGGGCGCGGGCGGCGCCCTGGGTGATGGCGATCACGCCGAACTTGGACACGCAGTAGGGCACGAAGCTGGGGAATCCCTGACGGCCGGCGATCGACGCCGTGTTGACGATCTTGCCGCCTGTGCCCTGGGCGATCATCGTCTTCGCCGCCTCCTGGCAGCCCATCAGCACCCCGAGCGCGTTGACGTTCATGATCTGGTGCCAGACCTCCTCGGTGATCTCGAGGAACGGCTCGGGCTTGTTGAACCCGGCGTTGTTGAACATCACGTCGAGTCCCCCGAACTCGGCGACGCACGTGTCGATCATCCGCCGAATGTCCGCCCGCTCGGCGACGTTGCCGGCGGCGGCCACGGCCCTGCCGCCCGCCTCCCTGATCGCCGCCGCCGCCTTCTCGGCGCCGCCCTCGTCGAGGTCGGCAACGCACACGCTGGCGCCCTCGGCGGCGAGCCGGTCGGCGATGCCGCGTCCGATGCCTTGGGCCGCTCCCGTGACGACGACCCGCTTGCCTTCCACGCTCATGGTTGGGACTCCTTCACGATCTTGGGTTGATGAGGATCTTCACGTCGCTGCCCTGGCGGTCGATCAGCCGCTCGAAGCCTTCGACGGTGGCGTCGAGGCCGAGCGAGCTGGTCACCGCGGCCCGGCCGTCCATCCGCCCGGACGCCAGCAGGGCGATGATGCGCGGCCAGTCGGTGACCGGGTAGCACCACGTGCCGACCAGGGTGATCTCGTGCAACGCGAGCTGGAAGGCGTCGATCGGCGCCGGGCGGACGTGCAGCCCGGTCTGGCTGACGGTGCCGCGCGACCGGGTCGCCCGGATACACGCGTCGAGTGCTGCGGCCGAGCCGGAGCACTCGATAGCGGCATCGACACCGAGCCCGTCGGTCAATTCGCGCGCGGCTTCGACGACGTCGACAGCTGTCGGATCGAGCGTCGCCTGGACACCGAGCGCCTCGGCGATCGACCGGCGACCGGGGTTGGGTTCGGACACGATGACCGTCGTCGCCCCGCGGGCGATGGCGTACTCGGCGCTGAGCATGCCGATCGGCCCGGCGCCGGTGACGAGCACGGAGTTGCCCGGGCTGACCCCGGCGCGATCGACGCCGTATGCGCACACGGCGATCGGTTCGACGAGGGCGCCCTGCTGGTCGTCGAGCTCGTCGGGAATGCGGGTCAGCTGACCGGCCGACACGATCGCGGCCTTCGCCAACCCACCCCAGCGGTGACTCAGCCCGGTGCACGCCATCGTGACGCACAGGTGGTGCTGGCCGAGCCGGCAGTAGTAGCAGTGCCCGCAGTAGATCAGCGGCATCACCGAAACCCGATCCCCCGACCTGACGTTGGTGACGCCACCGCCGACTTCGAGGACCTCGGCGGAGAACTCGTGGCCGAGCACCTGCGGGTTCGTGGCCCCGGTCAACGGGTGCGGGTCGACGGGTGTCACGATCGGGCCGTCGGTGTACTCGTGGACGTCGGTGCCGCAGATCCCGCACCACAGCGGGGCGACGAGGACCTCCCCGTCGGCCGGTCCCGACGGCTCCTCGACGTCCTCGACGCGCACATCTCGGCGGTCGTAGTAGACGGCTGCCTTCATCGTCCTCAACCTCCTCCAGTCAGCCCAGCGAGTTCCCGATCTGGGTGGCGTACGGTCCGGAATCCGCAGCGACGGCCGCCCAGATGGCCGTTTGGATCGACCGCCGCCCGGTTCGACTGACGCTGCTCATTGCTGGCCTCTGCCGGCTTCGGTGTTGAGGTGTGACTGCGATTCGCGCAGCGTCGGCAGCGGCGCGTCGATCGTCCAGTAGCGGGTGCCGCAGACGAGCAGCTCCTCGGCGGGGAAGCGGGTGATCACCTCGCAACCGTCGGCGGTGACGACGACCTCCTCCTCGATGCGCGACGCCGACCAACCGTCAGCGGCCGGCCAGTACGTCTCGAGGGCGAAGACCATCCCCTCCTCGAGCACTTCGGGATGGTCGAACGAGATCATCCGGCTGAAGATCGGCCGTTCCCAGATCGACAGGCCGACGCCATGGCCGTATTGCAGGGCGAAGGCGGCCATCTCGTCGGCGAAGCCGAACTCGGTGGCCGCCGGCCACACGGCGCAGATGTCGGCGGTCGTCACGCCGGGCTTGACGAGGGCGATCGCCCGGTCGATGTACTCGCGGCAGATCTTGTAGGCGTCGCGCTGCGCCGGTGAGGCGCTGCCGACCTGGAACGTGCGGTAGTAGCACGTGCGGTAGCCGTTGTAGCTGTGCAGGATGTCGAAGAACGCCGGGTCGCCGGGGCGGATGATGCGGTCGGAGTAGACGTGCGGGTGCGGCGAGCAGCGCTCGCCGGAGATGGCGTTGACGCCCTCGACGTACTCCGAGCCGAGGTCGAGCAAGGTCTTGGCGACGAGGCCGACACATTCGTTCTCGCGGACACCCGGGCGCAGCGCCCGGTACAGCTCCTCGTAGGCGGCGTCGACCATCGAGCAGGCGTGGGTGAGCAGGAGGATCTCGTCGGGCGTCTTGATCCGCCGCGCCTCCAGGAACACCTGCTGGCCGTCGACGACGCTCAGCCCGCGCGCCTGCAGGGCGGCGAGCACGGGCATCTCGACGACGTCGACGCCGAGCGGCTCGTTGGTCAGGCCGTGCTCGGCGAGGACGTCGTAGACCTTGGCGGCGACGTCGTCAGCGAGCCCGGCGCCCGGCGGGATGGCGCCGCGCAGCGTCGACAGCCCCGGCCGCGAGCCATGGGCGTCGTGGTGCGACTCGCCGGGCGACCCGGCGTGGGCGTGGCCGTGGTCGAGCCACGGGTTGTACAGCTGGTGGTGGCGGGCCGCCGAACCGAAGTCCCAGACGATCGGATCGCCGCCGCGGGGGATCAGGGCGAAGCGGATCAGCTTGTCGATCGCCCACGTACCGATGTGCGTCGCCGTCGCGTAGCGGATGTTGGCGAAGTCGAAGCACAGCAACGCGCCGAGCGACGACTCCTCCAGCGTCTTGTGCAACCGGGCCAGCCGCTCCGTGCGGAGCCGGTCCATGTCGATGCGGACTTCCCAATCGACATTGTTCGGTCCGAAGGTGCGGATGGCCACGGCGTCGTCCTCAGACCAGGGCGGCTTCGATTGACTCGAGCGACGGGCGCTCGCGCAGGTACTCCGCCGCCGCGGCGTCGCGTTCCTCCTTGAGGTAGTAGGCGATCTCGACGAGCTCGAGGGCGAGGCCGTCGGGATCGCTGAAGTACACCCACCGCCAGCCGGCCAGCGGGCCGTCGTCGACGACGTTGACGTCGGTGTAGAACTGCACGCCCTTGGCCTCCAGCTCGGCCTTGCGGGCCCGCACGTCCTCGACGAGGAAGCACACGTGAGCGGCTCCCAGGTAGTTGTTGGGGACCGAGCTGGTGCTCGACTCGGGTCGGTTGCCGTACTCGATCAGCTCCATCAGGCTGTGCTCGCCGGCCCACAGGGCGACCTGGCGCAGCGTCGCCCCGGGGACGCCGACGCCCGCTTCGAGCTGCGGGCCGGACATCCATTCGGTCGGCTCGTTGGCGAACGGCAGGCCGAGGATGTCGTGGTAGAAGTAGATCGAGCGGTCGAGGTCGCGCACGACCAGGCCGCAGTGGTGGATCGCCTTGATGAATCCATCGGTGGGCATCGGCATCTCCTTCGATGGTCAGCCGAGCACGCGGCGTCGGCGGATCTGGCTGTAGATGACGGCGGCGGCCACGATCAGCGCGCCCTGGTAGAACAGCTCGCCGGCTTGGGTGAGCCTGAGGAACGTCGCCCCGTTGATGATCTGGACGATCAGCCCGGTGCCGAAGCAGCGTGCCGATGAACGTGCCCCGTCCGCCGCGGAGCATCGTGCCGCCGAGGACGACGGCGGTGATCGAGTTGAGCGTGAACCCCTCGCCCTGGGCGGGTCGCCGATGCCGAGCTGGGCGAGGAGGATGACGGCGCCGGCGAACACGAACAGGGCGACCGTGGCGTAGCCGAGGACGACGGTCGGGCTGACCCGCACGCCGACCTTGCGCGCCGCCTCCTCGTCGGAGCCGGTGGCCCGCAGGTCGAGCCCCCACTTGCGGTAGCGCAGCACGCGCCTCCATGGCGATCGTCGCCACGACGAAGACGATGAAGGCGACCGGGAACGCGTCCGATCGTGGACGTGATGATCTCGGTGACGTCGCCGTTGATCAGCCCGCCGGCACGTCGCGCAGGACGAAGGCGAAGCCCTGCAGGGCGATGAACATCGCCAGCGTGGCGGCCACCGGGGTGAACTTGAGGAACTGGATCAGCGACCCGTTGATCAGGCCGACGGCGAAGGCGACGACGGCCATCAGCGACGAGGCCGAAGATCATCACCGGTCCGGCGCGGCCGTCGTTGATGAAGAACGAGCCGACGACCACGAGCAGTCCGGAGAGCGGTCCGACGGACAGGTCGATGCCGCCGAGCAGCACGGCGATCGTCTGGCCGAGGGCGATGAAGCCGAGCGCCGTGCACAGCAGCATCACCGACGTGGTGTTGAACGCCGACAGGTAGCGGTCGTTCTGCAGCCAGATGTAGGCGCCGAGGGCGATCATCAGCAGGGCGAGGACGACGACCGGCGCGTAGTCGCCGCGGATGAAGCGGCTCACCGCCGTCGACGACCGCCGTGTCGGAGCCCCGCTCGTCGCCCGCTGGCGTCGCTCGGCGCGCATCGCCGCGTTGACGATCTCCTCCTCGGTGACGTCGTCGCCGGCCAGCTCGGCGACGCAGTGGCCGCGCGAGACGACGATCACCCGGTCGCACAGGCCTTGCAGCTCGAGGGCGTCGGACGACGCGACGACCACGGGCACGCCGCTCGCCGAGACGGACCGCAGGATGCGGTAGATCTCCGCCCGCGCCCCGACGTCGACGCCCTGCGTCGGCTCGTCGGCGACGAGGATCGCCGGCGCGGAGAGCAGCGAGCGGGACATCACGACCTTCTGCTGGTTGCCGCCGGACAGCGCCGAGATCGGCGCCTCGATCCCGGGCGTCCGCGTGTTCAGCGAAGCCAGCTCGCGGGTGACGTGGTCGACCTCCTGCTTGCGGCTGACGAACGGGCCGCGGGTGAACCGTCGCAGCGCCGAGACGGCGGCGTTCTCGCGCACCGTCAGGCTCATCATCAGCGCCTCGGTGTGGCGGTCGGGCGGCATGTAGGCCGACTTCGCCCGCAGGTCGGCGGCGCTGTACTGGGTGCCGGCGATCGTCACCGTGCCGGTGAAGCGCTCGAGGCCGGCGAGGGCGCGCAGCAGCTCGCTCTGGCCGTTGCCGACGATGCCGGCGACGCCGACGATCTCGCCGGGACCGGCCGACAGCGAGATGCCGGTGAAGGCGCCGCCTTCGAGGTCGTTGATCTCCAGGACCGAGCCGGCGTGTCGTCGACCCGTCCGCCTTCGGCGGGAACGCCGATTCGAGGCGGCGGCCGATGATCAGCCGGAGCAGCTCGTCGTCGCTGATCGCCTCGACGGTGCTGACGCCGCGCACCTCGCCGTCGCGCAGGATCGTCACCCGGTCGGCGACGACGCGCACCTCGGCCAGCCGGTGGGTGATGTAGATGACCGCCGACCCGGCCGCGGCGACGCGGCGGACATGGCCGAACAGCATCTCCACCGACTCCTGGTCGAGCGGCGCCGTCGGCTCGTCGAGGATCAGCACGGCAGGCTTGACCGCCAGCGCCTTGGCGAGCTCGAGGAGGTGCTTGTCGACGACCGTCAGCGAGTCGACGCGGTCTTCGAGGTGCGGCTTGAAGCCGACCTCGTCGAGGATCCGGCGGATCGCCATCCGGCTCTGGCGACCGGCGGGGGAGACGACCTGGGGCAGGGCGACGCGGACGTTCTCGGCGACGGTCATGTCCGGCAGCAGCGCCGGATGCTGGTGGACGATGGCGATGCCGAGCTGGGCCGCCGTTGTCGGCGTCAGGCGCTCGAACTGCTCGCCGTCGACCTCGATCGTGCCGCTGTCGGGGGCGACCGTGCCCGAGGCGACGTTCATCAGCGTCGACTTGCCCGCCCCGTTCTCGCCGAGGAGGGCGTGGACCTCGCCGGCGGCCACCTCGAGGGAGACGTCGGTGAGCGCGCGCACCGGGCCGTAGCGCTTGGAGATGCTCGACAGGACGATCCGCGGCTGCCGGGTGGGCACCGGCTCGTCCCGGGTTTCGACGGCGAGTTCGAGTTCGTTCATGGTTGGGATGGCTGGCTGGTGGGTACCTCGAGTCACGGTCGATCCCGGGCGGCGATCCGCCGCGCCGCCGGGGAGCGACCGTGGTGGGCCTTAGTCGAGCAAGGCGGCCTGCTCCTCGCCGGACATCTCGGCGGAGAGGTAGATGTCGCCGGGGAGGTCCGGCTCGCACGTGACCGGGTTGGGCTCGCCGGTGATCGAGTCCTCGAAAGCGCTCGATCGGGTAGATCTCGTCCGCCGGCGGCTCGCCGCCGGTCGCCAGGGCGACGGCCCACTGGATCGCCAGGCGGGCGTGGTCGTTCTGGGTGGAGATCGTGAACAGCTCGAAGTCCGGGTTGTTCGGCTTGTGCTCGTCGTAGAAGCAGGCGAGCAGGTTGCCGTCGGACGTGGCGATCAGCGGGATCGACCGCCCGCTGTTCTCGAACTCCGGCAGCGCCCCGACGAGCGACGGCCCGAAGTCGGACACGATGACGTCGATCTCCGGGTTCTCGGCGATCAGCGCGGTGAGGACCCGTTGGGTCTCGGCCGGATCCCAGTTGGTCGGCGAGAACGGCTGCTCGCCGATCATCGTGTACAGGCCGGTCGGTTCGAGCACCGACGCCAGTCCCTCGGCCTCGTCCTCACCCTGGCTGTTGCCTGGCGGGCCGCTGAGCATCAGCACGTTGCCGCCGTCGGGAGGTTCTCGACGATCCACTTGCCCCACAGCACGCCGGCGTCGAAGACGCTGTGCCGATGAACATGTCGTAGTCCTCGCCCGCCGTGCCGCCGGGGGTCACCCGGTACGGGACCGTGACGACGCCCTGCTCGTAGGCGCTGCGCAGCGCCGGGAGGATCGCCTCGCCGGCGTCGGGGAAGACGACGATGGCGTCGACGCCCGAGGCGACCATCGACTGGATGTCGCTGATCGCCTTCTGCGTGTCGCCCTGCCCGTCGGCGTACTGGACGTCGACGACGCTGGGACACTTCGATGCCTCGTCGTGTGCCGCCGCCGTGGTGACGAGGCGCCAGCTGTTGCCGCCGAACCCGTCGGTGAAGCCGAGGCGGATCTCGTCGGGGCCGCACCACGACGGGACGCCACCCTCGTCGCCCGGGACCGTGCTGTCGCCGCCCGGGACGGTGGTGCCCGCCGACACCGGTGTGCCGATGGCGCTGCCGAGCACGGCGGCGCAGAGCAGGCCGCCGGCGACGATGGCGGTCGAGCGGGTCGACCGTGAACGTTGGGTACTCATGTGGTTGTGCTTCCTCCTGTGCGGTGGATCTGGTATGTGGTTCGATCAGGAGACGCTCGGTTGCACGGGCCCGGCGAGCGGCTCACTCGGCGTTCGCTCCCGGCGGTTGGCGAACAGGGCGCCCCAGTTGACGGTGTAGAGGGCGATGCCGACGGCGAGCGCCGCCGCCTCGATGAGCGTGCGGTAGGCGAAGCCGATGCCGAGGGCGAGGACGAACGACTGCAGCTGGGTGAGGAACAGGGCGGCGATGACGGTGGCCACGAGGTTGCCCCGGCCGCCGGCCAGCGACGTGCCGCCGAGCACCACGGCCGCCACGGAAGGCAGCAGGTAGGCGCGCCCCTGGAACGCCGTCGGTTGGGTGACGATGCCGGCGAGGAGGATGCCGCCGAGCCAGTAGTGCACCTGCGCCCAGACATAGGCCCCGGCGCGATGCGGGCCGGTCCGCAGTCCTGTCGTCCACATCGCCAGCGGGTTGGCGCCGACCGCCTCGAAGTGGCGGCCGAACACCGTCGTCTTGACGAGCGTCGTCGTGATGATCGTGATGCCGACGGCGAAGTACACGGCGTTGGGGATGCCGAGGGTGCGGCCGTCGGCGATCTCGGCCATGCGATCGGTGGTCGAGCGGGGGATGCCGTCGGAGACGGCGAACACGACGGCGGTCAGCAACGTATTGGTGCCCAGCGTGGCGACGATCGGGTTGAGCCCGAGGACGGCGACGAGCACCCCGTTGGCGATTCCGGCGGCGAGGACGACGCCGAGGGCGAAGAGCACGGCGCCGAGCAGCCGGTCGGTTTGGCCCTGGGCGGTGTGCGTGGTGATGACGACGACCACCGAGACGGCGCCGGCCACCGACAGGTCGATGCCGGCCTGCTGGATGACCAGCGTCTGGCCGAGGGCGACGATGGCCAGCACGGACGCGAACGGGAGCATGCCGAGCAGGGCGCCGCGGCTGACGCTGCTCGAGGCGAACATGGCGCTGACACACGAACAGCAGGACGCAGGCGACGGTGATCGTCGTCAAGCCTCGAGACGCCCCGAGCATCGAGCGAAACCGGTTGTGACCTGTCATCGTCCCCCCGGCCACGGTCGCAGCCGTTGTCCTGTAGGCATTGAAGCAGGCTTTGCAATCGAATGCAAGATCATGCCTCGGACGTGATGTGGACCTTCACATGCCGGTCGCGGTCCTTCGCTGCGTCGAGCGCCGCGACTGCATCGGAGAGGTCGAACGTCGTCGACACCATTGGCGACAGATCGATCCCCGCCGCCGACATGAATCGGATCGTCTGTGGCCAGACGTCGGGCGAGCCGATCGTGCCGGTCATCGTCAGTTCCTTGGACTGGATCATTCCGAGCGCCGCCGGGGCGGTGCCGCCGACGTTGATGCCGATGAACCCGAGACGGCCGCGGAAGGTGGCGATATCCAGCGCCGATGCCATTGCGCTCGGGGTTTCCTGACGCTTCGATGACCACGTCGGCGCCGCGACCGTCGGTCAGCTCGCGGACCTGATCGCCGGCCGGCGCGGTGGTCGGGTCGACGAGCTCGATGGCTCCGAGCTGGGCGGCGAGCTGGCGACGGTGCGCCAGCGGCTCGATCACCATCGTGCGTCCGCCGAGGGCGCTCGAGGCGGCGATGGCGCCGAGTCCGATCGCCCCGCCGCCAAGCACCGCCACGTCGTCGCCGGGCTGGATCCCGCCGAGGCGGCGGATGGCGTGAAACGCGCAACTGAATGGCTCGACGGTGGCGCCCTGTTGCCACGACAGCTCGTCGGGGAGGCGGTGGGCCCAGTCGGCGCGGATCTTGAATCGCTCGGCGGCCGCTCCACTGATCGAGAACCCGAAGTGGTCGGCGCCGCCGTTGACCGTGCACTCGCCGACGATGCGGTCCCCCGGACTCACGTTGCGCACCTCCGGGCCCACCGCGACCACCTCGCCCGACCATTCGTGACCTGGGATGATCGGGAATTGGACGGGGATGATGTAGCGGTCGGCGAGGAGGTCGAAGTCGGAGTGGCAGATGCCCACCTGGCGAGTGGCGACGAGCACCTCGTTGCCCCCGACAGTTGGCTCGTCGATCTCGGAAACCTCGGCGCGTTGTGGACCCGAAAACACGAGTGCCTTCACGAATTCCCCCTTGCTCGTGGTGGCGAAAACATTACAATCGATTGCACTCGCCGATCAAGGGGGCTGAATGAAGGCGGCGCGCTATCACGGCCGGCTCGACATCCGCATCGAGGACGTGCCCATGCCGGTGCCGGCCAACGACGAGCTGTTGCTCTCGGTCGCCGCCGTCGGGATCTGTGGCACCGACGCCGCCGAGTACGCCCACGGCCCCAAGATGTTCCCGATCAACGCCGCCCACGCCGTGACCGGACATCTCGGGCCGATGACACCGGGCCACGAGTTCGCTGGGACCGTCGTCGCCCTCGGTCGCGACGTCAGTGGGTTCGCCGAGGGCGATCTCGTCACCTCAGGCGCCGGCGTGTCGTGCGGTGTGTGTGCCAACTGCCGCAATGGCCGGACCAACCTGTGCGCTCGCTACTTCACGATCGGGCTCAACCGCGATGGTGCCCTGGCGGAGCAGACGACCGTGCCGGCCAGCGCGTGTGTCAACCTCACGAACCGCCGCCTGAGCGGCGACGTGGCGGCGATGGCCCAACCGATGTCGATCGCCGTTCATGCGATGCGCCGCGGCCGGCCGTCCGCAGGCGACCACGTGGTCGTCTTGGGAGCCGGCGGCATCGGCGCCTTCCTCGTCCATGCTGCGGCGCGACACGGCGCTGAGGTCACGGCCGTCGACCTCGATACCGGGCGGCTCGCAGTGGCCGCAGCGCTCGGAGCCGAGCGAACCGTGCAGACGACGAGCGATCTGCCGCTGGAGGAGCAGTTGGGCGAGATGAACGTCCAACCGACCGTCGTCTACGAGTGCACAGGATTCCCGCCGGCGGCGCAAGCTGCGGTGGCGACGGTCGAGCGCGGCGGCCGGGTCGTGGTCGTCGGCCTGCACCAGAATCCCGTTCCGGTCAACCTGCTGTCCGTGTCGCTCGACGAGAAGGAGCTCGTCGGCACGCTGGCCCACGTCCTCGGCGCCGACCTCGGTCACGCCATCGACCTACTCGAGGACGGCGCGGCGCTTTGGGAGCGCGTCGCACCGGTCGTCGTGCCGTTGGACGACGTCGTCACCACTGGCTTGCAACCGATGATCGAGGGTGGGGAGACGCCGATCAAGCTGCTTCTCGACCCACACATCGACAGCCCTCGCCAGCTCCGTACCGTCTGAACCGTGATGACGACGAAGACACCGAACGTCGGGTTCGCCGGACTCGGCCGGATGGGCCGACCGATGGCCCGCCATCTTGTCGCTGCCGGTTTCCCGGTGAGCGTGTACAACCGGACGGCGGCGGTCGCCGAGCAGTTCGCCGCTTGAGGCGGGTGCGACGGCGGTCGACGTGCCGCGTTCGTTGGGCGACTCGTGTTCCGTGGTCGTGACAATGCTGTCCGATGGCCCGGCTGTCCTTGCCCTGTTCGGCGGCGACGACGGGTTGGTAGCTGGCTTGTCGGCCGGCGACGTCGTCATCGACATGGGGACGACCGGGGTCGAGCACACCGCCGCGGCCCGGCAGCAGCTCGCGGCCATCGGCGCCCACCTCGTCGAAGCGCCGGTATCAGGCAGCGTCGCCTCGGCGGAGTCACGCAAGCTGCTGATCATGGCCGCCGGAGAGCAGGAACCGCTGGCAACCGCCGGGCCGATACTGCGCGGCATCGCCGACCAGGTGATCGAGGTCGGTGGCCCAGGTGCGGGAGCGGCGATGAAGTTGGCGGTCAACGCCGTCGTGTTCGCCATCAACCAGTCGATCTCCGAGGCGCTGGTCCTCGCCGAGCGGGCGGGGATCGAACGCTCGGTGGCGTACGACGTGTTCGCCTCGTCAGCGGTGGCGGCACCGGTCGTGCACTACCGGCGGCCGGTGTTCGAACACCCCGAGTCGGCGCCGGTGACGATGCCGATCGACCTGGTGGTCAAAGACCTCGGCCTCGCCCTGGCGCTCGGGTCTGAGGTTGGTGCGCGACTGCCCCAGGTCGAGACGAACCTCGAGGCGATGAAGGCGGCGTCGGCTGCCGGGCTCGGTGCCGCGGACATGGGCAAGATGGCCGTGTACCTCCGCGACACGGCGGGACATCGGGCGCGACAATGAGGTTGATGGGTGAGAGCAGGTCGCCATCACCGACGTGACCCTCAAGGACATCGCCGAGAGCATCGGTGTCAACGCGTCCACGGTGTCGCGTGCTCTCGACCCGGCGAAGGCGCACCTGGTCAAGGAGGAGACGATCGCCCGGGTACGCGAAGCGGCTCAGCACCTCGGATACCGCGGCGACCACGTCGCCGGGTCACTGCGCAGACGGGCGACGGCAACGGTCGGGGTGATCGTCGCCGACCTGGCCAACCCGTTCATCGCCCCGGTGATCCATGGCATCGCCAAATCGCTCGCCGTCGAGCAGATGCTCCCGCTGATCTTCGAGACTCAGGACGACGCCGAGCAGCTGAAGTGGGGCGTGGACAGTCTGCTCAGCCGGCGGGTCGACGCGATCATCGTCGCCGGCGCCCGCTTCGGTGACCGCCACGTCCTCGAGGCCGCGACGCGCTTCACACCGGTGGTGATCGCCGTGCGCGGCATCCCGGGCAGCCCGCTGCCGCACGTGCTCCACGACGACCGATCGGGTGGCGCGCTGGCAGCCCGACACCTGATCGAACTCGGCCACACTCGTGTCGCCGAGCTGCGCGGGCCGGTAGACGTGGGCAACTTCGTCGCCCGTCACGAAGGTTTTCGTGACGCCTGCAAGGACGCCGGCGTGGAGCTCGTCGACGCCCTCGGCTACGGCTCACGGCCGATCCGTGAGGAGGGCGAGCGGCTCGCCAGGGACCTGCTCGAGTTGCACGGCGACGATCTGCCGACGGCCGTGTTCGCGCACAATGACCTGATGGCCATCGGTGCTCTTGGCGTGTTCCGCCGGCACGGTCTGGCGTGCCCCGGCGACATCTCACTCGTCGGCTACAACAATTCCCCGGCCATGGATCAGGTCGATCCGCCGCTCACCTCGGTGGCCTACCCCGGCATCGAGATCGGTCAGTCAGCGGGTGCCCTCGCCCTGCAGCTGATCGACCGCACCGATCGTCCAATTCCCGGTGCCGTGTTCCAGCCCACCATTGTTGTCCGAGAATCGACCCAAATGCCTCGCCCCGCAGCATCGACGTAGATCAGAGAGCCTTCGTTGGGCGATGAGAGGACGTTGGCATCCGCAAGTCGGCCAGTGGACCGTCGAATGCATCGAAGCCTGGCCGACCACGGCGCGAGGCGATCATCACGTGCGCTCGAAGGTCCATGACAGCATCGTGTGGTGCTGTGGCGCTGTCCCTCCCGCGGCGGCGTAGGTACGCATGGCTGCGGTGTTGTCCTCGTCGGTGAGGACCCACATCCCGTAGCAGCCCGCCGCGCGCGCCAGCTCGACAAGCGCGCCCACCAAGGCCGTGCCGATTCCTCGATTCCGGAACCGCTCGTCGACACCGAGCTCATAGAGGAACATCTCCGTGCCCTTGTCGGGATGCGTCATCTCGACGCCTGTCACGAAGCCGGCTGCCGTCCCGTCCTCGTAGGCGACCAGCAGGTGATGCCCGCGCTCAGCGAGGAATCGCCGCGTCGCGGACTCCTTTGCTTCATCGTCGAAGAGGTGGTTGATCGCCACGACCGCATCCAGGTCACCAGCTGACAGGTCTCGTAGTTCCACCCGATCAGGATGGTCGATCGCCAGTCGGCGTACCTGATGGTTTCCGGCTCAGCGGTCCCGGTCATCGACGAGCAGTCCAGGCGACGCTGGCGATCACGGACGATGAGTTCGTCCGCCCGGCCGAGTCAGACTGTCCGAAGCCCGATCGACGAGTAAAGGAGCCGACGTCTTCGATGTCCAAGATCACGCCCCATCTCTGGTTCGACACCCAGGCCAAGGAGGCAGCTGAGTTCTACAGCGAGGTCTTTCCTGAGTCGCAGGTGACGAACGTGACCACGCTTCGTGACACTCCGAGTGGCGACTGCGACGTGGTCGCGTTCAAGGTGTGGAACCACGACTTCATGGCAATCAGCGCCGGACCGCTGTTCGAGATCAACCCGTCGATCTCGTTCATCGTCAACTTCGACCCCGACTCCCTGCCCGATGCCGCTGAGGTGCTCGACCGGGTCTGGGCGCAACTCACCGATGGAGGCAACGAGTTGATGCCGCTCGGCGAGTACCCGTTCAGCAAGCGCTACGGCTGGGTCGCCGACCGCTACGGCGTGTCCTGGCAGCTGATCCTGTCCGACACCGAGGGTGATCCGCGCCCGACGATCGTGCCCTCGCTGATGTTCACGGGCGACGTCTGTGGCAAGGCCGCCGAGGCGAAGGAGTTCTATCTCTCGGTCTTCGACGACTCCGAGCCCGGCCAGTCGGTTCCCTATCCCGAGGGCTCCGACCCTGACGAGCCTGGCACGACGATGTTCTCGGACTTCCGCCTCGCCGACGGCTGGTTTGCGGCGATGGACAGCGCCCGCGTCCACGACTTCGGTTTCAACGAGGCTGTCTCGCTGATGATCGGCTGCTCGGACCAGGACGAGATCGACTACTTCTGGGAGCGACTCTCTGCGGTTCCCGAAGCTGAACAGTGCGGCTGGCTCAAGGACCGCTTCGGCGTTTCCTGGCAAGTCACCCCGGCGGCCCTCGATGAGATGATGGCCAGGGGCACGCCCGAGCAGATCGACCGGGTCACCCAGGCCTTTCTGCCGATGAAGAAGTTCGACGTCGCCGCCCTGCGTGCCGCCTACGAAGGCCAGGGGTGACGCCGGCGAGATCGCCCGTCACGGGCGGGTTTCGCGGACGACGCCGGAACGGGACACGCGGCCGCTGAGGGTATAGGTCAGCACCAGCGTGAGAACGAGCAACACGCCCTGGATGAAGTCCTGCGCATAGTACGGAACGTTGAACATCGTCAGGCCGTTGAACAGCACGCCGATGAACAGTGCGCCGACGATTGTGCCGAGGGCGTTGGGTCGGTTGGCACCGAGCACGGCGAAGCCGATCAGCGCCGCCGACACGGCCTGTAACAAGTAGGCGTTGCCGGCGCCGATATCGCCGCGGCCGAGACGAGCCGACAAGAGGATGCCGCCGATCGCGGCGAGGACACCCGAGATGACGTAGGCGAGGGCACGGTATCGCTGGACAGGTATTCCCGCCAGACGGGCGGCCGCACCGTTGCCGCCGATGGCGTACATCGCTCGACCCCAGCGGGTGTGGGCGAGGAACACGTAGGTCAACAACCCAAGGACCACCAGGAACAGGACCGGAACGGGGATCGAGAGCACCTTGCCGTTGCCGAGCTCGCGGTACCAGTCGGCGAACTGGCCGGTCGCCACCTCGCCGTCACCGATCGGCATGCCGACGGACACCGATTTGCCCGAAGTGATGATCAAGGCCAGGCCTTGGAAGATGAACAACGTCCCGAGCGTGGCGACGAGGTCGGGTACCCGGGCGACGACGATGAGCGCCGAGTTGACGGCGGCGACAAGGAGGCCCGCCAGCAGCCCGGCGATGATCGCCGCGGCACCCGACAGGTCGTAGCGGATCATCACCAGCGCGGTGACCATGACGACGAAGCTGACGTTGGCGCCGACGGAGAGGTCGAAACCGCCGGCGGCCATCGAGACGGTGACGCCGAGGGCCACGATGGCGACGATGGCCACCGATTGGAAGATGATCAGCGCGTTGTCCCACTCGCGAAAGCGCGGCTTCGTCGCCGAGAAGAAGATCAACAGCCCGACGAGGACGACCAGCAGCCCGTATCGGTAGGCGATCCGCGCCACTGCAGAGCTCATCCCGTCGATCCCGCCGGACGTTCTTCGCCCACCACGGCGCGCTCGACCGCCATCAGCCGGCTCAGCTCCTCCGTGGTCACGTCGGTAACCGACAGCTCGCCGGCCACGTCGCCGCCGGTGACCACGACGACTCGGTCGGCGACCTGGACGATTTCGGAGGGATCGGAGGATGCGACGACGACACCGATGTCCCCGGCGCGCTCGCGCAGTTGGGCGGCGATGTCGGCCCGGGCGCCGACGTCGACGCCGCGAAACGGTTCGTCGAGCAGCACGAGGCGAACTGTGCCGTCGAACCAGCGCCCGACGATCACCTTTTGCTGATTGCCGCCGGACAGGTCGGTCAGGTCGGCTTCGATGCCCGGGCCGACAACCCCGAAGTCCTCGATCGCCCGACGCGCGCTGCGCCGCTCGGCACGCCTCGACAACAGAGTGCCGCGGCTGTGCTGGCGCAGGCGCGGCAACGTCACGTGGTGGCGGACCGACCAGTTCGGGACGACGGCTGCCGCGCCGCGCTCCTCGGCAACGAAGGCGACGCCGGCCCGGACGGCCTGGGCTGGATTCGCCGGTCGGTACGGGCGCCCGTCGAGCACCAGCTCCCCGCTGACCAGTTGTCGGGCGCCGAACAGCTGCTCCAAGAACTCCGTCTTGCCCGCCCCGACCAGGCCGGTCAGTCCGACGATCTCGCCCTTCCGAACGTCGACGTCGAACGACGCGGCGTTCGGTCTGGTTCGCACGCCGCGGGCCGCCAAGACAACGTCCGTTCCTGGCCTGGCTTCGTGCTCCAGTGACGGGGCCACCGTCCCGAGCATGGCGTGGACCAACTCGCGGGCGCGGAATGGGCGCGTCAGGACCTTGGTGACAACTCCGTCACGCAGGACGACGACTCGATCGGACACCTCCTCGATCTCGAGGAGGTCGTGGGAGACGAACAGAACGGCGACGCCGCTCCGGGCGAGCCGGCGGACGGACACCAGCAGGCGTTCGGTCTCCCGCGCCGAAAGGCTCGAGGTCGGCTCGTCGAGGACGAGCACCTTGACGTGGTGCGACAGCGCCCTGGCGATCACCACCTCTTGACGCTCGCTGGCCGGCAGCGACTCGACGGGCGCATCGACGTCGATGTCCAGCCCGGCGTTCTCGGCGACCACTCGGGCTGCTTGCCGGGTGCGCCCGGCACTCCGGAACAGTCCGCCGGTGCCGGGCGCCAGCGAGTCGAGCGTGAGGTTGTCGGCGACGGTCGAGCCAGGGACGATGCCGGCGTCGATCTCTTGGTGGACCGTCTGGATGCCGGCGCGGCGGGCGTCGAGAGGTGTCGCCGGGGCGAACGGCTCGCCGCCGACCTCGACCGTTCCGCCCGATGCGTCGATCGCCCCGGAGAGGATCTTGATCAGCGTCGACTTCCCGGCACCGTTGGTGCCGATGAGGCCGACGACCTCTCCGGGGCCGACGTCGAACGAAACGCGGCTGAGGACCTCGTTCGCTCCGTAGCGCTTGGTCAGCTCCGAGATCCGCAAGGCCGGCGGTGCCGCGTCAGCGGCACCGCCGTTCACGTCCTCGCGTCGGAACTCGCTCCGCTCGCTCACTCGGCGATGTCAGCCGAGCCATGGGATCGGAACCAGATCGGGTGTGTTCAGCTCGGGAACGACCTCGATCAGTTCGCTGATGTTCTGGATGTTGCCGTCGCGCAGCTGTTGCTGGGTGATCAGCGCCGGCGGGACGACGATGTCCTGGGGAACGTCCTCGCCCGCCGCCAACAGCGCAGCGGCGCGCACAGCCACGGCGCCGACGTTCGACGGGTCGGTGGCCGACGTGGCGACCCACGGGCTCCCCTCAGCGGTGATCACGGCGATGTCGGCGTTGGAGATGTCGGCGCCGTAGACCCGGACCTGGTCTTCGAGACCGAGTTCCTGGACGGCTTGCACGGCACCTTTGGCAAACTCGTCGTAGGGCGCAAAGATCGCCGTGACGTCCGGGTTGGCCTGCAACGCAGCCTTGGCTTGCTCGGCGACCTGGGCGGCGGTGTTGTCGCTCACGACACCGATCTGGGCGACCTCGGTGATGCCCGGATTGTCCTGCTTGAACTGCTGCCACACGGCGTCGCGGCGATCGAGCGGGGCGAAGCCGGACACGTAGACGTAGATCACCTCGCCCTCGCCGCCGGTGTCTTCCCCGAGCACCTCGAGCACCGTTCCGGCGATCTCCTCATCGCTCTGGCTGAGGGTCACCACCTCGTGCTCCCCAGGGTCGACATCGAAGGCGACGACCGGAATGCCGGCCTCGACGGCCTGTCCGATCACCGGTTGGATCGTTTCCGGGAAACCATGGTCGACGATGATCGCGTCGGCCTCGCTGTCAATCGCCTGCTGGAGGTTCAGGGCATGCCGATCGTTGTCGCCGTCGGCCCCGAGGAAGTCGAGGGTGATCCCGAGTTCTTCGGCTTGCGCCTCGGCACCCGCCCGCCACTGCTCGAAGTAGTCACCAGCCGACAACTGCGCGACGAGAGCGATGTTGACGCTGCCGTCGGCGAACTGCGGGGGAACTTCGGCGAGAGCAGCGGTGCCTGGCGTTGTGCTGTCGGCCGCCGCCGGATCGGTGTCCGATGTCGCCGAGTCGGACGGGGGAGTCGTCTCCGAGCCGGTGGCCGAGGCGAGGTTGGGCGCAGCCTGTGACCAGGCAGCGAGGACGCCGAACGCGAGGGCGGCGGCGAGCCCGCGACGGAACTTGCGAGATGACATGTGTACTCCTGTGTGTAGTGCAGGATTTGATCGAGCGGATTCGCTCAGTTCGCCTCGGTGAGCGACCGGGCTCGTCGCGTGGCGACGATCGTGTCGAAGTCGGGGACCCGTTCGGAGATCGGGTTGCCGGTGAACTCGCCGACCCAGCCGTCTTCATCGCGGAAGAAGCGGACGGCGGTGAAGTCCGGTTGCGTCCCCATGTCGAACCAGTGGGTCGTGCCCTTGGGGACACTCAGCAGGTCGCCGCGCTCGCCGAGCACTGCACACACCTCGTCACCGATGTGCAGATAGAAGATGCCGCTGCCGGAGGCGAAGAAGCGAACCTCGTCGTCGGCGTGAGTGTGCTCGGCGAGAAACTTCTGGCGTGCCGCGGCGGCGGTCGCGGCCCACTCCGAGTCGGCACTGGGGTGCAGCGCCGCGACGTCCACGTGCACATAGCCTTGTGCGGCCGAGAGCTCGGCGATTGGCTCGGCGTAGGCCTCGAGGACCGCATCGGACGCGGCGTTGTCGGCCAGCTCGGCGGACACCGGCCAGCGGGCGTACGTCACGCCTCGTGCGGCAAGTGCGTCGCGGATCTCGCCTTCGTCATCCGTGGCGAGGGTTTCGGCCGGCTCGGCATCGTCGGTGTAGATCGTGAGGTATGCCATCAGCCAGGATGATAATCCCGACAAACTCAGTCGGCTATTACCCTGACGAGAATCTTCGCGAACGGAGCGTGATGCCGGAGCCCGACTACGAACTGCTCACTGTCGACACCGTCCCCGACTATGTCGCCAATCGGGGCGCACTGGCGGAGCGGGTCGCCCGCGTCGAAGCGGTGCGCGAGGTCGGCGATGGCAACCTCAACCTCGTTTTCGTCGTCTCCGGTGAGGCGCCTGACGGCGTCGACGCCAGCCTGGTGGTCAAGCAGGCGTTGCCGTACGTGCGCGCCGATCCTTCGTGGCCCATGTCGCCGACGCGTAACCACGCTGAGGCACGGGCGCTGCGGATTCACGGGCAGCTGAGCCCGGCCGCCGTCCCCGCGCTCTACGACGTCGACCCGCGGCGGTATGCGTTCACGATCGAGGACCTGTCCGACCATCGGGTCTGGCGTGGTGCGCTCAACGACGGTCAGCGCCACACGGACGCGGCGGGCGCGCTCGGGCGATACGTCGCCGACGTCGCCTTCGGAACTTCGGCGTTCGGCGTCGACGCCGAGCGGCTCAAACCGCTCGTCGCTGAGGCGATCAACCCCCCACTCTGCAAGATCACCGAGTCGCTCGTCTTCAGTGAGCCATACACGACCGGGGGGCGTAGCACGGTGCCGCCGGCGAGCCACAGCGACGTCGCCGCCTACGCCGGCGATCCCGACGTGATCGCGGCCATCGGCGCCGCCAAGTGGAACTTCATGACCCGCGCCGAGGCGCTGATCCATGGTGACTTGCACACCGGGTCGGTGATGGTGCGCGGTGACGGCGATCCGGGTGGCGCGTCGACCAAGGCGTTCGACAGCGAGTTCGCGTTCTACGGCCCGATCGGGTTCGACATCGGACAGCTGTGGGCCAACCTGTTGATGGCCGCGGCTCGCTCGGCGACGGTCGGCGACACCGACAACCTGGCGTGGCGCCTCGAGCAGGCCGTCGTCGCGTGGGACACGTTCGAGGCAACGCTCCGCACTCACTGGCCCCGGCGCGTGGACCCCACCGTGTTCACCGACCGATTCCTCAACCGGTTCCTCGACGGGGTGCGCGCTCGACGCGCTCGACGCGGCCGCCGCCGAGGCCGCTCGGCGGGTCATCGGGCCCTACCCGGTGTCCGACATCGAGACACTCGACCCCGAGCCGCGGGTGGTCGCGGTGCGCTCGATCCTGCTGGCGGCGCGATACCTACTGCTCGACGAATCGGCGCGCCGTGGCGAGCTGGCGGTGATCTTCGACCGAGTCGGCGACCTGCTGAGCTGAGGAGGTCAGCCGGCGCGCAGGGCGGCGCCGAGCAGCCAGTCCAATGCTTCGGTGCGCCAACGGGCCTGCAGGTGGTCCTGACCCCACACGTAGCAGCCGTGCCCGGCGACCAGCACCGCTGGAGCACCGTCGTAGACGTTGTCGAAGCGCTCCGCGAGCTCTCCCATGTCCTGGCTGTTGGCGATCACCGGGACACGAACCACGTCTTCGTGCGCGTCGCGATCGAGCGCCTTGAGCATCTCCAAGTCGTGGAGGAGGACACCGTCCGGCCAGTGCCGAGCCGCCTCGACCGCGTTCAGCGTGTGGACGTGGACGACCGACCGGGCACCCGTGACCGCTGCCACGTGGGCGTGCAGGCCGGCTTCCGCTGACGGGCGCACCGGTGCGATTCCCGGCAGGTCCACGGCATCCCCCCGGGCGTCGACGACGGCAACGTCGTTGGGTCGCAACTCACCCTTGTCGCGCCCACTCGCTGTGACGGCAAGCAACAACGGCTCGGTGCTGAGCACTTCGGACAGATTGCCGGACGTCGCCCGCATCCAGCCCAACGCGCTGAACCGGGCCGCCTCGGCCGCGAGGCGGGCGCCGACGGCGAGCAGTTCCTCGCGGTCCGGAACGGTCATGGCTCGACCTGGGAGAACGAATTCGAGCGTGTCGTGCCCTCGCTATCGACGACGACGGCTCGCGCCGTCATACGAAGTAGCTCCGCACCTCGGCCGGCTGGAAGGCTCCGCGGTCGGTGACGATCTTGGTCACCAACTCCGGTGGGGTGGCGTCGAAGGCCGGGTAGCGGCCGATCACGCCGTCGGGTGCGATGCGCTGCCCGGCGAACATGAGGACATCGTCACCGTCGCGCTCTTCGATCTGGACGTCACCGATCGTCGGCGCCTGCCGGTCGGGATGGTCGACCATCGCGTAGTACGGCACGCCGAAGTGACTCGCGGCGAGCGCCGCGGCGAGCGTGCCGACCTTGTTGACGACGTGCCCGTCGAGAGTCACCCGGTCAGCCGCGGTGAGCAGCAGGTCGGCACTACCTGAGGCGAGAACGGTGGCGACCATGCCATCGGTGATCAGCGTCGGCGCATAGCCCATCTCGACAAGCGTGGCGGCGGTGAGCCGGGCACCCTGCAAGTAGGGACGGGTTTCGGTGCAGATGAACTGGAGCGTCTTGCCGGTCTGTTGGGCCGCCGTCACGGCGCCGATGAGGAACTGGTCCGCCCAGCAGTGGGTCAGGACCCGGGCGCCGTCAGGGATCAGCTCGGCGGTGTACCGCCCGAGCGCCGCCGACGATTCTCGATAGTGGGCGTCGACAGCAACGGCCGCGGCCGTGATCGCGGCAACGAGCGGCTCGCCAGCGGACGGCGAGGGTTGTTGCTCGAGCACCGCCAGTACCGTCGCCACGACGTCGCGGACGTGGTTGTTGGTCGGGCGAGTGGCCGTCAGCAGGGCGCCTGCGGCGCGCAGGGCGTCGGCCGCCGCCCCCGCGGGAAGGTCGCGGCCGGCGCGCGCGGCAACCACCAGACCGGCACTCGCCGCGAACACTGGACCAGAGCTCTGCGTCACCATGTCGCGGATCGCCGTCGCGACGTCGGCGACCGTGGTGCAGTGGACCCAGCGGATCTGATGCGGGTACACCCGGCGATCGAGGATGTCGACACCACCGCCCTCGGCCTCGTCGCGCAGCCGTACCGAATCGGCCAGCAGCGGCAGGGCGGTCGTGGTCACGCCCGCGACGCTACTGGCGATCGCTCCTAACCTTCCGAGTGCTCGGCGACCCAGTTCCCGAGCACGCGGGCGCTGACATCGACGACCGAGGGCCAGTCGAGCGCTGACTCGTCAGCCCCATCGGACACGTGCTTGACCAGCCGCACGGGAACCCCCAGTCGGTGGCAGGCGTAGGCCACGGCGTATCCCTCCATGTCGACGAGCTGGGCGCGTTCGGCCAGCTGCCGTCGCACCTCCGGGTCGCTGATGAAGGCATCGCCCGACGCCAGCGCCGTGCCGTCACCGTGCTCGACGTGCAGGACGTCTTGCGGGTCGTAGCCGAGCGACCGGATGACGTCACCGTTCATGTCGTGGTTGATCACCGTGCTCGGCAGGAACAGACCGCTGAGGCCGTCGTGCAGCGCGCCAACCGTGCCGATGTTGATCACCGTTACTGGGTGTCCGTCAGCGCGGGACAACAGCGCTTCGGTGGTGACAACGGCGGCCGCCACCTTGCCAATCCCCGTGACGACGACGTCGGTTCCCGACGGGACGTGGGCCGCTTCCGCCGCGGTCGCGCTGACGACGAGGATCCGCTGCATCACGCTCGCGCCGTCTGGCATCGCCGATCGGTGAACTGTCGACGCCGGTATAGAGCGCTCACGGTTCGGCACGGGTGGCCGGTCTGGGGACGCTCCGCCCGAATCATGCTCAGAACTCCTGGCCGTCGAGATCAACGTCGCCGTTCGCCACGAGCCAGCGCAGTGACTCGTGGAGCGCATCGAGCGAGCTGTGCCGCGGCTGGTACCCGAGGACGTCGCGAGCGCGGTCGATGCTCGCGGCGATGCTGCGCCCGACGTGTTGGCGAGTTGTCTCGGCGTGCTCGACGCCGACGCGTCGTTCGAACTCGGACCAGTCGACGAAGTCGAGGACCGGCTGGCGGCCGAACCATCCGGCAACACCGGCCGCCAGGCCGCGCAACGTCATGGCCTGGGCAGACACCACGTGGAAGCTCGAGCCGATTGCCGCCGGCCGGGTGAGCACACGTTCGAAGGCTTGGGCGACGTCGTCGGCATGGACGTGGTGCAACACCCCGAGCCCCAGATCGGGCAGGGCGAGCGGTTCACCGATGGCCAACCGCCGCCAGACGTCGAGATCCAAATTGCCCGCCGGCGTGATGACCGGCCACGGACCGCTGATGTGCCCGGGGTGGAGCACCACACTCGGCACTCCGCCGGCGAGCGTCTCGCGGTGCAGCAGCACCTCGATCGCGGCCTTGCCGATCCCATAGTCGCCGTAGGGAGTCCGCGGCTCTGCTTCGGTGACTGGCACCCGGGCGGCGGGACCGTGGACCCAGATGGTGCCGCAGTGGATCAGCAGCGGCCGAGTGGGCCGCAGCGCCTCGACGAGCTGCTGCGCCGACTCAGGCGTGAAGCACAGCAGGTCGACGACGGCATCCCCGGCCAACGCGGCGATCCGCTCGCCGAATTTCCCAGCGCGGTCCTCGGCGTGGCGATCAACGGCGACCTGCTCGACCGAGTGCCACTCCGGCGCCGATACGTACGGATTGCGGGCGCCGCGGCTGAGCGCTACGACGTCATGGCCCGCCCGTACCAGACGCGGGACGAGGTAGCTCCCGATATGGCCAGTGGCGCCGATCACGACAATGCGGCTGATCGCCCGAGCGTAACGAACACGTCGGGCCGGCGCTGAGGCAAGGTTCAGCCGGTCGACCGACGCCCGATCCGCAGCCGCAGCGCCCGAACCATCGCCCACATCTCGTCGGCGCGGTGTGTGTCGTACGACGTGTTCCCGTCCGGCGGACCGGCGAGACGTGCCCCGATCGCCGTCGTGGTCCGAATTCACCAGTCCGGCGTGGACGTACGGTGGTGGATTCGGCCGATGCGCGCAGCGACCTGGTTCGTGCATCGTTGCGACCATGGAGCCGGCAGATCCACGAGAACGGATGCTCGCAGGAATTCCGGCGACAACCCGAGTGCTCGAGGTGGATGGCCTGGCCACGACCGTCGTCGAGCTCGGAGATGGTCCACCGCTGGTCCTCCTCCACGGGGGGATCGAGTGTGGTGGCGCAATGTGGGCGCCGGTGCTCGCCCAGCTCGCCCTGGCGAATCACGTGGTTGTGCCCGACGTCCCCGGGCTCGGCGAGTCGGCACCGGCACCGGATCTGGACGTCGACACGTTCTCCCGCTGGATCCACGGCGTCGTCTTGCAAACGGGTCTCGATCGGCCCACGCTCGTCGCCCACTCGCTGGTTGGCAGCCTCGCGGCTCGTTTCGCGGCGCGGGGCACGGATCTGATCAGCCGGCTCGTTCTCTACGGGGCACCGGGCGTCGGGCCGTACCGGATGCCGGTTCATCTGCGGTACGTCGCGGTTCGCTCGGCGATCCGCCCAACGCCGCGCAACGCCGAACGGTTCGAGCGCTTTGCCCTGCTCGATGTCGACGCCACGCGCCAGCGCGACCGTGGTTGGTACGACGCGTTCCGTGCCTACACGCGAGCTCGCGCCCGTGTGCCGCACGTCAAGCGCACGATGCGCAGCCTCGTCGCCACACAAACCAAATCGATCGGCGATCGCGAGCTCGATCGCATCGCCGTCCCGACCACCCTGTTGTGGGGTCGCCGTGACCGGATGGTTCCGCTCTCAGTCGGACAGGCTGCGGCCGCCCGTCACCGCTGGCCACTGCACGTCATCGACGATGCCGCCCACGCCCCGCACATCGAGCAACCCGAAGCGTTTGTCAGGACCCTCACCGCCGTCGGCGCAGCCGTCTGATCGAGCACTCGGCCGCCGCGGTGCGAACGGCGGGCGGAGCGCGTCGGTCAGGAAGAAGTCGCCGACACGGGGTTCTCCCCGGCGGCCGCCGGCGCGGTGAGGCGGTCGACGACCGCAGTGAGTCCGTCGAGCCCGGCAGCGGTGCTCATCTCGGCGGCGATGCGCCGGCTGGCGTCGCGGTAGCGCGGTTCGTGAAGCACGCCCCGGATGGTCCGGCGCAGTTTGTTAGGCCGGGGTTGTTCGGAGCGGATCCGCCGCCCGACCCCTGACCACGCGACGCGGCTGCCGACCTCGGGCTTGTCCTCCTTGCCGCCCGTCGCCACGACCGGCACCCCGTAGCGCAGCGCGTATTGCACTCCGCCGTAGCCACCGTTGGTGACGAACACGTCGGTTCGCGGCAGCAGCTCGTCATAGGGCAGATACTCGGCGGCTCGGGCGTTGGCCGGCAAGGCCGGGAGCGTGTCGAGTGGTCGACCGCCCGTGGAGACGACAACGAGGACGTCGTCGTCGGCAAGCGCCTCGAGCGTCGGGCTGATGAGCTGGCCGAAGTCCTTGTTGGCGATCGTGCCCTGGGTGACATGGATGACGGGACGGCCGCCATCGAGATCGGCCCACCAGCTCGGCCGGGGCGCCTGCGAGCCGGTGGCACTGATCGGGCCGGCGAAGTGCAGCGTCGCCGGTGCATCGGACCGTGGATACTCGAAGGCCGGCACGGTGAACTGCACGACAGCATCGGCATGCCCGGTCCAGTCGAGCACGGGGTAGGGCATGGTGACACCGTGCACGTCGCGATACATCGCGTCGGCGATGTGGTTGACGCCCCTCAGGATCCGGCTGGTGAGCGCCGTGAGCACCTTGTTGCGCGACCGGTTGAGCCATTTGGCGGGCGGCAGGCCGAGCCCATAGGGCGCCGTGTCGCGGCTGGCCAGCGACAGCGGGAGCACGCCGCAAACCACGACTGCGGGACGCTCGCCCCGCGGGTGCCCGAGGACGAAGGCACCGCCTCCGAACGCCGGGTCGGTGAGCACTGCATCGGCCGGCTCGACGGCGTTGGCGGCCATCACCGTGTCGTACTGCGGCCGGCTCGGGCTGATGAAGATGTGTTCGATGTCGAAGGCCAGGGCCTTGATTCCCTTGAGCCGGGCGCGTTCGGGAAACTGCTCGTTGAGGTCCTCGCGGTCGTCGAAGTCGGCGTCGGCCGGGAGCGGCACGTGCGTCGCGCCGGCTGCGGCGACCGCCTCGGCGAAGCGGGCGCCGGTGATGAAGCGCACTCGGTCGCCGCGGGCGACGAGGTGCCTGACGACGGCGAGGAGGGGAGTGACGTGGCCGTGTATCGGCACGCTGCCGATGATGATCGAGGACATGTGGTGGGCCTTCCTGAGAGCGTCAATGAACAATTAGCACGACTTTGATGACGGTGGCATCGTGCTGCGACCCGCCGATCAGGTTTCTGCGTCACGTCAAACGACCCCTGACGTCGTCTGTCGTGACTCAGAAGCAGCTGGTGGGACGACATGATGCGCGACCGCCGCCGGCCCTTGCCTTCCGACCGTCACGGCCGAGCAGCGCGCCCGTGACGGCGACCTACGCGTATCGCCTGGCGACGGTGTCGAAGGCGAGCTTGGGCTCGAAGTATCCCGTCGTCGTGTACGCCTGAGGGTGATCGTCGGCGAAGCACTTGACGACGGAGAAGCTGGCCGTGTCGTAGTCGTACTGCGGGGCCTCCGGAATGTGTGGGCTGCCGGGCTGGATGAAGTCGTAGACGAACGCGCCGTGGACCCCCTCGCTCTCGAAGATCGTCAACAGCTCGTCGAGATAGTCGGCCTGCACTTGCTCGTCGCGGACGGTTCCTTCGCGCAACTCCGGCGGACTGACCGACCAGTCGACGACGAGGAACCCGGTGCCTCCGAGGTCTTCGGCGCCGCGGAACGTGCAGCACCCGAACTCGGTGATGACGACCGGCTTGCCGTGGCTGTGCAACGCACGCACGTCGTCGGCGAACGTCGCGGCGTTCGTTGCGTCGCGGTACATGTCCACGCCGACGACGTCGAAGCCCGTCCAGTCGACGTCCTCCCAAGGCCCAGACGAATAGGTGATCTGGCCGCCGAACAGCGGCCGAACCCTTCCCAACGCCTCGGCGAGGAACTCGTTGAGTCGCCCCATCACCTCCCCGTAGTCCACGGTCTCCAGAGCCGTGCCGCGCTCATCCCAGGAGTCGCCGGGAACGAGACCCGCCATGAAGATCGTCAGCTCGACACCCAGTGACAAGGTGACGTCCGGTTGGTCGGCGCGTAGTGCCTCAGCCGCTTCGGCAACGGTGGCGACGAATTCGAGCGTGTCGGCGGCGTTGGCGTCGAACTGACGTGGCTCGAACCACACCCCCAATCCGGCTTGACGAGCGCGTTCGGCGCTCAGCAGCAGCCGGTCGAAGTCATGGCCGAGCAGGATCACCGAGTCGCAGCGCAGGTCATCGGCGATCGCCGCCATCTCGCCGGCAACGAATTCGGGCTTCCACAGTGCTGGCTCGCGGTCGGTGTCGTAGTTGACACCCCGCACTGCCAACGCCGTGTTCGTTCCGGAGCCTGCCGCGCGGCCAGGAACCGTTGTCGTCGCGGCCAGCGCGCCAACGCCGGCAAGGAAGCTGCGTCGGCCGATGTGCGTCCCGATTTGGTGGCCAGGCATGTCGACCTCCGAGCCCTGTGGTCGATCCATCGTCTCACGAGCTTCGGTGAACGGCCTGCCGGTTGACCTCAGGTAGGTTGCCAACGATGTCGCTCCGGCTGGGTAGCACGGTCATCAACTGTGCGGACCTCGACGTGATGACGGCGTTCTGGTGTCGAGCGCTCGGCCTCACACCCGGTCCTGTTGTCGAGGATGGCGCGTTCCGCGTCCTCGGCGGCGAGCATGTCAACGTCTCCTTGCAAGTCGCCACGACACCGGTCACCGCTCGCGATCAGATGCATCTCGACCTGTACACGGCAGAGAAGTCACACGAGGTGCAACGGCTGATCGCTCTGGGCGCCACGTGGGTGCGCAGCTCCGGCAACCCCGACGACGATTACGACGTCTTGTTGGATCCGGAGGGGAACGCATTCTGCGTGTGCCTGGTACCGGATCGCTCGCCTGGTTGACCAACGAGTCGAGACCGATGGTGCGGGGTACAGAGGGGCCCATGAGCTCGAACGCTGAGCCGTCGTGTACGCGGGTGTCGCCGAGATGGCCGGAAAGGCTGGTCCGATGAAGCGCCTACTCCGCGAGAACGGCCTGTCGGTGACGGTCGTTGCGACGTTCCTCGTCATCTGGTTCGGCGGCCAGACGGTCGCTGGGCTGCACAGCTACAACGCGGAACGACGCCTCGACGGCGAGCAACAGCTCTCCTTCGGCGAGTACCTGTCGTCCGCCCACTTCGGAGAGGCGACGTTCGAGAACTGGGAGTCCGAGTTCTTGCAGATGGGCATGTACGTGCTGCTCACCGTGAAGCTCGTGCAACGTGGCTCTGCTGAGTCGAGACCCGTCGACGAGCCAGTCCCGCAGGACGAGGACCCCGCCGCGCACCGGCAAGATCCCGGCGCGCCATGGCCGGTGCGGCGCGGGGGCGTCTGGTTGGCGGTGTACCGGCGCTCCCTCAGCGCGGTGTTGCTCACCTTGTTCGCTGTGTCCCTGCTCCTGCATGCCGTGACTGGCAGCCGTGTGTTCAATAGCGAGCAGGAGGTGGCTGCTCCGCGGACCGTGTCTCGACGTGGAGCTATCTGTTCCCGCCCAGTTCTGGTTTGAATCACTGCAGAACTGGCAGTCCGAGTTCTTGGCGGTCGGGGCCATCGTGATCCTGTCGATCTTCCTCCGCCAGCACGGATCTCCAGAGTCCAAGCCGGTTCACGCCCCACACTTCGAAACGGGTGCTTGAGACCCCACGGCGCTGTCTCGGGATCCCGCGACCCGACGGGTCTGTGGGCAGATCGCTATTCGCCTTCCACGAAGAGACAGAAGGGGTGGCCGGCCGGGTCGAGCATCACGCGCAGCCCGCCCGGGTCCCGGTCGGGAGGCTGGTGCGGGGCGACCGTCGCGCCAGCTGCGGTCGCGTGGGCGACCGCGGCGTCGAGGTCGTCGACGAGGATCTCGAAGTGCAGCATCTTCGTCTGTTCCTCTGGCGTCTCGGGCCACGTGGGCGGCCGATACCACTCCTCTGACTGGAAGTTCAATCCGACCCCGCCGGCGGGATCGCCGACTTGGACCCATCCCGGGCCATCACTCGCCGTGACCTGCCATCCGAGCAGGCGACAGTAGAAGTCGGCCAGACGATCGGCATCGGCGCAGTCGATGCACACCGTCGTCCAACGCAGTGCAGGGCGGCTCATGCCCGCCATCTTGGTTCGAGTTCACCCCCAGGCGCCATCAAACGGCTCCCCGCCTACCCTCTGCGGAGATGGTTGTCGAACCTCCATCGTCTTCAACGCACCCGGCGACGTGGAAGTTCGGGTATCCCATCTACCACGCCGAGTCCCGCGCTCAGTGGCGGGCGTGGCTCGACGCCCACCACGACTCGGTGCCGGGCGTGTGGCTTTGTTCGTGGCGAGCGACCGCCGGCAAACCGGTCTGTGCCTATCCCGACGCGGTCGAGGAAGCCATCTGTTTCGGCTGGATCGACTCCACCGTCAACGTGCTCGATGAGCAGCGGACGCTGCAGCTGATGACGCCGCGCCGGGCGAAGAGCGGTTGGACACGGCTCAACCGCCGACGAGCCGCGGACATGGAGACCGCCGGTCTGATGACCGACGCTGGGCGGCGCGCCGTTGCGGTCGCCCAAGAGAATGGGTGGTGGACGATCTCCGACACGGTCGAGGACCTTGTCGAACCCGACGACCTCGCCGCCGCGTTGGACGCGCACGCCGCTGCCCGAGCGCACTGGAACGGGTTTCCGGCCAGCGCCCGCAAGGCGATGCTCTGGTGGGTGGTCACCGCTGCGCAGGATCAGACCCGGGCGCGGCGGATCGAGGCGATCGTCGACCAGGCCGCCCACGGTGAGCGCGCCAGAGGATGACGGAACATCTCGCGTGGGGGAGCAGTCTGGTCAGCCCAAGACGGCACGGGCTCGGGTGACGACCTCGTTGAGCACCCTCGTGGCGGCGGTCACGTCGTCGGCGGGGAGGTCGTCCCAGATCGCGGCGGTCTCGGTGGTGATGGTGGCCTGGACCGCTGCGGTCAGCCGGCGTCCGGCGGGTGTCAACCGCCCGTTGTCGAGCAGGCCGCGGTCGGTGAGGCCGGTGACGAGCGCCGACGCATCGGGGAAGTGCCCACGGTCGGCGACTGCGGCGGTGAGGCCCGCGGCGCCGCCGGCTCCGCCGAGCAGGTCGGCCAGCCGGAGCGTCACCCACTGCGGCTCCGTCAGTTCGGTCCCGGCGAGGAACCGCCCGAGCAGGGCATTGAGAGTCTTCTCGGTCTCACCGATGAGCTGCGGGCCGAACGGAGTAGTCATCCGTACCTCCTTGTCGAATCGTTGGTAGCGCCAACGATATCGGTCGTTGGCTCTACCAACAATCCGTACACTGCGCGTCTGTGTCAGCACTTCACCGAGTCGCCGGTAAGCCCACGTGGCTACTCGGCCGGGTCAACGCCCGGTCGCAACGCTTGCTGGCTGATGCGTTTGCCGCCAACGGTGTCCGTGGCTACCACTTCCGCCTACTCGCAGCCCTCGAACAATACGGCCCGGCCAGTCAGGCGGATCTCGGACGGCTCACGAGAATCGATCGAAGCGACGTGGTCGCCACGGTCAACGACCTGGTCGCGTTTGGACTCACCCGTCGAGAGCCCGATCCCGCAGACCGTCGGCGCAACGTCATCACGATGACCAAACGCGGTGTCACCACGCTGGAGCACCTCGACACGGCGCTCGATGACGTCCAGGACGCGGTGCTCGCACCGCTCACGGCGAAGGAGCGCAAGACGTTCGTGGGCCTGCTCGCCAAATTGGCCCGCTACGAGCTCGGCGATGGGGCGCCCTCGACGCCGACGGCGGTCGCTGCTGGAGCGTCGGGTGTCGAGTCCCGGCAGCGGTGAGGCTCAGCGTCGTCGACGAGCGAGCCGCAGCGATCGCAAACGCGACTCAGCCAGCACGCAGGATCTCCGCCAGAGTCGGTCATGCCCAGCAGTCTGCCGTAGTCGGCCGGCCCGTCGGCTCCGACGAGACGTGAGCCACGGGCGCCACGCCGGGGATCATCTCCACGACATCTCCAGCAAGGCTCCACGCACGACGTCCCGACGGCGAGCGTGCTGCACTCGCACGGGCGTCGCGCGGATGACATTCGGATGTTGACCGAGCCGATCGGCGCACGCAGCGGCTTCCTCCCGCGCAACATCATGTTGACGACAACCGACGCAGCACACGCGCCGTGCCACTCGTGGGCGTGCCCGTCGAGGACGGCGTGGCGATCGTCGGGACGCGCTTCGGGTCACCCCACCACCCGGCCTGGTACCACAACCTGCTCGCCAACCCGCACGCCGAGATGGAGCGCGACGGCACGAAGAGTGCAGTCGTCGCCCGTTCCGTGCCCGACGGCCCCGAGTACGACGCCGTGATGCACGCCGCGGACGCTGTCTACTCCGGCTTCCCGATCTACCGGCGCCGGATCACAGCGCGGCGTGTTCCGATATTCGTGCTGCAGCCGTCGGCCTGACCTTCACGCAGGTCTGTCCACCATTCGGGCCAGCCGCGCGGGCGCTTGGAGGCAGTACGAATCGGTGAGCAGCTCGGCCAACTCCGACCAGTCGGTGTCGTCGTCGAGAATCATTCCGACGACATTGACGCCCCAACCAGCTCGGAAATAGGGCGCACCGAGATGCTCGAACGCCATCACCTCGTCGGGCTCGGCGCGGAACGTGATTCGAAACAATCCGTCCTCACCTCCGAAGACGTGGGCGATCGTGGCCTGGCCGACCCGCCACCGTACGCCGACCCAGGCGTGCTCCTCGATGCACTCGGGCAAGTCGTCGACGAGCAGTGACCGGAGCCGTCGTATCCACGCTTCAGGAATCTCGGGTCGCTCGGCCACGGCCGCAGTCTTCCATCACACCGATGAGGTCCGGCGGCCGGCGCAGTCCAAGCTAGGGACCCATCACACGATGACGACTCAGACAAGGAGCGAACTCATGGGCACCCTCACGATCGCCACGTTCCTGACCCTCGACGGGGTCATGCAGGCACCCGGCGGCCCCGACGAGGACCGCGACGGCGGGTTCCGGTACGGCGGATGGAGCTTCCCCTATTTCAGCGACGACATGGGCGAGGTGATCACCGAAAAGTTCGGCAACGCCGAGTGCTTCCTTCTGGGGCGGCGGACCTACGAGATCTTCGCGGCCAGCTGGCCGAACTTCCCGGACCAGGACGATCCCGTGGCCTCCCGGCTCAACACGCTGCCCAAGTACGTGGTCTCGACGACGTTGGAGAACGCCGATTGGCAGCCGACCACGATCGTCCGCGGTGACGTCCCTGCCGAGGTGGCCAAGCTCAAGGAGCAGTACCGAGGGGAGATTCAGGTGCACGGCAGCGCCGGCCTCGCCCAGACGCTGCACTCGCACGGCCTCATCGACGAGTACCGGCTGTTCATCGAACCGGTCGTGCTCGGCACCGGCAAGCGGCTGTTCGAGCCCACGGCGGCGCCGACTGCCCTGCAGCTGGTCGAGAGCCAGGCGATGGGCAAGGGCACGGTGCTGGCCATCTACCGGCCGGCCGGCCCGCCGACCTTCGGTGAGTTCCAGATGGAGGAGGGCTTCGGGCTCCCGGACGCCTGAAGCACGTTCCCGTCACCACATCCAGCGATGCTGACGTCCATGTTGATTCGGCGCGAGCGTCCCGATGATGGTCCGGCGGTCCGCGCCGTGCACCAGGCAGCCTTCGACCGACCGGAGCTGGCCGGCGCAACCGCGCCGGAAGTGCAGCTCGTCGACGAGTTGCGTTCCGCTGGGGACAGTGTTGCCGCGTTGGCGCTGGTCGCTGAGCACGACGGACGTGTCGTCGGCCATGTCGTGTGCAGTCGGGCGCACATCGACGGGCGCCCGTCGCTGGGCCTTGGCCCGCTCGGGGTCCGACCCGACGCGCAGCGGCGTGGTGTGGGCTCGGCACTGATGCACGCCGTGATCGCCGCCGCCGATGCCCTCGGAGAGTGCCGATCGCTAGTTCGGCAGGTTTCTCTCGGTTGCCGACGCCAGATCGGGGCGGACGGTCCTCGATGTCTCCTTGGCCGAGGTCGCCTTGTTCGTTCATCGAGAACGTGAGATCGTGCCGCCCGCCATTCTGTTGGCGGTCGACGTAGCGGATGACGTTGCCGCCCCTTTGCCAAGGCAGCCATCGGTAGCGCAGCGCAACCTGTAGCACAGCGCGACCTGTTGTCGACCGTTGGGGCCGTCGTGACAGTCGGTTGTGTCAGTCGTCGAGGGCGGTGAGCACGGGGGGTTGGTGCTCGACGAGCATCGTGCTGATGCGTTGGCCTCGGATGTAGGGCTGTGACGTGTCGTAGAAGTTCATTGCACGCAGTGGCTTGGAGTAGGCGTGGATGCTTGTGGCGAGAGCCGTGGAACGGTTGGCGACATCGTGAACCTCACCGGCCTCGATGACTGCGACGTCGGCGATCGTCAGCGTCCGGTTGGTCAGGGCCGGTGATCGGCGGTCGCCGGGCTCGTGGGCGAGTGTTTCGGTGAGGGTGCCGTCGACGATGATGAACGCACCGTTGGCCCGGCCGTGGTCGTGAAGCCCCACGGACTGGCCGGGCGTCCAGCCGAGCAGCCACACCTCGTAGATCGGCGTGGCCATCAAGCGGATGCGGGCGCGCTCGTTGCGGTCGTGGGCAACGTGCGGGCGCCAGAGCTCCTCGGCGATGGCCAGCCCGCTGACGATCTCGGCGAGGGTGGCGGTGTCGAGTTGCTCGATCGAGCCGTTCGGCGGTTGGTTGTCGACGACGGGTCGTTTGGCGATCAAGGACATCGGTTCTCCAGAGGTCGGCAGGTCGACGGGGGGCGGCGCTGCCCGCGAGTGGGGCGGCTGTGACGCGTCAGTCCGGACAGCTACGGCGGCGGCATCGCCAGGTGCGTCCCGGTCGCCGGGGGGTGACGACCTGGGCGAGCACGTCGTGACATTAACACTGTATTTCCGACTAAACAAGTCAAGAATTGACGGATGGGAGCTCTGCATGGTGCTCAGTGGGTAATCCGGCCTCCTTCCAGGCGCGGAATCCACCGGTCAGGTCGTGGACCTCGCGCACGCCGAGGTCGACCAAGGACGCCACGGCGAGACTCGAGGCGTAACCCTCCTGGCAGAACACGATGATCGGGCCATCGTGCTCGACGACCGCGGGGTGTCGGTGGCCGCCTCCCGGTTCGAGGCGCCACTCCAGGACGTTGCGCTCGATCGTCAAGGCATTGGGGATCTGGCCGAACTGGCGGCGCTGGGAATCTGGGCGGATGTCGATGAGCAGCGCTCCGCTCATCCGCAGCTGCGCCGCCTGAGACATATCGACGAGGCTGATCCGCGCCCTGGCACGATCGACGAACACGTCAACTGCCGAGACGACGTCGTCGCCTTCTCCGTCCGGCCGGCGCGACAGCGCTAGCGCGTTCCGTCCACGTTCCGACTCGTTCACGTCACCGTCGCTTCGTCGGGTGGATCGGTTACGCCGTAGGGCGGTTCGCCGGAGATGGTGATTCGGTGCATGACGCGGGTGCCGTGGTAGTCGGCAGCGGCGTAGTGGCTGGTCGCCCGGTTGTCCCAGAACGCCACGTCACCGGAGCGCCACCGCCAGCGCACGACGTGTTCCGGCAACGTGATGTGGGCGTAGAGGAGGCCGAGGATCGCGTCGCTCTCGAGGCGTGACAGTCCCTCGATGTGCGACGTGAACACCGGGTTGACGAACAGGCCGCGTTGGCCGGTCTCGGGATGCATCACGAGCCCACATGCTAATAGCTGACTTATCTAGTCGGAAATACTCTCTTGACGAGTACTCAGCTCCGGCTCGGAAGTCATGCCACGTCGCTGGTTGCTACCGTCCCGAGCGTGAGGGTCTCACACAGGGTGGACTATGGGGTCCGCGTGATGACCACATTGGCCGCCGCCGCGTCGACGGCACCCGGTCGGCCGGTCACCAGCGCCACGCTGTCCGAGACCGACGAGGTGCCGCCGGGGTTTCTCGACGACATCCTGCGACCTCTCCGCATCGCCGGGCTGCTGCGCAGCCAACGCGGCGGCGACGGCGGCTGGCTGCTCGCCAAGGACGCCGCCACAATCACCGTTGCCGACGTCATCCGCGCCCTCGAAGGCCCGCTGGCCTCGGTGCGCGGCATCCGCCCACACAAACTCGGCGAGGCAGGAGAGCGTGAACCGTTCGTGTCGCTCTGGATCGCGACACGCGCCGCCCTTCGATCGGTGCTCGAACACGTCACCCTCGCCGACCTCGCCTCGGGCCAGTTGCCGACCCACATCGCCCAACTGGCCAACGACCCCGACGCCTGGGATCCCCACACAGCAGCCGACAACGCCCCGCAACCGGGGCCCACTGCCAACCGCCCGGAGCGTCGCCCGGCTAGCACCAGGCACGGCACGCCCAAGCGCAGCTGACAAAGTCCGGCAGCGCTGGCACTGAAGCGCGCCCGGCGATCCCGATCGAAACACCGCCGCTGAGCGAGCCCTTCGCCGCGACCAGACCCGATCAGAGCCGGGTCGAACATGGAAAGATCCCGTCTCGATCCGGAAATGTGTGAGCGGTGAGCCCCGACCCGTCAGACGATGAGCTCTTCCGTCGCTTGTTCGACGCCCACTTCGACGACCTGTGGCGATTCGCTCGTCGTCGATCTCACTCGAGCGCTGAGGCCGACGACATCACCGCGGAGGTCTTCGCGGTTGCGTGGCGTCGACGCAACGAGCTCCCCGACCCGGGGGTCCGGCTGTGGTTGTTCGGCGTCGCTCGACACGTCCTCGCCAACCACCGCCGCTCCAACGAACGTCAACGCCGGCTGCAGCTCCGCCTGATCGATAGTCACCGAGACGACCGCCCCGAAATCATGGACTCGCCGGCTGAGAGGCTGCGCGCTGCCTTGGCGTCACTGAGCGACGACGACCGCGATGTCGTGCTCATGCGGTGCTGGGACGGGCTCGCCGTCACCGACATCGCCGCCGTGCTCGGCTGCACCCCGAACGCGGTGTCGGTGCGACTCCACAAGGCGCGCCGCAGGCTGATCGACCAGCTCCTCCAGACAGATTCGGTGACCTCCGGACATGTGTCGGTTGATCCCCAGCCACGAACGGAGGACCGTCATGGCTACCAATGACGACGAGCTCGTCGAGCTCATCGGGTCACTCGATCCGACGAGGAACGAACACCCACCGGCGCCGGGATCGGACCGCTACCGCTCGATCCTGGAGTCCGCCATGCACACCGATCTCGACTCGCCCTTCACCGCCAGCGGCCCCGCCTCCTCGCTTCGACCGTCCGCGCAACGCGATCGGCGACGCCCGTGGCGACTCGTCGCCGGGGTCGCCGCGGCGACTCTCGTCGCAGTCGGTGGGTTCGTCGTCGTGCAGTCCAACGATGCGCCAACCGCACAAGCAGCAGTTGTCAGCGCCGCCGAAGCGATGGATGAGATCACATCGCTCGAAGGTGAGCTCATTACGTCCGTGCCGGGAGTCAGCAACGGGACCACACGGATCCGGGTCGATGGTGACGATCTCGAGATCACCAGCGAGACCCAATACGCCGACGGCCAGACCGAGGCGTCGACGTTCACTGTCGTTGACGGCACCGGCTACGAGACGATCGAAGGCCAGACCACGACCACGCCCTTCGGCCCCGATGACGGCCTGGCACCGTTCGGGCCGTCCTCGGCGGCCGTCATCTCCGCCGCGCTCGAAGGCTCCGACGTGACCAAACAGGGCGGAGACACGCTCGACGGTGTCGCCACCACACGCTACGACATCGAGTTGACCGACGCCTCGATCGCTGCCCTCTCCGCCCTCACCCCGAACGAGCTGGCCTGGTTCGAACTTGAGTATCCCGACGCCGTGAAGACGCTCAGCGTGTGGATCGCCGACGACCTCGTCCACCAGATCGAGATCGCCCAACGCGACCAGATCACCCGCACCCGGTTCTTCAACTTCGGCAGCGACATCACCATCACCGCCCCGCCCGGGCCTTACACCCCATCCACCGACAACTGACCGTCAGCGTGGGTGCCCGGGGTCACCCTCCTTCAGTCGCGCGCTGAACCGCCGTGACCTCCAACTCCGAACCGGTGACCGGAGCGGCAAGTCAAACGAGCACAGGTGGGGCCACTCCGACTTGACACACCCAACGAAGGCCCCAGTGCCGAAACCCTGGGGGCTTCCGTTGTTGATCGACGCCATTGATCTACTCATATTCCACCCCATCACGGTTGGCGTCGAGGGCAGTCCGGTACCCAGCCTGCGTGCGTAGCACTGACCTTCAACTTCGAGGTCAGCGTCGGTCCTGACGGCTCGGTCATCGGCGGTGTGGTCGATGACCGGCGAGGCGGCCGTCGCCACAGAGGGAGCGGCGGCTCGGGCATTACCGCGGGCGTGACTGAGCCGTGCGGACGCGCTACTCGTCGCGGTGGCTGGCGATGTTGATCACGTTGCCGTCTGGGTCGCGCACGAAGAACCGGCGAATGCCCCACGGTTCGTCGGTCAGCGGGTGAACGATCTCGTAGCCGCGGCGCTGCGCTTCCGCGTAGGCCGCATCGACGTCGTTCCCGACGTGCACCGAGAGCACAGAGTCCTCAGGGCTTGTGGCGTCTCGCGTCACCAGTTGCACGCACGCTCGTCCGTCTGACGTCTGGTAACGGGCGACCCATCCGAGGTTGAGGCTCTCGACGTTCAATCCGAGGTAGTCCGCATAGAAGCTGCGCGCCGAGTCGATGTCGGCAACCGGCAGGTTCGTGGTGACTCCGGTGACGCGCATCTCCATCCCTCCTGATCATTCTCGGCGGATTCGTCGTCGCCCTCGGCGGACGCCCCACCAGGCTCATCGGGTAGTGGGCCGCCACGTTCGTCGTCGGACGTGTCGTCGGGAACGAGGGTCGGCACGATCGGCACCATCGGCACACCCGCCCCGCTTGGTGGCGAAATCATCGGCACCGCGTCCGGTTCCATCGTCGAGGCGATCTCTGCATCAGTAGCTCGTCGCGCAGCTGGCTTCGCCATATCGCTGCCCCGCGTCTTTGTCCACCACAACCAGCCAACAATGGCCACGGCAAGCACTACGCCGATCACCACTACGCCCCACACGGCATGACCCCCTTCTCCGAGCTCACCTGCGGGTACCCGGGCGATCCGCCAGGTAGACGTCGGCGGGATGCGCTCGGCGACGTGGTCCGGGTGGTGACTTCGTCGTGGCAACAGGACCGTCGTCCGCGTCATCAGTTACGGTCTACCTGTGCGGTGGGGCCTGTCGATCTCGCTGTCCGAGGAGCTGGCGGACCCGGGTGTGGTCGCCGAGGTGGCGACGACTGCCGAGCAAGCCGGGTGGGACGGCGTGTTCGTGTGGGACCACCTCTGGAACCGCACGCTGGCCCCGTTCGCCGATCCGTTCGTCACCTTGGCGGCGATCGCGGCAGCGACCGATCGAGTACTGATCGGCACGTTGGTGGTGGCGCTGCCGAGGCGGCGGACGCAGCTCGTCGCTCAGGCAACGACGTCGCTCGACCGCCTGTCGGCGGGCCGGATGGTGCTCGGCCTTGGCCTCGGCGTCGACAGCTACGGCGAGTACTCGGCGTTCGGCGAGCCGGCAACGGACGACCGCGATCGCGGCGCCGCGCTCGACGCCGGGATCGAGCAGCTCGTGCCAATGCTCGCCGGTGACGCGGTGCCCGGTGCGGGTGATCGCGTGACGACGCAGCCCGGCGTGCAGTCGCCGCGGGTCCCGATCTGGGTCGCCGGGCGGGCAGGTCTCGGTGCCGGACCGCGGCGCGTTCGCCGGTATGGGCTCGACGGCTTGGCGTTGGTGGGTGCCGAGGTGTGGACGGCCGAACACGTCACCGCAGCGCTGCGGGCTGGCGACCTGACCGCCGGCACCGTTGACGTTGTGCTGGTCGGAGGCGCGCATCCCGACTGGCAGGCCCTCGCCGCCAGCGGGGCGACCTGGTGCATTCCGGAGATCCTCCCCGGTGCCACGGCGTCCGATGCGTTGACCGCCGCGGCGAACCTGCCCGGTTGACCCGCGTGCCGGCACGGTCAGTCGATCCACACGGTCATCGCGTACGTCGTCTGCTCCCCGGCGGTCACGGCGACGGCAATCTCATAGTCGCCATCCATTGGCAGGTACACGGTGGCGTCCTGGGGACCGAAGGCGAGTGACGTGGTGTCGGGCGCGAGCACCACAAACGTGGCGTTGTCAGCATCGGAGTCGAGATGGACACCCATCGTCTGTCCCGCTGAGGCACCGAGTACGTACCGGTCGAATTCGCCAACGGCGACTGCACCCTCGACGGAGGCACCGTTGGTGCCGGCGGCGAATTCGATGCGCTGCACCGATCCGCCCGGCTCGATGACGCCCGTCGGCCCGGTGATCTGGATAACTGCTGCATAGGTGGCGTTGCCGCGCCCGAGCTCACCTCGACCACATAGTCGCCGTCGGCGGGCAGTTGCCCGGAGAACCAGTCGCCGCCCCCACCGGGAAGTTCGCCGCCGTTCGGGTCGTGCACCCTGACCACGGCGTTGTCCTCCAGCGAGACGATGGAGATCGACATCAACTGGCCAGCAGACGCCCTCAGCACGAAGCGGTCAGCGGTGCCGACGACGACGGCGCCTTCGACGAAGCCGTGGTCGGTTCCCGCCTCGAACTCGACGCGACGCTCGACACCTGCCGCACTCGGCGCGACGGGCAGCGGGCCGACAATTTGCACGTCCATCCGGTACGTGCGTTGCCGCGACAGTCGCCACTTCGACCAAGTAGTCACCGGACGTCGAAGCGTGGCGGCGAAGGTCGTGACCCCGGGGTTCGAGATCAGCGTCCCATCCGGGCAAACACGGAGAACACGGCGTTGGCCTCGACTGACTCGAGACTATTGCCATCGTCTGACCAGCCGCAGCACGAAGGTGGTAGCGGTTGGTGGTCCCCGACACGACACCGCCCTCGACCGTCGCACTGTCGGCTCCGGCGGCGAACTCGATGCGCTCGTCGAGGCCGATTGTGCGCCGTTTCGTAGCCATCGGCACGAACCGTCATCGTCGGAACGCCGACGGCGACCAGGCCGACATCATCAACGCAAGGCGAATACGAGAGGTGACCATGTTGAGAGTGACGGCAACCGCCGGGACGCCGTTCTTGATCCTTGCACACCACGTAGCACGCGGTCCCGATTTCGGCGTCGACAGCTCGCCGTTCGCTGGGTCCGAGAGCGTCTCGCTCACCCGAGCAAACGGGCGCGGCGGGCGAAGAACTCACGCTCGGCTGAGGTGCGGGCGCACGATGCTGCCGACTGCCATGCCAGCCGTGCTTCCGCCACACGGTCGAGACGCTGCAGAACGTCGGCCCGCGCCGCATGGGCGTACGGATAGCGATCGAGCACGTCGAGAGCGATCACCTCGTCGAGGTCCTGCAGCCCGGCCTCGGGGCCGGCGGCGTAGGAGATCGCCAGACAACGACCGATCGCCACGGTCGGACTCGGCTCGAGGCGCAGCAGGTGGTCGTACAGTCCGATCATCGCCTGCCAATCGGTCTCGGCGAACGAGGCTGCCCGGGCGTGCTCGGCGGCGATCAGCGCCTGGAGGCGGATCGGTCCGACCCGATCGTCAGCCGCCCGTCCGGTCAGCCGACGGAGTCCGGAGTCGATCAGAGATCGATCCCAGATCGACCGATCCATGTCGGCAAGCAACACTTGGTTGCTCGCCGGTCCGTCATCGGACCAATCGGCCGTCGCGGCGAGTCGAGCCGGCGCGCGGGCAGCGGTGAGCTCGATCAGCGCCAGGAGTCCGGCTGTCTCGGAGTCACCTGGGCGGAGGTCGTGGAGCGTTCGCGCCATTCGATGGGCACTTCCGGCGAGGACGTCGTCGCGCAGCGCGTCGCCTGACCCGGCCGTGTGTCCCATCGCGTAGGCCAGGTGGATCGTGCGGCGGACGGCTCCCATTCGTTCTTCCACCGCCACGTCGTCCGGGAGTTCGATGCCCGCGCCGGATTCGGCAATCCGGCGTTTGGCTCGGGTGAGTCGAGCCGCCATCGTCGTCGTCGGCACGAGAAACGCGGCGGCGATCGATGCCGTCGACACACCGCACGCCAGACGCATCGTGAGGGCTACCTGGACCTCGGCATCGAGCGCCGGATGGCAGCACAACACGACGAGCCGCAGCTCGTCATCGGCGATGATCGGCTCGGCACCGTCCGCATCATCGGCCAGAACGGCGTTGGGATACGCCGCGGCGATGCGGTCGAGCCGGTTGCGCAGGCGCCCGGCGCGACGGACGCGGTCGATCGCCCGGCGCCGGGCTGCGGTGAGCAGCCAGGCCTCCATCGAGTGCGGCAGACCTTCGGCCGGCCACGTGCGCAGGGCGAGCAGGAACGCATCAGCCGTGGCCTCCTCGGCGATGTCGACGTCGCGAGTGAGCCGGACAAGCGCCGCAACGACCCGTCCCCAACTGTCTCGGTGGGCGTCGGCGGCGGCTTGCGACACCGTCGACGCATCCACCGGCGGGATCCTCAGCCGGCGCCTGCGGCCTCGGGCAACGACGAGAAGTCGAAGACAGGACGCAGCACGATGTAGCCGCCCGGCGCCGGGCATCGCTCGGCCAGGGCACGGGCGGTGGAGTCGTCGGGGGCGTCGATCAGGTAGAAACCGCCCAGGGTCTCCTTCACATCGGGAGCCGGGTTGTCCACCACCATCACGTCACTCGATCGGGTGTTGCGCAAGAACGTTGCGGTGCTCAGCGGCAGCAGCGCCTCGCCGGCGACGATGGTGGCATTGGCCGCCGTGACCTCAGCGGCGAAACTGCCGTGCATCGCGGCAATCTCGTCGAACAGCGGCTTTCCGGGCGCCCAGTCAGCGCCTCCGACCTGGACCTCGTCCGGACCAGTCTCGGCTTCCGCGATCAGCAACATGTAGCGGGGCATTTGGGAATCCTTTCTCGTCCCAGCCGGCGAATCCGGCGCGGATGCTCTGAAGACGAACAAGCCATCGGAAATTCAACAGCGACAGCCATTCTTGTCCGACGCGGGCTGTTCGGGACCGATGAGTGGCTGCGGAGAGGTGCTGTTAGCGTGGCGCAACCAGCAGGGACTCGGCGGAATCCACCACTGGGCAGGTTGCTGGCGAAATGGCGGAGGGACGGACGTGCGGAGGCTGCTGCTGGCGCTTGCGCTGGGTTTGATCGGCGTGGCGAACACGGCGGCGGCGAGCAGTGGCTCGGACAGTTCCGGCACGCACAGCTACACGTCCACCTGCGACGCCGGACTTCCCCACTTCACCAACACCAGCAATCCGTCCAGCACCGGTGACGGTGTGATCGAGTTCCGGACCGCCGGTGCGACGCTGACGCTCGGCCCCGGTGAAAGTGGCGTGCTCGATCCTGGCGAGGTGTCACCTGGCACCCCGTGGGAGGTCGTGTTCTTCGACCTCGGTGAGCCGTATGTCTTCGACGACGGCACGTTCGAGGCCTGCCAGTTGCCGACAAATCTCACCTACTCGCTGTCAGTCGTCGAGGGCTGTCGCGACGGCGAACCAGTCGTGATCGTCACCAACACGGGAACGGGCGTGGTTCACGCCAGCATCGGCACGTTCGCTCAGCGGGTCAGCCCGGGGACGACCGTCGCGGCGTCCTGGCCAACGGCGCAGGGTGACCCCAACCAGCAGGTCGATTGGCACGCCTACGAGTCCCCCGACCCGCAGGGCGACATCGGACGGGAGTTCGCCACCGGCACGGTGGTCCTGGCTCGCGCCTGCGGTGTCACGACCGGTCCCGTCGATCGTCCCGACGGCGTCGTCCGCAACATCGGCGCGGCGCCTCAGATCCCGACCAGCAGTGCGTCGCCGAGCGCCGGCCGCCTCATGTTCCAGCGATCGCCAGGCGGGCACGACGATGCGCAGGATCTGGGAACCGACGTCTACCTGGTGGATGCAGACGGGAGTGAACGTGACGTCGAGTTGTTGTTCGCCGATGGACGAGCGGGCCAGTGGTCTCCTGATGGCCGCGAAGTCTCGATCGTCTGCTGCGGCGACCCGGCGATGGTTGCCCATCTCGTCGAGGTCGCCACTGGCAATGTTCGGGCGGTGGCGACACCGGATCCGACCTTGCAGCTGGACTGCGGCTTCGGCTGGTCTCCCGACGGCGAGCGCCTGATCTGTGCGGGCGACGGAATCGACGATCCCAGCCGCAACGGCATCTACTCGGTGCGGGCGTCCGACGGTGGCGACCTGACGCGGATCACGTCGAGCCCGGACGGGAGGGACATCCCAGGGGACTTCTCGCCCGACGGCACCCGCCTCGTGTTCAAGCGCTTCGAGGACGACGTTCCGACGGGGATGTTCGTCGTCGACATCACCGACGATGGTGCCGGGGGAGGGGACCCGCAACAGCTGACTCCGGAGGGGATGGCCCTCGACGACACCGGACACGCCGGCCGCTGGTCGCCGGACGGGGGCACGATTCTGTTCGTGGCCCGGGTCAGCGAGGACCACCACAAGGAGATCTGGGTCGTGGACATGACGGCGGCCGACACCGCGCCGTACCGGTTGCCGATCGCCCCGGGCTGCGGCGGTCTGGTGGGCGAGGCCGACACGTACGCCTGCTACTCGCCCGGATGGTCGCCGAGCGGTGACAGGATCGTCTTCACGCGTTCGGAGTCGGATGGATCGGACGGGAGCATCTGGATCGTCAACGCCGATGGCAGTGGCCTCGTCCAAGTGACTGACGGTGCCGACGACAACGCTGCTTGGGGACCACCACCGTCGACAACGTGAAGCTCGGCCCGGGTCAGACGCAGGGCTCGGTCGAGAAGTCCTGGTGGCCGCGGCCGGGCTGGCATCGTTGTGACCACACCGCCGTCGCCAAGCGGATGGCGTCGTTGCCAGAGTCTTCGAAGCGAAGGTCGTAACGGACTGCAGCGATCGAGTCGTCGGCGAGCTGGTCGATCGTGACCGTGACGGTCGCGTTGGCGGCGCCCTCGGGTTCAACGGCGACGCTCACCGTTTCCGTGCTGTCGCGAGGCCGGTCGAGGTGGAGGAGGACTCGCGCCGCGTCACATGGCGAGCGGTTGACCGGCCCGGAGGCGAACTGGAGGAAGTCATTGAATGGCGTGACATCGATCGCGCCGGTCGTCGGATCGACCAGGGCATCGATCTCACCGGTCCAACCGGACGAATCGGGCGTCTGCGGCGAGCAGTCGCGGAGATTGGTGTCGGCGACCGGCTCCCATGGCTCGACGCGGCCGTCGCCGTCGGTGTCAGTGCCGCCGGCGGTGCCTTCGAGCAACGCGGACCACGTGATCGGACCGACGAACCCGTCGACGACGAGGCCATGGTCGGATTGGAACCGGCGCACCGAGGCCAACGTCAGCGGGCCGAAGTAGCCGTCGATTTCGACGTCGTAGCCGAGCCGAACGAGCTGTCGCTGTACGTTCTCGACGGCCAATCCGCGCTCGCACATCCGCACCGGATAGCGGCCCGAGCTTTCCGTGTACGCCGCGCACCCGCGCGCCGTCGCCGGCGCTCGCTGGGGATCGTCGGCCTCGAAGTGCTGGTAGTCCTTCAGCCGCGTCCAGTCGCCTCCCCAGACGAACCCGATCGCCGCGAAGGCCTCGACGACCACGTCGCCCGCGACGATCACCCCGGGACGGGAGCTGGTGCGGTCGAGGAACGGCCGGCCAGTCTCCGGCAGCACGAGGTCGCCCCTGACGTACGGGTTCTCGACGGGATTGATGTCGACCGCCTTTCCCCACGAGTGGACCGAGTACGCGCCGCCGCCGGTGATCGGACGGCAGTTGAACGCGGACGTGTTGTCGGCGGCCATCGACGCCTCGTCGTCGCCGCCGTAGTGCTCGATCCGCTCCATCCGGCGGATCGGATATCCCACGTCGAACAACGTCGCGAAGACGCCGACGATGCCGTCGGCGACGTCGCGGTGAACGACCAGCTCGCCGACGTGGACCTGGCCGTCGAATCCCCGGTAATTCATCGTGATCAGCCGCAAGTCCGAGATCGGCACGGGGCAGCCCGGCCGCCACGACACGCCGCGCATCTCCTCGGCCAATGACTCGCCGATCGGCGTCACCGCGGCCTCGAACCGCGGCTCCGACGTCGGCGGTGCGGAGTCCACGGCGGACGATGCTGTCCCGACCATGACGGTCGCGGCAACTCCGCATGCCGCCATCCACGAACCCAAGCGACCGATCATGACCATCACCGCCTGCCTTTCGTCAACCGCTACGGTGTGACATCCCCTGAGAGCACGGCAGGCCGAGAACGATTCACTGGCCGGCGTCCAGTCGAGTCTGTCGTCGACTCGGCGGTCGCGGCTCAGGTGAGGAGGTCGCGGGCCAGGGAGTCATTGATTCGTCTGGCGGCGTCGGTTGCGGTCCAGCGACGTTCGGTCACGAGGTGGTGGAACGTGGTGGGGTGGACGCTGGCCCACACCCAGTCGGTGGCCGTGTCGATGGCCCAGTCGGAAGACAGGTGCCCGGCGTCGGCAAGGCGTTGGATGGCGATGCGGATGCCGTTCCACCAGTCGTTCATCCGGTCGCGGTAGGCGTCGGCGCCATCTCCGCCCGTGAGTTGGGCGGCTTCCAGGGCGGTCCCGACGCGCAAGACGGTCGGGAGGTAGTCGAACCAGGCGTCCAACATGGCGCGGAATCCGTCGACGGGGTCCTGCTGTCGGGTGGTGGCAAGCTGGCGGGTGAAGCCGGAAGTGCGGTCGTGCCGTGCGGCCATCTCGACGAGCAGGGTGGCTCGATTCCCGAAGTGCAAGTACACCGCTTGCCGGGAGACCCCCGCCCGGGCGCCGACCGCGGCGAGCGTGAGTCGCTCGATCCCGAGTTCGGCGACTTCCTGCCAGGCGGCATCGAGCAACCGGGTGTGAGTCGCCGGATCGGGCACGACCTCAGGATACTTGACGCGCGTCAACCAAATCGCTTTACTCGCGTCAAGCACTCACTGCGGGAGCGAGCATGATCTGGACGAGCGAGATGGAACCGGTCGTCATCGACGACACGACCGTCGGCGCGGCGGTCGGGGTGGCCGCCCGGGCACACGCCAGCCGGCGGGCACTCATCGACGGCCCCAGCGCCAAGGCGGTCAGCTATGCCGAGCTCGCCCGGCGCACGGAACGCATCGCCGCATGGCTCTACGCCGACGGCCTGCGGCCGGGTGAATGCGCGGCCATCTGGGCACCGAACCTGCCGCCGGTCGCCGCCTGCACGTTGGCGGCGATGGGACTCGGCGCGCCGGTGACCTGCCTCAACCCGACGTGGAGCGACGACGAAGTCGATGCCCAACTCGCCGACGCCGATGCCACGGTGCTGGTCGTTGCGCCTGATCTGGCCGACCGGGCCCGTTCGTTCGCCGTCCGTCGGGTGGTCGTGCTCGGCGCCCCCGCGCCCGGCGCCGTACCCCTTGCCGAATTGTTGGCCAGTCGGGCTGATCCACCGCAGCTCGAGATCGACTGTGACTCGATCGCCTTGCTGCCCTACTCGAGCGGAACGACTGGCCTGCCCAAGGGAGTCATGTTGACCCACCGCCAGCTCGTCACCGTCGGCCGTCAACTCGTCCGCGCCCTGTCCGTCGACGACCACGACGTGACGCTCGCCGTGGCGCCGTGGTTCCACATCCTCGGCTTCACCGCCGAACTCCTCGCGCCGTTGATGGCCGGTGCCACGATCGTCACGACACCGCGGTTCGACCCCGACTCGTTCCTCGCCCTGATCGATCGGTACCAGGTCACCTACCTCGCCGGGCCGCCTCCATTGGCGAGCCTCCTCGCCGACGACCCACGGGTACTCGATCACGATCTTTCGCACCTCGAGCTCATCGCCAGCGGCGGAGCGCCCCTGGCCCCGGGTACCCACGAGGCCCTCGTTGTTCGGCTCGCCGGGTGCGCCGTCGGCGAGGGCTGGGGACTCACCGAAACGAGCGGGGCGATCTGCATTCCCACCCGACCGGCCGGCACGGCCCCCGGCACCGTGGGCCCGCTACTGCCGAACACCGAACTGCGGGTGGTCGACCCCGTTTCCGGTGCGGAGCTCGGACCGGGCCTCGATGGTGAGCTGCAAGTCGCGCGGACCACAAACGATGCTCGGCTACCTGCACCGGCCCGTCGAGACGGCGGAGATGATCACCGCTGAGGGGTGGGTCCGCACCGGTGATCTCGGCCACGTCGACCACACCGGCACGGTCGTTGTCGTCGACCGGCTCAAGGATCTGATCAAGGTCAACGCGTTCCAGGTCGCACCGGCCGAAGTCGAAGCAGTCCTCGTCCAACATCCAGCGATCATCGACGCCGCCGTTGTCGGCCGTCCCGACGAGCGCCGTGGTGAGGTGCCGGTCGCCTACATCGTCACCGACTGCCAGGTCGATGCCGGTGAGATCACTGACTGGCTGGCGCCGCGCCTCGCCGCCTACAAGCAGCCGGCGGACTACTACCGCGTCGATCAGCTGCCGCGAACCCCATCGGGAAAGCTGCTTCGCCGCCAGCTCGGCGATCGAGTCGGCGCCGAACGATGACGCAGAACTTGGCAGCTAGTCGCCGTTGAGGATCTTGCTGGCCTTGCGCGAGATGCGCTTGTAGTCCTTCGTCGACAGGTTGCCATCCTTGTGGTTCTTCTTGGCGAGCCGCACTGCGCTGATGGCGTGACCCTTGTCGGGCATCGGGTAGTTCCCCGGCTCCTTGCGGGCGTCCTTGGTACGCGCCTTCTCAGGCAGCCCGAACTGCGATGGCTTGAGCTTCGCCCGCTCCTTTGCTGACAACTTCGCCACGGTCAACCTCCAGTTGCGATGGGCAGTACCCCGTCGGCGACACGTCAGACACCTCAGCGCGGCTGACCGGCCGGTCAGTGCGGCCCGTTGGTGGTTGCGGTGGGTTTGTTGCTGCTGGCCACCGACTCGAGCTCGACCGCCACGTCAGACGTGTGCGCCTCCTCGGCGATGACGCGTGACAGCCGCTGAGCGTTGTCGCGGTACCGGGGATCCTCGAGCACCTGGCGAACCGCGGTTGCGATGCGCGCGGCCGATGATCGCGTCGACAGGCGCACACCGGCGCCGTGATGAACGACGCGGGCGGCCGTGTCGTTCTGGTCGCGGCCCATGGGGATGCACACCATCGGTACGCCATGAGTCAAGGCCTTCATGACGGTGCCATGCCCGCAGTGGGTGACGGCCACCGACGCCTCCCGCAAGATCGGGCCGTGGGGTGCCGACGGGATCACGGTGACATTGGGCGCTGGGGCGACTTCGCCGGCCGGCAACATCTGACCGAGGGTGACGACGCCGAACACGTCGAGCGACGACAGCGCATCGACCACCCGCTGCAGCAGCGGGCCCTGGTCCTGATAGGTCGAGCTGAAGCCGACGAGCACGAGTGGCTCGCCGGGCTGCGGCCGCGGGTCGTTCCAGGGCTCGGCCCAGGTGGGCTCGTCGAGAATTGCTCCGGTGTAGGTGACGTTGGCGGGGACGGATGGCGACGCGAAGTCGAAGCCCGGACTGGAGAGGACGAGGATCCGTGGAGTGTCGAGTACTTGGTCGTAGAACGAGCGCAATGGTGCAAGGCCGCGCACACCTCGGGCCGCATTGAGGGGTGGCAGACCGCGCCCGAACAGGGCGTTGACCATCTTGCGCAGCGCGGCGTCCCGGGACCGACCGGGTATGCCCTTGGCGAGCGAGAATCCCGGGCCGATCGCTGGCACACCCGGGCTCGGCAAGGTCCAGATGTTCGGCACGATCGGCACGACCGGCACGTGAGCGGCCTGGGCGGCGATGATTGCGCCGAACAGCAGGTAGTCGGGAGCCACGACGTCAGGACCGAAGACGTCGATGGCTTCAGCAGTGTCGGTGGCGAACTGCTCGGCGGGGCCGGCAATGAGGCGGTCGCGCACCCGGCTGAGCATCACGAGCGGGTTAGCGGTCTCCCAATCGCGGAGCAGGTCCTGGTCGCGGTCGAGTGCCGCGCGGTGGGGGGCACGGGACCACGGAGTGAACGTGCAGCCGGCCTGGTCCGCCTGGGCGGCGATCGTCGGGTCGGCGATCACGTGAACGGCGTGGCCTCTGGCGATGAGCCGTCGGGCGACGCCCAGCCCGGGCGCCACGGTGCCACCACCGTCCCACATCGGCAGCAGGTAGCGCTGTGGCGTGTTTGTCATGGCTGATCCTCTCGTCATCGGTCGGGAATGCCCGTGGCACCCTCGACCAGGTTGCGAATGATGGTTTCGGTCTGGACGCGTGAGCGGCCCAGGTCGCGCCGCAGCAGCTTCCAGACCGTCACGTCGGTGGCCGCGTAGAGCGTCAGGACGAGCTGGTCACGGCGGCGGCCGCGGCCCGGCAGAACGGGTGCGAAGGTTGCCTCGATCCATTTGCGATGGCTGTCGCGGGCGATGACCAGCAGGTGATCGATCGGGGCAACGCGTCCTTCGAGTTCGAGCATGCGCACATTGGCGTCACCCATCGTCTCGTAGCGGTCGACCAGGTGCCGCACTGCCGCGACGACATCACCCGGCTCGACGCGGCGAGCCGACTCTTCGTGCGGGAGCTGCCAATCGACGACGGCAACGGCCAACTCGTCCTTCGACCCGAAGTGACGCAGGACGGTCTGCCGACTGGTGCCAGCGGCACGGGCGACGCCGTCGAGCGTGACCTGGTCGTACGGCTCGGCGAGCCAGGCGTCGTAGGCGGCCTGCAGAATGCGCTCGCGGGTCTGCTCGACCATCGCGCGGCGAGCCGTCATGCGATAGTGGCGCGCCGTATTCATGTGACAGACTGTAACACCAACAATTCCGCATGACAAGTAGTGACATGAAATAGTCTCCAATGCAGTTCGGTCGTCCGACTGACCCAGCTGTAGTTCCTGAGCCGGTTCCGGCTCGATGCGTTGTGCAGGCGATCTAGAAGAGGTATTGACAGCCCGTGGTTCCTCTGTGACACTGCAATTCAGTCGATCGACCGAACGAACGGCAACGTCGCGCCGATCGCAGAAGGAGAAGGAAATGAGTACTCGAGCCATCGCCCGGCTGCGATTGGCAGCCAGCACGCTGATTCCGGTCACGCTTCTGGCGGCTACCACGCAACCCGTCGCAGCGCACACTGCGGACCAGCAGGAGCGGTTCCTCTACGTGACCACGATCGCCCAGAGCGCCAGCGACCCCGACTTCGTCGCCGTGGTCGGCGCCGATCCTGAACAGCCCGACTTTGGCGAGATCGTCAACCGCGTCGACATGCCCAACGTCGGCGACGAGCTGCACCACTTCGGGTACTCCGCCGACCAGCAACGCCTGATCGTCCCAGGGTTGTTCTCTAACCGGATCCACGTGCTCGACATCGATGGAGACGGCTCTTCGATGACGCTCAGCGCGGTGAACGAAGACCTCGTCACCGACAGCGGCTACGCCGTCCCTCACGGCGTGATGGCGATGCACGGGATGCTGCTGGCACCGATGATCGGCGCGGCGAACGACCAGACCCAGCCCGGCGGCATTGTCGAGATCGACGACCGGACCGGCGAGTTCGTCGACTACTTCGGCCCCGGGCCGGATCGGGATCCGAGCGAGGCCGGTCCGACGTACATGTACGACTTCGCGATGACGCCAGACGCCGAGTACGCGATCAGCACGACGTTCGGGTCGCCGGCGTCGTGCGCGCCGGGCATCGACCCGACCTGCCTCGGTGACGAGGTCGCCGTATGGAACGCCCATGACGAAGAAGTGATCCAGACCGAGAGCCTCGGTCCGAACAGTGGCGCGCTGATGGTCCGGTTCATCAACGAGCCGGGGGTGCGGCGGGCGTTCATCAACGCCCCGGGGACGAGCGCCGTGTGGCTCGCCCACGACGACGACGCAGACGGCGTGTTCGAGTTCCAACCGGTGCTCGACGCCGACGAGGGCATCGAACTTCCGATGGACATCGTCGTGTCGCACGACAACGCGTACCTCTACGTTTCGAACTGGTTCGCCAACACCGTGCAGCAGTTCGACATCCGCGACCCGCTCACCCCCGAGCTGCTCGCCACCGTCTCGGTGCCACACCCCAACATGCTGCGTCTCAGTCGGGACAACAGTCGCCTCTACGTCTCCAACTCGCTGCTCACCCCGTGGGACAACGACCCCGACTTCGGCGATCCCCGCAACAGTGACTACGGGATCTGGCTGTTCAACGTCGACACATCGGGCGACCTCACGCCGGTGAACCCCGACGGGAGTGCCTGGGTGAGCTTTGCCAACGTCGAGAAGCAGACGACAACCGGGCCGGCCGGGCCGCACATGATGCTGTTCGACCCGAGCGTGCCACTCGAGTCCGGCGAGCACTAGTCCTCGGCTGGTGGGTTTGTGACGGAGGGCTCGGCGGCTAGCGCTGCGAAGATGGTGACGTGTGGTCACCTGTACGCCAGCCACCGCCCAACCAGAGCGTCATCGATCAGGTCAACGCGACCCTCGATCCGATCTTGAGACCGCTTGGGTTTGCGCCAGGTCAAGGAAGTGTTTCCGGGCAACAGGGTCAGGTGATCTTCTGCAGTGGCGAAGGATGTGTCGATCTCGTCGTCGACCTCGAAGCGTCGCCTGGATGGCGGATCTCAGATGTCCGCTATTGGGGGTTCCCGAGCGACCGCTGGCACCTCGATTTCGACGTCGACGCCGATCTCGGCGACCAACTGGATCACCTCGCCAGAACCTTGCCGATCGATCTGGCCGACGCCGCACCGTAACGGCGCATAGCACTCTCGCTGCGCGGGCCTGGTCACCTCCGGCGACCCCCACAGCGACGGCACACCCCGAATACGGTGACGTTCGTGACCTCGCCGCTCCACGAACAGCCATTGCTTCCCGACCTGATCGTCCGGAGCCTCGCCGCCTTCGATGACGCACCGTGCATCTCTCTCGCCGGGCGAGTTGCGTCGTATGCCGAAGTCCGGCGCCGGACCAGCCAGTTGGTCCAGGCGCAGCGGGCGCGCGGCGTCACTCGGGGCAACCGCCTCGCAGTCCTGTCGAAGAACCGTCCGGACGTCCTCACCAATCTGACCGCGTCGCTCGTCAATGGGTGTGTGCTGACGCCGCTCCACCCGTTGGGCTCACTCGCCGATCACGCCTACGTGATCGGCGATGCCGAGATCGACTGCCTCGTCTTCGACACCGACAACTTCACCGAGCGAGCCCGCCAACTCAAGGCGCAGTACCCGGATCTCACGTTGCTCGGCTTCGGTCCCAACGAGATCGGTGACGACTACCTCGCACTCGCCGACGAGTTTGCGCCGGAGCCACTTGTCGCCCCCGACGTGGGCCTCGATGACCTGTGCACGATCGTCTACACCGGCGGGACGACCGGACGCCCGAAGGGTGTGCTGATGAGCCATCGCGTGTGGCAAGCGATGACGTGGATCCAGATGGCCGAGTGGGAGTTCCCCGACGAGCTGCGAATCGCCATCGCTACGCCGTTGTCGCACGCCGCGATGTCGCTCGTTGCGCCGGTACTGCTGTCGGGTGGAGCGTTTTATGTGATGGAGTCGTTCAGTCCGGACGGCTTCTTCGACCTCGTCGCTGGACATCGCATCACGGCGACGTTGATCGTTCCCGCCATGTTGTACGCACTACAAGCGCATCCACGCTACGAGTCGGCCGACATGTCGTCGATGGCGACGATCTTCTACGGGGCTTCACCGATGAGCCCCGCCAAGCTCGCCCGAGCGATCGGCGACTGGGGCCCGATCTTCTTCCAGTTCTACGGGCAGACCGAGGCTCCGATGGTCATCACGCACCTGAAGAAGGGCGAACACGATCTCTCCCGCCCCGACCGACTCGCCTCCTGCGGCCGTCCCGTTCCGTGGATGCATGTCGCCTTGCTCGACACCGACAACCGACCCGTCGCCCCGGGCGAATCGGGGGAGATTTGCACTCGAGGTCCGCTGGTGATGACGGGATACAAAGGACTGCCCGAGGAGACCGCCGAGACACTCTCGGGCGACTGGCTGCACACCGGCGATGTCGGTCGCTTCGATGACGACGGCTACCTGTACATCGTCGACCGGACGAAGGACCTGGTGATCACCGGCGGCTTCAACGTCTTCCCCCGCGAGGTCGAGGACGTCATCAGCATCCACCCCGCGGTCAGCATGGTCATGGTCATCGGTGTGCCGGACGACAAGTGGGGGGAAGCGGTGAAGGCGGTCGTCGTGCTGCAACCCGGTCACGAGCCGACGGATGCTCTCACCCGCGAGTTGCAACAACTGGTGAAGGACGCCAAGGGTTCACAACAGTCGCCGAAGTCGATCGACTACGTCGACGCGCTGCCGCTCACCCCGGTGGGCAAACCCGACAAGAAGGCCGTGCGGGCCCAGTATTGGAACGACGCCGACCGAGCGGTGTCGTAAGAGCGCCCGCCCACAACCGATGGGTGTTTAGGGGACGGAATCGTCCCCTAAACACCCATCGGTCGTCTGAGGTCAGGAATCGGCCGGCGGGAGTGCCAGCTCGCCGACGTCCTCGAACTCGGTCGTCAGCGGAACGACCTTGCCGTCCTCGAGCTGGCTGTACACGACGCTCCGGTTGAACAGGCGCTGGTAGCCCTCGAGGCCGTCGGTCCATTCCTGTGTGAAGTCGAGCACCGGCACCATCCCGTTGAGGTCCAGGGCCGTCGTGGTCGACGCTGCCTCGTAGAACGACTCGGCCGTGATGTCACCCTCGATCGTCTCGGCGATCTGGGTGAACCCGACGTAGGCAGCCCAGGTGCCCATGCCGCCCAGCGAGTTGTAGTCCAGTTCGCTCGTGTCGAGCCCGGCCTCTTCGAGAGCGACCCGGTACTCGGCCCACGGCTCGGTCGAGATGTCCGGATACATGCCGACGATGATGTCGCCATTGGTGGCTTCTTCGTTGCCGGCGGCCGATACCTCGTTGAGGTTGCCCTGGGGACCGTACTGGCGAGCTTCCGTGCCGGACTGCGTCCAGGCGGTGTTCCAGGTGATGAACGGCGTCTCGGAGATGATGCTGATCACACAGTCGGCGTCGGTCGTGGCCTGCGCCACCTCGGACGAGTACTCCTGCGCGGTCGGCGGCAGGATGACGACGTCGCCAAAGGACTTTCCGAGGTTCGCCATGGCGTTCTCCATCGGCGGGATGAAGATCTGCGCTCCGTCGATGATGACGGCGTTGATGTTCTCGCAGCCGTCGTCGATCGCCTTCTTCACCGCCCCGACCGCGTACATCGGCTGGTTACCGATGTTGAACGAGTAGGGGTTCGTCAGCTCCGACGGCGTGATCGGACAGCACGCCCCGAACCAGGTGATGCTCGACTCGGCGATCACCGGCACGATCGACTCGGCGAAGAACGTGAACGAGCCGACGATCGACACCATGCCCTCTTCGACCGCCTGCCGGGCACACGTCGCCGCCACGGCCGGGTCGAACTGCTCGTCGCAGACGGTGACCTCGAGCGGCCGGCCGGCGACCCCACCGCGAGCGTTGATGTAGTCGGCATACGCATTGGCCGTGTTGGCGATGTTCTCGTAGGTCGGCCCGGCGGCGTTCAGCGTGGTCACGGTCATGACCTTGATCGGATCACCGCTCGGTTCGTCGCTGGGCACGGTGGTGGCGTTGGCGGCGCCGCCTCCCACCACGGCCACCAAGCCGGCGACGGCGAACAGCGTCAGCTTGCTTCGCCATGAACGCCGATGTGTACTCGAACGCCGATCGCCCGTCGTGGACATCATGTTCCCCCCAAGTTGCGGATATCGCGGGCGCAGGATGCGCACCGACCACCGACCGCCGACAATAGAGCACCCGCACGTCCGGTCGCGACCCTGGAGCGTCGGGTTCGGCGTCCGGGAACCGCGACGCGGTACCATCCGGGCGCGTCGACCCTCTGATGTCTCGCGACGCAGAGTGGGGAGTGGCGAGAGGGGACGATGAACGAGGTCATCAGATTCGCATTGCTGGGTCTGGGCGTCGGTTCGTTGTACGCCTTTGCATCCCAGGGGCTGATCGTGATCTACCGCGGCACCGGGGTTCTGAACTTCGCGCTCGGCGCCACGGCGATCGCCGGCGTGTTCATGCAGTGGGAACTGCACGAGAACGGCTGGCCGTTCTTGGCGTCGGCGATCGTGGGCGTCGCCTGGTCGGGTTTCCTCGGGGCACTCACCCACTGGGTGATCATGCGACCGCTACGACGGGCCAGCTCACTGGTCCGGGTGATCGCCACGCTCGGCGTGCTGATCACGATCCAGGCGGCGGTCGTGATCCGCTACGGCTCCAACGCTCGGCAGGTCGAGAGCTGGCTGCCGACGGATCGCGTGACGCTGTGGGGGGACGTCGGGATCACCGTCGATCGCTTCATCCTGGTCGGCATCGGGAGCGCGTCAGCACTCTTCCTGTGGATGCTCTATCGGTCGAGCCAGTTCGGCCTGGCCACCGAGGCGGTGTCCGAGAGCGAGCGCTCGGCAGCCGCGATCGGGCTGTCCCCCAACCGGATCGCGTTGCTCAACTGGGCATTGGGGTCGGCGATCGCCGCGGTCGCCGGGATCCTCGTCGTCCCGATCATCACCCTGCAAGTCACGGCGATGACGGCGCTGATCCTGGCCGCCATGGCGGCGGCGCTGATCGGCGACTTCCGGTCGTTCCCCATCGCCACGATCGCCGGGTTCGCCCTCGGCGTCGGACAGGCGCTGGTAGGACGGTTCTCCAATCAGGAGGGCCTTGGAGCCTCGCTCCCGTTCCTGGTCATCATCGTCGTCCTCGTGTTCCGGGGGCGGTCGCTGCCACTGCGAGACCACTACCTGCAACAGCTGCCGATGGTTGGCACCGGTCGAATCTCGTGGGCTTGGACGCTCTTCGGCTGCGGCGCTGTCGTGTTCGTGATGGTGACCAAGGAGCCGAAGTGGATCGACGCGATCACCGTCTCGTTGGGGGTGGCGATCGTCCTCCTGTCGATCGTCGTGCTGACGGGATACGCAGGACAGCTCTCCCTCGCCCAGTACTCGATTGCCGGATTCGGCGCCTACGTCGCCGGGCGGCTGGTCGCGGTGTTCGACATCCCGTTCCTCCTCGCCCTGCTCGCCGGCGTTGCCGCCGCCGTGCCACTCGGTGTGATCTTCGGCCTGCCGGCGGTGCGCACTCGAGGTATCAACCTGGCGATCGTCACCCTCGGCCTGGGATCGACGATCGAGTTGATGCTGTTCAAGAACCGCAACTACACGGGCGGTGTCCAGGGCACCCAGGTCGGCAACCCCGACCTGTTCGGCTACGACATCGGGTCGATCAACCACCCGGCCCGCTACGGGATCTTCGTGCTGGTCCTGGCGATGCTGGCCGTCGTTGTGGTCGCCAACGTGCGCCGCGGGCGCAGCGGCCGTCGACTGATCGCCGTCCGGACCAACGAACGGGCGGCAGCGGCGCTGGGGATCAACGTGATGGTGGCCAAGCTCTTCGCCTTCTCGCTGGCGTCGGCCATCGCCGCCTTGGGCGGCATCGCCCTGGCATTCCGGCTCAGTTCCATCAGCTACCAGTCCTTCAGCAACTTCACGTCGATCACCTACGTCGGTCTCGCCCTACTCGGCGGGGTCGGGCAGCTGCTCGGCGCGTTCGTCGGTTCCACCATGGCCACGGCGGGGATCACCCAGGAGGCCCTGGAAACGACCTGGGAGGGGGTCGGGAAGTGGATCCAACTGATCAGCGGTATCGGCATCCTGCTCACGCTGTTGATCTACAAGGACGGCGTGGCCGCCGAGTGGGTCCGGGTGTCCCGGCAGATCAAGAAGATGCGGAAGTGGAGCCGGCCGTACACCATCGAGCTGGCCGATGTTGCCGATCCCCGGGCCAGCGCCGATCTCGATGCCCGCGTCCCGGCGCGAACATTGACCATCGAGGGTTTGACGGTGCGCTACGGAGCGGTGGTCGCCGTCCACGACGTGAGTTTCGGACTCGAACCTGGCACCGTCACCGGCCTGATCGGACCGAACGGAGCGGGCAAGACCTCGCTGATCGACGCCATCAGTGGATTCACGTCGGCGGAGGGCCGGGTACGGCTCGACGATCTCGACCTGTCGAAATGGCCGACGGTGAAGCGGGCCCGCGCCGGTGTCGCCCGCTCGTTCCAGTCACTCGAGTTGTTCGAGGACTCGACGGTGTTCGAGAACCTGAGCGTTGCTGCCGACCCGCAGGACGTCCGCTCGTACGTGCTGGACCTGATCCGGCCGGTCAATCCGCCGCTTCCGCCCGAAGTGGTGCGGGCCATCACGGAGTTCAAGCTCGATGAGGAACTCCATCGCGACGTCCAGGACCTGTCCTATGGGAAACGACGGCTCCTGGCCATCGCCCGGGCGGTGGCGATGCACCCCAGCGTGCTCCTCCTCGACGAGCCGGCGGCGGGTCTCAGCTCAGTCGAGAGCGTTGAATTGGCCCGGGTGGTTCGCCGGTTGGCCGATGAGTGGGGGATGGCGGTCCTCGTCGTCGAGCACGACATGAACTTCGTGATGGGGGTCTGCGACCGGGTGGTGGTCCTCGACTTCGGGCGGCTCATCGCGTCCGGTCCTCCCGAGAACGTCCGCTCCGATCCGGCGGTGATCGCCGCCTATCTCGGCGACCGGATCGACACCGAACCTGTCGCCCAGCCGGTCGAGCAGCTGGCGCCGGCGCCGGCATCGGTCGCCGGGGGTTCGTCATGAAGGCCGCCCTGTTGGAAACCCGCCTTCTCAAGGCCGGGTATCTCGGTCGGGAGGTGGTCCGTGCGGTCAATCTCAGGGTCGAGCGCGGCGAAGTGGTCTGCCTGCTCGGTCCGAACGGCGCCGGCAAGTCGACCACCCTGCTGACGATCGCCGGCGAGCTGATGCCAGTCGATGGCATCGTCATGTTCAACAACGTCCCGACGTTTACGCCGATGCACCAACGGGTCCGCGATGGTGGCATCGGTCTGGTCACCGAGGAACGGCTGGTGTTCACGAAGATGTCGGCGCGCGACAATCTGCGCATCGGTGGCGGTTCCGTCGAAGGCGCGCTGGCGCTCTTCCCGGAGCTCGAACCGCGGTTGTCGGTGAGGGGGGGAATGCTCTCGGGCGGCGAGCAGCAGATGTTGGCACTCGCCCGGGCCTTGAGCCGCAACCCATCGATCCTGCTCGCCGACGAGCTGTCCCTCGGACTCGCGCCGAAGATTGTCGACCGGCTCCTGGGCGCGGTCCGGACTGCGGCAGACGAACGCGGTACGGGAGCGCTGATCGTCGAGCAGCATGCCCACAAGGCGTTGCGATACGCCGACCGGATGTACCTGATGGCGCGGGGCCAGATCCTCCTCGACCTCCCCGCCGAAGAGGCGCTCCAACGCCTCGACGAGATCGAGGATGCCTACCTTCGCGGCACGTCGGAAACCGAGGAGGACCACCTCGAGCGGCTGCGCCAGAAGAACAAGCGGAAGCAGTGGAAGCGCCAGCGGGTCCGAGAGCGCGAACTCGAACGTCTGACCGGGAAGATCGTGTCCACCAGGAAGGCCGAAGATGACGACTACTACTTCGAGGTGGAGCGCCGACTGCGTTCCTGGGCGAAGCGCGTGAGGAGGTAGCCGACGATGGGTTACAGAACATCGGAGCTCCCGCCCGTCGAACTCGACGAGTTCGCCAAGATCCCGTTCCTCGAGCGGATGAAGATGCTCCAACTCCATTGGGTCGAGTACGGATTCGGCACCCCCAAGCAAACGATCAACTTCTACGTGTGGAAGATCTTCTTCTACGCCCTGTTCGGGTTGATCTTCGCCGGAGCGTTCACCGCCGGACTGGAGTTCGACAACATCGCCGGGTGGTGGGACGAGCCGATCCTCTACCAGAAGCTGATGGTCTGGACGATCCTGCTGGAGATCCTCGGGTTGGCGGCGACGTGCGGTCCGCTGGCGTTCCACTTCGATCCGCCCATCGGAGGGGTCCTGTACTGGTGGCAGAACGACACCCTGCGGGTTCCGCCCTACCCGAATCACGTCCCGTTCACCAAGGGCAACCGGCGGACGCCGTGGGACACCGGCCTCTACAAGCTCATCGTGTTCTGGCTGGTCATGATGATGTTCCTGTCCGGCGAGCAGGTCGATGGGCTGCCCGAGGGCTCGGCCGGTGTGCTGCCGCAGTGGGCGCTGGTGACCTACTGCTGCCTGATCCTGTTGATGGGCCTCCGCGACAAGATCGTGTTCCTGTCGGCGCGCTCCGAGCAGTACGTCCCGACGATGCTGTACTTCGGGCTGTTCAGCAACTTCGTCGACATGATCGTCGCTGCCAAGATCGCGATCGTCGTGATCTGGATGGGGGCGGGCTTCTCGAAGCTGCAGCACGGCTTCTCGGCGACGGTGGCGATCATGGTCCAGAACACGCCGTGGATGGTGTCCGACCGGTTCCGCAAGGCAACGGTCAAGGACTACCCGAACGACATCCGGCCATCGCGTGTCACCCATGCCCTGGGCCACATCGGCGGCACGACCTGCGAGCTGGTGATGCCACTCATCCTGTTGTTCTCGCCGTGGACGTGGTTGACCTGGGTGGCGATCATCTCGATCTGGATGCTCCACACGTTCATCCTCTCGACCATCCCGATCGCGGTGCCGTTGGAGTGGAACGTGTTCTTCATGTTCGTTGTCGCGTTCCTGTTCGCCAACTTCCCCCCGAGCGAGGGCTACGGGGTGGGCGACATGAACCCGGCGCTGCTGGCGATCGTGGTGTGCGTCGCCCTCGCCCCGATCATCCTCGGAGCACTGCGGCCGCAGTACGTCTCATTCCTGGTCGGGATGAAGCAATATGCCGGCAACTGGGCGTCGGGGACGTTCTCGTTCCGCGACAAGTCGATGGAGGACCGCATCAACGAGCGGATCGTGAAGGCCGCCGACAACCAGATCGATCAACTCGATCCGCTGTTCGGCATGGAGATCTCGGAGATCTTCATCCAGAAGGCGGTCGCGTTCCGGATGATGCACCCCATGGGGCGGATGCACATCTCGGCACTGATGCGCCACACCGATGGGCTCGACGGCAGAATCCAGCGCGAGGGCGAGTTCGTGAGCAACGTGCTCACCGGTTGGAACTTCGGCGACGGCCATTGCCTCGACGAGCGTCTCATCGCGGCGCTCCAGGAGCGCTGCCAGTACGAACCGGGCGATGTCGTGGTCGCCTGGACGGAGTCGCAGCCGGCCTTCAGCAAGAAGGTGCAGTACCGAGTGATCGACGCCGCGCTGGGCACGGTCGAGAAGGGGTGGTATCACAACGACGATGCCGCCAACGAGCAGCCGTGGCTCCCCAACGGCCCGATCCCCCATACCGTTACCTGGACGCTGCCGGGCTATGAGGCACCGGGCGTCGCCTATCCCGGCAACGGCGGCCGCGCCTGAGCTCGGGCGCCGGCAAGCTGTGACAACGTGACCTCGGCGATCGTCGTCGGCAGCGGGCCGAACGGGCTCGCCGCCGCGGCGCAACTGGCTCGCGCCGGTCTCGACGTGACCGTGCTCGAGGCCAGCGACACGATCGGTGGTGGGACACGCAGCACGGAGATGATCGTCCCTGGCCTGGTGCACGACCAGTGTTCGGCCGTCCATCCGATCGCTGCCGGGTCGCCGTTCCTGACCGGGTTGGACCTCGCCGCGGACGGCTTGACCTGGCTGCAACCGGAGGTCGATTGTGCCCATCCGCTCGACGACGGATCAGCCGGCGTGTTGTACCGCTCGATCGAGCGGACCGCCGACCGGATGGGCAGGGACGGTCAGCGATGGCGTCGGGTCTTTGCGCCGACGGTCTCGCGGTTCGACAACTTGTTCGCCGACGCCTCACAGCCGATCGTGCGCCCGCCGCGACATCCCTTGACGCTGGCGCGCTTCGGCGCCGCCGCACTGTTGCCGGCGACCACGCTGGCTCGACTCTGGCGGACCGAGGAGGTCAGGGCGCTGTGGGGAGGTGTCGCGGCGCATGCCTACTATCGCCTCGACCGTCCGATGACCAGCGCGGTGGGGCTGATGCTGATCGTCGCCGGACACGCCAAAGGCTGGGTTGTGGCCCAAGGCGGATCGCAGGCGATCGCCAACGCGTTGGTCGCCGACATCGAACGCCACGGCGGCACGATCGAGACCGGTCAGCTCGTGAGGTCAGCCGGCCAGCTCCCGCCGAGCGACGTGTTGATGCTGGACGTGTCGCCATCGAACGCCGCCGACATCCTCGGCGATCGGCTGCCGCGCCGAGTCGCCCGGGCGTACCGCCGGTTCCGTCACGGTCCCGCCGCCTTCAAGGTCGACCTCGCCGTCGCCGAAGGCGTTCCGTGGACGGCGCGTGTGGCCCGCCGAGCCGGCACGGTCCATCTCGGAGGCGGTCTGCACGAGGTTGTCGCCAACGAGCGAGCGGTTCATCGCGGAACGATGCCCGAGCGGCCGTTCGTGCTCGTCGGCCAGCAGTATCTCGCCGACCCGACCCGTTCGGTGGGCGACATCCATCCGGTGTGGACCTATGCACACGTGCCGTCCGGCTATTCGGGGGATGCGACCGAGGCCATCATCGCTCAGATCGAGCGTTTCGCTCCAGGTTGCCGAGAGCGGATCATCGGCATGGCGGTGCGCTCCGCCACGGAGATGTCGGTGTACAACGCGAACTACGTCGGTGGCGACGTCATCGGCGGGTCAGCCTCGCCGGGGCAGCTCCTGTTCCGACCACGACTCGCCGTCGACCCGTACTTCACCGGGATCCCCGGGGTCTACTTGTGTTCGGCCTCGACGCCACCCGGGGCCGGAGCGCACGGAATGTGCGGCGCCAACGCCGCCGATCGTGCCCTGGCACGGTTGGGGCGTGTCGTGCAACCGGTGACCGTTGCAACATCGTCGGCTCGTGGTCGAGAATCTGGGTGACGATGGCGACGAGAGGACCAGCGAGATGACCCAGGAACCTCAGCGTGCTGTGCGCGAGGGTGTGCAGGGAGACCAAAGGGACGGTCTCGCCGCGGTCGCCATCACGCTGTTGACGATTGTGTTGGTCGTCGTGCTCCTCAGCAACATCATCTGAGCGACGTCGCCCAGCTGCATGCACTATGTAGTGCATGTCTGAATCAGGTTCCCACGTGCTCCACAGATCGCTGCTCCAAGGCGATGATGTCGAGCTGCGCAAGGAGGCGTTCACGATGGCCCTGTACGTGGCCATCTGTCTGCTCGCCGCGCTCGCCGCGCTGTCCGAGTCGACCGCCGAGGACCACGTGTTCGAGATCGTCTGGGGGACGACCGTTGGTTTGGCGCTGGCGCACTGGCTCGCCTTCAACGTTTCGGCACGGCTCGTGGCTGCCGGACAGGTCCGCCACCACGATGCCGAGGCGGCCGCGGCGCAACTGCTCGGTGCGGCAGCGGTGGCGCTCCTCGCCACCGTGCCGGTCCTGATCCTCCCCGCGTCGGTCGAACTCGATGTCGTCGAACTCGTCTTGGCGTGCTTCATCGCATTCGTCGGCTACGCCGTCTCCCGGGGCAGCGGCGCCAACCGTGTGCGGTCGCTTGTCTACGGGGCGACGCTCCTCGTCGTGGCCGGGGCCGTCGTTCTCATCAAGATCGCCCTCACCGGTCACTGAATCGGCACCCTCCGAGCGCTGGATGCGATGCCCCGTGTCGGCCAATCGACCCAGAACCACGGCGGTCAGGACTCGTCGTCGGAGAAGTACGGCCAGCCGTCGCGCCACTCCATCTCGCGGATCTGCATGCGGATCGTGCCGCCGGCATCAGCGTCGTAGTAGTGGTGAACGGCGTACAGCCGGTCGTCGTGCTCGAGCACGTCGAGTGCGCCGGGGCCGATCTGGTTGCCGCGACGCTCGAGCAGGATCGTCCCGCCACCCTCGGCCATCGGGACCCCGTCAGCATCGACGAACGGACCGGTTGGACTTGTCGATCGTCCGACCGCGACCCGGTAGGTGCTGGCGAGCCCGCGGCAGCAGAGATCCCAGGACACCGCGAGGTACCAGTGTTCACCGTGCTCGAAGACCTGCGCGTTCTCGATCGCGTTCGGCGGGTCGACAGGGTTGCTCGCCAACGACGAGCGCGGCTCACCGGGAGTGCGCAGGTCGTCGGCCAACGGCTGCATCTGGATCCCGGTCCAATACGAGCCGTAGACGAAGTACCAGTCCGTCCCGTCGGAGAACACCTGCGGGTCGATGGCGTTGTAGTCGTCGCCCGGCTGCGACGTGAAGATCGGACCATGGTCGACCCAGCTCTCGAGGTCCCCTGGCGTCGTCGTGGTCGCCAGACCGATCGCCGACCGATTCGTACCGAAGCTCGAGGCGGCGTAGTACAGGTGAAAGGTGCCGTCGGACTCGACGACGTGCGGAGCCCACAGGTGTTCGACGTCGTAGTCGCGAGTCCATTCGGGCAGCGGAACCGAACCCAGCGACTCCCACGGACCGGCGAGGGTGCAGGTGGACCGGCGAGCGAAGATGCCGCCGGGGTCGGACGGGTCGAGCCGGCCGGTCGAGAAGACGTAGAAGGTCTCGCCGTCGGCGAACAGGGTCGGGTCGTGGACCGGGTCGTCGACCACACCGGACTGGTACTCACCGATGTCGCCCGTCATCTCGAGCTTGCCGCGTTGCGGAGCGTCGCAGCCCACGGCATCGGCCGCGACCCCACCACCTCCACCTGCGCCGCATGTCGCGACGAGCGCTGCCGAGGCGGCGAGCAAGAACCTCATGTTGTGTCGCGGACCGCGCTGGCCGAACTCACCGGTGAAGGCCTGGTGGAGAACGACGAACAACGGTATCACCGGGCGGACCATCCGGCTTCTGGGTCACGAACAACGACACCAGGACGTCGTTTGTCGTGACAAAGAAGCCCGCAGAGTGGCTCGGGGAAGCGGACAACGTCATCCTCGTCGAGGGCGTGAGCGATCAGATCGCGGTCGAGGCGCTCGCCCGCGCAGAAGGGCGTGATTTGGTGGCACTCCGGGTGGCCGTTGTGCCGACAGGGGGTGCCCACGCGATCGGCCACTTCGTCGTCCGCCTTGGGCGTGCCGGTGTGGGCTTGCGTGTCGTCGCGCTGTGCGATTCGGGCGAGGCGCCGGTTGTCCGAACGGCCGTCGCGCGAGCCGCAGGCGACGTGCCGGTGTTCGTGTGTCACGCCGATCTCGAGGACGAGCTGATACGAGCCGTGACACCCGCCGGCGTGCAGGACGTGCTCGGCGCGCACGGCGACCTCGGGTCGTTCCGCACGCTTCAGAAGCAGCCGCCATGGCGTGACCAGCCGGTACAAGCGCAGCTGCGGCGGTTCTTCGGCAGCGGGGCGACGCGCAAGCTGCGGTATGCCGAGGACCTCGTGGTCGCTGCGGTCGCCCTCGACCGCGTGCCAGCCCCGCTTCGGCACGTGCTCGATGCCGTCAGCTAGTCGCAGGCATTCACGATCAGGTGACCACGCCGATGAGTTCGCGGAGTGCCGTTGGTCTGAGGTCGTATGGAATCTGAGCGGATGACCGTGACAACGACCATCGAAGCGGCGCCTGATGCGGTGTTCGCGGTGCTGGCGGACCCGACAGCGCACCCCGCCATCGACGGCACTGGCTGGGTCCGCCGCTCCCTCGACGCCGCACCGTTGCGGGGGTCCGGCCAGATCTTCCGCATGGCGATGTATCACGAGAACCACCCAGACAAGGACTACGAGATGGCCAATCGGGTGGAGATCTTCGATCCTCCGCGAACGATCGCCTGGCAGCCGGGACAGGAGTCGCCAGAGACCGGAGAGCTTGGGTTCGGCGGTTGGTTCTGGCGTTACGACCTGGAGCCGAGTAGCCCGTCACGGACGACCGTGACGCTCACCTACGACTGGTCAGCCGTTCCACCGCCCGTGCGCGAGATCATCAAGTTTCCGCCGTTTGGTCGCGACCATCTCGAGCACTCGTTGCAGCACCTGACCGAGCTCGTCGCCTAGAGAGGGGAGCACGGCGAGGGATGGTGTCCGCGGGGCTCAGCCAGCCACGTCGCGCAGCGCCTCGTCGAGAATGGCGATGCCGAGATCGATCTCGGCATCGGTGACGGTGAGCGGCGGTGCGATTCGGAACACTCCGCCCATACCGCGCAGCCCGGTGATGTTCATCGACAGACCGAGCTCGAGACAGCGGCGGGTGACGGCTGCACCGAGCTCGGGAGCCGACGCTTTGGACACCTTGTCGGCGACGATCTCCATGCCGACCAGCAGGCCCCGGCCGCGAACATCGCCGACACACTCATGCTGCTCGCGCAGCTCGCGCAGACCAGCCTGGAGGCGGGCCCCGGCGGCCGCCGCGCGGTCGGCGAGTCGATCGCGCAGCACCACTTCGACCACCTTGAGCCCCACGGCCGATGGCAAGGGGTCCGACACGTGGGTTGTGTAGAACAGGAAGCCGCGCTCGTGGGCTTGCTGCTCGATCTCCTCGGTGGTGACAACGGCCGCCAACGGCAGCCCGGCACCGAGTGTCTTGGACAGTGTGAGGATGTCGGGCACCACGCCGTCGCGTTCGAAGGCGAACGTGCTGCCGGTGCGCCCAAGGCCGGTCTGCGCTTCATCGAGCACGAGGAGCATCCCGCGCTCGCGGCAGCCGGCGCGAAGTGCTGCGAGGTAGCCGGGCGGTAGGTCGAGGACGCCGCCGGACGACAGGATCGGCTCGGCGATGAACGCCGCGAGACCACCTGAGCTCTGACGGTCGATCAGTTCGAAAGCGTCATCCAGCTCGGTGTGCCAGTCCAGCTCGCCGGTGGCATCGACGAACCGCGGCCGGTAGGCGTTTGGGGCGAACACGGCCATCGATCCGACCGGCGCTGGACCATGGCCGCGCCGCCCCGCCGAGTAGGTGGCGCCCGCCGCACCGCCGGTCATGCCATGCCAACTCTGGGCGAAGCCGACCACCTCCCATCCGCCGGTCACGATCTTGGCCATCTTCAGCGCAGCTTCGTTGGACTCGGCGCCGGTCGTGAGCAGCAACACCTTCGTCAGGCCGGGCACCAACGAACCGAGAAGTTCGGCCAGATCGATCACTGGTCGGGACAGCATGCCGGAGTACAAGTGATCCAGCCGGCCGATGAGGTCGCGCACGACATCGACGATCTCCGGGTGCGAGTGGCCGAGGATCGCGCTCATCTGTCCACTCGTGAAATCCAGCACGCGGCGGCCCGCAGCATCCTCCACGAACGAGCCACAGGCACGGTCGGCGATGAACGGGACCCAGTTGGCGCCGTACCGGACGAGGTGGCGTTCAGCCCGGGCGAGCGCTTCGACGTCGATCATCGCCCTCATCATCGCGTGCGTACTTACGCGTCGGGAGAAGGCGCGGCATTCAGTGTGGAATTGATCGTGATGTTCGATGTTCCGCCAGCAGTCCGCAGCAAGGCCATCGCCGCTGACGCGCGATGGTGGCTCGATGAGCTTCCGAGTCTGATCACTTCACTGGAGCGGGACTGGGCGATCCGAGTCGGCAACACGTTTGGCGATGCGACCGAGGCGTTCGTCGCCGAGGCTTCGTGCGATGACGGAGGCGCCGCAGTGTTGAAGGTCGTCGTCCCGCGGTCCGGTGACGCCGCGGCCCACGAGATCCGGATGCTTCGCCTCGCCAACGGTGTGGGCTGTGTGCGGCTGCTGCGTGCTGACCCGCTGCGCGGTGCACTGCTGTTGGAGCGGCTCGGCGCGTCGCTGCATCAACTGAACATTCCATTGACCCAGCGCCTCGAGATCCTGGCGTCGACGGCGGCACGGGTGTGGCGGCCGGCGCCCGACTGTGGACTGCCGACCGGTGCGGACAAGGGACGATGGCTCATCGACCACGTCACGACCAGCTGGGAGCAACTCGACCGTCCATGCTCGGAGCGAGCGGTGGCCCACGCCGTTGCGTGTGCCGCTCGTCGCGTCGCCGCTCACGACGACGAGCGGGCCGTGTTGGTGCACGGCGACGTTCACCAGTGGAACGCCTTGCAGGCCGACGGCGGCTTCAAGCTCGTCGATCCCGACGGACTACTCGCCGAGGCCGAATATGACCTCGGGATCCTGATGCGAGAGGACCCGCTCGAGCTACTCGACGGCGACGCTCACCAACGGGCACGATGGCTCGCGACGCGTTCCGGCCTTGACGCCACGGCGATCTGGGAATGGGGCGTCGTCGAACGAGTGTCGACGGGACTCCTGTGCACGCTGATCGACCTGCAGCCCGTCGGACGCCAGATGCTCGCCGTCGCCGACCGGGTGGCCGACTAGTCACGGCTGCGCGTCGCTCCGGGCCAGGAACGTTTGACGATGGCGCAAGAACGCAGGCGTCGAGGCACTCAGCCGGGGGAGCGGAGGTGAATCAGTCCCGCATCTGTGCGACGGAAGCCACACGCGTCGAAGTAGAAGGACGCAAGGTGGGGCTCGAAGTCGACGTGCAGCCATTCGCACCGGGCAGCTCGTGCGTGCTGCGCAGCCCGCCGCACAACCTCCGTGCCGATGCCCCGGCGCTGCCAGCCTCCGCGTGTCTTGGTGTCGAGTAAGAACGCGTGGTCGCCGCCGTCCCAAGCGACGTTGACGAACCCCACGAGGACGCCGTCGTCGCGGGCCGTCATCCAGCCGAGACTGTGGGCGCGGATGCCGTCCCACGATCCGGCTGTTGATTGGCCGCCGTAGGACTCGGCGAGCTCGACGATCTCGTCATCGGTCACCGGGCCTCGCCAGGAGTACTCGACCTCGTCGTACATGGTCTCGATTCTCGCTGAGCGAGGTGTGTGGTACGTGCGCGACCGAAACCTGGTCAGTCGCTCGTCATCCCGAGCTGCTCGATCGATTCGACGCGCGCGGCCCCCAAACCTTCCAGCGTGAACTTCACTCGGTCCAAGTCAGCCTCGTCGACCGGCGACCGCAGCGGCGCGGACAGTTCCGAACCGGTCGCCACGAAGCCGGCGAGGACCTCGACGAAACCGGCCTCATTTCCCTTCATTCGGGCCACGTGTGTGGCACCTTCGCCATCCAGGGCCGGTGTGGCCGGCAGGTACACGTCGAACGTCTCGACATCGTCGCCGGGCTCGTGGACCGCATTTTCCAAATTCGGTTCGTTGGTCATGTTCTGCGGTACCCACAACGGCCAGCGGCAACCCGTCACCGCTTGACGGGCCGCGCCGCGCCGGCCCTTCGACAGGTGCGGTGAGGCGCGCCCGCTGAGCGATGATGGCTGGTGTGGTGACTGACCTCGATGCCTGGGACGAGCGAACTCGCGAGCTGTTGGAGGAGGCTTACGTCAGCGCCGGTGATGGTCCGATGGGTTCCGGTTCGCGTCGAGCGTCGGTCGGTGACTGGCGCGCCAAACGTCAGCACCTTGCCATGCCGATGGATCGCGACGGCAGCTGGCTCGACGTCGGTTGTGCCAACGGATTCCTGCTCGCCACGTTGCCGGCGTGGTGCTCCGAACGCGGTGTCACCGTCGAGCCGTTCGGGCTCGAGCTGTTGGACAAGGTCGCCGATCTGGCTCGTGGGCTGCGTCCTGACCTCGCCGACCGCATCTGGACCGGTTCGGTGATGAGCTGGTCGCCTCCCCGACAGTTCACCTATGTCACCGCACTGGAGGATCAGGTGCCACCGGACCGGCTCGGCGCCCTCGTCGATCGGCTCCTCAACCTTTTCCTGGAACCTGGTGGACGATTGATCGTCAGCGCCTACGCGAATACCGACGAGGCGCCGCGAGACCTGTTCGGCGACCTCGCCGCCTGTGGCCACGAGCCAGACGGGCGGATCTACCTCGATCGGCCGGACCGCGGCCCGCTGATCACCGCATGGTTGGACCGGTCCCCGTCCTCGTAGTTGCTACCCGCCGGCGCTAGACCTTCTCGCCGGGAAGGTTGCTTGCCTGTTCGATCCAGGAGACAAGCAGGCCCTCGTCGAGGTCGTCGCCCTCGTGGATGTCGAGGTAGCGGACCTCGTCGTGCTTGGAGGCCTTGGGCGGCACGGGATCCAGCGAAGTTCCGCGGAAGAACTGGAGTTGGACGTACTTCGTGAAGCAGCGGAACGCGAGGAACCAGCCCTCGGCGTCGTGGCCGTAGAACGGCTGGTTCCACTTGACGGCCTTGTGCACGTCAGGGACCGTGCGGACGATGAGCTCGTCGAGCCGCTCACCCAGCGAGCGCTTCCAACCGGGCATGGCTGCGATGTAGGCCTGCACCGGCTCGTCACCCTCCCCCTTCGGGATCTGCGGGTTCCCACCGGAGAGCAGCCTCGGTTCGGAGCCAGACTTCTTGTCGGCGTTTTTCTTGTTGTTCGGCATCGGTACTCCGTCGTTCGTGGTCATGCAATGTCTGAGGTGTTCGGGTCAAGGAATAGCTCATTCCGACGCGGTTGGCGGTCCGACCGCTGCCGCGCACGTTCGACATGGTGACCTCTAGCCGGCTACGCGAGCCGCCAGACCACCTCGCCCTCGACCAGGTCCGTCGTCGGTGCCAGACCTGCTCGGGCGGCGACCCGCGCTGAGGCGAGATGCTCGGGATGGATGTGTGCTCTCACGTCAGTGAGCCCGCTGTCGATCAACCAGCGGACTAGGGCAGTCGCTGCCTCCGAGGCGTAGCCGTGACCCTGCCATGGCACACCGATCTCCCACGCCACGTCGGCTCGCGTGCCGTCCGCGGTGACGGTGGCCTGCAGCACCCCGACGGGTTGTGCACCACCGAGCCGAACGATCCAGTTGAACCACAGTTCGGTCCCGTCGCTGGACCTCCCTGCGACCAGCCGGCGGTACCGAGATCGCAGCTGGTCGAGGGACAATGGCGCGCCGCCGGTGAACGTGTGCATCTGCTCGTCGCCGAGGACCTCGACCATCACGTCAGCGTCCTGCTCGATCAGCGGCGTCAACACCAGTCGCCCGGTGACGAGACGCTCTGCACTCAGCACAACGCCATTGTCGTCGGCGACACGATTGCCGGCGACCTCTCGCCTCTTCCCACGTCATCGAGGGAGGCGTCTGCGTCGCGGCCGGCGCCACGACGCGGGCGTGCAACCGACTTGCGTGGGAGCCAATCGTGGATCGAGGCGCGCGGCTGGGTTGAGATCAGAGTCTCGGATGATGTCCAGAACGCCGGTTCAGTTGGCGCCCTCGGCGGCTGATTCGCGTACGCCGTCATTCTGTGCTTGTCGACAACCTCGCGCCGCCCGGCGCGCGAGATCGGCGCAGAACGCCGGCTATGGAGCGGGTCGCGACGGCCACGTCCGGGACATTCTGTGCATTCACCAAGAGCACTCGATCCTCAAGCCAGGAGCCGCTCCGATCGCCGGCTCTGGAGCGGGTCTTGACAATCCCGACGGGGACATTCTGTGCACTTACCAAGAGAGCCCTACCGACTGTCAGATCACGCTCCACCGCCAGCCATGAGATCCCTTCGCGCTCGCCAACGCGGCCCTGCTCTGGCAGTCAGTGCGGGACTACATCAATGAAGTCGGTCTGAGTCGTCAGCTGCTTCGAGCCCCACGGGAGCGGGCCAACGGGCGAAATCGACGCCGGGGACACCGCAATCCGGGTGCGCACGGCCACACCGTCCGTAAGGTGTTGGCCTGTTCTGGGGAGGGCGACCGTGAGCGATGGCAAGACCGTCCCCTACCACGAGTTCGGCTGCTGACATCGATCGCCTCCAGGCTCAGCGCCGTGGAGGAGCTTCAGGAGAAGCGGTCGAGTGCCTGGTTGAGTAGTCCCTCAACCTCGACAAGGCGGCGGCGATGCTCCGGTGCCGTGTCGTCGGGATCGAGCCCGGCGTAGGTGTCGACGAACTGCCCGATGGCATCGAGATGGACGCGGATCACGTTGACGACCGTGGTGTAGTCGCCGAAGTCGGGTTCGGGCAGCAGGTCGTTCACGGGGGTCATCGTCGGGCCGATTCGGCGGTCCGGTCGCAATCGGGCGACTTCGAATGTCTCAGGCACGGGATCGTCGGTCACGGTGACACGCTCGTCAGCGAAGTGGTACGTCCCGGAGCCGTCGCTGTAGCTGACCCTCAATTGCTCCGATTCCATGGAGCGGTCAACGAGGGTGATGGCGATGACGGTGCGGGGTTCGTCGTCGGCATCGACCACCGTGTCGCCAACGCCCACACTGTCGGCAGTTCTGGTGTGGCGCATCAGGCGTCCTTCCGGTGGTAGCTGGTCACAAGGTCATATCGGATTTTCAAGCAGGCCAACGGCCCGGTCCCCGAGGGGATTGCTCTGATTCACGTCTGCGACGACCCTGAGACGAGGTCCGCCGCGTGGGAACATGCCGCGTCCGTGTTGTCCATGCGATCCTCCGCCGATGATCGTTTGGGGCAGCCGATCCACCGGTCGGCTACGTGGACCCCAAACGATACCGGGATGCCCTACCCCTTCAACTCCCTATGGAGCCTGCTGAACGCGGGATCGGCGTCGGTCGTGTCCCACGACCGATCACGACCGACCTGCGGCGCGGCGTAACTTGCGGAGGATGCGCGACCTCCCCATCGGCACGGTGACGTTCCTGTTCACCGATATTGAGGGGTCGACCGAGCTGCTCCAGTACCTCGGGCGCGACGAGTTCGTGCGCGTGCTGGATCGACACGCCGAGATCCTGCGAACCGCGATCGCCGAGCAGGGGGGTGTCGAGCTGGGAACCGAGGGCGACTCCTTCTTCGTTGCCTTCCCGACGGCGACGGGCGCTCTGCGCGCCGCCGTGTCGGCGCAACGAGCGCTCGCCGCGCACCCTTGGTCCGACGGCAATCCGATCCGCGTCCGCATGGGACTGCACACCGGCGAGGGCGTTCCAGGCGGCGACAACTACGTCGGGATCGACGTCAACCGGACCGCTCGGATCTCGGCGGCGGGCCACGGCGGTCAGATCGTCATATCGGAAGCCACCCGCGTCCTCGTCGCGGGCGACGTGCCCGACAGCGTGACGCTTCGGGATCTCGGGCTGCACGACCTGAAAGGCCTCGAGCATCCGGAGCGACTGCACGATCTCGTGATCGATGGGCTGAGCGCCGAATTCCCGGCGTTGCGGACGCGGGGAGCCAAGAAGACCAACCTGCGTCCGCGCCGAACCACGTTCGTCGGCCGAACACGAGCGATGGACGACATCGAGAGGCTCCTGCGTGCGACGCGATTGCTCACGCTCACCGGTCCGGGTGGCACCGGGAAGACCCGGCTCGCGCTCGAGATCGCTTCGAGGCAGCTCGACCGGTTCCCCGACGGCGTGTTCTTCGTGGACCTGAGCCCACTGACCGACCCCACGCTCGTGACCTCGGAAATCGCCGGGGTGCTCAAGGTGCGGGAGGCTCCCCATCTCGACCTCGCGGGTAGCCTCCGGCGGCACCTCGCGGATCTCGACGTAATGCTCGTGCTCGACAACTTCGAGCAGCTCGTGGACGGCAGCCCCGTGATCGGCGATCTCCTCGACGCGGCTCCTGGATTGACGGTGCTGGCGACGAGCCGCATCGCGATGCGGCTCTCGGGCGAGCATGAGTACCAGGTGGCACCGTTGGAGCTTCCCGCACGGGAACGGCGTGGCGATGCCGCGCAGCTCGTCGCGTCGGAATCGGTGCGGCTGTTCGTTGACCGTGCCACGTCGGTCCGGCCCGACTTCACGCTCACCGATGCGAACGCATCGGCGGTCGCCGAGATCGTCGAGCGGCTCGACGGACTGCCGCTCGCACTGGAGCTCGCAGCGAGCCGGCTCCGCGTGCTCGATCCCACGGCGTTGGCCCAACGGCTCGAGCATCGGCTGTCGATGTTGCGGGGCGGGGCTCGCGACCTCCCAGAGCGTCACCGCACGCTCGACGGGACGATCCGGTGGAGCCACGAGATGCTCGAACCCGACGAGCAGCGACTGCTCGCGCGACTGTCGGTCTTCGTAGGCGGGTGGACACTGGACGCCGCAGAGTCGGTCTGCGGCGGCGACGATATCGACGTCCTCGAGGGACTCGGCACGCTCGTCGACGACAGCCTCGTAAGGCGCCGCGAGCTTGCAGACGGGTCGCTGCGGTTCTGGATGCTCGAGACCATCCGGGAGTTCGCCTGGGAGCGGCTCGAGGAGGCGGGCGAAGTCCGGATGCTCCGCGAGCGGCATGGTCGGCACTACACGTCCCTCGCAGAGCGCGTCAGCGTCGCGCTCGAGGGCGCGCGAGGCATCTGGCTGGAGCTGTTGGACGCGGAGCTGGAGAATCTCCGAGCCGCTCTGTCTTGGTTCCACGACCGATCCGACTACGAGGCTTTGCAGGCGATCGCGGGCTCGCTCGGCCACTACTGGCTGGACCGAGGTCTCCTCAGTGAGATGCGGACCTGGCTCGAGAGGTCGCTGGAGTCAGGCGCCAAGGGCGGCCACCACGCATTGGTACTTACTCGACTGTCCGGTCTGAACTACGTCCAAGGCCGGTACGAGGACGCTCGTACGAGAGCCCAAGATGCGCTTGCGGAGGCCCGAAGTATGGGCGATCTCGCGAGCGTCCAGCGAGCGATGGCGCATCTGGCGAACGCGCTCGAGGCTGAGGGCTCCGTCGAAGAGTCGTGGAACCTCGAGATTGAAGGCGCGGAGATCGCTAGGCGGCTGAAGGGTGAGCACCCGCGGGTGCTGATAATTGCGCTGATCAATCTGGGGTACTCGGCCATCAACCGCGAGATGCTCGAGGACGCGGTCCGGTTCTCGGAGGAAGCCGTCGCTCTCGCTCTGGAGCTCGATGAATCTGCCGATGGAGCCGCGGCGCGGTCCAACCTCGCCTTGGCACTCATCGAGTTGGGGCGCATCGAGGATGCCGCCGACGTGGGAGCCCAAGCGCTCGCGGCGGCGATCGATGCATCAGATCCCACGCTCGCGACGAATTGCCTCGAGGTCGTAGCCGGTGCCGAGACACGACGGGGGAATCACGGCTTCGCCGCGAGGCTGCTCGGAGCATCCGAAGCCCTTCGAGAACGGACCGGCCTCGAATTGGAACCTCTCGAGCGCAAGCTGCACGACCGAACATGGGAGTTGCTCCGCGATTCACTTTCGGATGCCGAGCTGGAAGCAGGACGGACCGAAGGAGCTGAAATGGACCTGATGGCAGCCCTCATAACCCGAAGGTCCCAGGTTCAAATCCTGCCCCCGCCACCAAGTAAGTCCAGGTGAGAGGCCCTCCCCGGTCGGGAGGTCTCACGCGCACTCCTTCGAGGTCGTCGTCGTCGGCGACCCCTCGAGTGTGAGCCGGGTGGCCGGATCGCATCACATCCACCATCGTTGGGTCCTCCTATCTCGTGATGGGACCGCGGCGAGCACCCCTGATTTGAAGGACCGGCACGGTCCTCTCGTGAGCCACACCACGGCGAGACCCCGACAGGCCGACACCTCGTTAGACAGCCAGACGATGATCGGCAGGCATTTAGAGAGCGACCCTGCCGGAGCCTCTCGACGCTACGAGAACCCTCGCCACGCCTGCCACTACTTCAATCAGGCATCTATCCACAGGGCCGGCTTGTCAAACGGCCAGTCGCTGGTCGTCGCGTCGCCGCTGCCGTCGCCGTCGTTCGACAGCGCCGTCGGTGCAGGCCAGCGATTGGTGGATGCGCTCGCAGTTCACGTGGCTCGTCCTTCCCGTGCTGTCGGAAATGCGTCACGATTCAGATATGGAGCACGTCGACGTTGACGGGATCCGCATTGCCTACACCCGTGCGGGTGCCGGTCCGCCGCTCGTCATGTTGCACGGTGCGCCGTGCGACAGCCGCACCTGGCAGTGGATGCTCCCCGATCTGTCACGTGACCACACCGTCGTCGCCTGGGACGTGCCCGGTTTCGGGGAGTTGTCGGACATCGACGACAACTGGTGGGCGCCACAGTTCGCCGATGCGCTCGCGGGATTCATTGCCGCGCTCGCCCTTGAGCAGCCGCACCTCGTGGGACATTCGTTTGGGACGATGGTCGCCCTCTCGTTGTTCGCGCGGCACCCGGCGGTACCAGCAAGTCTCGTGCTCGTCGGTGGCTACGCGGGCTGGGCAGGCTCATTGCCGCCTGACGAGGTCCAACGTCGGCTTCAGATGTTCGTCGGCATGGCCGAGCTGGGCGTTGCGTTCGACCCGAAGTCCTACCCAGGACTGTTCTCCGACCTCATACCGGCCGACCGCGACGCCGGCTGGCCACGATGATGCGTGAGAACATCCGCCCGGCGACGATTCAAGCGGCGGGCCACACCGGTGCGGAGACCGACCTCCGCCCGGTGCTGTCGACGGTCAACGTGCCGACGCTCATCCTGCACGGCGCGGCCGACGCTCGCTCGCCGCTAGCGAACGCCGAAGCGCTCCATGCCGCCATTCCGAGATCGCAACTCGTAGTGCATCCGAAGCTCGGCCACGCGTGTGTGGTCGAGGATCCCGAAGCATGCGCGGCGGAGATCCGCAGTTTCGTGAAGATCGTCGGCTGAAATCTCAGCCGCACATCGACGGTCGTCCTCCCACCGCAGCCACCGATTGCGCGCACCGAATCGCAACACCGAATACCGACGTCAGCCC